>CAYVWQ010000030.1:0-1687 GCA_964455545.1 uncultured Thermoleophilaceae bacterium | reverse complement strand
GAAGCTGAGTCGCCTAGCGGAAACCATTTCGCTGGTGGGCGACCGCGGCGCGCGCGATATCGCGGAAGCAATCGCCAGCGGACGCGGCCGGCTAGCGATCGCGATCGGATCTGGCGGCTCGATGGTGGTGGCAGAGTATTTCGCCCGCTGCCGCACAACTCTTGGGCTCGGGCAGACGCTTGTCATGACGCCCATGCAACTCGCACTATCGATGGCCGAGTGGGACGGGATCGACGTCTGGCTCTTCAGCGCCGGTGCCAACAATCCCGACATTTCGGCAGCGTTCCAGGGCGCGGTTGCGTCGGCGGACGCGACGCACTTGGTGACGACGCGCGCCGACGGCGCGACGGCAATCGCCGCCGCCGCTCATTCCCGCGCTCAAGTCTTCGTGCTGCCAGTGGCCGACCCCAAAGACGGCTTCCTCGCTACCCATTCGATGATCTCGATGGTCACTGGGCTGCTGCTCGCAAGCGACTTGACAACGGAACGACCGCACGGCGCGGAGTTGGCCGCCATCTATTTGAACCTCTCCCGATCGGCGGTCGCCAACGGCGTCGACGAGGTCGCCAGCTTCCAGCCAGGCGACACGATGGTGATCGTGCATGATCCGCAGGTCGCCGCGGTCGCCACACTGATCGAGACCTCCATGTGGGAGACCGGCATAGCTCCGGTGCAACGCACCGATTTCCGCAACTTCGCGCACGGTCGACATGTATGGGCGGCGCGGCACCCTACAACGATGTTCACGCTGGCGCTGACGACCTGCGAGAGCGAGGCCGTCTGGCAGCCCATCCGGAGCGCCCTGCCGCTGGAGGTACGCGGTGGCGGACTGGCCGTCGGTCACGGCGGACGACTCGCCAACGCTGTGGGTATCGTCCGGGGCCTAGCCATCGTTGGTCATCTCGGCGGCATCGCGGGTGTCGATCCCGGCAGGCCCGGCCGGGGTGACTTTGCCGAGGCGATCTATGACGACGACGCCCTACAGGACCTGGTTACGAACCTGACTCCAGCCGTTCGTCACAAGGCAACGGCGAGGCTGCTCCATGATCCGGTCGATGACGGCGAGGTGTCGCTGTGCGCCATAGGCAGGGATCGCTTGCGCGAGCTGGGCGACGCCAGCTTCGTCGGGCTTGCACTTGACTATGACGGGACCGTGGTTCCGAACCAGCCGACAGAGGCGAGGCTTGGGCCGCCGTCGAAGGAGGTGATGGACGAACTGGTCAGACTCGTGGATGATGGCGTTCAGGTTGGATTCGCGACCGGGAGGGGCGGTTCGGCGGGTGAGAAGCTGCGCGAGGCCTTGCCGGAGAGAATCCACCAGCTCGTACTTATGGGATACTATAACGGCGCACATGTCCGCCCCCTCGACGTCGACATCAGCGAGGACCGGCCTATGCCCGATGAGCACGTCGCGAGCGTTGCGAGGTGGATCGCAAACTCCGGGCTGCTTCTCGACGGCGTCGCGCTCAAGGTGCGCGAGGTGCAGGTGACCGTGAACCACTCGGACGTCGTCGACGTCGCGAGCTTCGCCCAGCGGCTCGCTATATGCCCCCAAGTGGCCAACGGCAGCGTGCGGGTGCTGAGCTCGCATCACAGCTTCGACGTCGTGCCGCGCGACACGACCAAGCTCAATGTGGTCGAGGCGCTCGCCGGGCGCGCCGGCCGGCCGGGCGCTTCCGTCCTGGGT
>CAYVWQ010000029.1:0-1696 GCA_964455545.1 uncultured Thermoleophilaceae bacterium | reverse complement strand
GAGCCGTTTCGCCTTGTCGGCGAGGTTGTCCTGGATGCCCGTGCCCGGGAAGTGCATGACGCCGATCGGCAGGAGTTCGAGCATGGCATCGTTGCGCTTGAACGGTGCTGCCTTGGCGTGCCTCGTCCAGTCGGGCTTGAAGGCGATCTGGGCCACTTTGCGGTTGCTCGCCCATTTCGAGGCGATCAGTTCGGCCCCCCTCGGGGAGCCGCCATGCAGCAGGACCATGTCGGGATGCTTGGCATGAACCTTGTCGAGACGATCCCAGATGAGGTGGTGGTCGTTGAAGTCGAGCCCTCCGGTGAGCGCGATCTTTGGCCCTGAGGGCAGCAGGATCTCGGTCTCGGCGCGGCGCTTGGCTGCGATGAAGTCGCGGGAGTCGATCATCGCCGCGGTCAGGGTGCGGTGGTTCACCAGCGATCCCGATCGGGGGCGCCATAATGTGCCGGTGTGAGTCTCGAAGCGTTCGATGGCTTGGTCACGGAAGAGCTCCAGGCAGTTGCGTCGCTCGATCAACGTGGTGCCTTCCGCCGTGATGCGTTCGAGTTCGACGGATCGAACTTCGGAACCGTCCTGCTCGCGCTGACTCTTCCGTTGCGCCTGTTCGTTGTCGTCGAGTTGGCGACCGATGCGGTCGACGGCTCGGTGGAACAGGTTGACGGTCGACCAGAGCAGATCGTCGAGGTCCGGCTCGAGCCGCGTGTCGCTCAACGTCGCGACCAGGGCATCGAAGATATCGACGACGGCACCGGTAATGATCCTGCCGTCGGGAAGCGGCCGTGGATCGGGCTGGTCGTCGAAGGGGCGGTAACCGAAGAGCTGCAATTCGGCAAGAACGTGTTCGGTCGGAGATGCGTCGTGCGGTGGTTCGATGTCATCGTGGTCGGTCATGGAGGCGATCCTTTGCCGGATCGGCCGCGACCATCGCGGCCTTCGTGGCGATCACTCAGACGGCAGGCGGAACGGGCCAGAACCCGGAGCAGAGCGGAGGGCCGAAGCGCAGCGGAGGATGGCGGAGGCCGGGCTATTTTGCTTCGCGATGCAAAGCGCGCTCGCCAGATGGCTAATGTGTCTTCTCGTCGCCGGCGCGCGGCGGAAAATAGCCGGACGCAGCCATTGCCGGTCGGGGCCGCTTGCCGTCCGATCGCCCTCTAGAAGGCCGTGGTCGCGTGCTCTCCCGGCAGTGGCCGCACCGCGACCGACCTGTCGATGCCCATCGAATTGCCGGGGCTATTCCGCGGTTGCCAACGACGAATGCAGCAAACGGACGACGTCCTCTGGTACGAGCTGAAGCCGCAACGATGCGCGGAGGGCTTCGAGGCCAAAGATGTGCAGATCTTCGTTGAAATCGCCCACCCGAGGCGACAGCGGAATCGCTTCAACGCCGGCCTCTACCGCGCGCTGCGTGAGAATCGCCTGTACGGTATCTCCGGCAGCATCGTCATCGCGGGCGATATAGAGCCGACGCAGGCCAGATGGCAGCATCATCGCTGCGAGATGATTAGCCGAAAGCGCGGCCGCCATGGGCAGGGCCGGCAGTGCGTAACGCAGTGACAGCATGGTCTCGATTCCCTCGCCGGCAGCGAGCACATCATCGACCACGCCGAAGCGAACGGCGTTGCCGAGCAGGTCACCCATGGCGCGTCGTGGTGTGTCGATCGGAGCCTTGCCGAGCCGCACGCGATCAAAACCGTGT
>CAYVWQ010000028.1:0-6063 GCA_964455545.1 uncultured Thermoleophilaceae bacterium | reverse complement strand
GAGTCCCAGACCTCGAGCTTGAGCTCGACGTTCAGCGGCACGTCGCCGAAGGCCTGGCCCTCGACACGGATGTGCGCCCACTTGCGGTCGGTCAGCCACGGCACGTAGTCCGACGGACCGATGTATACGTCGTCCTTCGGGAGTGTGTGGTCCATGATCGAGGTCACGGCCTGCGTCTTCGAGATCTTCTTGGACTCGAGGCGCTCGCGCTCGAGCATGTTGTAGAAGTCCATGTTGCCGCCGACGTTGAGCTGCGACGTCTTGACCATCTTCACGCCGCGCTGGCCGAACAGGGTCGCGAGCTGGCGGTGGACGATCGTGGCGCCGACCTGGCTCTTGATGTCGTCGCCGACGATCGGCAGACCGGCCTTCTTGAACTTGCGGTCCCAGTACGGCTCGGAGGCAATGAACACCGGGATGCAGTTGACGAAACCGCAGCCGGCCTCGAGGATCTGCTCGACGTACCACTTGGTCGCGTCCTCAGAACCGACCGGCAGGTACGAGACGACGACGTCGGTCTTCGTGTCCTTGAGGATCTGCACGATGTCGGCCGTCTCGCCCGGCGCCTTCGTGATCTTCTCCTTGAGGTACTTACCGAGACCGTCATGTGTCATGCCGCGGTAGACCGGCGCGCCGAGGTTCTTCGGGACCTTCGCGAACTTCATCGTGTTGTTCGGGTCGGCCCAGATCGCCTGGCCGAGGTCCTTGCCGACCTTCGTCTTGTTGATGTCGAAGGCGCAGGTGAACTCGATGTCACCGACGTGGTAGCCGCCGAGGTCGACGTGCATCAGGCCCGGAACCTCTTCGGAGGCCTTGGCGTTCTTGTAGTACTCGACGCCCTGAACGAACGCGCTGGCGCAGTTGCCGACGCCGATGATCGCGACGCGGACCTTGTCGCTCTGGTAGCGGCCGTGGCCGTTGGTCGAAAGCTTGGGTGCAGGTGTCACTGCGGATTTCCTTCCGGAGGGGACTGTGTCTTGGAAAGGCGGTGGCGCACCGAATGAGGCGCTGCCGTGCCGCCGAGGTTAGACGGTGAAACACCGATGCGCAAGTCCGGTTACAGCCGTTTTCTGGAACGTCTATTCTTGAATGGATGGCGCGAACCCGCGAATTCGACGAGGCCCTGGCGGTCAATGCCGCCGCCGCGGTCTTCCGCCGGAACGGCTACGCCGCGACTTCGATCGAGCAGATCGTCGAGGCGACCGGGGTGCACCGCGGGAGCCTTTACGCGACCTTCGAGAGCAAGCGCGGCCTGTTTCTCCGAGTGCTCGAGCGTGCGGCCAACGGCGGGATTCCCGAAGACGACCAGGTCGACCTCTTGCTGGTCGCCCTGATCGAACTGCCGCCGACCGACCGCGTCCTACGCGAGCGGATTGAGCTCCTGCTGTTTTCGACCGGGACCACCGCGAGCCAGCTCGGCCAGCGCATGCTCGATCGAGCACGCGTACGCGGAACCGGCGCGCGCGGTGACTACGCCTGAGCGGAAGGTTCGGCGGCCTTCGCCGCGTCGAGCTTCTTCGACTCCTTGTAGACATGTGCGATGCGCTGGAGCATCGTGAACAGCGACATGACCGCGAGCACGTAGATCGCCGCCTTCAACACCCACTGGTCGGTGCCGCTGATCGTCAGGTCGGCAAGAAACACGCCGACCGAGATGATCACCACGCGGACCGCGCGCGAGGCGATGCCGACCTTGCACTCGATCCCCAGCGCCTCGGCGCGGGCGCGCGTGTACGAGACCATGATCGATCCGGTGACGGCGAGCACCACTGCCGCCGCCGCCTCGGGGTCACCGCCCTTGGCCAACTGGTAGGCGATTGCGCCGAGCACGAAACCCTCTTCGATGCGGTCGAGCGACGAGTCGAGGAAGGCGCCGAACAGCGTCGCCTTGCCACTCATCCGCGAGTACTTGCCGTCGAGCAGGTCCATCACGCTGCCGAACACGAACGCGAAGCCGGCCGGGATCCACCAGCCGAGCATGATGAACACGACGGCCAACGTGCAGCCCAGCAGGCCGACGAGAGAGATCGTGTTCGGAGTCAGGCGCGACTCGATCAGGCGGTTGCGGACCGCGTCGCTGAGGATCGGGTTCGCGGGGGGCGGTGGGACTTCGCTCAAGAGATTTTTCCTTCTTCGACTGCAGGCACGCGGACCGGGTCACCGTTGTCGTCGGTGGTCCAACCTTCCGCGCAGATAGCGCCGCCACCGACGAGCCTTCCGAGCGAGAAGTCCGGAGTGATCGTCACGACGGGCGGACGGGAAGATACTCCTCCGGCGTCCTTGCTGCCGAGCGACGGCAGGACGATCTGCATGTAACCGTCGTCGGTCGAGCGGATACAGCCGTACGAAGGGCGCAGGAACCGCTGCCAACGGATCCGCGTGGCGTTGACGCCCCAGTGGTCGGGACGGACACTGAATCCCTTCTCGGGATCGCTGTTGAAGTCGGGCTCCTCGCTTCCCGAGGACGGCAGCGTCACGCGGTAAATCTCCCAGTTCTTGAAGTCGGCGGCGAGATCCAGGTAGGGCAGGCCGGCGCGGATCAGCTCGGCCTCGTCACGCGCGGAGTAATCGGTCGTGACGTTCTTCGGCAGTGCGACCCAGCGCACGTCGTTGTCGATCAGCCAGCGCGCGTAGGTACGCGGCGAAAGCGTGCCGTCGTAGAAGACCGCGTTGTACTTGGTGTCGAGCTGTCGCTCCCAGCCGCGCGCGATCGGCCGGCGGTTGGCCACGTATGCGGCCTCGAAATGGTTGCGCGTGAATACGACTTCGACCTTCTGGTCTCGCGCCGGGTTCTTCGCGTCGAGGAAGCGGTTGACCGGCGAGAAGAAGTGCGGATCGGAAGACTGGTCGGTCGTCGCGACGGCCCACAGCGCCGTTGCCCCCTGCCAGCACAGCAACGGGACGATCACTGCCAGGGCGTAGCGGTGCGAACGCGGCCACAGCGCGGCCGCCGCGATCGTCGGGAACAGCACCATGCCTAGCCGGATCGCGTTGCCTCCGATCGGCGACGGGACGAGTTCGTTGAGCGTCAGGAAAGTCAGGTACAGGACGACGCCGGTGCCGACGATCCGCCGCGCGTCGCCGCGCAGGTCGTCACGCACAAAAAACCAGAAGAAGCCCGTGAAGGCGACGGCGCCGAGGTAGGACGCGACGTGGAAAGGCTGCGACCCGCCCTCGGGAAACAGCACCGAGACGATCATCGCCGGAACGACGGCGCATATGGCGGTCACCAGATACGCGTGCGACGGCAGCGCCCACATCTTTCCGAAGGCGTAGCGCGTGGTGCGAAGCGTCTCCCACGGCCGGTCGCCGAGCCAGACCGTGAACGCGATGAAGGCGATGAAGAGCGCCGCGAGCGGATTGGTGAGCGCCGCGTTCAGCGCAAGGAATGCCGCGAGCCACGAACGCTGACTGGCGGCCGCGAGCAGGGCGCCCATGCCGAGCGCGATCGCGAGCGCGTACGGCAGCTGACCGATCACCAGCGTCGCCGAGAAGACCACCGAGAACGCGTAGCTGGCGGCGCGCGCGCCGCGCGGCGGGAAGACCTTGTCGGCAAGCAGGCTGAACAGCAACACGCCGAGTACGTAGGCAACGGCCCCGGTCAGGCGGACGCCGATCGTCGCGGCCAGCGCCGGGAAGATCACGCCGTAGCTGACGATGTAGTGCCCGCCGTACCAGTTGTAGTTCCAGACGAAGAAGCCGTCGTTCTTGACGAGCTCTGCTCGGTACAGGTGCGCAGCGAGATCCCCTCCGCGCAGGTCGAGCACGAAGTAGAGCGCGCTGAGTGCGACCGCGACCGCCAGCGGCCCGGCGTGCAGGCGCACGAGATTCTTCGCCTTCGCGAACATCACTGACTCTTTTCGACGCCGCCGAGGAAATTCGCCGTGAGGTCGATCACGTCAGGCCGGTCGAGCCAGGGCCAGTGTCCGGCGTCGGGCAGCAGTTCGAGTCGCGCCGACGGAAGTGTCTCTGAGTAGAGCGCGGCGAAGCGCGGCGGGATGTAGGGATCTTGCTCACCGTGGATGACCAGCGCCGGCGCCTTCAGCTGGGCGAAGCGCTCACCGGCCTCTTCGAGCATCTTCGGCGGCGCGCCGCGATAGAGCTTGAGGATCGCCCGCTGGGTGCCGTGGTCGAAGTGCTCCCAGATCGAGTCGACCATCTCGTCAGGCAACGGCTCACCGTCCGGCCTCGCTTCACGGATGAAACGCCGCAGAACCGACTTGGTCGTGAACCCCATCGCGAGTTCGCCGACGAAAGGTGTGCGCCATATCCGTGCCACGCGATGCCACTTGTAGCCGGGAAGCAGCGGAACGCCGTCGATGATCACAACTCGGTTGACGCGCGCGTGCAGCTCCTGCGCGGTGATCAAGGCCATCGCGCCCCAGTCCTGGACGACGAGGTTGAAACGGTCCCACCCCTGCTGCGCGATGAAGGCCTGGATGATCGCGTTGTACGCCCCGAGCGACCCGTCGAAGTGCATGTCCTTGGCGCTGCGCCCGAAGCCGGGCAGATCGATCGCGACGCCGCCGGTGCGCGCCAGGAAGGGTGCCCACTGGTCGGAGTTGGTCGGGACGCCGTGCACGTACAGCGTCGGGGCGGAGAGCTTGTTGACGGCCTCGCGCCAGAAGAGCTCGGTGCCGGCGATCTTCTCGCGGCATTCGCGGAACTGGTCGTCCATTGCCGCACAAGGCTAGCTTTGGTCGGGCCGTGAAGACCGCGCCTCAACTGCCACACAAGAACAAACTGAACGCGATCCGTCGGCGTCTGCGCGCCTACTACGGCGTGCCCGTCAACAAGCCTCACCACGACCCGGTCGGCGAACTGGTGCTGACTCTGCTCAGCCAGAACACGAACGACCGCAACCGCGACGTCGCCTACTGTCGGCTCGAGGAGCGGTGGTCGAGCTGGGAAGAGGTGCGCGCGGCCGGCGTCGAGGAGATCGAGGCCGCGATCGCGCCCGGCGGGATCAGCAAGGTCAAGTCGCTGCGGATGAAGCAGATCCTCGATCGGCTCGCGACCGACGAGCTGCCCGAGGGCGCCGACCCCGACGGAAAGTGGACACGCTCACGCGAGATCGACCTTGACTGGATGTTGCACACGCCCGTCGAGGTGTCGCGCGACTACCTCTGCACGCTGCCGGGCGTCGCGCGCAAGACGGCCGCCTGCGTGCTGCTCTTCGCCTACGGCCTGCACGACATCCCGGTCGACACACACGTCTCGCGCGTCGGCACGCGGCTGGGCCTGTTCCGCGAGAAGGCGAGCTTCGAGGAGATGCACGACGCGATCCTCGCCTGGACGCCCGAAGGGCAGGGCCACGAGGAGCACGTCAACCTGTTGCGGCACGGACGAAGGATCTGCCACAAGCGGGCACCAGACTGCGGCGCCTGCCCACTCAAGGACATTTGTCCCCGGGTAGGCGTCGGCCCCTGACCCCAGGAATGCCGCTTCACAGATCTATAACACTCACACTTAGATTTTCTGAGCCAATCGCCTACAATGTGTCCATCAACTTGTAAAACCCCCATACCCCTGGGAGCACACGAAAGACAATGGCTAAGACAATCGGAATCGACCTCGGAACCACCAACTCGGCGATGGCCGTGCTTGAAGGTGGCGAACCGACGGTCATCGAGAACGCGGAGGGCGGCCGCACCACCCCGTCCGTGGTCGCCTTCACCAGCGGCGGCGAGCGCCTCGTAGGCACACTCGCCAAGCGCCAGGCGGTGACCAACCCCGAGAACACGATTTTCTCGATCAAGCGCTTCATGGGCCGCAAGGAGGCCGAAGTCAAGGAAGAAGAGGCGATCGTTCCGTACAAGGTCGTGCGCGGCGAGAACGGCGACGTGCGCGTCGACGTCGGTGACGACAAGCAGCTCTCGCCGCCGGAGATCAGCGCGATGATCCTGCAGAAGCTCAAGACCGACGCCGAGGCCTACCTCGGTGAGTCAGTCGACAGCGCGGTCATCACCGTCCCGGCCTACTTCAACGACGACCAGCGCCAGGCCACCAAGGACGCCGGCAAGATCGCCGGCCTCGAGGTCAAGCGCATCATCAACGAGCCGA
>CAYVWQ010000027.1:0-6650 GCA_964455545.1 uncultured Thermoleophilaceae bacterium | reverse complement strand
CCGGCGGCCAGCACGTCAACAAGACCGACTCGGCGGTGCGGATCACGCACAAGCCGACCGGCATCGTCGTGCAGTGCCAGGACGAGCGCTCACAGGGCGCCAACAAGAACACCGCGATGAAGATGCTCCGGGCTCGCATCGTTGCTCTGGAAGAAGAGAAGCGCGCCGCCGAACTCGCCGCCGAGAAGGGCGACGCGATCGACGTCAACTTCGGATCGCAGATCCGCAGCTACGTGCTGCACCCGTACTCGATGGTCAAGGACCACCGCACGAACTTCGAGGTCGGCGACGTGCAGCGCGTGCTCGACGGAGACCTCGACGGATTCGTGCACGCCGAGCTGAGCCGTCGCGCGGCCGGGCGTGCCAGCGCCCGTGCCGGCAGCGCGAAGGGGGAGTAGTGGCCGGCCGCTCCGACTACGCCGAGCTCGTGGCGCTCGCGATCGCCGAAGACGTCGGCGGCGGTGACGTCACGACCGAACTCACGGTCGACATGCTCGACACCGGTCGCGCGACGATCCGGCAGAAGCAGCCGGGGGTGATCTACGGACACGACGTCGCCGAGTACGTCTTTCGCGAGATTGACCCCACGACTGAATACGCGCGCGTGCACGAAGAGGGCGTTTGGAGCGACGGCGGCGAGATCGCGACGATCTCCGGCCGCGCCGCGGCTCTGCTCACCGGCGAGCGCGTCGCGCTCAACTTCATGATGCACCTCTCGGGCGTGGCGACCGCCGCGGCTTCGGTGGTTCAGGCGGTCGAAGGTACGGGGGCGCAGATCCTCGACACGCGCAAGACCACACCGGGCATGCGTGCGCTTGAAAAGGCCGCCGTGGCAGCCGGCGGCGGGACCAACCACCGGCAAGGCCTTTACGACGCGATCCTGATCAAGGAAAACCACATCGCCGCGGCCGGCGGTATCACCGCCGCCGTCGAGCGGTGCCGCGCCGGCAGCGAGTTGTCGATCGAGGTGGAGGTCCGCAACCTTGCCGAGATCGATGAGGCGCTCGCCGCGGGCGTCGACCACCTGCTGCTCGACAACATGACCGACGAAGAGCTGCGCGCCGCGGTCAAGCGCGTGGACGGGCGGGCAAAACTCGAGGCCTCGGGCGGATATCGCGTCGACAACGTACGCAGCGCCGCCGAGACCGGCGTCGACTTCATTTCACTCGGTTCGATCACGCACGGCGCCCGGGCACTCGATCTGTCGATGGTGTTCGACTGATGTGGGCGTGATCGCCGATGAGCGAAAAGCCAGTCCGGCCTGAACTTCGCGACTCCGTGCTGACAGCGGCGACGCGGCTCTTTCTTGAGCGCCGCTACGTGGACGTGACCGTCGACGAGATCGTCGCCGAAGCCGGGGTGGCTAAGGGGCTCGTCTTTTACTACTTCGACAGCAAGCGCGGGCTCTACTCGGCCGTCGTCGAGGAGATGCTTGAGCAACTCGTCGAGCACGCGCGTCCCGACATGTCGCTGCCGCCGCGCGAGCGCGAAGTCACTGCGATCGGGAACTACGTGCAGTGGGCCGCCGAGACAGACGGACTTGAGCTGATCCTCAGGGACTCCGTCGGCGTCGACGCACGTGTCGACGATGCTTTCCGTAAAGCTCTCGAGCAGTTGACCGGCGAGTGGATCGTCGGAATGGCCGACATGCGCGGCGGCCCGGGAACGTCCGAGGCCCTGCCGCCGGGCGTACTCAGCCGTTCGCTCTGGGGCTGGTTCGCCTTCGCGCGTGTGGTCACCGCCGACTGGCTCGGCGAGCGCGACGTGCCCGCAGTACAACTGCGCGATCTGCTCGTCGGCGCACTGGACGGCGTGATTGCCGCCGCGCTTGCTGCGAACAAGCGCGGCTGAGCAATCTACGCCCGTTCCACCGCCCTCCTAGTGCGTGGAATCCGTGGAAGTGTCGATCGGCGGGCTGAGAACGCTGAGCATCCGCGGCAGCGCATCCGCGAGCGCCATGTTCCAGCACGGCCAGTTGTGACCGCCGTTGCAGGTGTAAGCACCGACCGTGCCGGGACGGCCGTACCGCCAGTAGCGGTGCTCCACGTCGGCCGATGACAGCGCCTTCGAGAAGTTGTCCTCGGAGAGCTGCATCGCGCGTTCGATCGGGTCGAGCGAGCTCGCGCCTCCGCCCGCGTAGAGCAGCACCTGCAGCCCCCGCAGTCGCGCGGCCCGGTTCATCGGGTCCTTCGCGTTCCAGATTCCGTCGAACGGCCAGATCGGAATGCCGAAGGCGCCGGCCGCCGGCAGGAGATTCTGCAGCGACTGCTCGACCACGGTCAGGCGGGTGACCGCGAGTCCGAGGTCGACGGCGCCCGAGAAGCTCGCGACAGAAGCAAAGAGATCCGGCCTGTCCTGTGCCAGGCGAACCGATCCGTATCCGCCCATCGAGAGACCGGCGATCGCGCGGCCGTCTTTTTCCGCGATCGTTCGCAGGTTCGCGTCAACCCAGGGGATCAGCTGAGTGGGGTAGAAGTCGGCCCAGCGCTGCGGCCCGCGCGACTGGTCGACCCAGTTCGTGTACCAACCGACCTTGCCGCCGTCCGGCATCACGGTGATGACGTCGCTACCCGCGGTGATCTCCTCTTCTGCGCCGGCGGTCGTCCAGTTCGAAGCGCTTCCACCGGCGCCGCCGTGGAGTAGGTAGAGCACCGGGTATCGCGTGCTCGGATTGTCGAAGTATCCGTTCGGCAGGGTCACGCGGACCCGGTTCGGTGCGTTCAGCGCGCGCGGCGAGATCAGCGGCGTTGAGATGTCGGCCTCGAAAGTGCGCGACGTGATCGCGCGGGTCGCAGTGACAGTGATTCCGCTGCTCGACTCAAAGTCCGGCAGCTCGGCGCGAGCGGATCCGGCATGCAGCGTGAGCATCGTGATCGATACGAGTGCAAGCAGGCAGGCGCGCCGACCCCAACCGAGCGGCTCATAACCCAGCATTTCTGTGTCTCCATCTGCCGCGCGCAAGCGCGCGGCGTCCTCATTCCCGGTGCGGGCTCCCCAGCACTGCACCAGCTTTGACCGTCGGTCAAAGCGTGAAAGTATCGAATATTTGACTTCGAGTCAATAGAAGTTTTGAGTATGTCGCTGGCGGCGGCTCGCCGGCCGGTCGAGGCGCTATACAATCTGAAGCCCAAGACATTCCGGCCGACGAGAGCGTTCACCAGATCGCGGCGGAACATACCGATCGGATTGGCATGACATCACCCCCGACAGTCACGCAGCCCCAAAGGGCAGAGCCATTCATGCTCCCTGTAGTGCCCCCGCCGCTGCCCGAGCCGCCGAGCGCCGAGGAGATCACGTCGCTCACCGAAGAAGTGCGCGCGCTCGCCAAAGAGAAGAACGCGGTGATCCTCGCGCACAACTACCAGGTGCCCGAGGTCCAGGACGTCGCTGATTACACCGGCGACTCGCTCGGCCTCTCGATCGAAGCGAGCAAGACCGACGCCGAGCGCATCGTTTTCTGCGGCGTTCACTTCATGGCCGAGACGGCGAAGGTGCTCAGCCCCGAGAAGACCGTGCTGATTCCCGACACCCGCGCCGGCTGCTCACTCGCCGAAGGCATCACCGCCCAGCAGCTGCGCGACTGGAAGTCCGAGAATCCGGGCGCCGTGGTCGTGATGTACGTCAACACCACGGCTGAGGTGAAGGCCGAGACCGACTACTGCGTGACCAGCTCAAACGCCGTCAACGTCGTCAACGCGATCCCCGAGGGGCAGGACATCCTTTTCGGCCCGGACATGTTCCTCGGCAGCTACGTCGAGAAGATGACGAAGCGCCCGATGAAGGTGTGGATGGGGGAGTGCCACGTGCACGCCGGGATCCGCCCGAAGGACCTCCAGGCGATGCTCGATGACAACCCCGATGCCGAGCTGATGATCCACCCCGAGTGCGGCTGCTCGACGAGCGCCATGGAGTACCTCGCTTGCGGCGACATCGACCCGGATCGCACCTTCATCCTCTCGACCGGCGGCATGATCGAGCACGCGAAGAAGAGCGACGCGAAAAGGTTCTTCGTCGCGACCGAGGAGGGGATCTTCCACCCGCTGCGCCTGGCCGCGCCGGACAAGGAGTTCATCCCGGCGACCGAGGACGCCGTCTGCGGATTCATGAAGACGATCACGCTCGAGAACCTGCGCGACGCACTGCGTGACGACAAGTACGTCGTCGAGGTCGACCCCGCTATCGCCGAGCGCGCGCGCGTGCCGATCGAGCGGATGATCTCCATTGCTGCGTAGTTTGCGACGAGACGCGAACGATTTGGCCACGCGAGTGTGAATTTTTCCCGCGTCTCGGCATGGTGCAGTTAGTTTGCGGTGCGTGGACCGGGCTGAGTTCATCGACGGAGTTACGAGCGCGCTGATTGCGGCTCGATCGTCAGGGAGACTTGCGCGGCGCACCCAGATCGTGATGACCGAAGTCATGTACGACCTGATGGCCGATCGTGAGTTCCTCTTTCGCGCTCAGCAAGCGTCCGAGTCGGTTGTCGCTCGGGCCCGAGCCCGGGCAGAAATCGATGGGTTCGACGCCGCCATCAGAAGCACGTTTGCCGCTGGCGTCGCCCGCGGGGTGGCGGCCGGTGCTGCAGCGCTTGAAGACGGTGAGTGGGTGTAGGGTGGATTTCCAATGAGCGACGAGCAGAGGAACGACGACGACCCTCGCCTCGCAGAGCGCGTTGAGGCGCTGAGGCTGATGCGTCTCGACGCGGATCAGCTGGAGCGCGATGGGGCGCTGGTGGACGCCGCGACGTTGCGCGTGTTTGCGGCGGCTTACGAGCAGTACACGGCCTAGGCGCCGGCGGCGACCGGCTCGTCCCACATGCGGAAGGCGCCGGTGAAAGCCGCGCTGTTGTCGCCAACGCGCACGTGGTCCGGAAGCTGCTTGAGCTTTTTGGTGTTGCCGCCGCCGAGCACGATGTAGTCGGGCTCGAGCGCGCGATAGAGGTGGTCGACGACCTCGAGGACGCTCGCGTTCCACTTCTTCTTGCCGCGTCGCTCCATTCCGACCCGGCCGACGTAGTCCTCGAAGGATTTCCCCTTCTTGTACGGCAGGTGACCGAGCTCCATCGGCAGGGCGATCCCATCGACGACCATCGTCGAGCCGAGGCCGGTGCCCAGGCCGAGGAACAGCATCTTGCCGCCGTCGTAGCTGCCGAGCGCCTGCATCGTCGCGTCGTTGACGATCCTCACCGGGCGCGCGAACCCCGCCTCGAAGTCGAATCCGACCCAGCCACGCCCGAGGTTGATCGGCTCCTTCAGGATCGAGCCGTTGAGGACCGGGGCGGGAAAGCCCATGGAAATCACGTCGTAGTTCCAGTCGAAGGTGTGCTCGAGCACCTTCTCGACCATCGCCGTCGCCGTCAGGCCCGTCCCGGAGGGGACTTTGCGCACTTCGTCGCCGTCGCTCATGCGTAGCTTGACGTTGTTGCCGCCGACGTCGATGCCAAGGATCGCGGTCATGGCGACCACTTTACAGAAGCAACCTTCACACACCTGTGATAAGGTTGCGGCGATGGCTCCCCCGGCCACCGAATCCCCTGCTGCCCTCACGATCAACGAGGCTGCCGAGACCAGTGGTTGGTCCCCGCGCATGCTGCGTTACATCGAGAAGGTCGGACTCGTCGAGCCGCCGCGCTCGCCGGGTGGTTACCGGCTGTATGGACCGGGAGAGCTGCAGCGCCTGCGCACCCTGCGCGAACTGCTGAAGGGTCACGATCTCGAGATCGCGGACGTCGGCTTCATGCAGCGCATGCGCGACGAACCTGCGGTTGACGCCGCAGTCAACGACTGGCTCGACCAGACCCCGGAGAAGCCGGAAGAAGTCGCCCCGAGCGACTGGCTCTCCTGGGAGCAGCAGAAACACCAACAACTTCTGAACGCTTCAACCACGAAGACCCAACCCAAGGAGACCGACACCCCATGAGCACCACTCTCGAGGCCACCGACTTCAAGGTCGCAGACCTCTCGCTCGCAGCCGCCGGCCGCAAGCAGATCGAGCTCGCCGAGCACGAGATGCCGGGCCTGATGGCCACGCGCGCCGAGTACGCCGACTCGCAGCCGCTGAAGGGCGCCCGCATCATCGGCTCGCTGCACATGACCGTCCAGACCGCTGTCCTGATCGAGACCCTCACCGCCCTCGGCGCCGAGGTCCGTTGGTGCAGCTGCAACATCTTCAGCACCCAGGACGAGGCCGCCGCGGCCGTCGCCGTGGGCCCGAACGGCACCCCCGAGAACCCGCAGGGCGTTCCGGTCTTCGCCTGGAAGGGCGAGACCCTCGAGGAGTACTGGTGGTGCACGGAGCAGGTCGTCAACTGGCCGGGTGAGCCCGCCAACATGATCCTCGACGACGGCGGCGACGCCACGATGCTGATCCACAAGGGCCTCGAGTTCGAGAAGGCCGGCGCCGTCCCGAACCCGGCCGACGCCGAGTCCGAGGAGTTCCAGATCTTCCTCAGCCTGCTCGAGAAGTCTGTCGCTGAGTTCCCGGACCGCTACACCAAGGTCGCCGAAGCGATCATGGGCGTCACCGAGGAGACCACGACCGGCGTCCACCGCCTGTACGAGCTCGCCGAGACCGGCGACCTGCTCTTCCCGGCGATCAACGTCAACGACTCGGTCACCAAGAGCAAGTTCGACAACCTCTACGGCTGCCGCCAC
>CAYVWQ010000026.1:0-6721 GCA_964455545.1 uncultured Thermoleophilaceae bacterium | reverse complement strand
AAGCAGCCCGAGACGTGGATCGCCAACGCCGGCTGGGCGACGCTCGCCGTGCTGCTCGCCTCGGCGTGGCTCGTCCCCTGGTACCTGCTCTGGCTGCTGCCGTTCACCGCGATCGCTCGCGACCGGAATCTGACGGTCGCGAGCGTGCTGTTCACGGCCTACACGCTGATCATCGCGATCCCCTGACCGGGGTTGTAGGTTGCGGGCATGGGTGAGTTCGACCGGGTCCGCAGACTTGCGCAGCGCTTCGGGCAGCTCGAGTCGGTGCGCGCAGTCGTCGGCATCGGTGACGATGCGGCCGTCGTTCTCCCCGACGGAGCCGTCGCGGTCACATCGGTCGACGCCGTGAACGACGGCGTGCACTTCCGCCGCGGCATCTGGCCGGCGCGGGCGATCGGTCGAAAGGCGGTTGCCGCCGCGCTGTCCGACCTCGCCGCGATGGCCGCTCGGCCTGGCGAGGTGTACATCGCCGCCGGGCTGCCGTCCGACCTGGGCGACGCCGAGTTCGACGAGCTCTGCGCGGGCTTCAGCGACGCCGCCGAACGGGCAGGCGCATTCATCGCCGGCGGCGACATGACCGCCGCCGAGCAGTTGTGGATCAGCGTCACGGTGGTCGGATACGCCGACTCGGCTGAGCGGGTGCTGACCCGGAGCGGCGCGCGGCCCGGCGAGATCGTCGTCGTCACCGGAGAGCTCGGCGGCTCGGCGCTCGCCCTGGAACGCATCGCGTCGGCCGACGGTCCGCTCGGCGACGACGCTGCGTTCGCTCGCCAGTTCGCGCCGCAGCCCAGATTCGCTGCGGCGGCGGCGCTGCTTGCGCACAACGCCGGCGCGATGATCGACATCTCCGACGGGCTCGCCGGCGACGCGGCGCACATCGCCGAGGCGAGTGGCGTCGAGCTGCTGGTCGAGCTGCCGTTGATCCCGATCTCAGACGCGCTCGCCGAGCGGGACGAGGCAGAGAAGATCGCTGCAGCGAGCGGCGAGGAGTACGAACTGCTTGCGACGCTGCCGGAGGAGGCCTTCGAGGCGGCGGCGCGAGCGACGCTTCAGACCGGCGTTCCGCTCACGCGGATCGGCCGGGTCGGACGTGGTTCAGGAGCACGCCTGGTCGCTGCCGACGGAGCAGCCCTTCAGCTGCGGGGCTTCGACCACTTCGACTGACGAGATCAGCGAACGGCGCAGGCGCGCGCGCTCGTCTGCCATCCGGTTCAGCCGGCTGAGAAAGGCGTCGGCGATGCGCGGGGCGTCGATCACGTAGTTGTCGACGATGAAGTTGTCGAGCATGCTCATCGGTACGTCTCGGGGCTGCTGGGGCATTGTGAGATACAACCTAACGGCTTCTTTCGCGATCGTTTCTCGGAGGACTTTTGCACTTGGGGATGGATTGCAGTTCGTCGCGGATTGCGACATCTGGGGTGAGCTGCAATCACTTTTTCGGTCGCTCACCGCAGCGTCAACATCCGACACTTGTCGAATCGTCGCTCATGTTTGAGCAGGGCCTATTCCGCGAACGGCGAAAGCGACGGTCCGCCGCGCCTGGCCTTCGGCGCCGACCACCAGAGCTGGATCAGCGCGGTGCCGAGCGACGCGGCCAAAGCGCAGCCGGCGGCGACCGCCGCGATGCCGATGAAGCCACCGGACTCCAGCATCACCAGGTAGCGCAGCGAGCCGAAAACCGAGAGATCGAAGCTGCTCGCGTAGTAGATCCAGACGACAAGCAGCGGGAGCAGGCCGACCACGGCGAGCGCGGCAAGTTGCCGCCGGCCCGAACCTCCGGTCAAAAGAGTGAGCACGATCAGGTGGAGCAGCAGCAGAAGAAAGCCGGCCGCGATCGGGTTGACGACGAACACCGCCACGCCCGAGAAGGCGATCCACAGCGCGAAGCCGGCCTCGCCTCCCTTTGCGGTCGCCTGGCGCGCCGCGGCTGCGGCGACGAGCACTCCGAGTCCCGAGAGCAACGCCGCGAACAGGCCGATCGCAGTCGCTCCGGCGCCGTGAAGCGCCGACGGGTCCGGTGGTAGCGGCGGCGCGTCGATCACCCCGGAAAGCGCGACGGCGCGCAGCAGCAGGCCGATCAGCAACAGCCAGACCAGCGCGATCGGCGGCGCGATCAGACCGCGCTGCGCCGGTTGGTGCCAGCGCCGGCCGCGCGCCCACCCGTCGATCGCCGCGACGATCAGCGGGAACAGCAGCGTGCCGATCAGCACCACGAACGCCCACTGCGGGATCAGCTTGCCGCCGACCCGGAGCGGTGCGGCGGCCGGAGGCTCTGGGCGAAAACCCGTGTCGAGCGTTGTCAGCGTGCGCAGGACCGTCTGGCCGGACTGCGCCGTCAGCTGCGGCGCGTCAGCGGCCGGCGGTTTGAGCGGCTCGCCGCCGGGACTGAGCGCCGTCGCGGTCTGGCCGGCGGCCGGCATCGAGGCCTGTTCGCCGAGCGCGACGGGGAAGCCGAGACGGATCAACTGAGCTGGCAGTTCGCGCGGCTCCGGCCCGCGGCCGAGTTCGACCTCGGCGATGCGCTCGACGGTCTTCGTGTAGCGCTCGTCCGGGAACAGCCGCGCGTCGAACATGTTCAGCACCGGCGACGAAGCCGACTCGGCGCCGACGTTTCGCAGTACGAGTACGCCGTCGACCTGCGATCCGAGCTTCGAGGCGAGCTCGCGCGCGCCAAGGCCGCCGTCCACCCCGCCGGTGACCGACGCCAGGACGATCGTGTGATCGAAGGCGCGGCCGGCGAGCACCCTTGCCAGCTCGATCAGCATTCCGGTTTCGATCGCGCCGCTGCGCTCGAGCTTGCCGGGCGCGCCGTCGCGCGAAGCGACGACCACGAGCCTGCGGTCGGACGGGCCGGGGCGGACCCCGAGAATGTTCACGAGCTCGCGCTCGCCGGCGAGGGTCGTGGCGGAAAACTCCTGCGACTCGGTGCGGAAGCCGAGCGCGTCGAAACGCGCCTCGACCAAATCCGCCAGGCGCGCGTCCTGGATGCTGCCGCTCTCGCGAGCGCCGTAGTTGGTGACGGCCTGCCGTGCGAACACCGTCGCGCGCGCCGCCGAGAAGCCCGGCGGCGACAGTTCGGGCTGGACCGAACGCGACGGGTCCTGCAGCGAAAAGGCCAGAATGATCAGCGCGAACAGCGCCGGGGCGAAGGCGGCGCGGTACAGCCGCGGTTCAAGAAGTCCCGGAGGCACGGCGACCAGTCTAAGTTGGCGCAGTGTTGTCCCTGCGCTAACGCAGCCCGACTGCACGGTTTCCACCGCCCCGCGCCTTTAGACTGCACCACGTGGAGACACCTGCCGCGACGATCCTGCTTGTCGACGACGAAGCGCCGATCCAGAAGATGCTCGAATTCCCGCTCAAGAAGGACGGGTACGACGTCGTGGTCGCCGGCGACGGCGAAGAGGCGCTCGAGAAGTTTCGCGCCGGCTCGTTCGACCTCGTAGTGCTCGACATCATGATGCCGAAGCTCGACGGGCTCGAAGTCTGCAAAGAGATCCGCTCCGAGAGCAACGTCCCGATCGTGATGCTCACCGCGCGCGCCGACGAGGTCGACAAGGTGATCGGTCTCGAGCTCGGCGCCGACGACTACATGACCAAGCCGTTCAGCCTGCGCGAATTCCGCTCGCGTGTGAAGGCCGCGCTGCGCCGCGCCGGCATGAGCGCCGAAACGAAACCCGCCGAGCGCACGATCGACATGGGCATCGTCTCGATCGACCCGGGCCGCCGCGTCGTCACCGTCGACGGCGAGCCGGTCACGCTCACCTTCATGGAGTTCGAGATCCTCATGGCGCTGGCTTCTGAGCCGGGTCACGTGCTCACGCGCGAGGCGCTGCTCGAGCGCGTCTGGGGCGACTCGGCCTACCGCGACATCCGCACCGTCGACGTCCACATCCGCCACCTGCGCGAGAAGATCGAGCCCGACCCGAGCAACCCTGAGTACATCCTCACGGTGCGCAACGTCGGCTACCGATTCCGCGACGAGTAGCCGGCCGGGGCCGGGGCCCGAATGAACGACCGCAAGTTCAGGTGGGGCATCCGCGAGAAGCTCACGCTGCTGTTCTTCGGCGTGACGCTGATCGCAGTCACCGTCAATTTCCTGATGGTGGTGCCGCGCCTCGAGCAACGTCTGCGCAGCGACCGGATCCGCGACATGCGCGAGATCGCGCAGCGCTTCGAGAGCACCGCGAACGGCATCGTCGCGACCTACGACACGTCGCTCGTGTCGCCGTCACCGGAAGGCGTCTGGGGCAACTTCCTCGGATCGATCGTCGGCACCACCGGCGTCCGGGCCGCGGTGCTGAAGTTCTCTCCGAGCACGCCGCTCGAGCCGGAGTTCGTGGTGGTGTACGACCCGACCGGCGAGACCTCGCAGGGCGCGCGGATCGCCGACCCCGTCGCCTCGCGGGCGGTGCGCTCGAACAAGATCGCCTCGGGCGTGACGGAGTTCGGCACCGGCCTGCACGCCGAGTCGGCGGCGCCGCTGACGGTCAACGGCAACACCGTCGGTGCGATCACCTTCACCACCTCGCTCGCCGGCGTGACGGCGACGGTTCAGCAGGTCGCGCGAAGAAGCCTGATCGCTGCGATCATCGCGCTCGGCGTCGCCCTGATCGCCGGGCTCGTCGCGTCGAGCTACATGGCGCGGCGGCTCCGGCGGCTGGAGACCGCGGCCAAGGGCGTCTCGCTCGGAAACTTCACCGACCCGATACCGATCGATTCGCAGGATGAGATCGGTGAGGTCGCTCGCGCCTTCAACACGATGCAGCACCGGCTCAGCACGGCCGACCGCGCGCGCAAGGCGTTCATCGCCAATGCCAGCCACGAACTGCGCACGCCGCTGTTCTCGCTCGGCGGCTACGTCGAACTGATGCGCGAGGAGGATCTCGACGACGAGACGCAGCGCGAGTTCCTCGACGTGATGCACGTGCAGATCAAGCGGATGACGAAACTCGCGACCGACCTGCTCGACCTCTCGAAGATCGACACCGGCTCCTTGGCGATCCAGCCCGAGCGCGTCGACCTGCGCGACCTCGCGCGTGGCATCGCCCGAGAGTTCGAACCGCAGACCCAGCAGCAGGAGTCGGAGATCACGATCGATGCGCCCGAAGGCGTGAAGGCCTACTGCGACCCGGACCGCGCCGCGCAGATCGTGCGCATCCTCGTCGACAATGCCCTCTCGCACACCCCGGACGGCACGCACATCTGGCTCGATGCCGAAGTCGACGAGGACCGCGCCGTCTTCACGGTGCGCGACGACGGTCCGGGGATCCCGCCCGAGGACGTCGACAAGATCTTCGACCGCTTCCACACCGGCGACAAGACCGGCGGCACCGGCCTCGGCCTGTCGATCGCGCGCGAGATCGCGACTGCGATGAACGGCTCCCTGAGCGTCGCCACCGGCGACGCGGGAACGACTTTCACGCTGCGCCTGCCATTGCCCGAGGACTCCGGCAGCTAGCACTGCCGGTAGGCTTGCGGCCATGGCTGAGGAGACTGCTTCCGGCGGTATTCCCGCGTCGCTCGCGGAGGCCCCGCTGGTGCTCGTCTCGAACCGCGGTCCGGTCACCTTCAACGTCGACGAGGACGGCGAGCGCACCGAGAAGCGCGGCACCGGCGGACTCGTCACCGCGCTCACCGGACTCGCCAACCACCGCGAGGACACGCTGTGGGTCGCTTCGACGATGACCGAGGAGGACGCCAAGGTCAGCGCCGAGCACGGACACAAGTCTTTCCCCGTGCGCCCGAACGCCGACACCGAGTACCGCGTGCGCCTCGTGCACTCCGACGAGCACGCCTACGACCGCTTCTACAACGTGATCTCGAACCCGATGTTGTGGTTCATCCAGCACTACCTCTGGGACCTCTCGAACGCCCCGGACATCCGCCAGGAAGAGGTGGACGCATTCGAGGAGGGCTATCGCGTCGTCAACGCCGACCTCGCCCGCGCCGTGCTCGAAGAGATCGAAGGGCAGGAGTCGCCCGTCGTGATGGTGCACGACTACCACCTCTACACGATGCCGGGAATCATCCGCGAGGCGCGACCCGACGTCTTCCTCCACCACTTCATCCACATCCCCTGGACCCAGCCCGACGCCTGGCGCGTACTGCCCAACTTCATCCGCGACGAGATCTATCGCGGCGTGCTCGCGAACGATATCGTCGGCTTCCACACGCAGAGCTATAAGCGCAACTTCCTGCTGTGCTGCCGCGAACTCTTCCCGGAGGCCGAGGTCGACGAGAAGGAAGGACGCGTGGTGCTCGACGGACACGAGACCTGGGTGCGGGCGTATCCGCTGCCGATCGACGCCGAGGCGTTCCTCAAGAACGCGCAGAAGCCCGGTGTGCACGAGTTCGAGCGCGAGATCCTTCGCCGCCGGCGCGACAACCTGATCCTGCGCGTCGACCGCGCCGACCTGTCGAAGAACGTCCTGCGCGGGTTCACCGCTTTCGACCTGTTTCTCGAGCAGCACCCCGAGTTCGTCGAGAAGGTCACGTTCATCGCCCACCTGATGCCATCGCGAACGGACGTGCCCGAGTACGCCGAGTACCTGCAGAAGATCGAGGCGCTCGTGGCCGTCGTCAACCACCGGCACGGCACGCCCGACTGGATGCCGATCGATCTGCGCATGCGCGACGACGTCAACGAGGCGATCGCCGAGTACAAGCACTACGACCTGCTGATCGTCAACCCGATGTTCGACGGCATGAACCTCGTCGCCAA
>CAYVWQ010000025.1:0-8814 GCA_964455545.1 uncultured Thermoleophilaceae bacterium | reverse complement strand
CGAAGATCACGATCAACCGGCCTGAGGTGCGCAACGCCTTCCGGCCGCAGACGCTGTTCGAGCTGCGCGACGCCTTCAACCGCGCGCAGGACGACACTTCGGTCGGCGTCATCGTCCTGACCGGCGAGGGCCCTGATGCCTTCTGCTCCGGCGGCGATCAGCGCATCCGCGGCAACGACGGCTACATCGGTGACGACCACGTCGCCAAGCAGGGCGTCGGCCGCCTCAACGTGCTCGACCTGCAGATCCAGATCCGCCGCTGCCCCAAGCCCGTCGTGGCGATGGTTGCCGGTTACGCGATCGGCGGCGGTCACGTGCTGCACATCGTCTGCGACCTCACTATCGCCGCCGACAACGCCCGCTTCGGTCAGACCGGTCCGCGCGTCGGCAGCTTCGACGGAGGATTCGGTGCCGGTTACCTCGGCGCGATCGTCGGCCAGAAGAAGGCCAAGGAGATCTGGTTCCTCTGTCGCCAGTACGACGCGCAGGAGGCCCTCGACATGGGCCTTGTCAACACTGTCGTGCCGCTCGACCAGCTTGAAGAAGAGACCGTCAAGTGGTGTAAGGAGATGCTCGAGCTCTCGCCGCTGGCTCTGCGCCTGCTGAAGGCGTCGTTCAACGCCGCGACCGACGGCATGGCCGGCGTGCAGCACCTCGCCGGTGACGCAACGTTGCTGTTCTACATGACCGAAGAGGGCCAGGAAGGCCGCAACGCCTACGTCGAAAAGCGCGAGCCCGACTTCGGCAAGTTTCCGAAGCGGCCGTAGCGACGATGGGCGCGCTCTCAGTCTGGTCCAAGGCCGCGCGTCCGCGCACGCTTCCGGCTGCCCTCGCACCGGTCGCCGTCGGCACCTGCCTCGCGGCCGGCCCGGCCGACACGTTCAAGCCGCTGGTCCTGATCGCCACGATCGTCGGCGCGCTGTTCATCCAGATCGGGACGAACCTGTCGAACGACTACTCCGACGCTCGGCGCGGCGCCGACACCGAGGACCGGCTCGGCCCGGTGCGCGTGACGGCCGGCGGGCTCGTGCCACCGAACTACGTGCTCTACGCGACCTGGATCGCCTTCGGCATCGCCGCGCTGGCCGGCGTGTACCTGGTGATCGAGGCCGGTTGGGAGCTGATCCTCGTCGGCGCTGCTTCGATCGTCGCCGGCGTGCTCTACACCGGCGGACCCAAGCCGTACGGGTACGAGGGACTCGGCGAGGTTTTCGTCTTCCTCTTCTTCGGCGTGGTCGCCGTGATGGGCTCGTACTTCGTGCAGACGAAGGAGCTCTCCTGGGAAGCCTTCGCGCTGTCGGTCCCGGTCGGCCTGCTCGCCTGCGCCGTCCTGATGGTCAACAACACGCGCGACATGGACACCGACCGGCGCGCCGGCAAACGCACACTCGCCGTCCGACTCGGACGCAGCCGCATGCGCACCGTCTACAGCCTGACGCTGCTGCTCTCCTTCGTACTGGTTCCGGTCATCTGGCTGATCACCGACCTGACGCCGTGGATCAACCTCGGCCTGCTGGCGCTGCCGCTCTTCCCGCCGCTCGCCCGCACCGTCCGCGAACGCACCGACGGGGCCGCGCTGAACAAGGCGCTCGGCGACACTGCCCGACTCGAGCTGGTCTTCTGCGCGCTGATCTCAGTCGGCCTGTTGATCAACTGACGACGCGCTCGGGCACTCAGCGTTTTACGCTTGGGTCATGAGAGTTGACCGCGTCGAACTCTTTTCGATCCGCCTACCGCTGAACCGGCCGTTCGTGGCCGCCGGCGGGACGATTGACGCGCGCGACCTCGGGGTGCTGCGACTGACCGACGAGGACGGACGCCAAGGTCTCGGGGAGATCACGCCCTACCCCTCCCCTGCGGCCGCGTCCCTCGAGGACTACGTGAAGATGTTCGAGGACGGCGTTCGCGACCAACTGCTCGACGCAGAGGTTTTCGACAAGGGCTTGACGCTCGACCGCGAATTGCCGACCCCGCTGGCGGCGGCGATCGACGTCGCATTGCTCGATCTGCTCGCTCGCCGCGAGGATCTGCGGGTGGCCGACCTGATCGGCGCCGACGTCCAAGAACGCGTATCGGTGAACGCCACGATCGGCGCCGAGCTTCCCGAAGAAGTCGCCGAGCTGGGCGCCCTCGCCGTTCAGGAGGGCTACTCCACCGTGAAGCTGAAAGTCGGCTTCGCGGCCGATGACGCGGCGCGACTGGAAGCGCTACGAGAGGCCGTCGGATTCGAGACGCTCGTCCGGCTCGACGCAAACGGAGCCTGGTACACCGGCGAGGCGATCGAAGAGATCGCGCGACTGACCGAATTCGGCGTCGAGTTGATCGAACAGCCCGTCGCACCCGACGACCTCACCGCGATGCACCGCGTCCGCGACGCGTCACTGGTGCCGATCGTCGCCGACGAGGGAATTCGCACCGTCGACGACCTCGACCGGCACATCGCCAACGGTGCGTGCGACGGCGTGGCGATCAAGCTTTCTCAGGTCGGCGGGCTTACCGGCGCCTCCGTACTCGCCGGAAACGCGGCGCGGGCGGGACTTTTGACTTTCGCCACGAGCACCTTCGATGGCCCGGTCGGCCTCGCCGCGGGGATCCACTTCGCGGCGGCGCGCGCGGACTTCTCCGTCGCCAACGGTCTCGCGACCGGCGAAATGTTCTCCGAGACCTACGCCAGCGGACTGCCGCCGGTGACTGACGGCGCAATCGAGCTGACCGACGCGATCGGGCTCGGGATCGAGCTCGACGAAGACGCGCTGATCGACCTGGCGATCAGGTGATCGCCGACAGGAAGCGGCGCACGGCAGTCGCCGCGGCGATCGGCTGCTCCATGTGCACAGCGTGACCCGCTTCGGGGATCACCACGTGCTCCGCACGTGGGATAATCGTCTTTACGCGTTCGGCGTGCCGCGTGTAGACGGTGTCGCGAGCACCTGAAATCAGCAGCGTCGGCGCCTTGACTTCGCCGAGCCGGTGCCACATCGGCTCGTAGCTGGCCTGGCCGATTCCGCGCAGCGCCGCGGCGAGCGCCTCGGGCTCTTGCGCCAGTCGGTCGGGGCGTTGCTTCTCGATCAACTCACGCGACTGTTCGCCGAGCGCCGGGACCTTCTCCCACATCGCCACGAAGTCCTCGATCCTTCCGGCCTCGAGCCGCTTGCTCAGAGCGAAGTCGCGGCTGCGGCGGTCGGCGCGCGCGACCGGGTCCTCGATCCCGGGAATCCCACTTTCGGCAATCAGGCCGCGGACGCGCTCGGGCGCCTCGATCGCCACGTCGAACGCGCCGCGCGCACCCTGCGAGTAGCCCCAGACGACGAAGTCGCCGGAGACCGCGTCGAGGATCATGTCGCGCACGAGCGCCGGCGAGGGTTCACCGCGTCGTAGACCCGTGTCGCCGTGTCCGGGAAGCTCGATCGTGTGCGTCTCGGCCACACCGGCGAGCGCAGCGATCGTCTCGTTCCACGACGCGCTCGTCTGCGCAAAGCCGTGCAACAGGACGAGCTTCGGCAGTTCAGGCGTCACAATGCACCTCATGGATCTGACGAACTCGACCTTCGCCCCGTTGCGCGTGCTCGTCGACGAGTTCGTCCGAGCCGGTATCGAGCACGCCGTCGTCGCGCCGGGTTCGCGGAACGCCCCGATCGCGTATTCGCTCGCCGACAGCGACATCAAATGCTGGAGCGTGCTCGACGAACGCCAGGCCGGATTCTTCGCGCTCGGCATCGCCAAGAGCACGCGCAAGCCGGTGATCGTCACCTGCAGTTCCGGCACGGCCGCGGCAAACCTTCATTCGGCGGTGATCGAGGCCTCGCACGCCGGGGTACCGCTGATAGTGCTCACCGCCGACCGTCCGCCGGAGTTGCGCGACATCGGCGCCGGGCAGGCGATCGATCAGATCAACCTCTACGGGAGCGCTGCGCGTTGGTTTGTCGAAGCCGGCAATCACGAGGTCAGCGACGAGACCCTACGCCACTTCCGCGCCACGGCCTCGCGTGCAGTTGCCGAGGCTACGGCAATCGACCCCGGCCCCGTACACATCAACCTTCCCCGGCGCGCGCCGCGGCGCCCCGTGGCGGTGGTGCTTGGCGTGCTGGCGACGACTCTCGGCGCGACCGGTCGCGCCGACGGTGCGCCGTGGACAAGTTTTTCCTTGACTCAGCCGCTGGCGAACGATCTCTACTCGGCCGTGGCCGCCGCCCAGCATCCGGTGTTCGTCGTCGGCGAGCAGAACCTTCCGGATCTGGCGCTGACGATCGCCCATTTCGCCTCGGCGGTCGGTGCGCCGGTGTTCGCCGACGCGCTCTCGCAGATGCGCCGCGATGAGCTCGCCGAGCATTCACCCGTGGTCGCGGCATACGACCTGATCCTCCGCTCACAGCCGGTGACGCACCAGCTGAAGCCCGACCTGATCATCCGCGTCGGCGCCACGCCGACCTCGAAGCCGCTGCGCGCGTGGCTCGCTGAGTCCGACTGCCGCCAGATCGTGCTCGATCCACGGGGAGCGAATCTCGACCCTTCCCGCAGCGCGACCGAGATCTGGAACTGCGACCCGCTCGCGACGTTCACGGCGGCGTCGGCCCGGACAGAAGGGACCACAGCCGCGCGCGCCTGGACCCGCGCGTGGGAGACGATCGAGAAGGCCGCGCAGTCGGCGATCGACCACGCGCTCACGCAGGAGCCGTTCCCCTTCGAGCCGGCCGTTTACCGCACCCTGCTTTCCGGCCTGCAGAGCGGCGCGAGCGTGTTCGTCTCGAGTTCGATGCCGATCCGCGACGTCGAGGCCTACGGACCGATCGGCCGCAACGACCTGCGCTACCTCTCAAACCGCGGCGCCAACGGGATCGACGGGATCGTCAGCACGGCGCTCGGCGTGCGTGCGGCATACGACTGCGACCGCGTGATCCTGCTGACCGGCGACCTCGCATTCCTCTACGACGCGTCGGCGCTCGCGATCGCCAAACGACACGAGATTCCGTTGACCGTCGTCTGCGTCGACAACTCCGGCGGCGGCATCTTCTCTTTCCTGCCGCTCGCGGCGCACGAGGACCATTTCGAAGAGCTCGTAGCGACGCCGTCGGGGATCGACATCGAGGCCGTCGCAAAGGCGTACGACTTCAACTACTCCGCCCCGCACGATTCCGACGCGCTCGCAGCGGCCGTTGAGCAACCCGGGCTCGTGCACCTGAAGACCGAGCGCGCAGCCAACAAAGCCGGCCACGACCGCGTCGCGGCCCATGTGCTCGAGTCAGTCGCCGCGGCGCTGACCGAGACCGGCGCCTTCCACTAGCTGAGCGACAGGACCGGAAGCAGCGCCTGCAGCTTCGTCTCGGTCTCAGCGAGCTCCGAGGCCGGATCGGAATCGCCGACAATGCCGCAGCCCGCGAAAAGCCGTGCCTGACTGCCTTCGATCAGTGCACTGCGCAGCGCGACGTGGAACTCGCCGTCCTCGAACAGGTCGCTCCAACCTACCCCGCCGGTGTACCAACCGCGATCGAATCCTTCGAGCGCTCGAATCCGGGGGCCGGCCGACTCCCACGGCTCGGCGCCGACGGCAGGCGTCGGGTGGAGGATCCCGGCGAGCTCAATCACCGGTCGCGGCTCCGTGAGCTGCGCCCGGATCGGTGTCGCCAGGTGCTGGATGTTCTTCACCTTCACCAGCTCCGGGCTTTCACCGGCGGCGACCCACGCAGAGTGACGCCCGAGCGCGCGCTCGATGCGCTTCACGACGATGTCGTGCTCGTTGCGATTCTTGCGGCTCGAGAGCAGCTGCTCGCCAAGATGCTTGTCGGTCTCGGGATCGGTGCCGCGCCGCATCGACCCAGCGAGCGCCATCGTCGAAGCGCGGCGGCCCTCGCGGCGGATCAACAGCTCCGGTGTCGCGCCGATCAAGGTCGTCGCATCGTGCCCGATCGCGAAACTCGTGCATTCCGGGAACGCCTCGGCAAGTCCCCGAACGGCATTGACGGGATCGATCGCCTGCTCTCTGCGGAGCGTGACCTCGCGGGCAAGCACGATCTTCTCGTACTCGCCGTCGCGGATCTCTGCCGCGGCTTCGGTGACGGCGTGTTCGTAGTGCTCCGGCGGCTGGACCGACGAAACCGTTGCCGTCCCTTCGCGCGGGACGAAAACTGCCGCATCGATCGAGTCGTCGAGGCGCAGAGCTTCGACGTCGCGCTCGACGCGTGCAAGCTCGTCGGCGACGACCGAGTCCGGCTCCATCCGCACGGCGATAGTCAGCCGTGCCTGCGGCGACGCGCCGCCGCGCCGGGCGATCGCGTAGCGGGGCAGAACGAACCCTGCCGCCGGCGATTCGCGCCAGATGTCCGCCGAAGGCGCTCCGTCGAGGAACGCGAAGCCTCCTACCCAGACGATCCCCGAACCCGGCGGCGCGTTCGGATCGTCGAACTGATCGTCGACGAGCGCGGCTTCAAGCACCGAACCACAGCGCGCTGCGATCTCGTCGAATCGGGCCGGTCCGTCTCCTAGCGCCTGCGCGGCCACACCGAGCGTGGCAAGCGCGAAGTCCTCGCGCCCGGGCTGCGCGAAACTCGACCAGGGTGTCCCTTGAGCTCGCGCCGAATCGATGTGCGCGAGCGGGTCGATACCGGGGCGCACGGCGACGGTGACGGCCGCCATCACTCCGCGGCCGCGAGAGCGTGCCAATTCGAGCGCGGCTCCGGCCCGCTCAGCGAGCCGCTTGTATGCCGCCGCATCGAAACCCGCCGGATCCGGGGACGCCGACGGGCGCGATGCCCGTCGTGATCGTCCCAGGAAAGCCATGCGGTGATTCTAGGTCTCGTGCCTTCCGCGCTGGACGGCGATTTCGCCGGTGCGGACCATCTCGATCAGGCCGAACGGACGGACGAGCGCCTCGAACGCCTCGATCTTTTCGTCACTACCCGTGACCTCGATCGTCACGCTGCGACGAGCGACGTCGACGATGCGGCCGTGGAAGATGTCCGCGAGCTGCGTCAGCTCCGAGCGCGTGTGCGCATCGGCGTCACACTTGAAGAGTGCGAGCTCGCGGGCCACCGTGTCGGACGGCTCGAGGTCGCGGATCTTCAGCACGTGGACGAGCTTGTGCAGCTGCTTGGTCACCTGGTCGATCGGGTGCTCGGCGCCGTCGATCGTCATCGTGATGCGCGAGATGTGGTCGTCGTCGGTCGGACCGACGGCGAGCGTGTTGATGTTGTATCCGCGACGCGCGAACAGACCGCTGATGCGGGCGAGCACGCCGGGCTCGTTCTCGACGAGGATCGACAGCACGTGCTTGCGCCCCATCAGGCGCTGGCCCGTGGCCTGCAGATCGGAGAGCGAGAACACTTCCTTCGTTCCTGGGTCACCCATGTCTCAGCCCACCATGTCTCGGGCAGCCTGCCCGGCCGGAATCATCGGATACGTGTTTTCTTCCTTCGTGACGCGCACGTCGACGAGCGCGGGACCGTCGTGCTCGATCGCCTCCTTGAAGGTGCCGATCAGCTTGGTCTTGTCGGTCTCCTGCTTCGCCCAGATGCCGTAGGCCTCGGCGAGCTTCAGCCAGTCGGGCAGGTTGCCCATGTCCACGTGGCTGTAGCGGCCGTCCCAGAAAAGCTCCTGCCACTGGCGGACCATCCCGAGGAAGCCGTTGTTCATCAGGAAGATCTTCACCGGCAGGTTGTTCTCGGCGATCGTCGCGAGCTCCTGGATGTTCATCTGCAGCGAGCCGTCGCCGGAGATGCACACCACGAGTGACTCGGGGTTGCCGGCCTGAGCGCCCATCGCGGCCGGAAGGCCGAAGCCCATCGTGCCGGCGCCGCCGCTGTTGATCCAGCGGCGTGGCTCGGGGAAGTCGTAGTACTGGGCGGTCCACATCTGGTGCTGGCCGACGTCGCTGGTGACGATCGCCTGGCCCTCGGTGGCCTCCCACACGGCCTTGACCATGTACTGCGGTTTGATCTCGTTGTCGGTCGAGTCCTCGAACGTCAGCGGGTACTTCTCGCGCCAGTGCTCGATGCGCTCCCACCACTCGTTCATCCGCGACTGATCCGTGTCGAGCGTCTTGTACTCCTCGGCGAGGCGCGGGAGGATCTCCTTGGCGTCGCCGACGATCGGAATGTGGGCCGGGACGTTCTTGCTGATCTCGGCCGGGTCGACGTCGATGTGGATGAACTTCGCCGCCGGCGCGAACTCGGAGAGCTTGCCGGTGATGCGGTCGTCGAAGCGCGAGCCGATCGCGATGATCAGGTCGGCCTCGTCCATCGCGTAGTTCGCGGCGCGCGTGCCGTGCATGCCGAGCATGCCGAGCCACTGCGGGTCTGGCGCCGGGAAGGCGCCGAGTCCATTCAGCGTGCAGGTGACCGGGAACTTCTCGAGACGCGCGAGCTCGCGCAGCTCCTCGGATGCGCCGGCGCTGACCACGCCGCCGCCGACGTAGAAGACCGGCTTCTTGGCGTTGGCGATCGCCTTGGCGGCGAGGCGGATCTGCTTCGCGTTTCCGCTGTGGGTCGGCTGGTAGCCGGGCAGCGTGACGTCGTCGATGGGTTCGTAGTCGATCTCGGCGCGCGAGAGGTCCTGCGGAATGTCGACGAGGACCGGACCGGGGCGACCGGTGCGGGCGACATGGAAGGCCTCGTGGATCGCCTTCGGGATGTCGCGCGGGTCGCGGATCATGATCGAGTGCTTGACGATCGGCATCGTGATGCCGGTGATGTCGGCCTCCTGGAAGCCGTCGGTGCCGAGCAGGTCGGTGCGCACCTGGCCGGTGATGAAGACGGTCGGGACCGAATCCATCATCGCGTCGGCGATCGGCGTGACGAGGTTCGTGGCGCCGGGGCCGCTGGT
>CAYVWQ010000024.1:0-10022 GCA_964455545.1 uncultured Thermoleophilaceae bacterium | reverse complement strand
CGGCGTTGGGGATGCAGTGGACCGGCATCGGCGAGTTCTCGCCGAGGAAGCGGATCGCGTCGCGCATGTCTTCGGGGCCGGTCGAACAGTTGAGTCCGATGACGTCGACCTTCAGCGCCTCGAGCGTCGTGAGCACGGCATTGATGTCAGTGCCGAGCAGCATCTTGCCGCCGTTCGGGAGCAGGCTGACGCTGACCTGGATCGGCACCTGGCGGCCCGCCTCTTTCATCGCCTGGCGCGCGCCGAAGATCGCGGACTTCACCTCAAGAATGTCCTGCGCGGTCTCGATGATCACGAGGTCGACGCCGCCCTCGAGCAGGCCGGTGGTCTGCTCGCGGAAGTTTTCGGCCAGCGCTGCAAAGGAGATCTCGCAGAGGCCCGGCTCCATCGATGCCGGCAGCATGCCGGTCGGGCCGATCGAGCCCGCGACGAAGAGGTCGTCGCCGGCGGCCTTGCGGGCGATCTGGGCGGCCTTGACGTTGATCTCGTGCGTGTGTTCGGCGAGCGTCGTGCCGTCGTCGAATTTCCACTCGGAAAGCTTCAGGCGGGTCGCCTGGAAGGTGTCGGTCTCGACGACCATCGCGCCGGCGTCGAGCATGCTGCGGTGCACCCCCTCGATCACGTCGGGGCGGTTGAGGATCAGGGCCTCGTGTGCTCGGCCGGGAAGCTTGTAGTCGTCCTCGAGTGAGAGGTCGAAGGCCTCGAGCGTGGCGCCCATTCCGCCGTCGAAGATGACGACGCGTTCGTTGACGGTCTTGAGGTAATCGCGCATGTACAGCACCATAAACCATCCCATCTGTCAATATGACGTCATGTCTCCATCCAAGGCAAAAGTGACGGCGTACGTCGACCCGATGGTGCACCGCGCCCTGAAGATCGCCGCTGCACGCCAGAACGAGAAGGAGTCGGCGATCGTCGAGCGAGCGCTGCGTCAGGTGCTCGGCATCGAGTCGGCGGACGCCGCGCGCGCACTCACGACGTTGACCGCCGACGAAGCCATGCAGGCCGCGCTGGACGAAGTGCGCGCCTACCGCCGGACCAATCCGATCACGCGCTGATGATCCGCGCCGCGGTCGACACCAACGTGCTCGTCGCCGGCTTTCTCGGGCCTGACTACTCCCCCGCGCACGCGCTGCTCGAAGCGCATCGCGAGGGCGAGTTTGAGCTGGTGTCATCGCCGCGGCTGTTCGCCGAGCTCGACGGGGTGCTCCGCCGCCCGGCGTTCGCCCGGCAGGCGGCCGACGGCCGCGCCGCCGGGTTCGTGGATCGACTCGCCGCGGCGACGCTGTTCGTCGCCGACCCGTACGACCTCCCTCATGTCACTGCCAGCCGCCACGACGACCTGCTTGCTGCTGTCGCGCGGGCGGGTGGCGCGCGTTACGTCGTGTCGGCAGACGGCGACCTTGTGCGCTCATTCATCCGCGATCTGACGATCTGCACGCCCGAGGAGTTCATCGCCGGTCTCGACCGAGTGGACCAGCTGCTCGCAGCCCGCGCTTAGATAGTCGTCATGGACACGGAAATCTGGAAGTCGGTGGACGACTACGTCGTCTCGAAACTCCTCGACGACGACACGGTGCTCGAGGGCGCACTCGCGCGAAACGCCGAGGGTGGCCTGCCCGCGATCGACGTTTCACGCACGCAGGCCGAGCTGCTCGCGATCCTGATCCGCATGAGCGGCGCGCGCCGCGTACTCGAAGTCGGGACGCTCGGCGGATTCAGCACGATCGCGATGGCCGGAGCGTTGCCGCCCGGGGGCTTGATCACGACGCTCGAACTGTTGCCCGAGCACGCCGAGGTTGCGGCAGCGAACGTCGCCGCGGCCGGGCTCAGCGATGTCGTGAGCTTCGGCGTCGGCCCGGCGATCGAACTGCTCGACGCGATGCTCGATGACCCGCCCGAACCGTTCGACTTCACGTTCATCGACGCCGACAAACCGAACTCGCCCGAGTACTTCAAGCGCGCGATGAAGCTCTCGCGGCCGGGTGCGACGATCATCGTCGACAACGTCGTGCGCGGCGGCTCACTGGCCGACCCGAGTTCCGACGACGCCGGCACGATCGGCAACCGCCAGCTCCACGATGAGATCGCAGAACTGGCGCACGTGCACGCGACGACCGTGCAGACCGTCGGACACAAGGGCTACGACGGGTTCACGATTGCGATCGTCTGACCCGGTTCGCGGGCATCGCGGCCGGGTAGATCTCGAGCATGGAAATCGCACACGAAACCGAGACCTCGACGCCGGGAAACGGCCTGCAGGCCGCCGCCGTGATCGCCTCCGTGACCGTCGCTGTTGCGGCCGGAGGCGCGCTGATCACCGACCCCAACTCCGAGTGGTACCTGTCGCTCGAGAAGCCGCCGTTCAATCCTCCGAACGAGGTCTTCGGGCCGGTGTGGACGACGATCTACGCGCTCACCGCGATCTCGGCGTGGCTGGCCTGGCGCGACAGCCGCGGGCCGGCTCGCCGCACGATCATGTGGCTGTTCGCGGCGAACGCCGCGCTCAATTTCGGCTGGTCGGCGATCTTTTTCCGCGGCCACAGCACCTGGGGTGCGGCGACCGAGATCGTCGCCCTGCTCGGCACGATTCTCGCGCTGATCTGGCTGCTGCGGCCCTGGAACAAGACCGCGAGCCTGCTGCTCGTTCCCTACGCGGCGTGGGTCAGCTTCGCGACCGTCCTCACATGGACGATCGCGGTGCAGAACTAGCGGCCTAGAACTCGTAAGCCTCTTTGAGCTCGGGGTCCTTCTCGGCGAGCATCTTCGCCAAGTCGACCATCACCTTGCACTGCTTCCAGGTGGCGTCGTCCTGCATCTTGCCGTCGATCATGTGGACGCCCTTGCCGTCCGGGATCGCCTCGAGGACCTTCTTCGCGAAGAGGACCTCGTCGACCGGCGGACTGAAGACCTTGCGCGCGATCTCGATCTGCGCCGGGTGCAAACTCCAGGTGCCGACGCAGCCGAGCAGGAACGCGCTGCGGAACTGGACCTCGCAGGCGACGGTGTCCTTGATGTCGCCGAACGGACCGTAGAACGGCAGGATGCCGTTGCTGGCGCAGGCGTCGACCATGCGGGCGAGCGTGTAGTGCCACGGGTCCTGCTGTGCGTAGACGCGGCCCTCTTCGAGGTCCTCCGGGTTGACCGGGTCGTTGATCGAGGTGTAGCCGGGGTGGCCACCACCGACGCGGGTCGTCTTCATGCGACGGCTCGCTGCGAGGTCGGCCGGGCCGAGCGACATGCCCTGCATGCGCGGGCTGGCCTGAGCGATTTCCTCGACGTGGGCGACGCCCTGAGCGGTCTCGAGGATCGCGTGCAGGAGCAGCGGCTTCGTAAGGCCGGCCTTCGCCTCGAGCTGGGCGACGAGCTGGTCGACGTAGTGGATGTCCCACGGGCCCTCGACCTTCGGGATCATCAGCACGTCGAGCTTGTCGCCGATCTCAGTCACCAGCGTCGTGAGGTCGTCGAGGACCCACGGGCTGTCGAGCGAGTTGATGCGGGTCCAGAAGCCCGTGCCGGTCGCCTTGAAGTCGACGGTCTTACCGACCTCGACGAGCCCGGCGCGGGCGGCTTCCTTGTTGTCGGCGCTGATCGCGTCCTCAAGGTTGCCGAGCAGGATGTCGCTCTTGGCCGCCATGTCCGGCACCTTGCCGCGCATCTTCTCGTTCGACGGGTCGAAGAAGTGGATCATCCGCGACGGCGGGAACGGGATCTCGTGGACGGGATCGGGCGCGCCTGCGGCGAGCGGCTTGAAAAAGTCGCGAGGGCTCTTCATGGGTCCTGGGGTACTCCTGCTGAAAAGGTGGGTGGAATGCGGGCGGAATCCTAGATGGTGGGATTCGCGGCCACGCGCGTCCAGGAGCGTCTGGATGCAAGTCGGACGCCGTGCGGGCGCGAAGCGGGTAGCGGGGCTACCCGCAAGCGGACGCGCGGTGTCCGACGCCGCAGCCAGGCGCTCCTGGGCGTGGGTGGCCGCGCATCCCGCCATCTTGATGCTTCAATCCTTCGGAATGGATTCCGAGCCGACCAAGCTGCTGTTCGTCTGCCTCGGCAACATCTGCCGCTCGCCGACCGGCGAGGGCGTGATGCGCCACCTCGTCGAGCAGGCCGGCGTCGCCGAGCGCTTCGAGATCGACAGCGCCGGGACCGGCTCATGGCACATCGGCGACTCGCCCGATCCGCGCAGCGTCGCTGCTGCCGCGGCGCGCGGGATCACGATCGAAGGGCGAGCCAGACAGGTCTCCGGCGCCGACTTCGACCACTACGACCTGATCCTCGCCGCCGACGCCTACAACTTCCGCGACCTCCAGGCAATCGCGCCGACCGACGAGGACGAGGCGAAGGTGCACATGCTGCGCGCCTTCGACCCGATGTCAACGCCCGACGACCTCGACGTGCCCGACCCGTACTACGGCGGCCCGAGCGGCTTCGACGACGTGATCGACCTCGTCACCGCCGCCTGCCAGGGCCTGCTCGACGACGTCCTCTCCGGTCGTAGCTGACCGCCAACGGCTGGCCTGATCGCATGGGGATGCGGCAAATCTGTCGACTGACCATCCCCAGGGGTAGTCAATCCGCAGATCTTCCGCTTGGAAGCGATGAGCGTTGACGCGATCGCGCTGGCGCTGGCCGAGGGTCTCGGCTTGGAGGTGGAGTCTGTCGCGCTGACGGCCGGCGGCGACATCAACGACGCGTACCGCGCCGAGACTGCTGACGGGGCGGTGTTCGTCAAGACTTCGCCGACCGCACAAGAGGGCATGTTCAGCGACGAAGCCGCGGGGCTCGACTGGCTCGGCGAACCCGACGGCGTCGCGACACCGCGCGTGGTCGGCGTCGTCGACGGCGACGTTCCCACCCGCCTGCTCGCCCTCGAGTGGATCGAGCGCGGCCGGCTCGACGCGGCCGGCGAGGAGGCGCTCGGTCGCGGACTGGCGAAGATCCACGCCGCCGGCGCGCCTGCCTTCGGCGCTACGCCGGTGCTCGGCGGCGGCTACGCGCATTCCCCTATGCGTTTCAACGAACTCTCCCTGCCCAACGACCCGCGTGACACCTGGGCGGAGTTCTACGCCGAAAATCGGATCCTTCCGCTGGCTCGCGCAGCGCATGACCGCGACGTGTTCGCCGCGGACGACGTTGCGCTGATGGAACGCGTCGCCGAACGGCTCCCGGAGGTATCCGGCCCGAGCGAACCGCCGGCACGCACCCACGGCGATCTCTGGTCGGGAAACGTCCTTGCCGATACAACGGGGACGCTGTACCTGATCGACCCCGTGGCGCACGGCGGCCATCGCGAAGTGGACCTGGCGCTGCTCACGGTCTTCGGAGGACCGGGGCGGCGCTGCTTCGCCGCCTACGACGAAGCCTTCCCCCGCGCCGCGGGCCACGCCGAGCGCGAGCAGCTGTGGCAGCTGGCGATGATCCTGCTCCACGTGTATCTGTTCGGCAGTGCCTACGCAGATCAGGCGCGCCGGATCGCCAGGCGATACGCGTAGGTGCTCGCCGCCCGGGACCGCCGAAGGAAGGCGGCCCGGGGAGCGAGCGTGCTGCCTACTTGACCGTCGCGTTCACAGACGCCGTACCGAGCACGAGACCCTTCTTGAAGGCCGTCGTCCCGAAGGCGTCGTTCAGTGCCGTGGCCGCCGCTGCCGTGAGCGAGGCCTCGATGCCGCTGAGCCTGATCTGCTTGCCCTTCGACGTGTTCTTCAGCTTCGCGAGGTCGAGCGAAAGAATCGACACGCGAGCTCCGCCGACACTGGCGACCAGGTCAGGCTTCTTGTCGATGTTGATCGTGAAGCGGGTCAGCTTCACGACCGTCGTGCCGTTGCTGAAGCTCAGGCCGCCGCTGTGGCGGATGCTGCCGGCGAGCGTCTTCGAGTTGACCTTTCCTCCGGTGATCGGGAAAGTGACACCCTTCTTGCCGGCAGAGGCCGGCTTGACCGGGGCGGCCGAGATGCCCAGCTGGGTCAGCGCACCGGCCGTACCGGCGTCGAGCTTCACGGTCGTACCGCCGTCGTTCTTGAGCTTCAGCTGAATGCCCTTGCTGCTCTTGGCACCGGCGAAGGCCGGAAGCAGAGCCACGGCCGCCAGCACGGAGGCTGCGAGCGCAAGTACTGCGACGCGGGAGATCTTGTTGCGATTCATGATTACTCCTGATTGGTTTCGAGTTTTACCTGGATGCGAACTAGCGACCGAGCTTCACGGTCGCGGTTCCGAGCACGAGACCCTTGGTGAACGCGTTGACGTTGAAGGCACCGTTGAGCGCAGTGGCGGCATCCTGTGTCAGCGTTGCCTTCACGGGACCGAGCGTCAGCGCACCGGAGGAGAATCCGAGTCGTGCCTTCGAGAGATTGAGGTCGAGGATCGAGACCCGCGGACCGCCGTTCACGGTCGCGACGAGATCCGGCGAACGGTCGATGACGATCTTGTAGTCCGTCAACGAGACCGTCGTCGGTCCGGCGCTGAGTGCCAGTCCGCCGCGGTGCGACACGGTCAGCGACGGCTTGAAGATGCTGCCGCCGATTCGCGAGACCGGGAACGAGACTCCGTCGGGGCCTGCGGTTGCGGGCGCGACCGGCGCGACCGAAACCCCGAGCGAGGTCAGCGCCGAAGCGGTGCCGGGGTCGAGCGCGAGCGTGGTGCGACTGCCACCGGAGGCGCTCGCCGTGCCGGCGAAGGCGACCGTCAGCGCGACAGCCAGTGCCAAAGAGGCGCCGAGCGCTCGATGGATCCAACTACGTGTGCTTGTGCGTACAACCATTGTGAAAACCTCCAGATCGATTCAGGCGTTTCGCCCTTCGGACCTTTCTCCGCACCGAACCCGCCCGGTGGTTGGGAACTTTTCAATCGGATGAAGCGCGAAGGCAGGAGCAGCCTCGACGAAGAACGGTTGGTTGCCGGCCTCCGGCGCGGTGACGCGGCTGCGGTCGAGGAGATCTACGCCCAGTATGGGCGCATCGTTTTCGCCTATCTCTTAAAGACGCTGCCCGACCGGGGCGACGCTGAAGACGTACAGCAGAAAGTCTTCACCGAGGTCTGGAGCCGCGGCGCCGCGTACGACCCGCAGCGAGGTTCACTGCTCGCGTGGATCATGCAGACAGCCCGCAGTCGCGCGATCGACCAGATGCGAAGGCGGCGGCCTGAGCCGGTCGAGAAAATCGAGGATTTCCCAACCGATCAGCTGATTGAGAGCGGATTCACAGATGTGATCATCGATCATTGGCAGATTGCACAGTTGTTGCAGCGGCTCCCCAAGGATGAGGCGGACGTGCTGCGCGAACGTTTCTACCGTGACAAGTCTCAGTCGCAGATTGCCGCTGAAACAGGTATGCCGCTGGGAACCGTGAAGATGCGAATGGTTGATGGTCTGCGCAGGATGCGACAGATGCTTGAAGCGGAGGATGCTCTGACATGAACGATCGCCACGAAATGTTGACCGATTACCTACTCGGAGAACTCACCGACGAGCAACGTGCCGAGTTCGAACAACAGATCGCGCGAGACCCCGAACTCGCTGCCGAGGTTGCCGAACTCGGCCAGGTCGTGACCAGGTTGGAGTCGCTTCCCGACGAGGCATGGGCTGAAGAAGACCCGCCTCCGTTCATCGTCCCGGTTTCGGCAGACAGCCCGCAGGGATCGAGTCGACCCGGCGCCCTGCGCGGCTTCCTCGACCGTTCCTTCACGCTGCGACCAGCGTTCGCGCTTGCCGCAGCGGTCCTGCTTTTCGCCGGGGGTATCGGCGTCGGCTCTCTGACCCGGTCTGACGATTCCGCGCCGTCGCTCGGAGCGACCGGCGAACGGGCAGACCTCTCGCCGGTCGCGGACATCGATCCTCAGGCCACCGGCACGGCCGACATCAAGCGCGACGGCAAGCTGATCCGGCTACGGCTGAGCGGTCTCGCTCCGAACGGCGACGACGACTTCTACGAGGCGTGGCTGATGGACCCGAAGAACGGACTCGTCGCGATCGGAACATTCCGCGTCGATCGCGGTGGCGGCGCGACCATCGATCTGCCGCTTCCCGTCGGCACCGACCGATTCCCGCTCGTGGACATTTCACTCCAGCCGACCAACGGCAAGCCCACGCATTCCGGCGTGAGCGTGCTTCGCGGCAAGCTCCAGAGCTGAGAGCTCGTTGAAAAAACCAGGACCCCGCCCATTTGGGCGGGGTCCTGGTTGAAGCTCGGAGGTCAGCAAGTGACCTCCGCAGGACGGGTTCGCGTCGATCTACTTGACGAACAGCATCTCGCGGTACTTCGGCATCGGCCAGTACGCGTCCGGCACGATGCGCTCGAGCTCGTCGGCCGCCTCGCGGACGGCGAGCATCTTCGGCAGCACCTCGTCGCACATGTACGCGGCCTCGGCGACGATCTCCTCGGGGTGGTTCTCGTCGAGGTTCGCCGTCTCGAGCTCGTTGATCGCGCCGGAGAGCGCGACCAGCGCCTCGCTCAGGCCGGAGGCCGTCGAGAGGCCGAGGCCGGAGGCCTGGATCTCGTTGTAGTACTTGATTGCGGCCGGCAGGATCATCGTCTTTGCGATGTCGTAGGTCGTCTCCGCCTCGATGTTCGTCTTGATGACGTACTGCTCGACGTAGACCTCGTAACGCGAGTGCAGCTCGCGCTCGGAGAGCACGTTGTACTTCTCGAACGTGCCGACGGTGCTCTCGGCGACCCACTCGGGCAGCGCCTCAGGCGTGGTGCGAAGGTTCTTCAGGCCTCGACTCTCGGCTTCCTTGTGCCACTCCTCCGAGTAGCCGTCGCCGTTGAAGATGATGTCCTTCGTCTCTGCGTAGGACGCTGCGAGCACGTCGACGATCACGTCGTCGACGGACTTGCCACCCTCCATCGCGGCCTCGAGCTTGTCACTCAGCTCGTCGAGCGCCTCGGCCGTGATCGTGTTGAGCACGGTGTTCGGGTCGCTGATCGACTGCGCCGAACCGAGCGCGCGGAACTCGAAGCGGTTGCCGGTGAAGGCGAACGGGCTGGTGCGGTTGCGGTCGCCCGGGTCGGCCGGGAGCGGCGGCAGGACCGGGGAGCCGAGGTCGAGGGTCGAGCCCTCAATCGAGCTCTTCAGGTCGCCCGACTCGATCTGGTCGTAGATGTCCTGCAGCATGTCGGACAGGTAGATCGAGATGATCGCCGGAGGCGCCTCGTTGGCGCCGAGACGGTGGTCGTTGCCTGCGGAGGCGACGGTCGCACGCAGCAAGCCCTGGTGCTTCTTGACCGCGGCGAAGATCGCGCAGCAGAAGAACAGGAACTGGAAGTTCTCGTGCGGGGTGTCGCCCGGGCCGAGCAGGTTGACGCCCGTGTCGGTGCCCATCGACCAGTTGTTGTGCTTGCCCGAGCCGTTGATGCCGGCGAACGGCTTCTCGTGCAGCAGCGCGACCAGGCCGTAGTTGCGCGCGACGTTCTGCAGCGTCTGCATCGTCAGCTGCTGGTGGTCACAGGCGGCGTTGCTCGACTCGAACATCGGCGCGACCTCGTACTGCGCCGGGGCGACCTCGTTGTGGCGGGTCTTGATCGGCACACCGAGCTTCGCCAGTTCGTTCTCGAACTCCATCATGCACGCCAATACGCGCTCGGGGATCGAACCGAAGTAGTGGTCGTCGAGCTCCTGGCCCTTCGGCGGCTTCGCACCGAACAGCGTGCGGCCGGTCGTGAGCATGTCGAGGCGCTCGTAGTAGTACTGCTCGGGAATCAGGAAGTACTCCTGCTCCGGGCCGGCGGTCGTGAACACGTGGGTGGTCTCGGTGTCGCCGAAGAGCTTGACCGCGCGGACTGCCGCGTCGGACAGTGCGCGCATCGAGCGCAGCACCGGGATCTTCGTGTCGAGCGCGTCGCCCGTCCACGAGGTGAAGGCCGTCGGGATGCACAGCGTCGCGCCGTTCGGGTTCTCGAGGATGAAGGCCGGCGAGGTCGGGTCCCAGGCGGTGTAGCCGCGGGCCTCGAAGGTCGCGCGCAGACCGCCGTTCGGGAACGAGGAGGCGTCCGGCTCGGCCTGGATCAGCTCCTTGCCGCGGAACTTGG
>CAYVWQ010000023.1:0-12302 GCA_964455545.1 uncultured Thermoleophilaceae bacterium | reverse complement strand
CCGGCGACCTTGAAGTCCATGTCGCCGAGGTGGTCCTCGACGCCGGCGATGTCGGAGAGCACGATGTAGTCATCGCCCTCCTTGATCAGGCCCATCGCGATGCCGGAGACCGGCTTCTTGATCGGCACGCCGGCATCCATCAGGGACATCGTCGAGCCGCAGACCGAGCCCATCGAGCTCGAGCCGTTCGACTCGAGCGTCTCGGAGACGACGCGGATCGTGTACGGGAACTCCTCCGTGCTCGGGATCACCGGCACGAGTGCGCGCTCAGCGAGCGCACCGTGACCGATGTCGCGGCGCTTCGGGCCGCGCATGAAACCGGCCTCGCCGACGCTGAACGGCGGGAAGTTGTAGTGATGGAAATAGCGCTTGCTGGTCTCTAGACCGAGCGTGTCAAGGCGCATCTCCTCACGCGTCGTACCGAGCGATGCAAGCGAGAGGATCTGCGTCTCACCGCGCGTGAACAGGCCGGAACCGTGCGTACGCGGGATCACGCCTGCCTCGCACTCGATCGGACGGATCTCGTCCTGGGCACGGCCGTCGGGGCGCTTCTTGTCGACGGCGATCAGCTTGCGGGTGATGTTCTTCTCGAGGTCCTTGGCGGCGCCGGACACGTCGGACGTGTACTTGGCGGCTTCCTCCTCGCCCAGACCCTCGGCAGCAGTGAACTGCTCCTTGATCTCGGCCTTGACCTCGTCGATCTTTGCGTAGCGCTCGAGCTTCTCCGGGACGGTGACCGCAGCGGTCATCTTTTCGGTGAAGGCAGCGGCGACGGCCTCGTAGACGGCCGGGTCGGCTGCCGGAGGCGCGAAGTCGGTGATCTTCTCCTTGCCCTTCTGCTCGCGCAGGTCGTGCTGGGCGGCGCAGATCTTCTTGATCTCGGCGTGCGCGATCTCGAGTGCGTCGAGCACCTGCTGCTCGGACACCTCGTCGGCGCCGGCTTCGACCATCAGGATGGCCTCTTCGGTACCGGCCACGACCAGGTCAAGCTTGCTCTCGCCCTCGAGAAGCAGCGAGTCCTCGTCGGGGTTGACGACGAAGTTGCCCTCGACCAGACCGACGCGGACGGCGCCGATCGGCGTGGTGAACGGGATGTCGCTGATCATCAGCGCGGCGGAGGCGCCGTTCATCGCGAGGATGTCGTACGGATTGACCTCGTCGACCGACAACGGCATCGCGACGACCTGGGTGTCACGCGTCCATCCATCTGGAAAGAGCGGGCGAAGCGGGCGGTCGATCATGCGGGCGACGAGCGTCGCCTTCTCGCCTGAACGGCCCTCGCGCTTGAAGAACGAGCCCGGGATCTTGCCCTTGGCGTACATGCGCTCCTCGACGTCAACGGTCAGAGGGAGGAAGTCCATACCGCGGTCTCCGCCGGCGGTTGCAGTCACGAGGACCACGGTGTCGCCAGTCTGCACCACTACGGCGCCGCCGGCCTGCTTGGCCAGCTTTCCGGTCGTGAACGAGATTTCGTTGTCACCGACCTGCACCGCTACGCGGCGCTCATCAAAACGGCTCATGAAGTTTTTTGTTCCTTTCGCCCCCGGTTGGGGCGTCTTTTCGTCTATCTGGCGATAGCTGTTGAAAAATCAGGCTACCAGTCGAGCGTGCGCTGTCGCACACTCGTGAGTCAGATGCAAGAGGTCAGCCGTCGAGGCCGGCGAGCACGGTTTCCGTGTCCGGAAACTCGCCCGGGGTCGGCATCTTCACGTTCCAGCCGATCGTGCCTTCCGGCGTGATCTCGAAGACGGAACGGTCGTTGAAACCGCCGTCACGGAGCGTGTCAAATGCCTTTGCGACCGCGCCCTTGGGCTCCCAGTCGCAGATGAAGGTGATGTCCTCGACCCCGAGCGACTGCTTGAACGCGTTGGCCGCGTTCGGCTGGTCGATCGAGATCGCGTAAATCTCCACGCCGCGCTTGTTGAACTCCTCGATGTCCTTCTGATACACGCTGAACTGCTCCGTGCAGACGCCCGAAAAGGCGAACGGGTAGAAGCAGAACAGTGCACGCTTGCCGGCGAGCGACTCGGGCGTGACTTCATCTCCCTCGAACGAGGACAGCTTGAAATCCGGAATCTTGTCTCCGGTGACGGGCATCTTGAATAGTCCTAGCGACGCAGGCCGAGGTCCTGAATGAGCTTTCGATAGCCCTCCAGGTCGCGGCCCTTGTGGTAGTCGAGCAGGCGGCGGCGCTGACCGACCAGCTTGAGCAGGCCACGACGTGAGTGGTGGTCCTTCTTGTGCTCGCGCAGGTGCTCAGTCAGGTGGTTGATGCGCTCAGTGAGCAGAGCAACCTGGACTTCCGTGGAACCGGTGTCCTTGCCGTCCTTGCCGAACTTGCTGACGATCTCAGCGGTCTTTCCTTTTGGTTCTGACATTCGACGCGGGAGGATAACAGGCATAGGCACCGCGAAACTGCTGTTGCAGCCGCTTGTAGTGTGGGCTCCGGCATGGAATCACGCAACGCCCAGACGATCGCACTCGTCGCGCCGCGCATCGGAGATGTCATCGAACGGGCCACTCGTCGCGCGATGGTCGAGGTGCCGGGCTACAGCGACCTCGAATACGACGAAATCGCCGAAGGCATCGCCCGAGACCTGGCGCTCGCCACCGCCGCGGTGGTCGAGGGTCGCACGCTGAACGATTCCGACCGCGAATCGATGAGCATCATCGGTCAGACCCGCGCCCAGCAGGGGATGCCGGTCGAGGGGATGTTGCAGGTCTATTGGATCACCGTTGACGAGGTGTTCTCCGAACTCGGACGCGCCGTCGAAGAGGGCCAGGCCACCGGCGATGACGTCTTCGCCGTCGCGATCGAGGCGTGGCGGCACATCGGACCGATGATCCAGGTGGCGGTGCAGGCCTACCAGAGCGAGCAGCTCGAACTCGCCGTCGTCGACAGCCAACGGCTGTCCGCCCTCGTCCACAGCCTTCTGCACAACGCGACCGAGCACAGCGCCGACGCGCTCTCAAAGCTCGGGCTCGACCCATCCGCCGACTATTCCGCATTCCGCGCCAGGAGCTACGACGCCGACAGCCGTCGGCTACTGCTCGACCTCAAGCTGCCCGGTGCGATCGAGGGCGGCCTCGCCGCTCCGCACGAAGGCGACGTGATCGGGCTCACGGTCGGACGTCCCGCGCTTCCTCCTGGTGATGCCTCCGTACTCACACTCGGACCTCCCGGGCGGCTGCACGAACTCCCCCACTCCTACTCGGTGGCCTCGCGCCTGCTTGACACGGCGGCGGCACACAATCGGACGGGCGTGTTCGGCGTCGACGATCTGGCGTTCGAGGCGCTTGCACGCAGCGACAACGTTCTCGGTGAAGCACTCGTTCAGCGCTTCATCACGCCGCTCGAGCCGGACACCGAAGCTGGGCGGGAGATCATCCGCACGCTGCGCTCAATGATCGAGAACGATCTCAGCGCAGAGCGCGCCGCCAAGGAGCTCTTCGTGCACCCCAACACGGTTCGCAACCGGCTGCGACGATTTGAGGAGCTGACCGGCACCTCGCTGCGCTCCGTCAGCGATTACGCCGAGCTCCACCTCGCGCTGCTGCGAGTGGACCCTTCGTAACCGCCCGCTTGTCGGTTCCCACAAGGCACTCGCCAGAAGTGTGTCGGTCGTCACACAACTTTCGCGCCTAGGTTCACGCCATGTCGAATTTCACTGAGCCGATCCGCCCCTTCCCGCTTCGCGCGCTGCTTTGCTGCGCGCTCCTCGTCGCCACACTCGCCCTCGCGCCGCAGGCCGACGCGGCGTCGCGCACCTACCCGCCGACGCTGCAGAGCAACGAGCAGATCTTCTCGACGATCGAACAGCTCGTCTCGCACGGTCCGCGCCGCCCGGGCACTCCAGGCGGCGACTTTGCGCCGTCCTACATGGAGTCCCAGATGCGTCGGATCGGACTCGACGATGTCACCGTCGAACGCAGTCGGACGTGGTCGTGGTCGGCCGAGTCAAGCTCACTGACCGTCGGTGGTGTTCCGACTGACGCCTTCCCTGCCGCCTACTCAGCCGATCCCGGCGGCGAAAACACCGGCACCTTCGGCACCGGCGCGGCCGGCTTGACAGCGCCGATCGTGAACGTCGGAGGCGGCAGCTACCTCGATTTCTTCGGCAAGAACGTCCGCGGGAAGATCGTTGTCTTCGACCTGTCCTTCCAGCTGCCGCTCGCCGGACTGCTCCCGCTCACCGAATACCTCTACGACCCGGGCCTGTCGCTGCTCGACGCGAAGACACTGTTCCAGGCAAACCCGTACCTGTCCAACTACCGGACCGCGTTGAAATACGCGACCGACCGCGGCGCCGCCGGCTTCATCGGCGTGCTCTCGGACTACTTCGACTCGAACCGGTACTACAACGAGTTCTACAGCCGCGCGACCAACCCGCTGCCAGGAATGTGGGTGACAAAGAAGGTCGGCGCCGAGCTGCGAGCTCGAATGCGCGCCAACTCCGCGCTCACCGCGAACCTCAAGTTGACCACCCGGCGCGAACCCGCCGACGCCCACTCGGTGTTCGGCGTGCTGCCCGGGCGCAGCGACGACACGATCCTCGTCACGTCGCACCACGACTCGGTCTGGACCGGCGCAGTCGAAGACGCCAGCGGCGCAGCCGAAGTCTTGGCGCTCGCAAGGCACTTTGCCGCGCAGCCGCGCGGATCGCGCGAGAAGACGCTGATGTTCATGACCGACGATTCGCACTTCTCCGGCTACCAGGCCCACGCTGAATTCATCCGTCGGCACGTGTTCGAAAGAGACGCCAGCGACCGGCGCCGGCTGGTTGCAGTGGCGGCGGTCGAGCACATCGGCAAGGCCGCGACGATCAACGCCGACGGAACGCTCAGAATCAGCGACCAGCCCGAGCCGCGCGGGATCTTCGAGAATCTGCGTAGCGATCTGAAGAGCGTGGTCACGGGCGCAGTTCGTCGAAATGATCTGCGGCGCACTGCGGTCCTGAACGGTGATCTGCTGCAGACAACCGGGATTCCGACGGATGTCTCAGGGTTGATGCAGGCCGGAGTTCCGACCGTCAGCCTGATCTCCGGCCCGATGTACATGTACGACGAGGCGGACACGCTCGACAAGGTCGCGAAGGACCAGCTGCAGCCGGTGGCGGGCACGTTCATCGACATTATCGACGGGCTCGACCGGGCCGACGGCGACAGGATCGGCTACCTGCCGCTGAAGACCACACTCGCGTACGGACGGAAGCTGCTCAGCGATTGATGTTGTGGCCGGCCACAGTCGCAGCCGGTGAGCGTTGTCGGGCGCGACACCGTTATCCCGCTTAGGCTGCAGACCAGTTCCCGCCGTCATGGTGGAACCCCCCCCGCCCACTGGTCGTGGGCCCTGCGCCTCAGGGTCGCAGAATTGGATCGGCCCGGAATCAGGAGCGTCCCCTCCCGGTTTCGGGCCGGTTCAAGCAGTCCGCGCGGCGCAGATCTCGGCTGCTTGGGCGACGTCCTGGTGCATCTGCTCGATCAGCGGATCCGCGCCGTCAAAGCGCTTCTCGCCGCGCAAGCGCTCGAGGAACTGGATCTCGACGTCCTGGCCGTAGAGGTCGCCGGACCAGTCGATCAGGAAGCTTTCGACCAGCAGTCCGCGGCCGGTCTGAAAAGTCGGGCGCACGCCGACGTTCACAGCGCTCGGCACCCCGTTGGTCAGCGCCGCGTACACGCCGTGGCCGGGAACCGCGTCGTGCTCGCCGGGCGCAAGATTTGCCGTCGGAAAGCCGAGTTCGCGGCCGCGCTTATCGCCGTGGATCACCTCGCCGATCATTGTGAACGGGTAGCCGAGCAACTCGTCGGCTCGAGCGACGTCGCCTGCGGCGAGAAGCCCGCGGATCTGCGTCGAAGAGACGATTTCGCCGTTGTTCTCGACCAGCGGCACGACCGTCGTCTCGAACTCGTCGAACGTCGCGAGATACGAGGGATCGCCCTGTGCCTTGGCGCCGAAACGGAAGTTTTCGCCCACGGATACGTGGGTGGCCCCGAGCTTCTCGATCAGCACGCCGCGGACAAAGTCCTCTGCCGGCATCGAAGCGAACTCCTTGCTGAACTCGATCAGGACCATCTCCTCGACGCCGAGTTCTTCGAGCAGCCGCGCCTTCAGGGGCAGCGGCGTGAGAATCTTTGGCGCGGCATCGTGGCGCAGCACGAAGAGTGGGTGCGGGTCGAACGTGAGCACGGTGTGGGCGCCCTCGATCACCTTGCGATGCCCGAGATGGACTCCGTCAAACACTCCGATCGCGACATGCCGCGGCTTGGGCGTCGCCTCACTGAGCCGCAACGTGGAGATGCTCATCGCGCCACCAACTCTTCGACCGAAGCCGCCAGCAGCGTCTCCGGAGCGAGCGCGTCGCCTTCAACGCGTCCGACCCCGAGCAAACGGCCGCCCAACACCAGGCGAACCGGTCCATCGTCGGATCGGTCGGCCGCGACCACGCGCCCGAACGTCAGCTCCTTGGCCTCGTCCTCGCTGAGGTCTCTGCGTTCGATGTGTGCGAGCACGTCCAGCGGATCGAGGATCCGCTCTGGATCAGCATCCTCCAGCCGCAGGTCCCCGACGCGCGTGCGAACAAGTTCCTCGCAGTAAGCGTCCTCAAGCGTCGCGACGACGCTTCGGATGTACGTGCCGCCTGCGCAGTCGATCTCGAACACCGCCGTGTCTTCGCCGAGCTCCATGCGTTCCGCACGATAGACGGTCATCTCGCGCACGGGAGGGGCGAAATCCTCTCCTCTACGTGCTTTCGCGTAGAGCCGTTCGCCGTCGACCTTGATCGCGGAGTAGGCCGGCACCGGCAGTTCGAGCACGCCGGTCGGAAGCTGAGGGTCTGCCGGAATCAGTCCGGTGTGCTTGAGCTCGCCGTCGCGGTCACCACTGTCGCTGCGCCAGCCGAGTTTCGCCGTCACCCGGTAGGACTTCGGTTGGTGCTGCAGATAGCGCTGAAGACGAGTCGCACGCCCGACGAGCACGACGAGCAGTCCCGTCGCAAACGGATCGAGCGTGCCGGCGTGCCCGGTCTTGACCCGCCTGCCCGCCTGCTGGCTGAGCTCACGGCGAAGCCTGAAAACCACGTCGTGCGAAGTGACCCCGGCGGGCTTGTCGACGAGTACGACCCCTGAGGCGATCGAACCCGGCTCGGTCATCGTTCGGGCCAGGATCAGGCAGCGGTCGGCTGCCCGACCGAGAGCTGCTCACGAATACCGGCGCGGATCACTTCGATCGCCTCCTCGAGAGTCTTCTCGGTGGTGGCGCCGGCGGCCTGCTTGTGGCCGCCGCCGTTGAACTCACGGGCGATCTTTGAGACATCGACTCGATTGTCTGAGGCACGCAGAGAAATCTTTGCGAGGTGCTCGCGGCCCTCGCCGGTCAGCTGCCTGTACATCGCGCCGACCGCCACGCCCTTGATCGCACGAGGGAAGTCGACGATGCCCTCGGTGTAAGTCTCCTCGGACCCGGTCTCGTCGAAGTCAGCCTTCGTCAAGTTGACGATCGCGAGCAGTCCGTCGTCGAAGCGCTGCAGCGTGGTCAGGGCGCGACCGAGCAGCTCGACGCGCCCGGCCGGGACGTCTTCGTAGAGGCGTGTGTACATCGCGTGCACGTCGACGCCGGCGCGCAGCAGTGTCGCTGCCATCTCGTGAGCGTCAGGGCCGGTGTTCTGGTACATGAAGCGCCCGGTGTCGGTGACGAGGCCGACGTAGAGCGCATCGGCGATCTCGGGCGTCAACGCCACGCCCATCTCGGCCGCGATCGAGTAGACGATTTCGGCCGTCGACGAGCGCTTCGACTCGACCATGTTCAGCTCGCCGAACTTCGTGTTGTCGTGGTGATGGTCGATGTTGAGCAGGATCACCCCGCCCGTCTTCAGGAACTCGACGTTCATACGTTCGAACGAACCGCAGTCGAGGTAAACGACCGTGCGCTCGGCGAGGTCCTCGGGCTCGACGTGAATCGTCCCGGTCTCAGTCACGAGGTTCCGATACTCATACGGCAGCGGGAACTCCGTCTCACGCATGAACATCACGGTGTCCTTGCCGAGCCCCTGCAGCAGCAGGTTCATCGCAACGAGCGACCCGAGGGCGTCGCCGTCGGGGTTCTCGTGCGTTGTCAGCAGGAACTTCTCGTCGTCCTTGAGACGCTGGATGATCTCAGCGCGATCGCTCATCGAAATATTCAGCTTCCTCGTTGATCAGTTCGTTTACCTGTGACGCGCGTTCGACGGTCTCGTCGTACGCGAACTTCAATATCGGTGTGTTTTTCATGCGCAGGTGAGCGGCAATCTCAGCCTGCAACTCGATGCGCAGCTCGTCGAGCGCCTCAAGCGACCGGTCGCGGTCGGCCTGCGAGCCGAAGACGCTCACGTAGACGATCGCGTGACGCAGGTCCGGCGACGTGTCGACGTCCGTGATCGTCACGAATCCGCCGAGACGGTCGGACGCCGGCCCCGTGAGAGCAGTCGAGACAACCTCGCGCACCCCTTCGTTCACGCGGCGCATGCGCTCGCCCTGACTCACTCAGCACCCCGCTAGACAAGCTCGCGCTCGACGCTCTTGGTTTCGAACACCTCGATCGTGTCCTCTTCCTTGACATCTGCGTAGTTCTCAAGCACGACACCGCACTCCATGCCGATCGTGACCTCACGCACGTCGTCGTCGAAACGGCGCAGCGTGTCGATCTTGCCCTCGTAGATCACCGTTCCGTCGCGCACGAGGCGGACAGAAGCCCCACGCGTCACCTTGCCGGTGTCGACGTGGCAACCGGCGATCGTGCCGATCTTCGAAGCCTTGAAGGTCGCGCGCACGGTGAGCGTGCCCATCGCCTCCTCGACCTCTTCCGGTGCGAGCAGACCCTGCATCGCCGCGCGAAGCTCTTCGATCGCCTTGTAGATGACCGTGTAGGTGCGGATCTCGACGCCCTCGCGGTCCGCGATCAGTCGCGAGTCGCCGACCGGACGGACGTTGAAGCCGATCACGACGGCATCGGAGGCCGAGGCCAGCATGACGTCGCTCTCGTTGATTCCGCCGACGCCGTGGTGGATCACGTTGACCTTGATCTCGCTCTGCGGCAGCTTCGCGATCTCGTCCTCGAGCGCGCCGACCGAACCTGCGACGTCGCCCTTGAGGATCAGGTTGAGCGTGTTGAGAGTGCCTTCCTGGGCCTGCGCGAAAGCGTCCTCGAAGGAGACCTTCAGACGGGCGCGGCGGGCGATCGCCTCGGTCTTGAGGCGGTTGGCGCGGTCGGCCGCAAGTGTGCGGGCCTGGCGGTCGCTCTCGACCACGCGGAATGCGTTGCCGGCTTCCGGCACTCCGTCGAATCCGAGCACCTCGACAGGAGCGCCAAGTTCGGCCTCTTCGAGCCGGTGGCCGTTGTAGTCGTGCATTGCGCGGACGCGACCCCAGGTCGAACCGGCGACGATCGCGTCGCCGATCTTGAGCTTGCCGCGCTGCAACAGCAGCGTCGCGACCGGACCGCGGCCCGGGTCGAGCTGCGACTCGATGACCGTGCCAGATGCCTCGGCGTCGGGGTTGCCCTTGAGCTCTTCGACCTCAGCGACCAGCAGCAGCATGTCGAGCAGGTTGTCGAGGCCTTCACGCTTCTTGGCCGAGACATCGCAGAAGATCGTCGATCCTCCCCACTCCTCGTCCTGCAGGCCGAGGGCGGCGAGCTCGGTGCGGACGCGCGTCGGGTCGGCGCCCTCCTTGTCGATCTTGTTAACGGCGATGACGATCGGGACCCCGGCGGCCTTCGCGTGGTCGATCGCCTCTTCGGTCTGCGGCATGACGCCATCGTCGGCCGCGACCACGATTACCGCGACGTCGGTGACCTGGGCTCCACGCGCACGCATGGCGGTGAACGCCTCGTGACCCGGGGTGTCGATGAAGGTGATGAGCTTGTCGCCGCGGTGCACCTGGTAGGCGCCGATGTGCTGGGTGATGCCACCGGCCTCGCCGGCGACGACGTCGGCTTCACGGATCGCGTCGAGCAGCGACGTCTTACCGTGGTCGACGTGACCCATGATCGTGACGACCGGCGGGCGTTCGGTGAGATCGCCCTCGTCGTCGGTGACCTCCTCGGCCGCCTCGGACTCGTCTGCGACCGTGCGCAGGTCGAGTTCGCGGTCGAAGGCCTCGACCAGCACGGCGATCGTCTCGTCCGAGAGGGTCTGCGTGAGCGTCGCCATCTCGCCGAGCATCATCAGCTGCTTGATCACTTCGGCCGATGAGACGCCGAGCGATTCAGAAACTTCCTTGACGGTCGCGCCGGAGTTGATCCGCACGATCTTGTTCGCCGCCTCGATCGCTTCGGTGTCGACGACCTTCTCGACGGGCTCCTCGAAGGCCGGCTTGCGACGGCGTCCGCCGCCGCGGCGCTTCGGCGCCGTTCCGCCGCCGGGAGGACCACCCGGTCCGCGGCGCGAGGCCTGTGAGTCGATCACGACTCGGCGCATCTTGTTGCCTGGGCCGCCTCCGCCACCGGGCCCGCGGCCACCGCTCGGGCCGCCCGCCGGACCACCCGGTCCGCGGCGCGGCGGCGCGTCGTTCGGTCCGGCCGAGAAGCTGCGCTGCTGCGGGCGACCGTTGCCGCCGCCCTGACCACCGGAGCGATTCTGTGAAGCGGCAGGCTTCTTGGTGCCGGCCGCGCCGGCGGCGCGTGCGCCGACCGGGCGGTTGACCGCCTTCATGATCTTCTCGGCAACTTCGTCACTGACGCCGGATGAGGCCGTTTTGACCTCGATCCCCGCCTTCTGAAGCAGCGCGAGCAGCTCCTTGCTGGAGAGCCCGGCCTTCTTGGCCAGTTCGTGAACTCGAACCTTCGCCACCCGCTACTCCGTGTCCTCAGGAGAACCGGTGCCGACCGAAGAATCGGCCGTCGCGTCCTCAAGCTCAGGGTTGTCGCCGTCGATCACCTGCTCCTCGGGGGTCTCGTCCTCTTCGACGAACTCGGGCTCGGCGGTCGCTTCGGCCTCTTCGATCGCGTCTTCGACGGCCTCGTCGGCGAGCGGGGCGTCCTCGATCGCCTCGACGATCGCCTCGGTCTCGATCTCGCCCTCCTCGGCGTCGGCGGCACCCTCGGCCTCGGCCTCGATGCTCACCTCTCCGTCGGTGACGATCTCGTCGTCCTCGAGCTCGATCGGTGCCTCCGGCAGGTCGCCTTCGGTCTCGACCTCTTCGACGGTCTCGTTGTCGGCCGCGGCCTCTTCGTCGCTCTCGAGCACGGGCTCAGGGCCGTCGCCATTGTCGGCGGCCTCGATCGCGTCGGCCATCGACGGATCGACGTAGTCGGTCTCCTGGTCGACGAGCGCCTGGTGCGCGTCGAGTCCGCAGTAACGCGAGCCTGGAAGCGCCGCGTTCGGGCAGAGGCGTCCGTTTGTGAGGATCGCGTGGCAGCGGCCCGCGGTCTCCTCGCCTTCGCCGTCGTCTCCGCCGCCCTCGTCGTCGACCGCGAAGTCGCTCTCGGAGCGGATGTCGATGCGCCAGCCGGTCAGGCGGGCTGCGAGGCGGGCGTTCTGGCCCTCACGGCCGATCGCCAGCGAAAGCTGATCGTCGGGCACGATCACGGTCGCCTGCTGGGCGTCGTCGTCGACGAGCACCTCGCGCACGCGCGCCGGGGCCAGAGCCTTGGCGACGAAGCGCGCCGGCTCCTCGTTGAAGGGGATGATGTCGATCTTCTCGCCGCGCAGCTCCGAGACGACCATGCGCACGCGCGATCCACGCGGACCGACGCAGGCGCCGACCGGGTCGACGCCGTCGGCGTGACTGACCACCGCGATCTTGCTGCGGAAGCCCGGTTCACGGGCGACGTTCTGGATCTCGACGAGTCCGTCCGCGACCTCCGGGACCTCGAGTTCGAAGAGTTTGCGGATCAGTTCCGGGTTGCGGCGACTGACGACGATGCTCGGTCCCTTGCTCTCCGCAGAGACGTCGGTGATGACCGCCTTGATGCGCGCGCCGTGCTCGTAACGCTCGCGCGGCACCTGCTCGCTCTTGGGCAGCAGCGCCTCGACGCGCTCGCGTAGCTGCACCAGCGTGTAGCGGTGGTCGGTCTGCTGGACGATGCCCGTGATCAGCTCACCGACGCGGTCGTGGTACTCGTCGTACATCATCGTGCGCTCGGCCTCGCGGATGCGCTGGTAGATCACCTGCTTGGCGGTCTGGGCGGCGATGCGGCCGAAGTTTTCGGGCGTCACGTCGCGCTCGGGGATCTGGTCGCGGTACTCGGCGAGCTTCTCGGGAGCGATGTCCGGCTCCTCGATGATGCGGCGCTCGCCGGTCTCGGGGTCGATCGTCGACTCCTGCTC
>CAYVWQ010000022.1:0-14184 GCA_964455545.1 uncultured Thermoleophilaceae bacterium | reverse complement strand
CGCGAGACCACGCCGACGTTGCCCTCCTTGAAGAACGACGCCGGGATGATGCCGATGTTGGCCTTGCCCGGCGAGAGGATGCCGGGGCAGTTCGGTCCGACGATGCGGGTCTTCGGGAAGTCACGCTGGACCTGGTTGTAGAGCTTCAGCTCGTCGTGCGCCGGGATGCCCTCGGTGATGATCACCACGAGCTCGACGCCGGCCTCGGCCGCCTCAAGGGCGGACGCGGCGGCGAACGGCGGCGGCACAAAGATCATCGCCGCGTTGGCCTGCGTCTCGGCGACGGTGTCGGCCCAGTTGGCGAAGACAGGGATGCCCTCGACGTTCTCGCCGGCCTTCTTCGGGTTGATGCCACCGACGACGTTGGTGCCGTAGGCGCGGTTGTTCAGCGTGTGGAACGAGCCCTCGCGGCCGGTGATGCCGGCGACGGCGAGGCGTGTGTCGTTGTCTACGAGGATTGCCATCGGTTACTGCTCCTTTGCGAGGGCCACAACCTTGGCGGCAGCCTCGTCCATCGTCTTGGCGGGGTGCACGTTGGGCAGCGCCGCCGCTTCGAGAATCTCGCGCCCCTGCACGTCGTTGGTGCCGTCCAGGCGGACGACGAACGGGACTTCCGGCTTGAGGTCTTCAAACGCCGCGATCAGGCCGTTGGCGACCTCGTCGCAGCGGGTGATCCCGCCGAAGATGTTGAAGAGAACGGCCTTGACGTTCTCGTTGGACAGGATCAACTCGACGGCCTGCTTGACCTTGGCGGCGTCGGATCCGCCGCCGGCGTCGAGGAAGTTGGCCGGCTCGCCGCCGTGCTGGGCGACAACGTCGAGCGTGCTCATCACGAGTCCGGCGCCGTTGCCGAGGATGCCGATGTCGCCGTCGAGCTTGACGTAGACGACGCCCTGCTCTTTGGCCTTGGTCTCGATCGGGTCGGCGTTCTCGGAGTCGCCGAGGCCCTCGTGCTCGGGGTGACGGAACTCGGCGTTGCCATCCAGTGAGACCTTGGCGTCGAGCGCCTTGACCGAGCGGTCGGGCTGGATGATCAGCGGGTTGATCTCGACCAGCGTGGCGTCCTCTTCGATCCAGACCTCGTAGGCCTTGACCAGCGAGTCGGCGACTCCCTCGATCACGTCCTCGGTCACGCCGGCCTCGGTCGCGATGCGCACGGCGTCGCTCTTCTCGAGACCGACGAGCGGGTCGATGTGGTGCTTGATCAGCTTCTCGGGAGTCTTCTCGGCGACCTCCTCGATGTCCATGCCGCCCTCGGTCGAGAAGATCAGCATCGGCAGGCTCTCGGAGCGGTCGAGCAGGATCGAGGCGTAGTACTCCTCCTCGATGTCGGAGGCGTGCTCGACCCAGATCGTGCGGGTGATGTGTCCGCCGATGTCGAGACCGAGGATGTTCGTCGCGTTCTCGCGCGCCGAATCCGCGTCCGGGCAGAACTTGACGCCGCCGGCCTTGCCGCGGCCGCCGATCAGCACCTGGGCCTTGACCATGACGGGATAACCGACGCTCTCGGCGACTTCCATCGCCTCGTCAACGGTGGTGACGGCCTTGCCGTCGGAGACCAGCAGCCCGTGCTGTCCGAACAGCTGCTTGCCTTGGTATTCGAGAAGATCCATCTCGCGGGTACTCCATTCAGGGATTACGCAAAGTAAGTAGGCGATGCGCGATTCGTACTATCTGTGTCCTGCGCAAACGCGCGAGAACGGTATCAACGCGCGGAGCAATCAATACATGCCACTTCCTAAAGACATTTCCTGGGTCACATTCGACGTTTACGGCACTCTCATCGACTGGGAGACCGGCGTCTACGAGGCCTTTCAGGCCGAGGCCGAACGCACCGGATTCGACGTCGGCGACAAGGCCACGCTGATCGAGCTCTTCAACAAGCACCAGGAAGAGATCATGTCGGGCTCGTACGAGCTCTACGCCGAGGTGCTGCGGCGCGTCGCGCTGAAGATCGCGACCGACCTTGAGTGGGACCTCGAGCCGTCGCGCACCAACTTCCTGCCTGACTCGGTCGTGCGCTGGAAGCCGTTCCGCGAGGCAAACGCCGCGCTCGACCGGATCGCGAAGAAATACCAAGTCGGTCTGGTCGTGAACATCGACGACAAGCTGCTCGTCGCCAGCCGCCGTCACATCCGCAGCGACTTCGACATCGTCGTCACCGCCCAGCAGGTCCGCAGCTACAAGCCCGAGACCGCCCACTTCACTGAGACGGCCCGCCGCATCGGCGGCAAGAAGGGCTGGATGCACGTCGGCAGCTCGTACTACTACGACGTCGCGCCCTCGCTCAAATCGAAGCTCCCGACCGTCTGGGTCAACCGCAAGAAGGAAAAGCCGGACGACCCGAAGGCCAAGAAGCCAGACCTCGAAGTGAAGAACCTGCGGGAGCTTGCGGACAAGCTCAAGGCGTAGCCAACACCCTGGCGGGGTTGACGATCCTTAGCTCTCGCAGAAGCGCGCGCTTCTGCGGACGCCGTCACGAACCCAGGTGAACCGACTTCCGGTGGTCTTGAGCAGGACTGCATCGTCTGGAGTGAGGCCACGGTCGACGACGGAGGCGGTATGACGGGTGAACCCGGCGTTGATGCAATGGAGCTGGACTTGGAAGGTCGATTCCCCGAACCACCGCACGGCGACTGCGTATGACGTCCCGCGACCGAGGACTCCGACCGAAGTTTCGAACTGGCAGTTCAGGAACGTGCAAGTTGATGAGCGGCCGTCGATGACGGGAGCTGGGATTTTCCGCGTCGTCCGACCGGTCTTCATGTCGATCAGGCGGGCGGTCGAACCGCCGATCGTTGTGGCGCCGGTGAATGTGTACGTGTAGTAGAGGTAGCGGCCACTCCAATAGGTCCTACCCCCAAAGCCGTCGAGCTCGAAGTCCGGAGTTGGTTCAGGGCGGTAGCGCTTTCCGTACTTCGAGGTGCACGCGTAGACGCGGCGTCTCGTGTCCGTTCGGGAGAAGAGCCGAAGCGTGCCGTCCTTGAGGAACACCTTGTCGGTTCGTCCCGCACAACCTCTGGCGGAAGTAGCCGCAGACCCGGCATTTGCGCCGGCCGGCTGGGCGGCCGCGAGCAGGAAACAGCCGGCCGCCAGGGCGGCAAAAAGAGAACGAAAATGTGAGCGAGCGTGAATCGGCAACATTGAGAAGAACCCCCTTACCTGCGCAAAACCAACTGGCAGAACAAATGTTGCGCTATGTCGCGGTCGCCCCAGGCGAGGTTCTCGACGGCACCCCGGCCATCACCAACGCACTGCCCGCCATCCCGACGATCATGAAGACACCGAGCGCGCCGTAGCCCGGGCCGTCGACGATCACGCCTCCGATGAACGCGCCGACCAGGTAGCCGATCTGCACCGCGCCTGTGCGAGCGGCCATCATCGCGCCCGGCTTGTCCGGGAGCTGGTCGAGCGCGAGTGTCGATGATCCGGCGGCACGCAAGCCGGCCGCGATCCCCATGCAGATTGCGAACGCGAGGGTCACGAGCACGGCGGGGTGGAAGTTGAACAGCAGTGCGGCGATGAATCCCATCGCAAGCGTGGAGACGATCAGCAGCAGCCGCTTCGACCAGCGGGCGCCGGCGCGTGCTGCGGTCGTCGAGCCGGCCATGAACGCCGCCGACCCGAGTGGCAGGAGTATTCCGATCAAGGCCTCGCTCAGGCCGAACTCCTCGCTGTAGAACGCCGCGATGTAAGTGATCTCTCCGGTCCAGACGGCGAAGGCGAGCATCTCTCCGATCGTCCAGCGGCGGCCGCCGCGATCGGCCAGCGCTGCAAGCAGTCCCGTGCGCTCGTCGGCCGCGCGCAGGTCGGGGTCGAGCTTCGGCGCGAAGAGCAGCGCGCTGCCCGCGGCGACGAGGCAGAAGAACATCGGCACGAGGAAGCCGTAGTGCCAGGAGATCTCGGCTAGTAGTCCGACGATCGGCACGCCGACGATCCACGCCAGCGACTGGAGCGCGACGACCCAGCCGATCGCCCAGTCGCGCGCTCCGGCCGCAAAGAACTCGCCCGCGCCGGCAAAGCCGGACGACAGCAGGAAGCAGATGCCCACGCCGGTCACGGCTTGTGCAACGCCGAAGAAGACGAGCGACGGCGCCAGGGCACTGAGCAGCGCCCCGGAAGCACCGAGTACGCCGCCGGCCAGCATCACCGGACGAGCACCGCGCTTGTGGATCCAGCCGCCTACCAGCAGCGTTGCGATCACGGCCGTGAGCGCGCTGATCGAACGAACCTGCCCGACCGTGCCGATCGTTGTGTCGAAGCTGGCGCTGATTCCGACGAACAGGGGCGGGATCGACGCCATGCTCGACTGCGACGCGATCGTTGCCAGCGGCAACGGGAACAGCAGGCGGATGTCGCGGTTCGGGGTCGGCGCCACGGCGCAAGTCTCGCATCCGTTCATGTTTTGCGGCCGAGCAGCCGAAAAATCGGTAGCTATGTTCATTCCGCTCAGGGACTACTTGCCGCGGGCCACGTTCCCGACAGCGACGCTCACGCTGATCGGGCTCAACGTGTTCTTCTACCTGCTCACCAGCGGCGACATGGTGACGGCGACCGCCAACGTGATGCACTGGGGGGTCGTTCCGTACGAGCTGATGCACGGCGGCACTCAGTGCGACGTTGCAGCGAATCTTCAGGACGTCACCTGTGGCCCGGGAGCAGAGGTTCAGGCCGCCCATCCGGGCGTCTTCTACCCGCCCGCCTGGTTGACCGTGATCAGCTCGATGTTCATGCACGGCGGGCTTATGCATCTGCTGGGCAACATGCTCTTCCTGTTCGTCTTCGGACGCGGTGTCGAGGACGCGCTCGGTCGCCTCAACTACGTCCTCTTCTACGTGGTCGGCGGACTTGCCGCCGTCTTCGCCCAGGTGATGTGGGACAGCCAGTCGACGGTGCCGATGGTCGGTGCTTCGGGCGCGATCGCCGCGGTGCTCGCGGCCTACCTCGTGCTCTTCCCAAGCGCGCGCGTGCTCTCGCTGTTCATCATCTTCCCGGTCAAGCCGCGCGCCTTCTGGGTGATCGGCACGTGGATCGCTCTGCAGTTGCTTGACGCGTGGTTCGCCGCCGGCGGCGAGCAGACCGACGTCGCGGTGTTCGCGCACATCGGCGGCTTCGTGGTCGGCGCCGCGCTCACTTTGCTCCTGGTCGACTCAGACGAGCGACGAAGATTCCGCGAATTGGCCAAGCAGCGGCTGGATCTGATGCCGGAACCGCAGTTCGTGCCCGTGGCCTACCCACCGGCTCCCTACGCCTACCAGCAGTTTCCGCCCCAGCCGTACGGCTACCCGCCCCAGCCGGCGCAGTACGCGCAGCCGTATCCACAGCAGTACGCGCCGCCGGGTCCGGCCCAGCAGCCTTACCCGCCGCAGCCGTATCCCGGCTATCCGCCTACTTGATGATCGCCAGCGTGTCGCCGGCCGAGACGGCGTCGCCCTCGCCGGCGGCGATCTTCTCGACCTTGCCGGCGCGGTGAGCGGTGATCTCGTTCTCCATCTTCATCGCCTCGATGATGAAGAGCACGTCGCCTTCAGCGACTTCGGCGCCCTCCTCGGTCGTGACCTTGAAGACGGTGCCCTGAAGCGGTGAGGTGAGGTCCTCGCTCGACGCGCCGTTGCTGCTGGCCGAGCGCTCGCCGCGCTTGGGGGCCTTTTTCGCGGCGGGCGCCGCGCCGCCACCGAAACCGGCGGCTTCGCCCTCGACCTTGACGTCGAAGCGCTTGCCTGAGACCTCGACCGTGTAGGCCTTGGTGACCTTCTCGATTTCTTCCTCGCCCTCGGCCGGCTTGGCCTTCTTCGGTGCGGCGAACTGCTTCAGCCACTCCTTGTCCTCGGTGAGGTCGTGGCACGTCTCGCAGTTGTTCCACTGCTCGCTCTCGAGCAGTCCGATGTGGAAGGGGATCAGCGTCGTGGCGTCGATCGTGTACTCGCCCAGCGCGCGGATCATACGCTTGGTCGCCGCCTCGCGGTCCTCAGCCCAGACGATCAGCTTCGCGGCCATCGGGTCGTAGAGCGGCGAGATCTCGCTGCCGATCGTCACGCCCGAGTCGACGCGTACCCCCGGGCCAGACGGCTCGACGTAGGCGCCGACGAAATTGCCGATCTTGCCCGGAGCCGGCGCGAAGTTCTTGCCGGCGTCCTCAAAGTTGATGCGGCACTCGATCGCGTGCCCCTTGATCTCGACCTCGTCCTGCGTGAGGCTGAGGGGAGCGCCTGCGGCGACGCGGATGCCCTCCTTGACGATGTCGACACCGGTGACTTCCTCGGTCACGCAGTGCTCGACCTGGACGCGGGTGTTCATCTCGAGGAAGTAGTACTCGCCGTCCTGCAGCATGCCTTCGATCGTGCCGGCGCCGCGGTAGTCGACGGCCTTGGCGGCGTTGACGCCGATCTCGCCGATGCGCGCACGGAGCGCCTCGTCGACGGCCGGCGCGGGCGCCTCCTCGACGAGCTTCTGGTGACGGCGCTGAACAGAGCAGTCGCGCTCGCCAAGGTGGATGACGTTGCCTTCGTTGTCGGCGATGATCTGCACCTCGACGTGACGCGGGTTCGGCAGGTAGCGCTCGAGGTAGACGGTGTCGTCGTTGAAGAACTTCATTCCCTCGCGGGCCGCGCCCTCGAAGGCCTCTTCGAGCTCGTCCGCGGTCAGCGCGACACGGAAGCCCTTGCCGCCTCCACCGCTGGCCGCCTTGATCGCGACTGGGTAACCGATGTCGGCGTCGATGATCGCGCGGGCGGCGTCGACGTCGGCGACGGGCTCGGTCGTGCCGGGAACGATCGGCACTCCGGCCGCGGCCATCAGCTCACGTGCGTTCGTCTTGGAGCCCATCGAGTCGATCGCGCTGGCCGGCGGACCGATCCAGACGATGCCCTCGTCCTGGCAGCGCTGAGCGAACTCGGCGTTCTCGGCGAGGAAGCCGTAGCCGGGGTGGATCGCCTCGGCGCCGCTCTGCTTGGCGATGTCGATGATCTTGTCGATCGAGAGGTACGTGACGTCCGAGGCGCCCTCGCCGAGACCGTAGGCCTCATCGGCGTGCTTCACGAACAGGGCATCCTTGTCGGCGTCTGAGTAGATCGCCACTGAGGCGACGTCGAGCTCCTTCAGAGCGCGGAAAACACGGATGGCGATTTCGCCTCTGTTGGCGACGAGAACTTTCGTAAACATAGGGGCGGAAGGTTAGTCGGCTGTTGTCGAGTCGCCTCTTCGGGGATATCGGTTTCCGTCCTCGGCGGCGGAGCACGCCTGCGGGCGGGAACCGATATCCCCGAGCGCTCTACGGCGCTGTCGAATCTTCCTTTAAGGTGCTGGGATGAGCCTTTTCAAGAAGATGTCTGATCCGGAGCCCGGCGGGGGAGACATAGGAGCCGGTCCCGATCCCCGGGAGCAGGTGCGGTCGGTCATGTCGGATCGCTTCGCTCCCGACCAGGAGGTTGGGGGGAAAGTTGTTGACTCGACGGCGTTGATCATGGGTGGCGTCGCTGCCTCGGGGCGGATTGATTCGGTTCGCCGGGCGGCACAGGAGATCAACCTGCAGGACACTTTCGATGTTCGGTTGACTGTGTTTGCCGAGGACGGTCAGTTCTCGGCGCATGTGATTCAGCCGGCGGCCGAGCAGTATGTGGGCCTGGCCGTGGAGGGGCAGGACGTGCGGGTCAAGTTCGATCCCGAGGATCGGTCGTTGGTGTGGATCGACTGGGCCGGGTCCGCCACCACATGAGCGCTTTCGTCAGGCGAATGGCCTGGCGGTCTGTTTGATCGCCGGATTCTCGATCGGCTCAACCGTCGACTCCGACAGCTCGCCGATCCCCAGCTCGATGTCCGGGATCCCCTCGGTCCGAGGCGTGAGCTCGCTGGTCCACGGATTGGCCAGGCGGCCCGTGCGCAGCGCGATCACCACGGCGATGGCGAACGCGACACCGGCGACGATCATCAGGTTCGGGAGCACCGGCACATCGGCCTTGTTCAGCGTCGCTGCCGAGGAGAGCATCAACACCGCGCCGAGCGCCGTGCGCAGCGTCGACTCAGGAACCTTGACCGAGAAGTTCGAGCCGATCCACACGCCGGGGATCGAGCCGATCAGCAGCGTGCCCATCAGAGCGAAGTCGATATTGCCACCGGCCCAGTGCGCAAGGCCGGCCGCCCACAGCAGGATCGCCGCCTGGAAGACATCGGTGCCGACCACGTAGCGCGGCGGGATCTTGAAGATCGCGATCAGCGCGACCGCGATCACCGTGCCGCTGCCGGCCGAGGTGATGCCGATGACGAATCCGGTGACGACGCCGATCGTCACGGCCGCCGCCTTGAGCGGCGTCGAGAGCCTCATGTGCGGCTGGCCTTCGCTGCTCTGAAAGCCGGGATAGAAGATCGAGCGCACCAGCGTGAAGATGCCGACGAAGGCCAGCACCGCGCCGAGCGCGATCAGCGTAAATGTCTCGACGTCGCTGCCCCACGCCTTCTCGAGCTGTTTGATCACCTGTACTCCAAGGATCGCGCCCGGCACGCTGCCGAGCGCAAGCCACAGGACGGCGTTGAAGTTGACCGTCTTGAGGCGGAAGTGCTTGTAGCCGCCGACCGTCTTCGTGACGGCCTGGTAGGCGATGTCGGTGCCGACCGCGAGCGTCGGCTTGACGCCGAACAGCAGCACGAGCAGCGGGGTCATCAGGGATCCGCCGCCCATCCCGGTCATGCCGACCAGAAGGCCGACGCCGAAACCGAAAAGGATGAGCAGCGGATCCATGGTGCAGTCACTCCAAACCTCCGCCCGGGTGGGCGGAGGTTTGGAAGAAATCTGGCTAGACGGCGGCTCCAGCCATCGCGTCGATCAGGACGTCGGCAACCTCGGGACGCGTGAACTCGACCGGCGGGCGCTCGCCGCGCTGGAGCATCTCGCGCACCTGGGTGCCCGAGAGGAAGACCTTGTCCTCCGGGCCGGCCGGGGATGTCTTGGAGGTCGCCATGCCACCGGTCAGGTTGCACCAGAAGCTGTGCTCGAATTTCAGCGGCTCGATGCCCAGCTCGCCGGGCTCGAACTCGTCGAAGATGTGCTGGGCGTCGAAGGTGCCGTAGTAGTCGCCCACGCCGGCGTGGTCACGGCCGACGATGAAGTGCGTGCAGCCGTAGTTACGACGCACCAGCGCGTGGAAGATCGCCTCGCGCGGGCCGGCGTAACGCATGGCGGCCGGGTTCACACCCAGGACGACGCGCTCCTTGACGTAGTAGCCGTCGATCAGCACCTCGTAACACTTCATGCGCGTCTCGGCGTCGATGTCGTCGGACTTCGTCTCGCCGACCAGCGGGTGCAGGAAGAGTCCGTCGACGCCCTCGAGCGCGACCTTGGTGATGTACTCGTGCGCACGGTGGATCGGGTTGCGGGTCTGGAAACCGACGACGGTCTTCCAGCCGCGCTTCTCGAACTCGGCCTTCGACTCGGCCGGCGTGAGCAAGTACGGCTTGACGATGTCGATGTGGTCGGGAAGCGTGCTGACCTCGATCGGACCGGCGACGACGCGGGCGTTCTCCTTGTAGAGAGCGGCGACGCCGGGGTGGGCCTCGTCGGTCGTGCGGTAGACCTTCTCGGCCTCGTTCTTGAGGTCACGCGTGAAGACTTCTTCGATCGTCAGCGTGCCGAGCTGCTCGCCCTGGTTGCCGATCAACTCGACGGTCTCGCCGACCTCGCCGGTCTCGGAGCCGAGCACGACCGGTATCGACCACGGCTCGCCGTTCTCGAGGCGCATGTTCGCGACGACGTTCTCGTAATCGGCCTGGCCCTGGAAGCCCGTCAGCGGAGCGAATCCGCCGTTTGCCAGCAGTTCGAAGTCTGCGGTCTGCTTGGCGTTCAGTTCGATGGCAGCCATTACGCGACGGCCTCTTCCAGTGCCAGGAAGCCATTGGCCTCGAGGTAGGCGAAGATCTGATCGGCCGACTCGTCGGGCGTTGCGCCCTCGGTCTGGATCGTGATCTCCGGGTTCTCCGGTGCCTCGTACGGGTCGCTGATGCCGGTGAATTCCTTGATCTCGCCGGAGCGGGCCTTGGCGTAGAGGCCCTTGGTGTCACGCGCCTCGCACTCCTCGAGGGAGGTGGCGACGTGGATCTCGATGAACTTGTCGTCGCCGATAAGTTTGCGAGCGGCGTCGCGGGTCTCCGCGTACGGCGAGATCGCGGCGGTGATCACGGGGACCTCGTTGCGTGCCAGCAGGTCGGCCACGAAGGCGATGCGGGCGATGTTGGTGTCGCGGTCCTCGCGCGAGAAGCCGAGGCCCTTCGAGAGGTTGGTGCGCACGACGTCGCCGTCGAGCACCTCGATCTTGCTACCGCGGCTCTTCAGGCGCGCCTCGACGATGTCGGCGATGGTGGTCTTGCCGGCACCGGACAGGCCGGTGAACCAGAGGACGAATCCTTTGTCAGTGTTGCTCATGTTCTCTGTTGGTTGGTGGGTTGAAGCTCAGCCGTGCAGGCCGCACTCGGTCTTGTCTGTTCCGGCCCAGCGGCCTTCGCGGCCCTCGCCCGGCTCGGTGCAGTTGGTGCAGCCGATCGAGGAGTAGCCCTTGTCGTGAAGCTTGTTGTACGGAACGTCGTTTTCGAAGATGTAGTTCCAGACGTCGCGCTCGGTCCAGTCGGCGAGCGGGCAGATCTTCCAGAGGTTGTTCTTGGCGTCCCACTGGACCTTCTGCACGTTGCTTCGCGTATGCGACTGCTCGCGGCGCAGACCGGTGATCCAGGCGTCGACGCCGAGCAGCGCGCTCTGCAGCGCGGCGACCTTGTACGGGCCGCAGCAGTCGTCCGGTGCGCCGGCCCAGGCGTTTTCGGGCGTTGCGAGCTCGCGGATCTCACGCGGGGCGTGCTCGAGCGAGTTGTGGACCTCGATCTTCGTGTCGTAGCGCTGCTCGATCTGGCGCCAGACCTCGAGCGTCTCGGGGAAGAGGTTGCCGTTGTCGATCGTGAAGAGGCGCGCCTCCGGGTTGATCTTCAGCAGCATGTCGAGGATCACCGAGGCCTCCTTCTGGAAGGAGCTGGCCTGCACGAGGCGTGAGCCGAACTGCTCGACGGCGTAACGGAGGATGTCTTCGGCCTTGCCGAAGTCGAGGTCGATCTGCGGGTTGCCCGGGATCGCGAGTTCGGACGGGTCGAACATCGGGGTGGTCGCCTCGACGATCTCTTCGTTCTCGGCGTCCTTGACAATGATCTCTGCGGGGTTCATACCGCGCACTCTCCTTCGCCGCGCTCCATCTTGTACAGACCGGTGCGCTGCCAGTCGATGAACGTTTCCTTGGTGTCCTCGTTGAAGTCGACAGCGAGGGTGAGGTCCTTCGCGAGGTCCTCAAACGGCTCCGGACCGACGCGGTCGGCGAAGTCGCTGAACTGCTCGTTTTCGTTGCGGTCGCTCTCGTAGAAGCGCAGCCAACGCTCGACCGCGTCGGGGACGCGCTTGGCGGGGATGCGCAGCTTCAGGCGGGTGCCGAAGTTGACCTTGCCCTCGGCGCCGCGGCCGCCGACCTGCACGAGGTAAGCCGGGACCTGCTTGCCGTCGAACTTCATCGACGCGCCGTTGAAACCGATGCTCGCGATGTGGTGCTGCGAGCAGCCGTTGGGGCAGCCGCTCATGCGGATCACCGTCTTCTTGGTGACCGGGTCGGTGATGTTCATCTCCTTGATCCGCTCGTGGATCGCGGCGTTGAGACCCATCGAAGAGGTGATGCCGAGCTTGCAGCTGTCGGTGCCGGGGCACGAGACGACGTCCTGGATCGTGTCCGCGCCGGGGTCGCCGAGCTCAAGCTCCTTGAGCTTCGTCCAGAGTTCGTAGACGGCGGCGTCGGGGACGAAGCGCAGCACCATGTTCTGGGTGACGGTCGTGCGGGCAAAGCCGTTTGTGTACTTGCGCGTGAGCTCAGCGAGACCGTGCCACTGGGCCGGGTTCAGGTCGCCGCGGAAGACCTTCAGCTCGACGGCTGAGTAGCCGTCCTGCTTCTGGGCGACGACGTTGTGCTCGCGGAAGGCCTCGTACTCCTCGAGGTCGTTGCCGGGCTGGATCCACTCGCCATCGAGCGACGGTGCGGCGCCGACCTCGTCGGGGACGAACAACAGCGGCTCGGGGTCGAAGTCGAGACCTTCGGTCCAGTCGCCCTTCATCTCCTCGATGACTTCCTCGCGGAAGGCGTCCATCCCGATGCGGTCAACGTAGACCTTGATGCGCGCGCGGGCACGGTTGACGCGCAGCTCGTCGCAGCGGTCGAAGATGCGCAGCACGGCGTGCGAGACCTTGAGGTACTCGTCGAGCGGCACGAACTCGAACAGCTCCGGCGCCAGGCGCGGGAAGATGGAGGTGCCGCCGCCGACGAGGACGCGGAAACCCTGCTCGCCGTTCTCGTTGATGCGCGACTCGAACGCAATGTCGTGGATGTCAGTCAGGGCGCGGTTGTCGGCGTAGCCCGAGAACGCGACCTTGCACTTTCGCGGGAGCAGCTGGGTGGCCTCGTTGCGCACGAAGTAGCGCACGAACGCGCCGGCCCACGGGGACGGGTCGAAGATCTCGCCCTCGAGGATCCCGGCCCACGGGTCGCCGGTGACGTTGCGGACGGTGTTGCCGCAGCCCTCGCGGCTGGAGAGGCCGGAGACGCTGATGTGGCGCAGCACCTCGTGCATCTTGGCGAGCGGAATGTGGTGGATCTGAACGGCCTGGCGCGTCGTGATGTGCGCCTTCTTGAGCGGCGCGTGCGTTTCGGAGACGTCGCCGAAGGCGTCCATCTGGTTGGCGGTGATGCCGCCGAACGGAAGCTTCACGCGGGTCATGTTCACGCCCGGCTGGCGCTGGCCGTAGACGCCCTGCTTGAGACGGAAGCCGATGTACTGCGGCTCCTCGATCTGGCCGTCGAGGAAGCGGTCGGCCTCGGACTCGAAGTCGTCGAACTCCTGGGCGATGATCGGGATGACGTGACCCGGAACGTTCTCGAAGACCTCTGGGTTCTCCGGGGTGCCGTTCTTGTGGGTCTTGGTGCCTGATTCAGACGTCAGCTGCATGCTGGCGAGAGCTCCTGGAAAAGAAGGTGTGGGTGAGTGATCTAAAACCCGACCTATCTGACTGGTTTTAGGGTATTTACAGCATAGCGTGTTTCGGCCTTTTTCGCACGGGCCTTGAATGCTGCTGGCGGAGTCGGTAGCCTCGTAGGCCGTGAGCCAGCGCAGCTTCAACTTCGAGCACGACCCGACCCCGGAAGAGGCCGCGGCCGTGATCTCAGCGATCGAGCGGTTTCTCGCCGATCACACCGGCCCGGCCGCCGAGGCCGACGAGACGGTCTCGGGCTGGCTGCGCGCGGCGCTCGCCGAAGGAGTCGGCTCGAGCGACGCCGACTCCATCTGGTAGCTACGCGCCGGTATATTGGTCTCGAACGCCCCCGGATTCACGGAAAGGAAACTGTGAAAAACCTCGCTCGACTGATCCTGCTCGCCGCTGTCTGCATGCTTGTTTCTGCTCCGGTGGTGCTCGCCGAGGCTGCCACGCCGACCGTTGAAGTAGCGAAGAAGAAGAAGTGCAAGGCCGGCTACAAGCGCTCGGGCAGCAAATGCAAGAAGGGCCCGTACAAGAAGGGTCAGACCTGCTCGATGAGCAAGCAGAAGGAGTACATCAAGTACGGCCTGATCTGCCTTGACCTCTCGACGCCGGGCTTCCCGCTGACGACGTTGGACGTCTACAAGAAGTAGGAGCTAAAGCTCGAACGCCTCGTCGTGGTGGAGGCCGATCTTCTTCATGTTCGAGACGGAGAGCCCGGCCGAACCGAAATCATTGAAGGCCTCGATCTCGGGCGACTTGAAGTCGGTGTCGAAGAACGGGTCCGTGCTTGAGCTGGAGTCGGCAAGGATGCCGTCCATCAACTCGCCTGCGCCGTGGTCGATGTTCTCCTGGAATTCCATCTGCGCCACCTCCAAGGGGACTGTCGGGGTTCTCGAATTCAAAGTACCGAGAATCCGCGCAGCGTGATCCGTGAGTTGTCCAAACATCTCGGCGCCGAGATGTACACCGTGGCCTAAAGCGGAATGTTGCCGTGCTTGCGCTTCGGGCGTTCGACGCGCTTGTTCTGCAGCATCTCGAGCGCCTTGATCAGCTTCGGACGCGTCTCGTGCGGGACGATCACGTCGTCGATGTAGCCGCGCTCGGCCGCGCTGTACGGGTTCGCGAAGCGCGCCTTGTAGTCG
>CAYVWQ010000021.1:0-15897 GCA_964455545.1 uncultured Thermoleophilaceae bacterium | reverse complement strand
ATTCCGTTGACGGACAACGTGCGCGTTGACAAGGAGGAGATCTACGACCTGCTCGACCAGATGCGCGCCACGATCCCGGAAGAGATCAAGCAGGCCCGCTGGATCGTCAAGGAGCGCCAGGAGATGCTCGCCGAGGCCAAGCGCGAGGCCGAGCGCATCGTCAAGGAGGCGAACGACGAGCAGTTGCGTCTCGTCTCTGAACAGGAAGTCGTCAAGCAGGCCGAGAACCACGCCGAGGACATCATCGAAGAGGCGCGCGCTCGTGAGCGTGAAATCCGCCTCGGCGCCGAGGACTACGCCGACGACATCCTCAACACCCTTGAAGTGAACCTCGAGAAGTTCCTCGCCGCCGTTCAGCGCGGACGCGACCGCCTCGCCGGCCGCGACCACGAGAACGCCGAGATTCGCTAGCTAGGCCCAGCCCATTCCTTCGTAGCCGCTGGTCCGCGGCGCGGAGACGATCAGTACATCGCTGACGGTCTCGCCGATGTTGCGGACGGTGCGTTTGTGCTCCGGGTCGAGCCGGACGAAGCTGCCGGTCTCGATCGGGATCTCCTCGCCGTCGATCACGATCGCGGGCGAGCCGGTGAGGACTATGAAGACCTCCTCCTGATCGCGGTCGATCTCGTCGTGTTCCGGGATCTGCTCACCGGCGTCGATCGACACCAGGTTGATTCCGAATGACTCGACGCCGAGTGAGCGCCGCGCGAGCGCCCAGTTGCCGTTCATCTCGAAGTCATCGCGGTGGACTTTGTCGTATGCCATTCTCGGCACCCCTCTATGAGCAATTTCCAGTAGTTTCGACTGAGGATCAAGTTACATGGATTCAGTCTCCGACAGCCCGGAAGCCCTCGCCCAGATGATCGACGCCTACAACGCGGCGTGGAACGCGCACGACCTCGACGCGATCATGGCGCTGCATGCGCCGGACATGGTGTTCGAGAACCACACCGCCGGGGAGCGCGCCGAAGGGGAAGCCGTGCGCGACCACATCGCCGGGATCTTTGCCGGCTGGCCTGATCTGCGCTTCGAAGGCGTCCGTGTCTATGCGCGCGAGGGGGTCGTGACGCAGGAGTGGACTGCTTTCGCCACCCACTCGCAGCCGGTCAAGCGCGGCGACATCGAAATCGAGCCGACCGGGCGCGAGATCAGCTGGTCCGGCGTCGACGTGATCCCGACTGAGAACGGGCTGATCAAGCGCAAGGACGTCTACTCCGATTCGGTCTCGATCCTGCGCCAGCTCGGCCTGCTTGACTGAGCGTCGATGCAGCAGGCAGCCGACCGGATCTGGACCGCGCTGAGCGGCGAATCCGCCGAACTCGAGTTCACGGGCGAGCCGGGCCCACTCGAGTCGATCTTCGACGTCAACGGTCTTGCTGCGGGTGCGGTCGGAGTCGCGGCGCTGGCCGCGGTCGAGTTCCTCGCCGAGCGCCGCGGGGGCATGCCGGCCCCGGTTTCGGTCGACCGGCGCAACGCCTCGGCGCTTTTTGCCTCGGAGAAGCTGCTCACCGCCGAGGGGTGGGAACTACCGCCGGTCTGGGACCCGATCGCCGGCGACTACGCGGCGGCCGACGGCTGGATTCGTCTGCACACGAACTACGCGAACCACCGCGACGCGGTTGTCGGGGTGCTCGGCGTCGAGGCCGAACCCGCGGCCGTCGCGGAGGCGGTCGCGAAATGGGAGCGCAGCGAGCTCGAGACGGCGGTCGTCGACGCAGGTGGAGCCGCGGCAGCGATGCACTCGCGCGACGAATGGCTTGCCAGCGAGGCCGGATCGGCGCTGGCCGACGAACCGATCGTGCGGATCGAGCGCCGCGACGCAGCTTGGAACGGCGAGGACGTTCCCTCGCCGCGTCCGTTCAACGGTGTCCGCGTGCTTGACCTGACGCGCGTGATCGCCGGCCCCGTCGCGACCAGCTTCATGGGAGCGCTCGGCGCGGACGTCCTGAGGATCGATCCACCGGGATTCGAGGAGGTGCCGGCGCTGCTTCCGCTCACGACGGCCGGCAAGCGGACCGCCGCGCTCGATCTGGACTCGCGCGTTGGCCGCGACACCTTTGCGACGTTGGTTGAAGAGGCCGACCTCATCATCAGTGGGCTGCGCCCCGACGCTCTCGGGCGCCTCGGTCTCGGACCGGAGGAGCTCCACGCGCTCAACCCCTCGCTGATCACCCTGCGTCTCGCCGCGTACGGCTGGGATGGTCCTTGGCGCAGAAGGCGCGGCTTCGATTCGCTCGTACAGATGAGTTGTGGGATCGCCGCCGCCGGGATGGAGGCGGCGGGAGCCGATAGGCCCGTCCCGCTACCGGTGCAGGCGCTCGATCACGCAACGGGGTACATCGTCGCCGCGGCGGCCGGCCGGGCACTGACCGAACGCGCCCGCGACGGCGTCGCCTGGGACGCGACCTGTTCGCTGGTCGGGACCGCGAATCTGCTCTGGGACCTTTGTAAGCCGGCTCGCGCCGCGGGTGCCCCTTGGGACCCCGATGACACCGTCGAAGTGGCCACAAATTGGGGTCCCTCGCGCACCGTCCCGATCGGCCCGCTCGGTGGCGCGGTGCCGGAAGGCGCGGCCCCGCTCGGGCGCGACGAACCGCGCTGGATCGACCGGTACTGATCTCCGCGCCCGGCGCTAAATTCGTCGGTATGGCTCTGATCACCGACATCATCGATCTCGGTTCGCTGGGCCTCAAGCCGGGGGGCGGCACAAGGTTCGATGTGCGCGTGCCGGTCGGGGATTTCATCTTCAGCGACCAGCACTACAAACTCTCGGAGGACCCCGTCCCGGTGAAACTTGATTTCACGCGGACCACCACCGGTTACGTCATTCGCGTCCGCGCGACCGACTCGCTGAACGGCCCGTGCATGCGCTGTTACGGCGACTACTCGCTGCCGCTGGCGATCGACCATTCAGAGGTGCACGAACCGCAGCTCGAGGAGCCGAGCGACTACGTGAGTGGCACCGAAGTGAACGTCGCAGGCCTGGTGCGCGACGCGATCGGCCTCAGCATTCCGACCTCGATCTCCAGTCCCGTCGACGAGAACGGCGTCTGCATCTACTGCGAGAACGCCGGCGACCAGATCGCAAAGGCTCACGACTCAGAGCCCGAGGAGCACGAGCCGGACCCGCGGTGGGCAAAGTTGCGCGAGCTTGAGCTTTAGCCACCGGCTGGTATCCTTCCCGCTTCTTATGGCAGTTCCGAAGCAAAAACAGAGCCACTCGCGCACGAACAAGCGCCGCTCGCAGCACAAGATCACGGCCAAGACCGTGAACGAGTGCCCGCGCTGCAGTGCGCCCAAGCTTCCTCACCGTGTCTGCGGCGAGTGCGGTTTCTACCACGGTCGCGAGGCCGTGGACACCGACGCGTAAGCGCGTCAACTGAGCGCATGAAGATCGCCCTCGACGTCCAGGGCGCCGACAACGGCATCCAGGTGGTGGTCGACGGTGCGCGCATCGCTGCGGCCGAGGGAATCGAGATCGTTCTCGTCGGGCCCGAGTCCGACATCGCCGCATCCGGTTCGCTTCCACCCAACATCTCGGTCGTCAACGCGACCGAGGTCGTGACCAACCACGACGACCCCGCGACCGCGGTTCGCAGCCGCAAGGACTCCTCGATCGTCGTCGGCGCGAAGCTCGTCGGAAACGGCGAGGCCGACGCGCTGGTCTCGGCCGGGCCGACCGGCGCCGCGCTGGCTGCGTCGCTCTTCAACATGAAGCGCATCAAGGGCGTCAAGCGACCGGCGATCGCGGTGATCCTGCCGATCGGTCGCGGCAAGCAGTCGCTTCTGCTCGACGCCGGCGCGAATGTCGATGTCCCCGCCGAGATGCTCGTGCAGTTTGCTCACCTAGGTGCTCAGTTCTGCATCCGCGTCCTCGGCATTCCCGAGCCGCGAGTCGGGCTGCTCTCGATCGGCGAGGAGGACGGCAAGGGCAATGACCGTGTGGTCGAGGCCGGACGTCTGCTCGCCGACCCCGAGAACACCCGGCACTTCAACTACCTGGGCAACGTGGAAGGTCGCGACATCACCAACGCCTCGGCCGACGTGATCGTCACCGACGGCTTCACCGGCAACGTCGCCTTGAAGTCGATCGAAGGGGCGGCGACGGCGACGATGCTCGCGGCCGCCGACGCAATCAGGTCGAACTTCATCTCGAAGATCGGCGGACTGCTCGCGAAGAAGAGTCTGTACCGGATCCGCGAAGAGGTGGACCCGAACTACACCGGCGGCGCGTTGCTGCTGGGCCTGCGTGGCGTCTCGGTTGTGGCACACGGTTCTTCCAGTCCCGAGGGAATCGCTGCGGCCATCCGCCTGGCAGCTCGTTCGGCGGCGGGCGACGTGACCGGCGAGATCGCGGCGGCGATCGCCGAGCTGAATGCCCACCGCGCCGACGTCGAAGCGTCGGAAACCGCTGTTACGGTTGCCGCAGCGGCAGAGGAGGCCGGCGATGACGCGTGACGAGATCTACGAAGCTTTGAAGAAGACGCTGAGCGATGAGCTCGAAATCGACGCGTCCAAGATCACGCCCGACGCCGACTTCAAGAGTGACCTCGACGCCGACTCGCTCCACCTTGTCGAGCTCGCGATGGAGCTCGAGGACAACTACGACATCACGATTCCCGACGAGGTGGCGTTGCAGCTCACCACGGTCGGCTCGGTCGTCGACTACATCAGCGAGAAGCTGGCGACGGCCTGAACGTGGCCGGCACGCAGCGTCTTGTCGAACTGCTCGACGGACTCGCTCCGGACCTCGCGCAGCGCGCCTTCACGCACTCCTCCTGGACCGACGAGCGCGGCGCCGACTATGAACGCCTCGCCTTTCTCGGCGACAGCGTTCTCGGCATGGTCGTCGCCGACGAATTGTTGCGCCAGTACCCCGACTCCACGGCCGGCGATCTGACGAAGATCCGCGCCCAGGCTGCGAGCCGCGCTGCTTGTGCCCGCGTGGCCGCCGAGATGAAAGTTGTCGACCGGCTCGCGGCGAACGCCCCGACCACGGCAGAGCTTCCGATCGAGGACGTGCTGAGCGCCCAGAGCGTGTTGGCCGAAGTCTGCGAAGCGATCATCGGCGCCGTGTTCGAGCAGTACGGATACGCAGACACCGCGGGGGCCGTCGGTGAGGCCTTCGCCGACGAGATCGCGTTGGCGCGCGACCATCCCGGTGACTTTAAGTCCCGTTTGCAGGAACTTCTTGCGCGGCGCGGCGAGCGCCCGGTTTACGTGCTGATCGATGCAGAAGGACCGCCGCACGACAGGCGATTCGAGTGCGCCGTTGAGATCCGAAGCGATCGTTACGGTACGGGCAGCGGACGCTCGAAGAAGGAGGCCGAGCAGGCTGCGGCAGCTGCCACGCTCGAAATTCTCGAGGCACCCGCTTGACGTCATGTATCTGAAAGCCGTACAGATGAAGGGGTTCAAATCGTTCCCCAGTAAGACCAGGCTGGACTTCGGTCCGGGCGTGTCGGTGATCGTCGGTCCGAACGGATCCGGCAAGTCGAACGTGTCCGACGCGATCGTCTGGGCGCTCGGCGAACAGAGCGCCTCGGCCGTCCGCGGCCAGCAGATGCAGGACCTCCTGTTCGGCGGCGCCGAGGGCGTTCCGTCAGCCAGCGCCGCCGAGGTCGAGCTGATCTTCGACAACTCCGACGGCACCCTCGATTCAGATTTCTCCGAACTCTCGATCACCCGTCGCCTTTCGCGCGACGGCGAGGGGGAGTACCGCATCAACGGCGCGCGCTGCCGCCTGATTGACGTGATCGAGGTTCTCTCGGACACCGGCCTCGGCAAAGAGATGCACTCCGTGCTCAGTCAGGGCAAGGTCGACGAGATCGTCGCCAGCAAACCGAAAGATCGCCGACTTCTCGTCGAGGAAGCGGCCGGCCTCGGCAAGCACAGGAAGCGCCGTCGTCGTGCCCAGCTGAAGCTCGCGAAGACGCGTGACAACCTCGACCGCGTGCTCGACGTCGAGCGCGAGGCCCGCTCGCGGCTCAAGCCGCTGAAGCGCCAGGCCGAGGCCGCTGAAACGCACGCACGCCTCGAGCTTCAGTCGAACGAGCTGCGCGCTGAAGCTGCTTCGGACCAGCTGCTGCGCGCCCAGACCGAGCTCGACGAGGCCACGAAGCTCGCCGCCGAAGCGCGCGAGGCCCGCGGCAAGATTGAGGAGCAGCTCGCTGAGGTCGCGAAGCAGCGCGAGGTTGCGGAGCAGAAGATCGCCGCCGAATCCGCGCGCCGCGAGAAGGCGACCGAGTCGTTGTTCTCCGTGCGTTCGGTCGCCGAGCGCATCGAGGGCGCGCGCGAACGCTCTTCCGAACGCGTCGCGCGCATCCAGGCCGAGATTGAGCGTTGTCAGGGCGAGCTCGGTCAGCTGACGCTCGACGTCCAGCCAGAGGTCGACACGTCGCGCATCGCCGAGCTCGAGAAGGAGCTTGAGGAGATCGAGCGCCAGGGCCGCGCCGAGCTCGAGGCGGAGCTCGTCGAGATGCGCACGCAGCACGCTCAGGCGGAACGGGACCTCGCCAAGCTCGAAGAGTCTCTCGCCGCCGCGAAGGTCGCGGCCGAAGCCGCGGAGACGGCCGCCGCCGAGTCGCGACGGCAGATCGCGGAATCCCAGACCAGGCTTTCCGAGGCCCGCCGTGAGCGCGCCCGCATCGAGGGTGAGCTCGGGGCGGTCGAGCAGTTCCTGCGCGAGTCGGCCGGTGACGCCGGCGCCGACGCGCTCGCAGAGCAGATCGGGATCGAGCCGGGGTACGAGTTGGCACTGACCGCCGTGCTGGGCCGCCGCCTTCGCGCCGCCGTCGTCAGCGACATCTCGGCCGGTCAGAGCTTCCTCGACCGCATCGGCGAGGACGGCGGCTCGGCGATGGTCGCCGGGCGCGCGCGCAGCGCCGCTGCGGTCTCGCCGCCTCAGGGCGCCGAGCTGCTGCTCGACAAGTTGAACGCCGCGGGCGGCGCCGCATCGGTCGTCGAGCCACTGTTGGCCGATGTCTGGGTCGTCGAATCGCTCGAATCGCTCGCCGCCGACTTCGGCGGCATCGCCGTCACCAAGAGTGGCCGCGTCTACTTCGGTGCCACGGGCGAGCTGCGCCAGGCGCCGGCCGGCGGTGAGCAGCGTGTACTCGCCGAGCGCAATCGTCGCGACTCGCTCTCCGAGGCGCTGGCGGTCGCGAAGGATGCCGAGGCGTCCGCGCAGTCGGCACTCGATTCGCTCGACGCGACTGCCAAGCAGGCCGAGACCACCCGCGAAGAGGCCCACGCCGCTGCGCGCGGCGCGCGGATCTCCCGCGACGAACTCTCCGGTGCCGTGACCGGCCAGGCCCGCGCGATCGAGCGCCGCATCGAAGCCGGCCTCGCCGACGGTCCGACGGCCGTGCGCAGGGCCGGGGTGGAGGCCGAGCTGCGCAGCGAGCGTTCGCACGCCGACCAGATGCAGCGCGCGGCCGAGCTTCAGCAGCGCCGCCGCGAAGAGCTCGAAAAAAAGATCGCCTCGATGCGCGCCGCACTGCCGTTCTCGCAGTCGCTCGCCGAACTGCTCGCGGAGGCCGCGGTCGCGGCCAACGAGCGGATCGCCGTGCTCGCTGCGGCGCTCGACGGCGACCGCGCCGCCGGCGAACAGCTGGCCCAGGAACTGCGCGCCCACGCCACCAACGAGGCGCAGCTTCAGAGCACGCTGCGCGAGCACGGTGAGCAGGTCACCAACGCCGAGGTGCGCGCACAGCGCTCCCGCGACATGCACGTCGAGGCGACGAGCGTCACACGCGAGCTGGCGGAGAAGCTCGGGCGCCCGGTCGAGAAGGCGAACGTCCTGCTCGACGACGCGCGCGTCGAAGAGATTGCCGCATCGCTGGCGCGGATCGCCCGCCGCCGCGAACTGCTTGGACCGATCAACCCGCTGGCCCAGGACGAGTACGCCGAGGCGCTCGCCCACGTCGAGGAGCTTGAGAGTCAGCGCGACGACCTCGAGGCGGCGCTGAAAGAGCTCGGCGACCTGATCAAGGAGATCGACAAGACGATCCGCACCAGCTTCGAGGAGACCTTTGCCAGCACCAGCGCCCACTTCGAGGAATTGATCCAGCGCCTCTTCCCGGGCGGCTCAGGAAAGCTCGAGCTGGTCGCGGACGAGAAGCCGCAAAAAGTCACCGCTCCGCTGACGGGTGACGCCGCCGAGCAGCAGGCGGCCGCCGACGCGGCCGAGGCCGAACTGCCCGAGGATCCCGAGGACGCCGCTGAAGCGAACGAGATCGAGTACGGCGTCGAAATCAAGGTGCAGCTGCCGGGCAGCAAGTCCGGCCGTGTACTCACGCTGCTCTCTGGCGGCGAGCGCTCACTCGTGGCGCTGTCGTTCCTGTTCAGCGTGTTCCTGACGAAGCCGTGCCCGTTCTACATCTTCGACGAGGCCGAGGCCGCGCTCGACGACGTCAACATCGACCGCCTGGTCGGACTGCTCCGCGAGCACAGCGAGAACAGTCAGTTCATCGTCATCACCCACCAGAAGCGCACGATGGACGCCGCGGACTGCCTCTACGGCGTCTCGATGGGCAAGGATGGGATCTCGAAGGTGATCACGCGCCGGATGACCGGCCGCGACACCGAGCTCGGAGAACTGGTCGTAGCCTGAGCTTCTGGACACGGGATCCGTGTTACACTGATCCCGTGGCCAATCTGACGATCGCAGTCGACGACGAACTTCTGAAGCGCGCACGCGTGCGTGCCGTCGAGAACGGCACTTCGGTCAACGCCGTACTCCGCGAGCATCTCGAGGAGTACGCCGGAGACGAACGCCGTGAGGCACTCGAGCGCTTCCTGGCTCGCGACCATGGATCTCCGGTCGACTCCAAGCCCTACGTCTGGAGTCGCCAAGAGATCTACCGCGAGCGGCTCGAGAAGCAGGGGCCGACCTGAAGGTCTTCGCCGACACGAACGTCCTCATCTACGCGGTGGATGACTCCGACGCGGCCAAGCACGAGCGAGCGCGCCACGTGATCGAGCGTCACTGGTCACAGCTCGTGATCAGTACGCAGGTGCTCGCAGAGTTCCACGCCGTCTGCAGCCGGAAGCCCGGGCTGATAGCCGAGAGGATCGCCGAGAGCGCCAACGACTTCGCGATGCTCGATGTGGTTCCGACCGACGCACGCTCGGTTCTGCGGGCGATATCGATTGCCGACAATTCGTCCCTGACGACGTTTGACGCGATGATCGCGGAGTCCGCCGAGCGGGGAGGGTGTGAACTCCTGCTCACTGAAGACGCCGCATTCGCGGCGGCGGAACTTCCGTTCGCGGTTGAGAACCCCTTCGCCTGAGCGTCAGACGACGCTCTCGGCCTTGTCGATCTGCTTCTCGTTGAGCAGTTCCGGATTTACCGGAATGAAGTTCGCCGCCTGCTGCATCGCCGGCGCTTCGCCGCCGGTCGAGCCGTCGCCGGAGCGACCGGCGAGCTCGATCGTGAAGTAGCTGCCGACGGGGCGGTCGTGACGATGGCTGACGCCGCCGGCCATCGTCGTAAGCCGGGCGATCCGGTCCTCGGTGGCCGGGTGGGTCGCGAACAGTGTCCGCTCTTTGCCGCGGGCGCTCATCGAGGGGGCGATCATCATGTGTGCGATCGCCTCTTCGGGGCGGTCGGTCGGGACCATGTTGCCGGAGATCTGGTTGAGCGCGGACGCGAGGCCCTGCGGATAACGGGTCAGTTCAGCGCCTGACGCATCCGCGACGTACTCACGCTTGCGGCTGATCGAGAGCTGGATGATCGTCGCGGCGATCGGGGCGAGGATGATCGTCAGCAGCACGACGATCAGGCCGATCCAACCGCCGCCGTTGTTGTCGCGGCTGCCGCCGCCGAACCACAGGCCGTACGAGATGATCTGCGCGATCAGCGCGATCGAACCGGCAAGCACAGCCACGTAGGTCATCAGCTTGACGTCGAGATTCTTGATGTGCGCCATCTCGTGCGCCAGCACGCCGTAGAGCTCCTGGTCGTCGAGCACGTCGAGCAGGCCCTGGTTGACGCAGATCAGCGCCTGGTCCTGGTTGCGGCCGGCGGCGAACGCGTTCGGGGCAGGGTCGGGTGAGATGTACAGACGCGGCATCGGCAGTCCGGCCGTGATCGCGAGGTTCTCGACCATGCGCCACAGCTCCGGCGCCTCGGACTTCTTGTTGACCTGCTTGCCGCCGGCGGCGAGAACGGCCATGTCGTCCCCGCCGAACAGGGAGATCAACACCATGATGAAGGCGAGCACGGCGACGCCGAAGGCGCCGATCGGCCCGACCCACAGGTACAGGCCGTAGGCGATCGCGGCGTAGATCGCAAGGAAGCCGCTCATCAGCAGCCACGTCTTGCGCTTGTTGGTCGTTATCTGCTTGTACATCCGGTCCCTCGGTCTACGTCGCAGCGACTACGCCGTCGGCGGGCCCGGAGGGTCAGAGCCCTCGGCCGGTGGTGTCGGCGGCGCTGCCGGCGGCGCGGCGGCCGGAGGGGCGGCAGCCGGAGGGGCTGCGGCCGGCGGCGACGCGGCAAACGAACCAGCATCGAAGCTGACGTCCGGGACATTCTTCTCTTCTTCGTTCTCGATCTCGAAGAACTCGTGCTCGGTGATGTGCGCCATGCCCGCGATGATGTTGCTCGGGAACTGCTGGATCTTGATGTTCAGATCGCGGACGTTCATGTTGTAGAAGCGGCGGGAGGCCTGGATCTTGTCCTCGGTGTCGGTCAGCTCGTTCTGCAGCTGGAGGAAGTTCTGGTTCGCCTTCAGGTCCGGGTAGGCCTCGGCGACCGCGAAGAGGCGGCCGAGCGCCTGTCCGAGGATGCCCTCGGCCTGGGCCTGGCTCTCGGGGCCCTGGGCGTTCACGGCGTTGGTGCGCGCCTGGGTCACCGCGTCGAAGGTCTGGCGCTCGTGCGAGGCGTAGCCCTTCACGGTTTCGACCAGGTTCGGGATCAGGTCGTGCCGGCGCTTGAGCTGGGTCTCGATGTCCGAGTAGGCCTCTTCGGTGCGGTTGCGGAGCGAGATCAGGCCGTTGTAGGTCGCGATCACATAGAGGATCAGGAGTACGACGATTACTGCGATGACGATCAGTGCGATCACTGCTTGGCGCCTTTCATGGAGGGAGCTGGAACGAGCAGGTACGTAGATTCTTACCGATTCCGGCGGCGTCCTTGCAGCCACTCAATCGAGTCGTAACATCCCACCGTGCCTCGCGAGTGGAATGAACTCTTCCTGACCGACCAGCCCGCTCACGAGCAGGCGGCGCAACCGGACGAACCGGAGCGCCGGCGCGGCATGTTCAGCCGCCTGCGCGACTCGCTTGGCAAGACCCGTCAGGCGTTCAGTGCAGAGCTGCGAACCACGCTCTTCGACACGCTCGACGACGAGACTTGGGAACGCCTCGAAGAGCTGTTGATCTACGCCGACTGCGGTGCGAAGACGACTGCTCGCGTGGTCGGGCAACTCGAGACCGAGGTCGAGGAGGGCGAGGTCGCCGGCGGCGACGCGATCCTCGAGCGGCTCGAGCAGCTGCTCGCCGAAACGGCGACCGTCGGCGAACAGACGATCGACCTCCGCCACGTGCCGACCGTGGTCATGGTCTGCGGGGTCAACGGGACCGGCAAGACGACCTCAATCGGCAAGATCGCCCACCATCTTCAGAACGAGTTCGGCAAGTCGGTGCTGCTCGGCGCGGCCGACACCTTTCGCGCGGCGGCCACCGAGCAGCTGGGCGAGTGGGCCCAGCGCAGCGGCGCCGAGTTCGTACGCGGCGCTCAGGGCTCCGACCCGGGCGCGGTCGCGTTCGACGCGGTGGGGGCGGCCGTCTCGCGCGGCGTTGACGTCGCCCTGATCGACACAGCCGGTCGCCTGCACACCCAGGACAACCTGCTCGAGGAGCTGAAGAAAGTCCGCCGGGTGATCGAGAAGCAGTTGCCCGGCGCCCCGCACGAGACTCTGCTGGTCGTGGATGCGACCACCGGGCAGAACGGTTTGCGCCAGGCAAAGCTTTTCGCCGAGGCGGTGGAGGTCGACGGAATCGTCCTCACAAAGCTCGACGGCACAGCTAAGGGCGGAATCGCGCTCGCGATCGCCGAAGAGCTCGGCATCCCCGTGAAGCTGATCGGCATCGGAGAGCAGCTTGAGGACCTGCGTCCGTTCGACGCCGGCGACTTCGCCAAGGCGCTCGTCTCTGAGTAGCCCGTATTCGTCATCAGACGAATCGCCAGCGCATCCGCCGCGAATTCGTCAATAATCATGATCATGGAAGACTGGATCTACTGGATGATCTTCGCCGTGATCATGGCCGGCCTTGAACTCGCCGTGTTCACGATCTTCATTTTCGGGCCGCTCGCCGTGGCGGCCGTCGTGACCGCGATCGTCGCCGGGCTCGGCGGCAGCATGGAGCTGCAGTTGGCAGTGTTCATCGTGCTCAGCCTCGTTTCGATGTTCGCCCTGTACCCGGTCGCCAAGCGTCACCGGAACAGCGATCCCGAGCTCGCGACCAACGTGGATGCGCTGATCGGAAAACACGCGCGCACGCTCGAGCCGCTCTCATCCGAAGGTCTTGGACTCATCCGTTTCGACAACGACAACTGGACGGCCCGGCCGGCCGACGGGGTGGATTCGATCCCCGCCGACACGCCCGTGAAGGTCGTCTCGATCGCCGGCGCGACTGCTGTCGTTGAACCCATAAGCTCGCCAACCGCCTGACCAGAAAGGCCCCTCGATGGTCGTCGTACTGATCGCAATCGTCGTACTCGTCCTCTTCACCGCGATTCGCGCGGTGCGGATCATCCCGCAGTCGAAGGCAGGCGTGGTCGAACGCCTCGGTCGTTATCACCGAACGCTCTCGCCGGGTCTCGCGATCGTCGTGCCGTATGTCGACAAGGTGCGCCCACTGATCGACATGCGCGAACAGGTGGTCAGTTTCGCGCCGCAGCCCGTGATCACAGAGGACAACGTCGTCGTTCAGATCGACTCGGTCCTCTACTACACGATCAACGACGCTCGGGCGGTTACCTACGAGATCGCCAACCACCTGCAGGCGATCGAGCAGCTCACCACGACGACGCTGCGAAACGTGATCGGTGGTCTGACGCTGGAGAAGGCGCTCACCTCGCGCGACGAGATCAACACCCAGCTGCGCGTCGTGCTCGACGAGGCGACCGGCAAGTGGGGAATCCGCGTCAACCGCGTCGAGCTCAAGGCGATCGATCCGCCGGTCTCGATCCAGGACGCGATGGAGAAGCAGATGCGCGCCGAGCGTGACCGCCGCGCCGCGATCCTCACCGCCGAAGGCGTCAAGCAGTCGCAGATCCTCACTGCCGAAGGTCAGAAGCAGGCGGCGATCCTGACCGCTGAAGGAAACCGCCAGGCGCAGATCCTCGAGGCAGAGGGTGAGGCGCAGGCGATCCAAGCCGTCTTCGACTCGATCCACAAGGGCAATCCGGACCTGCCGCTGCTTTCGTACCAGTACGTCAAGGCGCTCGAATCGCTGGCAGTGAATGACAACAACAGCACCTGGATCATTCCGGGCGAGTTCACTCAGGCGCTGGCGGGGCTGTCAGACAAGCTCGGCAAGCTCCAGGGTCCGTCAGCCCCATAGCGCCCGCGTACGCACAGATCGCGTACCTAAGACATAGCCGATGCCATACCAGTTAGTAAGGTTCCTGTTGATGTCGACTCGGCCCCGCATCGCGCTCCGCTCGAACCTGCTCGCGTCCCTGCGGATGCGGCCGGCCGGTCGGACCGCTCCTCAAACGTCAAGAACGTCCTCGTACTAGGCCATGAAACTCACACGCACGCTCACCCTGACCCTGATCGCCGCGCTTCTGATTGTCGGCCCGGCGGCGGCCGCAAACGTCGGCGTGGCCAAGAAGTGCAAGTCCGGCTACGAGAAGAAGAACGGCAAATGCGTGAGAAAGCCGCTCGTGATCAAGCCGACGAAGGTCCAGCTGCTCGTCGGCAAGTTGCGCGATGGGCGGTTCGGCGCAACGGGTTACGCCGAGTTCCCGAAGACCAGCCGCAAGGCCGTGCTCAAGGGTTTCTGGCACATCTCGAACGGCGTCGGTTACGAGCGCCTGAAGGTCTCGTGGGACGTCGCGAAAGGGATGCTCTTCACAAACTTCACTGACACAAATCGGAAGGTCGGCCTGACCGGTCCGGACATGACTGTGACACTCGTGATCCAGGGCGTGCAGTCGAACAACCAACCGCTGATCAAGTAGTCAACCCACGCTCGGAAGGAAGTCCATGTCCCAATCGCTCCCACTCACGCGCATGCGTCTGATCGCGCTTCTGATCATCGCCGCGCTGAGCTTCTCGGCCGTCACTGCGCTGGCTGTCTTCAACGCTTCGCCGGCCGGCGCCGCGAAGAAGTCGAAGAAGTGCAAGAAGGGCTACAAGAAGGTCAAGGGCAAGTGCCGGAAAAAGAAGCGGTCCGGCGTGATCGAACTGCCGCCCGCACCGGCACCGCCTTCCGTCGGCGGCGCCTCTGCGTCCGACGCGGGGATCGCAGCCAAGAGGAAGTCCAAGAAGTGCAAGAAGGGCTACAAGAAGGTCAAGGGCAAGTGCCGGAAGAAGAAGGCCGCCAGCTCGGCGACCGTATCGTCGATCACGATCGACAGCTTCCAGCCCTCGGCGTACAGGGCAACCCTGAAGGGCACGATCACCCTGAAGAAACCCGTCACCTCACTGAAGGTGACCGTCAAGTGCACTCGCCAGGGGTACACGCAGACTTCCGACACGACCGTCGCGAGTGACGGCGCCGCACTGACGATCAGCTACACCGCCAACGTCAGCCCTGGCTGCATCCGCCTGCCTGGCCGCGGCGACATCGACTACTACGCCATCGCCGACGGCGTCTCGTCGAAGGCGTACTGAGCGAAGTCGGATTCCCCATGCGGCGCTGGCCACTAGAGTCAGCGCCGCATGTTTGACGCACTTTCAGAACGACTTCAGGAGACACTCTCCGACGTCCGCTCGCACGGCAAGCTGACCGAGGACGACGTGGGCAAGGCGATGCGCGACATCCGCCTCGCCCTGCTTGAGGCGGACGTCAACTTCAAGGTCGTCAAGCAGTTCACGGAGCGGGTCAAGGCCCGCGCTCTCGGCGCCGACGTCCTCAGTTCGCTGAACCCAGGGCAACAGGTCGTCAAGATCGTCGACGAGGAGCTCACCGCCTTGATGGGCGAGGCGAGCCGCGAGATTGTCTTTGCGCAGAGCGCGCCGACGATCATCCTGATGGCCGGCCTGCAGGGCTCCGGAAAGACGACAAACTGCGGCAAGCTCGCACTGATGCTCAAAGGCCAGGGCAAGAAGGTCGGCATCGCGGCATGCGACGTTTACCGCCCGGCAGCGATCGACCAGCTCAAGGTGGTGGGCGAGCAGGTCGGTGCTCGCGTCTACGAGCAGGGCCAGGGCGACCCGGTGAAGATCGCCAAGTGGGCGGTCCAGGAGTCGGTCCAGAACCTCGACGACGTCCTGATCGTCGACACTGCCGGCCGCCTGCACGTCGACTCCGACCTGATGGACGAGCTGGCGAAGATCCGCAAGGAAGTGAAGCCCCACAACGTCCTGCTCGTCGTCGACGCAATGACCGGTCAGGACGCCGTCAACGTCGCAGAGCAGTTCTCCGAGGTCGCAAACTTCGACGGCGTGATCATGACCAAGCTCGACGGCGACGCCCGCGGCGGTGCCGCGCTGTCGATCAAGGCCGTCACCGGCAAGCCGATCATGTACGCCTCGGTCGGCGAGAAGCTCGATCAGTTCGAGGTCTTCCACCCGGACCGCATGGCCGACCGCATCCTCGGCATGGGCGACGTGATGTCGCTGATCGAGAAGGCCGAGGCGCAGATAAGCGAGGACGACGCGCTCGCGATGGAGCGCAAGATCCGCAAGAACGAGCTGACCTTCGACGACTTCC
>CAYVWQ010000020.1:0-21550 GCA_964455545.1 uncultured Thermoleophilaceae bacterium | reverse complement strand
GGCTTGTGCGTGATCCGCACCGCCGAGTCGGTCTTGTTGACGTGCTGGCCGCCGGCGCCGGAGGCGCGGTAGGTGTCGATCTGCAGGTCGGACTCGTCGATCTCGACTTCGACGTCCTCGTCGACGAGCGGCGCCACCTCGACCCCGGCGAACGAGGTCTGCCTACGGTGGGCGCTGTCGAACGGACTCAGACGTACGAGCCGGTGCACGCCGCGCTCGGCGCCGAACAGGCCGTAGGCGTTCTCGCCGTGGACGAGGAACGTGGCGCGCGTGATGCCCGCCTCCTGGCCGGCCGCGACTTCCTTGACCTCGGTCTTGAAGCCGCGGTTCTCGGCCCAGCGCAGCATCATCCTCAGGACCATCTCGGCCCAGTCCTGGGCGTCGGTGCCGCCGGCGCCGTCCTGGATCGTGACGACCGCGTCGCCGGCGTCGTATTCGCCGGTGAACAGCCGCTCTTCCTCGAGCACCGACATGCGCTTCTCGAGGTCGGCGAGCTGCTCTTCGAGCTCATCGCCGAGCGAGTCATCTTCGGCCGCCATCTCCGCGAGTGCGTTCAAATCCTCGACCTCGGATGCGACGGCGTCGTATTCCTCGACCTTGCGGTTGGCGCGAGCGTACTCGGCGTTGGTCTTGGCGGCCGCCTCCTGGTCGTCCCAGAATCCCTCGGCGCCCATCTGGGCCTCAAGCTCCTCGACCCGCGCGACCAGCGTCGGGCGGTCGAGCGCCTCCGCGAGCAGCGCCAACTGCTCCTGGATCGCGGAGATGCGTTGGCTGAGTTCGTGTTCGTCCAGGGCCACGAACGCGAAGGCTATAGCGTCCGTCCACGGCCGCGCGTATGGTGCCGGGATGGGAACAGGTGTTCGTGAAACCCCGGACCGCATAGCCGCCGTCAGCGTCGGCGTGCTCTGGGGCAAACGCCACCGCGACACGCGTCCCGAGATGCTGCCGGTCACCGAGGTCGGCGTCCTCGTGATCGAGGACCCGATCGACAATCCGGTCGTCTCGACCGAGCTGTTGCTGAGCGACAACGACCTGTTCGACGTGCCCGACCGTCTGACCGAGCTCGGCCTGCCGATCGTCACCTACAACTCACATCGCTTCGACTGGCCGGCGCTGAACGCGGTGACACCGGTCGACAGTTTGATTCCGAAGACGATCGATCTCTACACCGCGCTCTACCCGCTGGCCTCAGACATCGTCGACGCCGAGGGCGTCTCGGCGTTCCCGGTGCACGGCGAGTACGGCGTACTCCATCCCCATCGCGTCGCCGAGACCAACCTCGGCTACATCCCGGGCGGCGACAGCCCGCTCGGCGAGGCGGAGCTTGCAGCGGCGCTCTGGCGGCACCTGCTGATCTACGAACGCGCGATCACCGGCGGTCGGGCGCGGATGCTGACCGACGACGGCCTGGCCCACTTGCGCGGCCGCGAGCCGGCGTTCGCGTCGGCCGAGGAGTGGCGCGCGATGCTCAAGGAGCGGCCGGAGCCGACGCCGTATCGGCGTCGCTCACGCCACCCGGTGACGTTCCCGCGCATCGACCAGCGCTACGTCTGAGAATCGTCACAGGACCGTAGCGCTTTTGTTGCGCTTGTAGCGCTAATTTAGCGCTTTGCGCGTTAGAATGGATTGATGGCAACAGTTCAAATCAGAAATCTGCCCGACGAATCCGTCGCAACGCTCAAAGTCCGCGCGGCAAAGGCGGGGCAGTCGCTCCAGGAATACATGCGCGAATTCCTGATCGAAGAGACCAGTCGGCCCACGGTCAAAGAATTCATGGAACAACTGCTCGAAGAATTCGATCCCGACGGCCCGGAGATCCCGGCGGAAACCATCGCCCGAGGTATTGACGACTCCTGGTCATGATCGTCGTCGACGCTTGCATAATCGTCGACGCGCTCTTACGAGTCGGCAGCCGCGCAAGACCCGCGGCACTGGCGATGGCAAATGAACGTCTCGCCGCCCCTCATCACGTCGACGTTGAGGTGATCTCAGGCTTGCGAAGAGTCGTACTTGGCGGGATCATCGATGAGCGCCGTGCCGGTGAAGCGATGCGGCGCCTTCGAGGTCTCGAAGTCGCACGCTACGAGCACTCTCCTCTGTACCGACGCATCTGGGAGCTACGCGAGAACGTAACCGCGCCCGACGCCGCCTACGTGGCGCTCGCCGAGAAGCTGGGAGCGCCATTGCTCACCTCGGATGCCCGTTTGGCCGGGGCTGCCGGACCGCGCTGCGAAATCCGTCTAATCAGTTAGCGCGCTGCTATTTGCCGTGGCAGTTCTTGTACTTCTTGCCCGATCCGCACCAGCACGGCTGGTTGCGGCTCATCGGGTTTCCGTCGGGGTCGTAGCCGGCAGGGGCGCCTTTGCCGCCGGCGGTCGTGACGTTTGACGGACGCGGGATCACGCCCGGGGCTGGACCGCCGCTGCCCTGCGGTGCGTCGACCTCGGCCTCAGCCATGTTCGCGGCGACTGCAGCTCCGACGCCGTAGTTCTGATCGCCCTCGCCGCCCGAGTAGTTGAACTGCTGGGTGTTCGACGAGCGGGTCGAGTCGAGAATCTGTTGCTGGGCGCGCTCCTTGGCGGCCTCGTCGGTCAGCTCGAAGTGGTAGATCACGCGGGAGAACTCGTCCCAGATCGATTCCATCAGCTCGGTGAACATCTGGAAGCCCTCGTTCTTGTAGGCGATGATCGGCTGCATCTCGGCGAAACCGCGCAGGTGGATGCCCTCGCGCAGGTAGTCCATGTCGTTGAGGTGCTCGCGCCAGCGCTCGTCGATGATCTCGAGCAGCACGTGGCGCTCGAGCTCGCGCATCAGCTCGGGGCCCAGCTCCTCTTCCTTCTCCTCGTAGGCCTCGACGGCCTCCTCGGTGATGTCGTCGACGAGCTCGCGTCGCTCCATACCCATGACATTGATGTCCTCGGGTCCGAACGAGATCGGGAAGATCTGGTCGATGCGCTCAAACAGCGCGTCGATGTCCCAGTGCTCGGGCGCATCGCCCTGGGTGTACTCAGAGACGAGGCGCTCGATCACGCCGTGCATGTTCTCGCGTGCCTGGCCGGACATGTCCTCACCCTCGAGGATGCGGTCGCGGAACTCGTAGATGACCTCGCGCTGCTGGTTCATCACGTCGTCGTACTCGAGCACGCGCTTACGCGAGAGGTAATTCTGCTCTTCAACCTTCTTCTGGGCACCCTCGATCTGCTTGGTGAGGATGCCGGCCTCGATCGGGCGCTCGTTGCCCTCTTCGTCGGTGTCACCGAAGCGCTCGAGGATCTTGTAGATCCGCTCGCCGGCGAAGAGACGGACGAGGTCGTCCTCGGCCGAGAGGAAGAAGCGGGTCTCGCCGGGGTCACCCTGACGGCCTGAACGACCACGCAGCTGGTTGTCGATGCGCCGTGACTCGTGGCGCTCGGTGCCGCAGACGTAGAGGCCGCCGGCTGCCTTGGCCTTTTCGCTCTCTTCCTCGACCTGGGCCTCGAACTGCGGCAGCACCTCGTTGAAGGCCGCGTCGTAGGACTCATCCTCGGGGTCGATGTTGCGCTTGCGCAGCTCGATGTGGGCGAGCTCTTCGGCGTTGCCGCCGAGCTTGATGTCGACGCCGCGGCCCGCCATGTTGGTCGCGATCGTGACGGCGCCCGGGCGGCCTGCCTGGGCGATCGTCTCGGCCTCGCGCTCGGCGTACTCAGGCTTGGCGTTCAGGACCTCGTGGGCGATGCCGTTTTTCTTCAGGCGCTTCGAGAGCATCTCGGACGTCTCAACGGCGATCGTGCCGACGAGGATCGGCTGACCGGACTCGTGGCGGGCGACGATCTCGCGCTCGATCGCGCCCCACTTGCCGTCCTTGGTCTTGTAGATCTGGTCGTTGCGGTCGGCGCGCACCATCTCGCGGTTGGTCGGGATCTCGACCACCTGCAGCTCGTAGATCTTCATGAACTCGGTCGCCTCGGTGAGGGCCGTTCCGGTCATGCCGGCAAGCTTGTCGTAGCGGCGGAAGTAGTTCTGGTAGGTGATCGTCGCGACGGTCTGGTTCTCTTCCTGGATCGCGACGCCCTCCTTGGCCTCGACGGCCTGGTGCAGGCCCTCCGACCAGCGGCGCCCTTCGAGGATGCGGCCGGTGAACTCGTCGATGATCTTCACCTCGCCGTCGATCACGGCGTAGTCGATGTCGCGCTTGTAGAGCGACTCGGCCTTCAGCGCCTGGATCAGGTGGTTGACCAGCGTGCCGGTCTCGGCGAGGTAGAGGTTTTCGATCCCAAGGAACTTCTCGGCCTTCTCGACGCCCTGCTCGGTGATCGAGACAGTCTTGTACTTCTCGTCGGCCTCGAAGTCGAAATCGGCGATCCAGTTGCGGTCCTTCGCCGAGATCTCCTTCGGCTTCTCGCCCTGGACCATCTGCTTGGCGAGCTTGGCGAACTGCTTGTAGTAATCGGCGGCCTGCTCGGGCTGGCCGGAGATGATCAGCGGCGTACGCGCCTCGTCGATCAGGATGTTGTCGACCTCGTCGACGATCGCGTAGGCGTGCTTGCGCTGGACCTTCTCTTCCTCGCTGTGGGCGAGGTTGTCGCGCAGATAGTCGAAGCCGAACTCGCTGTTGGTGCCGTACGTGATGTCGGCCTGGTAGGCGGCCCGCTTGTAATCCCAGTCGTACTCGTCGCTCTGGAGGATGCCCACCGACAGTCCGAGCATCTCGTAGATCGGTGACATCCACTCTGCGTCGCGCCGGGCGAGGTAGTCGTTGACGGTGACGACGTGTACGCCCTTGCCCGCGAGCGCGTTGAGCACCACGGGGAGCGTCGCGGTGAGAGTCTTGCCCTCACCGGTCTTCATCTCAGCGATGTCGCCGTGGTGCAGCACCATGCCGCCGATCAGCTGCACATCGAAGTGGCGCATGCCCATCGTGCGCTTGCCGGCCTCGCGCGTCAGCGCGAAGGCGTGGGGAAGCAGCGCGTCGAGCTCTTCGCCGTTGTCCGCGCGTTCACGCAGCTCGGCGAATTCCTCGGCGAGCTCCTCATCCTCGAGCAGCTCCATCTCGGGCTCGAAGGCGTTGACCAGCTCCACCTGCTTCTGGAACTGCTTGAACTTTTTTCCCTCGCCAATGCGGAGGGCGCGGTCGATAAGCGACATAGGGGCTTACTTTACCCCTGCGCCGCTCTGCTCCTGCCTGTCGATCAGGCGGTCAACCCGGGCGGCGGTGCGCCCATCGCCTTCGCGGAGCTCTTGTGAGCGACCCGGCGCGCGCGGCGCTTGGCAGTCATTTTGTCGACCTGGCGAGCCAGTTCGTCAGAGACCTCATGCACAGCATGCTTGAGATCGAAGGACCGGTCACACGCGCGCAGCGTCTTCCCCTTCACGTAGAGCGTCGCATCGACGCAGAAGTGCTCGGGGATCGCCGGATTGGTCTCCTCTTTGAGCTCGAGTTCGAGCCGGGCGAGGCTCGATACCTGCTTGGACACCTTCTCGAAACGCTTCGCCGCGTAGGCGCGCATTTCGTCGGTGATGGAGATGCCGTTGCGTGACCTGATCTCGATCTGCATGATTCGTGTCGCTCCTTTTGCGAGGACTGAAACGAATCAGATGCGGTCGGCGCAACGAGGGCGGCCGGGGGGCGCAGGCGATCCGAGTCAGCTTCGCTGTCTGGTCACCCGCGATGGGCGGGCCGTGTCGTGCTCGCGCTCGCGAACGTCACGGCCCGGATCGAGCGGAGGCTCGGGCCGGCCGGAGATTCGCGGATCGCGTGAGCACATGCCTCCAATGTAACGGTTGTGGTCATCACGTCGTCGCAGATGACGACGTTTGTCGGAAATTGGGCTAAAGGTTGGCTCCGTCTTGGCCGAATCGCGATCGCTCCGGACGCCAGGTCGAGTCGCTCGCCGCGCCGCAGCTCGCTCTGCGGACGCCCGCCCCCGCTTCGGACCAGACAGTCGTCGACCTGCGCTCCTGTCTCGCGCGCGAGCGCACGCGCGAGCAGCAGCGCCTGGTTGTAGCCGCGGGCGCGCTTGCGGGCTGGATGGGCCGGCGCAGGCACGATCACGTCGCCGGCGCCGATCCCTCCCGTCCGCTCAAGCATGAGCTGGGCCATCGGCGTCGCGAGCCCGGCCGCGCCCTCGAACTTGAGCGCCCAGACGAGCCTTCGTGCAGCGCCCTCATGGACAAACGCAGCCACCGCGCGATCGAACTCCCTCCCGCGCAGCGACGCGCCGCACGAGGAGGCCCGGAGGCGATCGGCGCACGACGTGCAGATGAGCCGGTCGGGCGTGGTCGCGGCGCGGCACAGCCGGCAGAGCGGCGGGGCCAGGAGCGCGACGGCGCGATGGAGCATGCTCGGCGGCATCGCTCAATGTTCACCGGTCGCGAGTGACGAATCAAGACAGGAATGCGACAATCGCGCACGTGAACGGCAACGAATTGATCACGGCATCCGGGACGATCATGTTCTTCTGGGACTCGGGCGACGAGGAGAAGCATCTGCTCGTCAACATCGAACCGGACGATCACCACAAGCCCGATGCATGGGAGCTGACCGGCGATCTGCGCGACGCGATCATCGCGGATGTCGAGGAGGGCGCCCGCTTCGAGGTCGACTACACCGTCGAGCGCGTCGAGATGGTCGACCCGGACGGCGCGACCACGTTCGGAACCAGCCGGCCGAGGATCCTGGCCGTCAGGATCCTCGGCGACTGAGAGGTCTTCGACTCAGCAGGCGGGCAGCCCGGCACCGTTGAGCGTGGCCGAGCTCGGGATGAAGTCGGGGAAGCTCTTCTTCAGCTTCTTCGTCTTGCCGCCGACCGTGTACTTCATGTTCAGGTGGTACGAGAGGTTCTCGCCGGCAACCGCGGTGAAGCGGCTGGTCTGACCCTTGTAGCCCTTCGAACGCTTGAGGTTCGTGATGCCCGAGCGCAGGACGCGCTTCGTGTCGGAGTCGACGATCTGGTACCCCACGCGGACCTTCGACGGCTTAGAGACACCGATCGCCGTCACGTCAGCCTTGAACGTCAGCCGGTAGCTCACCTGGTCGACCGCCGGCTGGCAGAGGCCGGCCGCCTTGTAGGAGACGAACACCGAGACGTAGGACGCGTAGGCGGCCTGCGCCATTGCGAACATCACGGCGAGCGATGCGATTACCGAGACGAGAGCGATTTTCTTGCGCACTTCGAGAAGCCTTTCTGATTGAAAACGATTGCGTACTTGTATAGCGGACGAGGTCGGAAAGTTTCGGCGTTCGTTCTACAGACGACGCAGATTCGCGACTATGTCGCCCTGCCCGAGGATCGCGCCGATCGAGATCGACTGCGCGGGAACCTCGCCGCCGGGAAAAACGATCGTGTCGCGGATCGCCGCACCGGCGCCGATCTTCGCGCCGTCACCGATCACCACCGGTCCCTGGAGCTTCACGCCCGCGCCGACCTCGACGTCCTGGCCGATCCAGATCGGGCCCTCGACGAGCTCGGCTCCCTCGAGTGCGCCGGCGGTCGCAGTGTGCACGACCTCTGAACCGCCCGTGCCTTCGATCCCCAGGTCGAGCTCGCCGGTCAGGGCGTCGAACGTGCCCTCGCGCAGCTCGCGCAAAGAGCCGACGTCGTTCCAGTACTCGTCGATCTCGTGGATGTAGAACGGCACGTCGTTCTCGAGCAGCGCCGGGAAGACATCCTGCGCCCAGTCGACGAACTCGCTGTCGGGGAAGTAGTCGAAGATCTCCGGGCTGAAGACGTAGATGCCGCAGTTGCCGAGGTCGCTGAGCGCCTCGTCCGGTTCCGGCTTCTCCTGGAAGCCGGTGATCCGCCCCTCGGAGTCGTGCAGCACGACACCGTATTCGCGGGTGTCGGCCACGCGCTTGACGGTGAGAGTCGCGACGCCGCCGGCGCTCTTGTGGCGCTCGATCAGCTTGGTCAGGTCGATGTCGGTGAGCGCGTCTCCGCTGATGATCAGGAACGGCTCGCCGTCCTCGGTCAGGCTCTCGCTGACGGCGCGCACGCCGCCGGCGGTGCCGAGCAGCTCGGGCTCGAAGTTGTATTCGATGTTCACGCCGAAGCTGGAGCCGTCACCGAAGTACTCGCGGATCGTGTCCGGGTAGTAGTGAAGGTTCGCGACGACGTCCGTGAATCCGTGTTTCTGGACGAGCGCGAGCAGATGCGCCATGCACGGCCGGTCGATCACCGGCACCATCGGCTTGGGGATGCCGAAGGTGATCGGCTTCAGGCGCGTGCCCAGGCCTGCGGCGAGAACCATTGCTTTCATGACTGCGATTGATCCTTTCAGGCGCCCTGGTCCCAGGACGTCAGGTAGTTGCGCTGCGCTTCCGACAGTTCGTCGATGCGCACGCGCAGTGATTCAAGTTTGAGGCTTGCGATCGCGGCGTCGATTGCGCGCGGCACGCCGTGAACGCGGTGTTCCATTTCGGCGCCGTGCTTGACGAGATGCTCGACGGCGAGCGCCTGTGATGCGAAGCTGATGTCCATCACAGCGGCAGGATGGCCTTCGGCTGCTGAGAGGTTGACAAGCCGGCCGTCTGCGAGCAGGTGGATGCGGCGTCCGTCAGACATCGTGAAGCGTTCAACGAGCGGCCGCACCTCGGCGCGCTCCGCTGCGCGATCCTCGAGGTCGCCCTTGTTGATCTCGATGTCGAAGTGTCCGGCGTTGCAGATGATCGTTCCGTCACCCATCACGTCGTACATCTCTCCGCTCACAGCGTCGCGGTTTCCGGTGACGGTGACGATCACATCTGCGCGGGCGGCGGCCTCGATCGCGGGCATCACGTCGAAGCCCTCCATTGCGGCCTCGAGCGCCGCCTGCGGATCGACCTCGCAGACGATCACGCTCGCTCCGAGCCCTTTCGCACGAAGCGCAACGCCTTTGCCGCACCACCCGAAGCCGATCACCGCGACGGTGCGGCCTGCGATCAGGACGTTGGTCGCGCGAAGGATTCCGTCGAGCGTCGACTGGCCCGTCCCGTAGCGCGTGTCGAAGAGCCGCTGGGTCTTGCTCTCGCCGACCGCGATCACCGGGTAGGCCAGGTCTTGCTGCGCGGCCAGCGCTCGCGCGCGGATCGCGCCGGTCGTAGTCTCTTCGGTGCCGCCGATCACGGCTTCGAGCTGGTCGCGCCGCGATCCGTGCAAGGCGCCGATCAGATCGGCGCCGTCGTCCATCGTGACCTGGGGGGCGTGGTCGCACACGGCATCGATGTGACGACCGTAGGTCCCGAGGTCCTCGCCATGGATCGCGTGGACCTGGGTGTCGTAGGTCTCGACGAGGGCGGCCGCAACCGCGTCCTGGGTCGAGAGCGGATTGCTCGCGCAGAGCGCGACGTCCGCGCCGCCGGCCGCCAGGGCGCGCATCAGGTTGGCGGTCTCCGCGGTGATGTGCAGGCAGGCACCGAGGCGGATTCCGTCGAGCGGCCGCTCGCGCTCGAAGCGTTCGCGGATGCGGGCCAGCACCGGCATCTGCGTCTCGGCCCACTCGACCAGCCGCGCGCCCTCCTCGGCGAGCGCCGAGTCCGCGATGTCGACCGCCGACGCCATGTCTGCCTCAGCCGGCCGTGGTCGGACGGCCGAGCGAGTCCTTGAGTCCCTCGATGATCGGCACGGGAGAAGGGTCCACGCCGCGCAGAGCCGCGAGGTAGAAAGACATCAGGTCGCCGAGCAGGACGAGCGAGAAGAGCCGCTCGGCCCGCGATTCGCCGAAAGATTCGATCAGCTCCGTCTTTGCGCCGTGCGCGGCTGCAATCTCGGAGTTGAGCTCGATGCGGCGGGCGACACGCTCGTTCTGGTCGCCGTCGGTCAGGAACCAGGCGACCTGGTCGACAACCTCGCGCGCTCCGTCCCATGCACAGATCTCGTTGTGGTTGGCCTCGGGCAACGAGGCGTTCCATGCCGGAACCTTGGCGTTCTCGTTGATCTGGCACTTCCAGCGATAGGCGACGGCATCGGTCAGATCGGCGCCGTAGACGATCGCCTCGCGACCGAAGGCCTCGCGCGCGAGTCGCTTGGGCGGGCAGTCATCGGGCGCGTCGGCTCCCCATTCGCCGGTCTTACCGCGCAGCAGCTCGGCCGCGCTTTTGAGGTCGGCGCGGACTGAACTCGGCACGACGCCGGTGGCGATGCCGACCTCGAGAACCGAGACGATTCCGTAGGCGACGGCCGCACGCGGCTGCAGGATCCCCGGAAGGCCGATCAACGGGATGCCGAGCGCGTGGCCGGCCTCGGAGATCGGGCCGCCGGAGCTGACGATGTAGAGCTTCGCGCCGCTGGCCTTGGCCTGCTCGAAGCAGGAAAGCGTTTCTTCGGTCGAACCCGAGTAGGACGACAACAGCACCGCGTCACCTTCACCGACCCAGGCGGGCAGGTCGTAGCCGCGATTCGTGATCACGGGCTTCTCGGCCGCGTTGCCGAGGATCGCCGCCGCGAGATCGGCGCCGATCGCCGATCCACCCATGCCGCAGACGATCAGGCGGTCGGCCGAAGTCGGCTCGAGCATCGCCGATTCCGCGCGCCACATCGCGTCCTCGATGTGGTCGGGAATCGCCAGGATGTCCGCGAGCAGGCCGGCCGAGTCCACGGCCGCGATCGAGGCGGGATCGACGCCGCTCATGTCGGCCCCACCCCGGCTTCGACGCGCGCGCCGCTGCCGACAGTCGCGCCGGGGTCGACGCTGGCGCCCTCGCCGATCACGCTCCCGGCCTCGACGACCACGCCGAAGCCGAGCGACACCGAAGGCCCGACGATCGCGTCGGTCACGTTGGCTCCGGTGGCGAGTCGCGACTCCTCCATCACGACGGAATTCTCGACGCTGCTGTCGGCGCCGATCTCGACCCGGTCGCCGATCACGCTGTACGGGCCGACGCGCGAGCCGCTGCCGAAGGTTGCGCCGGCACCGATCACGACCGGCGCGGTCAGCTCGACCCCGCCCAGATCGACGGACTCGTCGATCACGTTGCCGTCGGCGTCGCGCAGCTCCCCGAGATACGAGTGCACGGTGCCGTCGACGAGGTCGCGCGTGGCCTGCACGTAACGCTCGGGGGTGCCGAGGTCAAGCCAGTAGCCGTCGGCGTCGTACGCGTAGATGCCGTTGCCGACGAGGCCCGGGAAGACGTCGTTCTCAAAGCTCTGGTTCACGCCGCCCGGAATCGCCTCGATCACATCGCGCTCGAGCACGTATGCGCCGGCGTTGATGCGTGGGTCGTCGGGTGCCTCTTCGGCGCTCGGCTTCTCGAGGAAGGCCTCGACGCGCTTGTCGTCGTCGGTCAACACGACGCCGTAGGCGGTGGCGTCCTCGACCGGGACAAGCGCCAACGTCGCGCGCGCGCCGGTCGCCTCGTGCTGGGCGATCTCTGCCGAGAGGTCGAAGTCGGTGAGCGTGTCGCCGTTGAGGACGATGAAGCGGTCCTCGAGGTGCTCTTCGGCGAACTTGATCGCGCCGGCGGTGCCGAGCGGCTCGGGCTCTTCGACCCAGGTGATCGAGATCCCCTCGTGGCCGGCGCCGTCGATCGCGGCGCGCAGACCGTCGGCCTTGTAGCCCATCGACATCACGATGTCGGTGACGCCGTGGCCGCGCAGCCAGTCGATCTGGTACCAGAGCATCGGCTTGTTCACCATCGGAACGGCCGGCTTGGGCATGGTCGTTGTCAGCGGGCGGAGCCGCGTTCCCTGACCGCCGGACAGGATCACCGCCTGCATGAGCGAACCCTCAGCTGAGCGCGGCGGACGCGCTTTCGGCGGCCGGCTCGTGGGCGGGTCGACCGACTCCCTCATACGTGAAGCCGGCGGCTGCGAGCTGCGATCCGTCGAGCAGGTTGCGGCCGTCGATGATCAACGGACTCTTCATCGCCGAACGAACGGCGGCGAGGTCAAGCTCGGCGAACTCGGGCCACTCGGTGACGATCACTGCGGCATCGGCGCCTTCGAGCGCTCCGAGGGCAGTGCCCTCGATCTCGACGCCGGGAAGCAGTTCTGCGGCGCGATCGGCGGCGACGGGGTCGAAGGCCGACACGGTCGCTCCCTCGCCGCGCAGGCGTGAGCTGAGCACCAGTGAAGAGGCCTCGCGCATGTCGTCGGTGTTCGGCTTGAACGACAGGCCGAGCAGCGCGATCTTTTTGCCGACGAGTGAGTCGCCGAGGTGCTTCTTGAGCTTTCCGATCACGCGGCGCTTCTGCAGCTCGTTGACTTCGATCACGGCGTTCAGAAGCTGGAAGTGGTAACCCGAGTTGCCGGCGAGCTGCTTGAGCGCGGTGACGTCCTTCGGGAAGCAGCTGCCGCCGTAACCGATGCCGGCCTGCAGGAACTTCGGCCCGATGCGGGCGTCGAGGCCCATCCCGCGGGCGACCTCGGTCACGTCGGCGCCGACCTCTTCCGAGACGTTGGCGATCTCGTTGATGAAGCTGATCTTGGTGGCGAGGAAGGCGTTGCTGGCGAGCTTGATCATCTCGGCCGAGGCGATGTCGGTGCGGACCATCTCGCCGCCGAGCGGGCGGTAGATCGCTTCGACGGCGTCGCCGGCCCAGTCGCCGGCGTCGGCGCCCACGACCACGCGGTCGGGGTGCATGAAGTCGTCGACCGCGGTGCCCTCCTTGAGGAACTCGGGGCAGGAGACGTAGGCGAGGTCGTGCTTGTCGCGGCGGATCGCGGCGCCGGTGCCGACCGGCACGGTGCTCTTCATGATCAGCGCGTGTTCGGTGCTGTCACCGACCTCACGGACCACGGTCTGGACGCGCGAGAGATCGGCGTCGCCGGAGTAGGTCGGCGGGGTGTCGACACAGACGAACATCAGGCGGGTGCGGTCGAGCACCTCGCCCATGTCCGTGGTGAAGGTCATGTGGTCGATGTTCTTCTTGAGCAGCTCGGGCAGACCGGGCTCGTGAATGGTGAGATCGCCGCGCTGCAGGACGTCGACCTTGTCCTGGACGATTTCGCGGACCACGACTTCGTGGCCGAGTTCGGCGAAGCAGCAGGCGGTGACGAGGCCGACCCAGCCGGCACCGATCACGCCGATCGGCGGCTTGTCGGATGAGAGATTTGACATCGCCGGAAGGGTAGCTGGACGCGCGAAAAACGCGGACTAGTTGCGGAGCCGCAGCGACGTCGCAAGCGAGATCATCTGCTTCTCGGTGAGCTTGCGCGTGAGCGTGTTCTGAACCCAGTAGGAAGCGCCGTTGCGCTTGAAGGCGACCATGCCGAGTTTCCCGCCCTCGTAATAGAGGAGGTAGTCGCGGCCCTTGATCCGGCGCGTCTCGGACGGATTCTTGAGAATCGGCGGATCATCCCAGTTGACGCCCTGGATGCCGTAGTAGTCGCCGTTGCTGTTGCCGAGCTTCGAGACGATGCGGTATGCGGAGACGCGCTTGCCGTCGGTCGTGGTCATCACGTAGGCGCGCGTGGACTGATCCTGGTAGGAGGAATTGGCGATCATGGCCGTGGGATAGAAGACCGGAAGCTTGGTCCGGAAGCCGGCGATCACGGCCTGGTTGCGGCCGGCGTCCTTCGCGTAGATCATGCCGCTCGCGAGACCGGGAACCCGCTTGGTGCGCTTGACGGTGGTTGAACCGGTCGCACCGGTCGTCCCCTCGGAAGAATGGTTCTCGCCCTTCTGACGCGGCCCGTTCTTGAAGATGCGCGCGGCCTTGCGAAGCGACGCCTCAGAGGCGACCACGTAGGACACCCCGCCGATCGTCGGCGTCGAATAGTTCTCAATCGGCACCTGGTAGACCGGCTTGCCGGACGACTTCGCCGAGAGCGCGAGCAAGCGCTGCAAGTTGGCGCCGTTGCCGAGTCCCTTGTCCGTACGCACGTTGTGCTTGATCACCTTCTTCAGCTTGTCGGCGTTGGTGAACAACTTGGCGACCCCGACCTGTTGCTTGGCCTGGCGCAGGAACGCCTGCTGACGCGCCTCGCGGAAGAGGTCATCGTCGTAGTGGCGGAAGCGCACGTAGTCGAGCGCCTTCGTTCCGCAGAGCTTCTGGTAGCCGGCCTTCACGTCGATCGCCGCGAACTGATCGCCGTAGACGCGGCCGACGTTGTTGTTGAAGTACTTGCGGTCGACGTCGGTGTACACGCAGTCGATCGCGTCGACTGCCTCGCGGAATCCGGCGAAGTCGACCTCGGCGACGTGGTTGACCTTGAGGCCCGTCGCCTCCTTGATGGTCTTCACGACGAGCTTCGGTCCACCGTACGAATATGAATCGTTGAACTTCGCGATGCCGTGGCCGGGGATCGTCACGCGCAGGTCTCGCGGAATCGAGAAAACGGTCGTGACCGGCTTTTCCGGGTTCATTCGGACGAGCATCATCGTGTCTGAGCGCGCCGGATATCCGTACTTCTTGTCCGACTTGCGGCGGTCTGACCCGATCAGCAAGATCGTCTGAGGACCACCGACGGGGCCAAGATCTTCGAGTGGAAGGTCAGCGATCGCGTTGTCACCGAAGGTGTCCGCCAGGTCCTGTCGCTGGCTGAACGCCGTCAGCGAAGCGACAAGCGCGGCCACGACCACGAGGACCACGGATCCGACAAGAAAGCGCTTCCAAGGCGCAAAGCGTTCTGGTTCGTCAAACACTGAGGAAGTACGTTAGAGGTGTCACCCGCGGCCAAGGGTGATTCGGGGCGCCGCGTGAGCAGTCAACAGTGAAACACGCCCGGCGGCGAATCGGACCGGTCAGACGGCACGGATGTGGCTGCGGTCGGTCTCCTGGGCGGCCGCGATGCGCTGAGCAAATCCCACGAGCGAGCGTCGATAATCGGCCAGAGAGCGCAATGAGACGAATTCATGCGGTCCGTGATGACCCGCGCCGACGGGTCCGAATTCCACGGCAGGTGTGCCCTGCGCGAGGAAAGCGGTGGCCTCGGAGCTGCCGTCGCGCCCGACCAGTTCGGCCTCCTCGACGCCGCAGTCTCCGAGCGATGCGTGCAGCGCCTGGACGAACTCGTTCTCGTTCGCCACGAACGCCGGCTCGCGCTCGAACAGCACCTCGACCGCGATGTCCTCGATCTCCTTGACGTCGGCGAGAATCGCCTCCGGATCCTGGCCCGGCACGTAGCGAATGTCGACGTCCATCACGCAGGTGTCCGGCACCTTGTTGATCGCGTCGCCGCCCTCGATGCGGCCGAGGTTGATGCTCGGACGGTCGAAGAAGTCGCTGCTCTCGCGGGCGAACGGCATCGTCTCGATGCGGCGGAAGATGTCGTGCGCCTTGAGCACCGCGTTGTCGCCGAGCCAAGGCGTCGAACCGTGTGCGCTCGTGCCGCTCACTGTCAGGCGCAGCGCCAGCACGCCCTTGGCCTGGACGCCGATGTGGAGGTTGGTCGGCTCACCGGTGATCGCGAAGTCGCCGCCGTAGCCGCGCTCGACGGCGACGTCGGTGCCGCGCACGCCCATCGACTCGGACTCCTCGTCGGCGACGCAGATGAAGCGAACCTCCACGCCGTTCTCGTCGCGCAGGTCGCGCAGCGCGCACATCATCGCCGCAAGCGCCGCCTTCATGTCATAGGCACCGCGGCCGATCAGGTCGTCGCCCTCGACACGCGGCTTGAACTGGCCCGGCTTGCCGGGAACGACGTCGATGTGTCCGTGAAAGACGATCACCGGACCGGTTCCCTGCGTACTCGTGATCAGGACCGGCAGTCCTGCGACATCGAGCTCCTCGATCTCGAAACCGTTGCTCTCGAGCCAGCCCTTGACGAAACTGACCCCGGTCACGATGCCGGCCGGCGTCGAGGTGTCGTACGCCATCAGGCGCTTGGCGAGATCGTGCTCGTCCATGGGGACAGGCTACCGGCGCACCGACGGCTAGACCACGTCTGGCACGAGAACGATCTTGCCGGTCGTGCGGTGGGTCTCGATCAGCTCGTGTGCCTTGTCGACCGTGGACATCGCCACGACGGCGGCGAGTTCGATGTGGAAATCGTGGTCGAGAATCAACCGAACGGCCTCGGCGAGGTCGTCGGCGCTCGGCTCGACGCGGAAACCGTGGTACTCGATCTCGTTTTCATCGGCGAGCTTCGGCAGGTCATCGTTGCGGTACTCGACAATCGTGACCAGGGTTCCGCCCTCTTTGAGCACCGGGATCGAGGCCTCGGCCATGCCGCCGCCGACGGTGTCGAAGACGCAGTCGACGCTGCCCGCGAGCAGCTCGGCGAAGTCGACCTCTCGGTAGTCGATCACCTCGTCGGCGCCGAGCTTCGTGACGAACTCATGTTTCGCCTCGCTGGCGGTCGTGATCACGTGTGCGCCGCGCGACTTCGCGATCTGGATCGCGACGTGCCCCACGCCGCCGGCTCCGGCGTGGATCAGCACGCGATCGCCTTCGCCTATCTCCGCACGGTGGACGAGCGCCTGCCAGGCGGTCTCGAAGACGAGCGGAATCGCCGCCGCCTCGTCGTGCGTGATGTTCGGTGGCTTCGGCAGGATCTGATCGACCGGAGCGGCGACGAACTCGGCGTATGTCGCGGCCTCTTCCGGGAACTTGATCAGCCCGAACACCTCGTCGCCGGGCTCGTATCCGTCGGTTCCCTCGACGACGACGCCACTGAAATCCCAGCCCAGCGTAAAGGGTGGATCGCCGAGCAGGCCCGAACCCGCGCGGACTTTGGTGTCGACCGGGTTGACCCCGATCGCGCGGACTTCCACGAGTAGCTCACCCGCGTCCGGCACAGGCATCGGAGCGTCGGTCTCGACTTCGAGCACCTCCGGTCCGCCGAACGAGTGCTGGGTGATCCTGCGCATTCCTAGATGCTGCCGGAGAACGTGTCGCACTTCGCCGGTTCGCCCGACTCGTACCCGACCTTGAACCACTTCTGTCGCTGCGCGCTGGTGCCGTGCGTGAACGATTCCGGGTGCACACCTTGCCCTGAGTTCTTCTGCAGCGTGTCGTCGCCGACGGCCGCCGCGGCGCCGAGCGCCTCGTCGATATCGCCCTCCTCAAGGTCGCCCTGGGCGAACACCCGGTGCGCCCAGATGCCGGCGTAGCAATCCGCCTGCAGCTCCATGCGAACGGAAAGTTCGTTGGCGTCGCCGGGATTCTCGCGCTGAGCCGCGCGCACCTGCGACTCGGTACCGAGCTGCTGCTGGATGTGGTGGCCCAGCTCGTGCGCGATCACGTAGCCCCAAGCGACGTCGCCGCTGGCTCCAAGCTGCTGCTGCATCAGCTTGTAGAAGGAAAGGTCGATGTAGACCTTCTGGTCACCCGGGCAGTAGAACGGCCCCACGGCGCTGCTCGCGCTGCCACAGCCGCCGGTGCTCACGCCATTGCGGTAGATCACCATCTTCGCCTTGTCGTACGGCCTGCCGGCCTGCTGGAAGGCCGACTGCCAGGCCTGCTGGCCGGTCACGAAGACGTAGGACGAGAAGTCTTTGAAGTCCTTCTCCGGATCCTGGTCAGCGGGAATGCCCTGCGCGTTCTCTGCAGAGACTCCGGCCGACTCCGGAAACGCCTGGTTGATGTCGAACCCACTTCCGCCGCCGAACAGCTGGATGCCGATGATCACCAACGCGATGATCACGCCCAGCCCGCCGGCACCCTTGCCCACGGGGATCCCCATGCCGCCCATGCCGCCGCCGGAGGAAGAGCTCCCCCGCGCGTCGATCACATCGCCGCCGTCATCGACCTTGCGCCAGCGCATGGCCGGATCCTAAGCGCTACTGGGCGTTGGCGATGTCGAGGTACTTCTGCCAGCGCTTGACGTCGCGCAGGGCGCGCTCAGCGTCGGCCGAATCCTCTTCGGCCGCGTCGAGCCGGCCTTGCGATGCGTCGACCTTCTGCTGCAGGTCGGCGGCGTCAAGCTCCTCGACCGGGATCGCCTCTTCGACGAGCACCAGCAGCGAGTTGTTCGCCATCTGGATGTAGCCCTCGCCCTGCGCGAAGCGCTTGACCTCGGACTCACTCTCGAACAGGCGCAGTTCGGTCGGCTCGAGCAGGGCCATCAGCGGCTCGTGGTTCGCCCGGATACCGATCGAACCGACGACCGTGTGGGTCGAGACGAGTTCGCACTCGCCCTCGTAGGCGGCGCCTTCCGGCGTCATCACCTCTACTGGAAACGTGGTCGCCATCGATCGTTATTTCTTCGCGGCCTCGAGGACCTCGTCGATCGAACCCTTCATGTAGAAGGCGCGCTCCGGGATGTCGTCGTGCTTGCCCTCGACGATCTCCTTGAAGCCGCGGACCGTGTCCTCGACCTTGACGTACTTGCCCGGCGAGCCGGTGAACGTCTCGGCGACGTGGAACGGCTGCGAGAGGAACTGCTGGATGCGGCGGGCGCGGCCGACGACGACCTTGTCCTCGTCGGAAAGCTCGTCGATGCCGAGAATCGCGATGATGTCCTGGAGTTCCTTGTAGCGCTGGAGCGTCTCCTGAACCTGCGTGGCAACCGCGAAGTGCTCCTCGCCGACGACGTCGGGCTTGAGGATCGTCGAGGTCGAGTCGAGCGGATCGACGGCCGGGTAGATGCCCATCTCCGAGATCGAACGGCTCAGCGTGGTCGTCGCGTTCAAGTGGGCGAACACCGACGCCGGCGCCGGGTCGGTGAGGTCGTCGGCCGGGACGTAAATCGCCTGCACCGAGGTGACCGAGCCCTTACGCGTCGAGGTGATGCGCTCCTGCAGCTGGCCCATCTCGGTCTCGAGCGTCGGCTGGTAACCGACCTGCGAGGGCATACGGCCCATCAGCGCCGACACTTCGGATCCGGCCTGGACGAAGCGGAAGATGTTGTCGATGAACAGCAGCACGTCGCGGTTCTCGACGTCACGGAAGTGCTCGGCCATGGTGAGACCGGTCAGTGCGACGCGAAGACGCGCTCCCGGCGGCTCGTTCATCTGACCGAAGACCATCATCGTCTTGTCGATGACGCCGGCCTCGGCCATTTCGCGGTAAAGGTCGTTGCCCTCACGCGTGCGCTCGCCGACGCCGCAGAAGGCCGACAGTCCACCGTGCTCCTGCGCGAGGTTGTTGATCAGCTCCTGGATCAGAACGGTCTTGCCGACTCCGGCACCGCCGAACAGGCCGATCTTGCCGCCCTTCGCGTAAGGGGCGAGCAGGTCGATGACCTTGATGCCGGTCTCGAACATCTCGCGCGTCGGCGAGAGCTCCTCGACCGACGGGGCCGGCTGGTGGATGGGCTGACGCTCGCCCTCGACCTCGGGCTTCTCGTCAATCGCCTCGCCGAGCACGTTGAAGATGCGGCCGAGCGTGTCGGTGCCCACGGGTACCGAGATCGGTCCGCCGGTGTCGCGCACCTCGGTGCCGCGCGGCAGACCGTCGGTGGCGTCCATGGCGATCGCGCGGACGCGGTCGTCGCCGAGGTGCTGCTGGACCTCGAGCGTCAGAGTGAAGCCCTCACGACCCTCACTCGACGGGACGTCGACCTCAAGCGCGTTGTAGATCGCCGGAAGGTGGCCGGGGAAATGGACGTCGATGACGACTCCCTGGATCTCCTCGACGACTCCGGTCTTGACATCAGTGGCTGTGGCGGACATGGTGTTTTCGGTTACTCCTGATTGGTTGGCTGTGGCGCTGCTGGCTAGACGCCTTCCGCGCCGCCGACGACTTCCAAAATTTCCTGCGTGATCGCGGCCTGGCGCTGGCGGTTCATCTCCAGCGTCAGGTTCTTGATCATTTCTGAGGCGTTGTCCGAAGCTGACTGCATGGCGGTCATCTTCGCGCCCATTTCACTGGCTGCGCTCTCGAGCAGCGCGCGGTAAATCGTGATCTCTACGAAGTCCGGAATCAGGCGCTCAAGCAGCACCTCGGGGGCGGGCTCGTAGCTCCAGAGGGCGGCGTGGCCGACCTCGTCGTGCTCGACTTCGATGCTTTCCTCGAGGCCGTCGGCCTGGTCCGAGAGACCACCCTCAAGCACCTCGGCCTCCTGCAGCGGCAACACGCGGGCACGCGTGACAACCTGGCTGAGCGGCGAGATGTAGCTGTTGTAGATGATGTTGACGGCGTCGATCTTGCCGTCGATGTAGTCGGCCATCAACGTCTCGGCGATGTTGCGCGCGTCCGAGTAAGACGGACGGTCGGTGAAGCCGGTGAAGGCCTCTTTGACCTCGAGTTCGCGGAAGCGCAGTGAACTGTCGATGCGGCGGCCGACGGCGTAGAGCGTGTAGTCCTTGCCCTCGTCCTCGACGATCTCGTCGATGCGCTGGAGACCGCGGCGGATGATCTGCGAGTTGAAGGACCCGGCGAGGCCGCGGTCACCGGCGATCAGCACGAGGGCGACGTTCTTCTCTTCCTCGTGCTGCTGGAGGATCGGCAGCGACGGCACGCTGCCGGCGGCCTCGGACGCCTGGCGCGTCATCTTCGAGATCGTGTCGGCGTACGGACGCAGCGCCTGGATGCGCTGCTCGGCCTTGCGCAGACGAGCGGCCGCGACGGCCTGCATCGCAGAAGTGATCTTCTGGATGTTCTTGACCGAATTGATTCGGTTGGCGGTGTCGCGCTGGGACGCCATTACGCGGTGACTGCCTCGGCTTCAACTTCGGCCTCTGCCTCGGCGGAGGCTCCGGCGGAGACGACGCGGTCGGAGTCACCCTCGATCGGCAGACCCTCTTCGTCGAAGTCCGGACCGAAGTCGTCGATCGCTTCCGCGAGGACCTTCTTCAGGGCGTCCTGGACCTCGTCGGTCCACTCGCCGGCGTCGAGCTTCGAAAGCGTCGCGGCGTCCTCGGCGTGGAAGCGGTCGATCGCGAAGCCGAGGAACTCCTGGACACGCTCGACCTTCAGGCGGTCGAGGAATCCGCCGGTACCGGCAAACACCGAGACGACCTGCTCCGAGACCTCAAGCGGCTTCAGCTCGCCCTGCTTCAGGGCCTCGACCAGGCGCTCACCACGGGCGAGCGTCTTCTGGGTGTCGGCGTCGAGGTCGCTTCCGAACTGAGCGAAGGCTTCGAGCGAACGGAACTGCGAGAGCTCGAGGCGCAGACCACCGGCCGACTTCGACATCGGCTTGACCTGCGCGGAAGAACCGACTCGCGAGACCGAGATACCGACGTTGATCGCCGGACGCACGCCCGAGAGGAAGAGCTTCGGCTCGAGGAAGATCTGACCGTCGGTGATCGAGATGACGTTGGTCGGGATGTACGCCGAGACGTCTCCGGCCTGGGTCTCGATGATCGGCAGCGCCGTCAGCGACCCGCCGCCGCGGTCGTCGGACATCTTGACGCCGCGCTCAAGCAGCCTCGAGTGCAGGTAGAAGACGTCGCCGGGGTAGGCCTCGCGTCCCGGCGGGCGGCGCAGCAGCAGCGACATCTGGCGGTAGGCGTAGGCGTGCTTGGTGAGGTCGTCGTAGACGCACAGCGCGTGCTCGCCCTTGTAGGTGAAGTACTCGGCCATCGCGGTTCCGGCGTACGGCGCCATGAACTTGATCGGCGCGGCTTCGTCGGCCGGGGCGGCGACGATGATCGTGTTGTCGAGGGCACCGTGCGCGCGGAGCGTCTCGGCGACCTGGACGACCGTCGCCATGCGCTGACCGATCGCGACGTAGACGCAGACGAGGTCCTTGTCCTTGTTGTTGATGAAAGTGTCGAGCGCGATCGCGGTCTTGCCGGTCTGGCGGTCGCCGATGATCAGCTCGCGCTG
>CAYVWQ010000019.1:0-32118 GCA_964455545.1 uncultured Thermoleophilaceae bacterium | reverse complement strand
AGAAATCAATGCCCACTGGCACAGTCAAGTGGTTCAACGACGACAAGGGCTTCGGGTTCATCGCGCCGGAAGACGGTTCGAAGGATGTCTTTGCACACCACACGGAGATCGTCGCTGACGGCTTCCGTTCACTAAGCGAAGGCGAGAAGGTCGAGTTCGAGGTTGAGCCCGGGGACAAGGGTCCCAAGGCCGTCGGCATCAAGAAGCTCTAGCTTCTGCGCATTCGACACGGAAGGGTTCAAACTTCCAGATAAGCGGCGCTCCGAGAGGGGCGCCGTTTTTCGTTCTACTCGCCGCGCGCCAGATAGCCGGCGAGACCGGCGCGGAGGGCCCGGGCCGTCGACTCGCGCCATTTGGCGCTCTCGAGGCGACGGGCGTCGCCGGGGTTGCGCATGTTCCCCAGCTCCGTGAGGACCTTCGGGACCTTCGACAGGTTGAGACCGCCGAGGTCCGTCCGCCGGTCGAGACCGTTGTGCGCGATGTAGTCGGCGCGGTGATGGCCGGAGGCATCCAGCGCCGCGCGGACGTCAAGCGCAAGCCGACCCGACGGCGCGACGATCGCCCGGGTGTACCCGGGGATGACCCCGGGTCGGATCACATGAAAACCGCTGCCCTCCGGCGGGCCACCGTCCGCGTGGATCGAGATCGCGACATCGGCGCCGGCGTGATTGCCGATCTGCGCCCGCCGGTTGACGCATGGCCCGACGCCGCTGTTGCCCTTGCGGGTCATCACGACCTTCGCACCCGAGGCCTTCAGGAGATTGCGCAGGCGGCGGGCGACGTCCCAGTTGAATGCCGCCTCGGTGAGCGAACCGTCGTCAGTCTCGGCGCCGGTTGTGTCGCATTCCTTCATGAAGCCGCCTGCCGGCACCTTGTGGTTGATGTACGCGGTCGCGCTCGCGTTGCCGCCGTTGTGGCCGGGGTCGACGGCGATCGTCGCCCCTTTGAGCGCGGCCAGGTCGCTGCGTGCCGGCCCGGCGACGGTCGGAGCCGGCTGCGCGGCGAGCGTCGCCGCAGACATCACGATTGCGAAGGCGCTGAGCAGCGGCATGATCATGCTTCAGCGGGAGCGGCGCCAGAATCCACGCGGCCGAGGCCGCTCGGGCGGGTCGAACTGCGCCATCGGGTCCTCGCCCTTGTAGCGGAGGGCTCCGATCATCGCCGCCACGACGAAGGCGAGTGCGATCGCTGTGAACAGCGTGAGGATGTCGATGCCCCACAGCGCGATGACCGCGACAGTGAGAGCGAGCATCGTCGTCGCGAACGCGAGGCTGATCCACAGCACAGTCCGTTTGCGACTCTCGGTCGGTCGCGGCGGCGCGTTCATCATCTCCAGCGCGGTCAGCTCGCGCTCTTCCTCTGGCTCGCCGAAGAAGTCATCGGTTGGCTTGTCGTCGGCCACGGCGCCAGCTTAGTGGCGCGGGCGGAACGGGAAACCCGTATGCAGCGGTATCCTCACCACAATGGTTTTGAATTTTGAGAAGCGCTACTCACCAAGCGTCGATCCGTTCGAGGACACCGAGGTGATCGACTCGCGCGGTCCGCGGACCCTGTCCGTGTTCGTCGCCTCGACCACGATCATCGCGTTCGTCTTCAACCTCGAGTGGCTGGTGGCCGTACCGGCGCTCCAGCTGATCGTCGGCCTGACCTTCGGCCGCAGGGCCTGCGTGCCTTGCGTCTTCTACTTCACGCAGCTCCAGCCGCGCTTCGGCGAAGGCCGCATCGAGGACTCGCGACCGCCGCGCTTCTCGAACGTCATGGGAGCTGTGTTCCTCGGCGCGGCGACGCTCGCGTTCGTCTTCGGGTTCACGACCGTCGGCTGGGTGCTCACATTGATCCCCGCGACCCTCGCCTCGCTGCTCGCGATCTCCGGCATCTGCGTCGGCTGCGAGATGTACGCCGCGTTCGCCCGCGTGCGCGGCATCGCCCTGGCGCACTGACGTGGACACCTCGCAGCGTCTACTGCTGATCGGCGTGATGCTGGCCTGCGTGATCGTGGTCAGCGCGATCGCGAAGTCCGTGATCTCCCGACGGCACCGGATCGATCGAATCGGTCGCGCCGATCTCGAGGCCGGCGCAGACGTCGTCGTCTTCACCAGCCCTTATTGCCACGGCTGCCGCCAGTGGCTGTCCGCGCTCGACGAGGTCGGCGTGTCGGCCCAGGCGATCGACATCGGCGAGCGGCCGGACGCCGCCGCGAGGTACCGGATCAGCGCCACCCCACGCGTACTCGTCGTCGACGGCGACGGTCGCACGGTGCGCGAGTTTCACCACTACATGCCGCGCGAGCAGGACCTCGACGCGGTCGCCCGGCTGCTGCGCGCCTGACCGGTGTTCTCGTGCGCAACTTCCTGCGCGCGGTGCGGTTACAGCAACAGTCCACAAAGTCCGGTTCGTCCCAGTCGGGCCGGAAGAGCACCCGGAGGGGGTTTTTGCTCAGATGAATTCGAAGAAGAACAAGCTCGTCTCACTGCTCGTCGCGTCCTTCTCGGCGCTGCTCGTCTTCACTGCGGTCGCCGCAGCGGCGACGATCGACGATGACGACATCGGTCACTTCCTGCGCGGCACCAACTCCGCTGACACGATCAACGCCAACGGCGGCAACGACACCGTCAACGCGCGCAAGGGCAACGACACGGTCAACGCCGGCGAAGGCGACGACAAGGTCACGGCCGGCCGCGGAGCCGACACCGTCGACGCCGGTCCCGGCAACGACAAGGTCTACGCCAACGACGGCAAGGACCACGTCGAGGGCGGCGACGGCGATGACACACTCTGGGGCGGATGGGGCAACGACGTCCAGAACGGCGGCGCCGGCAACGACACGATCTACGCGAATCGCGGTCGCGACGTCTCGAACGGCGGCGACGGCAACGACACGCTCTGGGCGCTGGCCCGCGGCGACGTCCACAGCCGCTACGACACCCGCGGCGACGAGCTGCACGGCGGTGACGGCGACGACACTTTCCGCACCCGTGACGGCGAGGTCGACCTGATCGACTGCGGTCCCGGCATCGACACCGCGATCCTCGACTGGAAGGACAAGATCCTCGACGCCACCTCGTCGAACAAGAACGGATCCTGCGAGAACGTCTACCGCAAGTCCCGCGCCGCCAGCGACAGCAAAGAGGTCGTCAACCCGTAGAAGTTGAACCCCCCGGAGCAGCACCGGTCCACTCTCCCCCCTTCTCTCCGCCGAGCAACAGCTTGTCCGGGGGGTAGAACGAAGGACAGGTCACACGCGGTCACACGCGAATTGGCCCGAGCCGCTGGAAGCGACTCGGGCCTTTGTGATTAATCTGCGGCGCGATGGATGTCTTCGACGCGATCCGGAACCGACGCACCTACAAGTCGTTCAGCGACCGCCCGCTCAGCCGCGAGCAGCTCGAGGAGCTGTTCGAGGCGGCGCGCTGGGCGCCCAACCACAAACTGACCGAGCCGTGGCGCTTCCGCGTGATCGGTCCCGCGGCGATGGAGCGTCTGCGCACCGTGACCGCCGAGCACGCGAAGGCCGGCGCGCCGGAAGGCTCTGACCCGGACCTCGTCGCGGCGGTCGCCCTGAAGAAGCTCGACCGCGCGCCGACAGTGGTCGCCGTCACGACCGTGCGCAACCCGGATCCGGTGCTGGACGTCGAGGACTTTTCGAGCAGTTCCGTCGCCGTCTACCTATTGCTGCTCGCAGCGACCGCGAAGGGTTACGCGAGCTTCTGGCGCTCACCCGGCGTGCTGCAGTCGGTCGAAGGGTCGGCCGCGCTCGGGATCGAAGCCGGCGAGGAGCCCGTCGGGCTCGTCTACCTCGGCCTGCCGGGGCCGAACCCGCCGACGCCGGGCCGTCGCTCGGAGACCGACGCCTTCGTCACCTGGCTGGACTAGCGGGCGGCGACGAGCGGAAGCTCGATGCCTGCGCGTTTCTCGGCGAGTCTCCCCGGGGCGTGTTCGTCGGCGTGGTAGCTGCTGCGCACCAATGGTCCGGCCGCGACCGACTCGAAACCGATCTCGTAGGCGATCGCCTCGAGCTCCTTGAACTCATCGGGGTGCCAGTAGCGGACCACCGGCAGGTGATTGCGCGTCGGACGCAAGTACTGCCCGACGGTGAGGACCTGCACGAGATTCTCCCGCAGGATCTTGAAGGTCTCGACGACCTCGTCCTTGGACTCGCCGAGACCGAGCATCAAGCCGGACTTCGTCGAGACCGCGTCGCCGCCCATCAGCTTGGCGTTGCGCAGAACGCGCGTCGAACGCGCGAACGTGCTTCCGCGCCGCGCGTACGGGTACAGGCGAGGAACGACCTCGACGTTGTGGTTGAAGACGTCCGGCCGCGCATCGATCACCTTCGCCAGCGGCATCTCCTGTCCGCGGAAGTCCGGGGTGAGGACCTCGACCCCGCAGCTCGGCGCCTGGGCGCGGATCGCCCGGATCGTCTGGACGAATGCGCCGGCGCCGTAGTCGGGCAGGTCGTCGCGGTCGACGCTCGTGATCACGGCGAAGGTGAGGCCCATCTTCTTGACCTGGGCCGCGACCTTGAATCCCTCGATCGGGTCGTGGAAGGTCGGCTTGCCGGTGTTGATGTTGCAGAAGCCGCAGCGGCGCGTGCAGGTGTCGCCGAGGATCATGAACGTCGCGGTGCCGCGCTCCCAGCACTCGCCGATGTTCGGGCAGTTCGCCTCCTCGCAGACGGTGCGCAGACCGGCGCCCTTGATCTCCTTGCGGATCTCGACGTAGTTCGGGCCGCCGGGGCTGTTGACGCGGAACCATTCGGGCTTGCGGTCCCGGAACGGGCGGACCTCGCCGCCGTTCAGGTCCTGCGCCAACTGCTCGCGACTGACCCCGCCGGGATTCGCCCGCGAGCGGGTCTTCAGCTTCTGCTGCTCGGGCGGGCTTTCGACAGGTGGGTTCACGCTGCGGTCACGAGCTCCGGCGCGGCGGCGCGCTCGAGGCGCTCGCGCGAGACGAGTCGCTGGCGCAGGCCGAACTGGCGGGCGACCTGGAAGGCGACCCGCTTCTGGAAGCACTTCATCTGGTCAGGCTTTCCGGTGACGCACGCGATCGAGGTCGCCGGGTCGTCGAGACCGCACGGGCGGATCCATTCGAACGGGGTGAGATCGTTGCTTACGTTGACGGCGAAGCCGTGAGTGGTCACGTTGTCGGCGATGTGCAGGCCGATCGACCCGATCTTGCCGGCAGCCTCGCCGTCGCCGGCCCACACTCCGCGCCCTGCCGGGTCGCGGTGCGCGTCGATCGTCTCCTCGGCGAGGGCGTCGATCAGGGCCTGTTCGATCTGCCCGACGAGTCGCGGGATGTCGCGCCCCGTCACATGTGTGTCGGCGATCAGGTAGCCGGTCAGCTGGCCCGGGCCGTGGTAGGTGACCTTGCCGCCGCGGTCGACGTCGCGGATCTCGACGCCGCGCTCGGCGTAGAACTCGGGCGCCATCGTCAATTCGTCGCTGGTGCTGCGGCGACCCCGCGTGTACACCGGGGTGTGCTCAAGCAGCAACAGCGTGTCGGCGATGCGATCGTGGGTGCGGGCGTCGTGCAGCTCGTGCTGGAGCTGGAGGGCCGAGTCGTAGTCGACGCGGCCGAGCCGGGTGACCCAGAGTTCGCGCATGGCTGGATCGTAGCCTCGCCTGCCTACCCTGTGACGCGATGGAGCGGACGCTTTCGAATCGGCCGGTCGCCGCGATCGTCGCCGTCTTCACGATCCTCTCGGCGTGGTTGCTGCACGGGAACCCCTTCGGGACCGGCACGATCAGTTGGCCCGTGGCGCTCGTCGTCGCGTTCGTCGGAAACTGCTTTCTCGCCTACGTACTGGCGGCCTGGGCGGCTCCGTATCTGGCGTCGACCGGCGGGCAGAGCGGCGCCGAGGGCGCGGATCCGGCGACGGTCGCGGTCGCAGAACGTTGGGCGGCCGGCACGCTCATGGTTTTCGCCGCGCTGGGCCTTTTCGCCGTCGGACTCACTTCACAGACCGTGATCATCACTCCGACCGCCCGGCTCGAAGAGAACGCGAAGCTCGTCCAGCGCACGGTCGAATCGCAGGCACCGCAGGTCTACCAGCGCCAACTGACCGCGGCCGACACCTGGAAGATGAGCGACAAGACCTACCGGACCTGCCTCCCGACGCCCGACGATCTCGAGACCGGCTGGTGTGTACTGACCCAGGTCCGCGACGGGAACCTCGTGGTCGTCCGCTATGGGATCGGCCCTTCGAACGCCGCGCAGGCGCTCGAGTGGCACCCGGAGCTGAAGAACCAGAAGCGGCAGTTCGAGTAGATTTGCGTCTGGTTAGCGCCTGGAGCACCAGTGCTTCCAAGCGAAAGGCCGGGGCGAATGCCCCGGCCTTTCTTCGTTCGGAGCAGAGGGTGGTCAGAAGACGACGCGCCTCGATCCTGACGATCGAACTGTCAAATGTGGCGCACGAAAATGCGAAATCTTCGTGACGCGAATTGGAAGCGGCCGGCTCAGACCTGCAGCAGTTGCGGGCTCTCGAGCCAGGCCTTGATCGCGCCGAGGAACTCGGCGGCTTCGGCGCCGTAGAGAATGCGGTGGTCGCAGGTGAGCGTCATGTTCATGATCTGACGAATCACAAGCGACATGCCGTCCTCGGCGATCACCGCGCGGCGGTTGATCGCGCCGACGGCGAGGATCGCGGCCTGCGGCGGGTTGAGGATGGCGGTGAAGCGGTCGACTCCGTACATCCCGAGGTTGCTGATGCTGAAGGTGCCGCCGCTGAGCTGGGCCGGCGTGATCGTGCGACTGCGCACGGCTTCGGAGAGCTGCTCACTCTCGCGCGCGACCTGGGCGAGGCCCTTCTGGTCGACGTTGAACAGCGTCGGCACGGCGAGCGTCTCGGTCGCGCTGACGACGATGCCGATGTTGACGTCGCTGAACTGTTCGAAGTGGCCGTCCTTGTAGGCGGCGTTCACGTTCGGGTACTGGCGAAGCGCCTGCGCGGCGGCCTTGATCACGAAATCGTTGAAGCTCGGCACCGGCGTGACCATGCTGCGCAGCTGCTCGCGGTAGGCGACGGCAGTCGTCATGTCGACCTCGGTCTCGACGAAGAACTCGGGAGCCGTCGCCTTTGACTCGGCCATACGGCGCGCGACTGTCTGTTGCGCGTTCGTCGGTTCGATCGGCGTCGACTGGCCCCGTGTGGCGGTCTGACCGCCCGGCTGGACCGGCGGCGGCTGCGGCGGCGGTGCCTGCGGCTGTTGCGGCGGCGGCTGCATCCCGGGCTGCATTCCCGGTTGGATCGCGGGGAAATTGCCGGTCATCCCCTGCACGAACGGCGGCGGACCGGGGAACGGTTGCTGCGGATACATCCCCGGCTGCGGATAGCCGGGCTGCGGGTAGCCAGGCCCGAAGTTGGGCTGCTGCGCCGGCGGTGAGGGGAAGTTCGGGAGCAGCGGCGGTTCCTGTGCCGGCGGGGCCTGCGGGGGCGGTGCAAACTCCCCGGTCTGCGAAGCCGGCGGCGTGATCAGGTCTTCGTGCTCTTCGGTCTGGCCGGGCTCGTAGGCGTATTCAGGCTGCGGCGGAAGTGGTGGTGGTGGAGCCGGCGCCTGGGTCGGCACTGACTGCGCCCCTGCGCGCGCCGCACTGTCGGCGGCGGCCTCGACGTCCTCCTTCACGACGCGGCCGCCGGGGCCGGTGCCGGCGATCGCCGCGATGTCGAGCCCGAGCTTGCGTGCGAGCCTCCGGGCGATCGGCGACGCCTTGACGCGCTCGCCCGGCTGGGCGAACTCTCCGGTCTGCTCCCATTCGCCGGTCTGGCCGTAGTCTGCGTACTCGCCGGTCTGCTGCTCGTAGTCGCCGGTGTACTGCTCGTGCTCACCGGTCTGGAACTGCTCGTCGTACGGATACTCCTCGGTGACCTCGTGATGCATCGCCGGCTGCTCCGGCGGGGTGCCGGCGTCTGAGAACGACTGGAGTTCGCCTGCCGCGGGCTGCTGGTAGGGCTGTGCGGGTGGCGCCAGTGGCGGCGGCTGCTGCTGAATCGGTTGGGCCGGCGGCGCCAACGGTGGCGGCTGGCCGACTCCCGGCTGCTGGGCGGTTCGCGGCTCGATGTGGGCGATCGTCGTCCCTACGGGCACCGTCTGGCCCTCGCCCACGGTGAGCAACGTGAGAATCCCTTCGGTGTCGGACTCGTATGTGATCGTCGCCTTGTCGGTCTCGATCTCGGCCAAGGGCTCACCGCGGCGCACGTAATCGCCCGGCTGGCGTAGCCAGCGCACGACTGTTCCCTCGGTCATCGAGTCCGAGAGGCGGGGCATCACGATGTCACTCATCGGCGTTCACCACTTCAAAAGGGCTTTCAAGGCAGCGTTGCACATAGCGCAAGCGCCTACTACCGATGGTTTCCGCCTCTAGACGCGGTCCCCTTGCTCGAAAGTGGCCATCGCTGCGGCGACAATATTTTCTGCATGGGGATACGCCGCCTGCTCAAGCGGCCGCGAGTACGGCATCGGAACATCTGCGCCGGCGACGCGCTGGATCGGCGCGTCGAGGTAGTCGAAGGCCTGCTCCTGGATCAGGGCCGTCATGTTCGCCCCCACGCCGCCGTGCGGCCAGCCCTCTTCCGCGATCACGACGCGGTTGGTCTTCTCGACCGAGCGCAGAATCGTGTCGAGGTCGAGCGGGCGCAGCGTGCGGGGGTCGATCACCTCTGCCGACACGCCGCGCTCGGCGAGCTGCTGCGCCGCCTGCATCGCGGTGACGGCCATGCGCGATATTCCGACGATCGTCACGTCGGTGCCCTCGCGGCGCACCGCGGCTTGGCCGAACGGGACGACGAAGTTGGGGTCGGCCGGCACCTCGCCCTTCATCCCGTAGAGCGTCTCGTGCTCGATGAAGATGACCGGATTGTCGTCGCGAATCGCAGCCTTCAGCAACCCTTTTGCATCGGCGGGGGTGGACGGCGTCGCAACGAGCAGCCCCGGCACGTGCAGGAAGAACGCCTCGAACGAGTGGGAGTGGGTGGCGGCGAGTTGGTGGCCGGCGCCCTGCGGCATGCGCACAACCATCGGCACCTTCGCCTGGCCGCCGAACATGTAGTGAATCGGCGCCATGTGGTTGACGATCTGGTCCATCGCCAGCAGCGAGAAGTTGATCGTCATCAGTTCGACGACCGGGCGCAAGCCGGCCATCGCCGCGCCGACGCCCATTCCCACGATGGTGTTCTCGCTGATCGGGGTGTCGCGCACGCGGTCCTCGCCGAACTCTTTCAAGAGACCGTCGGTGACCTTGAACGCCCCGTTGAAGACGCCGACGTCCTCGCCCATGATGAAGACGTCCCTGTTGGCGGACATCTCCTCGCGCAGGGCGAGATTGAGCGCTTCGCGATAACGCATCTCTGGCATCAGGCGCCTCCGTCAAAGCCTTCCGGCGGGACCGGGAGGTTGGCCGGGGTGTCGCGCCGCATGCCCTCGCGCATCGTCACCTGCTCGTCGAACTCCTGACCCTCCTGGTACTGGGCTCCCGCCTGCGCGAGCCGGTCGAGTTCGGCGTCGCCGGCGATGCCTTCGCCCCGCTGCGCGCCCGGCGAGCGAGTGTCGACCGAGTACCACCCGCGCAGCTGATCACCGAGCACGTAGACATCGTCGTAGAGCGAGTCGAGCGCCGGATGGGGCGACTCGTCGGCGAAGCGCACTGCTTCGTCGACCTCCTGGAGCGCCAGGCGGTCGAGTGCCTCAGCCTCCTCACCGCTGATCGCGCCGCCGCGGATCAGCTTGTTCGCGAACTGCATGATCGGGTCGCGGCGGCGCCACTCTTCGACCTCTTCCTCTGTGCGGTAGTCCTCGGGGTCGGCGACCGAGTGGCCACGAAAGCGATAGGTGACGGCCTCGATCAACACCGGGTGTTGATCGGAGCGAACGATGTCCAGCGCGCTCTTCACGCAGCTCTCGACATCGAGCACGTCCATGCCGTCGCACTGCGTGCCCGGAACCCCGAGGCCTTCTCCCTTGGCGGCTAGGTTGGTCATCGCCGAGTGGCGCTGCACCGATGTGCCCATGCCGAACTGGTTGTTGACGATCAGGAAGACGACCGGCAGCTTCCACAGCGCCGCAAGGTTGAGCGTCTCGCCGAAGGTGCCCTGGTTGCTCGCGCCATCTCCGAGCATGCAGACCACGGCCTCGCCGGTCCCACGGTACTTCGCGGCAAGCGCCAGCCCGGCCGCGATCGGCAGGTTTCCGCCGACGATCCCGTAGCCGCCCATGAAGCGCCGATCCATGTCGAACATGTGCATCGAACCGCCGCGTCCGCGCGAGACGCCGGTCTCGCGACCGAACAGCTCGGCCATGACCGCGTTGGGAGGCGTGCCGCGCGAGAGCACCTGTCCGTGTTCGCGATACGTGCTGATCAGGTAATCGGTGCTGCGCATAGCCGCCGAGGTGCCGACGACCGTCGCCTCCTCGCCGATGCAGAGGTGCAGGAAGCCGCCGATCTTGGCGCGCGCATACATCTCACCGGCGCGCTCCTCGAAGCGGCGGATCAGCAGCATCCGGTACAGGATCGCTTTGCCGCGCTCCGCGTCGGGAAGCATGTGGTCGGGCTGAAAGCGATGAGCGGGCTGCTGCCCGGGTGGCGCCGCAGACTCGGAAGCGGCCGCGAGATTCACTCCCGGCGCCTGCTGGCCTCCTGTGGTGTCACCCGCTTCCATCAACCTCACAATATTGCCGCCGGGGGTGGCGGCATCCCGCCAGGTTCAGCGCTGGGCGGCGAAATCGTTCAGCGCGGCGGCGATCAGCTCGGCCTCGATCAGGTGCGTGCCGTCACTGCCGACCAGCGCCGGCAGCTCCGTGCGGCCGACCTTCTCGAGCAGTCCGGCTCCGGCTGCGGCGAGCGACTCGGACGTGGACTTCATCTCAAGCGCCTGCAACACGGCGCGCGGATGCATTTCGCAGGCTGCGGCGGCCAGCAGGATCGTGTCCTCTTCGTCGACCGGTCGGGCGGCTCCGAAACACTGGCGGAACGCGGCAAGCGAGAACGCGACGGTGCGGCCGATCGACTTGGCGTAGGTCGCCGCGAGCGCCATTTTGCGCGAGTCGGCGATCGTGAGGTTCATTCGATCTTCGTTGAAGCGCGGGTCGATCAGCGCGAACTTCTTCGTGTACTCCCAGATGCGCTCCTCGTCGCCGTCCCAGAGCGGGCCGTCGTCGACGTCCGGTTGCAGCACGGGGATCCACTCGGCCTCGGGCAGCGACTTGGCGATCACCTCGGCCACGACCCAGGCGTAGGGCGAGCCGATGTCGTAGTAGAAGCTGTAATCGGCCATCAGGCGTGGACCGCCCAGCCGTCGGCCATGCGCGCGGCCTCCATGACGGCCTCGCTGACCGTCGGGTGCGCGTGGATCATGCGCGCGAGCTGCTGGAAAGTGACTCGTCCGCTCTTGGCGACCGCCAGCTCGGCGATCAGGTCGGCGGCCTTCGGGCCGATGCAGTGGGCGCCGAGAATCTGTCCCGTGATGGCGTCGCCGATCAGCTTGACGCTGCCGAAGCGATCGCCGTAGACGGTCGAGGCGCCGGCTGCGGCCAGCGGGAACTCGCCGATCTTCAACTGCAGGCCGGCGGCGTGGGCCTGGGCCTCGGTCAGACCGATCGAGGCGACCTGCGGTGAGCAGAATGTCGCGCGCGGGATGTCGTTCATGTCGATCGGGTGGACGCCCTGCCAGCCGGCGATCGTCTCGATCGCGACCACGGCCTCCTCCGACGCCTTGTGCGCGAGCGCCGGGCCCGGCACGGTGTCGCCGATCGCGAAGATCTGCGGGTTGCTCGTCCGTTGGTCGCCGGCGACCTGGATCACGCCGCGATCGTCGGTCCCGACGCCGTAGGCCGGGAGGTTCAACGCCGTCACGTCGGGCGCGCGGCCGGCGGCGACGCAGAGCCGGTCGAAGCTGTGCTGCTGCCCCCCGACGACTACCTGAACGGCCCCGTCGCCGCGCGTGACCCGCTCGATCTGCGCCTCGGTGATCACGGTGACGTTCTGCTTGGCCAACTCCTTCGCGAGCGCGGCTGCGATCGACGGCTCCTCGGCCGGGAGGATCTGCGGCGCCATCTCGAGCAGCGTCACCGGCACGCCGAGGCGGCCGTAGGCCGAGGCGACCTCGACTCCGCTCGCGCCGGCGCCGATCACGCACAGCGAGGCCGGGAGCTCATTCGAGAGCCATGCTCCGGCCGTGTCGACGATGCGGTCACCGAACTCGGCGCCGATCGCGACGATCGGAAGTGCAACCGATCCGGTCGCGACCACGACGTTGGCGGCACGGACAAGATTGACCGTGTCGCCCGAAGTGATGTGCAGGTCGACCACGCCGGCGTCGGGTGAAGGAACGAAGGTCGCCTCCCCCTCGACGACGAGCACGTCGTTCTTCTTCATCAGTGCGCCGACGCCACCGGTCATCGTCTTCACCACGCGGTCGCGACGCTTCGCGACGGTCGCGAAGTCGACTCCGGGCTCGCCGTCCGGAAGCGTCACTCCAAAGGTCGACGCCTTCCGGACCTCTTCCAGCACATCGGCGCTGCGCAACACCGCCTTTGCCGGGATGCACGCGTAGTTGAGACAACGGCCACCGAGCTTGTCCTTCTCGATCAGAACGGTCGTGAGGCCGAGCTGGCGCGCGCGGATCGCCGCGACGTAGCCGCCGGGACCACCGCCGATGATCGCGACGTTGAAAACTCCCTCAGGCATCCGACTGCTCCTTCTCGCGCGCCGCCGCTTCAGCTGCCTCGCGCTGTTCGCGCAGCGACTGCAGATCCGGCGGCTCGGGCATCTGGATCCGCGCCATCGCCCGGATCAAGAACCAGAAGAGCACGCCCGAGGCGATGATGATGCCGAGGAACAGCAGTACCTGCCAGACGTTGCTCGCCTTCATGATCGAGAGCGTGAAGATGATGAACTGCAGGCCGAGGACCGTCTGGAAGCCGAGCACCGCCCAGTACTTCACGAACCACATGCCGATCGCGGCCGTTGCAAGGATCGCGACGATGATCGCCGTCTGCAGAGCCAGCTTGCCCTCGTCTCCGGAATCCTTGTCGGCGAGGATGTACGCGACGATGTTGCCGATCGCGAGCACCGCGGCAGCGATCGAGGCGACGGTGACGGCCGTCGGACGCTCGCCGGGCTCGAGCGGCTCGAGCTGGTCACGGACGGCCTGATTCTTGGCCTCACTGCGCTCACGCGAGCGCGAGTAGCGCTCGGACGCGCTGCTTGTCTCCTCGGCGGTCACGACAAGAGGTATTCCAGCACGGCTTTCTGCACGTGCAGGCGGTTCTCAGCCTGGTCGAAGACCGCAGACTGCGCGCCGTAGAGCACGTCCTCGGTTATCTCCTCGCCGACGTGGGCAGGCAGGCAGTGCAGCGCGATCGCCTCGGGCTTGGCGTGGGCGAGCAGCTCGGCGCTCAGCTGGAACGGCGCCAGGGTCGTCTTTTTGGCATCCGAGTCCTCGTCGCCCATGCTCACCCAGACGTCGGTGTACACGGCGTCGGCCCCGGCTGCCGCTGAGGCTGCGTCGTTCGTCAGTTCGACGGCGGCGCCGGCCTGCGCGACCGACTGAGCCAGCGCGACGGCTGACGGCTCGGGCTCAAACCCTTCGGGCGTCGCCACGGCGACGTTGACGCCGGCGAGAGCGCCGAGCACCATCAACGATGCGGTGACGTTGTTGCCGTCGCCGACGTACGCGAGCTTGCGGCCCTCGAGCGTGCCGAAGCGCTGCTGCAGCGTCAGCAGATCGGCCAGTCCCTGGAGCGGGTGATGGTCGCCCGTGAGCATGTTGAAGACTGGGACCTCGCTGTGCGCCGCGAGATCGACGACAGCGGCGTGCGAGCTCGTGCGGATGCCGATCGCGTGGGCGAAGCGGGAAGTCACCAGCGCGGTGTCCTTGATCGACTCACCGCGGCTCAGCTGCATCGCGTCGCCGGCCAGCACCATCGGGTGACCGCCCATCTCGTAAACGGCAATCTCCGACGACATGCGCGTACGCGTCGACGGGTGCTCGAAGATCAGCGCGACGGTCTTCGCCGCCAGGTGGCCACGCCGGGCCGCCAGCACCTCGCGGCGGTCCTTGAACTCCTGCGCACGCTTGAGCAGCGCGGAGAGGTCGTCCGGCGACAGCTCGGCGCCGGTGAGAAGGTGCTTCGACATGGCGTGAGTTTATGTGTGTGCGCTCCCGCTACCGTCGCTGGCGATGAGCGGACAGGCAGAACAGAAGGCCACACGGCTGCGCAAGGGCGACGAGGTCGAGCTGACGATCGACTCGCTGGCGCACGGCGGCGCCGGCGTCGGCCGCGCCGACGGCTTTGTCGTGTTCGCTCGCGGCGGGCTGCCCGGCGACCGCGTCCGCGCGACCGTGACCGGCGGCAAGAAGCGCTTCGCCGAGGCCCGCGTGACCGAGATACTCGAGGCCGGTCCCGACCGCGTACCCGTACGCGCGCCGCACCCCGGCGCGATGTGGCAGGCGCTCGCCTACGAGAAGCAGCTCGAGGCAAAGCAGCAGCAGGTTCGTGAGGCGCTCGAGCGCTTCGGCGAGTTCGACCTTGACTCGTTCGAGCTCGAGCCGATCGTGCGAGCCGACGAGACCTGGAATTACCGCAACAAGGTCGAGTTCAGCTTCGGCATGTCCGAGGACGGCTCGCTCGCGCTCGGCTTCCACACTCCCGGCCACTGGGACGTGATCGAGGACGTCGACGACGTCGTGCTCGCGTCCGAACGCACCAACGCGATCCGTCGGCTCGTGCGCGATTGGTGCCAGGCACGTGAGCTCTCCCCCTTTGACCCCGACGAGCAGTTCGGCTTCCTGCGCAATCTCGTGGTGCGCGAGGGGCGCGCGACCGGCGACACGATGGTGCGACTGGTCACGAGCACCAAGGAGCCCGAGCCCGGCGGCTTCGACTCGGCCGGCTTCGTGGAGATGCTCAAGACCGAGCTGGACCCGGCACCGACCAGCATCGTCTGGTCGAAGAGCGACTCACCCGGCCACTGGGCGCAGGACTCGAAGGACAAGACGCTTGCGGGCGACGCGTACATCGAGGAAGAGATCCTCGGCCTGCGCTTCCGCATCAGCCCCGACAGCTTCTTCCAGACCAACTCGGCGCAGACCGAGAAGCTCTACGGCACGGCGATCGAGTTCGCCGACTTGGGCGGCCGCGAGACCGTCTTCGACCTCTACTGCGGCTCCGGCACCATCGGCCTCGCGCTGGCCGAGAAGGCCGGTCATGTCTGGGGCGTAGAGATCGTCGCCGACGCTGTCGAGGACGCGGCAGCGAACGCCAACCTCAACGGCATCACCGACGCAGACTTTGTAGCCGGCGACATGCGGCTCGCGCTGCCGGAACTGATCGAGCACGCCGGCAGGCCCGACGTCGCCGTGGTCGACCCGCCGCGCGCCGGGTTGTCACAGAAGGTCGTCCGCCGCGTGATGGAGGCCGGGCCGAAGCGGATCGTCTATGTGAGCTGCAACCCCGACACGCTCGCCCCGAATCTCAAGCAGATGGCCGAGAGCGGCTACGAGCTCAGGCGAGTGCGCCCGGTGGACATGTTCCCGCACACGCCGCACATCGAGTGCGTCAGCGTGCTCGATCTCGTCGACGACGAAAGGCGCCAAGCCGTGATCGAGGCCCGCCTCGAAGAGCGCCGCAGCAAGTCCCGCCAATAAGCCGCGATCTGCGGTCGGATGGTTGAACAGGCAAAACTTCCAATCGACCACCCCGCGGGATGGTCGATTGGAAAACTTGCCGCTTAGGCAGGCCCTCTGCCGTCCATGGATTTGAGTCGTAGTCCGCTGTTCAGGCGGCGGTGCGCGGGAGGGTGAAGCTGAAGCGGGCTCCGCCCTCGGGGCGATTCTCGGCGTGGATCTCGCCGCCGTGCAGCTCGACGAGGCCGCGGGCGATTGCGAGGCCCAGACCGGCACCGCTGGATGAGTCGCGCGCGGCGTCGCCGCGGTAGAAGCGTTCGAACACGCGGTCGACGTCGCCATCGGAGAGGCCGCTGCCGCTGTCGTCGATGCAGACCAGCACCGAGCCGGCTTCGGGCATCGCCGAGATCGCCACCGCGCCGTCGCGCGGCGTGTGCCGCAGCGCGTTGGTCAGGAGATTCATCATCACTCGCTCAATCTTGTCCGGGGCGCATTGAACGAGCGCGTCGGGCTCTTCGACCAGCGTGGTCAGCTCGACGCCGCCGGCGCGCGCCTGTCCGGAGAATCCGTTGACGCAGTTCGTGATCAGGTCACCGACGCGCACTTCGTCGTACTCGAGCGAAAGCGACGACGCATCGATCGCCGCCAGCTCGAAGAGATCGTCCACCAGCTGCGACAGCCGTGCGACCTGCCCGGCCAGTTCCGGCACGTACTCCTCGGGCGTCGAGACGCCGTCTTCGATCGCCTCGAGCATCGCCTGCATCGCCGTCAGCGGCGTGCGCAGGTCGTGACTGGCCCATGCGACGAGCTGGCGGCGGGCGTCGAACAGCGACTCGACGTAGTCGGCCATCCCGTTGAAAGCATCGGCGAGCTCGTCGGTCTCGCGCACTCCGAGCTTGGGCGCGCGTGCGGCGAGGTCGCCGGCTGCGATCTCGCGCGTCGTGTTGCTGAGCGAGTCGAGCGGCGCGGTGATCCCGCGCAGCAGCAGGATCGCGGCGCCGAGCGCGACCAGCGTGGTGCCGACCACTACGGCCATCACGACCACGTCGTGCTCCGACTCGAACATGATCAGCCCACTGGCGACCATGGCGATCAGCGGCAGCGCGGCCGTCACCAGCAGGGCACCGATCGTGCGCGCGCGGATCGAGTGCATGCGCATCACAACTGCGGTGGCCGCGAATCCGGCGATCAGCGCAATCAGCAGGACGATGAGGGCGAACGTGATCATCGGTCGAACCGGTAACCCATTCCCCAGACGGTCTGGATGTGGCGCGGAGCAGACGGATCGGACTCGACCTTCTCGCGCAGGCGGCGGATGTGTACGGAGACCGTCCCCGTGTCGAACGCGGCTGCATAACCCCAGACCCGCGCCATCAGCTGCTCACGTGAGAAGACCTCGCCAGGGTTCGCGGCGAGAAACGCCAGCAGGTCGAACTCGCGCGCCGTCAACTTGAGCGGTTGTCCGTCGCGCATGACCTCGCGCGAGACCGGGTTGATCACGAGGTCGCCGAACTCGATCGGCTCGGCCGGCTGCGACTCGACGGCCGCCAGGGCCGGCGCCCCGGCACGGCGCAGGACGCTGCGTGCACGGGCCGACAGTTCGCGCGGCGAGAAGGGCTTTCCCAGATAGTCGTCGGCGCCCAGCTCGAGGCCGACGATGCGGTCGGTCTCGTCGCTGCGCGCAGTCAGCATGATCACCGGCAGGTCGCTGCGCGAACGGATCCAGCTGCACAGCTCGAGGCCACCGATGCCCGGCAGCATCAGGTCGAGCACGACCAGCGAGATTCCGTCGCCGTGCTCCTCGATCAGATCGCGGGCGACGTTGCCGTCGCCAGCTTCAAGCGTGTTGAAACCATCGCGCTCCAGGTAGCGGACGACGACATCGCGGACGATCTCCTCGTCGTCGACGACGAGCACAGTCCGGTTGGTTTCGGCTGTGACTTCCACCAGACGCAGCGTATTTGCTTGCGCGCCCATGATCAACCGAACGTGAAGGCGTAGCCGGTCACGCCCGGGGCGAAGTGCAGAGTCAGCTTCCCGCTGTCAACGGCAGGCAGGTCGACGAGCGAATAGAGACGTTGGTTGGTGACGGTGACCGCCCCGCGCTTGACGTCCGCGCCGGCGCGGTCCGACGGGATCGGCCTTCCGTTCAACTCGACGCCGACCTTGCGCGCGTGGCCGGGTGAACTGAGCACCAGGTACACCCGCCGCGCGTGGAAGCGCACGTCGATCCGCGCGTCCGAGCCCGAGGCCGTGGCGTTGTCCTCGCTCACGTCCCAGTGGCCGGCGTAGGCGAAGTTGCTACCCGGCCTGTCCTGTGGCTTTGCCGAGTAGTTGTGTTCTCCGACCGAGATCAGGCCGTTCACCCAGCCTCGGGCGCGAGCCGCGCCGAGATACGTCTCGGGCGTGGTCGTGCCCTCGGAAGGGGTCACGGCGGCGGCCGTCTTCGACTCGCCGCCGAGATCGCCGTCTCCGGCCTCGCGCAGCAGCGAACGGATCTGTCGCTCAGTGCGGTCGTACTCGCCCTCACCGAAGTGCGTGGCGCGTACGCGACCGCGCGCGTCGATCAGGTAGTGCGCCGGCCAGTACTCGTTGCTGTAGGCGTCCCAGGTCTTGTAGTCATTGTCCTGAGCTACCGGGTAGCGGATGCCGGCCTGCTTCACCGCCGCCTGGACGTTCGAGGCGGAGTGCTCGAACGGGAACTCCGGCGTGTGCACGCCGACGATCACGAGGCCGCGGTCGGCGTACTTGCGGTCCCAGGCCTTCAGGTACGGCTGCGTGCGGATGCAGTTGATGCAGGTGTAGGTCCAGAAATCGACGAGCACGACCTTGCCGCGCAGCTGCTTGAGCGTCAGCTTCTTGCCGCCCGGAGTGTTGAACCACTGCTGCGTCCCGACGATCTCGGGTGCGTCGCCGAGCACCGGCAACGAGGACGCCTTCGGGGCGGCCTGCTCCTGCTTCTCCTTGAACTGGTTGCGCGAGCCGCGCGCGTCGGCGAGCTGGTCCTGCACGGCGCCGGACTCCTCAAGTTTGCCGGTCGGATTGACCAGCGCAGACGGCAGCGAATCGGCGATCGCCGTCTGGAAGCGCGTGTCGAGATTGGCGAACATCGCCAGCGCGACGAACACCATCGACAGGCCCATCACCAGCTGGATCTTCTGGCTTCGCTGCATCAGCGGAGCGATCAGCCGGCGACCGCCGCGCATCAAAACGAAGAACGTGATCGCCGATCCGATGCCGTACGCCATCGCCACCACGAGCCGCTGCGTGGAGAACTCCTGAGAGGCGGTGGCGGTGATCACGCCGGCGAGGATCGGCCCCGCGCATGGCGCGTACACAAAGCCGAGCCCGGCGCCGACGAGCACGCCCGACCAGAAGCCGTCGTGCCCTTCGGCCGCGCCCTGCGTGACGCCGGCGACTTTGCCGGCGCCACGCGAGGTGGCCTTGCTGATCAGATACTCCACGCGGTCCGCCAGCTTCGGAAGCGCCAGCGACAGTCCGAAGACCAGCAGCACCGCGATCGCGAACGTACGCAGCAGTCCGTTCGGCAGGCCGAGCGCACTGAGCAGGTACGTGAGCAGCACGACCGCGAACGTGAACGAGACCGCCAGGCCGAGCGCGATTCCGATCGGCCGCCTGCGGCCGCCCGTCGTGCCGGCGGCGAACACCACCGGAAGCACCGGAAGCGCGCAGGGCGACAGCGCCGTGGCGGCACCGGCCAGGAGTGCAAAAAGGATCAGCAGGAGCATTCAGTGACCTCCGGGCGACTTACTTCTCGTCCTTCATGGCATCGCCCTCGGACATCGCGTCGCCCGATGACTCGGACTTCATCGCGTCACCCGAGTCTGACTTCATGGCGTCGCCGGAGTCGGACTTCATTGCGTCGCCGGAGTCGGACTTCATGGCGTCACCCTCGTCGGCCTTCATCGCGTCGCCGTCGTCCTTCGACATCTTGTCGTCGGACTTCATCGCGTCGCCCTTCTCTTCAGCGGCCGACTTGGCGGACGTGTTCTCGGTCGAGACCTTTTCGTTTGAGCCGCAGCCGGCGCCCGCGACGGCCAGGGCGGCCAGGATCAGCAGCAGGGACATGAACTTGAGCGAATTGAGTCGCACGATCTTTCCTCCAGATCGGATTGGGAGTGGGATTACTCCTCGATCGTGCAGGGCAGCGCCTTTCCGGCGCCTTAAACGATCCTTACGGAAGTCTTACGCGCGGCCGATGCGGCGCTTCAAGAGGTCAAGCACCTGCCGCGCTTCGGGGACGTTCATCGCCAGCACGGTGGCCGCGTACGCCGCCGTGCCGAGCGCCAGCCCGGTGCCGAGTGAGATGATCTGAGCGATCGTCGACTGGCCAAGCGCCTCGTTCAGGCCCCACCAGACGCCGTAACTGATCACGCCGAGCGGTATGCAGGCAATGAACATCTGGACCGTCGCACGCACGGTCTGGCGCGCCTCAACGCCGCCGATCTCTTTCGACAGGTAGTAGCCCTGCGCCAGCGTCATGTACAGCGAGGAGAAGGCCGTCGCGCCGACCACCCCGGCGATTCCGAACGGCTTGTGGAACGCGTACGAGAGGCCGGCGTTGATCACCAGCGAGAAAACCGAGAGCCCGGTCGCGAACCACGGTCGCTGAAGCGCGAAGAAGCTGCGAGTGAACAACAGGTTCGAACCGCTCGTCGGCAGGCTGAACGCGAACCAGAAGAGCGCAGTCGCAACGAGCGTCGTGTCCGCGGCGGTGAACTCCCCGCGCTGGAAAACGAGCCGCACGATCGGCACGCTCAGCACCGCCATCGCCACGCCGGCCGGGATCAGCATCATGTACATCTGCCGGTTGCCGTTGCCGATCGTGTGCTCCATGCCGTCGAAGTCGCGGCGCGCGGCGAGGCGCGAGAGCGTCGGGAAGAGGATCGTCGCGATCGCGACCGAGAAGATCCCCTGCGGCAGCATGAAGATGCGGAAGGCGTTGTTGATCGCCGCGATCGCGTCCTGGCTGACGAGCGAGCCGACGATCGAGTTGATCGCGAGGTCGAAGTTGATCAGGCCGAGTCCGACCGAGACCGGGATCATCAGTTTCAGCACCCGTCGCACGTACGGGTCGCGCCAGTCGAAGGTGCGACCGAACGGCTCGCCCTTCGCCCGGCTCTTGACCAGCGGCAGCGGCATCAGCATCTGGATGATCGTGCCGACGACGACGCCGATCGCGTAGGCGTAGATCTCCTTGTCGTCCGGCAGCAACGGCGAGAGGCCGAAGATGCAGGCGATGATCGCGAGGTTCCAGAACAGCGGCGCGATCGCCGGGATCTCGAAGTGGTCGAAGGCGTTGAGCATGCCGACGAACAAGCCGGTCAGCCCGAGCAGGATCACGATCGGGAACAGCACGCGCGAGAGGCCGATCATCAGGTCGGTGTTCTCGGCGTTGAGGCCCGGCGCGAACAGCGGCATGATCACCGGCGCCAGCAGGATGAAAAGCCCGGTGATCAGGCCGAGCGAGAGCAGCATGATGTAGAACAGCGTGCTGGCGACGCGGAATGCCTCGCGGCGCTCGCCGCGGTCGAGCAGCTCCGAGAAGACCGGCACGAAGGCCGCCTGCAGCGCCGCGTCAGCGAACAGTGCACGCACGAGGTTGGGCACCAGGAACGCGGCCTGGAAGGCCGACATCACGCCCGACACACCGAAGATCGCGGCGGCGATCATCTCGCGCGCCAGTCCGACCACGCGCGAGAGTCCGGTGGCGAACGAGAAGAACATCGCCGAGAACGCGAGGCGGCTCTTGCTCTTTCCGTGCGCGCCGTCGCCCTCGTGCGGGTCTATGTGGATCGGGTCTTCGCCCGGCGCGACGGCGGCCCACGCTTCGGTCGCGGCAGCCGCCTCCTCGCGTTCGCGCTGGCGGTCGTGCCCAGCTCCGTCTGAGCCGTCCATCAGATCGGGAACACCTGGAACGGCTCGTACTCGCGCCCCAGTGAGATCGCCAGAATCAACCGCGTGCGCGCCTTGTAGGAGTCGAGGTGGTTCTCGAACTGCACGCCGCTCTCGATCAGCTCGTCCCACTTGTTCGGGTATACGTCCTGCGCGATCGTCGGCCCGTTGGCGCAGCGCGTCGTGACGACGACCGGGATCTTCTGCGCCGTCTGGATGATCGCCTCCTTCATCGAGCTCGGCACCGATCCCGTGCCGGTCGACTCGATCACGATCCCCTTCGCGACGGAGGTCATCAGCTCGAGCGCGTCCGGGCTGGTGCCGACGCCGACGGTGAGGATCGGCACGATCGGGTCGCGGTCGTCGAGAGCCTTGTACTCGCCGATCCAGTTCGCCGTCGGCCGGTCGCTGATCCGCTCGATCTCGCCGTCGAAAAGGCGCGCGACGGCCTTTCCCTCGCGGATGTTGAAGGCGTCCATCGCCGCAGAGTCACGCTTGACTGCGCTCCAGGCCGGCAGGCAGTAGCGGTACATGCAGATCACTGTGCCCATCTCCTCGCCGCTCTTGGCGAAGATGAAAGACGACGTGAGGTTGGAGATCCCGTCGTACTCGGGATGATCGGACGGCAGCATCGACCCCGTGAAGATCACGTTCGGATTGTCGAGAGCTTCGGCGACGAAGAACGCCGCGTCCTCCATCGTGTCGGTGCCGTGAGTGACGATCACCGAGTCGTTCTCGGTCAGGGCCTGTTCGATCGTCTTCGCAAGGTTGCTGAGCAGACTGAACGAGAGGTCCTCCGAGGGGATGCGATGCGGCTCGTACATCGTCACCTCGACATCACCGACGTTTGCACCCTCGTCGAGCATCGCGACCAGATGCGCGCCGCCGAGCGCCGGCGCGTGAGCGCCGCCGGGCGCCTCGCGTTTCATGCTGATCGTGCCGCCGGTGGCGACCATGCCGATGCGGTGGTTTCCCATTGGAGCCAGCATCCTAGGTGTCGCGGGCGGATCCGCCCGACCTTGAAATCAGTAGGGCGGCAGGTCGCCGTGCCAGTCGCCGAGGCGCTTGAAGGCACGCCAGAACTCGCGCTTGTACGGCTCGTCGTCGAGGCAGTCGTCGAGGTCTGGAGTGAAAAGCGCCTCACACTGCGCCGTCCACGGCTGGATCGCGCCCAGCTGCGGCTCCAGTTCAAAAGCCCCGGGGTAGCCAAGGTTGTTGACGTCGTCAAGCGCCTGCTCGCCCATCACCACGAGCACCTTCGGCTGCACGATCATCAGTTCGTCGAGTATGCGTGCAGTACACGATTCTGCTGCGTCGATCGGGTCGACGGGGCACTTCACACTGACGGTGCCGTACACGGTCAGCGGGTCGATCCCAAGTCGCTTGAACGACTTCTGCAACGCCACGCCGGCCCGGCCGTAGAACGCCACGCCCTCCTCCACTTCAGCCGGCTTGGCGGTGTGCTTGATCAGGAAGATGTCGGCCTGCGGGTGGCCGCTGCCGAGCACCGGCATCAGGTGTCCGCGCGGGCACTCGTCACAGTCGTGAATCTCGTGCGCGAGCGAGTTGAGCTCGCGGATCGCGCGGTCGAGGTACTTCTCGCGAATCTCGTCGTCAGTGCGAGGCATGTCGTCTCTCGGTGTCTCTTCCATCGTGTCTGCGGTGAGGATGACTGATCAGGCCTCACTGGGGGTCAAGTTGGATCAGCGCGTCGCGGGAAAGGTCCGTCGCGTCGCGCCGACGGTGATGTATTTGGCGCGTCACGTGGCGCCTCCTGCGCTACATAACGCAAGCGCAACGGGCGGTGCGGGTGGCAGTTTCGCTTGCGCGGACCGGTGCGCGGCAGGAACTAGCGCCGGCTCGCGCGGCGTTTCGAGTCGACGCTGCCGCTCTTGACGATCGGCGTCTTCTTCGCCTTGCCGCCGTGACGCTTGGGCGGCACCTTGCTCTTGACGCCGACGTTCGTCTGCAGAAACTTCATCGCCTGCACGTAGACGAGGCTGCTCGGGCTGCGGGCGATGTCGGCCTCGCGCAGCGATTCGAGGAACTCCTCGGGCCCGTCGAAGTCGTACATGTTGATGCGCACGCTGCCGAGGCCCTGGGCGACGTGGCTGTCGCTGCCGGCGCCGGCGACGATCCGGTACTTCGCGGCGAATCGCGCGGCCTCATCGTTGAAGGCGGAAAACGCGACGCGCGGATTGAAGACCTCGATCAGGTCGATGTCCTCGAGCACGTCGAGCAGGTGCTTGTAGTCGGGCACCGAGTGCATGCGGTCGAACGGATGCGGCACGTAGACCAGGCCGCCCTGCCGGTTGATGTCGGCGATCGCCTCTTGGAGCGTCACGCCCTTGGGGATCTGTTCCTCGATGAACAGGCCGATCACCTCGCCCTGGTCCTTCGTCTTGACCTCTTCACCGATGATGATCTTCACTCCGTAATCGTCGGCGATCTCGGCCGCCGCGTGGGCCCCGGAGACGAGGTTGTGGTCGGTGATGGCGATCGCGCCGAGCCCCTGGACCTTCGCGGTCTCGAGCAGCACCTCGACGGGCGTGGCGCAGTCGTGCGAGTGGTTCGTGTGCATGTGCAGGTCGACATCGATCCGCTTGCGGCGGCGCAGGCGCTCGGCGATGTGCGGCTTCGGCTGCTTCGCGGGCCGCAGGTCGTGCCGGCGCTCGCGCGTCTCGTAGTAGACCTCCTCGAAGCGGGCGGCGACCGAGTCCCAGGTGTTGGTCTCGGCGTAGCGGCGCGCGTTCTCGCGCGTTTTCTCGAGCAGCTCCGGTTGCTCGATCAGGCGCTGCAGCTGATCGGCCAGCGCGAGTGCGTTGCCGGACTCGAACATCAGGCCGAGGTCGCCGTCGTCGAGTGCTTCTTTGTACGGCTCGAGGTCGGATGTGAGCGGCGCGGCCCCGCTGGCGACGATCCGGGCGATGTAGCCGGGGCTCGGCGCCGTGCCGGCGCTGGCCGCGACTGCGATGTCGGCCGTGGCCAGCAGGTCGGCGGCCGGGACGTCTTTGGCAGCGACGAAGGTCGTGCGCTCGCGCATGCGGTTTGAGAGACTCGGCGGCACGACGGCGGTATCGGTGTGGACGCGGAAGGTCGCGTGCCATTCGAGCTCGCGCGGAAGCTTCCTGAGCGCGCGGATCAGGATCCGCTGCGCCGCGCGCTCCTCGACGCCGTCGATCACGATTTCGGTCGCGGCGCCATCGGCCTTCGGCGGGCGGTCGTGCGGAGCGTCGGCGCCCGGGCCGATCACGGTGTAGTCGCCGCCGAAGTAGCTCTTCACGAGATCCTTGGTGACCGTGTTGATCGTCGTGCGGGCGTCGAGCCGTCCGAAGAACAGCTCGACGAACTTGCGCGCGACCTGCGTCGAGAGGGTGCGCTCGGTCGCTTGATGGAAGGTGCCGACGTTGAGCGTGAAGCTCATCCGCAACGCGGCGCTCGCGGCGCTCGGCGCGAACGGCTCGTGTACGTGCACGAAATCGAAGCCGTCCTCGATCTGGAAGAGATCCTCAAGCGTGCGCGCAACATCGATCGGAACGGCCGCGGTGCCGCCGAGCTTGGCCGGCGGAAACGGCAGCGCCGCGCCGATCACCAACGTGTCGTTCTGCGCATCGAACAGCCCCGCGACCGACTTCGCCTTGGCAGCGGCCTTGATCCGCGCGCGCGAGTCCTTGACGAGCTTGCGGCTGTGGCTCGGCGCGACGACCACGACCTCGTGGCCGCGTTCGCGCAGGGCTTTGGTCAGGCCGAGCACGTAGCGGTTGGTCTCGCGCTCGTCTTCGATCGCGTATGGGGTGACCTGGGCTATGCGGAGCTTTGGCTTCGACTGCATCGTCAAATCTTCTTCTTCAGAATCCCAAAAGCCCCGCGGATGATCTGGTTCTGGATCTGCTTGCCCTGGCTGCTCTTGAGGAAGTCGGTGACCGCGTTCGAATCCTTCTTCGGCTTTGGCGGCTTTGGCGGTTTGGGCGTGGGCGCGGGTGCGGGAGCACTTCCGGCGGCCGGCGGAGCGTCGGCCGGAATCGGCGCGGGTGCAGGGGTCGCGCCCGGCAGCGCCGCGTTCTCGGCCAGCTTCCCTTCGAGCATCTCCTTTGCGCTCTGCGGGTCGACGCGCGTCGCATATTTCGGCGTGAGCTTCGACTGCGCGGTCGTCGCCGCGACGTTGTCGGCGACGCCCATGCACGAGTGTGGGCTGAGCAGGCGTGTGTACGCGACCGGCGTGGGGATTCCCTTCAAGCTCAGGACGGTCACGACGGCCTCGCCGATGCCAAGCTGCGTCAGTACCTCGGAGAGGTCGTAGAAGTCGGACTTCGGATAGGTGGAAACGGTGGCCTTCAGCGCCTTGGCGTCGTCGGGAGTGAACGCGCGCAGGGCATGCTGCACCCGCGCGCCGAGCTGGCCGAGCACGCCGGCCGGGATGTCGGTCGGGTTCTGCGTGACGAAGAAGACGCCGACGCCCTTCGAGCGGATCAGGCGGACGGTCTGCTCGACAGAATCGAGAAACGCCTTGCTGGCGTCGTCGAACAGCAGGTGCGCCTCGTCGAAGAAGAAGACGAGCTTCGGCTTGTCGAGGTCGCCGGCCTCGGGCAGCGTCTCGAACAGCTCGGCGATCAGACCCATCAGCGCCGTGCTGAAGAGTGCCGGTTTGTCCTGCACCGCGGGAAGCTCGATCGAACTGATCACCCCGCGCCCGTCGGGGGCGACCCGCATCAGGTCGGCGACGTCGAACTGCGGCTCGCCGAAGTACTCGTCACCGCCGGCGTCCCCAAGCGCCGTGATTTGGCGCAGCAACACGCCGATCGTCTGGCTCGACACTCCGCCGATCCCCTTCAGGTCTGCCTTGCCCTCGTCGGAGTCGAGGAACATCAGCATCGCGCGCAGGTCCTCGAGGTCGACGAGCGGAAGCTTGCGCTCGTCGGCGTAGTGGTAGAGCAGGGCGAGCGACTGTTCCTGGGTCTCGTTGCTGCCGAGGATCTTCGCCAGCAGTTGCGGTCCGAAGTCGCTGACCGTCGCCCGCACGGGGACGCCGTCGCCTATCCCGCCGAGGCTCAGGTACTCGACGGGGCTTGCGGCCGGCTCAAACGGAACGCCGAGCTCTTTGAAGCGTTCGGCGGCGGGGCCGTCGGATGCGCCCGGCGCCGAGAGTCCGGTCAGGTCGCCCTTCATGTCCGCGACGACGACCGGGACGCCGGCCGTCGAGAGGTACTCGGCGAGCATCTGCAGCGTCACGGTCTTGCCGGTACCGGTCGCTCCTGCGATCAGGCCGTGCCGGTTGAACATCGCGAGCGGCACTTTCACGACCGCCTCGTTGTCGACGGCGCCGCCGACCGAGACCCGGCCGAGATCGATCGCAGGTTTGTCGGTCTCGTAACCGGCCGCGATCTGTTTCGCGGCGTCGGCGGGAACTGAAGCGCTCATCGGCAGGGATCCTATTGCTGCAGTGACAGCACGAAGTCGTAGGCCTGCTCGGCCAGCTGCGTCAACTCGCTTTCGTCGGTCTCCGGACCGAAGACGAACCACTCCTTCATGAACCGCCCCGGCCCGGGCTCGAACTGCTGCGCCGCGCCGGACTCGACCAGCGGCGCACCGGTCTCGCGCGGAAGCTTGAGCACGACGGTCCCGAGCCGGTAGATCGCGAAGATCTTGCCGTTGACGGTCAGGGCGTCGCGGGCGAACGCCTTCTTCTTCGCGACCCCGTCCCAGTCGGCGAAGTGAGCGGTGAGGCGCTCGTCGACCGGATCGGAGTCGTCGATCAGCACCGGGCTACTTCTTCTTGGCGGTGAACTTCAGCTTGCCGCTGCGGCACATCGAGATCACCTTCAGCGACTTGACCTGCTGAACGAGTTCAACCGAACCGCTGGCCTTCCCCTTGCTGCCGATCGTGATCTTGAAGGTGTGCTGGTCCCACTCGTCGGTGCGGATCGGGTTCTTGAAACTGACGCTGATCTTTCCACTGCTGGAGAGGAGCTTCTGGTCGGGAATGAACGCGGTCTCTTCGTGGTCATTCACGCCGTCGGGGACGACGTCGCACTTCATCGCGATCGTCGGCGGCCCCTGGAACCCCTTGAAGCAGTAGCCGGACTTCTTCTTGAACTTCGCGTCGTAACAAGTGCCCTTGTAGATCTTGAACTTGAAACTGACGTCGCCGGTGGCCGTGTAGGTACCGGTCTTGAAGGTCTTTTTCTTTGCGAGCGCCGGGACCGCGACAAGCGCGAAGGCCAGAAGCGCGAGAGTGAGGATGCCGAGAATGCGTTTCATGCTGCGCAGTCTAAATACTTCGCGGCGCCCAGCGCGAACGAATCGCTTGAAGTGACTCAGGCTCCTCGATCCCCGCCCGCAGCGCCGGATCAGGCTGGGTCTCGCCGAGCGTGTGGTGCACCGGTATGACTCCGGCCCAGTGATCGAGCGCGTAGTCGTCGTCTTCGTCCTCCGGCGGCCCGGCGTTGACCTTTGCAGACGCCGTCTCGAGCGGCAGCCTGAGGATCGCGACGCGCTTGTACTCCTTCTCGGTCGGTTCGCGCGACTCGGCCCATCGCCCGGGGAAGATCTCCTCGAAGAAGTCGTGCAGCGCCCGCTTCTTCTCGGACTCGTCGGTCACCATCTCGGCTTCGCCGAACACCATCACCGAGCGAAAGTTGATGTTGTGGTTGAGCACGCTGCGGGCCAACACGAGGCCGTCGGTTTCCGCGACGGTGATGCAGATCTTCGCGCCGCCGTCGATCGCCCTGAGCGTGCGACTCGCGGCGCTGCCGTGCACGTACAGCTCGTCGCCGAGCAGCGCGTGAATCGTCGGCACGCTGAAGGCCTGGCCGCCGTCATCGACGAAGGCGATGTGGCAGAGATATGTCTCGCGCAGGATCCGCTTGATCGTCTCCCAGTCAGGCCGCGCCAGCTGCGGTTCGCGGCGGAGTTTGGTGAGGTCGTTGAACGGCGCGTCTCCTTCAGGCATGGGTCAACACTATGCAGCACAAATGGAGAAGCGAGATGAAGTGGTGAATGCAACACTTCGCAGAACGCTCAAACAGCTCACTCCCCAGAGGTCCCCAGATGAACAGCTCGGCATCACCCATCAAGTACACCGGCGCGCTCGCGAACCTCGCGCGCTGGATCTACGACCATCGCAAGCTGACGCTCGGCCTCTGGGTCGTGGCGCTCGTCGGCAGCATCGCGCTGGCGCAGATCGTTGACGGCAAATTCCACGTCGACTACTCGACGCCGGGCTCCGACAGCCAGAAGGCCGCCGCGTTCATCCAACAGCAGTACCCCGGGCAGACCGGCGAGACGCTCGACATCGTCTGGAAGTCGACCGACGGCGCCGGCTCAGCCGAGACCGACGCTCGCATCAAAGAGGTGCTGCAGAAGGTCGGCGAGGAGAAGGGCATCGGCACCCCGCCGCCGATCTCCACGGCACGGATCTCGCCGAATGGTGAGATCGGCACGATCAGCGTGCCGCTCGCTCAGCAATCCTGGGACTTCGCAGCGTCCGACGGCGAGATCTTCAAGAAGATCGCAGAGGAGTCGAGCGGCCGCGGACTCGAAGTCGAGATGTCTGCCGGCTTCTTCCAGGGCGGCGGCGCCCCCAGCGGGCCGGCGTTCTTCGCCGCGCTGATCATCCTGCTGATCGCCTTCGGTTCGGTCGTCGCAGCCGGTCTGCCGCTGATCACAGCGTTCTTCGGACTCGTGGTCGGCTCGATGTTGACGATCGTCCTCGCGAAAGCGATCGACATCCCGGACTGGGCGCCGCAGGTCGCGGACCTGTTGGCGATCGGTGTCGGGATTGACTACGCGCTGCTCGTGCTCACACGATTCCGCGATGCCCTCGACGTCAGCGGCGACGTTCGTGAGTCACTGGCGGAGGCGGTCGCGACGGCCGGTCGCAGCGTGATCGTCGCCGGATCGACCGTGGTGCTGGCTGTGATGGGTCTGTTCCTCGTGAACATCTCCTATATGCGCGGTGTCGCGCTGTCGACGAGCCTGGCGGTGCTCGTCGTGATGCTCACCGGCATCCTGCTGCTCTCGGCGCTGCTGGCGATGCTCGGTACGAAGGTCAACAAGCTGAAGCTCCCGGGAGTCGCGTCGGCGCACGAGCGTCGCGAGCGCGAGAACGACCCCAACCATCTGCCACTTGCGGCGCGCTGGAGCCGGCAGGTCCAGGCGCATCCGTGGCCGCTCGCGATCGTCACCACGCTGATCCTGCTTGCGCTCACGTTCCCGGCGAAAGACATGAATCTCGGCTTCCCGGACGCGTCGACCAACTCGCCGGATGACATCACCTACAAGGCATACAAACTGACCGAGGAAGGTTTCGGGCCTGGTGCCAACGGCCCGTTGATCGTCGCGGTCGATCTCTCGAAAGCCGACGGCGACAGCAAGGCTGTGCTCGGCAAAGTCGAGCAGGGCATCAAATCGACGCCGGACGTAGTGGCGGTCACACCGCCGCAGCTGAGCAAATCCGGCGACGGCGCGCTGGTGATCGTGACGCCGAAGAGCTCGCCGCAGGCGACATCGACCGAGGATCTCGTCAAGAACCTGCGCGACAACGTTCTGCCTGCGGCCGTCGCCGGAACCGGCGCGGTGACGCTGCTCGGCGGCGCGACGCCTTCCTACATCGACCAGAGCACCTACCTGGCAGATCACATGGCGATCTTCATCCTCGGCGTCGTGCTGCTGTCGCTGATCATCCTGCTGTTCGCGTTCCGTGCGCCGCTGATCTCACTAAAGGCCGGCGTGATGAACCTGCTGAGCGTCGGCGCGGCGTTCGGTGTGATCACACTGGCGGCAGAAGGAGGGACGTTCGGGCAACTGCTCGGCGTCGACCGCGAGGTGCCGGTCGCCCCGTTCGTGCCGGTGATCATGTTCTCGATTCTGTTCGGCCTGTCGATGGACTACGAGGTCTTCCTGATGAGCCGAGTGCGGGAGGAGTACCTGCGTGGCCGCGAAACCCACGAGGCGGTGACGATCGGCCTGGCGCGCACAGCCCGCGTGATCACCGCTGCGGCCGCCATCATGATCGCGGTCTTCATGTCGTTCGCCCTGAGCGACCTCATGTTCCTGAAGCTGATGGGCATCGGCATGGCTACTGCGGTTCTGGTGGACGCAACTCTGGTTCGAATGGTCTTGGTCCCAGCCATCTTGCAGTTGTTGGGCAACGCCAACTGGTGGATACCAAGCTGGCTCGACCGCGTTCTGCCGCACTGGGACCTCGAGGCGCCCGACGTGCCCGTGCCAGCAGGAGCGGCGCCAGACGAGGACGCTCCGCGGGCCTGACCCGGGCCTGACCCGGCTCCGCGCGCCTGACCCGGCTCCGCGGGCCTGACCCGGCGGAAAGCGGCAAACTTTCCAATCGACCACCCGGCGGGGTGGTCGATTGGAGTTCGTTCGGCCTGGTTGCGCGCTTACCTTCGGCGACCGAAGCCGAGTTCGGTGTCCAGGGCGCGCTTGGCGTCGTAGCGATCCATTTGCTCGCGATAGGCGCCGAGGCCGCCGAACACCTTGATGCCGGGGTCCGGGTCGAGCCATCCCGGGCGGCGATCGTCCTCGACCCACGCGCGATGACTTGAGAACTCGTAGCTCTCGCCGGTCGGATGATTCTTGTGGACGTACCCGACCAGCCATTTGAAGTAGTCGACGCCGTCAACCGGTTTTGACTGCACCGGACCGTTGAAGAGCGGGTCGACGTTGCCGTACTTGGCATTGAAATACCGCGTGTAGACCGCCTTCACGTTGTTCATCAACTGGTCGATGCCACGCGGATCGCGCTGCCAGACGATCAGGTGAAAGTGGGTTGTCATCACGTTGAACGCGATGAGCGTGATCCATCCCCGGAGGTGCTGGTACGGCCGAGAACGCGAATCGCTCGCCGGATGCCGCCCCAGATGCCGCGCGAGCAACGAGAGGAAGAACTGCTTGTCCTCACGATCGACGAAGACCTTTCGCGGCCGGCCGCCCCGCTTCGCACCTTGGTTGTAAAGGTGGTACGGACGAAGCTCGCGACGATCGGTGATGAACAGACGAGGCACGCCTGCAACTCAACCGACCTACACGTCACGAATCAAGACCGCTTCGCACCAATTCAGTGACGTCCATCTTCAGACTTCGCAAAACACGCCCAGAAACGCCAATCGGCCACCCCGCGGGGTGGCCGATTGGAAGGGATCTGGCTTGGCGTAGTCGGCCCGTGGGCCGTTTGCCTGGCTACTTCTTCGCAGCAACCTTGCGCTTCGCGGCGGGCTTCTTCGCGGCCGGCTTGGCCTTCGCGGTGGCCTTCGCGCGGGTCGCCGGCGCAGCCTTGCGCTTCGCGGCCGAGGCGCGCTTGCTCGGCGTGCGGGTCGCGTTGAACTTCGGCTTGCCGCCGTTCTTGGCGATGAACTTCTCCGAGTCCTCGCGAGCGATCGCGTCGAGGCGCTGGTTCTGCGGCGACTTCATCAGGTACGACGACGGGCCGTCAAGCTGGCCGCCGATGCCGTTGTTCAGGGCGAGCTTGCAGAAGCGCACCGCGTCGATCACGATGCCGGCCGAGTTCGGGGAGTCCCAGACCTCGAGCTTGAGCTCGACGTTCAGCGGCACGTCGCCGAAGGCCT
>CAYVWQ010000018.1:0-35734 GCA_964455545.1 uncultured Thermoleophilaceae bacterium | reverse complement strand
AGCGTCTGCGGCCGGAAGGCGTTGCGCACCTCAGGCCGGTTGATCGTGATCTTCGCGATCCCGTCAAGAAGTTCGTACTTGATGTCGCCGTACTGCTCGCCGGCGTTTGTCCAATCGAAAGACATGAAGTTCCTCGGTCGAATTCCGTGGGGTTCGGATGACGCGGGAACGATAGATCAGGCGAGCTGCTTGCTGTCGAGCCGCTGCGCCCACGGTCCAGGTCATCAGTCCCGGGGCGGGCGAAACCAGCTCGGAAATCCGTCATACGATGCCTGCTGTATGCCTTCTCAGCTCAACTCGCCCGTCCTGATCATCGCTCTGATCGTCGCGATCCCGGTTGCCGCGCTCAATCTCATCGGTACCACTTTGGTCGTCGGCAGCCAAGTGGTCCAGCAGTTTCACGCACCGGTCACGAGCAAGTCTCTCGCGCGGTCCGTGTCCTGGGAGGCGGACAGCGCGTTCATCGGATCCGGCCGATGCGTCCCCACCGGCGACGCTTGGGGGTGCGACATCGTGGACTCCGGTGGAAGCGGATATATCAAGTACGGCGTTGAGGTCGAACCGGACAGCTCCTGTTGGAAGGCGACATTTATTGACTTCGGGGGCGAAGCCCCGCCTGACAGAGTGCTTGAGGGCTGCGTGAATCACTTCGAAGGCGGTTGGTACGGGAAGCTCTTTGGCTGATTCTCTCCGATACCCTCGCCCGCATGATTTACGACAACGATGCAGACCTCACAAAGCTTGACGGCAAGACCGTCGCAATCCTCGGTTTCGGTTCTCAGGGCCACGCTCACGCCCTCAACCTGAAGGACTCCGGCGTCAACGTCGTTGTAGGCCTTCGCCCGACCTCCGACAAGGTCGCCCAGGCCGAGGGTGCAGGTCTGAAGGTTGTCGACGTCGCCGAGGCTGCTTCGCTCGGTGATGTCGTGATGATCCTGCTCCCGGACGAGCTTCAGGGCGAGATCTGGGAGAACGAGATCAAGGACGGCATCGCGCCGGGCAACACCCTGCTGTTTGCCCACGGCTTCGCGATCCTCTACGACCAGATCAAGCCCGACGACTCAATCAACGTCGCGCTCGTCGCCCCGAAGGGCCCCGGACACCTCGTCCGCAGCCAGTTCGAAGAAGGCGGCGGAGTCCCCGGCCTCGTGGCCATCGAGCAGGACGCCACCGGCGACGCGCGAGACATCGCGCTGGCTTACGCCCGCGGCATCGGCTGTACCCGTGGCGGCGTGATCGAGACGACCTTCAAGGACGAGACCGAGACAGACCTCTTTGGTGAGCAGGCGGTCCTCTGCGGCGGCGCGACGGAGCTGGTGATCGCCGGATTCGAGACGCTGACCGAGGCCGGCTACTCGCCGCAGCTCGCTTACTTCGAGTGCCTGCACGAACTCAAGCTGATCGCCGACCTGCTCTACGAGAAGGGCGTCGCCGGCATGGAGTACTCGATCTCGAACACCGCTGAGTACGGCGACCTCACCCGCGGCAAGCGCGTGATCAACGAGCAGAGCCGCGCGGCGATGAAGGAGATCCTCGGCGAGATCCAGTCCGGCGACTTCGCCCGCGAGTTCATCGCGGAGAACAAGTCGGGCAAGGAGAACTTCACCCGTTTGCGCGAGGAGCACGCGAACCACCCGATCGAGAAGGTCGGCAGCGAGCTCCGCGACGGCATGGACTGGATCAACACGGAGTTCGACAAGGGCTAGACCCGGTTGCTTCGCCAGGGCACTGATCTGGGCGAACGGCAGAAATACTTCGTTCTGGCCGCGATGGTCTTCGCGGTTGCGATGACGATGATCGATCAGACGATCGTCGCGATCGCCGTACCGCAGATCGAAAGGGACCTGGATCTCACGCCGACGGGCGCGCAGTGGATCATCAACGGATACCTGCTGGCGCTCGCGACCTTGTTCGCGCTCGGTGGCAAGGTGTCCGACGTCTTCGGCCGCAGGCAGATGGTGACCGTCGGCGTCGTCGGCTTTGGCGTCAGCTCGGCATTCTGCGGGTTGGCGCCGGCTTCCGGGATCGGGCAAGAGTGGATGATCCTGTTTCGCGTCCTTCAGGGCGCATTCGGGGCCGTTCTGTTCCCGGCGGCTGCGGGAATCGTCGCCGCTTCGTTCGAGCGCGGAGAGCGCGGGCGGGCGATGGCGATTTTCTTCGCGGTTACGGGGGCACTGACAGCGATTGGCCCGTTTCTGGGCGGCTACCTCATGGAGTCTTCCTGGCGGCTGATCTTCTGGGTCAACGTGCCGATCGGCGTCATCGCGCTGATCCTGATCTGGCGCTCAAAACCCGACGCCGAGCGCAGGCCGCAGCCGATCGACATCCGCGGCACGTTGCTCTTCTGCGTCTCGATGGGCCTGATCGTGCTTGGTCTTCAACAGTCCGGGGTCTGGGGTTGGCAGTCTGCTTACACCTGGACATCGATCGGAGTCGGGGTCGTAGTCGGCGCCGTGTTCGTCTGGTGGCAACTCAGGATCGAATTTCCACTTCTGCAGCTGCGGATATTTCAGAGCAGGGTGTTCTCGGTCGAGAACTTCGCGCTCGCGTCTATGTCGGTCGTCTACGTCCCGTTTTGCTACTTCGCCAGCGTCTACGCGCAGGTCTCGCTCGGCAAAACCCCGGTATCGGCCGGCTTCTACATCTTGTTCTTCTTCATCGGAGTGCTCAGTGCGGCGCAAGTGGGCGGCCGCATTCTCGACAAGCGGAGTGCCTGGCCGGCGGTCGTCGGCGGCTCGGCGATCTCTGCGTTCGGCCTTGCGATGCTTGCCCGCAGCCTCGACGATCTCTCGATTTCCGGGGAGTGGCTTTGGGTGATCTTCGCCGGTGCCGGCATCGGAATGATTCTCAGCTCCGCCGCGACAGACGCGATCCAACACGCGCCGTCGACCGCGTTCTCCGAGGCGACCGGAATCACTCAGACATCGCGAAACCTCGGCGCGTCTTTCGGGATGGCCGTTCTCGGGACGCTGTTGATCATCCAGAATCGAACCAACGTCGCGAACGCGCTCGAAGCGAACGGCATCGGTGCGCAGCAAGCAGAGCACGTCGCAACAACGATCGGCTCTGGGTCGGCCAGCGCCGGACTGCCGGCCGATGCGTCGAAGGCGGCCGTGGAAGCCTTCGAGCTCGCATTTGCGCATTCGTGCCGCACGGTGTTTCTGGTGATGGCGGGCGTGATGGCTGCGACGGGAGTGATCGCGGCGGCGCTGTTGCCGCGGTCTGAGGGGTAGGGTTGGCGGCATGAGCGACCAACCAGAGAATCCCGAAGTGCCCGCCAGCGAATCGGCCGAGCAGGAGACAGTTTCGGCCCAGGGACCGCAGGACGGCTACTGGTACCAGCCGCCGCCCGTGTGGGTGGCGCGCGGAGGTGCACAGACGCAGGCGGGTCAGTACGGGCAGTTCCAGCAGCCACCGCGCAAGGGAAACGGCTCGGCCGTCGGCTCGCTGATCGTCACCTGTTCGTCGCTCGCATTCCTCTTCTTCACGGCCGGAATCGCCGCGCCCCTGACCCTGATTGCGTCCTCGGTAGGGATTTTCCTCGGCCACAAGGGCAAAGCTGATTTCGACAGCGGCAAGGCGGACTCCCAGCGTGACGTGGCGATCGCAGGTTTCTGGACCGGGATCACCGGGGTCGTTCTTTCGGTCCTCGCGTTGATCGCCTGGGTGGTGCTGATCGTGATCGCTATAGCCGCAGACGACAGCGGAAGCACTTCCGGCTGGCACCGGGACTTCAACTGGGAGTAGCGCTCCGGCGGCAGGCCACATTCTGTTCGGCGCCTCCGGTAGGTTCCCGGGATGCCGACCAGAAACAAGAATCTCGTCCTCGCAGCGATGGTCTTCGCGTGCGCGATGACGTTCATCGACCAGACGATCGTCGCGATCGCGATCCCGGACATCGACAAAGACCTCGGCCTCAGCTCGAACGCCGCCGAATGGGTCGTGAACGGGTACCTGCTCGCGCTTGCAGCTCTGTTCGCTTTCGGAGGCAAGCTCGGTGACGTGATGGGCAGGCGGAGCATGGTCACGATCGGTGTGGCCGGCTTCGCGCTTTTCTCCGGGCTCTGCGGCGCTACGCCAGATGGCGCGATCGCCGAGACGTGGCTGATCGCCTGCCGGGTGATCCAAGGTGCCTTTGCGGCGCTGCTCTTCCCGGCCGCCGTCGGAATCGTCGTCGACACGTTTCCTGCCGACACACGCGGCAAAGCGATGGCGATCTTCTTCGGCGTCACCGGGGGACTCACTGCGATCGGACCGTTTCTCGGCGGCTACCTCGTCGAATGGACCTGGCGCTCGATCTTCTGGATCAACATCCCCGTCGCGATCATCGCTCTGATCCTGATCACGTTGTCGAAGCCCGACAACACCAAGCGGCCGCAAAAGCTCGACTACTTCGGCACGTTGCTTGTCAGCGCGGGTCTCGGGCTCGTTGTGCTCGGCCTGCAGCAGTCGACCGAGTGGGGGTGGGGCGACCCGGCGACGGTCGGCACCATCGTCGCGGGCGTGATCCTGCTCGGCGCTTTCGTGAAGCGTGAGCTTTCGATTGATCTCCCGCTGCTGCAGCTGCGGATCTTCAAGGACAAGGCCTTCGCGGCGGACAACTTCATTCTTTTCGCGATGTCGATCCCGTTTGTGCCGTTCTTCCTGTTTGCGAGCGAGTACGCGCAGATCGCGCTCGGCGAATCCGCGAGCGGCGCTGGCGAGTTCCTCATGTACTTCTTCATCGGTTTCGTCATCGCTGCTCAGATCGGCGGCCGCATGCTCGACAGCGACGGCGCCAAGAAGCCGGTGCTGATCGGATCGGTGGTCGGCGGAGTGGGCTTCGTGCTGCTCGCCGGGCGAGCGACTTCGCTGTCGTTCGGCGACATGCAGTGGCCGCTGATCATCTCCGGCGCCGGCATCGGCATGATCCTCGGTCCTGTCAGCACCGACGCGCTCAACCGTGCAGCGAAGACCGCCTACAGCGAGGTCACCGGAATCACCCAGACGGCCCGAAACCTTGGCGCCACGCTCGGCCTCGCCGTGCTCGGAACGGTCCTGATCGAGGCGACGCAGTCGAACGTCGTCAACAAGCTCGTGCCGGCCGGTGTGCCGAAAGCGGAAGCGCTGAAGGTCGCCGATTCGCTCAGCGCAGGGCCCGGCGCCGCAGGGTCGGGAGGCGCGCAGCCGAGCGCGCAGCTCGTCCACGACGTGCAGGTCGCCTACGCGAACTCGATGGAGACGATCTTCTACTGCATGGCCGGCGTGATGTTCTTCATCTACGTCGTCGCGCACATCTGGATGGCCGACGGCCGCGCCGAGTCGGTGCTCGAAGCGGAGGCGGCAGAGGAAAAACCCGCGCCAGCAGGGTGATTTCCCGCTTCATCGGCCACGGCTAATCTCTCTCGCCGATGACTCCAAAAGTGCTTGTGAAAGAGAAGATCGCCGACGCCGGCGTAGCCCTGCTGCAGGAGAAGTACGACGTAACCGTCGGAACCGACTGGGACGATGCTGAACTCGATTCGAAGATCGGCGAGTTCGACGCCCTGCTCGTGCGCTCGGCCACACAGGTCGACGCACCGCTGATCGACAAGGCGACCAACCTCAAGGTGATCGGTCGCGCCGGAGTGGGTGTGGACAACATCGACGTCCCGGCCGCAACCAAGCGCGGGATCATCGTCGCCAACGCCCCCGAGAGCAACATCGTCACGGCCGCTGAGCACACGCTCGCGCTGCTGATGTCGCTCGCTCGCAACGTGCCGCAGGCCGACGCCGCGCTCAAGGGCGGCGAGTGGGCCCGCAGCAAGTACGGCGGAGTAGAGGTTTACGAGAAGACCCTCGGCATTCTCGGTTTCGGCCGCATCGGCCAGCTCGTCGCGGCCCGCGCCCGTGGCTTTCAGATGAACGTGATCGCCTACGACCCGTTCGTCTCGGCCGAGCGCTACGCCGAGCTTGGCGTGGAGAAGGCTGCCGACGAGGCCGCAGTGCTCGCCGCCGCGGACTTCCTCACGATCCACCTTCCGAACACGCCCGAGACCAAGGGTTTCATGAACGCCGAGCGTTTCGCGAGCATGAAAGACGGCGCGCGCTTCCTGAACGTCGCGCGCGGCGGCCTCGTCGACTACGACGCGCTGCTCGATGCCCTGAACAGCGGCAAGCTCGCCGGTGCAGGCCTCGACGTCTTCCCGAGCGAGCCGATGACCGAGTCGCCTCTCTTCGAGCTCGACCAGGTCGTCGTGACGCCGCACCTTGGTGCGTCCACGACCGAAGCCCAGGACCGCGCCGGCGTGCAGACGGCCGAGCAGATCGACGCTGCCCTCAGCGGCGAGATGGTCAGCAACGCCGTCAACATCCCGAAGGTCGGCAGCGAGGACATGAAGATCCTCGAGCCGTTCATTCCGTTGGCCGGCCGTCTTGGCCGTCTGGCGATCTCGCTGGCCGAGACACTCGCGGTTGACTCGATCGAGATCGAGTACCAGGGCAAGCTCTCCAACTTCGACACGCGCCTGCTCACGGTGGCGGTCCTGCGGGGGATCCTCCAGGGCCACACCGAGGAAGAGGTCAACCTGGTGAACGCGCCGGCCCTGGCCGACGAGCGCGGCATCAAGATCACGGAGACCTCGACGAGCGTCGCCGAGGACTTCACCGAGCTGATCCAGGTGACGATCAAGAGCAACGGCGATGAAATCGTCGTCGGCGGCACCGGCATCGGCCCGAAGAACAATCCGCGCCTCGTGCTTGTCTATGGGCAGAGCTTCAACCTCGAGTTCGCCGACCACATCGCGTTCTTCCGTTACGAGGACCGCCCGGGCATGCTCGGAAAGATCGGAACGCTCTTCGGAAAGCGCGGCGTCAACATCGACAACGCCGTGATCGGCGCCTCGGAGGGCGGGCCGGCTGTGCTCGCGATCACCTCGACCACCGAGCCGCCGGCAGAACTGATCGATGAGATCCTGAAGCTCGAAGGCTTCCAGGACGGTCACGTCGTAAGTTTCTAGGTCCCTGCCGGTCAGTTGTTCCCGGCAAGCCAATAGGCTGCCGGCGTGGACCAGCCGATCAGCCCGCTGCTTTCTGACGCTCAACTCGCCATGCTCCGCGAGCACGGCGAGGAGCGCACGGCCGAAGCGGGGGAGATGCTCTTCAACGTGGGCGATGAGCGCTATCCGTTCATCGCGATCATCGAGGGCGAGGCGATCGTCCAAAGTCCGTCGGGCATCGAGATCGTGCGCCACGGTAAGTCTGGCTTCCTCGGCGAGCTGAGCCTGCTTTCCGGGCAGACGGCCTATCTCGCGGCGGTGGCGGCGACCAGGATGACCTACATCGCGGTCGATCGCGAGCAGATCCGCGAGTTGCTCAATGACGAGGGGCCCTTTGCCGACCTCGTCCTCTCGACGTTCATCGAGCGCCGTGAACGCCTGCAGACTCAAGATGGCGTCGGGGTCGAAGTTTTCGGCCCGCGGGACAACGAGAACACACGGGGGACGGTCGATTTCCTGCGCGCGTCGCGAATCCCGTTCGACTGGCACAACACGGCCCAGGGCGACGGCGCCGATCAGATCGGCGGCTTCGCGGCGCACGAGCTGCCGCTCGTGAGGTTGCCTGGAGGCACGGAACTGATCGCCCCGACTTCCGGGCAGATTTCGCGCGAGCTCGGCATCGGCCGGGTCCTCGACCCACACGAAGAAGTCGACCTGCTGATCGTCGGGGCCGGACCCGCCGGCTTGGGCGCAGCAGTGTACGGCGCCTCCGAGGGTCTTGACACTCTCGTGGTCGAGTCATCGACGCTGGGTGGCCAGGCCGGAACCTCTCGGCGGATCGAGAACTATCTCGGATTTCCCGCCGGGATCGCCGGCGGAGAGCTGACCCTTCGCGCGATCACCCAGGCGCGCAAGTTCGGAGCCCGCACCGCCAGTCCGTACCGCGCACTGGAGATGATTCCGGGCGACGAACGGCACACCGTTCGTCTCGAGGATGACCGCGAAGTCGCGGCGCGAGCGGTAGTGATCGCGACCGGCGCCTCGTATCGCAGGCTCCCCGTCGCGAACCTCGACGCCTACGAGGGCCAGAGCATCTTTTACGCCGCCGGACCGCTTGAGGCGCAGCTCTGCGGCGCGTCTCGCGTCGCGGTCGTCGGCGGCGGCAATTCGGCCGGACAGGCTGCTGTCTGGCTCGCGCGCGGAGGGGCGCTTGTGACTCTTCTGCACCGGCGCTCGGATCTCAGCGAGACGATGTCCGACTACTTGATTCGTGAGCTCGATCGTTACGGCGTGGGGGTCCGCGACCGCAGCGAGATCGCTGAGCTCCACGGCCACGACGGCCAGATCGAGGCCGTCACTCTGACCGACGGCGAAAAGCTGAATTTCTCGACGTTGTTCTTGTTTCTCGGTGCAGAGCCGTGTGCCGAATGGGTCGGCGACGCGGTGCAGCGCGACGACGACGGATTCATCGTCACCGGGCCTGAAGCCGGAGCGCAGGAACAACTGGCGACCAGCACGCCGGGCATCTTCGCTGTCGGCGACATCCGTTCCGGATCGACCAAACGCTGCGCGACGGCGGTCGGCGAAGGCGCAATGGTCGTGAGCCTCGTTCACCAGCACATCACCCGCGCGCGGACCTCCGCCGCTTGATCACACACGACAGGAGACCAGGATGGCGACATGCAGCCACGTCGAACACGTGAAGATCCTCGAACTCCCCGAGTCGGTCGAGGGCTGCGAGGAGTGCCTGAAGACCGGCGGCAGCTGGGTTCACCTGCGGATCTGTCTCGAATGCGGCAAAGTTGGATGCTGCGACAGCTCGCCCGGTCGTCACGCCTCGGCGCACGCCGCCGAGAGCGGGCACCCGATCATTCGGTCGATCGAGCCCGGCGAAGACTGGTCGTGGTGCTTTCTCGACGAGATCGCATTCACGATCCCGGAAGTCCGCGGCGAGACGCGGATCCCCGATTCGCCGCTCGGCTGACTAGATTTCCCGGGGCATGAGCAAGCTTCACACCAGCGACTACCGCGACTACCTGCCCGATGAGAACCGGCCGCACTGGACGAACCGCAAAGGCGCGCCGATCTCGTTGTCGAGCGCCGCGGGTGGCGTGGGCCTGCTGGCAGGACTGATCATCGGTTGGACGACAGACCTTCGCGAAACCGCACCGGCCCTGATCGGCGGACTTGTCGGGATGCTCGGGTTTGACTTTTACTGGCGGTTCGTGCGGGACGTCCTGCCCGGGAACCGCCACGCGGCTAGAGCGAAGTCGGCCCGTTGAAGTCCCACAGCGACTGCGGGAACGGCGTGCAGAACTCGAGCTGTATCCTCGCGGCAAGCGGCACCGGCCACTTGCGGTCTGTCGCGCACGATCGGGTCTGAGGCGACCACGCCGGCACCACGTGGGCGATAAGCCGGGTGAACGGCCCGGACTTGCCTGCGCGGCTGACGAGAAGATGGGTGCTGTAGTACGCGCCAACGCCGTTGACCGAGCCGCCGACGCAGGCGATCGCCAGAACGCCGTAGCGTGGGTCGGCGCGTGACACCTGGCCGCGCGGCTTGTCCGTTTGAGCCCCGTTCCAGTCGCAGTCTGCCGAAGTCTCTTCAAACTCTGCCTCCACCGGCGAGCTCCAGCCGAACCCTCCATCAGGGGTCTCGCCGTACTGCAGTTCGAACTTCGCACGAAGGTCGGCGATCTCGGCGGCGCTCATCGCGGTTATGAGCTTGCTTTGGTCGCGTTCATAGCGGCACTTCTTCACTCCGTAAGCGCCCTTCGCGACGGGCCCAAGCCCCAGATCCAAAACCACGGCGGTGCTCGGACTGCGGCGCGCGCACAAGTAGTCGATCACGTCGTAGCGCTGCCCCCAATAGAGCAACTTGGTTCGCGAACCGCTCTTGCGCAGAATTGCCGTGTACCTGAGCTGGCCTCCGCGCGCGACGATGTCGATGCGCCTCCAGGAGCTTGAAGCGCTGCTGCGGAAGACGCCATACATGTTTGCCGTGTCGATCAGGCCGTGCGAGATGAGCTTGACGGTCTTCCCGCTGACCGACACGCGGACGGGACCGCGCTTCACCTTGGGCTGCTTGGCGAGCGCCTTGATGGCTCTTAGCTGACTCGATCCCTTGACCTCCGTCGCCGCCGGCGCCGGGGCAGCGAGAAACGCCAGAAGCGCGGCCGAGAGCAGGGCCGAGAGGAGCGTCCGTGATCCGAGCGAGCGAGCCATGAGGTTTCAAAGTTACCAAGTAGTATCGGCCCGAATGCGACGGATCGCGACAGTCATGCTCATTCTGGTCTCGGTCGGCGCGTTCGCTGCCGTATCTGCCGAGGGCGCTTCCGCGAAGGTCTGGAAGTGGCACAAGCAGACGGTCCGCTACCACGCGATCACGCGGGACGCGAAGCTCGACAAGGCCCTCGAGGTGGCAGCCGACTATTGGAACCAGCTTCGCCTGCGAATGCGCGTCAAGCGCACCAGTTCGAAGTCCAAGGCGGACATCGTGGTCCGCCTGCGCAAGCCGTCGTTTTTTCCCGGGACGGCGATCGGGCTTGGCCAACTTCCCGGCGGGAACCCGTCGACGCTCGATCTCTCCAAGGAGCTGTTCGACGACGTCGGCAACCAGGAGCTGACGGTCTCGGTCGTCGTCCATGAGATGGGCCACAACCTCGGCCTTAACCACATCGGTAGCTGCGCAGTCATGCGACCGGCGGTCGGCGACGCGTGCCCCGGGTTCGGCGGTGACAGGTACCAGTGCGGACCGACCAAGAACGACTACCGCGCTCTGAAGCGTCTGTACCGGAAGAAGCGCTCCCCGAAGTACTTCACGTGCGCGCGAATGCTCGAGCGGCACAAGTGGCGTGACGCCGGACCGACGATCTCGGCGCCGGTCGAGTGGAGCGCCGACGGCGTCAATTGGAGCACCAGCGATGGGAGCGTGCCGGCAGGGTCAGAGATCCTCGTCCGCTTCGCGATTGCGCAGCCGACGCTGATCTTCGGGCGCTACTACGACATGAATTGGCAACCAAGCGGATTCGGAGCGACGCACGTCCGAAGCTGCGTCAGCCGCTCCGATTTGAATGCCTCGCCTGCGCCGGGGGCTGCCTGCAGTCCCGTCGACCCGATCTTCAGCGGCGCGACGCAGTTCCAGGTGCTCGCGCGTAAGCCGAGCGAGCGGATCTGGCTCGTATCGCGCTTCAAGGTCGAGGACTTCGGCTCGACCACTTTCGAAGGCAACGCCTGGTTTGACAACCTGCCTGAGAAGCTGCGCCAGCCGTCGGCTGGGTCGGTGACGGTCTCGCCTATCACCGGTGATCCGGAAAGCCAGGTCTCATAGATCACATCTGGGGTCATCGGCCGTACCAGAGTCGGCCCAAGGACAACCCGCGCCTCGTTCCTAGAGAACCCCCAATACTTGGAGCTACCACACTGGGCACATAGTCGGCTTCCGGAGAGGAATCCCCTCTACTTGAGCGATTTCTGCGACTAGGTGCTGGAGGAAATGCGCCCGCAATGGGCCAATCGGAATGGTGCCCTGATGACGCCTTCATCTAGGCGTCGGGGCGATTTGAGATCCAGGACGCGGTGATCGCCGGCTGAACGACGCATCCCCGTGAGGCGGCGCCGCCATTGGTCGGCGGGTTCGTCGGTCTACGGATTTGACTAGCGCTGCGAACGGAGCAACTTCGGCCTTGTTCACGGCACCATGTTTTTCCCGGGGATCTTGTCGGAAATAGCCTTTGCCAGGTCCACGAGAATCTTTTTTCGTGCAGGCTCAAGCAGGCGCGCCGGATCGTCTTGATAAGTAGACCAAACGGCCTCGTGTGCAATGTGCGGTTTGGAGATGCGGTCGATGCGGTGCTTGTCACACCATGAATCGATGAACGAACCTCGTGCAACCGCCGGTAGTTCGTCAGGGCCGAGGCGCGCGGCTGTGTCTGGTCGAGAATCGCCGAGCACTTGGTTGACTGCGTTGGTTAGGACCTTCCGAGCCACAAAGTCCTCCACGCACAGGCCAGGGTGCTTTCCGTTGCCGAGGACGAATACACGACCGGCATTGTGTGCAGCTCTCGCGATCTTCTGGGAGTGGTTTCGCCCTCCGTCATCGTCGTCAACCAAATAGAGAACGATTCCGGCGTCCATCTCGAGATGGTCTGCAAGCTCGTCAGGGACGCCAGAGAGCCCCGGAGCCACCTGAATGCCGAGGCCACCGGGACCCAAAACCGCTCGAAAAAGGCTCGGTAGAAGGACGGCCTCCGTTGCCCCTTCGCCAACGAGCGCAGCCCGTGCCGGAGTGAAAGCAACCGCTGTCGCCCCAAGGGCCACCATCAACGGCGTCATTCCGTGGCCAGTTGCCCAGAATCGGTTTTCAATCGAGCTTGACTCCGAACGAGGGTGCCTCGTCACCGCGCGAATGCCCATTCCGAGGTCGTCAGGAAGGCACCCGACGGAGTGCGTCGTGTAGATGACATTGGAGAGGAACGGCTGAGCTTCGAAAATGGCGATTAGGTCTGCCTGCGCGTCATAGTGCAGATGCTCCTCCGCTTCGTCGATAAGGAGAATGGCGTCGCGACCGTTCGCATGGCGGGAAGCGAAGCTCGACATTGCTAAGAAGCTTCGTAGTCCCGCGCTTCTCTCTGAAACCGGCGTAGCCCTGCCTACCACAGGTTCGGTTACGAAGATCCGAAGGAACTCCGAATCTGCTCGGAGGAGAACTGTTAGCTCCGACTGCGACCAATCGCCAAAAGCACTCTCAAGTTCCCTGTTGGCGTTCATTTCAACGGTCGCCAGCTCGTCGGTGCGAGACGGATCCTTCGCAATTGCGCGAAAGTCATCAAAGTCAACCTTGGAAACGTGGAGCAGATCCTGAAGCTCTTCGGGGGCTGACGAAAAGTCATCCCAGAAGTACTCATCTCTTAGCTCATGCTCGCCTGCGGTGAACAGGATGAATTTCGGAACTAGATCAGCCAGTGCTTCCGTCGCGCGTTCTTGAGGGCTGTACTCGAGCTCAATGCCGCGCAGCTCGTCAAGGAGTTCCCGTGTCTTGGCAAACCAAGCATCGCCAGGAAACTCTTCTGCTTCAAGTATCTCTTCGAGAAGGTCCAGAGTTTTGATGTCGAACTCGTTCATGTCTTCGTCGGCGTTCTCCAGCATCTCGACGACATCTGCGTGGCGCTGAACGATCTGACCTGGCCGGTCGAGCGAGTCCGGCCATGCACTTGTCGGAACGAGGCCCTCCGCCTCCGCGAATCGCCTTCTCGCGGCGCCTGTTCCAAGTCTGGATTGAAGTCTTTTTCGCTTAGTGAGGTCACGATGAAGCTGCGGGGAAAGGTGAAAGTTGAAGCCATGAACACCCTTTTGGACTGTGAGCGCGACCTTCTCACCACGCTCAAACGCAGTCGAAATCCCCGCTCGCTCCAAGTCGTTCCGCTCGATCTCAAACGTGGCTGAAATCTGGAGGGCGTCGCCGTTCTCGGTCCGTCGGCCGTGAATCTCGCCTCGCGAGATGTCATCCTCCGTCGAAAGGTGGTGGATCGCCTTCAGAAGGGAAGATTTTCCAGCCTCGTTGGGTCCTACAACCGCGGTTACCTTGCTCGCAATTCGGAGTTCGCTCGGAGCTTCAAATCGTGCATAACCCTGAATTTCAATTTTGGTTAGGCGCATGTGCGCATATTACGTACGGGTTTCTCGCGTCTTGGGTGTAACATCACAGTGTGGATTCCCCGCGCGAACTTCGACTTCTTCTCCTTCTCCCTTCGGGGAGCTAATTACGCGCGCCGCCCTGGCGATCAAGGGCAGGCATACACCACGTCGAATCCACCACTTAGTTTCTTAGGAGAAGGGGGTTGCTCAAATGGCAACCGAAGTATCGCCCCAAACGGGCAAACCAGAAGACCGCGTCAAGATCTTTGACACCACGCTGCGCGACGGCGAACAGTCGCCCGGCATCTCGCTGAACGCCGCCGAGAAGCTGGAGATCGCACAGCAGCTCGCGCGCCTTGGCGTCGATGTAATCGAGGCCGGTTTCCCGATCGCCTCGCCCGGTGACTTCGAGGCCGTGCGGCACATCGCCCAGAACGTTGATGGTCCGGTCATCGCCGGCCTGGCGCGCGCATCCGCGCAGGACATCGATGCGGCCTGGAACGCCGTCAAGGATTCCGAGCGTCCGCGCATCCATACCTTCCTCGCCACCAGCGATCTGCACATCAAGTACAAGCTGCAGACCACGCGCGAGGACGTGAAGGGTCAGGTCCGCGCGGCCGTCGCGCACGCACGCTCGCTGTGCGACGACGTCGAGTACTCGCCCGAGGATGGTTCGCGCAGTGACATCGAGTTCATGGCCGAGGTGATCCAGATCGCTATCGACGAAGGCGCGACCACGATCAACGTTCCCGACACCACGGGTTACGCGATCCCCGAGGAGTACGGCGCGATGTTCACGCGTCTGTACGAGCTGGTCCCGGACCTGCACAAGGTGACCGCGTCCGTCCACTGCCACGACGACCTCGGACTGGCGGTCGCAAACTCGTTCGCGGGTGTCCAAGCCGGCTGTCGTCAGGTTGAGGGCGCGATCAACGGCATCGGCGAGCGCGCCGGCAACACCTCGCTCGAGGAGTTCATCATGCTGCTGCGCACACGCCAGGAGAAGATCGGCGGCCTCTGGACCGGCGTCCGCACTGAGGAGATCGCCAAGACGAGCCGTCTGGTCAGCCGCATGACCGGTTACGCCGTCCAGCCGAACAAGGCGATCATCGGTCGCAACGCGTTCGCGCACGAGGCCGGCATCCACCAGGACGGCGTACTGAAGAACCCCCAGACTTACGAGATCATGGAGCCCGAGACGGTGGGCCTGGCCAGCAACAGTCTGGTGCTGGGCAAGCACTCCGGTCGCCACGCACTGAAGGACGCACTGGCCGACCTCGGATACGAGGTCGACGGCGAGAAGCTCAACCGTGCCTTCAAGGCGTTCAAGGAGATCGCCGACCGCAAGAAGGAAGTCAATGCGATGGATCTCGAGGCGCTGATGAGCGACGAGGTTCGCGACGACACGTCGGCATGGATCTTCGAGTCGTTCGAGCTGCACAGCGCGTCCGAGGGCCAGCCGTCCGCGACGGTGACGATGACGAACCCGACAGGGGAGAGCGTCACCGGCAACGGAAAGGGCAACGGCACGATCGAGGCGCTGTTCGACGCGATCAACTCCTGCGTCGGCGAGAAGCCGGTGCTCAACGAGTACCGCGTGCAGTCGGTGACCTCCGGTCCGGATTCGATCGGCGAGGTGTCGGTGGTGATCGAGATCGACGGCCGCGAAGCGGCCGGTCAGGGTGTCGCGACCGACACGGTCTGGGCGAGCGGGCGTGCGTATGCGCGAGCGCTGACCAACGCCGAGCGCCGTCGCGGAGTGGTCGAAGAGGCCGAAGGCGCAGCCGCCAAGGCCGCATCCTCAAACCCGGTCGCTCCCTAGTCAAGCCAGATTTCTGCCAAACCCTGGCCCTGAGCGGCCAGGGTTTGGAAGATTTCCGCGATCAAATAGCCTGAGTGGCGTGACTCTCCTCGACGCACTCGACTCCGAACGGGAAGACTTCGTCTGGAAGGACGGTGAGCGGCTGATCGCCTTCGGGCGCTCGTCGCTCGCCAGTCTTCCGGCGTTTCTGAACGCTGCCGGTATCGAGCGGTATGGGGTTGTCAGCACCGAGCGCGCTCTCGAGCAGTTCGGTTCGATCGCGATCGGCGGCGGCGAGATCGTTGCCGGCGCGGAGAAGTCGGTGACGGTCGGGCCGGGCGGTGTTTCGGATCTCGCGGCCGATCTCGTCGACGAGCTGGAAGGTCTTCCCCTGATCGCCGTGGGCGGCGGTCGCGTGATCGACGTCGCGAAGGCGGTCGCGGGCGTCTCTGGGTCGAAGGTCGCCGCGGTGCCCACGACGCTCTCAGGGGCACCGATGACCGGAGCGCACAGACTTCCCGCCGGCTACGCAGGGAAGGCGCGCACCGTCCGCCCGGCGATCGTCATCGCCAATCCCGACCTGATGGCTTCTCAACCGGAAACACTGCGAACAGGCAGTGCGATGAACGCGCTCTCGCACGCGATCGAATCGCTCTTCGTGGTTGGCGGCAGCGCGGTTCCGCGACTCGCGGCTGCGCGCGCGGTGAGGTTGATCTTCCGATCGCTGCTCGACGACACGATCAATGAGGAAACGCGGCAGCTGCGGCTGGCTCTAGGCGCGGTTGAGGCTGGGTACGCGATCGGTGCCACGGGCTACGCCCTGCACCATGTCCTGTGCCAGACCATCGTGCGGATCGGCGAGGTCCCACACGCGCCGACCTATGGAGTGATGCTGCCGTTCACTCTCGAGTTCTACAAGCTGCGCGACGACCTGGCGTGGAATCTGGTGAGCGAGGAGATGGGCACCACTGACCCTTCGGTGATGATCGCCAAGGCCTGCGCGGCGTCGGGCAATCCGACGACGCTGGCAGACCTCGGTCTCGCGCCCGAGCGCGTCGAGTCAATCGTCGGCGCGGCGTCCGAACGCTCCGAGCTACGTCTCACTCCGGGCGGGGTGAACGCCGAAGAAGTCCGCTCGTTGATCCAGTCGGCGCTCTAGCAACGTTGGCTCGCCGCAGCTGAGCGGCAAATCCTCCGAGGTCCGGCCTCGCGAGGCCGGACCTTGGAAGAAGCGGCCCATTGGGGCGTGTGTATGTGATAACATACGCCCGTAATGGCAGTGGCCAAAGACAACGTGACCCCGCTCCACGGAGACGTCGACCCGGTCGTCGTCGGCCAGCGCGTCAAAGCGCTGCGTGAGGCGATGCAGCTGAGCCTGCGCGATCTCTCCGAGCGCTCGGGCGTCTCTGCGCCGATGCTGAGCCAGGTGGAGCGAGGGGAGACCAGCCCGACGCTTTCGGTCGCCGCGCGCATCGCCCGCGGACTCGACCTGTCCCTCAGCCAGCTGCTGCGTCTCGACGAGTCGCAGCACGTCGTGATCGTCACCAAGGACCAGCGCCGGCAGGGCCCGAGCGCGAAAGGTCACAGCTACGAGATGATCACGCCGCCACTGCCGGGGCAGCGCGTCGCGCTCTCCGAGCACACGCTCGATCCGGGCGCGAGCACGGGTGGAGCCGGCGACTCGTCGATCCACGAACCGGGTTCGAGGGAAACGCTGCTGGTGCAAGAGGGCCAACTCGATCTGTTGATCGACGACGAGCGCCGCACGCTCAAACGCGGGGACTCCGTGACTTTCGACGCCGACCTCCCGCACCACTTCGAGAACCCGGGCAAATCCACGACCACCTTCCTTGCAGTAACGGCTGCCGGCCTGCGCCGCGGCTGATCGACCCCCAACAGGAGCATGACCATGCCTCAAACAATGTTCGAAAAGATCTGGCAACAGCACGAAGTCAGCGAAGGCCTGATCTACATCGACCTCCACCTCGTGCACGAAGTCACGTCGCCTCAGGCGTTCGACGGTCTTCGTCTGGCCGACCGCAAGGTGCGTCGCCCGGACCGCACGATGGCGACGGCCGACCACAACATCCCGACCGACGGCGCGACGACGCTGCAGCAGATCAAGGACGCGCTCTCGCGCAAGCAGATCGAGGTGCTCGAGAAGAACTGTGAGGAGTTCGGCGTGCCGGTCCATTCGATCGGCTCCGACCATCAGGGCATCGTCCACGTGATCGGCCCGGAGATGGGCATCACCCAGCCGGGCATGACGATCGTCTGCGGCGACAGCCACACGGCCACGCACGGCGCGTTCGGCGCGCTGGCCTTCGGCATCGGCACCAGCGAGGTCGAGCACGTGCTGGCAACGCAGACGCTGCCTCAGCGCAAGCCGAAGAGCATGCGCATCAACTACGTCGGCGAGCTCGGTTTCGGGGTCACGCCGAAGGACCTGATCCTCTACACGATCGGTGAGATGGGCGTCGACGGCGGCGTCGGCTACGTCGTCGAGTACGCCGGCGAGGCGATCGAGAAGATGAACATGGAAGGCCGCATGACGGTCTGCAACATGACGATCGAGGGCGGCGGCCGCGCCGGCCTGATCGCGCCGGACGAGACCACTTTCGAGTGGGTCAAGGGCCGCAAGGCCGCTCCGTCCGACGAGGACTGGGACGACACCGTCGCGGCTTGGAAAGACCTCCGTACCGACGACGGCGCCGGGTTCGACAAGGAAGTGACGATCGACTGCTCAAAGATCTCACCGCAGGTCTCCTGGGGCACGACGCCGAGCATGGTCACTCAGGTGACCAGCGAGGTGCCGAACCCCGACGTGTTCGAGAACGACACTGACCGAGACGGCGCAGAGCGCGCGCTCGAGTACATGGGTCTGACGGCAGGCACGCCGATCCAGGAGATCAAGCTCGACCGCGTCTTCATCGGATCGTGCACCAACAGCCGGATCGGCGACTTGCGGGCCGCGGCGGAAGTTGTCAAGGGCCGAAAGGTCGCCGACACCGTGAACGCGATGGTCGTCCCGGGCAGCGCCCAGGTGAAGATCCAGGCCGAAGAAGAGGGTCTCGACCAGATCTTCAAAGAGGCCGGCTTCGACTGGCGCAGCGCCGGCTGCTCGATGTGCCTCGGCATGAACCCGGACACGCTCGACCCCGGCGAGCGCTGCGCAAGCACCAGCAACCGCAACTTCGAAGGACGACAGGGACGCGGCGGGCGCACCCACCTGGTGAGCCCGCAGATGGCGGCCGCAGCTGCGGTGGCCGGTCACTTCGTCGACATCCGTGAATGGGAGAACGCCTAATGGAAGCCGTAACCACAGTCGAAGGCAACGTCACGGTCCTGGACCGCAGCGACGTCGACACCGACCAGATCATCCCCAAGCAGTTCCTCAAGCGCGTTGAGCGCACGGGGTTCGGCGAGTTCCTGTTCTACGACTGGCGCCAGGAGCCCGACTTCGAGCTGCCCGTCAATCCGATCCTCGTCACCGGCCGGAACTTCGGCTGCGGCTCCAGCCGCGAGCACGCACCGTGGGCGCTAAACGACTACGGCTTCGACGCGATCATCGCGCCGAGCTACGCCGACATCTTCTACAACAACTGCTCGAAGAACGGCATGGTCCTCGTCGACCTCCCCGAGGAGCAGTGCAAAGAGATCGGCGCGGCCGGTTCGGCAGTGATCGACCTTGCGAACAAGGTCGTCAAGGCCGGCGGCAAGGAGTACCCGTTCGAGATCGACGAGACGATCAGGCACAACCTGATCCACGGCCTCGACGACATCTCGATCACGCTCCAGGAGGAGCAGGCGATCTCCGAATACGAGTCGACGCGCGAGCGCAAGGGTCCGGTCACGACTACTCTATGAGTAGCGTCATCATTATTCATCATGGTGCTTGCTAATCTCGCGACATGACCTCGGTGAAGCTAGCGCGGCGTGCTGCCGTCGCAGTGACCTTTTTGGCCGTCGCGGTTGCCTTCGCTGCCCTGCTCTGGACCTATTCCGCGAGTGCGTCCGGCTCGTTGCTGGTCGACAAAGTCCGTCATGTCAACCAATTCCTGACCATCACGGGGCATGCAACGGTGCCAAGTCGATTCTTGGACTCGCGAAGGTTCAAACTGCGTGTTTCTGTCGTCAATAAGTCTGGTTCCGGTCAGTTGTTCTCCACGCGAGTTTCTCATCGGTCGGGTAAGGAAGGGTTCGACTGGAAGATCCGCTTCCCGCTCAGAGAGCCCGGCACAACTTTGGTTCGAGTGAAATTCGTAGCAACGGGGGGTGAGATCGCCAAGTCACTCAATGTCGTTTCTACTGCGCCCCGCGGTTGCTGGCCACTGAGCGAGGCCGAAAAGGCAGTTCGCAAGACCGGCGAGGACTTGAATCCCGGAGACACTTCGACGCGCTTTCACTTCGGCACCGGCGGTAGTCCGCCGCGAGTCGTCGCGTGTCGCGCACGCGCGATCGCAGCGTGGAAAATCGGAGATAGAAAGACCGCGAAAGTGCTTGCTGACGCTGGTCTATACGAGCTTGCCTGTCTCGGTGAGGAGCAGTATGATGATGTTCCCGAAGAGGCTCAGACCACTTTCGATCTGAACGACATCTCTCGGGGCGACTTTCTCGGCTAGAGAGTCACCGTCCTCGACCGCAGCGACGTCGACACCGACCAGATCATCCCCAAGCAGTTCCTCAAGCGCGTTGAGCGCACCGGATTCGGCGAGTTTCTGTTCTACGACTGGCGCCAGGAGCCGGACTTCGAGCTGCCCGTCAACCCGATCCTCGTCACCGGCAGGAACTTCGGCTGCGGCTCCTCGCGTGAGCACGCTCCGTGGGCGCTCAACGACTACGGCTTCACGGCGATCATCGCCCCGAGCTACGCCGACACCTTCTACAACAACTGCTCGAAGAACGGAATGGTCCTCGTCGACCTGCCCGAGGAGCAGTGCAAAGAGATCGGCGCGGCGGGGTCTGCGGTCATCGACCTCGAAGCCAAGGTCGTCCGGGCCGGTGGCAAGGAGCACCCGTTTGAGATCGACGAGACGATCAGGCACAACCTGATCCACGGCCTCGACGACATCTCGATCACGCTCCAGGAGGAACAGGCGATCTCGAACTACGAGGCCACGCGCGAGCGGAAGGGCCCGGTCACTACCGCTCTTTAGCTGGCTAGAGGGGACTGAAGCGGGCCGCGGCATCGCTCAGCAGAGACGCTTCACGCTTCTGCATTTGGCGCAACAACGGACTTGATAGTCGACCAAAAACCGCCACGACATACTCGCCTGGCGCGATGCCGACGACGCGGGCGGTCATGGCATATCCGCGTTTTGAAAGGCGATTTAGCTCGGGCACGACTGCCCCGGCGAGCGTTCCGACTCTGAGCTGTTTGGCGCATACGACTTCCGGCGCGCCGGGACGAAGCCAGAGAGCGGTACCAACGCGAAGTGCGACATCGTCGAGCGCGCGCATTCGAGTGCGAATCTGGAAGGTTCCTCCGCCGGGGTCCAACTTAACCGCAACTCCGGTTTGAGGTTGGGCAGAACCTCCCGAAGCCGGCCCGGCATCAAAGCTGGGCATTTCATCTGGCATGTGCCGATACTTACGAAAGCATCGGACGGTCTCCTTGCGAGATCCCATCTAACGATCTTTCGAAGAACTACAGACCGCGCAAAATGGCGCAATTGGCTGCGAGATTCGCAGCGAGTCTGTTCGCGCGCCACGTACGATTTCGCGTTGTGGAGGCCGCGCGATTCTTGTCAAGAGACTTTCTAAGTCATGCAGACCGAGAACGGCGCAAGCTTGAATCAGAGGCCGCTTCGACCGAGCGGCGAATTTCGGAACTCACAGCCAATCTTGAAAAGGAGGTTCGCCAGCTTCAGGAGCTTCGATTGGCCTTGCGAGATCTCGAAGAAGTTCTCGGCGTCGCGCCGCAGCTACAAATGCGAACTGGAACTGAGCCGCTCGGCGGCCGGGAACTCCGGGAGGCGGCGGTCACTCTTTTGATTCAGCTGGACCCACCGGAGCCGATTCATTACCGAGACTGGTTCCGACTGTTGACGGAGGCCGGCTACGACGTGGCCGGCCAAAACCCGGAAGCGACGTTTCTCGCACAGGTCTCCCAAGACAAGCGGGTCCGACGAATCGGACGCAAGTCAGGCTTGTACGAACTCGCATAGCTCCTGGCGCTGGAAGGGCGGGCAGAGTCTTCTCGCGCGCTGTAGCCTGAATCACTGATGTCGGGGGAAGAGCGCCCATTCTCGATTCAGGTTGAGCGCGCGATCGCTGAGCGCGCGGCGAACGGCGACACGTCCGCTGTCGCCGAGCTTTACGACGCCTACGAGCGCCAGCTCTACGGCTACTGCCATCGCATCTGTCGCAATCCCGAGGACGCCGCCGACGCAACTCAAGAGGCTTTCTGTGCAGTGATCCAGCGCCTGCCGGGCCTGGACACGGCGAATCTGAACTTTGCCGCCTACCTGTTCACGACTGCGCGCAACGCCTGCATGGACATCGTCAAGCAGCGCGGCCGCGCTGAACCGACCGACGAAGTGCCCGAAGATCCGTTCGCGACCTCCGCGATCGACACCGACCCCGAACGCCACCTCCTGACCGGAGATCAACAGCGCGCCGCGCGGGAAGCAAGCGACCGGCTTCCCGAGAGTCAGCGCACGGTGCTGGCGCTGCGCGAGGTGTCTGAGCTCAGCTACGACGAGATCGCGGAAACGATGGGGATGAAGCCGAACGCGGTGGCCCAGTTGATCTCCCGCGCCCGCCTCAACTTCTACAAGCAGCTCCGCGCCGGAGCCGTGGTCATCCCGCCGCTCGATGACGCCGCGCAGCGTGCGATCGAGCTGACAGTTCAGCGTCAGGACGGGAAGATCAACGCCGACGACCTCGACTGGCTCAACGCTCATCTGAGCGAGAACGAGGCGAGCCGGGTGAACGCCGAGGCGATCCAGGAGTCGGCGGTGCTTTATCGCGTCATCGCGCCCGCAGCGGCCTTCGCGGCATTAAGGGAGCAGACGCTGGGCCGTGTTGCGGATTCGCTGCGCGAAGCGGCCGGCAGTTCGGCTTCCGGCGGAAGCTCAGGCGCAAGCGGCAGCACCGGGACTGCTGGCGGGGCAGCCGGCGCGGGCACGGTCGTCGGAGTACGTCCCGATCTGGCGTCGGCCGATGTCGACGATGCATCGGCTGAAGCGTCAGCAAGGCGCCGTGATCAGCGCTGGGGCGCCGGCGCCCTCACCGCGCTCGTCATCGCGGTCATCCTCGCGCTGGTCGGCACTGACCAGGTGGCGACCCCGACGCCGGCCGCAGACGTGGTCCCACCGACTTCGGAGACCACTGCCGTGAAGAGCGAGCCGCAGCAGCGGAGCGCCGCGAAGAACAAATCTTCTTCAAGAGAAGAGTCGCTCAAGACCAGCACGCAGACGACGCAACAGTCGCAGGCGCCCGCCGAGACCACGGTGAGGTCGGGAGGGGGGAAGTCCTCGAAGAAGCAGTCCTCCGGCGGCGACGCCAAGTCGGCACCGGAAGAGTCAGAGGCGCCTTCAACGAGCGAGCCCGATCCCGGAACGACGACTCCGCCGGCGAGCGAACCGACACCCGATCCGACGCCACCGCCGACCCCGCCGAAGCAGCCGCCGCTCGGCCCGATCGGCATCTGCAGCAACAGCTGCAATCAGACGCCGATCCCGTAAAAAGCGCCGTCAAACAACAAACCGCCCCGGTGGCCGAGGCACCGAGGCGGTCGTTGTGCGCCCCCCGTCTTCGCGGGAAGCTCTGTGTCGCGGGGGGTTAGTTGGCGGCCGTGACCGTGAGGGTCTTGTCGACGAGGCGGCCGGTCGCAGCGTTGTTGCTGACCCAGTGGTTGACGGTCACCGTGTGAACGCCGGGGGTCACGTTGACCCAACGCTGGATCGAGGTGCTCTGCGGACGGAACGCCGCGTAGTCGGACGTGTTCGAGCAGGTCGCCGCCGAGTTCTGGACGATGTTGCCGTCGACGCGGACGTGGACGTACTGCGTGCGGTACGCCGCCGGGTCAGAGATCGAGCACTCAGCGTTGAAGTGGATCAGGAGCTTCGAGGATCCCTCCGGCACGTTGATCTCGACGTTTTCGAACACCGGGGTCGCCGTGGTCGACGAGACCTCGCTCGTGCCGGATGCGAAACGCTCGACCATCGGGCCGTGTGAGCCGGTCAGGCCTGTGGCACCGGTCGGTCCGACGTTGCCCTTCAGCGCGTCACGGCTCTTCTGCGAGATGTCGCTGACGCTGAGCGACTTGTTCTTGATGTCGGCACCGGTAAGCGAGCTGTTCTTGACCTGCTTGCCGGTGATCATGCTTCCTGCGATCGCGCTCCCTCCACCGACGACCATCATGGCCGCGACGATGATTGCGAGGAGTCCGCTGTTCTTGATTGCTGTGTTGATGAGGCGCATTGTGATTTCTCCTGTGACTTTGTTGATCCGCTTGATTGCGGTTACAACGGGTCAACTGGCGAAATCGAGGTTTCTTACGGCGAGCGCGAAAAACTTTTCAGAAACTCGCTCAAACCCGCATGGTTGAGCCAAAAGTTTTTCTACTGGCGGCCGAAATACCCGACGTAGAGCCCGCCGGCGATGTTCACAACAGCCGCGTCGAGGTCTCCGAGCGCGGCCCATGCGACGAAGTTCTGTTCGTCGACACGCGGGGGAAGTCGGTCGGCGACCTCGGGGAAGAGCTCGTCCCCGACAAAGACATCGAACTCCTGGCCGGCGGCCAGATCGAGTGCGTCGGCGACCGAGATCCACGGCGCCAGCTGCACGTCGAGGGCTTCGTGATCGCGCGTCCGTAGGGCCTTCGTGAAGGCCGCCAGCAGCTGCGCGACTGCGTCTTTGTTCTCGGAATCCATTGCGTTAGCCTGCCGCCCTATGAGCGACACAGCACACATCGTCACCCTTCCGGGTGACGGAATCGGACCGGAAATCATGGATGCGGCCAAGGAGCTGCTGACAGCGATCGGTGGCGTGGAGTGGGAGGACCACGACATGGGCGGCGTGGCGATCGACAACCACGGCAATCCGCTGCCGGACTCGACCCTCGAGGCGGCGAGGGCGAGCGATGCCGTTCTGCTGTCGGCCATCGGGGGTCCGAAATGGGACAGCACCAACCCGGACGACCCGCGCCCCGAGCAGGGTCTGCTCGGTATCCGAAAGGGTCTGAATCTTTACGCCAACCTCCGACCGGTCAAGCCGATTCCCGCGCTCTACGGCAGCAGCCCGCTGCGCGAGGAGCGCATCGCCGGCACCGACCTGCTCGTCATGCGCGAGCTGACCGGCGGCATCTACTTCGGTGACAAGTCCCGCGTCGACGGCGTCGCCACGGATATCTGCAGCTACTCGATCGAGGAGATCGAGCGCATCGCCCGTGTGGCATTCAAGTCGTCTCGCACGAAGGTCACGAGCGTCGACAAGGCGAACGTGCTCGAAACCAGCCGCCTCTGGCGCGAGACCGTCGTCAAGGTTCACGAAAGCGAGTTCCCCGACGTGCCGCTCGAGCACCTGCTCGTCGACAACGCAGCGATGCAGCTCGTGTCAGCGCCGAGCGACTTCGACGTGATCCTCACCGAGAACCTTTTCGGCGACATTCTCAGCGACGAGGCCGCGATGATCACCGGCTCGATCGGAATGCTCCCGAGCGCCTCGATCAGCGGCGACGGTCCGGGCATGTTCGAGCCCGTCCATGGATCTGCGCCCGACATCGCCGGCACCGGTAAGGCGAATCCGATGGCGATGTTCCTGTCGACAGCGATGATGCTTCGCCACGGATTGGACCGTGAAGCCGACGCGTCGCGGGTAGAATCGGCTGTCGACGCTGTGCTGGCGGACGGTCTGCGGACCGCTGATCTCGGGGGAGACGCCGACACAGCGACAGTCACATCGGCCGTGATCGCGGCCCTCTAGAGAAAGCAGCCCACAAATGGAGCCAACTGAGTACATCTGGCAGAACGGTGAATTCGTCCCTTGGGACGAGGCGCGCGTACACGTACTCACGCATGGCTTGCATTACGGCACAGGTGTTTTCGAGGGCGTCCGCTGTTACGACACGCCGAAGGGCCCCGCGATCTTCCGTGGTCTCCAGCACATGGAGCGCCTCGTGCGATCGGCCAAGCTCTACTACATGGATCTTGAGTACTCCGCGGAGGAGCTGCTCGAGCTGACCAAACAGGTGATCGTCAAGAACGGCCTGACCGATTGCTACATCCGACCGCTCGCATTCCGCGGTTACGGCGAGATGGGTCTGTTCCCGCTCAACTCGAAGATCGAGTACTCGATCTCGGCGTGGGAGTGGGCCAGCTACCTCGGAGACGAGGGCAAACAAAAGGGCATCCGCGCGATGGTCTCGTCGTGGGCTCGCATGTCAGCGCGCAGCTTCATCCCGCAGTCGAAGGCCTCCGGCCAGTACCTCAACTCGGTGCTCGCAAAGGTCGAGGCGCACCACGCCGGATACCAGGAGGCAATCCTGCTCGACGAGCGCGGATTCGTCTGCGAGGGCACCGGCGAGAACATCTTCGTCGTGCGGAACGGCGAGATCGTGACCCCGGGTCTCGGCTCGGCGATCCTCGAGGGCGTCAACCGCAACGCCGTGATGGAGATCGCCGGCGACATGGGCCTCAAGGTCACCGAACGCGACGTCACCCGTACGGAATTGATCATCGCTGACGAGGTCTTCATGACGGGAACCGCAGCAGAACTCGTTCCGGTCCGCGAGATCGACGACCACCTGATCGGCGACCCCGGCCCGATCACGCGCCAGCTGCAGGCCAAGTTCGAAGACGCACTGCACGGCCGTGCGCCCGAGTACGAGGGCTGGCTCGACTACGTCACCGCCGACAAACCCGCTGCACAGGTATAGAATTTCAGTTCCTGTGACTTTCCGCAGCTTCATCCGACGAATTACCAGCGCCTGATCGCCCCAGGGGTCGCGCACGCTCGCGACCAGCGTCAGGAGTCCGAATTCGTCCGTTGAACTTGTCAGAAGGAATTTCACATGACTGATTTCAATCCCGCAGTACAGCTATACGACACCACCTTGCGCGACGGCATGCAGGGTCCGGGCATGTCGCTCTCAGTGGAGGAGAAGCTGCGCGTCGCGCACGCGCTCGACTCGCTCGGCTTCCACTTCATCGAGGGCGGCTTCCCGAGCTCGAATCCGAAGGAGATCGAGTTCTTCGAGGCGCTCAAGGATGAGACGTTCGAGAACGCCGTGGTCGCCGCGTTCGGAATGACGCGCCGAAAGGGCGTCAAGGCCGAGGACGACGAGGCGCTGCGCGTACTCGTTGAATCGTTTGCGCCGGTTTCGACGATCGTCGGCAAGACATGGTCGCTGCACCTCGAGAAGGTCACGAAGGTCACGCCCGAGGAGAACCTGGCGATGATCGCTGAGTCGGTCGCGTTTCTGACGAGCGAGAACAAGCGCGTCGTGTACGACGCCGAGCACTTCTTCGACGCTTTCCGCGACGATTCAACCTACGCCCTTGAATGCCTCGCTGCCGCCGTCGATGGGGGAGCCGAGACCGTGGTGCTCTGCGACACCAACGGCGCAAGCTTGCCGTCCCAGATCGCGGCCGCGACCGCATCTGTGGTCGAGAAGCTCGACGGACTGGCCCGTGTGGGCATCCACACACACGACGACGCCGGAGTAGGTGTCGCGAACTCGCTCGCCGCGGTCGAAGCCGGAGCCACGCATGTGCAGGGCACTGTGAACGGTTATGGCGAGCGCACGGGAAACGCAAACCTGATCACGATCCTGCCGAATCTCCAACTGAAGATGGGGCTCGAGTGCGTGGCGCCCGAACGGTTGCGCCACCTGACCGACACGGCTCACCTGATCGACGAGGTCTGCAACATGCAGCCAGACAGCTCGGCGCCATACGTCGGCCTGGACGCGTTCGCCCACAAAGGCGGCCTGCACGTCGCCGGCATGCTCGAGGACACCTCGACATTCGAGCACGTAGATCCCGAGGAGGTCGGCAATTCCCGAAACATCCTGATATCCGAGCTCTCCGGGCGCGGCACCGTACAGGCGCGCGCCGACGAGGCCGGCATCGAGATCGGCGCCGAGGCGGCGGCAAAGGTCGTCGACAAGGTCAAGGAACTCGAGGCGCACGGCTACCACTTCGAGGCCGCAGATGCCTCCTTCGATCTGCTGATCCGCAAGGAGACGGGCAACTATGAGCCGCTGTTCACGCTCGAGGGTTGGCGCACGATCGTCGAAAAGAACGCCGACGGCAAGGTCAACACCGAAGCGACGATCAAGATCTGGGTCGACGGCGAGCGTTTTCTGCGCACGGCGGAGGGCAACGGTCCGGTCAACGCGCTCGACAAGGCGCTGCGCGACGCGATCGGCGAGACGCACCCTCACCTGAAAGACATCGACCTCGTCAACTTCAAGGTCCGCATCCTCAACGAGACGAAGGGCACGGGCGCGGTCACACGCGTGCTGCTCGACGCTTCCGACGGTGCGGCGACATGGGGCGCGATCGGCGTCTCCGAGAACATCATCGAGGCTTCTTGGCTGGCGCTCGTCGACGCGCTCGAGTACGGCATGCAGCCGGGCCAAGGCGCCCCAGAGCCGGCGACCGCCAAATCAGAGGGCGCATGAACGACGCAGTTCCAGCGCTCGAAGTGCTCCCGATGGCGCGTCCGGAGATCGGTGCCCGCGAGCAGGAGCTCGTGAGCGAGGTCCTCAGCAGCGGCGTCCTGTCGCTCGGGCCCGCCGTGCCGCGGTTTGAGCAGGCCGTCGCAGACTTCACCGGCGCGCTGTTCGCGTCTGCCGTGTCCAGTGGCACCGCCGGTCTGCACCTGGCGATCCGCGCCGCGGGGATTCGGTCCGGCGACGAGGTCGTGACCTCGCCGCTCAGCTTCGTCGCGTCGGCAAACGTGATGCTCTACGAGCAGGCCGTGCCGATTTTCGCCGACATCGATCCGGTGACGCTCAACCTCGATCCCGTAAAGGCACGCCAGGCGGTGTCCTCGCGCACGGCGGGCATCCTGCCGGTGCACCTGTTCGGCTTGGCCGCCGACATGCCGGCCTTCGAGGCGATCGCGGAAGACCACGATCTCTGGATCGTCGAGGACGCGTGCGAAGCCGTCGGCGCGACGGACGCGGAGGGCCGCGTGGTCGGCTCTCGCGGGCACAGCGCCGCGCTCGGCTTTTACCCGAACAAACAGATCGCGACGGGGGAGGGCGGCATGGTGCTCGTCCCCGACAAGGCCACCAAGGACCGCATAGACAGCGAACGCAACCAGGGTCGCGCGCCCGACATGGGCTGGCTCGACCACGAGCGACTCGGTTTCAACTACCGCCTCAGCGACGTCGCCTGCGCGATCGGAATCGCGCAGATGGAGAAACTCGACGACATGCTCGAGCGCCGCGCGGGCGTCGCCGGTTGGTACTCCGAACTCCTCGGCCAGATCGACGGCGTCACGCTGCCGTGTCCCGATGAGGGCCAGACCAGGCGAAGCTGGTTCGTTTACGTGGTGCAGCTCCCCGATGGGGTCGACCGCGACGAAGTGATCGGCCGGCTGAAAGAGAATGGCGTCGCCAGCAAGCCGTACATGCCGGTGATCCACCTGCAGCCGTTCTACCGCGAGCGCTTCGGGTACGCGCCCGGCGACTTCCCGATCGCTGAGAGCGTCGCCGAGCGATCGCTGGCGCTTCCGTTCTTCCCATCCATGACTCGTGACCAGGTCGAGCGCGCCGTGACGGCGCTTGAGGGGGCGATCAGCTGATGGGCCGCTTCGACGATCCCCAGGACGCGCTTTTCAAGGCGATCAACACCTCGCTCGGTTATGACCAGCGGCTCTATCCCGAGGACATCGAGGGATCGGTTGCTCACGCCGAGATGCTCGCTGCGCAGCACATCATCACCGCCGAGGATCTCGAGCAGATCAAGACCGGCCTGGCCGCCGTGAAAAAGGAGCTTGACGCCGGAGTCTTCCCGTTCGAGGACGACGACGAAGACATCCACATGGCGATCGAACGTCGCCTGACCGAGCTGGTCGGCGATGCCGGCGGAAAGCTCCACACGGCGCGCTCGCGCAACGACCAGGTCGCGACGGATGTCGCGTTGTTCACGCGTCGTAAGGCGAGCGCCGCCGCCGACAAGCTTGCAAAGTTGATGCAGGTGCTCGCCTCCCGGGCCGAAGAGCACAAGGCGTCGCCGATGCCCGGCTACACCCACCTACAGCGCGCCCAGTCGGTCTACCTCGGCCATCACCTGCTCGCCTATTTCTGGATGTTCGAGCGCGACATGCAGCGCTTCAAGTCCGCTGCCGCAGCCGCTTCGGTTCTGCCTCTGGGTGCCGGCGCGATCGCGGGGGCCAACTTCGAGACCGACCGCAATCGGGTTGCCGAGAAGCTCGGATTCGATCGCGTGGCGCCCAACTCGATGGACGCGGTCGCCAACCGCGACTTCGTGCTCGACTACCTGAGCGCGGCCGCGATCTGTGCAACCCACCTCTCGCGCATCGGCGCCGAGATCGTCCTCTGGTCGAGCGAAGAGTTCGGCTTTGCCGAGGTTTCTGACGGGTTTGCGTCCGGCTCGAGCCTGATGCCGCAGAAAAAGAACCCCGACGCTGCCGAGCTCCTGCGCGGAAAGGCGCCGCGCGTCGTCGCGTCGCTCAACACGCTGCTCGGCGTGATGCACGGACTCCCGCTGACTTACAACAAGGACATGCAGGAGGACAAGGAGGCGCTGTTCGACGCCGTTGACACGCTCGAACTGTGCCTCGACGCGGCGACCGGCATGCTCGCGGGGATGGCCTTCAAGAGCGAGCGCATGGCAGAGGCGTCCGGCGACGAGTTGCTCGCCGCGGTCGACATCGCCGACCTGCTCGTGCGCAAAGGCGTTCCGTTTCGCGAGGCCCACGGCATTGTCGGGTCGCTCGTGCGCGAGGCCGTTGGCAGCGGCCGCAACCTCAGTGAACTGAGCGACGCGGAGCTCGCCGGCTTCAGCGATCAACTGGGGGATGATTACCGGGCGCTCCTTGCCGGCAACGGTTGGCTCGAGAGCAAGGTCTCGGAGGGCGGAACATCTTCCGCTTCACTTGAGCGGCAGCTCGAGTTGGCTCGCGAAACCCTCGCGAGCCTCTAGCTAGCCGGGGGCAGCGCCACCTCCGGCACCGCCGGTGTTTTCACCGCCGCCGCCATCGTTGCCGCCGGTGTCGCCACCGTTTCCGCCGCCACCGTCACCGCCACCGCCGTTGCCGCCGGTGTTGTTCCCGCCGTTTCCGCCATTGCCGCCGGTGTTGTTCCCGCCACCGCCGCCATCGCCACCCTGGTTGGTGTTGCCGCGCTGGCGCGTCGTGCCAGTGTCGCCGCCGGTGTCGCCGCCGTCGCTCTGGCCGTCTCCCAGGCTGTATCCGCCGTCGACCGGAGCGGTGACTTCCGCGGTCGCGCCTTTCTTGCCGGCGCGATGGGCAGCTGCGATGTCGCGCATCTGCTGGATGAACGACGCAAAGATCAGTGACGGATAGGTTCCGCCGGCGACGGGCTCACCGTCGAACTCCGTGAGCATCGGAGTCACCTTGTCCGGATACCCGACCCAGATCGCGATCGAGTAGTTCTCGTCGAACCCGACGAACCAGGCGTCACCGTAGTTCTCGGTGGTTCCGGTCTTACCGGCGACCCAGAATCCGGGGTCGGCCTTCTTGCCCGTACCGCTGGTCACGACCGAACGCATCGCCTCCTGGGCCTGCTGGCCGACGGACTTGCTGAACACGCGGTCGTAGGACGTGCGGTCACGCTGCTTGCGGAAGATCTTTCCGTTCTGGATGACCTTGTCGATCGCGACGGGAGAGTTGTCGTCAGGAGCGAGCGTGCCGACCGGGCGACGCCCTTCATTGGCGATCGACGTGTATGCGTAAGCCATTTCGAGCGGCGTCACGCCCTCGCGCAGACCGCCGAGAATCATCGCCGTGTTGCGCGAGATCTGCGTGGTGATGCCCATCGATTTCGCCAGACGAGCGATCGGGTTGACGCCGACCCGCCAGCCGACGCGCACGAAAGCTGTGTTGTCGGAAGTGGTCGTCGCGTTGAGCAGGCTGGTCGCGCCGAGATAGCTGTCGTCGTAGTTCTTGATGTAAGTCCCGCTGCCCTTTTTGCCGATCGGGGAGGACTCCCAGGTTGAGCCGAGGCCATAGCCCTTGCGCAGGGCGCCGATCAGGGTGAACGGCTTGAATGAAGATCCCGGCTGCCGCTGCCCTTGTGTGGCGAGGTTGAAAGGAGTCTTCTCGTAGTCCGTGCCGCCGACAAGCGCGCGGACCTTTCCGGTCTTGTTCTCGATCGCGACGAGCGAAGCGCTCGGGCCGCCGTAGGGGAGGATCCGCTGGATCGTCTGCTCGGCAGCACGCTGCATGTCGAGGTCGAGTGTCGTGTGGACACGCAGGCCACCGCCAAATGCGGCGCCGGCGTCGTAACGGTCGACGAGCTGCTGGCGCACCCAGGTCGAGAAGTAGGGCGCCGCCGAATCTTCCTTCGGTCGAGTGATCTCGGAGGCCGTCGGCACCGCCTCGAGCTTGCCCTTCTCGTACTGCTCGCTGGTGATGTAGCCCTGGTTGTACATGTTGGTCAGCACGAGGTTGCGACGCTCGGTCGCGTTGGTCGGGAAGACGACCGGGTCGTAGGCGCTCGGCGAGGCGATCACGCCGGCGAGCATCGCGGCCTCCCAGGGCGCGAGCGACTCGGCGCAGTTGGGCGCGCAGCCCGGGTGCGCGGTGGCGAAGTAGGTCTCGGCCGCGGATTCGATTCCGTAGGCCCCGTTGCCGAAGTAGATCGCGTTCAAGTACTCGGTGAGGATCTTGTCCTTCGTCCATTCCTTCTCGAGGTGGTAGGCAAGAGCCGCCTCGCGCAGCTTCTGCATCACAGTTCGGTTGCTGCTCGCGGCAAGCGCGTTCTTGACGAACTGCTGCGTGATCGTCGACGCGCCCTGCTTGGCGCCGAATCCGGAGATGTCCGCGGCCACGGCGCGGCCGATACCGCGAAAGTCGATGCCGCGGTGTTCCCAGAAGCGGCGGTCCTCGGTCGAGACGACGGCCTGTTTCATCGTCACGGAGATCTTGTCGGAGGGGACGATGATGCGGTTCTCGTTGTTGCGCAGGCGCGTGATCACACGCCCCTGGTCGTCGTACATGATCGACGCCTTGGCGACCTTGTACTGCTCCTTGTCCTCAAGCTTGGGAAGCTCGCTTGCGACGGCCATCATCATCCCGAACACCGTCGAGATGCCGGCGAGGATCAGCAGGCCCCCCGTGATCAGCAGGATCCGCCACTTCTTGACGCGCGGACGCTGGCGTGCAGCGGCCTCGGCCTTGGCGCGGTCGGTCATGCGCGTCGCAGCAGCGTCTGCGGTCTTGTCTGTCGGGGGATCGTTCGGAGCCATGATCTCTTGGGGGCTGGCGGTATGGGGTGTGCCTCGCCCAGCGAACTCGATGACCATAACAACGCAGTGCGGCGGCCGTTTCGGTCTGATTTCCGATTTCAGCGCTAGTTAGTATCGCGCCGTGGCAACCCCCGAACAGCTCGCCGCGCGCCTCGAGCGCAACGCCGTCGACGCCCTGCCGGCCGGAGCCCTCGAGGCCAAGCTGAAGGCAGCCGAAGAGGCCGGCCGTCCGCTGCGTGTCAAGTTGGGGATAGATCCGACGGCCCCGGACATCCACCTTGGCCACACCGTCGTACTGACCAAGCTGCGCGAATTCCAGGACGCCGGGCACACGGTCGTCCTGATCCTCGGCGACTACACCGCCCGCGTCGGGGATCCGAGCGGCCGCTCCAAGACCCGGCCGGAGTTGTCACCGGAGGAGATCGACGCCAACGCCGCGACCTTCCAGGAGCAGGCCTTCAAGGTGCTCGACGCCGACCGCGTCGAGGTCCGCCGCAACAGCGAGTGGCTCGACATGACGATGATGGACCTGTTCAAGCTGATGCGCCTGCCGACCGTGGCCCAGCTGCTCGAGCGCGAAGACTTCTCGAAGCGCTACTCCGAAGGCACGCCGATCGCATTGCTCGAGCTGCTCTACCCGTTGCTCCAGGCGTACGACTCGGTCGCCGTCGAGGCCGACGTCGAGCTCGGCGGGACCGACCAGAAGTTCAACCTGCTGCTCGGCCGGGACATCCAGACGGCGCATGACATGGCGCCGCAAGCGGTGCTCACGATGCCGATCCTTCCCGGCACGGACGGAGTCCGCCGCATGGGCAAGTCGCTCGGCAACCACATCGGCGTGACCGAACCTCCGGAGGAGATCTTCGGCAAGGTGATGAGCATCCCCGACGAGGTGATGCCCCAGTACTACGACCTGCTTCTCGGCGAAGAACCGAACGTCGACCTGCCGCCGGTCCAGCAGAAGCGCGCACTTTCCCGCGCGATCGTCGAACGCTTCCACAGCGCGGACGACGCGACCGCCGCCGAGGCCCACTTCGACCGGCTGTTCAAGTCGCACGACATCCCCGAAGAGATCGAGGACTTCGAGCTGACCGAGTACGGAGCAAAGGTGCACCTTCCCGCCGTCGTGGCCGATGCGTTCGGCGTTTCGCGCTCCGAAGCTCGCCGCATGATCAGCCAGGGCGGCACATCGCTGGACGGCCAGACGGTCGCCGCCGACCAGCTCGATTTCCAGCCCTCAGAGCTCGATGGACGAGTGCTGAAGGTGGGGAAGCGACGCTTCAAGCGCCTTCGCGCAAGCTGAATCTCAACTCAATCGAATTCGGCCACAGAGTTGTCGAAACCTGTGCTACCTTTGTGAAGCCGGAAACGAGTCCATTAGTGACGCTTCTTTCTGACATCAGGAGTAATCCCCAGGCGTAGGTCGCCTCAAATGACCTGCGGCAGTTATCTGGGGCCTCTCCGTCGAGAGGCTTTTCTTTTGCCCGTTTCCCGCTGTCAGAGCGACAGCATCGGTCCTTGAAAACTCAACAGCGTGAACGATGAATGGTCCACAACCATTTGTCGGTCCAGATTTTGTCTGAATGGGTCGGATCTTCGGATCTGACGCCATCAGAGCTAAGAATCACACCATTCGCCGTGTCTTTTACAGGAGCACGGGGAGTGGGTTCAGGCATCCGGCTTGCCGGCAGCACTGAACAAACCCTGTCATCACCCGACACTCACTGTGTACATCGAGTGTCATCCGGTATGACAACTTTCCTGATGAACGGCTTCGGCCGTTCCTTTCACGGAGAGTTTGATCCTGGCTCAGGACGAACGCTGGCGGCATGCTTAACACATGCAAGTGGAGCGACGAACCTTTTTGGGGCAAAGCCGCGAACGGGTGAGTAACACGTGGGCAATCTGCCCAGTAGACCGGAATAACCCGAGGAAACTCGAGCTAATACCGGATGTGCTTGCTTCTCACAAGAGGAGTAAGTAAAGGGAGCTTCGGCTATCCGCTATTGGAGGAGCCTGCGGCGCATTAGCTAGTTGGTGGGGTAAAGGCCTACCAAGGCGACGATGCGTAGCTGGTCTGAGAGGACGATCAGCCACACTGGGACTGAGACACGGCCCAGACTCCTACGGGAGGCAGCAGTGGGGAATCTTGCACAATGGGCGACAGCCTGATGCAGCAATGCCGCGTGAGGGAAGACGGCCTTCGGGTTGTAAACCTCTTTCAGTTGGGATGAAGGTTGGACGGTGAATAGCCGCTTCGACTGACGGTACCTTCAGAAGAAGCCCCGGCTAACTACGTGCCAGCAGCCGCGGTAATACGTAGGGGGCGAGCGTTGTCCGGAATCATTGGGCGTAAAGCGCGTGTAGGCGGTTACGTAAGTCTGCTGTGAAAGTCGGAGGCTCAACCTTCGAAAGCCGGTGGATACTGCGTGACTTGAGTACGGAAGAGGAGAGTGGAATTCCTGGTGTAGCGGTGAAATGCGCAGATATCAGGAGGAACACCAACGGCGAAGGCAGCTCTCTGGGACGTAACTGACGCTGAGACGCGAAAGCGTGGGGAGCAAACAGGATTAGATACCCTGGTAGTCCACGCCGTAAACGATGGTCACTAGATGTGGGGGGTGTCGACTCCCCCCGTGTCGTAGCTAACGCGTTAAGTGACCCGCCTGGGGAGTACGGCCGCAAGGCTAAAACTCAAAGGAATTGACGGGGACCCGCACAAGCAGCGGAGCATGTGGATTAATTCGACGCAACGCGAAGAACCTTACCTGGGCTTGACATACTGCTGACCTCTGTGGAAACACAGACTCCCTTCGGGGCAGCAATACAGGTGGTGCATGGCTGTCGTCAGCTCGTGTCGTGAGATGTTGGGTTGAGTCCCGCAACGAGCGCAACCCCCGTCCTATGTTGCCAGCATTCAGTTGGGGACT
>CAYVWQ010000017.1:0-39508 GCA_964455545.1 uncultured Thermoleophilaceae bacterium | reverse complement strand
CGTCGATGAAGAGGATGATGTCGCCGCGCTGGGTGATCTCCTTCATCACCTTCTTGAGGCGCTCCTCGAACTCACCGCGGTACTTCGAACCCGCGACGAGCGCCGCGAGGTCGAGCGTGTAGATCTGCTTGTCGCGCAGCAACTCGTGGACCTCGCCGTTGGAGATCTTCGTCGCCAGGCCCTCGACAACGGCGGTCTTGCCGACGCCGGGCTCGCCGACGAGCACCGGGTTGTTCTTGGTGCGGCGGCTGAGGATCTGCATCAGCCGCTCGATCTCGTGCTCGCGTCCGACGACCGGGTCGAGCTTGCCGTCGACGGCGAGCTTGGTGAGGTTGCGACCGAACTGGTCGAGCAGCTTGGAGTTCTTCTTGCCCTCGCCGGAGCCGGAGCTCTGGCCGGAGCCGGAGCTTCCGGAGCTGCCACTGCGGCGGCCACCGGGGCCGGAGAGCATGCGCACGACCTCGTTGCGGATCTTCTCGGAGTCGGCGTCGAAGTCCAGCAGGATCCGGGCGGCGACGCCCTCGTTCTCGCGAACCAGGCCGAGCAGGATGTGCTCGGTGCCGATGTAGTTGTGGCCGAGGCTCAGGGCTTCGCGCAGGGCGAGCTCAAGAACCTTCTTGGCGCGCGGAGTGAAGGGGATCTGGCCTGAAGTGACTTCCTCACCGGAGCCGACGATCCGCACGACCTGCGCACGCACGCGCTCTACGGTGATGTCGAGGGACTCAAGGACACGGGCAGCCAGGCCTTCTTCTTCACGCAGGAGTCCGAGAAGGATGTGCTCCGTCCCGATGTAGTTGTGCTTGAGAGTGCGGGCCTCTTCTTGGGCCAGGACGACGACTTGTCGTGCGCGCTCAGTGAACCGTTCAAACATTTCTTGCTCCTTACGCCTGGGTGCCGAGTTACCCGCGCCGGACCTCTCGCGGTGGGCTCTGTGGCTGTTTGTATCGGCCGCTCTGGGGTGACTTGCCAGACACACCTGGCGTTCTTAACGTGGCCGAAAAGCTGTTTGCCGGTTCGAGTGACAAAGGTTAACAGCGGGCGGGACGGCGGTTGCCAGCGGTTGCAAGTTGAAACCTCGGCATTTCGCGGAATTTGCGTGACGCACCGCGACCTCTCCGCCGGACGCGACGCGACGCCGTTCAGCGAGCGCAAGGGCTGGACGAGCATGCTTGAGAACCTCGCGGAAGCCGTCGCCTGACACTTCGCCGAGAGACGAGCTGGCCGGAACTGCTCTACGCAGTTATGCTGAGGCCAGTTCGTCTCTCGGCATATGAAGTTTCTCATCCCACTTGCAGCGGCCTTTGCGATGTTCGTCGCTGTCGTCGCGCCGGCGCACGCGGTCGACAGCGACCTTCCCACATGGTCGATTCAAAGCGACACCGCGTCCATCGGCTCTTCCCACGTAAGTCCGCGAATTCGGATCGTCACCGGAGATGAGCCCGCGACAGCTTGGTTTGAGTACGGCGGATCGCCGGCATACGGGAAATCGAGCGAGCCGAAGATCGTTCCTGCGAACTCGGCGGAGGACTATGTTGCAGGTCTCGAGGCCGATTACGCGGGTGGCACCGTTTACTACGAGTTCCATCTCGAAACACCCACAAAGGTCGTTCCAGGCTACTCGGCGTCGTCCTCCACGCGTGGACCACCCGCAATCAACCTCGTGCGCCCATCGATCGAGGGGAGCCCATACCCAGGGCACACGCTTATCTGCAACCCGGGTGTCTGGAACGTCACCGCCTTGCCTCATTTCATCTGGAATGGATTCACTGCCGACCCGTTCAGCGCTCCCTGGAAGGACATCGTGTTCAAGCAGTCGATCGACCTCACTGCGGATTATCTCGGCAAGACGGTTTTCTGCTCCGTGGAAGAATTGGTGAGCCGCGTCGGAGGCGAATCGGTCGACACCGAATCCGTCACGATCGTCCCCGAGCCACCCGCGCCGGTCGTAGCTGTGACCGCGTCGGCCGCACCTTGCGCGCTGCCGCCGAAGGTGATTCGTCGTAGCCTCCGGAGCGCGCGAACAAGGCTGCTCACGGCCGGGTGCCAAATCGCTTCCATCCGCCACGCCCGCTCGAGGTCCGTCAAGAAGGGCCGCGTGATCCGCGCCTTCCGCAGAGCCGACGGCCGATTCGTTCTCGTGATCTCAAAGGGCAAGAAGCCCCGCAAGCACTAATCCCGCATAGCGGGAAAGAGCACGACCTCACGAATACCGTGCCGTCCACTCAGAAGCATCACCAGTCGGTCGATCCCGATGCCGAGACCGCCAGTCGGCGGCATGCCGTGCTCGAGCGCCTGCAGGAAGGCCTCGTCGAACGGCTGGGTCTCGTCGTCGCCCTCGTCGGCCAGGCGCACCTGCGCTTCGAAACGCTCGCGCTGGACCTGCGGGTCGTTGAGCTCTGAGAAGGCGTTGCCGAACTCCATCCCCTCTGCGAACACCTCGAAGCGCTCGGTCAGGCCGGGCTTGCTGCGGTGCTCCTTCGCGAACGGCGAGAGTTCGACGGGATAGTCGGTGATGAAGGTCGGGTGGATCAGCTTCGGTTCGACGTGCTTGCTGAGAAGCTCGTCGACGAGCTGCGGCCAGGAGTCGGTCGGCAGTTCGTTGTGGAAGCCCTTCTCGACCATCGCTGCGGCCAGCGCCTCGCGGTCGCGTAGCTCCAGCACGTCCAAGCCCGTCTGCTCCTTGATCGCCTCGGCGAGCGGGACGCGCGGCCACGGCGCGGCGAACTTGAGCTCGCCCTCGTAGCCGACCTCGTCGGCGAGCCACGAGACGAGCTGCTCGACCATGTCCATCACGTCCTCGTAGTCCGCGTATGCCTCGTAGGTCTCGAGCATCGTGAACTCGGGGTTGTGCTTGTGGCTGATGCCTTCGTTGCGAAAATCCTTGCCAAGCTCGTAGACCTTCTCGAGGCCGCCGACGATCAGGCGTTTGAGGTACAGCTCGGTGGCGATACGCAGATAGAACTCACGGTCGAGCGCGTTGTGGTGCGTCGTGAACGGTCTTGCCAGCGCGCCGCCGTAGATCGGCTGAAGCACCGGCGTCTCAACCTCGAGAAATCCGCGGTCGTCGAGCCAGCGTCGAACCAACGAGATCACTTTGCTGCGCAGGATGAACAGTTCGCGCGCTTCCTCGTTGGCGATCAGGTCGAGCTCGCGGTGGCGGTAGCGCGTCTCAACATCGGCGAGACCGTGGTGCTTGTCCGGCGGCGGGCGAAGCGACTTTGCGAGCAGGGTCCATCCGGTCGCTGCCAGTGAAAGCTCGCCGCGCTTGGTCACGAACGCGTCGCCGTCGATCCCGACGATGTCGCCGAGGTCGAGCGACACAAGCTGTTCGAACGACTCCTCGCCGAGCAGGTCGGCACGCGCGTGCACCTGCATCTTGCCGCTTCGGTCAATCACGTCGAGAAAGGCGGCCTTGCCGTGGCCGCGTCGGGCTGCCAGGCGACCGGCCACGCGGTAGGCGACGTTGGTCTCGGTGCCGGGCTCGAGGCCCTCGTGGTTACCGCGCACCTCTTCGCTCGGCACGACACCGGGAAAGTCGTGCGGGAACGGCTCGATCCCGGCTTCGCGCAGGCGCGCGAGCTTCGCCTTGCGTTCGGCGATCAGCTCGTGCTCGGCCGGTCCGTCGGGCGGCGCGTCGGGAGTTCCGGTGTTGTTCGGCGTGTCGTTCATTGCGACCGGGGAGACTAGTCTCCGCCGTGTGTCTGTGAGGGGATTCACCGTCCGAAACAGCGAATGGGCGAAGGTCGACATCGACCGCGCGTGGGATGTGATCATCCCGGTAGACATCCCGTCGATCTTCACCGGCCTCCCCCCTTTGATTCCGGCCGTCACCAGCACCGAGGACCAGAGCGGTCCGTGGGACGCCGCAGGCCAGACGCGGCGCTTCAAGTTGGCCGACGGGAACGAGACCGCCGAGGTGATCGACGCGGTCGACCGCCCGCACAGCTTCAACTACACGGTCGGACCGTTCAGCGGTCCGCTCGGATCGCTCGTCAAACACGCCAAGGGCGAGTTCGTGTTCGAGCCGATGGGCGGCGGCACGCACATCCGCTGGACCTACGACTGGGCGTCGAAGCCCGGCGCGCAGCCGATCATCTGGGTCCTGGCCCGCGTCTGGAACGTGTACGCGAAGCGGATGCTCTACAAGCTGGCGCGGCTCGCCGAAGACTGAGCCTGGAGCCACTCGAGCAGTGCTTGAGCGCCGCGCGCCTGGAATTCGCCGCCGCCGAGCGCTCCGAGCAGCTTCCCCTCGCCCGACATCGCCATCAGCTTGAGCTTGCGTCCGTCGGCGAGCTTCAGACGCACCGTGTAACCCGAATGGTTTGCCAGCGAGATCGCGGTGTTGTACCAGTCGTCGCCCAGTCCGGTCACCTTCGCCTCCGCCAGGTCCCCCGGCGTGATCGCCAGCGGCTCGCCCTTCGCGTGCCAGTGCCGGTCGACGCCCTGAATCAGCAGGCGACGATCGGTGACGACCACGGCACGTGTGTGTCCGCTGAACATCCCGACCTCACTCGCGGCAAGCACGCCGCGCAGCTCTTCGTCCGGAGCGACGCTCGCGCGTCCGATCGGCTCAAGCATCTCGGTGAGTCGGTCGGAGGCGCTCATCGCGTCAGTCTCCCATGTCGATCGCGTCGAGCCAGTCGCTCAGCGCCGCGACCCCTTCGCTCTGCGCCTTGCCGCCGCCCATCCGGCCCAACGGCCCCTCACCGGTCCAGCCCATCAGCTGAAACGGACGGTCATCGGTTGTCTTGATGTCGACGCGAAAGCCGCCCTTTGAGAATCCCTTGAGCGGACCGCGAAGCGCACGTGGCGCCATGCCGCGCATTTCGTACTCCTCGATCTCGTCGGGGTGCAGCGGGATCGCCCGGCCCATCGGCTCCCAACCGGCGCCGGTCGGCTGGAAAACAAGGCGCTTGTCGGTCACGACGATCACATAGGTCTTGCCGCCGTAGAGCTTGGCCGAAGTGGCGGCGACCACGCCGAGCAGCTTCTCTCCGCGATGCAGCGTCGATTCGCCGACCGGCAGGATCTTCTCGTGGAGTTTGTCTGCGGAAGCCATCGCGCGGACCGCAGCAGGCGGACTAGGCCTCGATCTTGGTGATCTTCAACTGGCGCTGAGGACCACGCGGCACCGGCACCTTGACGATGTCGTTGCGCTTGTGACCGATCAGGGCCTTGCCGATCGGAGACTCGTTCGAGAGCTTGCCGGAGAGCGGGTCGGCCTCGGAGGATCCGACGATCTGGTACTTGACCGACTTGCTCGTCTTCTGGTCCTTGAGATGCACCGTCACGCCGACCTGCACCACGTCGCTCTCGATTTCGTCGGCGTGGACGATCGTGGCGCCGCGAAGGCGCTCCTCGAGCGTCGCGATGCGGGCTTCGAGCATCGCCTGATCGTTCTTGGCGGCGTCGTACTCGGCGTTTTCGCTGATGTCGCCGAAGTCGCGGGCCTCTTTGATGCGCTCAGCGACCTCGCGGCGTCCGCGACCGGAGAGATCCTCGATCTCGGCCTTGAGCTTCTCGTAGCCCTCTTCTGTGACGATGGTTTCTTTGGCCATTGAAGCGCGGCAGTATACAGACAGCGCCCACGGGCCCTGCTGACTGGTGAGTCACCGAATAGTCAGGCGGCGATGGGCTGTTCGAGGCCCGCGAACACCGCGCGGGCGTCGTCGAGCGTGGGCGTCTGCTGCAGAGCCTGGTTGACCTCGTTGATCTTCGCGCGGGTGAAGTATTCGCCGTCGATCTCCTTGAGGCGCTCGAGGTACCAGGGGTAGAACTTGCGCAGATAACGAGCTGCGCGCTCATCCTCGTAGTGCTCGCCCGCGCGGTCGATGATCCACTGGACCTCGTCGATCACCTCTTCGAAGGTCGGCAGCCCCTCGCGCTCACCGAGCACGCGCTCGAACAGCCAAGGATTGCCCAGAGACCCGCGCGCGAGCAGAATCGCTTCGGCCCCGGTCGTGTTCATGACTTTGTGAGCCTTTTCCTCGCTCATCAACCCACCGCTGATCAGTACCGGCACGTCAAGCGATTCGACGAGTTCGCGGGCGAGTTCGTAGTCGGGGAGCCCCTTGTGCTGCTGGCTGGCGTGGCGCGGGTGAAAGGCGATTCCTGCGACGGCGCCGCTGGCGGCCAGACGTTCGGCCACGACCACGCCGCTGCGCTCGCCGGGCTTGATTCCGGGGCGAAGCTTCACCGTCACGGGGAGTCCGCTCCCCTCCTTGGCGGCCTCGGCGATCGAGACCGCGAGATCGGGGTCGGTGAGCAGGGCCGAGCCCGCGCCGGTGCGGCAGACCTTCTTGACCGGACAGCCCATGTTGAGGTCGATCAGGTCCGCGCCGGCGTCGGCGACCATCGCCGCCGCTTCACGCATGATCGCGGGATCGGCGCCGAAGAGCTGCACGCTTGTCGGCCCCTCATCCGGGTGAAGCCGGAGAAATTCAGATTTCGTACGATTGTCTCCGTAGGCGAGGCCGTGGCTGGAGATCATCTCCGAAACGGTGAGGCCGGCGCCGTAGCGCTTGGCCTGGAGGCGAACGAACCAGTTGCCGATCCCCGCGAGCGGAGCGAGCAGCACCCGGTTCTTGACCTCGACGCCTCCGAGGACCCATTTTTCATGGAGATTGGCCATGGCGTTTCAGGTTAGTGACCGGGCCGCCGATTCACCACAAGTGCAGACAAGGACGATTCTGAAGACGCTGCGAGTAGCCCTCGTGCTGGCCGTCGTGATCGCCGTCTGGGCCTTCGCGCCGCGCGCCGACGCCAAGACCAAGTCGGTCAAGAAGGGCGGCCGGTGCGCGTGGGCCAACTACGTGCCCAAGTCGGCCGCAGACATGCCAAAACTGCAGAAGGCAACGCGCTGCCTGGTGAACATCCAGCGCAAGCGCAGGGGCCTCAAGCCGATGGCCGCCAACAGCTTCCTCTTCAAGTCCTCGGACTGGCAGGCCGACGACATGCTCACGCACGAGTATTTCGATCACAACCGGCAGGGCGGGCCGGACTTCGGCGACCGGATCCTCCGCTTCGGCTACGCCGACGGCGCACTCGGCTACGCGCTCGGCGAGAACCTCGCGTGGGCCAGCTCAAACATCGCCACACCGAAAAAGATGGTCCGGCTTTGGATGCACTCGCCCGGCCACCGCAAGAACATCCTCACCAAGGGCTTCCGCGACCAAGCTGTCGCGGCGGTCTGGTCGGACGGCAACGTCGGCGGCGCCTACGCGCAGTCGGGCGGCCCGTTCGTCGTCTTTGTGAACCAGTTCGGCCAGCGCCAGTAGGCGCGACCGGTCAGTTCGAGGGATTGCGCTCGTAGATCAGGCGCAGGCCGTCGAGCGTCAGCATGTCGTCGGTCAGCTCGACCTGGTCGCAGAAGGGCACGATGTGCCCGGAGAGCCCGCCGGTCGCGATCACCTGGGTCTCCTCGCCAAGCTCGTCGCGCATCCGCTCGACAATGCCGTCGATCTGGGAGGCGAAGCCGTAGATCACGCCGGCCTGGATCGCCTCCATCGTGGTGCGGCCGATCAACCGGTCGGGCTCGGTCAGCTCGACCTGCGGAAGCTTGGCCGCGCGCTCCGTGAGCGCATTGAGTGAGATCTCGACCCCCGGCGCGATGATTCCGCCGAGGTACTCCCCATCCGCGCTGATCGCGTCGAACGTGATCGCCGTACCGAAGTCGACCACGACGCACGGGCCGCCGAGGCGGTCGTATGCGGCAACCGCGTTGACAAGGCGGTCGGCGCCCAGTTCGCGCGGGTTTTCGACGCGGATCGGCATGCCGGTCTTCAGACCGGGACCGACGACGAGGCACTGCTCGCCGAGGTAGCGCTCGGTCATCTCGACGTACTCGGGAACGACCTTCGGGACCGTGCTGCTGACGATCACGTCGTCGAGATCGCCGAAGCTCAGATTGCGCAGGGCGAGAAGGTTCGTGTATGTCGACGCGAGCTCGTCGGCCGTTGCATCGCGCTCGGTGGCGTGGCGCCAGTGCTCAAGCAGCTTGCCGTTCTGGTACGCACCCAGGTGAGTCTGGGTGTTTCCGATGTCAATGACGAGCAGCATCTCGGGCGGGAGCCTAGAGGACGCGGCGCACGCGTGGTTGCGTTCTGCAATGATCCCCGGCGATGAAGGTGACGATTTATCGCGTGCCGAGTTCGCACCCCAGCGAGGCGGTCATCAAGGCGGCCCGGCTGAAGGGCATCGAGCCGAAGATCGTCGACCTGCCGCCGGGAACTCAGCCGATCGCGATGACGCTGATGTTCGGCGAGCGCACCGTTCCGGCGATGAAGATCAAAGCCGAAGGTGCGCCGCAGAAGGTTCAGACCACGGCCAAGTGCCTGCGCGCACTCGACGCGCTCATCCCTGAGCCGCCGCTGTTTCCGGCGCGCGCCGGCGAGCGCGAGCGCGTTCTCGCGGCCGAGAACTGGGGCCTCGGCGAGCTCCAGAACCTCGCGCGGCGGGTTGCGTGGAAGGCGCTGACCCTCCACCCCGATTCTCTCCCCTCGTTCGACTCGGGCTTCACGACGAAACTTCCCGAGAAACTCGTCGTCGCGACCTCGGCACCGATCCTCTGGATCGAGCGCCGGATGAACTCCGTCACCGACGACCAGGTCCGGGAGGATCTCGAACGGCTGCCGGGATACATCGACGAGATCGGCGACTACATATCCGCCGGCGTGATCGGCGGCGAGAACGTGAACGCGGCGGACCTCACGGTGCTCTCAAACGTCTGGCTGCTGCGCTCGTTCGGTGATCTGAAGCCGTTCATCGACTCGCGTCCCGCGGGCCGCAAGTCACGGGAGCTGTTCGGCGACCCGCAGGGTTGGGTGCCCGAAGGTGTGCTCCCCGCGGCCTGGCTGACCGACGTGAACGCCGCGCGCGGCGCCGCCGTCACCAGCTGACTTCGGCGCGCTCGACCCGCTGGCCAGAGACGTCGCCGAGAAAACTGTCGGCGCGTACCCCGCCGGGCAGGGTCAGATCCGGCTCGATCTCGAGCAGCGGCGCGAGCACGAACCGGCGCGTGCCGATCTCTCGGTGCGGGAGCGTGAGGCGTTCGGACTCGTAGGGCTCCTCGCCGAGCATCAGCAGGTCGATGTCGATCGGCCGCGGTCCGTGGCGCAGCCCGTCCGGGTCGCGCCCCATGCGGTGTTCGATCGACTTGCAGACCTCGAGCAGTTGGAGCGGGCCGAGGTGCGTCTCGATCTTCAGCGCCGAGTTGTAGAAGTCGGGTTGATCGAGCACCTCGCCCTGCGGCGCGGTGACGTAGATCGACGCACGCGCGAGCAGCACGATGCCCTCTTCGCCGAGTTCATGACAGGCCTCGCGCAGGTTGGCGACGCTGTCGCCGACGTTCGATCCGAGTCCGAGGTAGCCGATGCTCATCCGGTAACCGCGTCGTACAGGACGTTCGACCAGAGCAGCGACTCGAGCCATGCGCCGGCGAAAAGAACCAGCAGTGCGCAAGCGCCGATGATGATCTGACCGCGGAGCGGTGATCCGAAGTAACGGGCGACGAAGGCCGAACAGACCGGCACGGCGAATACGCCGAATCCGAACCAGAGCCAGCTGGCCGCATTGAGCAGTGGGCCCGCGTCGCTCTCGTGATCGGGGTCGACGAGCAGTTCGACCACTCCGATCACCATCAACACCGTCAGCCAGAAGAGCGGCACCGCCGCAGCGGCCAGGCCGGCGAGCAGCCCGCGACCGTCGTCGGGCTCTCCTACCGCTCCTTCCATACCTCCACCGCCACGTCACCGACCGGCAGCGGGATCGGCGGCTCGGGCTTGGTCGCGCGGACCATCACCGAGTCGACCCCGAAGTGATCCATCAGGTGGTCGCAGATCGCGCTGCAGAGCCTTTCCAGAGTCTTGTAAGAGCGCTTCTGCGCCGCCAGCCACACCTGCTCGCACACCGCGCCGTAGTCGACTGTGTCGTCGATCGAGTCGGTCACTGTCGCGTCGCAGACGTCGAGCTCGAAACCCACGTCGATCAGCAGGCGCTGCCCGACCTCCTGCTCGGCCGCCGTGACGCCGTGGTGCGTGTAGACGTTCAAGCCGGTGATGTCGATCGAGACCGCAGTCTCGCCCTCGCCGTCCTCGTCCTCCTCGTCGTCATCGTCCTCGTCGACGTCGTCGACCGGAAGGTCCTCGTCGGCCGGACGCTGGTCGTCCTCGGGCAGTTCAGGTTTGTCGTCGCTGATCACGCACGCCAGCGTACCCGCCAAGCGGTAAGTTGGAGACCGATGCAGCCGATCCCGCCATTCGATCCGCTTCAAAAGAAGTCGCGCGTGCAGCACGCGATGGAGCAGGCCGTCGCGACGCCGGCGGGCACCTGGTTCTTCAAACGCGTTGTCAGCCACATCGAGCCGGCGATGATCCGGATGAGCAACGGAAAGCTCCAGTTCGGTTCCGGTCCGCGCGTGAACCTGACCGTGCCCGGCCGAAAGAGCGGTGAGCCGCGCACCACGACGCTCCTGTATTTCACACGCGGTGACGACGTCGTGCTGATGGCATCCAACTTCGGCGGAACCGGTCACCCCGCCTGGTACCTCAACCTGAAGGCCGCCGGCGAGGGCGAGCTGGCCTGGCGCGGCGGTCACGGCAAGTACACGGCGCGCGAGACCGAGGAGCCGGAACGCAGCGAGCTCTACGAGCTGGCGGTGAAGCTCTACGAGGGCTACGACATCTACGCCGACAAGACCGCCGGCGTGCGGACGATCCCTGTGATGGTGCTCACGCCCGCGAGCGCGTAGCCGCGAGCGCGGCGGCTGCGACGGCGAGGCCCTGCGCGGCCTCGCGCACATCGTGGACGCGAAAGACCTTTGCGCCGCGCTCGAACGCGAGCGTGTTGGCCGCCACCGTGCCGGGAAGGCGATCGCTCACCTCCACCCCGCTCACCCCTGCGTCCTGAGCGATCCGCGAGATGAACGATTTGCGCGACACGCCGATCACGACCGGGCATCCGAGCGCAACGATCTCGTCCAGCCGCGCGAGCAGCTCGAGATTGTGTGCGAGCGTCTTGCCGAAGCCGATGCCCGGGTCGAGCTGGATGCGCTCCTCGGCCACCCCCGCCGCGACTGCGACCTGCATGCGCGTCTCTAGGTAGGCCCGAACCTCATCCACGACATCGCGGTACTGCGGATCGTCCTGCATCGTGCGCGGGTCGCCCTGCATGTGCATCAAGCAACAGTCGACGCCCGCGCCGGCGACGACCGATGCGATCTCCGGATCGCCGGTGAAAGCAGTGACGTCGTTGACGTACGTAGCCCCGGCCTCGATGGCGGCGGCGGCCACCTCGGCCTTCATCGTGTCGACGGATATCTGCGCCTCGGGATGCGCCGCGCGGATCTGCGCGATCGTCGGGACGACGCGCGCGATCTCGTCGGCCACCGACACCTCGCTCGCCCCGGGGCGCGTCGACTCGCCGCCGATGTCGACGATGTCGGCCCCGTCCGCGATCAGCTGCGAAGCATGCGCTGCCGCAGGCCCTGGCGTGTCGTGGGCGCCACCGTCGAAGAACGAGTCGGGCGTCACGTTCACGACGCCCATGATCCGGTAGTCGGTCATGGGTCAATCGTAGGTACGACGCGGCGGCAACCGCGTCGTACCTAGATCGACTGCTTCAGCTCTCGGAGTCGCTGCCGAGAAAATCGGGCGTCAGGACCACGAACAGTCCGACGACGACGGCCGCGATCTGCAGCGCCATCCCGACCAGCAGGGTCAGGGTGTGGTCGAACGCGAACATCGTGAGCGCGCCGACGATGAACAGCACCAGGAATGTCACCGGCTTCATCATGGGATCGATTTCACTCCTTTGTCGGGCTTGGCGAGGTCCTCGTAGCCCTTGTAGTTGGGGTCAATGTCGCCCTTCAGCGTCAGCGTGAAGAGCCACCAGAGCGACGGGACGATCACGCACAGGGCGACGATCACGGCGGCGAACAGCCACCAGAGCGTCGTCGACGCGCCGGCGACCGCCGAGAGCTTGGTCGCGCTGTCGGCGGGACCGGGCGGGATGATGTACGGCGCCTGCGCGAAGCCCCAGCCGGCCGTAACTGCGCCGACGGCGACCGCCGAGGTCAGGCGCGGCAACTGCGTCTGCCCGCGTACGAGCAGCAGCATCGTCGCCGCCCCGGCCAGCGCCGAGACCACCACGCAGACCAGGCCCATCCCGGAGGTGAGCCCGTCGAACAGGTAGTCGGCGTCGGCGTGGGCGACGATCAATCCGCAGAGCGCCATCAGGCCGGCGAGCGTCCCGCTGGCCAGGGCACGTTTGCGGAATGCGTCGACCATGTCCGGTGCGTCCATCCGCTCGGAGTCCCCGGTCAGGAAGATCGCCGCGATGTAGGCGCTGAACACGACCGCCAGCACGCCGACGTAGATCGAGAACGGATTGAGGAACGCGCCCCACGGATCGACTTCGGCGTTGCCGTAAGCGACTCGCCCGGAGGCGATGCCACCCGCGACGGTGCCGAACGCGAACGGGACGATCAGGCTGCTGAGCGCGAACATCGCACCCAGGAATCGCGCCTCGTTCATCGTTGCTGCCTGCCCGCGCAGCGCGAACGCGCTGCCGCGCAGGATGATCCCGAAGGCGGCGATCGCCATCGGGATCCACAGCGACGACATCATCGATCCGAAGAACGACGGGAAGCACGTCCAGCAGACGACCAGCACAAAGATCAGCCAGACGTGATTGGCCTCCCACACCGGCCCCATCGCTCGTTCGATCACGCCGCGCATGCGCGCGCCGCCCTCGGCCGAGCCGGCCGTGAGGTCCCAGATGCCGGCGCCGAAGTCGGCTCCGCCGAGCACGGCGTAGAGCGTCACTCCGACCAGCATCAATGCGAGACAGATGACCTCGATCATGCCGGCACCTCCTTCATGGCGTCGTCTTCTTTCAGATGTTCCGCGTCACCGGCGAGTCGCCTGAGCAGCCAGATCGCCATCGCCAGCACGCCGGCGTATACGAACACGCCGACCGTGAGCAGGATCCAGATGCCGCTCGCGTGAGTCACGGCGTCGCCGACGCGCATCACGTTGTAGGCGATCCAGGGCTGCCTGCCGACCTCGGTGACGATCCACCCGGCCTGTAGCGCGACGACGGACAGCACGCCCGACGCGGCGACGGCTCTGTAGAACCATTTGCTCTTCGGCAGCTCGCGCTTCTTCCACCAGGTCGCCAGGTACCAGACGCCGAGCAGGGCCAGCAGCGTGCCGATTCCGACCATCACGTGGAACGAATAGCGAACGGTGTTGACGGGGCCCGGACGGTCGTCGGGAGGAACCGAGTCGAGTCCTTGAACCGTCGCGTTCGGGTCGTGGAACGCGAGCAACGAGAGCATCTTCGGAATCGCGATTCCGCCCTTGACCTCGTTGTCGGTCTTGTCGTAGTAGCCACCAAAGGTGAACGGAGCCCCCTTCGTCGTGGTTCCGAGCCCCTCCATCGCCGCGAGCTTCACCGGTTGATCCTGGGCGACCTCGCGGCCGGCCCAGTCACCGACGATCAGCTGAACCGGCGCCACAAGGGCGGCGAAGGTCAGCGGGATGATCAGCGCCGTGCGCACGTAGCGGCTGCGGTCGCCCTTCAGCCACGCCCACGCGTAAACGCTGGCGACGAGGAAGCCGACGACGATGTAGCCGGCCAGGTACATGTGCGCGAGCTCGTGCCAGAAGAAGTCGTTGAACAGGGCTCGCCAAGGGTTGATGTTGACGATCGCTCCGTTCACGACGTCGAAGCCGACGGGGTTGTTCATCCAACCGTTGACGGCGAGGATCATCGTCGATCCGAGCACGCCGGCCGCGGCGATCGGGATGCCCGAAAGGAAGTGCACTTTCGGCGACAGCTTGTCCCAGCCGTAGACGTAGATCGCGATGAAAATTCCCTCGACGAAGAACGCGAGACCTTCAAGCCCGAACGCGAGCCCGAAGACGTCGCCGAACGTGGCCATGAAGTTCGGCCAGAGAATTCCGAACTCGAACGTGAGAATCGTGCCCGTCACTACACCGATCGCGAAGAAAAGGATGATCACCTTCGACCACCGCTTCGCGATGCGTTTGTAGAGCAGGTCACCTGTGCGGAGGTAGAGGCCCTCGGTGAAGAGGACCATCGCCGGGAATGCGATCCCGAAGCAGACCAGGGGAATGTGGAAGATCAATGACAACGCCTGCAGCTGTCTGGCATAGACCAGCTGATCGGTGCTGCCTCCTCCGAGTTTTCCTGTGGTCTGCGCCACCTCCGCGAATGGGAACAACGAGGTGAGGTGGCTCAGCATCTCTCAGATACTTTCCGTGTATTGCCCGGACCGGGATTCCGATACCGGGGATTTGTTTGGTTTGAGCAATTGTTCACAAGGATCGAACATTGCGTTTTCGAATCTACAGGCCGCTGTGGCCGGAGTGTGTGACTCATTCGACATATGACTCAATACGAATGTGTATTGAGTAGATCAGAGGTCGAAACAGCTCCCGAACAGTCCCGCGGCGACGAACAGCGGGATTGATCCGATCGCGTAGATCACGAAGAAGATCATCACGAACGACCGCTTGCGCAGCTGCGACTGCCGCGCTTCGACCATCATCCCGAGGCCGGCCCACGTGAACGCGATCGCAACCAGCGCGGAGATCGGGATCATCGCCGCGGTCATGCTGACGGCGCGGCCGGCTCCGCAGCCGATGCTCGTCGGCGCCATCCCCCACGCCAGCAGGAAGAGTCCGAAGAACTCGGCGGCGAGCGCCATGAAGCCGCCGACGACGCCGAGTGGCACGGGCGTGAAGTTGCGACCTGTGGGGCGGCTGGGAAGCTCTGCTTCCGGCTGCTCGGGGCGGTTTTCTGCCTCGCGATACATCGCACCGGCAACCTATCGCCGTCCGGTCAACTTCGGGGCAGCGAAGTCACACGCAATCGGGGATGGTCCAGTTGGTCTCGTCCTTGTACTTGAGATACGACGGCGGCTCGGAATCCCAATAGAACGGAGCCAGCACAGCCGGCATAACCACGGCGCTGTTACTGCATTGACGCCCGGCCTCAGCAATCCCACCCGCCGTCACGAAAAGGCTAAGGCCGATCACAAACGGCGCGGCGGCGGATACAAGCTGTTCGCGCGCGGAGCCGTCGGAGCTGGCCAGGGAAACAACGACCACCGGAATAAACAGCACCGCCGCGACCAAGCCCGCGGCAAGCAATTCTGCCCCGAGAACTTTTGCGTACCACTCGGCGGCAATGCGGATCGAGCCTCCAGGGTTCAGGACCAGCGGGAAGACAACGGACGCCACCACCCAGAAAAGCAGTGCGATCCCGAGGAACCACCGGCCGAACGTGGATCTCGGCCAGAGTGGCTTCTTACTCAGCCCCGCCACCGGCGAGGCCGGGACGTGGCAGCGGCGTCGGGCGTGCGCCCTTACCGGGGACCGGACGCTCGGGGAGCGGGCGGCCGGTCGGCTCGCTCGGCGGAGTCTCGGGCTCAGGGGCCTTGAAGACCTCGTCCTCGGGCTCGCCGTCGAGCAGGCGCAGGAACTGATCGGATTCGATCGTCTCCTGGCGAATCAGGATTTTGGAGATGCGGTCGAGCTTCTCGCGGTGCTCCTCGAGCACGCGGTGCGCCGTCTGATGTGCGTTCTCGACGAGGCGGCGCAACTCGGCGTCGATCTCGGAGGCGATCTCGTCGGAGTAGTCGGGCTCGCTCGAGAACTCGCGGCCGAGGAACGGCTGGCCGTGGTCGTGACCGAACACGCGCGGGCCGAGCTTCTCGCTCATGCCGAAGCGCATGACCATCTGCTTCGCGGTCTGCGTGACCTTCTCGAGGTCGTTCGACGCGCCGGTGGTGATCTCGCCGAAGATGATCTCCTCGGCGGCGCGGCCACCGAGCGTCATCGCCATCGTGTCGGTGAACTCAGAGCGCGAGGTGAGGAACTTGTCCTCGGTCGGCATGCTGATCGTGTAGCCGAGCGCCTGTCCGCGGTTGATGATCGAAATCTTGTGGACCGGGTCGCAGTTCGGCAGGTAGTGGCCGACCAGCGCGTGACCCATCTCGTGGTACGCGGTGATCAGACGCTCCTTGTCGCTCATCAGGCGCGACTTCTTCTCGGGGCCCGCGATCACGCGCATGATGCCCTCTTCGAGCTGCTTCTCGCCTATCGCCTTGCGCCCGTCGCGGGCTGCGAGCAGCGCGGACTCGTTGATCAGGTTGGCGAGGTCGGCGCCGGTGAAGCCCGGGGTCTGGCCGGCGAGCTTCTCGAGGTCGATCGACGCCTCCATCGGCTTGCCGCGGGTGTGCACCTTGAGGATCTGCACGCGGCCCTTGCGGTCCGGGCGGTCGACGGTGACCTGACGGTCGAAGCGACCGGGGCGCAGCAGCGCCGGGTCGAGGACGTCGGGACGGTTGGTGGCCGCGATCAGGATCACGTTGTCCTTGGTCTCGAAGCCGTCCATCTCGACGAGCAGCTGGTTGAGCGTCTGCTCGCGCTCGTCGTGACCGCCGCCCATGCCGGCGCCGCGGTGGCGGCCGACGGCGTCGATCTCGTCCATGAAGATGATGCAGGGGCTGTTCTGCTTGGCCTGCTCGAAGAGGTCGCGCACGCGGGACGCGCCCACACCGACGAACATCTCAACGAAGTCAGATCCGGAAATCGAGAAGAACGGCACGCCGGCCTCACCTGCGATCGCACGGGCGAGCAGCGTCTTACCGGTGCCCGGAGGGCCGAAGAGCAGCACGCCCTTCGGAATGCGCGCTCCGAGTGCCTGGAACTTGCGCGGGTCCTCGAGGAACTCCTTGACTTCCTGCAGCTCCTCGACGGCCTCGTCGACGCCGGCGACGTCCTTGAAGGTGATCTTCGGCGTGTCGGCGCTCATGCGACGGGCGCGGCTCTTGCCGAAGCTCATCACGCGCGAACCGCCGCCGCCCTGCATGCGGCCGAAGATGAAGAACCAGAAGGCGAGCAGCAGGATGATCGGCAGGAAGAGAGTGATCATGCTGCCGAGCGAGTTGCGGTTGCTCGGCTTGACGTCGAACACCAGATCCTTCTGTTTGGCGGCCTGCTTCTGGATGTCCTCCGTCAGCGTGTTGCCGTAGTCCTGCGGGTACGCCGTCTTGTAGGTGCGCTCGGCCTTGGGGACGTTGTCGCCCTGCGTCACCTGGATGCTGTTGTTGGCCGTGTCGATCACGACCTTCTTGACCTCAGAGGCCTGCAGCTGCGCGGAGAAATCCCCGAAGGTCTGCTTCTTGGCCTGCTCCGTCGGCGACATCCACTTCGTCAGCACGAAGGCGATGAGCAGAACCATGACAATCGGGATCCAGGCCCGTTTTACGAATTGACTCATAAGGAGTGAAAACCTCGAAATCGCAGGCTACCAGCGATCAGGTAGACCGCGTCCGGCATCTCAACCACTGAAATCGGCCTCGCGCCGTCACGGCTTGAGCGCCGCGACGTACGGCAGGTTGCGCAGCTGCTGGGCGTGGTCGAGTCCGTAGCCGACGACGAACTTGTCGGCGATTTCGAATCCGACGTACTTCACCTCGGGATCGACCTTGAACCGGTCGGGCTTGACGAGCAGCGAGCAGACCTCGAGCGACGCCGGATTGCGGGCGCCGAGGTTCTTCTTCAGGTACGAGAGTGTCAGGCCAGAGTCGATGATGTCCTCGACGATCAGGACGTCGCGATTCTCGATCGGAGTGTCGAGATCCTTGAGGATTCGCACCACGCCGGAGGACTCTGTGCTTGACCCGTACGACGAAACCGCCATGAAGTCGAACTCACACTCGATCTCGAGCTGGCGCATCAGGTCGGCGAGGAAGAGGACGGCGCCCTTGAGCACGCAGACCAGCAGCAGGTTCTTGCCGGCGTAGTCCTTGTTGATCTCGGCGGCGAGCTGGCGCACGCGCTGGCGCAGGTCGTCCGACTGGACAAGGATCTCGCCGATGTCGTCGCGGGTCGGGCTCACGTGCGGGTGAGTTTAGGCACGCGGGCGCGCGGCCCGTGGATCGCGATGCTCGCCCCTTCGACCTGAAGTTCGCGCGGTCCGTTCGCTTCGGCCAGCCGCAGCGCGTCGGGCAGCACGTGCGCCGCCGCCGGCACCGGGCGGCCGGCTTCGCGTTCGACGTAGGCGCGCAGCACAAGGGCGCCGAGCGCCGGGGCCATCTGAGCCAGCGCATCGAGATCGAGAGCGCCGTCCGCGTCCACCGAGTCGAGCAGCAGCGCCTCGACGACGGCGTCGAGCGCGGCCGACTCCTCGGCCAGAAGCTCGGTCGTCTTCAGCAGGTTCTGCACGGCCGCCGGGTGCAGTGACTCGGCGTCGGCGAGAAGCTGGCGGGCGCGCACTCGCGCATAGCGCGGATCACTGTTCGAGACGTCTTCCCTCCAAGCCTCCCCCTCCTGTTCCAGCCAATCGCGCAACTGCGCCCGGCGGACCTTCAGCAGTGGTCGCACGATCCGCCCACGGCGTTCGGGGATTCCCGCGAGCGCGCGGCGACCGGGCGACGCGAACAGGCGATAGAGCACCGTCTCGGCCTGATCGTCGGCGGTGTGAGCAACGCAGATCGCGGCGTTGTCGCCGATTCGGCCGGCGAGCTCCTCGGCCGCGGCGTACCTGAGCTCGCGCGCCGCGTCTTGGAGGTTGCCGTCGTCGGCGAAGCCTTCGGGCGCCTGAACGACCGTCAGATCGATCGAATGGCGGGCGCAGAAGTCGCGGCAGAACGCCTCGTCGGCGTCCGAATCACTACCTCGCAAGTGGTAGTTGAGGTGCAACGCCGAGATTCGCTCAGAGCCCAGAATTCCGCTCATCGCGAGCAGCAACGCGGTCGAGTCTCCACCCCCTGAAAACAGCACAATTGCAGGGGTTTTGTCGGTTTCGGCAAGAGCGTTCCGGACGCCCGCAACGACGTCTCCGGGGATTCCTGAAGCTTTTCGTTGATTTCTAAGACGTTCGTCCATACGACAGTCGTCCACATAACTCCCGTGCCTTTACGCGCGCGCGAAGCGATCCCGACATCGTTCTCGTGCACGGTTCCCGCACCCTATCTCTCGGATCCATCGCGCTGCTGGCGACAGTGGCCGCGATCGCGTTCGTCCCGGCCGCAAACGCGTCGGAGACGGCGGCCGCTACCGGTCAGCTGATCGTCGGATTCGAGGCGGGTACAACGAGGACCGAGTCAAGCGCGATCGTCGAAGGCACGGACGCCTCGATCGATCGTCGCCTTCCCGGCGGCGTCGCCGTCGTCAACGTCGACAGCGATGCGAACGTCGAAGGCGTCGCCGACGAACTCGAGTCCGACGACGCGGTCAAGTACGCCTCGCCGAACTACGTCGTCCACGCCGCCGCGATGAGCAACGACCCACTCGTCCAGGACGGCACCGCCTGGCAACTGTTCCGCATGCACGTGCCTGACGCCTGGGGCGTCGCCACCGGGGCCGGCACCACGGTCGCCGTGCTCGACGGCGGGATCAACCTCTTCCACCCCGACCTCGCGGCGAACCTCTGGACCAACCCGAACGAGATTCCCGGCAACGGCATCGACGACGACAACAACGGCTTCGTCGACGACGTCAACGGCGCCGACTGGGTCGAGCGCGACGGGCAGCCGAACGACCAGGGTGGCCACGGCACCCACGTCGCGGGCACGGTCGGGGCGATCGCGAACAACTCGACCGGCACCGCCGGCGTCGCGCCCGACACCAAACTGATGCCGCTGCGCTTCCTCGACAAGAACGGCGCCGGCACGATCGCCGACGCGCTCGGCGCGATCGACTACGCGATCGCCCAGGGCGTCGACGTGATCAACGCGAGCTGGGGCGGCCCCGACTACTCGCCGCCGCTGAAGGACGCGATCGACCGAGCCGGAGCGGCCGGGATCACCTTCGTCGCCGCCGCCGGCAACGACAGTGTCAGCGACGACATCGAGCCGACCTACCCCGCTTCGTTCGGCCTTCCCAACATCATCTCGGTCGCGGCCAGCGACAAGGCCGACCGCCTCGCCGGCTTCTCGAACTACGGCAAGAGCGTCGATCTCGCCGCGCCGGGCACCGGCATCGTCAGCACGCTCGGCGACGGCTACGGCTTCATGAGCGGAACGTCGATGGCGGCACCGCAGGTCGCCGGAATCGCCGCCGTCCTGCGCAGCGCCAACAAGTCACTCTCGCCCGACACGGTCAAGGCGGCGATCGTCGCCGGCGTTCGCGCCAACCGCGCGCTCTCGGGCCTGGTCCGCTCGGGCGGCGTCGCCGACGCTGCCGGGGCGCTCAACGCGATCGGTGCCGGCATTGCGGTGACGCGCGACACCAACGGACCCGGCCGCTTCAAGCTGCGCAAGCCCGGCAAGAAGGTGCGTGTGCGCAGCAAGAACACCAAGGTTCGCTTCAGCTGGAGCCGCGCCACCGACGCCAACCTGATCGGCTACGAGCTGGTCGTCAACGGCAAGGTACGCGCGACTGTCAAGCACACCTACGCCAAGGTCCGCGTGCCGGTCGGCAAGGTCAAGTGGTCGGTGATCGCGATCGACGCCGACGGCAACCGCACCAAGGCAGACACTTCTCGCGCCAGCAGCGGCCGCATCGCCGTGCTGCGCACCAAGCGTCGTTAGCTAGCGCTCGCGCGGTTCGACGCGGAAGAGCTCGATCACCTCGTCGAAGCCCTTCAGGCGCACTTTGCCGATCGAGACGAAGCGCAGGCCGAGCGCCTTGCGGTTCTTGACCTGCTCCTTGACCTGCTCGGTCGCCAGCACCTCGCCGGCGTCGGTGCGGTTGAGCACGCGGGCGGCCATGTTGATCGCGCCGCCGAAATAGTCGCCGTCGCGGTAGAGCGCCTCGCCGAAGTCGAGTCCGATGCGCAGCTGGAAGATCTGCTCGCTGTTACCGGCCAGCTCGATCGCCCAGGCGGCGAGCTCTCCGGGCTCGGAGCCGACAACCATCGCGCCGTCGCCGGTCAACTTGATCAGGCGGGCGCTGTCGGGCAGCGAGGTCTCGATGTACAGGCGCAGCTGGTCAGCCTGCTCGAAGGCCTTCTCAACACCGGCCTCCTCGGTGTAGCGCGTGAAGCCGGCGATGTCGACGAAGCAGATCGCGACGTTGAGGCGGCCATCGGCGGCCTTGCCGCGAGTCGGCGTGCCGGAGACGTTCTCAATCTGCACCTGCTCGGTGTACTGCTGCAGGAAGCGCTGGTGCATGTACTCGAACAGCGGCGAGATGTGCGGCAGGACTCCGCCGATCATCGCGCCCATCACGTCCGAGATCTCTTTCGACGAGGCGCCGTCCTGAAGCATCGGCTCGTGCACGAACATCCGTACGAGGCGAGCCTCGGCGTCGGCGATGTCGGCGAAGGCTTTGGCCGAGACGCGGATCACCTGCAGCAGCGCCCCCAGCGGCACGCCGGCGTCGAGCACGTCGGCGACGCGCTTGAGCGCATCGACGTCGGCCTGCGTCACGCGGTCGGTGTTCTGTAGCGACATGCCGAGCGAGATCCACACCTGCTCGGCCACATCGAGCTTGATGCCGGCCTTGCGTGCCGCCTGCTTGAGGGTGTAGTCGCGGGTCTCGACGGCGAAGAGCGCGTCGACGCCGCCGAGCGCGAGGCGTCCGTCGCTCGCGGCCTTGACGATCTCTTCAAGCGGCTGGCCGCTTTTACGCAGCTGGCCGACGATGCGCGCGTGCGCCACTGCGGCAGAAGTCCAGGTGCCGTCGTACTGCGGGATCGCACCGGCCTTGATCCAGCGGCGCAGAGTCGCCACCGATACGCCGGCGCGCTCGGCGACGTCCTCGTCCGAGGTCGCCGCGGCTGCCTGCGCGCGGAACTCCGCGGTCGTTTGCACGTCGACGTCGCCGATATCGGGTTCAACGATGTCGGCCGCGTCGCGTGCGGTCTTGTCGGTCGTCTTGGCCATGTGAGATTTGGGGGAGCTTCCAGATGCAGCTGCCGCGACGGTCCGCCGGGCGCTCTTCCTTCGGCTCGTCGCGAGCAAGTCGTCTGAAGTCGATTTTCGCATGAAACAACACCGGACCCGTCAACTGTTTTCGGCAGATGTCGGGTACAAACGGCGCAATTTGCATATTTCAGGGTTGTTTCAAGGCGCCTTAACGACCAAGGTCCGGCCCTCGCGGGCCGGACCTTGGAGCAAACATCGCTTGCGGCCTGTGGCTACTTCTTGGCTGCGGGCTTGCGCGCTGCCGGCTTCTTGGCGGCCGGCTTCTTGGCAGCCGGCTTCTTGGCTGCAGTCGCCGTCTTGCGGGCGGCGGGCTTGGCGGCCGGCTTCTTGGCGGCGGGCTTGCGGGCCGCGGGCTTCTTGGCTGCCGGCTTCTTGGCGGCGGCAGTGGTGCGGCGGGTCGCCGGCTTGGCGGCGGCCTTCTTGGCGGCGGGCTTGCGCGCTGCCGGCTTCTTGGCGGCCGTCTTGCGAGCCGGAGCCTTCTTGGCCGGCTTGGCGGCGACACCCGGAGCCGCATCTCGCACGCGCTTCTCGAGGTCGGCGAAGCGGTCCTCGAGGCCGTCGATCAGGTCACGGGCATTGGCGAGCTCGTCGCTCGCGCTCTTGCGGATCTCCTCAGAGGTCTTGCGCAGCTCGTCGCCGACGCTCTTGACCTCGTCGACGATCGAGCGGCTGAAGCGGTCGGCCGCCTCGGTCACCTCATCGAGCACGCCCTTGGCGCGTTTGGAGTCGAAGCTGTCGCCGAGCGTCGCTTCGAAAGTCTTCTCGACCGCTGCACGCAGCTGGTCGGTGATGCCCTTGGATGTCTTTTTGGTAGCCATGGGCGGGAACGATACTCCCAATGCGCGCCCGCGGGGCGGAACTTGTCCATACACTGGTCGCCATGTTGCGGCGCACGTTGCTCACTCTGTTCGTGGTTGTCCTCGCCCTCGCCCTCCCGGTCGGCGCTCACGCGAAGACGACCGACAAACAGGTTGCCGCCGCCGCACTCAAATTGCAGCGGGCCAAGGGCGGCCCCCCGGGGCTGTTCCTGCAGGTGTTCAGGCGTGGCACGGGCCACGTCTACTGGATCGGCCGCCGCGACCGCAAGAAGGCCGGCGGTCCCGACCTCGGCGACAAGATGCGGATCGCGAGCATGACGAAGGCGATCACCGGAGCGATCGCTCTCAGAGCGGTTCAGAGCAAAAGGCTGTCGCTCGACGACACCGTCGGCAAGTGGCTCCCGGACATGCCGCTCGCCTGGCACCCGGTGACGATCCGCCAGCTGATGAACCACACGAGCGGCATCCCCGACTACACGAGGTCGGAAGGATTCGCCAACCAGTTCAGCACTGCCCCGAAGGCCACCGTACTGCCGGCGACGCTGATCGACTGGGTGCGGACCTCGCCGATGAACTTCCCCGCGGGCAGCGCGTATGCCTACTCCAACACCGACAACATCCTCGTCGGCCTGATCGTCGAGAAGATCTACGGCAAGCCCTACGGCAAGCTCGTCCGCGACCTGGTGACGAAGCCGCTCGGCATGATCGATACAAAACTCCCGACCGGAACATCGATCGCCCGCCCGACCATTCGCGGCTACGTCGTCGACGGCAAGAACTACGAAGACGTCACCACCGCTCTCAGCCCGAGCGGCGCGTGGGCATCCGGCGGGCTCGTCTCGACGCCGAACGACATGGCGACCTTCTTCGGCACACTGCTCCAGCCCGGCTATTTCAGCAGCAGCGTCAAGAACGCGCAGCGCACGTGGGTGCCGGGCGGCCAGTCGAGCCCCGCCGGCCCCGGCAGCAACTCCGCCGGCCTCTCGCTCTTCCGCTACAAGACGCGCTGCGGAATCGTCTACGGCCACACCGGGAGCTTCCCCGGCTACACCCAGTTCGCGGCGGCCTCGAAGGACGGCTCGGTCGTCGTCACCTCGACGCTCAACATCTCGGACCCGGCGCCCAAGCTGCTGAAGCAGCTCCGCGAACTGCAGACCAAGGCAGTGTGCCTGGGCTTCAAGCGCTGAGTGCCCCCGCTCGAAGACATCGACCTGCCCGAAGGCGACGCCGCCGAGACGCTGCACCTGAACCCTGCCGCGCAGTTCCAGCCGAACGTGCTGCTGCCCGGCGACCCGGCCAGGGCGATGGCGATCGCAACGCGCGAGCTGACCGCGCCGAGGATGTTCAACCACCGCCGCGGGCTGTGGGGCTACTCGGGCGAGACCGAGGACGGCTTCGGCGTGCTGGTGCAGGCGACCGGCATGGGCGGACCGTCGGCCGCGATCGTGGCGGAAGAGGTCTGCGACCTCGGCGCCGAACTGCTTCTGCGCGTCGGCACGTGCGGCGCGATCGACGAGTCGGTGGCGCTCGGAGACTTCGTGGTCGGCCGGTTTGCGATCGGTGACGACGGGGCGAGCAAGGCACTGGGCGTGAGTGGGCGGATCGACGCGGACGCGGCGCTCGCCGACGCGCTGGTCGCCGCCGGCCGCGAACGCGGGCTGACGGTGCACGACGGAGCGATCGCGACAGTCGACCTGTTTTACGACCCGGCCGGCGACGAGCGCTACGCACGCCTGAACTCAGACAGTGCGTTGGCGATCGAGATGGAGGCCGCTGCGATCTACGCGGTTGGAGCGCGGCGTGGCGTGCCGGCGTGTTGCCTGGTTGCGGTCACGGATGAGCTTTGGGACGAGGGTGAGCGCAAGCGGCTCTCGCACGATGAGATCGTCGAGCTTGGGCATTTGCTTGGTGAGGTTGGGGTGGCTGCGGCGCGCGCGTTGCGGGCCTAAGGACCAAGCAGAGCTAGCGGCACCACGGCGACGCCATCGGCGCGTCGGTACGCACTGGAACCGGTGGTGATGACCACCCTGTCCAGCAACTGATCGCCGACTCGGTCCTGCAGCCACCGAAGGTGCCGGACGTCTTCTTCCTCAGGCACCTGCGCGAGCTTCACTTCGATCGCGACGATCTTCCCGTCCGGTCGAGCGACGATCAGATCCACCTCTCGCTCGCCCGTGTGGACGCGCAAGTGACCGGTGGTCGCCGAAGCAAGGTCTGCAAACACCCGGACGCTGAGCGTTGCCAATGATTCAAACAACGCTCCTAGATAGGAGCCGTCGCGAGGGATCGTCGGGCCTGCGATCTTGTTTTCGAGAAGTGCGGAAGCCTCGAGACCCAACGCTCGGGCGGCCAGTGCCGGGTCCGCGAGCTGATGCTTCGGAGAAGACGCGAGCCTTCGCAGGTGGTTGAGCGACGGTGCCCACGCGGGAACCGCATCGAGTAGCCAGATCTTTTCGAGTGCGTCGCGATATCCGAGGCTGGTGACATGCGTCGGCTTGTCGGAACTGCCCGCGTTAGCTGCGTCCCGAATCTTCTCCAGTGAAGTCGTCGTTGAAATCGCCGCGGCGTAAGCCGCCAACCAGCGTCGCAATGCAGCCGGGTTGCGCACCCGTATCCCCGCCTCGTTCGGCAGATCGTGATCGACCACATGATCGAGGTACGAGTCGAGCTGAGCCTGGCGAGCAGGCTCAGCCAGCGCCCGGATCCCCGGAAATCCTGAACCAAGAATCTCATCGACGTAGTCGTTCAGGACCAGCTCCGAAGACCCAACGATCTCCGGCTGGCCCCCCGCAAGCAGAGCCGAGAGGCTCACTGTCGTTTTCGCCCCGCGCTCGGCAAGCGTCATCGGGCGCATCTTGAACGAGACGATTCTGCCGGCGCCTGAATGGGTCGGTGCCTTGCTCGGCGTCGCAGAACCGGTCAGGATGAAGGTTCCCGGCTTCGCCCCGTCGTCGACGGCCCGACGCACGAAGTCCCAGACCTCGGGAAATCGCTGCCACTCATCTATGAGAATCGGCGCGTCGCCGGAGAGCAGTCGCTTCGGGTCGGATTTGGCGAGCTCGATCTCGATCGGGTTGTCCAATCGATGAACGGTTGCGGCGCGTTCAAGAGCTGTCCGCGTCTTTCCGACCGCCCTCGGTCCTTCGATCGCTACGGCAGGAAGCTGCGGCTGGATTGCATCCAGCAAGTCATCGATCGATCTCCGCAGGTATCCACCGGTGCTCTCAGCCACGAAAACAACTATACCATTTCGACGGCCTGAAAGATATTGTTTCGACGGTACGAAATATACTGTTTCGTCGCTGTAAAGAATTACTCCGTTTGAGGGAGTCAGAATCGAGCCGGTGCGGGCTTAGGTAATTGATGCCCAAACCATTTCGCACCGAACGGAGAATTACCCAAAATCGCTTGCCTTTTTTGGGGGATACCGGTATACAGGTAGAGCACATCCTCTCGGTGCCCCACTCGGAAGTGACGCTTTCTTGGGGCAGGTGTGCTTTGAAAGGCTGCGCCGTTCCCCGGACGGGGGTTTTGTGTCTGGGGGGCGGCAGCGCCCCATCCCCAAAATCGAATCGCCTCCGCGTTCCTCCGTCAACTCTCGGCAAGGACGGCTTTGTTGAACCCTTGGCTCGCGCGTAGAAAATCCCAATCGCTCCGTGAACTCGATCGCATCGAGATTGATGCTGCGGCGTCAGAGCTGGTCATGGAGTACGGCGAACTGATTCTCAGTGACGCCATCCGATTCAGTATCAATCGACCGGACGCCGAAGACGCGTACCAACGGTCCCTCGAGATCCTGTTGACCAAAGCACCCACGACGGATCGCGAGCAACTTGTTCCGTGGCTCCGCGTCGTCGTTCGAAACGAGGCGACGAACATCGCGCGTTCGAGGCACAACCGGAATCTTCGGCTCGACGAGACCTCTCTTCACTCAAGCGCGGCTCTTGAAGACATCCCCGACGACCGGGTCGAGGACAAATTGCAGCTTGAGAGGCACGCCGAGGCCCTTCGCCGCCTCAGCAAGGACCAACTCCTTTGCCTGGTCGCACAGTCGGAGGGGCTCACTTATGACGAGATCAGCGACCGAACTGGATTCACCCGCCGAAAAGTGACTCGCTGCCTCCAAGATGGAAGGCGGAATTTTTCGAGGCACATAGACGCGATTGCGAAGGGCTCGGAGTGCGAGCGCATGCAGCCGTTGATCGCGAAGTTGTTCGAATCCGACACCGAGGCGGCGATCGAACTCGGTCCACACCTCCGCCACTGCATCGCGTGCCGAGAGCAGGTTCGGAGCTATCGAAGCGCCCCGAACCGAGTTGCCGCGCTGTTCCCGCCGGTGATCGTGATTGCCGGTGCGCAAAGTCGCGCGGCTTCGACGCCGATCTCCAAGCTGCTTGATCAGATCGTTCACGTTTTCAATCGCTGGACACGGGCACACGTGGTCGAGAAGGTCGCGGCCGCAGGGACGTTGACCGCGATTGCTGTCGGAGGTGGCCTCCTCCTCACCACCGATGGCCCGAAGGGACCAGGAAGTGATCGAGGTGCAGCCTCGGAGGTATCTGCCGGTGAGATTCCGGTCGTGCCGCTCGGGCGCATCGTCCAGGAAGTCGAGGTGACCTCGAGGCGCGACTCGAGGAAGCCCAAGAACCGTTCGCACCGAGAATCTGGATTGCGCGGCTCGGGCTCCGGCAGCGGAGAGGCGAGTACCGCGCCTCAATCGTCGGCGCAGCCGCAGCAGCCAGTACGGACCGACCCGGGCACTGCGGCCGACGCTGCCGAACCCGTCGATGACGGATCAACCGAGTTCCTTCCGGAAGCGCGATGAGCTACCGCGTATTAGTCACCACCGTTGCGTTCTGTCTCGCGCTGATCGGCACCGCCGATGCTGGAACCGTCAGCGTCACGCCGCACATCAACACCAACAGCCAGGGAGCAAGCGACGGCTGGCCTGGCAGCCCCAACGGCTTTTGGCTAAGCGGTCAGCCGCGCCCGATCGGCACATATGCCTGGGTCAAGACCCAACAGCTGCCGGCGAATGTGAACCTCGACGAGTTCTTTTTTACGACTTCGCACGCGAACGGGGCCGCCGGAAATGAAGCTTTCAACGTGCGTCTCTGTTACGGGGGTCTCTACGGCAGCGGCGTGGGCGGCATGTGCGCAGGCGACGCCTTCGGATACCTCGGTCCAGACGGCAACGGCACCCCTCGCGGTCTCTCCTGCGGCGTCCGCCACGCTGAGTCCAACCCGACCTATCGCTGCGCCTCGTTCCAATTCGCGGTCTCCGGAAGCATCACTGACGGATTCGCCGCCGCGAACTTGACAAGTGCCAACGTCAGCGACTACGTCGCGCCGATCGTCACCAATGGATACAACTCCGACGATCTGACCTCCGGTCGCTGGCTTCGCGGGACCGTCTCCGGCGGTTCTGTCGCCAACGACGTCTCAGGCGTCGGCGTGAAGTTGGCCGAGATCCGAGTCGACAACGCCGCCCGCGCAACCTCCACATACGGCTGCAACTACGCCGCGTGGATTCCCTGCACGCAGGTCATCGCCCAGACCGGCTCTGTCGACACCACCGCATTCACCGACGGCCCACACACAGTTCAGTACACGGCTACCGACGCGGCAAACACCGCCGGTGCCGGCAATGCGTTCACAGCAAAGTTCGACAACACTCGTCCGGCGACGCCGAGCAACATTCAGACGCAGGCAACCGGCCTTCAGGGCTGGAGCACCGCCAACACTTTCGGTGCGACTTGGGACAACAACGGGGAGACAACCGAAACAACAACTCAGTCCGGCATCGACCAGGTCGTCGTCGACGTCAACCCGACCGACTCCGGCGCGCAGAGTGACCCCGCTCCGGTAACGATCCCGGTCGGTTCAATCGTCTCAGGCATCTCAGCCACACGCTCGAGCGTGTCCGGCGTCACCCTCCCAGCGAAGGGCCTTTACAAGATCCAGATCAAACTGATTGACAAGGCCGGCAACCAGTCGCTCGTAGGCAGCGGGTCAGACTCAAAAGCTGGCTGGGATGACGTCAATCCGAATGCTCCGGCCGGCCAACAGAATGGCTGGATCAGCCGCGACGAGCTCGCCGCGGGCTACGACCAGGACTTCACCTACACCGCACCTTCGAACGCCGTTGCTCCGGTTTGCGGGTTCGCCAGCGCCATCGACAAGAACATCAACGGCGTTGCCGGTGCCACGATCGACGTTCCCGGCGGCGGCGCAGTACGCAAACTTCGTCTTCCCGGCACACTCGACGAAGCGACCCACTACGTCCACCTACGCGCCGTCAGCTGCACCAACGTCGCATCACTGCAGACCAACACCACCGAGGCGAAGGTCGACCGCACCGACCCTGTCGGCACGATTGCCGGAGTCGAGAACGGTCGTTGGTACAGGGACGGTCAGGCCGTGACGCTCTCCGGAGCCGACGCGCTTTCAGGCATGGCTCCGGCACCGCCTTCCGAAGACGCCTCAACCAAGGGCGCGTACCTCGCGTACACGATCAATGGTTCCGGTCCGGCCGACGTCAACGCCCCCCGCGGCGACTCGACAACCTTCCCGGTAACCGGAGAAGGCTCCAAGGAGCTGCGCTTCTCGCCAGTCGACCTCGCCGGCAACAAGGCCGCCGCGAAGGTCCTCGCCTTCGGCGTCGACGCGACCAACCCGACCGGCTACATCAACGCTCAGGAATCGGCGCGCCCGACGCTGCTGTCGGCATCGCTCGGCGACGTCCCCTCCGGCGTCTCCTACGCGATCTTCGCGGTTCGAGCTGCCGGGTCCAATGGGGCATGGACGGACCTTCCGACCTCACTCACGGGCGTTGACGGCAAAGCTCTTGGCGTGGCTGTCAACTCCGGCGTCGCGACCGCGCGCTTCCCAGACACCGACCTCCCCAGCGGCACCTACGACGTTCGCGTCCGCGCTTTCGACCAGGCCGGAAACGAGCTCTACACCAACCAGCTCAAAGACGGCTCGCTCGCGCAGGTCGAGAACCCGATGCGCAACGTCTCTTCCGCTTCACTGACGCTCGCCAAGGCCGCGCGCGAATGCAAGCGCATGAAGAACGGGAAGATGAAGTGCACGATCAAGAAGTGCCCGAAGAGCAAGAAGCAGGTGAAGAAATACAAGGGCACTTGCTACAAGATCAGGAACGGCAAGGTCGTCCTCCAGGGCGCGAAGAACACGGTCACAACCGAGTTCAAGCGCGGCGCGATCGCGATCGGCACGCTCGCTGACGCTTCCGGCAAGCCACTCGCAAACACCGAAGTCAACGTCACGACCAAGGACAAGGTGACCGGAGTCGACCGCAACGTCGGCGCCGCGACCACCGACTCGAAGGGCATCTACGCCATACGCGTTCCGGCCGGCGTGAACAAGTCGGTCAAGGCCAGCTTCGACGGTTCGGAGCTGCGCCGCCCGACGAGCACAACGGCCACGATGAACTCGAAGGCAAAGCTCACGCTTCGCGTCCCGAAGAAGGCCAAGACCGGCCAGACCATCACCTTCTACGGCAAGATCACCTCATACGACGCGAACTACCCGACGGGCGGCAAGATCGCGGCGCTGCAGTTCTTCGCCGCGAAGAAGTGGCGCCCGGCGGTTGCGGTGTCCCACACGGACTCGAAGGGCCGCTTCAAGATCCGCTACAAGTTCGACGGTCGCAAGGTGAAGGCGAAGATCATCTTCCGCGTCATCGCCCCGTCCGAGGACGGCTGGGGTCACGTCTACAGCGTGAGCAAGCCGAAGATCGTCAAGCTGAACTATTAGCCGCAAGAACCCCCCAACGAATCAGAGCGTCTCGCCAACCGGCGGGCCTCCCTTTCTATGTCTCTATGGGTTTCTCAAAGCGGAGAGCCGTCCGCATCCGGAACGTCGCCGTTATCGCCTTGGCGGCGACGGCGGTTCTGTGAAAGGACTCCTGCGAAGGCAAAAAGACGCGGGACACGCGAGCTAAATGCCGGTACAAGTAGTAAGTCACGGACGAATGACGTCTTCACCCAACCACATCCAGGCGCGAATCACCGCTCTTTTCGCCTGCACGGTTCTGCTCGCAGCAGCAACCCAGGCCAGCGCATCTTCCAGCGCGTCAATCCCGCGGCCAGGGGACGCCTATGGCTTCCAGGCGGGCCTCGAGGCACCGCCCGCAAGAGCCGGCTACGTCACAGTCACGATTCGCCTGAAGTCGAACTCCTTCCTCGCGGAGCTTCCCGCCAAAGCCGAGCGGCTTCTCAAATCCACGCAGGGCTCGGCAGCTGCGCGAGCTGCAGCCCGGCGCAGCCCGACGAGGCGCTCGGCCGCCGAGACAGTCGCAGCGTCGATCGCAGAGAACTCAAGAAACGCAGCGCTTCCCTATGTCAAGGCTGCAGCCGCGACCGACGCGAAGGTGAGCGATCGCTTCCAGCGCTACCTCACGAAGCACGGGGGAGTGGTGATCTCTGCATCTCCGATTCCGAACCAGGTCACCGCGAGCGTTCCGCGTGAACTTCTGCCGAGCCTGCGCGCGAACCCGGTAGTCGCGCGCGTTTCTGGCTCGAAGCTTCCTCAGCTGATGGGCTCCGGAATCGACGGCTCGCAGACATGGTGGGCCAACGGCTTCACCGGACATGGAACCTCGGCAGACGGCAACGGCTCGCCAGACGCCGTCGTCTTCGACCTCGGCGCCCGCACGACTCACCTCGCTTTCAGGAGTCGCCTACCGGGCGACTGCTCGACCTGCGACGGCTCCGGACCGACCCGCATCGTCTCGCCGACAGTTCGCCTCGACTTCTCCGGATCGAAGCACGGCAACACAATCGCCGCAATGCTTGGCGCAACGCCGCTCTCAACGACACCCTACGTCGGCATGGCCTACGGCATGGACAAGCTCTACGACGACTACGAGGCCTACAACCCGTACCGCTGGAACATCGGCGTCGATACCCCTCGCCCCTCGAGCTACCCGACGAGCTACCCCGCAAACGATCCCGGCCTTGGCGGCAGCACCGACCTTCCCGAGGTCATCAACTACAGCGCCGGCATCTACCAGGACAACGTCGACTGGGACCCCAACTGGGTCTACTTTGACGCCCTCGAAGACCGCTTGAACATCCTCAACACCGTTTCAGCCGGCAACTGCGGCATCGCCACACCGTCTTTCACGAACTGCGCAGACGGACCGCACCGCGTTTCAACTCCGACGACGCAATACAACGTCGTATCTGTAGGAGGCCTGCAGTCCTCAACCGCCTACCCCGACACCTCCGGCTACGCGCCGTGGCCGAACAGCTCACCCGGCCCGACCTACGGAGGCCGCAAAAAGCCCGACGTAATCGCACCCGTATTTGGCACATCAGGGACACCATCAGCAATCGACGACAACGCTTGGACCTCGGCCGGCGGCGACGGCACAAGCTTCGCTGCGCCCGTTGCGGCCGGCGGCGCTCTGCTTCTCGCCTCGGCCGGCGTTTACGCCCCCACGGCCCAGAAGGCAATCATGGTCAACTCGACGACGCCGGTCCAGGGCCAGACCTACTGGACACCTCGCACCGGCTGGGGCGCGCTGAACATGAGCACCGCCTTCACGCAGCGCGGCAACTACTCCAGCGGCTCAGTCTCCGGTGCTGGCGCGAACTCAGCTCGCTTTTTCCAGATCACCGGCGTCAACCCCGGCGATCGCTCCACGCTCGTATGGAACCGCCGCACCGCCGGAACCAACATTTACGACCCCTCCTACTACGACCTCACAAATCTCGACCTCTCCCAACTCGACCCCGGCACGCTGGCCTCCACCGCCACGGGCGGCTCGGACGCATCTGACACCGTCGACACCGATCAGACCGTCACGGCGAACAACCCAATGCCCGGCAACGGCAGTGATGGGGGGGACAATGTCGAGCAGGTCCGTTCGACCGCGAGTGGAACGCAGATTCTCAAGGTCAAGGCGCTCTCGGCCGTCGACGGCGCGAGCACCGAGCCATTCTCGATCGCCTCGGCGCGGCCAATCACGGAGCTTGCCCCGCCGCTCCCGAGCATCGCCCTTGGCACGTCGCCCAGCCTGCCGGGCCTCAATCAGAACGTCACCGTCACGGCAACGGTCACCAACCCCTCTGGCGACCTCGCTCTTTCCGCAGCGTCCGCCCAGTTGAATCTGCCGAGCGGCGTGGTGCTCGTCTCAGGGTCAAACCCTCAAGTCCTCGGCCCGATCACCGCCAACGGAACCGCCGTCGCCAGCTGGAGCGTCCAGGCCACTTCGATCGGCGAGAAGGCTCTTTCGGTAACTACATCCGGCTCCGCCTACGGCGAAACGTTCTCCGGCTCCACTTCCGCCGAAGTCACGCCCGATGGAACACCTCCATCGATCCAGTTCATGCCGATCCCCGCTCAGTCCCAGACGATTGCGCCGACCTTCGGCTGGAGCGTCAGCGATTCCCAGTCGAGTGTGACTGGAGTCGACGTCGAGCAGTCGGTCGCTGGTGGAGCCTGGATGCGAGTCCTCTCGGGCGCAACAGTGAACTCCCTTACGGTCGCCGCCGCCGATGGCCAGTCCATAGCTGTTCGCGTGCGTGCAACCGATGCGCTAGGAAACACCTCGGACTGGTCGACCGCGAAGACGACGATCGTTCTAGTTCCGAGTGCGACGCAGGACGGACGCTCTCCTTCGGCGCTTCGTCTCGCTACGCCAAGGGTGCGCGCCGGAAGAGTGACATTTTCAGGCGTGCTTGCGCGGTCCGCGACGGGCAAAGTGAAAGCCACGGTCAGACGCACTGGTCGATTCGGGACGAGGAAAGTCACCAAGACGCTTCGCATTCGGAACGCGCGATTCGCGGGTTCTTTCCACCTGAGGCGGGGCAACTATCGGCTGACGGTCTCGTATAAAGGCACTTCCGCCCTTAGACAGGCGTCCTCACGCAGACACTTCACCGTACGCTGACGTTCCCCGCAGGGTGTAGGGCGTGATTCGGCTGTGCCTATTCAACCGGAGAATCTTCCAATCGACCACCCCGCGGGGTGGTCGATTGGAAAGTTTTCCGCACCGCTACGCGGCTTGCTCGGTGCAAAACGCGGCGCATCCCCACTTGATCGCCCAAGGACACGCGAGGCGCGCGAACTGAGACAAAAGTCCAGAATTCTGTACCACGCAGTAATTCTGGAACTACCCTGTTCGTGGGGCGGAATTCACGGGGGGTTCCGTGAACTTGCGCAACTGCTGTGAAGACCTAGGCGCTCTGGATCAACGCGGTGGGAGCGACGCCCCATTTTTCTTCCTCTTCTCTCGGACTCGCCGCGCATGTGCTGTAAATCCGGCATACTGATTGCGCGCATGGAGACTCCAGGGATCAACACAGCACTACTGCAAGAGGCAACCGTCGCCGACGCGATGGGACCGCTGCACATGGTGCTCGCGAGTACGCCGCTCGATCAGGCCGCGAAGCAGTTCCAGACCAACCGTGGGCGCGCGCTCGTGGTCGACACCGGCGATGACTCACCCTCGATCTTCACCGAGTTCGACGTTGTGAAAGTGGTCGCGGCCGGCGAGAGCATCGAAGGAAAGACCGTGGGCGACCACCACACCCGCACGGCTGTGGCGGCGAAGCCGACTTGGAGCCTCGAACGCGCGCTGCAGACGATGATGGCCGGACAGTTCCGCCACCTGGTTGTGATCGACGACGGCCAGGTCGTCGGGATGCTGGCGATGCGCGACATTTTGGATGTGGTCGTCGACCACGAGGAGATGCCGGTCGAGCTCGAGCAGACCGTGGAGTTTGCGGCGACCGTGAGCGACGAGACGAGCCGCTTGCTGCACAACCTTCGCCGGAGCGCCAAGCAGCACTACGTCTCGATCAAATGCGACTGCGAACTCGACTGGATCGATGTCGTGATCGGGCAGGCCGAGGAGCGGCCGGACCTGACGGCTTCTGAGCTGCAGGAGATCTGGGAGCAGCGCCCGCTCTGCCCCACGCTCAACAGCATGGGCGGCGGCGGCGATTAATTTTCGCCCACCCCTTCCTTATTGACACCGTGTCATATAAGCTCTCCCCTCAATGGAAGTGGGGGAAGCATTCAACGGCAAGTCGGTGATCGTCACCGGCGCCGCCAGCGGCATCGGTCTTGAGATCGCGAGGCAGTGCGCTGCGGCTGGCGCGAGCGTGCTGATGACTGACATCGTTTCGACGGTCGAGGAAGCGTCATCGTCGATCAATGGCGCCACCTCGATGATCGTCGACGTCTCCGATCGCGACCAGGTCGCTGCCGCGATCGATCGTGTCGTGGCCGAGCACGGCACCCTCGACTTCATCTTCAACAACGCCGGCGTCGCGATCTTCGGCGAGCTCGACGTGTTGACGCTGGACGACTGGGACAAGGTGATCGACGTCAACCTGAAGGGCGTCGCCTTCGGCACCACCCTCGCCTACCAGCAGATGCTGAAGCAAGGCAGCGGCCACATCGTCAACACCGCCTCTGCGGCCGGGCTGATGCCGGTGCCGCTGCAAGCGCACTACGTCGCGAGCAAGCACGGCGTGGTCGGGCTGGGCAAGACCCTCAGCCTCGAGGCCGAGCAGCACGGAATCAGCGTCACCACCTTCTGCCCCGCGTTCGTCGAGAGCGGGATGTTCGAGAACAACACGTTCAAGGGCACGATGGCCGGCACCGACGCCCGCAAGCTCGTGCCGATCAAGCCCCTTGCCACAGACAAGGCCGTGCGCAGGCTGCTCGAAGGCGTGGCCAAGAGCAAGCCGCTCGTGGTCGTGCCGGGATACGCCCGACTGGGCTACGCGCTTGAGCGCCATGCGCCGCGCCTCGCCCACAAGCAGCACAAGCTGTTCTACGCCCAGACGGTGAAGCGGGCGAACAAGCAGAAGGCTGGCGGCTAAGCCGCGACGCCGAAGAAGTCGCGCTCGGCCCAGACCAGGCCGGCGCCGTCGTACGCGGCGGCGAGGGTGCTTGCACCCATCTTCTGAACGGCCTGCACGGCGATCTCGCCGCAGGCGATCGCGTCGGAGAGCGCGTTGTGGTGGTCGAGCTCGATGCCAAGAAACTCGCTGAGCGTGCCGAGCTTGTGGTTCTCGGGCGATGCGGTGATCTCGGCGACGGTGGCGTCTTCGCTGAAGGTCTTGCGCCGCTTCGGCCAGGCGCGGCGGGCCAGCTGCATCGAGCAGCCGAAGCGCACGCTCGGCGACTGCAGGCCCCAGCGGTCGATCTCGGCGGCCAGCACGCCCATGTCGAAGTTGGCGTTGTGCGCGACGAACGGATAACAGGCCGCGTAGTGCACCAGCTCTGGCCAGACCTCGGCGAAGGTCGGCTGGCCGACAACCTCGCTCGGCTGGATGCCGTGCACGCGGATCGCGCCGCGATTCCAGGCGCGCGCCGGGATCTTCGGATCGAGCAGCGTGTAGCGCTCTTCGATCTTCGCGCCGTTCTCGAAGTGCGCGATGCCGACGGCGCAGGCTGCGCCCCAGGTGGCCGTCTCGAAATCGATTGCGACGAAGGAGTCCATCGTCGCTTCAACGTAACTGCCGGGGTGGTCGGCTTCTAAGGGTTCGCGGCGATCGTCGCGAAGATCTCGTCGCGATAGCTCGAGACCCTGGTGAAGACGTTCGGAGGCGTCGACCTGCAGCCCGAGGTGCCGAAGCTGACGATGCCGATCTGCATGCCCTTGTAGAGCAGCGGACCGCCGCTGTCGCCGCTGCAGACCCCGCGCGCGGGCCTGCTCTGCTTGGCGGCGCAGACCATCGCCTTGTAGATCGATCCGTGCCACTGGTGCGAGCAGCTGATCTGCGACTTGATCGTGAGCGTCGCCCGGCGGAGGTTGGTCGGCGGGGCGGCCGCGCGGCTGTTGGTCAGGCCCCAACCGATCACCGTCGCCGTCCTGCCGGACTTCGGGTCGTCGGCCTTGGTGGCGAGCGGGACTGTGATGGGGTTGGCGGGCGCGCGCTGCAGGCGCACGAGCATCAGGTCGTAGAGGCCGGTGCGGTTGCGGCTGGTCCACTTCGGATACTGCGCGTTGTACTCGACCGGGATCACTTCGCCGCGCGAGGTGTCGTCCTGGTTGGCGCGGCCGATCATCGCGTAGGTCGGCTGGACCTGCGCGGACTCGTCCATGCAGTGGGCAGCGGTGAGCACCCAGCGCGGGGCGATCAGCGTGCCGCCGCAGAGGAAGCTGTTCGAGTCGTCGGCCGCGAACAGCGCTACCTGGAAGGGGTACTTGAGGTCGTAGGTGGCCTGGCTGACTGCCGTGCCGTTGATCACCGATGCGTGGACGCTGGCGCTTTTCGCCGGAGCCGATCCGATCGTCATCGCGGCAAGCACGAGCAGCAGTGCGGCGCCCGCGCGACGGGTGAATGTGGGTGCGTCCGTGCTCATTTGATCCGAACTGTACGCGACGAGGTTCCCGGACCCATCTCGAGGTTGCCCGGGTGCGAGAGCGTCACCTTGACTTTGTGGTGCTTCGCACGCTTGGGAAGGCGCAGCACGACAGTGCCGCGGCAGGACTTGCCGTTCCACACCACGACCGTCGACTTGAAGGTCGGCTTTTTCACCTTCGGCGTCCTGACCGACGTGCGAACCGCGCCGGCGCACGCGGCCGGCGTCGTGCCGGACGGCAGCAGGAAACTGACCGTGAAGACTGTGCGCAGGCGCTTCGACTTGATCTTGCCCCTGCCCTTCTGCTTGACGTGGATGTTCGGGGCGGGGCCGAGCTTGCCGAAGCCGACGCCGCTCAGCTGCACAGTCGCCGCCGGGAAGACGGCGGAGTCCGTGTGCACAGTCAGCACGCCGGCCCGCGCGCCGTTGGCCGCGGGAGCGAATCTGACCACAACGGTGCAGGAGCTGCCGACCGCGATGCTCCCGGAGCAGGTGTTGTCGATCACCGCGTAGTCGCCGGTGATCGAGGCGCCCGAGGCGTTGACCGGGTTCTCTCCGTCGTTGCGATAGGTGACGCTCGCGACGGCGCCAGCTCCGCCGACGAGGGTGTTCGGGAAGTTCAGCGTCTGAACCGTCGGCGCGAGCACCTTCGAGATGAAGCCGGTGATGAAGTCTTTGTACGCCGAGACACGCGTGAACACGCTGGCCGCGTCGGTCGTACACGTCGTGCCGTCACTGGCGACGCTGCCGAAGCTGACGATGCCGATCTGCTTGCCGCCGAATTCGAGCGGGCCGCCGCTGTCGCCGCTGCACACCAGGCGCGACGGCGAGGGCTTGTGGATCGCGCAGATCATCCCTGAAGTGATCAGCCCTTCGTTGCCCCACTCGTTCTCGCAGTTGGCGTTCGAGAGCACGTCGAGCTGAGCCTGGCGCAGGTACCGCGAGAGGCTGCTGCCACCGGTCGTGAAGATGCCCCAGCCGGACACGTTCGCGCTCGCGCCCGAGCCTGGATCGTCGACGGCCGATGCCAGTGGCAGCGGCGTCGCCGGCGTCGGCGCGTAGGCGAGCTTGACGAGCATCATGTCGTTGCGCAGTTGGTCGGGATCCCAGGCCGGATGCTGATAGCTGGCGGTGACCGGGATGACGTGGTCGGAGGTGCAGTCGAGCAGGTCGACGCAGCCGATCACGATGTACTTCGGCTCGACGTTCTCGGAAGTTTCCTTGCAGTGCGCGGCGGTGAGCACCCAGGTCGGTGCGATCAACGTGCCGCCGCAGTAGAACGACTGGGGGCTCGAGCTCTGGAGCACACCGACCATCCACGGGAAGCTGGCGTCGTAGGTCGCCTGATTCATCGTCGTGCCGCCGATGACGTCGGCGGTCGGATTGTCGGCCGCCCCCGCGCTGCCGGAGAAGGCGCCGACGAGCATCGCGGCGCAGATCGCAGCGGCCAGCGCCATGCGCCGAGCGTGGATCGTCAATTCTCCCATCTAGTTCCTATCGGCGTTTCCGTGTCACGGGTGAACGGCCAGAGTCCATTCAATAGTTCTGACTCGCCCGAGCCGAGAAAGTTCCGGTCCCCTCGAAAACTCTCAGCATCGTCTCAGAAAACACGAGAGCCCGGCGGACACGATCCGCCGGGCTCTCGTGAGGCTGCTTGGCCGACGCGGCCTAGTAGCGGTAGTGCTCCGGCTTGTACGGACCCTCGACCTTGACGCCGATGTAGGCGGCCTGGTCGGGGCGCAGCTCGGTGAGGTTCGCGTTGACCGCGTTCAGGTGCAGGCGGGCGACCTTCTCGTCGAGGTGCTTGGGCAGGACGTAGACCTGCTTCTCGTACTCGTCGTTCTTGGTGAACAGCTCGATCTGGGCGATTGTCTGGTTCGTGAACGAGTTGCTCATCACGAAGCTCGGGTGACCGGTCGCGTTGCCGAGGTTGAGCAGACGGCCCTCGGAGAGGACGATGATGCTCTTGCCCTCCGGGAACTTCCACTCGTGGACCTGCGGCTTGACCTCGATCTTCTCGATTCCGTCGATCGCGGCCAGGCCGGCCATGTCGATCTCGTTGTCGAAGTGACCGATGTTGCCGACGATCGCCTTGTCCTTCATGCGGGCCAGGTCGGACGCCATGATGATGTCCTTGTTGCCCGTCGTGGTGATGAAGATGTCGGCGGTCTCGACCTGGTTCTCGAGCGTGTCGACCTGGTAGCCCTGCATCGTCGCCTGGAGGGCGCAGATCGGGTCGATCTCGGTGACGATCACGCGGGCACCGGCGGCGCGCAGCGACTCGGCCGAGCCCTTGCCGACGTCGCCGAAGCCGCAGACCACGGCGGTCTTGCCGGCCAGCATCACGTCAGTCGCGCGGTTGATGCCGTCGACGAGGCTGTGGCGGCAGCCGTAGAGGTTGTCGAACTTGCTCTTGGTGACCGAGTCGTTGACG
>CAYVWQ010000016.1:0-48476 GCA_964455545.1 uncultured Thermoleophilaceae bacterium | reverse complement strand
AAGATCGACCACGTCGTACTCGTCGGCGGCATGACCCGCATGCCGGCCGTGCGCGAGAAGGTCAAGGAGCTGACCGGCAAGGACCCGCACCAGGGCGTGAACCCCGACGAGGTCGTCGCCGTCGGCGCCGCGATCCAGGCCGGCGTGCTTGCCGGAGACGTCAAGGACGTCCTCCTGCTCGACGTCACCCCGCTCACGCTCGGCATCGAGACCAAGGGCGGCGTGATGACCAAGCTGATCGAGCGCAACACGACGATCCCGACGCGCAAGAGCGAGGTCTTCTCGACCGCTGACGACAACCAGCCGTCGGTCGAGATCCACGTCCTGCAGGGCGAGCGCGAGATGGCGAGCGGCAACAAGTCGCTCGGCAAGTTCCAGCTGACGGGCATCCCGCCGGCGCCGCGCGGCATCCCGCAGATCGAGGTCGCCTTTGACATCGACGCCAACGGCATCCTCAACGTCACCGCCAAGGACCTCGGCACCGGCACCGAGCAGAAGATCGAGATCAAGAGCGGCTCCGGCCTCTCCGACGACGAGATCAACAAGATGGTCGCCGACGCCGCCGCCCACGCGGACGAGGACGCCAAGGCCAAGGACCTCGCCGAGGCCCGCAACAACGGTGAGAACCTCGCCTACCAGGTCGAGAAGCAGATCAAGGACAACGGCGACAAGCTCGAGGACTCGCTGAAGGAGCGCCTCGAGGCCGGGATCAAGGAGATCCGCGAGGTCGTGACCGGCGACGATGTCGCCGAGATCAACGCCAAGACCGAGGCGCTCGCCGAGACGATGAACGCTGCTGCGGAGGAGCTCTACAAGGCCGCCGCAGAGGAGCAGGCCGCGAGCGCCGAGAACGGCGACGGCCCGTCGGGCGACGAGACAGAAGAGGAAGTTGTCGACGCGGAGGTCGTCGACGAGGGCAAGTAAGGCCGCAAACTGCGGACTTTTGACCTATGCCCTTATGTGACTGTCGCTACATATGACCGACGCAAATGACATAATCAACAACGGAACCGACGGCATTGGTGAGGCGCCTGCTGGAAGCAATGCGCCCTCCGGCCGCACCACATCCGACCCGGCGCAGGAAGCCGAGACCCGCGCCGAGTCTCAGGGATCATCACCATCGGGCTCTACGGAGTCCGGTGGTGACTCCCACCTCGAAACCGAGGTCGTAGAGGACCTCGACGAGCTCGCGCAGGCGCTCGCCGAGCGCGACGAGTACAAGGACCTCGCGTTGCGCGCGAAGGCCGATTTCGAGAACTACCGCAAGCGCGCCGACAAGCGCGTCGCCGAGACCCGAGGCGTTGCAGTCGCGGGAGTGATCCGCGAACTGCTGCCGGTGATCGACAACCTCGACCGCGCGGTCGAGGCGGCCGGCACCCAGGCCGACGGCGACGCGTTCGCCGACGGCGTGCGGCTGGTGCATGCGGACCTCCACTCGGTACTCGACCGCCTGGGTCTGACGCAGCTCGACCCGACCGGTGAAACATTCGACCCGTCGCAGCACGAGGCGATTTCGCAGGCCCCCGTCGAAGGGGCGGCGGCCGGCACGATCGTCGAGGTCGTGCAGAAGGGCTTCCAGCTCGGCGACGTGATCGTGCGCCCCGCGCGCGTGGTGGTGGCTGCCTGAAACGGCGGCGGGTGAAGACATGCCGGTGACCGATCCCTACAAGGTTCTGGGCGTCGCGAAGAACGCCAGCGAGGCCGAGATCAAGAAGGCCTACCGCAAGCTCGCGCGCGAGTGGCACCCCGACCAGAACGCCGGTAACGCCGAGGCCGAGGAGAAGTTCAAGGAGATCCAGGAGGCCTACGACATCGTCGGCGATCCGAAGAAGCGCAAGGAGTTCGACTCCGGCGGCTTCAACATCCCCTTCACCGGCGGCGGCAACCCGTTCAGCGGCGCCGCGAGCGCTTTCGGCAACGGCGTCAAGTTCGAGAACATCTCCGACATCTTCGGCGGCGTCTCCGGCATGTTCGGCGGCGGCGGTAGGCAGCGCGTGCGCGTCGAGCGTGGGCGCGACCTTGAGGCGGCGGTGGCGATCGGTTTTGACCAGTCGATCCGCGGCACCGAAGTCTCAGTGTCAGTTCCGCGCCACGAGACCTGCGACACCTGTCACGGGAGCGGCGCCGCCCCCGGCACAACCCCGAAGACCTGCCCGCACTGCCAGGGCAGCGGCGTCGAGTCGGTCGGCCAGGGCATGTTCTCGATCAGCCAGCCGTGCAGCGTCTGCGGCGGTCGCGGCCAGGTCGTCGAGACACCGTGCCCGACCTGCCACGGCGAGGGCACCGTCGCGAAGACGCGCAAGTACCGCGTGAAGATCCCGGCCGGCGCCCGCGAAGGCACGAAGATCCGCATCGCCGGCAAGGGTGAGCCGGGCGAGAACGGCGGCGGCAACGGCGACCTCTACGTCGTCGTGCACGTCTCGGACAGTCCGGTGTTCCAGCGCAAGGGCGACAACCTCGAGGTCTCCGTGCCGGTCACCGTCGTCGAAGCGATCCGCGGCGCGACGATCGAAGTCCCGACGCTCGACGGCACGAAGCAGATCAAGGTCCCTGCCGGCACGAAGCACGGCACACTGATCCGCCTGCGCGGCGAAGGCCCGGCAAAGACCAAGGGCGCCGGCAACGGCGACCTGCACTACCGGGTCGAGCTGCTGATGCCCAAGTACGACGAACTCTCCAAGGACCAGCGCGACGCTGTCGACGATCTCGGCAGCGTGATGGACGGCAACCCGCGCGAGGCGTTGCTGGCGAAGGCGAGGCAGTGATGGCCGCAAAGCGCGAAGGGCTCTACATGATCTCGGTCGCTGCGTCACTGGCCGGCGTGCATCCGCAGACGCTGCGGATCTACGAACAGCGCCAACTGATTCAGCCGACCCGTACGCCGAAGGGCACCCGGCTCTACAGCGACGAGAACGTCGAGACGCTGCGCCGGATCCAGGAACTGACCGAGGAGGGGCTGAGCCTCGCCGGCGTCGAGCGAGTTTTTGAGATGGAGGCCCAGATCGCGCGGCTGCACCGCCGCGTCGCCTCGCTCGAGCGCCAGCTTGAGCAGACCCGGCAGGAGGCGATCACCGAGATCGAGCGCATCCGCCGCGCCGGCCGCGCCGAGATCGTCCGCTACCAGCCGCCCCAGCCCGTCCGAATTCCGATCAACAGAACTGAAGAGCACGAGAAGAAAGAGAAGGAGGCCTGAACCCGATGAGGCCTGACCGCTACACAGTCAAATCCCAAGAAGCTTTGGAAGCCGCACTGCGCGCGGCTGAATCGCGACGCAACCCGCAGGTCGCGCCCGCGCACCTGCTGCTGGCACTGCTCGACCAGGAGGGCGGCATCGTCACCCCGGTCCTGCACAAGCTCGGCGTCGACACCGGCGCCGTGCGCGAGCGCACGCTGCGCGCCGTCGACGACCTGCCCACGCTTGAGGGCTCTGCCGGGGCACAGCCGACGTTCGCGAACGAACTCGCCGCCGTGATTCGCAAGGCCGAGGACGAGGCGAAGGATCTCGCCGACGAGTACATCTCGGTCGAGCACCTGCTGCTCGCGCTGTCGGCCGTTTCCGGCCAGAGCGCGGCCGAGGCGCTGCACACCTTCGGCGCGACTCACGACTCGATCCTCACCGCTCTGAAGGAAGTCCGCGGCTCACACCGCGTGACCGACCAGAACCCCGAGGAGAAGTACCAGGCACTTGAGAAGTACGGCGTCGACCTGACCGCGGCGGCCGAGAACGGCAAACTCGACCCGGTCATCGGCCGCGACGACGAAATCCGCCGCGTCGTTCAGGTGCTCTCGCGCCGCACGAAGAACAACCCGGTCCTGATCGGCGAGCCCGGCGTCGGCAAGACGGCGATCGTCGAAGGCCTCGCCCAGCGCATCGTCGCCGGCGATGTTCCCGGCTCGCTTCGCGACCGCCGTGTCGTGTCGCTCGACATCGGCGCGCTGATCGCCGGCGCGAAGTACCGCGGCGAGTTCGAGGATCGTCTGAAGGCCGTCCTGAAAGAGGTGCAAGAGGCCGAGGGCACAGTGATCCTCTTCATGGACGAGCTGCACACGATCGTCGGCGCCGGCGGCGCCGAGGGCGCGGTCGACGCCGCGAACCTGCTGAAGCCGATGCTGGCGCGCGGTGAACTGCGAGCCGTCGGCGCAACAACACTCGACGAGTACCGCAAGCACATCGAGAAGGACGCCGCGCTCGAGCGCCGCTTCCAGCCGGTGTACGTCGACGAGCCGACGGTCGAGGACACGATCGCGATCCTGCGCGGCCTGAAGGAGAAGTACGACATCCACCACGGCGTGCGCATCCAGGACGCGGCGATCATCGCGGCAGCGACTTTGAGCCACCGCTACATCGCCGACCGGTTCCTGCCGGACAAGGCGATCGACCTGATCGACGAGGCCGCGTCGCGACTGAGCATCGAGATCGACTCGCTGCCGACCGAGATTGACGAGATCGAGCGGCGCATCCAGCAGTTGATGATCGAGGAGCAGGCTCTGAAAAAGGAGAAGGACGACGCCTCGAAGCAGCGGCTGAAATCGCTGCAGGCCGAGCTCGCCGATCTGCAGGAGCAGAGCAACGAGATGAAGGCGCACTGGTCGGCCGAGCGCGAAGCGATCGACGCGATCAAGGAGGCGAAGGAGCGGCTCGACGAGGCGCAGACCGAGATCGAGCGCGCCGAGCGCGCCGGTGACCTCGAGCGTGCGGCCGAGCTTCGCTACGGCGTGATCCCCGGCATCGAGACCGAACTCGCCGAGAAGGAAGAGGCGGTCAAGGCCCAGTCCGGCGGCGAGACCTTCCTGAAGGAAGAGGTCGACGAGGAGGACATCGCCGAGATCGTCGCCAAGTGGACGGGCATCCCCGTCTCGCGGATGATGGAGGGTGAGGTCGAGAAGCTCGTGAACATGGAGGCGCGCCTGCACGAGCGCGTGATCGGCCAGGACGAGGCGATCAGCGCCGTCGCCAACGCGCTGCGTCGCTCACGCGCCGGCCTGCAGGATCCGGACCGCCCGATCGGGTCGTTCCTGTTCCTCGGACCGACCGGCGTCGGCAAGACCGAGCTGGCGCGGGCGCTCGCCGAGTTCATGTTCGACGACGAGCAGGCGATCGTGCGGCTCGACATGTCGGAGTACATGGAGAAGCACACGGTCTCGCGACTGGTCGGCGCGCCCCCGGGCTACGTCGGCTACGACGAGGGCGGACAGCTGACCGAGGCGATCCGCCGCCGTCCCTACAGCGTGGTGCTGCTTGACGAGATCGAGAAGGCGCACCCCGATGTGTTCAATGCGCTGCTGCAGGTGCTCGACGACGGCCGCCTGACCGACGGACAGGGCCGCACGGTCGACTTCAAGAACACCGTGCTGATCATGACCTCGAACGTCGGCTCGCAGTACATCGTCGACGTCGAGAAGCAGGCGGCCGAGGCCGGGCGCTCAGTTGAAGAGGCCGAGGAGAAGGTCCGGGAGCTCGTTGAGGGCGCGCTGCGCGACACCTTCAAGCCGGAGTTCCTCAACCGCATCGACGACACCGTGATCTTCTCGCGACTGTCGAAGGACCAGTTGACCGAGATCGTCGACATCCAGGTCGAGCAGCTCGTCAGCCGCGCCCGCGAGCACGGCATCGAGGTCGAGCTGACGAGCGATGCCAAGACGCTGCTCGGCGACATGGGTTATGACCCGACCTACGGAGCACGGCCGCTGAAGCGAGTGATCCAGAAGCAGCTGATCGACAAGCTCGCGATCGCGATCCTCGAAGGCGACTTCCGTGAAGGCGACACCGTCAAGGTCGAAGCCGACGGCGAAGCCCTGCGCCTGAAGAAGGCCGGCGCGGCGAAGGCCACGGCCTAGCCGGCTTCCCCAAGCCAGATTCCTTCCAGAGCCCCGTCCGAAAGACGGGGCTCTGGACGATTTCGCCGTTGTTTTGAAGAGTTGTTGCCGGGCCGGCGGCGAATCGTTGCGATTCGGTCTTGAACCGTCACGCGTCGAGCGGTGGAATTGGAGTCATGGCGTACCTGTTCACGCGCGACCGAGCCGAGCCGGGTTTTTACCACGTATGGAAGCGTGCGATCCCTGGGCGCGTCCTGTTTCGCGACGACGAAGACCGTCTGGTTTTTGAGGACAAGCTCAACCGGTACCTCACTCGGCTCCCGTCTCGAGATGGCCGTGGCAGGCCGTACCCGAATCTGAGCGACAAGGTCCGTTTGTGCGCGCGAAACATCCTCGCCACGCACTACCACCTCGGAATCGACCAACTCGAACCGGGCGGCATCGCAGATCTGATGCACCGCGTCACCACGGCATACGTCCTCTATTACAACCGCAAATACGGGACCAACGGCTCGCCGTTCAAAGGTGAATACAACGCCGACAAAGCCGAGAGTCTCAAGCAGATCAAGTACCGCATCCTGTACGTGAACGCCAATCACAAACGTGAGGGAGTCGACTACCGGTTCTCGACGCATCGTCGCCTGATCGCACCCGACGAAGCTCCGTCCTGGCTTGACGTCGAACGGACTCTCGGCTTCTTCGGCGGCCTCGATGAATACCTCTACGACGTCCGCAGGTACGCCGCCCGCCTTGATCTCGACCGCGAACTCCGCGGCTAAGCCGGATTCAGTCCAGAGCCCCGTCTGAAAGACGGGACTCTGGAAGAAACATGGCTCAACCAAAGGAAAGGGCCGACGCCAAGACGCCGGCCCTTTGCCGTTACAGGAAACTGGCCCTGAAGCCTCCGAGGTCGAAGGCTGCCACCAGGACGAGCAAGCTTGATGCCACCAGAGTGACGCGAAATCCGACTCGCGCCAATGGGGATGAAGCCGCCTGCTCCTGTGATGAGGATGCCGAGTTGCTCTCCATCACGTTCAGAGCTCCTATTCAGTTGTCCGACTCCGGCGAATGTCCGAGAGGCCGAGGTCAGGATCTTCGGGTTTGCAAATTGATCCTCCAGATCGCAAATCAGACTACAGCGATCTGGAGGATCCGTGTGAAGTTCCTACTGCCCGGTAAACGTCTGTGAGAGCGACGACCCCGGCATCTGGTCGGTGCCGTGGTAGCTCGCGCTCAGCGTCAGGGTCGCCGCGCCGACCGAGCGGGTGATCGATCGGTACGAGAACCGCGCCGTGCACTTCGTCGAGCCGCTCGGGCGCAGGCGCTGCTTCAGGCGGCGCTGGACCGTCGCACCATCCTGGAACACCGAGACCGTCAACTTGGCGTTCGTCCGGCACTGGGTTGAAAGCTTCCCGTTGCGGACCGGCGTCGCAACAACCGTTCCGTAGAAGGTTGAATGGCCGCTGCCCTTCGCGAGCCGCACGTTGGCGAAGCGGATGCCGCCCTCGCGGTCGACGGCCGTAGGCGTGAGCTTGTTCTCGGCTGTCGCGTTGCCGAGCTGGCCCTTCGTGCCGCGGCCCCAGCAGTAGATCGCGCCGGTGTCGAGGCGCGCGCACGAGTGGTATCCACCCGCGGTTATCTCGGAGACGGGACGGGTCAGGCCGATCACGCTGACCGGCTTGGATGAGGCAGTTGTGTTGCCGGTGCCGAGCTGGCCGTAAGTGTTGTCGCCCCAGCACTTCACGCGGCCACCGCTGATCAGCGCGCAGGTGTGGTTGACGCCGGTGCTGACCTGGCGGGCGTCGCCGCCGAGGTTGTCGACGGCGACCGCGCCCTTGTACGGCGCGACGGTGCCATCACCGAGCTGGCCGTAAGCATTGGCGCCCCAGCAGGTGATCGTGTCCGTCTGATGGATCGCGCAGGTGTGGTCGGCCATCGACGCCAGCTGCGTGATGTTGTTGGCGAGGTTGGGGACATCGACCGGTGTGCTCGACGAGCCGACCGAAAGCGCCGGGCTGCCGAGCTGGCGGTAGTTGTTCAGTCCCCAGCACTTGACGTTGTCGTTCACCAGCAGCGCGCAGTTGTGGCTGGCGCCGGCTACCACCTGGGTCGCACGGGTGGCGCCGGACGCTCCGGTGATCGTCGCGACCTGAACCGCCGTCGTCGACGGCGTGTTGTTGCCGGTGCCGAGTTGGCCGTAGCTGTTGTCGCCCTGGCACTTGACCGTCTGGTTGTTGTCGCGGAAGCACATGCTCTGGCCGCCCGTGGCGACGTTCGAAGGCGACACCCATGGGCTGATGAGCGCCGCCACCGACTGCGCTGCGCGGGCGTAGCCACCCTTGTTCTTGGCGCCGAGGGCGCCGGACTTGTTCTTGCCCCAGCAGCTCATCGAGCCGCCGGAGAGCATCGCGCAGGCGTTGCTGTAGCCGGCCGAGACGCCGACCGGGGTGCCGGGGATGCCCTTGACCGGGTAAGGGCGCGTCGCCATGCTGGTGCGGGCGGTGTTGCCGAATCCGAGCTGGGTGCTGCTGTTGGATCCCCAGCAGTACACGCGGTTGTTCGGGTAGATCGCGCACGTGCTGTAGACGCCGCCCGAAAGCTTTGGGTTGCTGATGTCGGCCGATGCGCGCGGCGCGGCGAGAGCGAAAAGTGCCGCGGCCAAGGCGATTGCCAGCGACAGCGCCGTGACGGTGCGGCGCGAAACGATGATTGATGCAGACTGCATCTGGATGGATACCCCCTCTGGATCGTCCAGATCGTTGGTTGCGGAAGGCAGGCTTCGAGTGCCATCCGTCTCGTACCCGAAACACTCGCAAACATGACAAGGTGCGGTGCGGTCCGCAAGCGGCCGTTCACAGGTTTTTTACAGGATTTACACCAGCGTGTAACACCCTTCGAGATGCGCCGGGGCAGTATTGCGCGCACAACCGCAGACACTGAAAGCAGTTACCGAAAGGAACAACTGTGCAAGTCAAAGCACGCAATCTGATCATGCTCGTATTCGCCGCCCTGGCAGCCGTTGCGCTGTCCGCATGTGGCAGCAGCGAGGGCACCTCTGGATCCGGCGGAACCATCTCCGGCGCCGGCGCGACCTTCCCCCAGCCGGTCTACGACCAGTGGTCGAGCGACATCAAGGACAGCGACGGGATCACCGTCAACTACAACCCGATCGGTTCCGGCGGCGGTATCGCCCAGTTCACCGCGGGCACCGTCGACTTCGGCGCGACAGACGCAGCGATGGACGACGACGAGCTGAAGGAAGCCGAGAAGAAGGGCGAGCCCGTCCACATCCCGACCGTGTTCGGCTCGGTCACGGTCTCGTACAACCTTCCGGGCGTCGAGAGCGGACTGAAGCTCGACGGCGGGACCCTTGCCGACATCTTCCTCGGCAAGATCACGAAGTGGAACGACCCCGCGATCGCCAAGAACAACTCGGGCGTGAATCTCCCGGACACGAAGATCACCGTGGTGCACCGCTCCGACGAATCGGGCACGACCAAGCTCTTCACGACGTACCTCGCTGACTACAGCAAGGAGTGGGACAGTGACGTCGGAGCCGACAAGACGATCAAGTGGCCGACCGGTACCGGTGCCGCGAAGAACGCCGGCGTCGCCGGAGGCGTCAAGCAGACCGAAGGCGCGATCGGCTACGTCGAGCTCGCCTACGCGCTGCAGAACGACTTCACGACCGCCGCGCTCGAGAACTCGTCGGGCAAGTACGTGACGCCGACCCTCGAGTCGACCGCCGCTGCCGGCGACGGCCTGAAGGTTCCGGCCGACCTGCGCTTCGACGCGATCAACTCGCCGAACCCGGACGCGTACCCGATCTCCTCGGCAACCTTCCTGCTGGTCTACAAGGACATGTGCAAGGCAGGCGTGAAGGAGCAGGCCGCCAAGGACACAGCCAAGTTCATCAACTACGGCCTCGGTGGCGGCCAGCAGGTCGCCGAGAAGCTGGACTACGCGCCGCTTCCCGACTCGCTCCTGACCCAGGCCAAGGACGCGGCCGCGGGCCTGACCTGCAACGGTTCGCCGCTCTCGTAGGTCGCGAGCCTCAGAGGTAACGAGCAATGGCTTCTGGAGACACACTCACCACCGACGCGCCGGTCTTCTCGGGCGCGTCGCGTGGTGTCGTCTCCGGCGACAAGGTCCTGCTCTGGGGCCTGCGCGCCGTCGCCTGGGCGATCCTCGCCCTGCTGCTGTTCTTCCTGCTTCAGCTGATCCTCGACTCGCGCGAGGTCCTCGACGAGATGGGTCTCAGTTTCGTCTATCGCAACGACTGGGACGTCTCGCGCGCGATCTACGGCGCGCTGCCACTCCTCGTCGGCACAATCATCACCTCGTGCATCGCGCTGTTCATCGGCGTCCCGGTCGCCGTGGCGAGCGCCGTCTTCCTCACCGAGCTCTGCCCCCAGCGCTTCCGGCGCAGTCTCACGGCCCTGCTTGAACTGCTCGCGGCAGTCCCGTCGGTCGTCTACGGACTCTGGGGCTTCTTCGTGCTGATTCCGTTCCTCAAGCCCGGGATGCAGTGGTTCGCGGACACGTTCTCCTTCATCCCCTTCGTCGGCGGCGACGTCGCCGGCCCCAACTACTTCATCGCAGGCCTGATCCTCGCGATCATGATCCTGCCGATCGTCTCCTCGGTCAGCCGCGAGGTGCTTGTGACCGTTCCGCGCGACCAGCGCGAGGCCGCGCTTGCGCTCGGCGCGACCCGCTGGGAAACGATCATCCACGCAGTACTTCCGCCGGCACGCGACGGCATCTTCAGCGCGTCGATCCTCGGTCTCGGCCGCGCGATCGGCGAGACGATCGCGGTCACGATCGTGATCGGCAACGCGCCGGAGATCGGCAAGAGCATCTTCGATCAGGGTTACACGCTCGCCGCGGTGATCGCCAACGAGTTCGGTGAGGCGGCTTCCGACCCGCTGCACCGCTCGGCGCTGATCGCGTCGGGTCTGCTGCTGCTGATCCTCACCCTGGCGGTCAATGTGGTCGCAGACCTGATCGTGAACCGCACGGAGCGCCGACTGCGCAACGAGAAGCGAGGGCCGTCTGTTGTCTAGCGCCGCCGCCGGCCCCGTCGACATCCTCGGCACCGTCAGCGCTTCGCGCCGCCGCAAGGACAAGCTCGGCCGGGCGATGATCGCCGTCGCCACCGGCATCGCGCTGATCCCGCTGTTCCTTATCGTCTTCTTCCTGCTGAAGAAGGGCCTCGGCGTCTTCAGCCTCAGCTTCTTCACGACCGATCCCACCGGCAGTTTCTTCGGCGACCCCGGCGGCATCCGCAGCGCGATCATCGGATCGCTGCTGATCATGACCGTCGCCGGCCTGATCGCTGTGCCGATCGGCATCGGCGTCGCGCTCTACGTCACGGAGTACGCGAATGAGACGCGCTTCGGCAACTTCATGCGCTTTCTGATGAACGTCATGACCGGCGTTCCGTCGATCGTCTTCGGACTCTTCATCTACGTCACGCTCGTACTGACCGGGATCGGCGGCGGCTTCGCCGGCTGGAAGGGTTCGCTCGCACTCGCAATCCTGATGTTGCCGATCGTCGAACGCAGCGTCGAGGTGGCTCTGCAGCAGGTCCCGAGCAGCTATGCCGAAGCGGCCAGCGCGCTCGGCGCGCCGAAGTGGCAGGTGCTACTCCGTGTCGTACTCCCCGCCGCACTTCCGGGCATCATCACCGGCGCGCTGCTGGCGATCGCCCGCGCGATGGGCGAGACCGCGCCGCTGCTGTTCACCGCCACGATCGCCAAGGCGACGACCTGGAACATGAGCGAGCAGATGAACTCGCTCCCCGCGCAGATCTTCTCTGACGTCGGCCAGGCGCAGGACGAGCTGGTCAATCGCGCCTGGGGAGCCGCCCTCACGCTGGTGCTGATCATCACGCTGCTCAACCTCGGCGCGCGCTGGCTCGCACGGCGTTCGATCGCCGGCGCCAGCGCCTGATCGCGACCTCCGTCCGGGGCGCACTGCCCCGCCCACCGGCGCGATAGATTTGCCGCATCAACTTCGATTTCCGGGAGAGCCGATGCCGACTTACATCATGTACAGCAAGCTGACCACCGAAGGCGTGCGGACGATCAAGGAGAATCCGCAGCGCATCCTCGAGGTCAACGAAGAGGTCAAGCCGCTGGGCATCGAGGTCATCGCGCAGTACGCCTCGCTCGGCCCGCACCACTTCATCAGCGTCGTCGAGGCGCCCGATGAGCAGGCGATCGCCAAGGCGGCGATCGAGCTCGGTTCGCGCGGCACCGCCCAGTACGAGATCGTCCCGGCCGTCGCGGTCGAGAAGCTGATCGAGTCCTTCAACTCGTGAAGGTCCTCGTAGTCGGTTCGGGCGGTCGCGAGCACGCGATCGTGCGTGCGCTCGCCCGCACCTGGAGCGGCGACGGCGAGCTTGAGATCCTCTGCGCGCCCGGCAATCCAGGCATCGCGGCCGACGCGCGCTGTGTGCCCGAGGTCGGTGGCGAGGATGTCCCCGCGCTCGTCGAGCTGGCGAAGACCGAGGCCGTCGACCTCGTCGCCGTCGGTCCGGAAGTTCCGCTTGTCGACGGACTTGTCGACGCATTGGCGGCCGAGCAGATCAAGGCATTCGGTCCGTCAAGGGAAGCGGCCCGCCTCGAGGGGTCGAAGATCTTCTGCAAGGAAGTGCTGGTCACCTCCGGTGTGCCGACGGCCGGCTACATCGTGCTGCGCTCGCGCGAGGAGGCGCTGAACGCTGCCGGCATGGCGACCTACCCGACCGTCTTCAAGAGCGACGGCCTCGCCGCGGGCAAGGGCGTGATCATCTGCCAGAACGAAGAAGAGGCGATCGCCGCGATCGACGAGTACTTCACCGAGCAGCGCTTCGGCGAGACCGACGTCGTGCTCGAGGACTTCCTCGACGGCGTTGAGGTGTCGCTGCTGGCGATCTGCGACGGGGAGAAGGCCTATCCGCTCGTTCCGGCGCGCGACTACAAGCGGATCTTCGACAACGACGAAGGGCCGAACACCGGCGGCATGGGCGCCTTTTCCCCGGTGCCCGAAGTGCTCGCCGGGCAGATCGAGGAAATCTCGGCGCAGGTGCACCAGCCGATCGTCGACGAGATGGCAAGGCGCGGTGCGCCGTTTCACGGCATTCTCTACGCCGGCCTGATGCTGACGGCCGATGGGGTCAAGGTGCTCGAGTACAACACGCGCTTCGGCGACCCCGAGACGCAGGCGCTGCTGCCACGTCTGACCAGCGACCTCACGGCTCTGATGCTCGCCTCGATCGAGCCGGGTGGCCTTGCGGCGACCCCCGTGACGTTCGCCGAGGAGCGGGCCGTGACTCTCACCCTCGCCTCTGCCGGATATCCAGAGAGCTCGAGCAAGGGCGACATGATCAAGGGTCTCGACCTGATCGAGCCCGGAATCGAGGTCACCCACGCGGGCACCGCCAGGAACGACGCCGGCGAGATCGTCACGGCGGGCGGACGCGTGATCAACGTGACCGCGCTGTCCGACTCGGTCGCACGCGCTCGCGCCGCCGCGTACGACGCGGCCGCGTTGATCGACTTCGACGGCAAGCAGCAGCGCAGCGACATCGCTGCGGGAATCGAGCTGTAGGCATGCCCCGACGGCGCCGTCGCACCGGACCGTCCAAGCCCCCGGCCCGTCCGCGTCCGCGGGCGAGCCAGCCGATGCTGCCGCCGACCGAGATGCCGGCCGACCCGCTCGCCGGCGCCGGGACGCTCACTCCCGAGACGGAGACCGAGCTCGAGGCCTTCGACATCCCGGAGGGTCCGCTGATCGGGATTGTGATCGGAGCAGAGAGCGACCGCCCGGTGATGCAACCGGCGATGGACGAGCTCTCCGAACGGGGCATCAAGTTCGAGGTGACCGTCGCCTCGGCGCACCGCGATCCCGATCAGGTGCGCGAGTATGCGCGCGGCGCCCACACGCGCGGTCTCAAGGTGATCATCGCCGGTGCCGGTCTGGCAGCCGCGCTACCGGGACTGGTCGCCGCCTATACCGATCTGCCGGTGATCGGCGTACCGATCCACGCCGAGAACGCCGTCAGCGGCGGGCTCGATGCGCTGCTCTCGATCGCTCAGTCACCGGACGGAACTCCCGTCGCCAGCGTCGGCGTCAACGCCGCCCGCAACGCGGCTCTGTTGGCCGCTCGCATCCTCTTCACCTGAGTCCCCTGGCGCAAGGTTCCAGCGCAGGCGCGTCAAGAAGATGTAGAGGCACGACAGCACGATCGCGAACAGCCAGATCGCGGCGATGTTGATGAGAACCGGCCCGATCCCCTTGTCGCCGACGTCGATGAACCCGTAGGGCCACCAGTCGCTGATCGCGCCGTGCACGAGGGTGTAGAGCACCCAGGCGACCGGCCACGCCATCGCCCGAGGGATGTCCGAGAGGGCGAGCTTCGGCCACGGGCCAAAGGCGAGAAACAACAGCACGGCGCCCCAAGGGTCGACGTAGTGCAGCAGGTAGTTGGCGAAAGCGCGCATGCCCGTGTAGTGGTCGTCCTGGGCGAGGATCAGCGCGTAGACGATCCCGGTCACCGAGATTCCGACCAGCGAGACCAGTCGCAGGCCGCGCATCCACGGCGTGTTCAGATCGGCGCGACGGATCACGAAAACGGCGGCGATCAGCATCACGATGTTGCTCTGGATCGTGAAGTAGCTGAAGAAGCGCAACCAGCGCACGAGCACGCCGGCCTGGTCTGGCTCCGGGTCTGGCGTGAACGTCGTCTGGCCGAGCCGGAGCAACAGTGCGAAGCCGATCACGGCCGCGACGAGGATCTGCACACGGCGTCCCCATGGCGTGGATCTCACGGCGTCAGACACCCTCGCGAGATTAGTGATTGCGTAGGATCTCGGCCGTGATCGACCGCTACACACGAGACGAGATCGGCGCCGTCTGGAGCGAACAGGCAAAGTTCGACAGCTGGCTCGCCGTCGAGCTCGCGGTCTGCGATGCGCTGTTCGACGCGAACCTGATCCCTGCGGCCGACCTCGTCGCGATCAAGGACAACGCGTCTTTCACGGTCGACGCCGTCAAGGAGCGCGAGAAGATCACCAACCACGACGTCGCCGCGTTCGTCGACGTGATCAGCGACGGCCTCGGCGAGGCTGGACGCTGGATCCACTACGGACTCACCTCGAGCGACGTGCTCGACACCGCGCTGGGAATCCAGATCACGAAGGCAGGCGAGATCGTGCTGGCCGGCGCGCGCGAGTACGCCGAGGCGTTGACGGCGCGCGCCCATGAGTTCGAGGATGCAATCGCCCCCGGCCGCACGCACGGCGTGCACGCCGAACCCACGACCTTCGGCGTCAAGCTCGCCGGCTTCGCATTCGAGGCGCGACGCAACGTCGAACGCCTCGAGCGGGCGTTCGAGCAGTGTCGCGTCGGCGCGCTCTCGGGCGCCGTCGGTACTTACAGCGCGAACGGCCCCGACATCGAGGGCGGTGTGCTTGAGAAGCTCGGCCTTCAGCGCGAACCGGTGAGCACCCAGGTCGTCGCCCGGGACCGCCACGCAGAGTTGCTCAGTGCGATTGCGATCGCCGGCGCCGGCCTGGAACGCTTCTCCACGGAGATCCGCGCGCTGCAGAAGACCGAGGTGCGCGAGGTCGAGGAGCCGTTCGCCTCGGGCGCCCAGAAGGGCAGCAGCGCGATGCCGCACAAGCGCAACCCGATCACCAACGAGCGCATCACCGGCCTCGCCCGCGTGCTGCGTGGCAACGCCAACGCCGCGATCGAGAACGTCGCGCTCTGGCACGAGCGCGACATCACCCACTCATCCGTCGAGCGGATCATCCTGCCGGACTCGACGATCCTGCTCGACTACATGCAGTCACTGGCGATCAAGGTCGTCAAGGGCATGACCGTACACACCGACCGCATGCTCAGCAACCTTGAGGTCACCCACGGCGCGCTCTACAGCCAGCGGGCCCTGCTCGCGCTGGTCAAGGCCGGGCTGACCCGCGACGACGCCTACCGGATCGTCCAGCAGGGAGCGCAGGAGGCCTGGGACACCGGCGTCAACTTCCGCGACCTGCTCGCGGCCGAGGTCGAGCGGCAGAACATCGACGTCGACGTCGACGCGATCTTCGACCCGTCGGCGTACACCAAGCACGCGCGCGAGATCGTCGCCCGGCTCGACGCCTGAGCTTCAGATCATCTGACGAAAGCGGGAGATCACGGCTTCAGCGCGCGACCCTGATTCGGGTCCGATGATCGCCCCCTCGACTCCGGCCTGAAACTGCGGGTCTTCAATTCGAGGTTCGAAAAACGCGAGAACGAAAGCGCGCTGCTCGTCGTCCGAGTCAAGAACCTCATCGACCAATTCGGGTCGGCCTTCGACGAACTTGACGATGTCTTCAAAGTCCTTGCTCGCGAAGTAGTCGTCGTTCCCGCGCGACGAGAAGGCCTCCATTTTCAGGATCAACAGAAGAACTGGGCTCACCACCCAGATTTTCAGTCCGTTCTCCAGAGCCACCCCACGCTTGTCATCGGGAACGGCACGAAGCCATTTTCCGTCGAATCCAATGATCGATTGGTTCGAAGGCATCACGTCGATGACGAGGTCAGACCCGTGAGCCCTCCACCTACAGATGACCTTCGATTCCGAATCCTCACGCATCTCGAGTCGTCGCAGTCTCTCGGAGAATCCGTCGTACTCCGACTTGGTGCTGACTGCAACGACGCAATCTGTGTCATCGGTCGCGCGGAGGGGCAAAACGCTCTCGTCAGTTATCCAGACCGGAATTGCAGCCGCGCCAACAAACACAACTTCGTCAAGGAGCGGTTCGAGAGTGACAGAGGCGAGTTCGATTAGCGCAGGTCTCACCGTCAGCTTCCTTTGACTGTTCGCAGAATCCATGAGTCGGCAACCTCGCGCTCGCGGGCACCACCGATCCTGGTCGCATCGATCAGGGCGAGCAGTTGCCAAAGTCGACTTGATTCTTGGGCGATTTGCGGGACCGAACGATCGAGTGGCTCAAGGGCTACTCCGTAGCTCTCTCCTCGCTGGTACGGCCAGACGTAGTCCAGTTCCTCTCCGACTCTCCGGATCTCCGACTTGAGAGGACTTGCAGACCACGCTGTCGCAACGCCGCGTGATTGACCGACGAACCGGGGCGGAACCAGGAATCGGACGCCAGACGTGAACAGGTCGATCGCCGGACCGGCCGGTGCGACACCCAGCTTCCAGTTGCACAGTCCGGCCTCTTCCAGTTTCTTCAGTGACCGCTGGACGCTTGCGTGTGGCATATGCAATTCGTCGGCAAAGCCCGCGATCGTTCGCTTGCCCGGATCGACGCTTAGTTTTGCGACCACGACTATGTCTCGCCCGTTGAGCATGGAGCCATATTAGTTCACTCTCATATCAAATATCGATATTTGATATATGAATTGCACGTTCGTAGTTGCACACAGCTAGCGGCCTGAGCTTCTCCCCTAGGATCGGGCGATGCCCGAGCCCTCCCGAGAAGCGATCGTCATCCTCGCTGACGGAGCGCGAGCCGATGTCTTCGCACGGATGCTCGAGCAGGGCGAGCTGCCGGAGATCGAGCGTCACATCGTCGGCCGCGGCGCCTACCGCACGGCCGCAAGCACCTTCACGAGCACGACCATCCCGGCACACCTGCCGTTCCTGACGGGGCGCTTCGCCGGCAGTGCTGACGTGCCGGGTTATCGCTGGTTCGAAAGGTCGAAGCAGCCGAGTTCGCGGTTGCCGCTCGGGCCGTGGAGCTTCCGCAGCTACAACGGACCCGAATCGATGTTCGTCGACCGCGACATCGCAGCCGACGCGCCCACCCTGTTTGAGCTCGCACCGGGATCCCAGAACGTCTTCGGCGCGATCACACGCGGCCTCGGCCGCGGCGCCAACCTGGCGGCGACACGCAAGAACCTGATCTGGCTCTACGCCCACTACCGCCACGACTACCGCGTCGCCGACCGCGCGGCGCGCGACGTGCTGGTCGCCGCGCTCGACACGCCGGCGCCGTTCCGTTTCGTCGTGCTGCCGGGGATCGACTGGAACAGCCACTACGACGACACGTTCGGCGAGGGGGCGTACGAGGCGTACCGCCGGGTCGACCGCACGATCGGCGCCGTCGCACGCAAGCTGCAGCGGCTCGGCCGCTACGACGACACGCTCCTGGCCGTCGTGAGCGATCACGGCCACGAGCCGGTGCACGAACACTTCGATCTCGGCCCCGACGTCGAGGCCGAACTGGGCCTCAAGTCGGCCTATCACTCGGCGCGCGCGATGCGTGTCGACCCGGACCTGGTCTGCGCAGTCAGTGGCAACGCGATGGCGCACCTGTACCTGCGGGATTCCGTCGACCGCGGCGCGCTGAGCGACTGGCTTCTCGCCCACCGCGCAGTCGATCTGGTCGCCACCCGTGACGGCGACGCGATCGCGATCACAAGCAGCCGCGGCACCGCGCGGCTTGCCGAGCGCGGCTCACGGCTCGCGTACGTCGTCGACGGCGCCGACCCGTTCGGGTACGGCCCGCTGCCCGACCTGACCGACCACGAACAGGCACTCGCCCTCACGTTTGAAACAGATCATCCCGACGGCCTGCTTCAGCTGGCGCAGCTGTTCCGCTCATCGCGTACCGGCGACGTCATCGTCTCGGCGGCGCCGGGTCACGACCTGCGCGAGCGCTACGAGCGCCCGGAGCACCGCTCCTCGCACGGATCGCTTCACTGGACGCACATGCGCGTGCCGGTCGCGGTGAGTACACCGCTCGTCGAAGGACCGATGCGCACCGCCGACGTGTTCAGCATCGTGGCAGCGCACCTCGGGATCACCGAGCCGGCCGGCGTCGACGGCCGCTCGCGCCGCGTCGGCGATCAGTCGGCCGACGCCGGAGCGCTGACGCTGCTGGCGTGACGCGCGCGCTCGCGCACCCGGCGCGAGATGTCGTAGACGCCGTACACCGAGTAGACGGCGGCCGCGACAATCGCCGCGGCGAGCAGCACGAAGCCCGCGGCACCGGCCTTGCCGATGCTTTCCCCGGAGAAGATCGTCGCCGACGCCGCGATCGACGACGGCCCCGCTCCGATCGGCAGCGCGTTGAAAACCGTGGTGAGCAGAAAGCCGAGCAGGCCGTCGGCGACGGTCGGGTCGAGGCCGAGGGCTTTGTAGGTGATGTAGAAGCGCAGCGGCTGAATCGCGAGCACGATCGTCAGCAACGTGAACACGGCCAGCCGGTCGTCGGAGTTCTCGAGCACCTTCGCCGTCTGGGCGAACTCGCGACCCTCGTAGCGCGTAAACAGCCAGCGCACGGCCAGGAACACGACCGCCATCGCGGCGCCGAAAGCGAAAATCCACCACCAGGCCAGCGGCGAGACAAGCACGGCGATCGTGATCAGCCCGACGGTGATCACGCCCTCCACGAGGAAGGTGATCCCGTCCGCAGTGAGCATCTGGCCGATCGTCGGGGTCGGCGTGGCGCCCTCCTTCGCCGCGCGCGGCGCGTCATAGCGCTTCACCAGGCCGATCCGCACGAACGCTCCCACGTAGGTCGGGACGACGGTGTCGGCGAGGAAGCGCAGCGAGCTCGAGCTGTTCAGCAGTCGCTTTTCGACGGGCGCCCCAGCGGCAGCGACGCAGCGGCCCCAGACTTCGGCGCGCAGGAAGAGCGCGATCAGCTGGAGTGCGGCCAGCCCGAGGAAGGCGTGGAGCGACACCTGCTTCGACGCTTCGAGAATGTCGTCGAAGTGCGGCCAGAGCAGCGCGATGAGCACGGCCGCGCCGACGATCGGCCCGACGATGGCCTGGATCACCTGCGAACGTTTGAGCCGATTCTCTTCTGTCAGCGGAGCGGCCATCGGTGCCGCTCAACGTACCGGAGCGCGCGGCAACCTCAGGCGTCCGGCGTGGCGTCAACTGACGCCCAGAGATAAAGACATGCAAATGTCCGGTACGGCCTCCAGGCTTCCGCGATCTCGACAATCTTGTCGTGCTTGGGAAGCTCCTTGAGTCCGTACTCGGTCATGATCGCTTTCTGGATTCCGAGATCGCCGGTCGGCAACACGTCCTCGCGCGCGAGGTGGAACATCAAAAACATGTGCGCGGTCCACACGCCGAGGCCTTTCACCGCGACGAGCTCGTCGATCACCGCTTCGTCGGAGAGCCGGTTCAGCTTCATCAGCTCAAGCTCGCCGCTGACCACATGTTCGGCGAGCGAGCGCAGGTAGCTCGTCTTTGCGCGCGAGAGTCCGCCGGCCGCGCGCAGCTCCTCGGCATCGGCGGCGAGGATCTGTTCCGGCGTCGGCACTTCGCCGCCGAAGAAGTCGAGCACGCGTTGGTAGATCTTCGCCGCGGCCTTCACCGACAGCTGCTGCCCGGTGATCGCGCGGAGCAGCGCTCCGTAGTGATCCTTCGGGCGTTCCGCGCGGCGCTCTTCGAGGATCGAGGGCGGAATCTCCCGGATCAATTTCGCCATCACGGGGTCGGCTGCCGAGAGCGCGCGCAGCGGCTTTGACCTGCGGTCCATCAGCCTCCGCGCAGCTCGTCAACCGACCGCAGGAAGTCGTCGAGCTTTCCGGCCGCGGCAGGCCCGAGGTCATCGGCGCGCGCACTGAACGCCTTCGCGAGCTCGTCGTAATACCAGAGCTGGCCTTTGCGGCCTGCGTTGAAGCGCTCCCAGACCTGCTCGCCGATCTGGCGGTGATCGATCACCACGGCGCGGATGTTGTGCAACTTGTCGGCGAGCGAGACGCGCAGCTCGTCGGCCTGCTTATCCGGCAGCGAGTCGAGATAGGCCTGTTTGCGTTCGCGCCACGGGGGCTTGGGCGTCTCGTCGGTGTCGGAGTTGGCGATCACGATCCGCGCGACGTCGTCGCCGAACTTGTCGCGCACCTTGTCGGCCATCGGCGCGCCGCCGCAGTCCTCGACGACGTCGTGCAACATCGCCGCGATCGCCTCGTCCTCGGTCCCCTCCATCTCGAGGACGATCGAGGTGACGCCGAGCAGATGGGAGATGTATGGGATCGCGGTGCCTTTGCGCAGCTGATTGCCGTGTGCTTTGCGCGCGAACTTGACGGCGTGGTCGAAGCGCTTGGTCAACTTCGTCGCCCGCGCCTTGCGCTCGGCCTTGGTGCGTTGGATATCGCTCGGCACGGGCCCAAACCTAGACGGCGCGAAGCGGGACCCGTTAGTTTCTTTCGGATCATGAGTGACGAAGTACAGATGTCCCAGGCCGCATACGACGAGCTCAACGCCGAGATCGAGAAGCTCGAGACCGTCGACCGGCCGGCGATCGCCGAGAAAATTTCCGTGGCCCGCGAAGACGGCGACCTCAAGGAGAACGCCGAATACCACGCGGCCAAGAACGATCAGTCGTTCCTCGAGACGCGCATTCTGCAGCTGCGCGAGCAGCGCCAGAACGCCGTGATCGTCGAGAGCACGGGCCAGGAGACCGAGATCGGTTTCGGCAGCACGTTCACGCTGCTCGACTCCAGCTCTGGCAAGGAGATGACCTACACGATCGTCTCCTCGTTCGAGCAGGACGCGTCGTCCGGCAAGCTGTCGAGCAGTTCCCCCGTTGCCGAGGCCGTGCTCGGCAAGAAGGAGGGTGACGACGTCTCCGTCCTCCTGCCGAACGGCAACAGGCGCGACTTCAAAGTCGTCAAGCTCGGCTGACTGTCACCACCTGTTCACCATTGAGCGCTTAGGCTGCGCGCATGGCGATGAAACTTGAGAAGCAGACCGAGAAGGCACTGGCCGATCTCGAGCGCTGGCTGCGTCGGCAGCCGGAGTGGAAGCACGGCCGACTGACCAACAAGACCGGCCGGCAGCGTGGCACCGGCACGCCGTCGATTCTGAGCGAGTCCGACCTCGCTCTGCAGCTCGCGCGCTACCTCAACAAGTACGGCGTGGCCTGGCGCGACATACACATCGATGTCACACCCAGCCACTGGCTCGTCGACCCGACCGGCGGAATCGGCTCACGCCCGCGGCGAATCGCGCTCGCCGTCGTCGACCGCGATCGCCTCGCCAGGCGCAAGCGCCCGTTCGCGCCGGCGAAAGACAAAGACTTCCTCTTCGATGCGATCTTCAGCTTCAAGGTCGCGCCGGGCGGCTGGGAGCGCACGCTCAAGAACGGAAAGGCGGCCCAGCCGCCGCGCACGGTGGCGCGATCGATCGAGAAGCAGACGAAATCGATGGGCACCTACCTGCGCGATCTCTGGGCCAAGAGCGGTTACGTGATCGTCGCGGAGGAGTCCGACCACGCGCTGCCGCCGGCGCCCAAGCCGGTCGACGGTCTGACCGTCGCCTACCTCAGGGCTTACTGAAATAGGATCGGGCGCATGCCCGACTTCGAGAATCTTCCTGCGCTGGACCTGCCGCTGCTCTCGAAGGGGAAGGTGCGCGACACCTACGAGCTTCCGGGCGGAGACCTGTTGATGGTCGCCAGCGACCGCATCAGCACTTACGACGCGATCCATCCAAATCCGATTCCCGGCAAAGGCGCCGTACTGACGGCGACTTCGGTGTTCTGGTTCGACGAGCTCGGACCGCTGGTGCAGAATCACCTGATCAGCGCGAGCGACGACGTGCCGACGGCCCTGCGCGGGCGGGCGCTGAAAGTCAAGCGGCTCGAGATGCTGCCGATCGAGTGCGTCGTGCGCGGCTATCTCGCCGGATCAGGCTGGACCGACTACCAGGAGACCGGCACGGTCTGCGGCAACGCGCTGCCTGCCGGGCTGATCGAGTCCGCCGAGCTGCCGGAACCGATCTTCACCCCGGCGACCAAGGCCGAGATCGGCGATCACGATGAAAACATCGACGACGACGCGGCGATCGCCGCGCTCGGCGGCGACTCGGCGACCTACAACGAGGTCAAGCGCCTGAGCATTGCGATCTACAGACACGCCCGCACGTACGCGGCCGGCAAGGGGATCATCCTCGCCGACACCAAGTTCGAGTTCGGCGTTGACCCGGCGACCGGCACGATCACGCTCGGCGACGAGGTTCTCACGCCCGACTCCTCGCGCTACTGGCCGGCCGACGAGTACGCGCCGGGCGGACCGCAGGCCTCGTTCGACAAACAGTTCGTGCGCGACTGGGCGCGCGGGACAGGCTGGGACAAGACCCCGCCGGCCCCCGAGGTTCCCGACAACATCGTCAAACAGACACAGGCCCGCTACGAGGAGGCCTACGAGAAGCTCGCCGGCGAGCCGATCACGGCCTGGCTCGACCGGGTCGGGGCGATCGCGTGACCGCGCCGTGTGGCCACCGCTTTCGGACCCCGACCTGCTGCGCCGGCTGAACGCCGACGAAGCTGGGTTTCAACGGATCTCGCTCGAACTCGCCGCCTATTTCGGTAACCGCGAGTTCAACCGGGAACGCTACGAGCGTGCCCTGCGTTATCCGTTCGAGCGACCGTCTGTCTCATTTCGGATGGTCGACGGGGCGGTCGAACTACTCGATTCGGCCGACACGCTCGCCGGCGGCTGGTCGAGTGAGTCCCGCTATCCGCTCATCACGATCGGCTCCAACGGATCTCCCGGCGTTCTCGCGCGCAAGCTTTCGGGGCTGCCCGAGGACGCTCGCGACGTCGTCGTGCTGACCGGCGACTTCATCGACCACGAGATCGCCCCCTGCGGGCACGTCGCGCTCTACGGATCGGTGCCGGCGACGATCGTCAGTGCCCCGGGCGTGCGCGTACGCGCGGGGTTGATTCTCGCGTCCGCAGCTCAAATCGAAGTGCTCACGCATTCGGAGATCCCGTACGCGCTCGTGCGGATCGGCGGGACGCCGTTCGTGCCCGATCTCGACGTGCCGGCCCCGGAGTATGCCTTCGCCTACGTCTCCCGGACAGGATCGCTAGAGCTCGACGGTGAACCGCTCGCGCTCGCAGCGGTTCCGGCCGCGCACCGGACGGCGCGCGCCATCACGCAGGCGCAGCTGCTCGAGGCAGTTGCCTCGATGGTCTCGCTTGGTGGCGCGGAGGAACTCGTCGAGCGGGTGTTCGCCGACTACGAGTGGGCCACCCGCGACCTGCGCGCGGTGCTGGCGACGTCGCGTCGGGATTTCGACCCGAACGAGTGGGATCGCTTTACGGAACCAAGCAGCTGAAGTCCGTCGCGCAGCGACCAATCTTGTCGATCAGGCTGTCGCTCGCCTCGGCCGTCGCCTGCGCCTCTGCCTGTCCTTCGCTGCGACCTTGCGCGCGTGCTCGCGCCACTGCCGCATCGCGTTGCTTGCGCAGTTCGTCCTGGAAGCGACGGAGGCTTTCCGCGGCGCTCTTGCGCGCCGTGTCAGCTGCCTGCTGAGTGGCGTTGTCGAGGTCGGCCTGCGACGGCCGGCTCTGCTGCCCGATGTAGAACGCTGCAGTCACTGCGACGGCGAAGACCGCGAGCAGCGCGAATCCCTTGGCGACCGAAGCGCCTGTTCCACCACGCTTGGGTGCGGGTGCGGCCTGCTTCCTCGCCCGCGGCGGCGGACCATTGCGACGGCCGGAACGCGACAACGGCGGCTCGCCCGGCCGGCGCGAACGCTGACCAGAAGCGGCGCGCGCACGCTGACGCTCGGCCGGCATCACGCGCGTGGCCTTGACGCGCTCGCTCGAACGGTCGAAGGCGGTTCCGCATGAGGGACACCACTCGCCGGTCGACTCCCAGGCCATCGAGCACTGGGGGCAGACCTTCAGCGGCGCCCAGATGCGCGGGTCGAGGTTGTGCGTCTCTGCGTCGTCGCCCTGAAAGCCTGCGTGGATCGTCGGCGCGTCAGGCGCGTCGTCGAGACGGGTGTGATCGAGCACGGTCTCGAGCGTGTCTGTGTCTGAGTTCTTGGGGGGCATCGGGTGATTACAACACCAGAAACCCGAAAAGGTCTCACACGATTTCTAGCGGCCGAAACCGCGCAGCTCGCCGCGGGCGCGCTGGCGGTCGTTCGCCCCGGGGCCGGGACGTAGCGAGACGTTCTTGGCCTGGAGGTCGCCGCCACAGTGGTCGCAGACGACCTTCGCGTGCACGGCGTGGCCACAATCGTCGTGCACCAGCTCGCGCGGCGGGCCTTCGGCCGGCGCGGCGTACTTGTCGCCCCAGGCCAGCATCGCCAACAGGATCGGCTGGGCGTCGACGGCCTTGCGCGTCGGGCGGTAGCGCTCGACCTTCTGGCCGTCCTCCATCTCTTCCACGCGCACGAGGATGCCCTCGTCGACGAGCATGTCGAGACGGTCGCTGAGGATGTTCGACGCGACGCCGGTGGTGCGCTTGATCCCGGAGAACCGCTGGTTCCCCATCAGCACCTCGCGCATGATCAGCATCGTCCAGCGCTCGCAGAAGATTTCCGAGGCGCGGGCGATCGAACAGTTCTGGTTTTCGAATGGTCGAAGTGGCATGACCTGATCGTATACAAGCTGGTTGTATTTTGCAACCACTTGTGTTATGGTGGCCACCGCTTGGTTGCAAATTGCAACTCACACCCCATCCCCTCCTCAGGAGACCCCAGATGCAGCACAAGTGGAAAGTCCTCACGATCGTCTCGGTGGCGATCTTCATGGGGAGCCTCGACCTCTTCATCGTCAACGTCGCCTTCCCCGACATCGAGGCGGCTTACGACGGAGCTTCGCTCTCCTCCCTCTCTTGGATCCTCAACGCGTTCGCGATCACCTTCGCGGCGCTGCTCGTTCCGCTCGGGCGGCTGGCCGACCGCTTCGGTCGCAAGCGCTTCTTTATCGGCGGACTCGTGCTCTTCATCGTCGGCTCGGCGCTGTGCGGACTGGCTCCGACGATCGAGACGATGGTCGCCGCTCGCGTGATCCAAGCTGCAGGCGTCGCCGCGATGGCTCCGACGAGCCTGGCCCTGATGCTTCCGGAGTTCACGCCGGCCGAACGCCCGACAGCTATCGCGATCTGGTCAGCGTCGGGCGGAATCGCCGCCGCCGCCGGCCCGCCGCTCGGCGGTCTGCTCGTCGGACTCGACTGGCGACTGATCTTTTTCGTCAACATCCCGTTCGGCCTCGTCGCGCTGTGGTTCGCGGTCCGCACGCTGACCGAATCCCGCGACGAGTCGGCGACAACACTGCCGGACCTGTTCGGCACGGCGCTGCTGATCACGTCAGTGACCGCGCTCTCGCTCGCTCTTGTCAAGACCGACACGTGGGGCTGGACCGGTACGGAGACGCTCATCTCGTTCTCGGTCAGCGCAATCGCCGCGGTGTGGTTCGTCGTGCGCTCTTCGCGCCACCCGTCGCCGGTGATAGAGCTCGACCTCTTCCGCGTCCGCTCGTACGCGATGGCAAACGTCACATCGCTGTTCTTCTACGCCGCGTTCTGCGCCGGCCTGCTGGTGATGGTGCTCTTCCTCACCCAGGTCTGGCACGAGAGCGTGCTGGCGACCGGCCTCTGGCTCGCACCCGGGCCGGCGGCGGCCGCGGTCGCCAGCGTCCCGGCCGGCCGTCTCGGCGCGCGCATCGGTCAGGCGCCCGTCGCGGCGGCCGGCAGTCTTCTCTTCGCCGCCGCCAACGTGCTGTTCATCCTGCGAGCGACCACCGAGCCTGAACTGGTCAGTGTGCTGCTGCCGTCGTGGATCATCGGCGGACTCGGCGTCGGCATGGTGTTGCCGACGGTCGCGGCGACCGTCGCGGCCTCAGTGCCGCCAGCGCGGTTCGCCACCGGCATTGCGGTAATGACGACGGCGCGCCAGATCGGCGCCGTGATCGGAGTCGCCCTGCTTGTCGCCGTGCTCGGCACGCCGAATCCGGCCGACCCGATGCCGGCGTTCCGCAACTCCTGGTGGCTCATCGTCGGCCTGATGCTCGCGAGTGCCGTCGCGGCGCTCTCGATCGGTCGAGTCAGCGAGACCGAAGTGATCGAACACGAGCAGCACGCCGCGGTCGACCTCGAACCTGCCCACGCCTAGCTCCCCAGCGAAAAGGCGCAAACACCGACCCACCTCTGGCACCCGGTGCCAGAGGTGGGTCGCAATTTGCGGGCGGCCGAGCGGGCCGCTACTTGGCGAGCTTGATGTCGACCGTCACCGGTTTGCCGGCGGTGCCGGCCGAGCTGAGCGGCGTGATCTTCACGCGGTACTTACCGGCGGCGAGCTGCTTCTTGTTCCACTTGCCGCCGAAGCCGATCTTGTTCGAACCGCTCTTCACCGCGAGCTTCTGCGAGCCCTTGAGCGACTTGAGCTTCTTGTTCCTGCCGATCGACTGAAGCGTGAATTTCGCCTTCGCGGCGTCGGTGAACTTGGCCGTGAATGAAGCTGCGCCCTTCTTGGCGGGCGCGAATCCCGACTTGCCGATCTTGAATGCCTTCTTCGGCTTGGCGGTGATCTTCGCCGCCGCGACCGGCGGGGTGACAGCACCTCCGCCGCCGCCGGATCCCGCGCCGGAGTCCGGTGTCACCGGCACGGGCGGCTGATACTCGTTGGCGCCGATGTCCAGCTTGGCGACGCCGTCGCCGTTGCCGTCGGTCAGACGCGTCAAGCCGGCGACGTCGAGTGCGCCGGGCGCCAGCGAAGATCCGTCGGTCCCGGCGTCGACGAGCGCAGAATCGGGGGCCAGCTTGTAGTCGCCACCGGCGAAGTCAACGAACCGCGGGTCGACGCTCCCGAGGTCGACCGTCTTCGACGCCGTCGGCGTGATCGGCGCGTCGCCGACGTTGGTCGCCAGCGACACGTCAAACGCGCTGTTGGCAATACTGAGCGAACTCGCTCCGACTGCGGTGCTGGTGTGGTTGGTCCGGATCGGCGATGCGCCCGATCCGGTCATGTGGACGAGCGTGTCGTTCACCTCTCCGGTGAAGGTCTCGCCGGCAGAGTCGGCTCCGAGCAGAATTCCGCGCTGGTTGGTGCCGGTGCCGACGATCGTTGTGCGCTCAACGTCGAGCGACAGCGCCTGTACTCCGTTGTTCGGGTTGTAAGCCCAGATGCCGTAACCGTTCGAGGCTGCGCCGACGTCGAACACGGTGTCCGAGACGCGGATGTCACCCAGGTCCGCGTAGATCCCGTGCTGGAATCCGGTGAACTTCGAGCGCGAGATCGTGAAAACCGCGGCGCCGGAGATGCCGGCACCCGTTGAACTCGTGCTTCCGCTGAAGTCACAGTTGTTGACATTCGCGTTGCCACCCTGCATCACCAGGGCACGCGCTGACGTCGAGACAATGCTGACGCTGCAATCGCGTGCCGTGCCGCCGTTGACGATCGACATCGCGCGGAGGTTCGCCGTTCCGCCCGTCTCGGTCGCCGAGAAGTTCGCGACCGTTCCAGCCCCGACGACCACGAGATAGCCGCCGCTGGAGAGCGACCCGGCCTCAACCGAGAATCCGCTCATGTAGTCGGTAGACCCACCGAACAGCAAGGTGATGCACGAGCCCGCGCCGGCGCTGCAGGTGAAGCGAGTCTGGCCGCGCCCGGCGCCGATGATCTCAAGTCCGGCGAACGGGCTCATCGAGATCCCGCTGCCGAGGTCGATGTCGCCGGCGGCGATGAAAATGCGGTCGGGACCGGCGTGACCGTTCGCGGCCGAGATCGCCTGAGTCAGGCCTGACGAATCGAAAGTCTGTGTCTCTACCGGGCACATCGGAGACGAGCCGACGCAGTAGTCGTTGGCATTTGCGAACGCCGGCGCGACCAGCGCGAGCGCCGTCACGGCAACGGGAGCGGCGAGTCGAAGTAGTGCACGCATATCTGAACCTGGAACCTGGATCTTTCAAGAGTGTTGGGCCGCAAAAGCGCGGAGACGAGGGAATCATCGGCAATGGTTCGGCAAGACATGAACGAAATCTGTCCGGGCCCGTTGACGAGAGTGAGCAACCGAACCGTCGGCGCAAGCTGGCGGCGCACGTCAACACTGCCCACGCACGCGTACGTATGTTCCACGCACGACGCCAACCGCCCGAATTCACGCAATTTCCGCGCCCGGCCTCACACCAGGTGTGAGGCCGGGGTCGCAATTTGCGGGAAAAGGGCGGATTGGGGGCAAACCCGCTCCTGGAGCGGGAAAACGCCGCCCTTGCGCGCGGTACGCTCAGGCCCTATTCGGTCCCCGGAAGGAGCCTGATCTTGGCCGTCAAAGCCACCGTCCTCATCCGTCCCAAAGAAGGCATTCTCGACCCGCAGGGCGAGGCCGTCGAGAACGCGCTGCCGGCACTCGGATTCTCCGGCGTGAGCAACGTTCATGTCGGCCGGCTCGTCGAGCTCGAGATCGAAGATCCCTCCCAGCTCGAGAAGATGTGTGAGCAGCTGCTCGCGAACCCGCTGATCGAGGACTTCGAGATCCAGTCGTGACCAAGTTCGGCATCCCCCAGTTCCCCGGCTCCTGCGACGAGACCGACACGCTGCTCGCCTGCAGCCGCGTCGGCGATGCCGAGCTGCTCTGGCACAAGGACAAGGACCTCAAGGGCTGCGACGTGATTGTCGTTCCCGGCGGCTTCAGCTACGGCGACTACCTCAGGGTCGGCGCGATCCCGCCGTTCTCGCCGGTCATGCAGGCGGTGAAGGAGTTCGCCGCCGAAGGGGGTCTGGTGCTCGGGATCTGCAATGGCTTCCAAGTGCTGACCGAGGCCGGCCTGCTCCCGGGCGCGCTACTCCCGAACGTCAACCTCTCTTTCACCTGCCGCCAGGTCGACCTCGTCGTCGACAACAACGAGACGCCGTTCACCCATGAGTGCACACCGACCGAGCGCCTGAGCATCCCGGCCAAACACACAACCGGCCGCTACTACGCGCCGACCGAGATGTTGAACGCACTCGAGGCCGAGGGCCAGGTGATCCTGCGGTACGCCGACGGCCACAACTTCAACGGCTCGGTCAACGACATCGCCGGCGTCACCAACGAGCAGCGCAACGTCTTCGGGCTGATGCCGCACCCGGAGCACGCCGTAGATCCGCTGACCGGCAGCGACGACGGATTGAAGCTTTTCGCGTCGCTCGCGAGTGCAGCTGCGATGGCCGGAGCCTCCGTATGAGTGGCACCGTCGAAGCACCGCACCGCGCACTCGGCCTGACAGATCACGAGTACGACCTGATCGTCGAAAAGATGGGCCGCGAGCCCAACGCGACCGAGCTCGCGATGTTCTCGCTGATGTGGAGCGAGCACTGCTCCTACAAGCACTCCAAGGAGATCCTCGGCCAACTCCCGACCGACGGTCCGCACCTGCTCATGGGTCCGGGCGAGAACGCCGGCGCCGTCAACGTCGGCAAGGGGATCGACGGCCGCGAGCTGGCGATCGCCTTCAAGGTCGAGTCGCACAACCACCCGTCTGCCGTCGAGCCGTTCCAGGGGGCGGCCACCGGCGTCGGCGGGATCCTCCGCGACATCTTCGCCGTCGGCGCCCGCCCGATCGCGGTGCTCGACTCGCTGCGCTTCGGCGAACTGTCGAGCAAGCGCTCGCGCTACCTCGCCGACCGCGCCGTCGCCGGCATCGGCCACTACGGCAACTCGATCGGCGTCCCGACGATCGGCGGCGAGATCTACTTCGAGGGTCCCTACGAGCAGAACTGCCTCGTCAATGCAATGGCCCTGGGCCTCGCGCCCTCTGATGACCTGATCAAGAGCGCGGCCGCCGGCGTCGGCAACCATCTCGTGCTGTTCGGAGCCTCGACCGGCCGCGACGGAATCGGAGGGGCGTCGGTGCTTGCGAGCGCCGAGTTCGGCGACGACGACGCCGACAAGCGTCCGACCGTCCAGGTCGGCGACCCGTTCGAGGAGTCGAAGCTCGTCGAGTGCTGCCTCGAGCTGCTCGGCAAGGAGCTGCTCGCCTCGCTGCAGGACCTCGGCGCCGCCGGCCTGACCAGCGCGTCGTCCGAGATGGCCAGCAAGGGCGAGGTCGGCCTCGACATCCACGTCGACCGCGTCCCGCTGCGCGAGCCCGGCCTTGAGCCCTTCGAGATCATGGTCAGCGAGTCTCAGGAGCGGATGCTCTGTGTCGTCACACCCGAACTCCTCGATGAGGTGCTCGCCGTCTGCGACAAGTGGGACCTGCACCACGCCGTGATCGGCGAGGTGACCGACACCCGCCACATGAAGATTTACGAGAACGGCGAACTGGTCGGCGACATGCCGGTGCCGGCGCTGGTCGACGACTGCCCGGTCTACACGCTCGAGCCCGAGCAGCCGGCCGAGCAGATCTACCCGGCACCGTCGGTCGACTCGGACGCCGCGCGCGCCGCACAGGCCGCTTTCGACACGAGCGCGCAGGACACGCTCACGGCGCTGCTCGCGAGCGACAACATCGCCAGCCGCCGCAGCTACTTCGAGCGCTACGACTGCGTCGTCGGCTCGCGCACGACCAAACGCCCGGAAGAGGCCGAGGCCGCCGTGCTGCACCTCTGGCAGCAGGACGAGAACGGCGCTCCTGCCCCCGGCCCGAGCATCGCCGTGTCGATCGACGGCTCGGGGCGCAAGGTCGCCGCAGACCCGTACCGCGGCACGATCGGCGTCGTCTTCGAGTGCGCCGCGAACATCGCCTGCGTCGGCGGAGAGCCTTTCGGCATCACCAACTGCCTCAACTTCGGCAACCCGGAGAAGCCGCACATCGCCTGGCAGCTGACCGAGGCTGTGAAGGGAATGAGGGACGCCTGCCTCGCGCTCGACCTGCCGGTCGTCGGCGGCAACGTCTCGCTCTACAACCAGAGCAGCGACGGACCGATCTACCCGACCCCGGTGATGGGCATCGTCGGTGGCGTGCCCGACCCGGCCGTCGTCGCGACCAACACGTTCAAAGAGGAGGGCCTGTTCGTCGCGCTGATCGGCCCGTTCGAGCCGACGCTCGCGGCCTCCGAGTTGGCGAAGCTCATCGGCGAGGAGCTGCCGACGCGTCTGCCCGACCTCGATCTGACCAAGCACGCCGAAGCGCTGGCGATCGTGCGCGATGGCGTCCGCTCGGGAGCGATCAAGGTCGCGCGCGATGTCTCCGAGGGCGGTCTCGCCGCAACGCTCGCCGAGTGCTCGCTCGGAGGCGTCGGGGCGCAGATCGACATAGCCCCGCTGGTCGAGAAGCTCGCGCGCATTCACGCCGACGCCGAGCCGGTCCAGCACTACCGCTCAGCGCTGTTTGCCGAGGGCCCCGGCGGCATCGTGGTCGCCGGAACACGCGAAGACCTGATGGCGCTTTCGGCCAAAGCAGCCGGGGTCGGGTTTCTCGCGCTTGGGACTTCGGGCGGGGACCGTTTGGCAATAACCGATCCCACTGGTACATTGGGAGAAGTCGCTCTGAACGCAAGCGAAATCCAGCGCATCCACGGCAATGCACTGGCAGAGCGAGTGGCTACTTGACTCATTCCCCCGCCACCCCGTCGTCCACGGGACTGGACGACCGCGACGGACCACGCGACGAGTGCGGCGTATTCGGAATCTACGCCCCCGAGCTCGACGTATCCCGCCTTACCTATTTCGCCCTCTACGCGTTGCAGCACCGCGGCCAGGAGTCGGCAGGCATCGCCGCCTCCGACGGCACACACATCATCACGCTGCGCGACACGGGTCTTGTCAGCCAGGTCTTCGACGAGGAGAAGCTGCGCGGGCTGACCGGCAACATGGCGGTCGGCCACGTCCGCTACTCGACGACCGGCTCGTCCGGATGGGAGAACACCCAGCCGATCTACCGCGCCGACAACCACATGATCGCGCTGGCGCACAACGGCAACCTGATCAACGCCGTTGAACTCCACGCCGAGATGCGCGAGCAGGGCATCACCTTCCGCTCGACCAGCGACAGCGAGATCATCGCCGCACTCGTCAGCACCTCGCAGGCGCCGACGATCCAGGAGGCCGTCGCCGAGATCATGCCGAAGCTGCGCGGCGCCTTCAGCACCGTTATCGCCAACAAGGAAATGGTCGTCGGTTTCCGCGACCCGAACGGCCTGCGCCCACTGGCGCTCGGCAAGATCGAGACCGAGGACGGCGCGCGCTACTGCTTCGCCTCGGAGTCGTCGGCCTTCGACATCATCGGCGCGGAGTTCCTGCGCGAGGTCGAGCCGGGCGAGCTGATCGCGCTGACCGAGAAGGGCATCGAGACCCAGCTCGTCACGCCCGGTGAACGCAGAGCCTTCTGTGTCTTCGAGCACATCTACTTCGCCCGTCCCGACACCCACCTCGAGGGCCAGCTCGTGCAGGCCTCGCGTGGTCGGATGGGCGAGATCATCTGGCGCGAGTCGCCGGTCGAGGCCGACCTCGTCGTCGCCGTCCCCGACTCCGGCAACCCGGCGGCCAAAGGTCTCTCGCGGGCGTCGGGGATCCCGATGGACGACGGCCTGATCAAGAACCGCTATGTCGGCCGCACTTTCATCCAGCCCGGCCAGGAGCTGCGCAAGCTCGGCCTGCGGATGAAGTTCACGCCGCTACCCGAGATCATCGAAGGCAAGCGACTGATCGTCGTCGACGACTCGATCGTGCGCGGCAACACGACCCGTCAGATCATCGGCATGCTGCGTGACGCCGGCGCCGCCGAGGTGCACCTGCGCATCAGCGCCCCGCCGATCCGCCACTCGTGCCACTACGGCATCGACATGTCGACGAACGAGCAGATGATCGCCTACGGCCGCACGGTCGAGGAGATCGCCGAGGAGCTCGGCGCAGACTCGCTCGCCTACATCTCACTCGAAGGCGTCTACGAGGCCATCCGCGGCGAGCGCGGAGACCACTGCGACGCCTGCTTCTCCGGCGACTACCCGCTGGCCGACACCGATCGCGCCACAGGCAAGTTCGCGCTCGAGCAGATCGAGCCGCAGCCCGTCCGGGCATAGCTGCTCCGCGCATGAACGCCGCTGGGCAGGAAGTGACGCGAGTCGGGGTACTCGCCTCGGGCGAGGGTTCGAACCTTCAGGCGCTGATCGACCTGGTGCACGAGAAGCACGGCGTCGAGATCGTGATCGTCGTCTCCGACAAGCGCGCGGCCAAAGCCCTCGACCGCGCGCGCGAAGCCGGAATCCACGTCGGTGTCTTTCCACTTGCGGACTTCCCCGACCGCGTCGGGCGCGACACGGCGATCGTCCAGGAGCTCGACACAATCGGCGTCGACCTGGTAGTGCTGGCCGGCTACATGGCGCTGCTCTCACCCGAGTTCATCGCCGCTTATCACGGTCGGATCATCAACGTTCATCCGTCGCTGCTGCCGAAGTATCCGGGATTGCGCGCGATCGAGCAGGCGATCGAGGCCGGCGACAACCAGACCGGCGTGACCGTGCACTACGTCGACGAGGGCGTCGACACCGGACCGGTGATCGCGCAGGAAATGCTCGGCATCGCGCCCGGTGACACCGTCGAAACGCTGGCGCCGAGGATTCATGAGATCGAGCACCGGTTGTTGCCCGAGGTCGTCGCTCAGATCGCCGCGGCTTGGCGCCGCGATCCCTGACTTCCCACCCGCCAGCTTGTCGCCTATTCTGATCAGCAATGTCAGAGGGCACCACAGACCGCGCCGACGTCGAGGTGACAGCGCCTGGCGCAGTGCGCGTCAAGACAGCTCTGATCAGCGTCTCTGACAAGCGCGGGATCGTTGAGTTCGCCAAGGGCCTCGAAGAGCTCGGCATCACGATCATCTCGACCGGCGGCACCAAGCGCGAGCTTTCCGAGAACGGCGTCAAGGTCACCGGCATTTCCGAATACACCGGTTCGCCGGAGATCCTCGGCGGCCGTGTCAAAACGCTGCACCCGACGGTCCACGCCGGCCTGCTCGCCAAGCTCGACGAGGACGAGCACGTCGCGCAGATGAACGAGCACGAGATCGGGTCGATCGATCTCGTCGTCGTCAACCTTTACCCCTTCCAGCGCTACGCCAACAAGCGCGGCATGTCCGACGCCGAGATCCTCGAACAGATCGACATCGGCGGCCCGACGATGGTGCGCGCCAGCGCAAAGAACTACGCGTTCACCGCGATCGTCGTCGAGCCGGAGTGCTACGACGCCGTGCTCGAAGAGCTGCGCGAAGACGACTGCACCCTCGGACTCGAGACCCGCGAGTCGCTCGCCGTCGACGCCTTCAACTACACCGCTCAGTACGAGGCCGCGATCAGCACCTGGTTCAACGAGCGCACCGGCAACGTGCCCGATCAGTTCGTGCGCGCCTACGAGAAGCAGATCGACCTTCCCTACGGAGAGAACCCGCACCAGCGAGCCGCGTACTACGCCGAGATCGGCTCGCGCACCGACCTGCTGAGCATGGTCGGGCAGGAGCAGGGCAAGGACCTCTCCTACAACAACCTGCTCGACCTCGACGCCGGCCGTCGCCTGATCGAGGAGTTCGAGCTGCCGGCCTGCGCGATCCTCAAGCACAACAACCCCTGCGGGATCGCCGTCAGCAACACCGCGCTCGACGCCTATCTCAAGGCCCTGCACACCGATCCTTTGAGCGCCTTCGGCGGCATCTACATCTTCAACCGCGAGGTCGACGCGAGCGTCGCCGAAAAGATGGTCGAGAATTTTGTCGAGCTCGTCTTCGCGCCCGGCTACACCGACGAAGCGCTGCAGATTTTCTCCCAGAAGGAGAACCTCCGCGTGCTCGTCAACAACGAGCGTCGCATCTGGCCGGTCTCGGCCCCCGACCTGCGCGGCGTGCGCGGCGGCCTGCTGCTGCAGGACCGCGACGTCGACATCGACCCGCGCGACGCGATGCAGGTCGTCACGCAGGTGCATCCGACCGAGAAGCAGTGGGGCGACCTGCTCTTCACCTGGCGCGTCGCCAAACACGTCAAGAGCAACTCGATCGTGATCGGCCGCGAACTCGCCACGCTCGGCATCGGCGCCGGGCAGATGAGCCGTGTCGACTCGGTCAAGCTTGCGGTCAAGAAGGCCCGCGTCGACCTGACCGAGGCGGTTCTCGCGGGTGACGCATTTTTCCCGTTCGCCGACGGCCCCGAGTACGCGATCAAAGCCGGAGTCAACGCGATCATTCAGCCCGGTGGCTCGAAGCGCGACTCAGAAGTTGTCAAGGCCTGCGACGACGCCGGAATCGCGATGGTCTTCACCGGCCGGCGCCACTTCAAGCACTAGCTGCCTTTAGTTGCCGAACTCCTCGCTGGGGTCGGTACTCGGCTTCGGCTGCGGCTGCGGTTTGGGCGCAGCGGGAGCCTGCTGCTGCGTGGTCGTCTGTGGCGCGGCCACCTGCGGAGTCGTGACCGGCGAAGCGGACTGCGCGTTCGCGCGCGTTCGCGCCGCCGCTGCACGACGCGCGGCGGCACGCTTGCGCGCAGCAGCGCGGCGCTTCTTGGCGCGGAGCTGCGCGCGGCGCTTCTTGGCGGCGCGCGCCTTGCGTTTCTCGGCAGCCGCCTCCGCCTCGGACTTCTCAGAGGCTGACATGCTGCTGACGGCAGCGGTGCCCGCGGCGGGCTGGTCGCCGCCTCCGGAGCCGAAGACGGTGACGATTCCGAACAGCAGCACCGCTGCGGCCGCAAGCCACGCGACGGCCTTTCCGGCGCTGCGGGGGCGCTTCGGCGGTCTGGCGCTCAAGGGTGAAGCCGCGCGGGGCGCACCCGGCGGCGGCCCAGCGGGAGCGCCGGGACCCAGGTTCGACGAGCCGGTAAGCGCGACAAGCATCTGACCACTCGGCGATGCGGCGGCGGCGATCGTTCGGGCTTCGAGGACATGGCGACGGCAGCCGTCGCAGCCCTTCAAGTGTTCGACCGCGTCGCGATAGCCGTCTGAGCGCGGATCGAATCCGCCGAGCGCGAACCGGTTGACGAGCAGCAGCTTGTCTTCGCAAGGTTCGCCCGGCTCGAATTCCTCGAGCGCCGAAGAGATCTCCGACACGGCCGATTCGACGACGACTTCAAGGCGGTCGAGCGGAACTCCGAGCCGGTCCCAGACGTCCATCTCCGGCATCCCGTACACGACGCGCAGCGCGGCCGGTTGGAGTTCGCGCTGGCTCGATCCCGAGCGCAGCTGCTCGGAGACCGCCGCGAGCGCGCGCTGCTGGTCTGCGGTCTCGCCGACCGGGTCCTGGATGCCGACGGCTTCAAGCACATCCGTCTCGAGGCGCCCGTCGGGATTGATCGAACGAAACTCGTCGACGCCGCGCCGGAAAGTCGCCTCGGCCAGGAAGCCCGCTCTGTCTCTCGGCGGATCGCCTGCTTGGAGCGACGAGTAGAGCGCGTGCCAGGCCTGGTTGTAGAAGCCGTCGACCTCGCGGATCGAGAAGTCTGCCCCGACCGCGTTCAGGCGTGCGGCCGCGTCGGGCACCACGTCGGCGCTGAGCCGCCGGAACTCGTCGGCCACCAGGTCGTCGGCCCGCCTGTCGACGACAAAGCTCATCCGAGCACGAGGACCTTCACGTTGCGGCTGACGCGGCTCTTCCAGGGCCAGTTTGCGTCGGCGCGGACAACGGCGCGGAAGGTGAAAAGAGTCGGCCGCGTAACCCGCGTGAACCGGTGCTTCCAGGCGTAGCGGCCGCTCCTGCTCGCACTCACCACCGCAACCTTCTGCCATCTGCGGCCGTTGCGCACGTAGATCTCGACCGGTGCGCCCGCCGCCGAAGCCGCCGCGCCCGAGAGCCGTCCGGAGATCGTCAGCCGCTGTCCGCGAACGAGCCGCGCCTTTGAGCGCTTCGCGCTGAGCGACAGCCTCTGCCGCAGGAGCGTCGATGCCGATGCCGTGGCCTCAGACGACGAGGCAGGACGGAACGCGAACTTGATCACGCGGGCGCCTTTGGGCTTGACCCGGAACTTGAAAGTGCCCTTCGGGCCGGTCTTGGTCGTGCCGAGCGAGACGGTGCCCGACGCCGCACCGCCGATGCTCGTCGCAGTCACATCCAGCAGCGCGCCCGCGATCGGGGATCCCGTCGACGTCTTGACCGAGCCGCGGAGCGAAACGGCCTTGCCGCCGCGTCCCTCAATCGTCTTGGCCCGGGTGCGTACAACCGGGGTCGTCACGGACGGCGTCCCGTTGCTCGTAAACACCGGACCGGAGTAGTTGAAGACGACCGGCGCGAGCGAGGCGACGTTGCCACCGGCGTCGGCGGCGCTCACAACCGCCGTGTGCGGTCCGGCTCCGTACTTGGCGAGGTTGACGCTGAAGCTCGCCTGCTGCGACTGCGGGCACGGCACGCGCTGCGTGTAGACACCCGCGCACGAACCTCCGAGGTTGGTGACCGCGCCCTTCACCCCGTCGATCGCTATCCAGTAGCTCTTGATGCCGCCGCCGACGTCGGTGATCGCCACATCGAGGTCGCGGGCGCCCGAGGCGCCGACGGCGCCGGGAAGGGTCCCGCCGGTCAGCGAGAGCTTCGGCGCGACATTGTCGGTGAGGTCAACACGGGCTGAGCTCATCTTCGACTGAGCGAGGCTGACTCCGAGGTTGCTGCAGCTCGAAGACTGCGCACACTGAACGCCAAGCTGCAGGCTGCTCGCGCTGAGCCCTGCAGACTGCGTACCGGAGTTCGCGACCACGCAGGACGACACCACCGCCTCGCATTCGCCCCAGTAGGTGTCGCTACCCCCGACGGTTCGTCGCAGGCCGGCGCTCATCGCCGGCTTCGAGCCGACGCTCAGATACGTGATCGAGATCGAACGACGGACGTAGTAGCCGGAGATGGTGGTGCCGTCAGGGGCGTCGAAAGCAAATCCGGCGTTCTCGCCGGGACCGAGGATCGTGCCGACCGCGGTCACGGCGAGCGAGGGGCAGGTTGAGTCGAGACTGAAGACCGCGATGTTTGCCGGTGTCGACCGCCGCTCCGACCATGAGTAGTTCGGGAGCGACTCGCCGGACGGTCCGGTGCAGCTGTAGACGCTGTAGGTGCCGGCGGCCGCGGTACCCGCCAGCAACGCCGACCACGCAAAAATCGCGAGCGCCGCCGCCGCGAGAACACATATACGTCGTCCTGACCTGGCTGTTCGCCGAGCTTCATGCACTGCGGGTACATCCCCCTCTTGAGCGCCGCCCAAGCCGAGTAAGGGAGACGCGTTGTAAGAAAGGTAACTGACCGAACCCGGCGGCGCAAGCGGCGAGCCGGCTCAGCGCAGGTCGAACTCTTCGCTCGCGCTCTCGGAGGACTGGTCGCTGGGTGCGGACGGCGCGGGCGTGGTCTGTTGCGGAGCCGTCTGAGCCGGAGTCTCGGCCACTGGGGCGGGCGCAGAAGCCGTGGCGCTGGCGGCCTTCGCCTTCTTCTTCGCCTTGCGCTTGGCCTTCTTCTTCTCGGCCTTCTTCTTCGCGGGCTTCCCGGAAACCGCTGGCGAGGAGGCGGCGCCGGCCGACGCCGCAGACTGCGACGAGGTGCCGGACGATGACCCGTTGTCACCGCCACCTCCGACCTTTCCGGACACGACGGCTCCGCCGGCGGCAACGGCCGCGACCGTGGCGACGATCGCCGCGACCTGCGCCACTCCGACGCCGGCGCCCGCTCCTGCACCTGCGCTGGCGCCCGCTCCGGCGCCACCGGCTCCGGCGGCCGATCCGCCGCCGCCTGCGCCGGCCGCCACCGCCGTTCCGCCGGCGACAGCGGCCGCTCCGCTGGTGAGTGCGAGCAGCATCAAAGCGCTGGGGATCGTCACCGCGGTTAGACCGCGCGTACCGAGCACGTGACGACGGCAGCCCGAGCAGTGCTCGAGGTGCGCGGCGGCCTCGCGGTATTCATCCGAATCCGGTTCGAGCGCGCCGAGCGCAAACTGGTTGATCAGGACGGCCCGGTCCTCGCACCACTCGCCTTCCTTGATCGTCGCGAGCATCGGGCGCAGCTTGCGCGAGACCTCGTCCATGATCTTCTCCATGCGCTTCGGGCGCACGCCGACCTGCTCGGCAGCCTCGGGGCGTGAGAGCCCGTACACGTAACAAAGGGTGGCGGCCTGCAACTCGCGCTGGTTCAGACCGGAGCGCATGCCCTCGACGAACTCGCGGAACTGTCGCTGCTGGTCGAGCGTCTCCTCGATCGGGTTTTCCACTCCGACCGTTTCGAGTACAACCGGGTCAGCCTGCCGATCGGGATGGAGCGTTCGGTATTCGTCGATCGCGCGGCGGTAGGTCATCTGCACGAGCAGGCCCTTGCGGTTGTCGATCGACTCGCCGTCCTGAAGCTTTGTGTAGAGGCCGTACCAGGCCTGGTTGTAGAAACCGTCCATGTCGAGGTCCGAGAAGTGGATCTTCGACGAGGCGAGCTTGCCGGCTGCGGAGCGGACGACCTCGTCCTTGAAGTCCTCGTACTCGGCGCCGATGATGGCGTCGGGGCTCTGCCTCAGCTGCGGCGTCATGCGCCGTTCGCGGCGTCGGCGATCATGAAGACCGCGACGCTGGTGCCGAGGGCCCGCGCGATGTGTCCGGGGACGCCCATGCGGTCCGCCGGCGCGCAGGCCAGCGCGGAAAAGATCGCGCCGGCCGCCTCACGCGCCATCGCAAGGGCGTCGACCGGTGCTCCGTCGAACAAGGGGTCGGTGTCGGCGCTCATCCACAGTGCCGTCTCGTCCATCGATTCCGAGACCCAGACTTCGGGCGCGTAGCCGGTGTCACGCGCGTGCACCTCGAGCGCGCGCCAACACATCCGTGCGGTGCCCGCGGCCGTCTCGCGCAGCAGCCTGGCGCTCTCGAGCGTCGTCATCTCGGACCCCGCGGGATCGCAGGCGACCTGCGCCTGAAACAGCTGCGAAACCATCGCCATGTCGACAGCCGCCTCGCCGGCGATGCAGAGGAGGTCCTGCGCCGTGCAGGCGCGCTCGCTCTCGGGGGTGCTGGCAGTGAAGTTTCCGCCGATCGCGATCGCCGCGTCGCGGGCTTCGGCGATAGCCAGGCGCCCGTCGGACCCAAGCCCGATAGTCGCGCGCTGTTCCGGGCCGATCACCTGACCAGCACCTTCACCTGGCTGCTGGCCTTCGTCGGCCACGGCCACGCCTTGTTGCCGCGCACGACTGCACGAAACCTGAACTTCGTCGGACGCGTGACGCGGACGAAGCGGTACTTCCACTTGAAGCGGCCCTTGGCGTTCGCCTTGACCACTCCCACGGCTCGCCACTTCCCGCCGATGTTGACGTCGATCTCCACGGGAGCGCCAGAGCTCGCCGCGCCCGCTCCCTGAAGCTGCCCACTGATCGAGAAGCGCCCGCCGGCCTTCACGCGCGACTTCGAGCGCTTCGCCTTCAACTTGAGGTTCTCGCGCACGATCGTCGACGCGACGGCGGTACCGATCGAGCTGGGGTACGGCTTGAAGAGGACGCTGATCCGTCTGGCGCCGATCGGCTTGACGATGATCGAGAATGAGCCGTTCGGGGCAGTCGTGATCGTCCCGAGCGACTTCGCCTTGGCGTCGTAGATCCCCAGGTCGAGCGCGGTCACCTCGAGCACGGCTCCGCCGATCGGCGTGCCGTCACCGGCTTTCAGCGTGCCCTGGACCGTCACGTTCTTCGAGCTGCTCGTCCGGATGACGGGCGTGTCGGTACCGACCAACGGCTGCTCGACTGACGGCTGGCCGTTGGACGGGACCGGTCCCGTCGGCGGCGACGTCACCTGGAAAGTGACCGGGCCGGCGCTCGAGCTGTTGCCGGCCGCGTCGACGACCGTCACGACGGCCGAATGCAAACCGGCACTCAGAGATGCGAGATCCACGGCGAAAGAAGTGGCGGTGCCGGGCGGACAGGGCGCCCGGCGGGTGAACGGCTCGGAGCAGGAGCCGCCCGTGTTGTGAACCTCGGGCTTGCCGCCGTCAAGCGCGAAGAGGATCGAACTGACTCCGCCACCGACGTCGGTGGCCGTCACGTCGAGCGTGCGCATTCCGGCATAGCCGCTCGTGCCGGGCAGCGATCCAGTCGCGGAAAGAATCGTCGGAGCGTTGTTGTCGGCGAGAACGACCTGGGCCGAGTGCAGCGTCGCCTTGAGTCCGGTGAAGACATCGGCCGCGCAGCCGGTCGCCTCGTCGGCGCACTCGACTCCGACGCGCAGGTTCGATGCGGTGAGGCCACTGGCGCTCACCTCGCCCGATCCCGTGTCGCAGTCGGAGGTGACGGCATCGCACTCGCCTGTGTAAAGACCACTTGCTCCCCGCAGACCGGCGCTCAGGGCGGGGTGCGCCTCGCCGGCCGGGAAGGTTACGGATGCCGAGCGCACGACGGAGTAGCTCTCGATCGTGGTGCCGGGAGGGGCGTCGAAGGCGAGCCCGGCACCGTCGCCGAAGGCGTAGGCGGAGTGCGGATTGGCAGTCACGGACGCGTCACCGCACCCCAGTCCGAAAGCAAATGAAGCCGCCTGCTCCGTGTGGGTGACCGCCTGCAGCCAAGCTTCGTTGGGCAGCGCCTCGTCCGCCGGACCCTTGCAGCTGTAGACGGTGTACGTCGCCGCGTTCGCCGAAACGGCCAACAGAAAGGCGGCCAGCAGGGCGGCCGAGAGTGCAATCGCAGTGCGGGAGGTGTGATTCATCCTTCTCACCCCGGAGGAACCCTAGTGGCATTCGGTTCATCAGGTGACGCTCCAATAACACTCGAAACTAACTGCCGGAGCGCGCCCGGGCAACGCTTCCGCGGATCGCGACAATGCCGCGGAAGTCTCCCAGGCGCACGTCCGGCAGCTGCATCCCCGTGACGGTCTCTTGCAGGGCAGCCGACCCATGCGGTCCCAATCGTCCCTGAAGGTGCTGCCCAGTTGCGAACCAAGGGTGCGAAATGGAGTGTCCTGCTCCAGATGCACCATGCATCACCGAGATCCGCGCCGGAGCCCCCCGGCGCGGGGATGACGTGTTCGCGACCGTCACGTTTCGTACGGGACATCCAAGAGACTCAGGGGGGTAGTGAACTGAGCCAAATTCCGCGCACGAAGCTGCAGTGGTGGCACCGGATATCCGGTCCAGGCCGCTCGTGTGATCGTCATGATTCACACCCCTACGTCGGGCGGAGGGCAGCGGCTCCCCCCCCCTCTGAGCGAAAGAAGCTTTTTCAGCGCCGGCGGCGCGAAGACTTGCGGCCGCTCTCAGGGCGCTTTTCGGGGCGCTTGTCGCTGCCGCTCTTCTTACGCACACCGCTGCGCAGGTCTTCCTTGGCGATGCGCTGGAGAATCTTGCCGAAGGCCTCTTCGGCAGCTGTGTCCATGTTCACGCGAAACGATGCGGTGACCGTCTCTGCGGCCAGCGGGCGCAGGCCCTCGATCGCCGTCACGACGGTCGGGAAGCTCTCGGGCGGGAGCCCGCGCTTCTCCTCGGGGCGAACGATCCCCTCGTCGACCATGCCGACGAATATCTCGGCGATCGCGCGGGTGTGGTTGTTGATTCGATCGAAGACCTTGAAGAGCACGTCCAGCGGCACACCGAGTTCGAGCGCCCGAAGGCCGGCGCGCAGCAGCGTCGGACTGAGGATCTCGTAGCGATCGTCATCGAGCGGAATCGCGAAGCCGAGGTCGACTGCCTGCTTGATCATCCGAGAATCGATGTCGCCGATCTGTTCAGCGAGATCCTTCAGCGACATGACTTCAGAGCCCTCTTCGGCGAACGAGGTCAGCACGAGATTGCGCAGATCGCCGATGTCGTCGCCGGTCTCCTCGGCCCGCTCGATCAGGCTCTGGATCGCGGCGAGGTTGAATCCGCCGGCCTGCAGCTGCTGAATCAACTCGAGTCGGGCTATATGGCGATCGCCGTAATAGCCGATACGTCCTTGTACGTCCGGTGCGGGAAGCAGGCCGCGCGACTGATGCGCGCGGATGTTGCGGACCGTCATTCCGGTCTGCTGCGCCAGCTCGTCAATCGTGAGCTGCGCGGCGGAGTCAACGTTTTCCGGGGCTTTTGCCACGGGCCAAGGGTACTGACAAATTCACACTTGCATGAGACATGATTTCATGTAACATAGACACATGACACAGCTTTTCACCTCTCTTTTTGCAGCCGCAGGCACGGACGCCCCGGCCGGAGGCGCAGCTCTTCAGGAAGTTTTCATCGCGACGGTGCTGGGCGGAGTCGCCACCGGCGGCGTCGTCATCACCGCTCTGATGTACCGCAACGGCCGCGCCAAATGGCTCGGCAGCGTCGCGGCATTCGCCGGTCGCCAGACCGGACTTCCTGCATGGGCAGCACTCCCCCTCGCCGTCCTGACCGGCTCACTTGTCGCCGCAGTCTTCGGCCTCTACTGGGACATCTCCCTCCATCTCAACAACGGCCGCGACGAAGGTCCGCTGGCCAACCCTTCCCACTACTTCATCCTGATCGGGCTGCTCGGTGTCTTTTCGGCCGGCGTGCTGGCGGTCACGATGCCCAAACCCGGCACGCGGCCGAGTCCGTGGTCGGTGCGCCTGGCCGAGGGCTGGTACGCCCCGGTGGGCGGCATTCTGATCATCGTCTCTGCGGCGTTCGGCCTCGTCGGCTTCCCGCTCGACGACTTCTGGCACCGCATGTTCGGCCAGGACGTCACGCTCTGGGGGCCGACCCACCTGCTGATGCTCACCGGCGCCGGCCTGTGCCTGATCGGCGCTTCGGTGCTGCTCACAGAGGGCGGACTCGCCGCCGACCGCGAACGCGGCGGCAAGGAGCTCACCCCGAGTGAGGCCTTTGTCGTAAAAGGTCGCCGTGCGATGGCGGCCGGCGGCCTGCTGATCGCGCTCTCGATCTACCAGGGCGAGTTCGACTACGGCATCGCCCAGTTCCGCCAGATCTTCGATCCGATCATGATCGGCGTCGCCGCCGGCGTCGCGCTCACCTACGCGCGGATCACCGCCGGCAAGGGCGGCGCGATTCTCGCGGCGTTCTTCTTCCTGGCCGTACGCGGCGCGCTCACGCTGATCGTCACCGAGGTCTTCGACAAGCCCGTTGCGCACTTCCCGCTGTTCCTCGGTGCCGCGGTCGCGGTCGAGCTCGTCGGCCTCGTGATGGCGTCGAGCATCCGCAAGAACCCGATGGCCTTCGCGCTCGCCGCCGGCGTCGCGATCGGCACCGTCGGTCTGGCCGTCGAGTGGTGGTGGAGCAACGTCTGGGCGATCTACCCGTGGGGCAGCGCGCTGTTCCCCGAGGGCGCGATCGCCGGCTTCATCGCCTCGGTCAGCGGCGCCTTCATCGGCGCCTGGATGGCGAACTCGCTGATGCTTCGCCCGAAGATCCTGGGCGCGGCGCGCTTCGCGCCGATCGCCGGAGCGCTCGCGATCATGGTCCTCGTCGGAATCGGCCTGCAGCAGGACTCGCCGAAAGGCCTGACCGCCGCGTTCACAAACACCCCGGCCGACACCGGCAAGCCCGGCACGTGGGTCAACACCACCGTCAAGCTGAACACGACGAAGTACGACACCGACCAGAACTGGGCGAAGTCGATCGCCTGGCAGGGCCCCGGCTTCGTCGTCGCCGACCTCGAGCGGATCGGCCCCGGCACGTACCGCACGACCGAGCCGCTGCCGGCCTTCGGTAAGTGGAAGTCGATGGTGCGCTTCCAAGCCGGGACGTCGATGATGGGCGCGCCGGTCTTCGAGCCGAAGGACACCGGGATCCCGGCCGAAGAGGTGCCCGCGCTGCCGCAGGTCACGCGCGAACTCCAACCCGACCGCGTCGTGCTGCAGCGCGAGAGCAAGATCGACGGCGGCTGGCTCGCGAACCTCGGCTACCTGATCATGTTCGTGATCGCCATGACCTTGCTCGGCACACTCGCATGGGGAATCTGGCGGATCAGCAATCCGATGACCGATGAGCAGGCCGGCGACGGGCTTGATGAGGCGAAGCTCAAGCGCCCGGGCGGCACCCGCACGGCCGGCCCGACGCCGTCGGCGACACCACGCACCACTTGACCACCACGCCTGGTTCTGGGGAACCCTGGCCCCGTCTTTCGTCCGAGCGAAAGGCGGGGCCGTTTGCGTTGTGGACCCGGCGGCGACCCACCAGGTCGGTCGGCTGAAAAGGACCCCTGCCTAAGCGGGAATTCTTCCACGCTCCCGTCGCGCAGACGGAAGCGTGGAGGTTTTCCCCCTTGAAATGGCGAGTCGCCAGAGCTGAGCCATGCCGAGGACACGGACCTGATCTAGGATTCCCCCGGGTCCTTAGCTCAACTGGTAGAGCATCGGGCTTTTAACCCGACGGACAGGGTTCGAGTCCCTGAGGACCCACTTCATCTCGGACGTTCCGCAGAACTCCTCGCGGCGAAGCCGCACAACAAAAAAAAGTGGCGCCTGACCAATCCGGCTCCCATGAGCGGACTGATCAGGCGCCGGAGCGAGCGCGTATTCACTGGCCTAGAAGTGGATCTTCCGGCGGTTTTGTGACAGCGGGCGGCGAACTACCTATCCGCGATTCCGGGGACTTCAAGATCTGGCCGCACGTCAACCCCGGTTGGGACAACCACCGTCGCCGCATTGCCGTACCGGCTCCAGAAGCGCGTCGTGTCGCCCGAGCTTTGGCTTGGAGTCGCGGCGCCATCGGGAACGAGCGCGACGACGATCGTCTTCATCCCTCCCGCCAACATCGTGATTCCCCTGCCGAGTCGGACATCATCCGGCGACACGCATCCCGCGCCGTAACCGTCGACGGAGTCAGGAATGAACGTGCAGATCTCCTCGCCCGCCGGAACGATCCACGCTTCCTTCGACGATTCGGTGAGTGGAACGGGCTGAGCGTTTTCGAACAGCGATTTCGCGATCGGATTCTCAGGCGACACGTCAGTGAACTGCTGAACCAGTTCCTCGACTTCCGAAGCCTTGGAGGCCGGCACCGGGCGACCGAGCGTCGAGTACTCGCTCAGCAGCGCCGGCGAAGGTGACTCGGACGTCGGAAGGCGAAGCGACGGATGATCGTCGCCCGCGACTGTGATCGACGCGACGATCACGAAGGCGATCAGCACAACTGGCGCGACAATTACACGAACGAACCTCACTGCCATCGTCAGTAGTTCCCGTGCGCGTTGTCCGAGACTGTCTTGCCGTTTCCATAGCCGCCGTAGTAGATGTTCCCGACGATCATGTACAGCAGGTTTGACCCGGAGTAGGAGTGCGTTGCCGTGTCCCAGGCCTGGATGGCGGATCCGTAGGGGCTGTGCCCAGAGTCGTGCGCCCGGACGCTGACCCAACCGCTCCCAGATGAAACGACGTGGCCGTAGTTCAAGGTGTACGAGTGCCGAACCGGGCCTTCGTACTCCGACTGATAGCTGAGGGAGCACGGCGAGCAGTAGTGGACCGTCGCTCCGAGCGCCGCGGGCGCGACAACCGCGCAGGCTACGGTTGTTGCGAGGGCGATCAAGGCGCATTTCGCTTTGTTCATCGTCGGCTTCCCCTTCGCGCCAACTCGCGAATCCAACCCGCGAGCAACGTGTTGTTGAAGAGGAAGTGGCCCCGACCACCAACTTGTGACAGCTACGCGTGCAACGAAGCCAACTTTCAGAGCGATCGACCGGCCGGTGATCGATGAGACGCCGAAAGAGGCTCACCGACGAGGACCTCGCGGCCCTCTACCGCGATCATTCCGAAGAGCTCCTGCGCTTTTTCAGGCGAAGGGTCAGTGATCCACAGACGGCACTTGACCTGGTCGGCGAAACTTTCGCCAGAGCGCTCAAAGGACGCAATCAGTTCCGAGGAAAGACTCTCGAAGACGCTCGCAGTTGGCTGTTCGGTATCGCCCGGCTACTCGTGCTCGACTACTACAAGAAGGGGAAGGTCGAGAGACGAGCGATGGAACGACTCAAAATGGAGCGCGTCGAAATCGCCGACGATCCCCACGGCGAGGCCTTCGAAGCGACGAGCCGGGAAGAAGTGCTGGAGCTGCTCGGCCGCATCAAGCCCGAGTATCAGGACGCGGTCCGCCGCCGCATGATCTCGGGACAGTCCTACTCCTCCATCGCAGAGTCGCTCGGCGTCTCGGAGGACGTCGCGCGGGCCCGGGTGAGCCGTGGCCTCAAGCAACTCCGAAAGGCGGCAGATGACATGCCCGTGAATCAGGAGGACTGGATCCCCGGTGGATGACCCGAATCTGACCCAACGCGATCGCGCCGCGCTCGACAAACTCGGCGAGAACTTTTCTGCGGCGGTTGCCGCCGACACCGCGCGTCGCGATTCGCGAAGGGCCCGCGTCGTCCGAGGCTCGATCGCAGTCGGTGCGGTGGCGGTCATCGGCATCCTGGTGCTCGCGGTCTACGCGCTGAACCCTGGGTCTGGCAGCAAGGGCGTACCTGATGCGAGGGCGTCCCAAGCTGCGATTGCTGCACTCGACAGCGCTCCTCCGCCGGACATGTACGTGTACTCGAAGACGATCCACTCGGCACTTCAGAAGCGCCTCAAAGGAGTGAACGCGCCGCCGGGCGTCAAGGTCGGCGGCCGGTTCCTCGTGAAGGAAGAACTTCGTGCATGGCTGAGCATGAGCAAAGTCGGAGTGGTTCAAGCCTTCGAATCCAAAGAGGGGCAAGGTGGATTTAGCTCTGAGATCTCCAAAGCCGATCCGGTCACTAATTACACGATTGGCGACGATCAAATCTCCTTCTCTGAGATGAACGATTTTGCCGAGACGCCCGAGCGTGTGCTCAGGATCATCGACGAAGCCGTTGCGAAACGCCCGGCGGATGAACGCACTCTTATTCACTGGTCGTACCTCGTTCAGCCACTCCGAGCCACCGCGCCTCCCCTACCCGGATCGGTTCGTTCAGCGATGATCGAGGATCTCGAATCTCTTCGCGGGGTCGTAGTGAAGGAAGGAGCGGTGGATCCGAGTTCGAGAAGTGGAGAGGAGTTCTCTCTGACTTCGGAAGGCATCCACCAAGAAGCGATATTCGACACGAACAACTCGAACTTGCTCTACCAGTCTTTGGAACTAACCCGCTTCACCGGACATTCTCAAATGACATGACCCGATCTTCCTCG
>CAYVWQ010000015.1:0-60472 GCA_964455545.1 uncultured Thermoleophilaceae bacterium | reverse complement strand
CCGAAGCCCTTGTCGTCGTTGAACCACTTGACTGTGCCAGTGGGCATTGATTTCTCCTACTTGTACTTACGTCGCGCAGGCTGGAAATCGAACAACCCCCGGCGCACTGCGACTTGGATGGAACAGAGAAGCACCGGATCTCCCCGGGTGCTTCATAGCCGCGAACGGTACTACGCCCGGGAGAAGAATCGTGAAATCGTTGAGAAGTCCGCGTGGCTCGTAGACTGAACCGAATGGCACATGCGCCCACACAGTCCGATCCCGAGTACGCCCGTCTGCCCCGAGGCAGGCACGGCCTGTCGCGCGAACAGGTCGAGCAGTCGCAGCAGGAGCGCATGCTGCGAGCGATGTCCGAGGCCGTCGGCGAACTCGGATACGTGAAGACGACGGTCGCCGAGGTCCTGCGTCGCGCAGGTGTCTCACGCGAGACCTTCTACGCCAACTACAAGGACAAGCACGACTGCTTCATGCAGGCGTTCGACCGCGCCGCCGACGAGCTGGTCCAGCGCACCCGCGCCGCCGCCGAAGAGGCGAAGGCGGCAGGAGGCACGACGGACGATGTCGTCTCACGCATGTTGATGAGCTTCCTCGAGCTCGTCGCCGAGGAGCCGGAGATCGCTCGCACTTACTACGTCGAGGTCTACGCGGCCGGGCAGGAGGCCGTCGAACGCCGCGTCGCGATCCAGATGGCCCAAGCCGACACGGTGATGAGCCTGATCGACTTCAAGGAGGAGCAGCGCTTCCTCGTGCAGGTCGCGATGGCCTCGCTCGGTGCAGTGGTCACGCAGTTCGTCAGCCTCGGGCAGACCGAACACGTGACCAGCGTCCACGGCCAGCTGCTCGAGTTCCTGCGCGCGACCTTCCGCGGCGCTGACATCCCGCTCGACGTCCCGGCGCGTCCGGCGGCGTAAGCTCTCCGTCCACGAGGGGCCATAGCTCAGTTGGTAGAGCGCCTGCTTTGCAAGCAGGAGGTCGTCGGTTCGAACCCGTCTGGCTCCACTCAGTGAACGCGTCCGAGGACAACCAGGCGGAGCTCGAAGCGATCATCGATCAGCTGGCGGAGCCGCATGGATTCGACGCGATCGAGAAGCGCCTGGAGGGCGTCGCCCCGCAACTACAGACGTTGCTCGACGGCGCACTCTCGGAAGGTGGCTGGTTCGACGACGCACACGAGGGGATGGTCTTGAAGATCGCCACTACGCCCGACGAGGACGCGCGGATCGCGGAGCTGCGGAACTTCGTGCTCGAGCAGACCCGGATTGGAATGCTCGTGGGGGTTGCTGTCGGTTGGGAGATCGCCGAGCGCCTCGGCGAGAGGCGCTCGGACGGTTAGCGGGACTCGCTGTGGTCGACGATCCAGTCGTAGCGGTCCTTCCAGTCATGAGCCATCAGCAACCCACCGGTGATCGCGAGCACGGCGCCCGTGAATCCGTGATGGAGTCGCCAGCCTGCGACCCAGACCCTCTGCTGTTCCCTGTCCCATCTGATCATGTCCCCATCCTCCTGATCGTCGGCACCCGTCCGCATCCAAGCGGACACCCGACTTCGTGTTGATGCCTGTATATCGGCATTCGAGAGCACCCTTATGAGTCATTCACGTAGACATAAAACGGCAATCGCACTGACAGTTGCGCTGCTCGCAGCGGCTTTTTTGGCGGGGTGCGGAGACGGCCCGGAGAAGACCGTCGACGCGCCCGGAAAGCCGGCATCGACCGGCCAGACCGGCACGTTCGAGGGCGAGTACTACGGGGAGGAGCAGCCCTCGGGCGAGAGCGGCGGAGCGGGATCCGAGCCGCAACGTGCCGGCGTCGTGATCGAGCTCGAGAACGGCAAGTTCGCCGCGAACACCCCGTCGACGATCCACGTCGAGCCGGGCTTCGAGATCGAGATCGACTTCGAGGCGCGCGACGACAAGCCCTACAGCCTCAACATCAGCTCACCGTCGGGCCCGAGCTCGGTGCAGGTTCCGGCCGGTGGCGGCGAGGCCTACATCGGACCGAAGCTGGCCGAGGGCGAAAGCGTCGAGGCGAGCTACGCGGGCAGGACGATCAAGATCGTCGCCGGAGGGGCCGAACCCGGCCCCTGACCTGACGGTCGGCTCAGACCGTCGGGCCGGCTTCAGCGGCCGTGTCGCCGGCTCCGGTCTCTGCGGAGACGCCACCCGTTCCCGCGCCACTCGCGCCGCCCGGCGTCGGTGCCGGCTGAGGCGAAGGTGCTGGCGCCGGAGTCGCGCTCGAGGATCCGCCGGACCCACCGCTGGGCAGTCCGGGTGACTCCTTGCCGACAGGCGTGTCTGACACACCGGTCGAACCGCTTCCGAGGGTCACGGTCGTGGAGGTCTTGTCGACGGCCTTGCCGGTGTGGCCGGTCGGAGTCGAGGTCGTCGTCTCGTGGGACGAACCCGTGGCCGGGACACCGACCGGGGCCGTCGCCTCTTCGACCGGCTTCGCGGTCTCGGCGGTCGGCTCGGCGACCGGCTCCGCGGCGGCTTCGGCGGGGGCTCCGCCGGAGATCACGCCTGCGGCCGGCGCGATCGACGCGGCCTTGGCGGCGGCCGGCTTCTGGTCGACCTTGGAAGTGTTGATGTCGTGCTTGGCCACCTGGGCGACGCCGCCGGTCACCAGTGCTGCGGCGACGAGGCCGGTGCCGACCTTGGCGGCGACGGCGCCGAGACCGGCTCCAGCGGCTGCGGCTGCTCCGCCGCTCGCGGCGGCTCCACCGGCGGCCGCGGCTCCCGTGCCGGCGGCGGCGATGGTCCCGGCCGAGGCGGCCGCTCCACCGGCGGCCGCTCCACCGGCGGCGGCGCCACCTGCGGCAGCTCCACCCGCGGCGCCGCCCGAGGCGGTGCTCGCGGCTGCGCCGCCGAACAGCTTCAGGGCGACGAGCGCCTTGAAGGCGGCGAAGGCGCCGACCGGAGCCAGCATCGCCAGCTTGTGGTTGGTCGCCTTGAGCTCCTTCTGGAAGGAGCGGCAGCGCTCGCAATCGCCGACGTGGCGACGCGCGGGCGAAGAAAGCTTCTGAAGACCTTCGGCCACGGCGCCGAGTTCCATGCGGACCTCGTCGCAGGAGAGCCGGCGGCTCTCGGCGGCCTCTGCCAGCGAGACGCGGGCGCGAACGAGCAGTGACTTGACGCTCGGGATCGAGGTGTCCATCGTCTCGGCGATCTGGTCGTACGAGAGGTCGCCCATCTCGCGGAGCATCAGCGCGGTGCGCTGGGTCTCCGGCAGGCGCTTGACGTCTTCGACGAGGTCCTCTAGGTCGAGCTTGTCGTGGACGCGGTCGGCAGTCGCGACGGCTGCGCCACCCTCGAAGACGTCCATCGAGTCGACGCCGGTCGGACGCGGGCGGCGCAGGTGGTTCAAAGAGCGGTTGCGGGCGATCCGGTAGAGCCAGGGGCGAACGTTCAGTTCGCGCTCGTCGGCGAGCATCGCGCGGTAGGCCGAGACGAAGACTTCCTGGAGGATGTCCTCGGCGTCCTCGGTCGAGCCGACCATGTGGCGGCAGAACGCGAGCAGGCGCGTCCGGTAGCGCGCGATCAGCGTTTCGAAGGCGGCGTCGTTCCCGCGTCGCGTCAACGAGACCAGGCGCTCATCGCTCTGCAGGCGCAGAAAGCGGGCGCGCGGGTCCTGGAGCAGCGCGGGGGAGGCGGATTCACGAAGAACGGTTGAAGCTTCCATATGGGATTCCTATCGGCAAGAACACCGGCATCTAAACGAAGTTTCGGTGTTCTCTACCCATTGTTGCCGAGGGCACAACAATGACGCAACAGTTACCTGTGTAACCGGCCTTCTGGCACCTTCTGTACCTTCTTTTCTGCCCAGCCTGGGTGGCGGAACTGGTAGACGCGGCTGACTTAAAATCGGCTGCCCTCACGGGCTTGTGGGTTCAAGTCCCACCCCGGGCATCGCCAGAAAATGAAGCTCTTCAAGCGCATACTGCTCGCCCTGGCGGCGCTCGCGACCATAGCGGTCGGCGTGCTCGGGTTCTATGCCGCGATCCACCACGACCCGCGAGCGGTCGGCTCCGGCGGCGGCGAGGACGAGAAGTACATGTTCCTCGTGTCGGTGGACATGCGCCTGAAGGTTTCGAGCAACGGCGACCTGACCGTCACCGAGCGGATCGACTACGACCTCGGCAGCAAGGCCTGGCACGGTCTCTACCAGGACATCATCCTCAACAACGACGAGAAGATCGAGGATGTCCGCGTCTACAAGCAGCCGCTGATCGGCGATCCGGAGCCGCTGCCTTCGGGCAGCGGAATCGTCCTCGGCAAGGGCGGCGACTACGGCACCTACGGCTTCGGCGAGGTCAACGACCCGTCGCGTCGCCTGCGCGTCGTCTGGAACGTCAACGACACCGGTGCCCAGTCGTACATCGTGCGGTACCGACTCGGCAACGCCGTGCGCAACTACCGTGACGCCTCGTACCTGCTCTGGGACGTATGGGGCACCGGTTGGGAGACCGGCGTCGGGCGGTTGGAGACGGAAGTCGCGTTCCCCGGCCACGTCGATGATTTCTACGTCCGCACCGACGGGCTGCAGTACAGGGTCTCGAAGCCGAAGATCAGCGGCGACAAGGTCACCTTCACCGCCCACGACCTTCCGGCCGGACGATACGTCCAGGTTCGTGGCCTCGGCGCACCGCTGACGGACGCGCAACCACAGAACGAGGACATCACTCCGTCGTTCAAGGCCGAGGAGGCGAAGTTCAAGGCGACGGCCGCCGATCAGACCAAGGAGAGCGCCGAGCTGCGTGAGCGCTCGCCCGTGTGGTTCGGGATCTGGGCGTTGATCGGCGCGGCGCTCGCCGGCTTGGTCATCCTGGTCTGCGGCCTCACGATCGGCCGCGACCCGACGAAGTTCATCAGGGCCGGGGGCACCTACCAGTACCCGCCCGAGAAGATCCCGGCCCCGATCATCGCCAAGGCGCTCGGCGCCGAGACCGAGAACCTCGTGTCGGCGACCCTGCTCGGCCTGCTGCAGAAGGACGTCTTCCGGGTGCTGCCGTCGGTCAACAAGAAAGAGGACATCGGCATCCGCAACAACGTCGGCGAGACGACATTCAACGCCGAGAAGGTGACGCGGTGGGAGAAGCCGATCGCCGAACTGCTCCAGCACGCGATCGACGATCACCCTGAGCACTCGCCCGACTTCACGAAGCTGAAGAAGCACCTGACGCCCGACTACGCCGAGGGGCGGATCGACGCCTTCACCGGCGCCCTCGACCGCGAGATGCCGATGTACCAGCTCAAGCGCACCTACCGGGGATATCTACGCCGCTCGGTGATCGGCGTCCTGATGATCCTGCTCTACGTGCTCGCGCTGGTCCTGATCATCGGCAACGGCGGCAACAACGCCGCCCAGCGCTGGGACGCGGCGTGGTACGCGCTGCCGATCATCGGCTTCGCCAGCGTGCTCGGCTGGTCGGTGATCGACGGGCACGCGTTTTACAGGCTCAAGGCCGAACAGGCCGAGCGCGTACGAAACTGGGAGACCTACAAGGACTTCTTCGCGCGGATGGACATGAGCCGCGAGTACCCGCTGACGGTCGAGATCTGGGACGAGGCGTTGATCTACGCCGCCGCATTCGGTTACGCGAAGAAGGTGATCACGGCGATGCCACGGATGAACGCCGACGGCTCGCTCGCCGGCGATCAGGTCGGACTCGGCTCGATCGCCACCAACGCCTACGCCGTGTCGGCGCTCGGCAGCATGACCTCCGGGATGAGCTCGGTCACCGGCATGTCGACCAGTTCGTCCTCGGGCGGCGGAGGCGGTGGATCCTCCGGCGGCGGTGGAGGCGGCGGCTGGTAGCCGAATTGCCGTATTCTGGTCTGCAGTGAACCCACCGGTACAGATTGAGACGCCTGGCCGCAAGCTGATCGCGGCCGACCAGATCGACTACGTCGACCTCTACAAACGCTGGGAGCAGGGCAACTGGTCCGCGCTCGACCTCGACTTCACGCAGGACAAGGTCGATTGGAACGAGAGCTTCGACGACTTCATGCGCAAAGCCGCGCGTTGGAGCTATTCGCTGTTCTTCTTCGGCGAGGACGAGGTTGCCGACCAGCTGTCACCGTTCATCGACGCCGCGCCTCGCGAAGAGCAGAAGTACTTCCTCACCACCCAGCAGGTCGACGAGGCGCGACACGCGATCTTCTTCTCACGCTTTTTCAATGAGGTGATCGGAGTCGGCGGCAGTGACTACGCCTCGACCCTGCGCGCCGCCGACCAGGATCTCACCTTCGGCATCCGCAAGGTCTTCGAGACGCTCGACCGTGTCACGGGCACGTTGCGTCGCGGCAACCACTCGCGCACCGCTCTGGCGCAGGCCGTCGCGATGTATCACTTCCTCGTCGAGGGCACCCTCGCCCAGACCGGCCAGCACTTCATAGCCGACTACCTCGAGCGGATGGACGTACTCCCCGGCTTCCGCGCAGGAATGGTCAACGTCGAGAAGGACGAGCAGCGTCACATCGCCTTCGGCGTCAAGCTGCTCGCCGACCTCAACCGCGAGGACCCCGAGGTGAAGGACGCCGTGCGCGAGATCCTCGAGGAGGTGCTGCCCTACTCCCTCGGCGTGTTCCGACCGCCGAACGACGACGAGCAGTACATCGAGGTGTTCGGCGAGACGCTGCTCGGCGTCGCGGTGACCGGCGCGAAACAGCTCGAGATGCGCCTCGGCGCCGCCGGCATCCAGGCCCTCGGACCGGACGGGGTGCTGCCGTTCTTCGACCCGGACGAGACTCACGAGCAGCGGGCCGAGCGCGCATTCGTCATGCAGCGCGCGGAGTTCTTCAGCGACCAGCCGGTGAAGAACGACCCCGCGGCGCTCGAGTACTACTTCGACCTGATCGCGCGCAGCGTGCGCCCGAACAACAAGCTGAAGGGCCCGACGACGATCGCCTGGGATTTCTCCGACGCCGACTCCTACCGGATCCGCGTCAACGGCGGACCGGCGGTGGCCGAGCGGGCGCCCGCCGACGGCGCCGACATCGTCTTCCGTACGGACCTTTCGACCTGGGTCGCGTTCGCCAACGGCCGCATATCGCCGGTGAAGGCGCTGGCCACCCGCAAGCTGCGGATCAAGGGCAGCCCACTCACCCTGGCCAAGCTTCCGAGCGTGTTCGGCGGCCGCTGAGAGCGGCGAACAATCGCTTGCGCACAGCAACTCGCGCGCAGTGAAGCGGTTAACGTCTTGAACCCGCTTCTTTGACGCACAGTTTTGACTGACGCCAACAATCGCACCATCCGAACGCTGCTCGCCGCCGTCATCGCGGCCGCGGTGATGCTCGCGGTCGCCGCGCAGGCGCGCGCCGTCGATTTCACCTGGGATGGGGTCGCCGCCGCGGGGATCACCCCCGGCTACATCGCCAGCGACAAGGCCGGCCGGCTCTACGTGCCGGTGCGCGGCCAGGGCAAGGTGCTCGTCTACGACAAGGCGATCAACGGCAACCGCCTGCTGGCCGAACTCGGCGTCGGTCGCGTCACCGACCCGATCGCCGTCGCCGTCGACGTGCGCGACAACATCTTCATCGCCGATGCGGCGAACAACGCGATCGTCACCTACGGTCCGTACTCGGCCGGCGCGAACTATCAGGGCGTCTACGGGACCGGCGGCGGGGGGCTCGGGCAGTTCAACGGCCTGAAGCAGCTCGTGACCGACAAGGAGCCGCGGGTCTACGCGGCGGAGTCCGGAAACGCCCGCGTGCAGGCGCTCGATCCAGCAGCCGGCAAGTTCAACAACCTGTTTGCTTTCGGCGTCAGCGATCCGGGATCATGGGGTCCGCTGGCCGGGGTAGCGACCGAGCCGTCGGCGCCGCGTTTCTACGTCTCGAGCGCGAACCCGGCTGATCCGATCCGCGTCTACACCGCGAACGGCCTGCTCGGCGGAAACTTCGCGACCACCGGCAGCGGAGCCGGCCAGGTCAAGGCGCCGCGCGGGCTCGACATCGACACGGCCGGCCGGCTGCTGGTCGCAGACACCGGCAATGACCGCATCCAGCTGTTCAACTCGGCCGCGGCCGGGTGGGGCTGGCTCGGCCAGTTCGGCACGGGCGGGTCCGGCGCGGGCCAGTTCAACGGTCCCGAGTCGATGACCCAGGCGCCGGGGGCGGTCCTTTACGTCGCTGACGTCGGCAACAACCGTGTCGTGCGCCTGCGTTACGACGACGCCGACGGAGACGGCGCGATCGACGCACTCGACAACTGTCAGGGGCTCTCGAACGTCGACCAGAACGACGTCGACATCGACGGCCTCGGCGACGCCTGCGATCCCGACATCGACGGTGATGCGCTGGCCAACGCGGCGGACAAGTGCCCGACCGTGAAGCCGTTCGTCGACAAGGACGGCGACGGCTGCGAGGACCCGTTCTCGAAGGTCACGTCGCTGAAGGCGAAGAAGTCGGTCGCGGCGGCGAAGTTCTCGCTGCGCGGCCGGGCGACGGCCGGAAAGCTCGGCGTCGCGAGCGTGAGTGTGGCGTTGGCCCGCCGGAGCGGCAAGAGCTGCGCGTGGTACAACGGCAAACGCTTCGTCAAGGGTTCCTGTGCCAAGCCGCGCTGGACGAACGCCAAGGGGCGCACGAAGTGGCGTCTTGCGGTCAGGAAGTCGTCGCTGCGAGCCGGTTCCTACCGCGTGATCTCGCGCGCGAAGCAGAAGCAGAGCGGCGCCGTCGAGCGCCGCGGCAAGCACTCGCTCGCCTTCCGAATCTCTCGCTGAGAGCGACAAATACTGCGTTTTTGTGTGATTCCCGTCACGCAATCGCCCTTGCGCCGATATGTATACTCGCGCCAAGCCGAGCTCTTCGCATCCCTGATGCGCGGAGACGGGGGAACCACTGTCCGGCGGTATTCGAAGGCCGGACTGGGGCGAATCGGGTCCAGAGCGACTCGTAGCGCGACTCTTTCAGCGCGAGCCCTTCAGCTAACCCCGTAGGCCTGTTCGAAAGAGATTCACGGCAGACCCAAACTTTGACGCTCTCCCGCGCTCACATCAGCGCACTTCGGTGCACCCTCGCTCTCTTCGCCTTTGCGGCGATGGCCGCGCTTGCGCCGTCGGCGCAGGCGGCGCTCTATTCGACCGGTGGCACCGCGTTCCTCGAGCCACCGGTGCGCGTCGCCAACGGCGCGTTCGCCGGCCGCACCAGCGTGGTCACCGGCCACACCGACGCCGGCGACGTGGACGTCACGATCAGCGCCAAGGTCGGCAAGGGTGAGTGGGCGCAGATCGGCACCGCAGACGCCGACGCGGGCGGAGACTTCACCTTCAGCTGGAAGCCGGCGCGATCCGGCACCTACGCCTTCCGCATAACGCCGGCCGGCAGCGCCGTCGCCTCGGCCGACACCGCCCAGGGTTCGATCCGCGTCTACCGCAACCAGAAGGCCACCTGGTACGGACCTGAGTCGTACGGCACCCGCACGGCCTGCGGTCAGATCATCACCAAGCGCACGCTCGGCGTCGCGCACAAGACGCTGCCGTGCGGCACGAAGGTCGAGTTCTTCCTCCGCCGCACAGGCAAGAAGATCGTCCTGCCGGTGATCGACCGCGGTCCCTTCGCCAACAACGCGGTCTGGGACCTCACACTGACGGCGATGAAGCGCCTCGGCAGCTCGAGCACCGAGTTCCTCGGCGCGGTTCCGCTCAGCAAGTAAACCTTTTCAGCGCCTGAGAGGCGCTGAACGGTGCGAGATCGTCGACGCGCAGGGCGCAGGCGGCGAGGGAGCGATCCTCTGATCGTGACCGACCCGCCAAGCCCGAGCATCGGCGAGATCGTGCCGGTCGGCGCCTCTCAGCCGTAGCGCTCGCCGGTGATCTCGCGGAGCTTGGCGCGGTTGTGGGTCGCGAGGACCCGGCGCACCGTGCCGGAGCGTGAGCGCATGATCAGCGACTCCGTCGTCGCCTTGCGGCGCGGGTAGCGGACGCCCTGCAGCATGTCGCCGTCGGTCACGCCGGTGGCGGCGAAAAAGACGTCTTCGCCCTTCACGAGGTCGTGCTCGGTGAGGATCTTCGAAAGGTCATATCCGCCGTCGATCGCGGCCTGCTTCTCCTCGTCGTTGCGCGTATAGAGGCGCCCGACGAGACGGCCACCCATGCAGTGGATCGCGGCCGCGGCGATCACGCCCTCGGGCGTGCCGCCGATGCCCCAGAGCAGGTCGACCGGGGAACGCTCGGAGACGGCCATCAGCGCGCCGGAGACGTCTCCGTCGGTGATGAAGCGGATGCGCGCGCCGGCCTTGCGGATCTCTTCCGCCATGCCCTGATGGCGTTCGCGGTCGAGCATGATCACGAGCACGTCGCTGACGGTCTTGCTCTTGCGCGCCGCGATCAACTCGAGCGTCTCGTGGATCGGGCGGTCGAGGTCGAGCAGGTCGGCGATCTCGTCGGTGCCGGCCATCTTCTCCATGTAGACGCAGGGGCCGGGGTCGAACATGGTGCCGCGCTCGGAGAGCGCGATCACCGAGAGCGCGGAGGGGAAGCCCTTGGCGGTCAGTGTGGTGCCCTCGAGCGGGTCGACGGCGATGTCGACTTCGGGCTTGCTGCCGTCGCCGATCCGCTCGCCGTTGTAGAGCATCGGCGCCTCGTCCTTCTCGCCTTCGCCGATCACGACGGTGCCATCCATCGGGACGGAGTCGAGCACGAAGCGCATGGCGTCGACTGCCGCCTGGTCGGCGGCGATCTTGTCGCCGTGGCCGACCCATCGGGCGGAGGCCAGTGCGGCGGCTTCTGTCACGCGCACGAGTTCGAGCGCGAGGTTGCGGTCAGGATGGGCTGCTGGGGCGTGAAGATTGGCTTCCATAAGGGGGCAGAAACTAGCGCGTGGGGCGTGGCGCGCCGCATCGCAATCGCCTTTATGATCGCCCCATGACGTGGATGATCGTTGCGTTCGACGATGACACGCTGGCAGCAGTGCTCGACGACGCACGGGTGCGATCGCTCGACGGCGCCACCGACTTCCTGCTCGTGACGCCGCGCAGCGACCGCTGGGGCAACGAGCGCGCGCTCGACGAGGAGTACCTCACGGAGCTCGACGAGCGGATCGACGCCCTGCGCGGCGAGGATGTAGACGTCGACCACGAGTGGGTTCCGGGCGAAGATCTCGCGGGCGAGATCGTCGAGGCCGGACGCGCGCACGACGTCGAAGGCGTGATCATCGCCCACCACAACCCCGACGGTTCGATCCCCGATCCAGAGGCGTTCGACGACCACATCCGCGAAGCGCTCGGTCTGCCGTTGGACGTAATCTCCCTCGAGTGAGACTGCTGCTCGTCCGCCACGGGGAGAGCGAATGGAACGCGTCCGGCCGCCTGCAGGGGCAGGCCGACCCGCCGCTCTCGAAGCTCGGCCGCCGCCAGGCGGCGCACATGGCCGCGCGCTTGGTCGACGAAGAGGTCGACGTGATCCTCGCCTCCGACCTCGAAAGAGCGATGGACACCGCCGGCGCGCTCGCCGCCTCGATCGGCCTGACCGTCGAGCCGCGCCCGGGCCTACGCGAGGTCGACCTCGGTTCCTGGACCGGCATCTCGCGCGACGAGGTCGAGCGCGACGACCCGGAGACATGGCGCCGCTGGCGTATCGAGGGGATCGAGGGCTGGGAAGGCGGCGAGACCTACGGCGAGGCGATGGTCCGCGTCGCCGGCGAGGTCTCGAGGATCGCGTCCGAGTTCGAGGATCGCACGGTCGTCGCCGTCTCGCACGGCGGATCGATCCGTCTCGCGACCTGCCACCTGCTCGGGATGCCGGCGGCAGAGCTGGGCCGGATCATGTCGATCGGGAACGCCTCGATCACCGAGTTTCTGGTCGAGCCCGACGGCACGGGCAGGCTGGTGCGCCTGAACGACACGGCGCACCTCGCGGAGGTCACAACTGCGGACGACCTCGAGCCGATGCCAACAACCGAGTTCGACGCCCTCGCCTGACCGCGCGGTAGAGCCTCGTTTCTGCAGACTGACCACCCCCGGGGGTGGTCAGTCGACAAAAGAGCGGCCTACTTGCGGATCGTGAAGTAGGCGAGCTTCGGTGCGTCGACGGCGAGCGGCGTGACGACGAGTTGGTAGCGGCCGGGAGCGAGGCGGCGGCCGCCGACGCGTCCGCTGAAGGAGAGGTTGTTCTGCCCGGCCCTGCCGGCGACGATGCGCGTGGTGCCGGCGAACGCGTCGACTTTCCTTCCGCGCGGCGTGATCGACAGCACGACGGTGCCGCTGACGGAGAGACTGAAGCGGATGCTCGCGGCGCGCTTCTTGCCCGAGCGCGGGAGGCGGAACTTGTTGGGTGAGAGCTTCGCGCCGGTGACGCTGATGACCGCCGGGGTCGCGGCAGCGGTGACGGTCGTCGTGGTGCCGCCGGGCCCGGCGGGGCCGGTCGCACCGGGCAGGCCGGTGGCCCCGTTGCGCCCGTGTTGCCGGTCGCACCCGTGGCCCCCGTCGCGCCGCTTCCGGGGCCGGGCGGTCCAGCAGGACCGGTCGCGCCGGTCGAGCCTGTCGCTCCCGTCGCGCCGGTGCCTCCCGTTGCTCCCGTGGCTCCGGTCGGTCCGGTACCGCCGGTTGATCCCGTGGTGCCCGTCGGGCCCTTGGGTCCAGTCGGCCCGGTTGCACCCGTCGAACCGGTCGAACCAGTCGGCCCGGTGGATCCCGTGGATCCGGTTGCTCCGGTCGATCCCGTCGGCCCCTTCGGTCCGCTGGGGCCAGTCGCACCCGTCGATCCCGTTGCCCCGGTCGTCCCGGTGGGGCCCTTCGGGCCGCTCGGGCCGGTCGCGCCGGTGCTGCCCGTCGACCCGGTCGGTCCCTGCGGGCCGGGCGTCCCGGCCTCGATCGCGACCTGCAGCAACCGCGCGACCTGCTGGTGAGCGAGCGCGTTCGGGTGCATCACCTCAGGGATCGTCGCGCCGATCATCGGTTCGATCCAGCGGGTCGCGGCACCCGAGCAGGCGTGGTGACCGACGCTGGGGGTGTAGACGTCTACGTACTCGGCGCCGTGGTCGATCGCCGCCTGGCGGAAGGCGGCGTTCACCTTTACCTCCCAGTCGTAGACGAGCGACGCGTCGGCCGGGGCGATGTTCACGAAGCCGGTGCAACCGCTCGCCGACATCGGCAACATCTGCTCATACCCGAGCACGATCACCCGCGCCGACGGCGAGCGAACGCCGATCTCGTCGATCGCGTCGCCGAGCTCATCGACGATCCCGGGGATCCGGTCCTCGAGCGTGTTGTGCCCCGCCGCGACGTACTTGTTCACGCACGGCGTGGTCGCGAGGTTCGAGTTCGAGAAGCACGTCGCCACCAGCTCGCCGAAGCCGGCGTCGTTGCCGCCGATCGACAGCGACACGACTGACTCGGTGCCGTTGAGCGCGTCGAGTTGGGGCGGTACGCCGCTCTTCTGGCTGGCCGTCAGGTGGTCGACCTCGGCGCCGCCACAGGTGGCCGACTGAAAACTCGAGAACACGAGCGCATCCTGGACCAGCTGCGCGTACGCGAGCGGCGAACGCTGACAGCTGTTGCCGGATCCAGCCAGACCGGCACCGGACGAGTACGAATCGCCCAAGGCGACGTAGCGCCCGGTGACGGCACCGGCCGAAGCGGTCTGAACGCATCCGAACATCGCGATCGCGAGCAGTAAGCCGAGTGCACGCACGGTCAGCAGATCGTAATGACCTTTAGACTGCCCGGCGATGGATTTGCGCGACACGCCTGGGGAGGCGAAACTACGCGAGGAGATCCGCGGCTGGCTCAGCGAGAACTATTCGCCGACGATGACTCGCGAGGAGTGGTTCGGCGTGCTCGCAGACTCCGGTTGGGCCGCCCCGCTGTGGCCCGAGAAGTACGGTGGCCGCGGCGCCGGCGCCTCTGAGGCGATCATCTTCAACCAGGAGCGCCAGAAGATCGGGGCGCCGCCACCGCCGCGCGGAATCGGCGTGCCGATGGCCGGTCCGACGATCATCGCCCACGGCACCGAGGAGCAGAAGGAGCGCTTTCTCGGACCGATGCTGCGCGGCGAAGAGGTCTGGTGCCAGCTCTTCTCCGAGCCCGGCGCAGGCAGCGACCTCGCGGCGATCCAGACGCGCGCCGACCTGCAGGCCGAGACCTGGCGCGTCACCGGACAGAAGGTCTGGACGACACACGCGCAGATGGCGCGCTGGGGGATCCTGATGGCGCGCCACGATCCGGCGCTGCCCAAGCACGCCGGCATCACGTACTTCATCTGCGACATGCAGGCGCCGGGCGTCGAGATCGTCCCACTGAAAGAGATGACCGGCGAGGCCGTCTTCAACGAGGTGTTCCTGAACGACGTCGAGATCCCCGACGACCTGCGTGTCGGCGCGATCGGCGACGGTTGGAAGGTCTCGATGACGACGCTGGCGAACGAGCGGGCCTCGCTGGGGCTGGGCGGACTCGCTCAGGCCGACAGCGACGCCCCCGTCGACCTCGAAGAGGCAGATGCAGAATCATCGCTGGAGACCATGGCCGAGTTCATCCGCCGCGGTCCGAAGGCGCTGATCGAACTGACCGAGCGGGCCGGCGCGATCGGCGACCCGCTGGTGCGTGACCGGCTTGCGCAGGTCTACACGATGTACGAGGTCAGCCGTTTCACCGGTTACCGCGTCACGACCGCGCTGATGAAGGGGCAGGGCCCCGGCATCGAGGCCTCGACCGGCAAGCTCGCCTACAACCAGCTGGTGCGTGCCGTGGCCGACTACATGATCCTGATCTCCGGCACCGGCGCGATGGGCGCGCCCGAGGACGACAAGCTGCTGAAGGTCGCCGAGCGGCTCAACCTCGTGGTGCCGGCCACGTCGATCTACGGCGGCACCGATCAGATCCAGCGCAACATCATCAGCGAGCGCGTCCTCGGCATGCCGAAGGAACCACGCAGCGACGCCGAGATGCCGTTCAGCGAGATCAAGAAGGGCGGCTGAGCGTGGACTTCTCGTTCAACGACGTCCAGCAGGAGATCCAAGAAGGCGCCAAGCGCCTGATGGCCGAGGTCGCGCCGCTCGACCGGGTCGTCGAGCTGTCAGAGACCGACCGCGGATGGGATCCAGATGACTACGCCCAGATCGCGGAGCTTGGTTGGACCGGCCTGCACGTGCCCGAGGAACTCGGCGGCGTCGGGCTCTCCTACGTCGAGCTGGTCGTCGTCCTGGAACAGATGGGCGCGGTCCTCTATCCCTCGCCGTTCTTCGCATCCGTCTGCCTGGCCGCCAACGCTTTGATCGAGGCCGAGGACCTTTCGGACGAGAACGCGGCGGTGCTGTCCGCGATCGCCTCCGGCGAGCAGACCGCGACGCTCGCATACACCGAACCCGGTGGGCGTTATCGGCCGCCGGACGTGCATCTGTCCGCGAAGGCCGACGGCGGCGACTGGGTCCTGAGCGGCGTGAAGAGCTATGTGATCGACGGGCACACGGCCGATGCGATCGTGGTCGTGGCGCGCATCGGCGACGGGGACGGTGACATCGCGCTATTCGTTGTCCCCGGTGACGCTCCGGGCCTGACCCGCACGAAGGCTCACGCCGTCGACGAGACGCGCAAGCTCGCCACGCTCGAGTTCGCGGACGTGCGCGTGCCGACTTCGGCGCTGCTCGCCGAGGGCGACGCCGCTTGGCCGCTGCTCAACACGACGATGCAGCTCGGCGCCGTCGCGCTGGCGGCCGAGTCGCTAGGCGCCGCGCAGCGCTGCTTCGACGTCGCGCTCGCTTACACGAAGGACCGCTTCCAGTTCGGCCGCCCGATCGCGTCGTTCCAGGCTGTCAAGCACATCTGCGCCGATCTGCTGATGGGCGTCGAGGGCTCGCGCAGCGCCGCCTACTACGCCGGCTGGGTCGCCGCCGAGCAGCGCGACGAACTCGCCGCGATCGCGCCGCTCGCCAAGGCGCAGGTGTCAGAGGTCTTCTGGGACACCGCCCGCGCGAACATCCAACTTCACGGCGGCATCGGTTTCACGTACGAGCATCAGGCCCACCACTACTACCGCCGAGCCACCGCGTCGCGGGTTCTGCTCGGCGACACGGCCTTCAACCGCGAAATGCTGCTGCAGGGTCTCGGCGTGGCTCCTGTCGGTGGGTGACCGAACGATCGTGCGGTAAACTTTCGGCCTCCGGGAACCCCATTCAGTCCCGAGACCATCTTCCTCTCCATAACCCAAGTTCAAGCAGCGCAAGGAGCGTTCAAATGCCTGATGCAGTAATCGTCGACGTCGTCCGCACCCCGATCGGCCGCGCTTTCAAGGGCTCGCTGGCCGGCGAGCGCGCCGAGGACCTCGCCGCATTCGCGATCAAGACCCTCGTCGAGAAGCACAAGGACGCAGTCGCGCCCGAGGACTACGACGAGGTCATCATGGGCGTCGGTTTCCCCGACAACGAGCAGGGCTACAACGTCGGCCGCAACGCCTGGCTGCTGGCCGGGTACCCCGAGTCGGTCCCGGGCCACATCGTCTCGCGCTTCTGCGCCTCGTCGGTGCAGAGCATCCGCGCAGCCGCCAACGCGATCAAGGCCGGCGACGGCGAGATCTACCTCGCCGGCGGCCTTGAGGCCTCCAGCCGCGCCGCGGGCAGCAGCGACTTCGTGCCGCACCCGAAGCTCGACGGCTCCGAGGGTTCGCTCTGGAACGTCTACATCCCGATGGGTCTGACGGCCGAGAACGTCGCCGAGCGCTACGGCGTCAGCCGTGAGGCGCAGGACGAGTTCGCCGCCCGCAGTCAGCAGCTGGCCGTCGAGGGCCAGGAGAACGGCTTCTGGGACCGCGAGATCACCCCGTACACCACCGCCGACGGCACCGTTGTCGCGAAGGACGACGGCCCGCGTGCCGGCACCACGGTGGAGAAGCTCGCCGGACTCAACCCGGTGTTCAAGCCCGAGGGCGGCACGGTCACGGCCGGCAACGCCTGCCCGCTCAACGACGGCGCGGCCGCCGCGCTGATCATGAGCGAGGACAAGGCCAAGGAGCTCGGCCTCACGCCGCGCGCGAAGATCATCGCCTCGGTTGCCGGCGGCGTCGAGCCCGAGTACATGGGCGTCGGTCCGATCCCGGCCGTCGAGACGCTGCTCAAGCGCACCGGCATGTCGGTCAGTGACATCGACCTGTTCGAGATCAACGAGGCCTTCGCTGCTCAGGTTCTGCCGAGCGCGGAGAAGCTCAACATCCCGATCGACAAGATCAACGTCCAGGGCGGCGCGATCGCCGTCGGACACCCGTTCGGCATGACCGGCGCCCGCATCATGGGCACCCTGCTGAACAACCTCGAGACCAACGACAAGCAGTTCGGTCTCGAGACCATGTGCGTGGCCGGTGGCCAGGGCATGGCGATCATCGTCGAACGCCTCAACTAACGTCCTCGCCATCTCGGCGACGACTTCGACAGTCAGCGATGGCCCGTCCGCGAGCAGCGGGCGGGCCACTCGCATTCTTGAGCGCATGACCGCGTGGCTCGAGCGGCCGCGCGTCGAACCGGCGATCTTCATCGGCATCTTCGTGCTGCTCGTGCTCTTCACGATCTGGCGGCCGATGTTCCCCAACTACGACACGTACTACGCGCTGATCTGGGGCGATGAGATGGCGCACGGGCACCTGCCCGACTACGACGTCTTCAAGACGCCGACCCCGCACCCGTTGTTCAACGTCTACACGATGATCCTCTCGCCGCTCGGCGGGGCGGCGATCCACGTGCTGACGATCCTCTCGCTGGCGATGTACGTCGGGTTGCTGTGGGGCGTGTACAAGCTGGTCAAGCAGCAGGTCGGCACGATCGTCGCCTTCTTCACCCTGCTGATCCTGCTCACGCGCACCGACCTGATGGCGTACGCCTTCCGCTCGATGCTCGACATCCCCTTCCTGCTGATGATCGTCTGGGCGGCGGTGCTCGAGGTGCAGAAGCCGCGACGCGGACTGGCGCCGTTGTTGCTGCTCGCCGGGGCTGGCCTGCTTCGTCCCGAGGCGTGGCTGATGGCCGGGCTCTACTGGCTTTGGCTCGCGTACGGATGGGTGCGAAAGGACGACGACCTGCCCGGTGAGCGACCCTCGCTCGGCGCGCTGATCGGCTACGGCTTTCTCGTCATCTCCGCCCCGGTGATCTGGCTCGTCTGGGACCTGATCGTCACCGGCGACGCGCTCTACTCGGTCAACTCGACCCGCGAGGTGGCGAGTCAGGTCAACCGCCAGAAGTCGCTCCCCGATGCAATCCTCGCGTTGCCCGGATTCATCGGCGGCAGCGAGAAGTGGGTCAACGCCGCAGCTGGTGTCTCGGGCTTCGCGCTGGCCTTCTACGCATATCGCAAGCACATGCTGATGCTCGCCGCGCTCGCCGCCGTCGGCGTGCTCACGTATCTGATGATCGCCGTCGCCGGTCTTTCGGTGATCCCGCGCTACCTCGTCGTTCCGTCGCTGGTGATGTGCTTCGGCGTCGCCTTCGCGCTGGTCGGTTGGGAGCGGCTCGAGGGCACGCCGAGGAAGGTCGGCATCGGGCTTGCGATCGCGACGCTGCTGCTGATGGCGGTGCGCGTTCCGGAGTACGTGAACCAGCTTCGCGCGCTGAACACGAGCACCGACACGATCTCGGTCAGCTACGGCCGCATCATCAACATCCTCAACAAGCCGAAGGTCGCCGCCGCGATCGAGGAGTGCAAACCTGTCAACGCCTTCACCCATGAGTCGGTGCCGATCATCCGCTACGAACTGCGCTTGCCGAAGGACGAGGTGATCGCGACGACGAAGGTCATCAGCGCGCCGACCAAGGGTGTGCAACTGCTGCAGACCAGCGCGCTCGACCCGCTTCAGATGACGGTCGTCACCCGCACGACGCGCCGTCCTTGGACCGGCTTCCAGCAGCCCGGGTTCGACTTCATCGGTGAGAACCGCGCGTGGATCGCCTACTCGTCATGCGGAGCAGCGAAGTGACGCGCGCGCGGATCACGATCGCCCTGCTGTCGCTGCTGCTGGTCGCCGCCGTGGCGAGTGGCTGCGGCGGCGACGACAATAAGGTCAAGCGCAACGACAGCGGCATTCTCGTGGCGCCGTTCGACGGCACGACCACGAAGGTCGCGCGCCGCCCGATCTCGATCGCCGCAGGCGGCGGTGCGGCTTGGGTGACCAGCATGGCCGGCGGTGTGCTGACCAAACTCGACCCGCAGACCGCGAAGAAGGACGGCAAGCCCGTCGAGATCGACGACGCTCCGTACCAGTCGCTCTACGCGTTCGACAAGGTCTGGGTCGCGGCGTTCCAGAACGACAAGCTCTTCCAGGTCGACCCGAAGACCGGCAAGGTGATCAAGTTCACGAAGACCGACAACCGCCCCTTCGGGATGGCTGCAGGCTTTGGTTCGCTGTGGCTGACGAGCATCCGCAACGAGACGCTCAGCCGGATCGACCCGGACACCGGCAAACGCGTCGGCGAGCGGATCAAGCTTTCCGGGACGCCGTACAAGGTGACGACCGGCTTCGGCAGTGTCTGGGTGACCGACCTGCGTGACGGACTGGTCGACCGGATCGATCCGGACACGGGGAAGATCGTCGCGACGATCTCGGTCGGCGGTCCGACCTGCGACAAGGTCGCCTACGACAAGCTCAAGGTGCTCCCCGAGGAGGAGCGCGACTTCCCGATCGTGGTCACGAACTGCGGTTCACCCGCCGCGATCATCGCTGCCGGCGACAACATCTGGGTCAGCAACCTGCGCGGCGACCCGGTCAAGAAGGGCGAGGCCACCGACGTCCAGGTCGAACAGGGGATCCCCAACGGCCAAGTCTTCCGCGTCGATCCGAAAACCAACAGGGTCGTCGGCGAGCCGATTCCCGTTCCGATCCGACCGCTCGCGATGGCCGGCGACGACGATTCGATCTGGGTGATCGGCGTCGAGACCGACTCGCTGTTGCGCATCGACACGAAGACCGGCAAGCGTGACGAGTTGCCGATCGGCATCGGCAACGCCCCGACCGACGTGGCGCTCGGCTACGGCAAGGTGTGGGTGACGCTCTCGAAGGACGACCAGGTCGCCTCGATGAGCGCGGCGACGAAGTAGCGGCCTACTTCGGGCCGAGGTAGCGCATGTAGACCTGCTGCTCGCCCGTGAGGTTGCGGATCAGGCGGTCGATCCCCTCATCGGCCGACTCGAACAGCACGTAGTTGCCGCGCGAACTGGTCTGGGGGTTGTGCGAGTCCTGCGAGAGGTACTTGTTGTTCCAGTTGCGCGACTCGAGCGACACGCGGTGGACGTTCTCGTTCCAGAGGAACATGTCGCGTGCCTTGTTGTCGTCGTCGGCGATCTGGTGGTTCTGACGCAGGTTGGTGGCGTCGGAATCGAACAGCACGAACATGCCACTCGTCGTCATCGTCGGGTTGGCGCTCGGACCGTTGGCCTGGCCGTCGATCGACTTGCTCACCCAGATGCTTTTCGGGCGGCTGCGGAACATGTCGGCGCGCGCGATGTCCATCGAGCGGTTGCGGTCGCCGGAGAGGATGTTGCTCGCCTCGGTCTCATAGGCAATGAATTCGCCGTCGTTGTTGACCGCCGGGCTGGCCGAAGGTCCGTTGCCCGAACGACCGCCACGCTGTGACACCAGGCGCGTGCGCTTCGTGACGGCGCGCAGGCCGCCGACCGTGCGCGTGCGGGTGCGTCCGCGCATCTCCTTGACGTAGACGTCGCTCTTGCCGTTGTGGTCGCCGCCGCCGGCGAGGTTGTCAGCGTCGGAGGTGAAGGCGACGACGCTGCCGTTGATCGCGATCGCGGGCTCGCCGCTGTTGCCGTTTCCTGCGCTGCCGGAGTTGCTCGACGAGACGAGCAGGGGGCGGCCGGTGCCGACGACGACGTAGACCTGGCTGCGGTCGTTCGCGTCCATCGTCGGGGCCGAGCGCGCGCGCTTGCGGCTGGTCATCGCGAGATTAGTGGCGGTCGAGGTGAAGGCGATGCGTTTGCAGTTGCCGGAGACGACGGGTTCGCTGCTCGGACCGTTCGACTGCGCGCCGCCGGGACCGACCGAGATGCGGCGGATCTTGCCGTTTCTCAGGTTCTTGACGAAGATGTCGGCGACGCCGTTCGTGTCGCCGCGGACGAGGTTGCTGGCCTCGGAAGCGAAGGCGATGCAGCGCGGCTTGGTCCGCTCGGACCCGTCGACCGATGGCTGGTAGGAGGCGCCGTTGGCCGGCCTGCCGCCCATTCCGCGCGAGATCAGCTTGGCGCGTGAGGTGTTCCAGCTCGTGCCGTTGGAGCGCCAGGGCCGCGAACGCTTGACCATGAAGACGTCGGTCACGCCGTTGGTGTCGCCGCGGACGATGTTGCTCGCGTCCGACTCGAAGGCGGTGACGCGCGCGATCCGCTGGTCCTTGGAGATCGTCGGGTTGCGTGAGGGACCGTTCGGCACACCACCGTTGTAGGAACGGGAGAGCAGGAAGGTCGTGCGGAACGACGCCTCGGCCGATGCCGTTGCGAACAGGCCGATGAGGCACGACGCGAGGGCGAGTGCCAGCAATGTCCTCCGTGACAAGCGCACGATGGGGCTATCGGCGCTGGACGGTGTTTTGTTTAGGGGAAAGACGTCCAAACCATGGTCTTCAACCTAGGTTTGGGCGCACCTGCCCCCCTGAAGTCGGTATATGTCGATCTTCGGCCCAGGCCGCTCGTACGCCAACGGGAAGTAGTTGTACGAGATGTCGAAGTTGAAGCGTGGAACCTGTTTGCCCGGCTTCATCGGGCTGAAACTCGCCACTTTTCGGGCATCGTTCTCGAGTGCGTCGAAGTAGGCCGTCGCCTCGGGGTACTTGCCGGGGAACTTCTCGACGCGCCCGCGCTGGATGCTGGCCGACACCACGTAGCAGTAGCCCTCGCGCTCGAACTGCTGGATCAGGCCGGGATTGAGCTTCTGCGCGTAGAGCTCGACCTCTTTGCCGCGTGGCAGCGGCCGGATCTTCAATCCCGCGTAGTAGGCGGGCGGCCCGACGAGATCGATCGCGATCTTCTCGCCGGGGGCGTTCTGCTGCAGCCAGTCCTTCGCCAGCGCGCGGGTGTCGGTCCGCGTCAGCACCTTGTCGTTGTGGATCACATGGATCACCGGGCCGACCAGCGCCACCGCGATCACGGCCACGGCTGCGTACGCCGGCGAGCCGCCGTCGCCGCGGGCGAACTTCGGCGTCAGCCAGCGCGCGAGCTCGAGCACCGCGTAACCGGCGAACAGCGCCAGAACGGGATAGACCGGCATCATCCACCGCGCATAGAAGCGCAGCTCCTTGCCCATGAAAAGGAAGACGAGCAGGCCGAACAGCACGAGCGGCAGTGAGCGGCGCCAGTCCTTCACGAGCGCGGTGATCGCGCCCGCGACCGCGAGTATGAGGGGAAGTGCGCCGAAGCCCCACCACATCGTCCAGGCGTAGTAGAACCACCCGTTCGTGTCGTCGGTGCCGAGCTTCTCGATGCTGCTCGTGTAGTTCGACTGCCTGCGTACCTGGTAGGCGAACTCGTGCGGGTCGAGCAGGGCGTAGGGATTGGCGACGATGAAGGCGACTGCCGAGATCGCGGCTGCCGCAATCAGGTACAGGAACTCTTTCTTGCCGCGCTCCTTGTTCTCGAAGAAGCGGATCAACCAGGCCACCCCGATCGCGACGCACAATGCCGCCGCCGTGTACTTCGTGGCAGTTGCCAACCCAAGTCCCAGGCCGGCGATTGAATAGTCCAGCAGCCGCCCGTTGTTGATCACGCCCGCCAAGCCGAAGATCCCGAGCGCCAGCGGCAGCAGCGTCGGCACGTCGTTCAGCGCGAAGTGGCTGTAGTGGACTGGCAGGAAGGTGAAACACATGAACGCCGCCGTCGCAAGCCCGACGCCGACGCCATAGAGACGCTTGCCGGCGAAGTACATCAGCCACGCGGCGCCGATCCCCATCAGCGCGCTGGTGGCGCGGGCGATCGTGTAGATCGTCGTCGGGTCGGTGTCGAAGGCGTGGTGAACTGCCGTGCCCATCGAGCCGATCGGCGGCACGCCGAACCAGATCGAGAAGAGCGCATGCAGCAGGTACGTGTAGGCCGGCGGGTTCTGGAAGTAGTTGGGGTTGAGCCCGTCGCCGAACATGTTCACCGCCGTGACAGTGAAGTGCGCGTACTCGTCGAGGTTGTAGACGATCGGCAGTCCGCTGCGGATCCCCCAGAGGCGCAGCGCGAGCCCGGCGATGAGAATTCCGGCGAGCGTCCACGCGGCCGCCGACGGCCGTTTCAAGGCGTTCGTCACGCCGGAGACGATAGTCCTGTAAGGTATGTGAATCCGGATTCACATTCTTGAGGGACAGTTAGGGGAGAAGCGATGGACATCGTCGCCGAGAACGTGGGCCGAGCGACCCACGAGGTCTTCAATCAAGCCACGCCGCTTGAGCCGGTCAACCACTTCACCGCAGATGTCGCGCTGCAGGAGGCCGTCGCGCGCGAAGGGTCTGCCGGATTCGACGGCGACGGCGCCGTCGCGCGCCTGACCGCGCTCGGCGCGCTCGCCGGCGCGCCGGAGCAGAGGGAGCACTGCTGGCGCGCCGAGCACAATCTGCCGCGCCTGCTCACCCACGACCGTTTCGGCAACCGGATCGACCAGGTCGAGCTCGACCCGTCCTGGCACGCGCTGCTCGGTATGGGGATCGAGCACCAGTGCCATTCGCTCGCCTGGCGCGATCCTCAGGAGGGCGCCCATGTCGCCCGGGTCGCCAGTTTCATGCTCTGGTCACAGACCAACGGCGGGGTGATGTGTCCGATCTCGATGACCCACGCCGTCGTGCCGCCGCTGCGCGAACACGCTCCCGAGATCGCCGCCGAGTGGGAGGACCGGCTGACGATGCCGGACTACGAGCGCGGCGCGATCGCCGGCATGGCGATGACCGAGAAGCAGGGCGGATCGGACGTGCGCGCCAACACCACCCGTGCCGTCCCGGTCGGAGGCGACGAGTACGAGCTCTGGGGCCACAAATGGTTCTGCTCGTACCCGCCGTGCGACGTCTTCCTCGTGCTCGCCCAGGCACCGGGTGGTATCAGCTGCTTCTTCCTCGAGCGCGGCGAGGGGATGGAGTTCCAGCGCCTGAAGGACAAACTCGGATCGCGTTCGCTGCCGTCATCCGAAGTCGAATTTCGCGGCGCCCGCGCGCGGCTCGTCGGCGAGGAGGGGCGCGGCGTCGCGACGATCATCGGCATGGTCAACCACACGCGGCTCGATTGCATGATCGGTTCGACGACCTCGATGCGTCGCGGTGTGCTTGAGGCCGTCCATCACACCGGTGGCCGTTCCGCTTTCGGCGAGAAACTGATCGACCAGCCGGCGATGCAGAACGTCTTGGCCGACTTGGCGATCGAGTCCGAGGCGGCGACCGTTGCGCTCTTCCGTATCGCCCGCGCGTTCGACGAGGGCGACGACGCGCTGCGTCGCTTCGGTACGGCGGTGATGAAGTACTGGATCTGCAAGCGCGCCGCCGGCCACGCCAACGAGGCGCTCGAGTGTTTCGGCGGCAACGGCTACGCCGAGGATTCCGGCATGCCGCTGCTCTACCGCGACGCTCCGCTGATGTCGATCTGGGAGGGCTCGGGCAACGTCGCGGCGCTCGACGTGCTGCGTGCGATGGCGCGCGAGCCGGAGGGCCTGCCGGCCTTCCTCGCCGAGTGCGAGCTGGCACGCGGGGCCGACGCGCGCTTCGACGCGCACCTCGACTCGATCGGAGCGCGCCTCGGCGGCTTGGCCGACGGTGACCCGCAATTCGAGGCCCGGCGCGTCGTGGAGGACCTCGGTGTTGCATTCGAGGCGTCGCTGCTGCTTCGGAGCGCGCCGGAGTACGTCGCTGATGCGTTCTGCGCCGGCCGGCTCGGCGAAGGCGGCCGCGCGTACGGCACGCTGCCGCGCGGCGTCGACGCCGCGCGCATCATCGACCGCGTGATCACCGGCTGATGGCCGACGTCGAGTACGTCGTCGACGGACGCGTCGCCCGGATCACGCTGAACCGCCCCGAGCGCGGCAACGGGATCACGCGCGGGCTGCTTGCCGAGCTTTCCGAGGCGGTCGAGCGCGCCGATCTGGATCCGGCGGTCCATGTGATGCTCCTGTCCGGAAACGGAACTGGCTTCTGCGGCGGCTACGACCTGGTCGACAGCGCGGAAGGGCTCGGCCGCGACGACGCAGCGTCCGAGGGAACCGCAGGTTCGCCGGTCGACCCGCTGGTGATGGCGGCAAATCACAATCCCGAAGGCAATTGGGATCCGATGACCGACTACGCGATGATGCGTCGCAACGTCCGCTCCTTCATGTCGATCTTCGAGGCCGGCAAGCCGGTGGTCTGCAAGGTCCACGGCTTCTGTGTCGCCGGCGGTACCGACATGGCCCTCTGCTCCGATCTCGTCGTCGCCGCAGCTGACGCGAAAATCGGTTACCCGCCGGCGCGGGTCTGGGGTTCTCCGACGACAGCTCTGTGGGCGCACCGGGTGGGCCCGGTCCGCGCCAAGCGTCTGCTGCTCACCGGAGATTCGATCAGCGGCGAAGAGGCCGCCGAGTGGGGGCTCGCGATCGAGGCCCCGGCCCCAGAGGTACTCGACGAGCGGACCGAGATCCTCGTCGAGCGCATCGCCCGGATGCCGATCAATCAGTTGATGATGATGAAGCTGCTCGTCAACCAGACGATCGAGGCGCAGGGCCTGCGCACGACCCAGGTGCTCGGCGTCGTGTTCGACGGAATCGCGCGTCACACCGACGAGGGGTATGCCTTTCAGATGTCGGCGCTGCGGGGCGGCTTCCGCGAGGCCGTGCGCGAACGTGACGAACCGTTCGGGGATCACGGGCTTTCGACGTTCAAGGGATGAACGTACTCGCGAGAACTCCGACCCGCCAGAGGCTGCTCGACGCGACGGTGGAGCTGCTCGCGGAAGGCGGGTATGCCGCCGCGACGGTGAACGCACTGACCTCCAGAGCCGGCGTGGCGGCGGGCACGCTGTATCGCCACTTCGAATCGAAGGAAGAACTCTTCGCGGAGGTCTTCCGCACCCTCTCCGGTCGCGAGGTCGACGCGATGGCCGAGGCGGGTTCCGGCGACGCGCCTGCGCTCGACCGGCTCGAGAACGCGATCGAGGCATTCGCGCGTCGCGCGCTCGCGCAGCCGCGCGTTGCCTGGGCACTGCTCGCCGAGCCGGTCGACGCTCTGGTCGACGAGGAGCGACTCGAGTACCGGCGACGCTATCGCGACCTCGTGGTTCGACTGCTCGAGCAGGGGATCGCGTCACGCGAAGTCGAACCGCTCGACGCCCCGGTCGTAGCTGCCGCGATCGTCGGCGGCGTGGGCGAGTCGCTCGTCGGCCCACTCTCGACCGAGGTGACAGATGTCGACGCGCTCGTCCTCGAACTGCGGAGATTCGCCAGGAGAGCGGCCGGCGGTTAGTATTGACGCCGTGCCCAATAACTCGAACGGGGAATCGACAGGGGAGCTGACTCTGCACGGGGCGCCGGCCCGGTTTGAAGGCGGTTGGCATGAGTTGGCCCAAGGCACCTGGGCGTTCCTGCAGCCAAATGGCGGGCTCGGCGAGTCAAACGCAGGCCTGATCTTCGATGGCGACCGCGCCATGTTCGTCGATTCGCTCTGGGACGTCAAGCTCACCCGCGCCATGTTGCGCGGAGCCCGCGAGATCGTCGACGCCGAGCCCGAGATTCTCTTCAACACACATTCTGACGGTGACCACGTCTGGGGCAACGAGCTTTTTGACGGCGCGCGGATCATCTCCACCGAGACTGCCAAGCGACTGATGAACCTCGACCCGCCCAGGTCGCTGCGTGCGATGCAGCGCGGCGGCAACCTGCTCGGTCTGTTGGGGAGCAACCCACTTCCGCTGATCGGTACGCGCGACTACGGGAAACTCCCTCGCCTACCGCTGAAAGAGATGGGCCATGAGATGGCTCCGTTCGACTGGAGCGACATCAAACTCACGCTGCCGACCGAGACGTTCAACGGATCGACGACGGTGGAGGTCGGACAACGCAAGGTCGAGTTGATCGAGGTCGGACCGGCGCACACGATGGGAGACGCCGTCGCCTGGGTGCCCGACGTGAAGACATGCTTCGCCGCCGACATCCTCTTCATCGGCGGTACGCCGATCATGTGGGCGGGGCCGGTCGAGACCTGGATCCTCGCGCTCGAGACGATCTCGTCGCTCGGCGCCGAGAAATTCGTTCCCGGTCACGGTCCGGTCTGCGGTCAGGCCGAGGTCGACCTCGTGAAGCAGTACTTCGAGTGGGTGCGCGACGAAGGGATCTCGCAGCTGGCAAAGGGTGTTCCGCCCGCGAAGGCCGGCCGCAACCTCCTTCTCTCGAACGAGTTCGAGAGCCTGCCGTGGGCGACTTGGGACGACCCGGCGCGGCTGATCCCGACACTCTCGACCGAGCACTTCAAACGAAATGGCGGCGAAGGTCAGGTCGGCGGCGCGTTGCGCTCGCGCGTGATCACGCAGATGCAACTGGCCAAGACCGAACTCGCAAGGAAGCGGTCCCGAGCGTGAGCGTCGACGACCGCGGGCACGACTGGGTCTCGCGCGAAGACCGCACGCACGAGGCCGACGTCAAGCGCCGCGCGTTCCACCGCCTGATCATCGCCGGCGCAAAGCGCGTGACGAAGGGCCGCTCGTACAGATTCATGGAGGTCCTCTCCATCAGCCCGCGGCTGTTCCTGCCGTACCTGCTCTGGAACTCGCGCGTGATGCCGCGCGGAAAGCTCCCGCGCAAACAGACCGAAGCCGTGGTCATCCGCACCGCGTGGCTCTGCGGTTCGAAGTACGAATGGACGCAGCACACCGCGATCGGGCGCGGAGTCGGGCTCACCAAGGAACAGGTCAAGGCCGCCGGACCGGAACCGGAGAGCGAGCTCTTCGATGCGCAGACACGGGCGTTGCTGAGGGCGGTGCCCCAGCTGATCGAAGGGCACGCGATCGAACCGGAGACCGAGGCCGAGCTGAGGGAGTTCCTCACGCCGGCACTTCTGCTCGAGTTCGTCATGCTCGTCGGCACCTACTCAGGTCTCGCCGGAGCGCTCAACACCTTCGGCGTACCGCTCGAACGCGCGTGGCAGAGCGACTGACCCGGCGTCGGAACTAGCTACTTTGGGGTAGATTTGCACTGCGGTGCATCGAGAACTGCAGTCACGGATTCAGGACTCGCGCTCGCGTGCGATCAGCCGCGTCGCCGAGCACTACTCGGAGCTCCCCGCCTGGCAGGTGATCTCACTTTCGGCGGTGCTCTTCGCGATCGTCTTCTTCTGCCGCACCGCCGACGACAGCCCGGCGATCGGCGTGCACCTCTTCTACATCGTCCCGGTGATCCTGCTGGCACTCAGGTTCGGCACCCTCGGCGGCATTTGCGGGGCGTTCACCGCGATCGCGCTGTTCCTCGGATACACGCTCACCGACGGTGACGACAGGATCGAGGTCTCGACGTGGTTCAGCCCGGCGTTCACCGTGACGATCGTCGGCGCGCTCGTCGGCTACCTCGCGGGAACGCTCCGGAACAGCGAACACCGTTTTCGGACCGCGGCCGAGAACCAGCTCGAGCCGTTCGCGCTCTACTCGACCGTGCGCAATGACGACGGCCGCATTGTCGACTTCCAGAACGTCTTCATCAACGAGGTTGGCGCCGCGTCCGTGGGCATGACGAGCGAGCAGATGAACGGACGCCTGCTGACGGAGCTGTTCCCGGGGCGCCTCGAGCTGGGCCTCTTGGATCAGTACGCCAGCGTGGTCGAGACCGGCGAGCCGTTCTTCAGCGAGGAGGTCGACGTGATCAACGTACTCGGCCACGAAGAGCTCGTGCGCGCGTTCGACATCCGCGTCTCAAAGCTCGACGGCGGGATCGAGATCACCTGGCGCGACATCACTGACAAGAAGCGCGCCGAGCGCGAACGCGACTGGCTTGCCTCGGTGATCGAGAGCACCAGTGACGCAGTCATGAGCGTCGACCTTGATGGGGCGATCGTCAGCTGGAGTGCAGGGGCAGAGCGGATCTACGGATACTCGAGCGACGAAGTGATCGGGCGCTCATTCTCGGTCCTGCTCGATCCCGGCGAGGAGGCTGCGCCTCGCGCCCATCTCGAGCGCTTGTTCGCGGGCGAACCGACATCGGAAGTCGACGCGGTCGAGCTGCGCAAGGACGGGTCGCGGGTGCGGGTGTCGTTCCGCAGGTGGCGCGTCCTGGACGGAGCTGGTGAAGTCGTCGGTGCCGCACGGTTCGTGCGCGAGTGCACCGACTGAGCACGCTTCAGGAACGCTCGATCAGCTCGATCCGATAGTCGTCCGGGTCGCGCACGAAGCACAGTCGCGAGCCGCCCTCGCGCACCGAGTACGGCGGCTTCTCGGGCTGGATCCCGACCGAGGCCAACTTCTCGAGCGTCGCGTCGAGGTCGCTCACGGTGAGTGCGATGTGTCCGTAGCCGGTGCCGATCTCGTAGGAGTCGACGCCGAAGTTGTAGGTCAGCTCCAGCCGGTCGCCGTCTCCCGGCAGGCCCATGAAGACATTGACGGCCTCTTCGCGGATCGGCATACGCCTGCGCTCCTCGAAGCCGAGCTTCTCGTAGAACTCGACCGAACGATCGATGTCGGTGATGCGGTAACAGGTATGGATCAGCTCGCTCATGGGATGGACACTACATCGGCCTCCGTGACTCGGTATCGTTGCGTAGCAATTCGGGAATACCAAGAATCAAGAACCCCTCCCGTACCAAGCCAAGAAAGGCCTTCTCACCCATGTCAAACCGTTCAAAGCTGATGCTTGCGGCGACGCTCCTCGCGCTTTCGGTGGCCGGGGCAGGCGCTCCCGCGGCGCCGGCAGCCAGCACGTGCAAGCCCGCGAACAACATCGAGGCGATCATCGACGACTCGTACTCGATGTCCGGAAGCGACCCTTCGGCCAACCGCGCAGCGGCGATCAAACTGCTCGCCGCCAAGGACGGCAATGCCAAGAAGACGCTCGGCGCGCTCGTCTTCGGTAGCCCTGCCGACTACCTGACGCCGCCGCAGCCCGGCGCGATCACTGTTTTCAAGCCGTTGACGATCGGCCCGAACGTCGCGAACATCTCCGCGGCGCTCGACCAGTACGTCACTGCCGATCACGGCGCGACCGACTACAACTCGGCGTTCGCGTTGGCGAAGACCGACAACCCGACGGCCGACGCGCGGATCTTCATCACCGACGGAGGCCACAACGAGGGCGAGTACGCCAACGGCCACCAGGGCGGTCCGCCGACGTACGTCGTCGGCATGGGGATCGGCAAGGCCCTCAATCAGACGACGCCGTCCTACGAGCCAGATTCCGACCGCCTCCAGCGCATCGCCAAGGAAACGGGCGGGAAGTACTTCCCCGACGTCGACAATGGCAACGTCCAGTCGGTCGTCAACGAGATCGACGCTGCGCTCAACTGTCAGACGGTCACGAAGACCTTCACGGACGTGTTCAAGAAGGCCGGTCAGTCCAAGTCCAAAGTGCTCGCGATCGGCGCGAAGACGAAGTCTGTCGATTTCACGCTGACATGGGCGAACCCGACCGACGTCTTCACGATCTCCGGCATCACGCTGAAGAACAGCAAGGGCAGGACGATCGGCATCTCGAAGGCGAAGAAGCTGAAGGTCAAGCGCACTGTGGGCAAGACGTTCGTCAACGTCCGCGTTTCCGGCCTGAAAAAGGGCAAGCTCAAGTTCAAGCTCAAGAACAAGGTGCTCACGCCCGGCCTTGTCTCGGGAGTCAACCTGACGACTCAGGCGACTCCGCGTAAGAAGTAGCGATCTGTAAGCGCGAGTTACTCGGCGACGGCGGGCTCGTCCGCCGCTGCCGGGTGCTCGCGCAGTTCGCGCTTGAGGATCTTGCCCGTCCCGTTGCGCGGGAGCTCTTCGAGGAAGACAACGGAGCGCGGAACCTTGAAGTTCGCCAGGTGGGTCTTGACGTGACCCTTGAGGTCGGCCTCGGAGACCTCGGCGCCCTCGTTGGGGACGACGAACGCAAGCAGGCGCGCGCCGAAGTCCGGGTCGTCGACCCCGATCACGGCCGTCTCGTAGACGGCGTCGTGCTTGGCGATGACGTCCTCTACCTCGATCGGGTAGACGTTCTCACCGCCGGAGATGATCATCTCGTCGATGCGTCCGTCGATGAACAGACGGTCGCCTTCGTCGAGGTGGCCGACGTCGCCGGTGCCGGCCATTCCGGCGCGGGCGTTCGCCTGCTCACCGCCGGTGTAGCCCTCGAAGATCATGTCGTGCGAGACGAAGATCTGGCCGGTCTCGCCCTTGGGCACCTCGTTGCCGTCCTCGTCGAGCAGCTTCAGAACGGTGCCGGTCGGCGCCTTGCCGGCGGTGCCGGGCGCGGCGCGCATGTCTTCGGGACCTGCCACCGTGGCCCAGGCGACCTCGGTCGAGCCGTAGAGGTTGTAGAGCACGTCGCCGAACGCGTCCATGAAGTTGATCGAGAGCTCGCCCTGCAGCGCCGAACCGCTGGCGCAGACGGCGTCGAGCGAGGAGACGTTGTACTTGCGGCGGACGTCCTCGGGCAGGTCGAGCATGCGCTGGAGCATCACCGGCACGACGATCATCATGTCGATCTGCTCGCGCTCGATCGCCTTCAGTGCCTCTTCCGGATCGAAGCGGCGGCGCAACACGACGCAGCCGTTGAACATCACGTTGGCCGAGAAGTTCGAGAAGCCCCACGCGTGGAAGAGCGGTGCACAGACGAGCATGCGGTCGTTGCGACGGTAGGGGATCGTGGTGACGACCGAGAGCAGCCCGGCGAGGCCCTTCGGTTCGGCGCGCGCGGCGCCCTTCGGCTTGCCGGTCGTGCCGGAGGTGAGGATGATCGTGCGGCCGGTGCGCTCGGGCGTCGGCGGCTCGAGCGTGCTCTGACCCTGGCGCAGGCTGTCGAGCGTCGGGAACTCGGGGTCGTCCGAGTCGGTCCAGGCGAGGAAGGTCGGGGTCGACTCGTCGATCGAGTCACGCAGCATCGCCGCGTACTCCTCGTCCATGATGATCGCGTCGGCGTTCTGGTCGGCGATCACCTGCTGCAGTTGCGGTCCGGCGAATGCCGTGTTGAGCAGGAGGCCGTCGGCACCGAGCTTGAGCGTCGCCACGAAGGCTTCGATGAATCCCCGGTGGTTGCGGCAGAGGATTGCGACCCGGCTTCCGTTGCCGACGCCGTGGGCGGCGAGTCCGTGCGCGAGTTGGTTGGTGCGCTCGTGGACCTCTTTGTGGGTCAGTGAGCCGAGTTCGTCGACGATCGCCTGCTGGTCGGGACAGACCTTGGCATTGATCTTGTAGCCGGCCGGCTGGGTGGGGCCGTACTTCTTCAGCGCGCGATGGATCTCGAGCAGCGCGCCGGGCGGCATCAAACGCACCATCTTGGTGTCGAGCACGGTTCGGGCAAGCTCGCGGTACTGGCGAGCTTTTGCTCTCACTTTTCCGTCGCTCAAGAGCCGGTCACCGCCGTGGCGCTCGAGGCGGCAGCTGAACTGTCAGCGCGGAGCGCAAAGCTGCCGTCGGCGGTGGTCGCCTCGACCTTCGGCGGCACGGCAGTCATGGCGTGCTCGCTGATCGCGGTGATCGTGAGGCTCGGGTTGACGCCGGGGTTGGCGGGCATCGTCGAGCCGTCGCAGATGAGAAGGTTGTCGTAACCGAAGGCGCGGTTGAACTCGTCGACCACGCCGGAGTTGGCGTCGCGTCCGATCACGGCACCGCCGAGGAAGTGCGCGGTCGTCGGGACGTTCGCGAGCACCTCGGTGAAGCTGCTCTGCGGGACGCCGCCGATGTGCTTCGCCGTCAGTTCGGCTGCGCGGTTGGCGGCCGGGATGAAGCGCGGGTTCGGGTTCTCGGCGTCCTCCTCTGTGGTGAGGCGGTGCCCACCCCAGAAGTTCTTCTTCGGGTTCAGGCTGAGGGAGTTGTCGAGAGTCTGCATCACAAGCAGGATCACCGTACGGCGCGACCAATGGTAGGCGGCGAGCAGACGAGCGACGTCGAGCGGGTGGCGCGTCGCCGCCGCGAGGAACTTGAGCGGGCGGGTGATCTTGTTGCCCTCGCCGGTCAGTGGCATGAACGAACGACCCATCGCGTCGCCGCCGTGGCCGTAGGTGACGTTCTCGATGTGCGTGTCCTCGTCGGGGAAGAAGCTCGAGCTGATCGCGACGGAGGTCGAGTAGTCGACGTTGTCGTCCTTGCTGGTGACGGCGAGGATCGCCTCGCTGTTCGTGCGCACCAGCTTGCCGAGGCGGTGCGAGATGCGCGGCAGTGAACCGCTCAGCTTGCAGTTCATCAGCAGCTTGTTCGTGCCGTAGGTGCCGGCCGAGATGACGATGCCGCGCGCGCGCTCGGTGCGCTTGCCGCGGAAGAACCAGGCGCCGGACTTGACGCTCGTGACCTCGTAGCCGGCCGAGCCGTCACGGCGACCGTCCTTGCCGCGGATCGGCTGGATGTCGGTGACGGTCCGCAGCGGGTCGATCTTCACGCCGAGCTTCTCGGCGAACCAGAGGTAGTTCTTCACCAAGGTGTTCTTGGCGTTGTGGCGGCAGCCCATCATGCACGCGCCGCAGGCGATGCAGGCCGCGCGGTCCGGACCCTCGCCGCCGAAGAACGGATCGGAAACGGTCTCGCCGGCCTTGTCGCGGTCGCCGAAGTAAACGCCGACGCGCGTCTTCTTGTAGGTCTCGGGCACGCCGAAGTCCTCGGAGAGCTGCTTGATCACGTCATCGGACGGCTGGTGGATCGGCACCTCGGTGACGCCGAGCATGTACTCGGCCGTGTCGTAGTGCGGCGCGAGCGCGGCGTCCCAGTCCTTGATGCCGTTCCACTGCTTGTCGTTGAAGAAGCGCGGACGGGCGCGGTAGAGCGTGTTGGCGTAACCGAGGCTGCCTCCGCCGACGCCGCTGCCGCTGAGCACGAGGACGTCCTTGAAGAACGTCATGCGGAAAATTCCCTGGAGCTTGAAGAACGGCTTCCACCAGTAGCGGTGGGGCGCCTTGTACATGGTCTCGGCGAAGTCCTCGTCCTTGAAGCGGCGACCGCATTCAAGGATCTTCACGTCGTAGCCCTTCTCGGCGAGGCGCAGCGAGGAGACGCTGCCGCCGAAGCCGGAGCCGACGATGATCCAGTCGTGGTCGTATTTCACAGCGGGGGTCCGATCGGGATTTGATGCCAAGGCAGACGTCGTCGGTGGCTGACGCCGTCCCCTCAAAGATTGCCCGATTCTACCCCCGGTGAGACAATTTGGCCATAGGGCCAGCCGAGAACACTCAGTTTGAGGTAGTGGCGGCCTGTTCGGCCTCTGGCTCGCCCGCGGAGCGCGTGAACGGCAGTCGCGCCGACGCGAGCAGCACGTACGCGTAGAGCATCAGGGACTGGTGCTTGAGGTAGAAGAGGTCCTTCGAGTACTCGGCGTCGGGGTCGGCAGCGGTGCGCTGGCGGTGGGGCTCGGTGTGCAGCTGCGCCCAGCCCGTCAGGCCGGGGCGAAGCAGGTTGCGGCGGCTGTAGAACGGGAGCTCGCCGTCGAGCTCCTGGAGCTGGTCGGGTGTGATGGCGCGCGGCCCGACGAGTGAGACGTCGCCGCGGATCAGGTTGTAGAGAACAGGGAGCTGCTCGATTCCGGTCGCGCGCAGGAAGCGTCCGAAACCGACCGCCGGGGCCGACTCGACGGGAGGCTCGCCGGTCACTTGGCGGCGTGCGACGCGGAAACGCCAGAGCATGATCGTGCGGCCGCGCTCGCCGACGCGCCGGCGTTCGACGATCACCGGCTTTCCGAATGCCGCGCGCATGAACAGGGCGGTCGCGCCCCAGACCGGCGCGGTGATGATCGCGGCGAGCACGCCGAAGACCACATCAATACTCCGCGTGACCGCCAGCGGCACCCTGCGGAAACGCGGGTGCATGATGTGCTGGAACCACGCGGCGTTGAGCTGCTCGAGCGGGACGCGGCGGAAAATCGATTCCTCGAAGGCGCCGAGGGTGATCAGCTGGGTGCGGAAGCGCTCGGAGCAGACGGCGGCACGCTCGAAGACCTTCATGCGGTCCTCGCTGTCGCACATCACCAGCAGGTCGATGTCGTTACGCGCGACGATGTGGGAGAGGTCGTTCAGCAGGCCGAGCCGCCGAACCTTGAAAGAGATGTGTTCGAGGTCGCGGAGGTTGTCGCGCTCGGAGGTGCGCGTGACGTAACCGAGGACCGTGAAGCGGCGAACCCCGGCGACCGAGAGCTGGTACGCGAGATCGTGCGCGACGGCCGCCTCGCCGAGCACGGCGACGCGGACGTTGATGAAGCGTTCGACGATCGCCCGCATCACGATCGCGGCGCCGGCGCCGGCGAGCAGGGCGACGCCGCCGGTCAGCGCGGCCTCGGCGACGGTGAGGTGGGGCTCCACGGCGACCGCCATGACGAGCGCACCGAGCCCGGCGGCGAACGGCGAGAGCGTGCCGATCTCGGATTCGCTCAGCGCGCTGCGACGGGCCTGGGCGCGGAGAAGCAGGACGAGCAGGGCGGCGCCGATGAAGACGGCGACGCTGCGGGCGTAGACGGCGGCAGCCACCGGGCCGGCCATCGCGGCGGCGAAGTCGCCGATCGTCATCGCCGTCGTCGGGTTGAGCGAGAGGGTGCTGGACTGCTCTTCGGGTTCGTAGGTGTCGGCCTGACCATCGACCACTCGCAGCGGTCGCGCCGGTGCGATCACCGTTGGTGAATGCGGCTGCTCTTCCGATCCGTGCGCGAGCGAGCGGCGGCCACCGGGCGAGCCGAAGTCGATCGGCGCACGCGCGATCGGGGCGCCTTCGGGTAGGTCGCGTGTGGCGCCGAGCGGACGCTCTTCAGTTGTGGTCGAGTCCGAGCCGTCGAACGACGCCATCGTCACTTCCGGTGTCTGGGATTTGCGGCGAGAGGACATTTACCGAGTTTGTCCCCGCATTTCCAACGTATCACGCGGTTCAGGAACCGGCAAGCCGCAAATACGCGCATTTTCCGTACTTCGCCAGTGCTGCCGGACTGGCTTCCGCGCAATTAACGGCGGAAGCCAGTCGGATAGTCGGGATGACTGGATTCGAACCAGCGACCCCCTGCTCCCAAAGCAGGTGCGCTACCAGGCTGCGCCACATCCCGATCGCTCAAGCATAGGTCGCCGGGAAGCGCCCCATTGGTACCGTCCGCTCAATGGCAGTTCCCCTCGCCGAGATCGAGTTCGGCTCAGTTTCACCCCCGATGGTCGTGCTTCTGGCGATCGTCTCGTTCGCTTACTTCCGACGTGTCGGCAAACTCAAGGCCGATCCGCGTCGCAAGGTCGGCGCCTGGCGCCAGGTCTCGTTCTACTCGGCAATTCTGATCCTCCTGCTCGAGCCGCTCTCGCCGCTCGGCGCATGGGACGATCGCTCCTTCACAGTCCACATGATCGAGCACCTCTCGATCGGCGACCTCGCGTCTCTGCTCATGGTGCTCGGCCTCACCGGTCCGCTGATCCAGCCGCTGCTGAAGAACCCGGTGATCCAACTCGTGCGCCCGCTGACCGAGCCGGTGCCGGCGTTCATCCTCTGGGTCGTCAACCTCTACTTCTGGCACCTGCCGTTCGCGATGGAGGGGGCGATAGGCCACGACGCCGTCCACGTGCTTCAGCACATCTGCTTCTTCTCGGTCGGCTTCAACGTCTGGATGGCGTTGTTCGGCCCGCTCCCGAAGCCCGAGTGGTTCGGCAACATCGCGAAGCTCATCTACCTGGTGCTGCTGCGCATGGCGGCGGTCGCGCTCGGCAACTTCTTCGTCTTCAGCGGCAAGGTCTTCTATCCGAGCTACGCCGAGGTCGTCAATCCGCTCGGGATGACGCCGCTCGCCGACCAGAGCGTCGCCGGCGCGGTGATGATGGGCGAGGGCAGCTTCATCGCCTTCGTGCTGCTCGGCTGGCTGTTCTTCAAAGCCGCGAGCGAGGGCGAGGAGAGCCAGCGGCTGAAAGATCTCGCCGACCAGCACGGCGTCGAGATCACGTCCGCGCGGGCCGACCGTGCGGCCTCTGCCGGGACGACCGACTTCTTGCGCGAGCGGATCTCGTCGGGCGCGCCGGATTCCGGGGACTCCTCAAAGCCTTCGTCTTGACAACCTGGCCGCAGCGGGACTAGTCTGGTCGCGCAGGAGATTGCCGCCGTCCCGCGACGGCGCTCGGACCCTCCTCTCGGTACTCAATTGGACGCCAGACTTTCATCGTCGCCGCGCGCGGTCGCGCGCCGAGCCGCCGCGTTTCTCGCGGTCGTCTCTGCCTGCCTCGTGGTGCTCACCGGAGGCGCCGGAACCGGCCACGCCTGGCCCGCTCACCCCGCGCCGACCGAGGCGACCGGTTCCACGGGATCGACGGGGCCGACCAGCTGGATCGTGCCGGTCACCGCTCTTGGCGCCGACCCGGTCATCTCGGTCACGGAGCGCCGAAAGTGTGTCCACTCATCGCTCTCGATCGCTCCGCGATACAGCGGCGGGCGTGTGGTGCGTGCCTATCTCTTCGTCAACGGCCAGCGCGCATGGTCGCGCTCCTCCGGTGGCGCCTTCCGCCTCAAGGCGAAGCGCTTCCCACGCGGCGTCAACGCCTATGAGGTGGTCGCCGTCTTCGCCGACGGCCGTTCGGCCAGCTGGGTCGGCACGTTCACGCGCTGCGGCGCGCGACACTGACCGCTCAGCGCGCGACGGCGCGCGCCAACTGCTCGATGTGGTCGGCGCGCTCGGCGAGCGTGTCTTCGCCGGGCAGCTCCACGACCGTGACGTGGCCGACCTTGCGGCCGGCGCGCGGCTCCTTGTCATAGAGGTGAAGATGCGCCCCCGGAACCGCGAGCACTTCGTCGGCGTCCGGAATTCCGCCGATCAAATTGATCATCACGCTCGGCGTGACCGGACCGATCGAGCCGAGCGGTAGGCCGGCGACGGCGCGGACGTGGTTCTCGAACTGTGAGCAGCCGCAGCCCTCGATCGTCCAGTGGCCACTGTTGTGCACACGCGGCGCGATCTCGTTGATCACCAGACCGTCCGCCGTGTCGAACAGTTCGATCGTCAGCACACCGACATGTTCGAGTGCGTCGGCTACGGCGACGGCGAGCTTCACGGCAGCGGTCTGGGCGGGACTGTCGAACTCCGCCACCGGCGCGGTGCTGCGGCGCAGGATTCCGGCCTCGTGCACGTTCTCGGTCAGCGGATACGCCACGCCGCCACCGCCGCGCGAGCGGACGACGATCATCGAAACTTCGCGTGTGAACTCGACCATGCCTTCGAGCACGCAGGGCGCGCCGTTCACGGCGTGCCAGGCGTGGTCGGCGTCCTCGGGCGATGCGATGCGCGCCTGGCCCTTGCCGTCGTATCCGAGCCGACGGGTCTTGAGGATCGCCGGCGCACCGATCTCGTCGATCGCGCGGGTGAGATCCTCGAAGGAGTCGACGGCGCGGTACGGGGCCACCGGCAGGCCGAGCGATTCGAACAGCTGCTTCTCGGCGAGCCGGTCCTGGCTGACCTCGAGCGAGCGCGGCGGCGGCGCCAGCTCGGAGTGTGCCGCGATCGCCTCGAGCGCCGGCGCCGGCACGTTCTCGAACTCGAACGTGACTACGTCGCCCCACTCGGCCAGCTCATGGAGCGCGTCGAGGTTGTCGTAGGGAGCCTCGATCTGACGGGCAGCGACCTTGGCGCCGGCTTCGGGCGAGGGGTCGACGAACGCGCACTCGATCCCGAGCGGGGCGGCCGCGAGCGCCAGCATGCGGCCGAGCTGGCCACCTCCGACTATGCCGAGGCGCGTAGTCACTTTGCCGCCGTCAGCCCCGGTCGGGGTCTTCGGCGACAGCCGCAGTCTGTTCGGCTCTGCGTGCTTCGAGCGCGGCGAGGATCTCGGGACGCGTCGCCCCGACGATCGCAGCGGCGAGCAGCCCGGCGTTGGTCGCGCCGGCGGCGCCGATCGCGAGCGTTCCGACCGGAATGCCGGCTGGCATCTGCGCTATCGAGAGCAGTGAGTCGATTCCCGACAGCGCCTTCGACTTGACCGGCACCCCGAGCACGGGAACCGAGGTCTTGGCGGCCGCCATCCCAGGCAGGTGCGCCGCGCCGCCGGCTCCGGCGATGATCACCTCGATGCCGCGCTCGCGTGCACCCGAGGCGTACTCGAACAGACGGTCGGGAGTGCGGTGGGCAGAGACGATCTTGGTCTCGTGCGGGACGCCGAGGTCTTCAAGCACGGAAGACGCCAGTGACATCGTCTCCCAGTCGGACTGGGAGCCCATGATCACACCGACGATCGGAGTTTCACTCGGCTCTGCCACGGTCGACCGCAAGATATAACATGCGCCGTATGCGAACCAAGAACCTCATTCTCCTTGCCGTCCTTGCTCTTTTCTCGTTTTCGGCCGCGGGCTGCGCCCAGGACTCGACGAACACGACTGATGACAACCCTGCCCAGCAGGAACTGAACATGCAGTCCAAGGACGGCGCCTCAATGGGGACAGGCAAGACGGGTACCGACACCACTCGCAGTGACGCCATGGGCGGCACCGACGCGACCAAGCTGACGCTCGTCGCCGACAAGACCGGCGCGCTCAAGTTCAACACCGACAAGCTGAACGCCAACGCCGGCAACATCGACATCACGCTCGACAACGAGTCTTCGGTCACGCACAACGTCGAGGTCTCCGCGAAGGGCGGCAAGGTCCTCGGCACCAGCAAAGACGTCAGCGGCGGCGACACGACGCTCGACCTCAAAGACGTCAAGCCCGGCACATACACCTTCTACTGCGACATCCCCGGACACCGCCAGGCCGGGATGGAGGGGACGCTAACCGTCCGATGAGCCCGCCCACCGGTGACGACGTCCTGCTGGACCGCTGTTACCGGGGCATCGAGCCGTTCATCCGGATGTTCGGGACCGGTCCCGGTTCGACCGTGATCGACCGTGACGGGGTCGTCGCCTGCGTCGTCCCGAGTGCGCCGACGCGTTCGCTTCTGAACGCGATCTGGTTTGACCGAAAGCGTCCCGAGCGTCTGGCCGCCGAGGTCGACTCGATCCGCGAGGCCTTCGATGAGGCCGGCGTGCGGGCATGGAGCGTGTGGATCCAGGAGGGCGACGCCGAGGCCGAGGAACTTGTAGACCAGCTCGGCCTGAAGCTGGACTCGAAGCCGCTTGCGATGGGCGCGGATCTGACCGAGCTTGACCTCTCGGCCGACACCTCCGCAGTCTCGGCCGAATGGGACGCGGTCGAAGTTGCGCGGGTCAACGAACTCGGCTACGGCCTCCCGGCCGGGATCTTCAAGGCGATCGGCGAGATCCCGTTGCCCGATGGCGGGCACTGCTTCCTTGCGCGGGTCGACGGGCGGGTTGTGAGCACCGTCATGACGTTCGACGACGGCGAGGACGTCGGCGTGTACTGGGTCGCCACCGATCCCGAGTACGGGCGCAGGGGCCTCGGCGGCGCGACGATGACGGCCGCGCTGAAGGCCGGCCTCGAGCGCGGGATGAAGACCACGACGCTCCAGGCGAGCGATGCGGGCGCGCCGGTGTACGCGCGGCTCGGTTACCGCGACCTCGGCGTGCGAATAAAACTCTGGGAGCAGCGCGCCGCTTAAAACGAAAGGAGCGGCGCTGTGGCCGCTCCTCTCGTGCTTCTCGTTCCCATCACAAGCATCCGAAGGGGGAGGGATGGATGCTTGTTGTTTCGCTCGGTGTGACCAGTATCGGATATCGCTGTTCAGGGCGTAGGGAGACGGCATTAACGATTTGTTGCGATCTCGGAGCCGCATCAGCCGGTACTTTCGGATCCATGTGCGGGCGCTACAAACTTCAGGATCCCGAGTGGGTCGAGGCCGACTTCAGCACGACGTTCCCAACGTTGTCGGATGAGGTTCGGCGTCCGCGCTACAACGTCGCCCCGGGCCAGCTCGTGCTGGCCGTCAGTGGCAACCGCGAAGCGCACAAGCTGGAGCAGATGTTCTGGGGGATCGAAGCGCAGTGGAAGGGCGGCCCGCCCCAGCTGATCAACGCGCGGGGCGAGAAGCTGGCCGGATCGAACTTCTGGCGGCCGCTGCTCGCCGAAGGCCGCTGCGCGATTCCCGCCGACGGCTTCTACGAGTGGAAGGACGGCAAGCCCAAGCAGCCGTACCTCTACACCCGCAGCGGCGGGGAGCCCTGGTATTTCGCAGGCCTGTTCGACCGCGCTTCGCGCGTGCAGGACGCGGACAACGCCTGCGTGATCGTCACCGTCGAGCCGAACGAGCTTGTCGAGGACGTTCACGACCGGATGCCGGCGATGCTGCGGCGCTCCGAGGTCGATGAGTGGCTCGGCGGCGATGTCGACGGTGCGCTCGCCGCCCTCAGGCCTTTCCCGTCGACGGAGTTGTCGGCGCTCGCGATCGGGCGCGCGATCGGCAACTCAAAAAACGAGGGTCCCGAGCTGATCGAACCGGCGACGCCGGAAGGGCCGGCGACGGCCTCCCTCTTCTAGGCTCCCGGCCATGCCCGATCCCGGAACCACGGCACTCGGCACCTGGAGCGGTGGTCGCTTCATGCATTTCGGCGCCGAACTCGAGCCAGAGCGGCTCGTGCAGCTGCTCACCCCCGACGAGAAGATCTCGACGCTGATCACGGCGGACGCCTACGGCGCCGGTGGGGCAGACGAAGTCGCCGGAGAGGCGCTGAAGGGTCTGCCGCGCGAGAACTACTGCCTCGTCGGCGCGGTCGGCCACGACTTCTACGAGGGCGAGCGCGAGGGCGCCAAGGGCTTTCCGCGTTTCACCGACACGCGGCTGCGGTCGGAGAGCGAGTACGCCTCGTACCTGCGCATGGCGACCGAGCGCAGTCTCGAGCGCCTCGGCGTCGACTCCTTCGACCTGCTGATGCTGCACAACCCGGACCGCACGGGATACACGAGCGAGGCGGTATGGGACGGCATGTCCGCACTGCAGGAGGCGGGGTTGACCCGCACGATCGGCGTTGCGCCGGGGCCGGCGAACGGCTTCACGCTGGACCTGATCGACTGCTTCGAACGCTTCGGCGACCGGATCGACTGGTCGATGATCATCCTCAACCCGTTCGAGCCATGGCCCGGCGAGCTCGTTCTGCCGGCCGCCGAGAAGTACGGCGTGAAACTGATCACGCGCGTCGCCGACTACGGCGGGATCTTCCACGACGACGTCCGTCCCGGCCACGATTTCGGCGCTCGCGATCATCGTGCATTCCGCCCTGAAGGGTGGGTCGAGCTCGGCTTCGAGAAGCTCGAGCGGGCGCGCCCGATCGCGCAGAAGCACGGCCTCACTGTGCTTCAGCTGGCGTCCTGGTGGAACCTCGCCCACCCGGCCGTAGAGTGCGTCGTGCCGACCCTGATCGAAGAGATCGACGGCGCCAAGCCGGTCGAGCAGAAGCGCGCCGAGCTCGCCGCCGTGACCGGCCCGAACCCGCTGAGCGACGACGATGTCGCCGAGCTGCGCGCGATCGGCGACAACAGAAACTGCATGCGGCTCAAGGGCGGCACTCCGGACAACATCGGCGAGACCGTCGCCGACAGCTGGCCGCTTGACGAGGAACTGCGTGAGATCGCAGTTCGCTGGGAGATCGAGCCCGAGCGCGAACTCGTCTTCCACGGCTGACCGGCCACCCGCCGTTCAAGGACGTCGTCGGCACGGTCGATCACTACCGGTAGTGACGCAGTTCCGCACACTTCGCGTTTCGCTCGCCGCTCTCGCGCTGCTCTGCTGCGGCGTTCTGCTGGCCGGTTGCAACTGGACCGGCAAGGGCAAGGACGTCGCTTCGGCGATCGCCGCCGCCTCGACGGTGAAGAGCGGGGCCTACAGCGGCCAGATGAAGATGGACGTATCCGCTCCGGCCGGGAGCAGGAGCACCGGGCCGCAGAGCGTGACGATGACCTTCAGCGGCGCCTACGACGGCACCGACCCGGCGAAGCCGAAGATGCTGATGAACATGTCGGCCGACGGGCAGGACACCTCAATGGTGATGCCGGGCGACGGCAGGATGTATCTGACGGCTGAGGGTTCCTCCTACTCGGTGCCGCTCGACGCGGCACAGGCCCAGCAGAACTCGGTCGACCCGGCGAAGGTGATTGCCGCGCTCGGCAACGCCGTCGGCGGCTTCAAGGAAGCGCCGGCGATGACCAACGCGAAGGGCCAGCAGGTCAGGACGGTCACCGCGACGGTCGATCGCGGACAGCTCTGCGGCCAGGTACTGCAGGCGTTCGGCGAGGCGACGACAGCGGCCAGCGGTCTCGGCGGCGGCGGTGGTGGCGGCGCGCAAGGGTCAAAGATGTTCCAGGGCCTGTGCAAGTCGATTCTGAAGAAGGACCCGCGCGTCTGGTTCGGGATCGACGCCGGTGTACTCACCGATGTGGCGATGACCGGCCAACTGACGATCCCCTTCGCCGGCACGATGTCACTCGAGGTGCAGTTCCACCAGTTCAACCTGAACCAGTCGCAGACCGGCTTCGACCCGCCGGCGAACGCCGCGCCGCTGAACTCACTCGATGAGCTGAAATCGCAGGGCGCGACCGGTTCCGCCGGCGGATTTGCTGTACCGTCCTCGTCGTGAAGCCGCTTCGCTCGCTCGCCTTCGCTTCAGTTCTCGCACTGCTCGCCGCCGTTTTCTTCTCCGGGTGCTCCTGGCTCGGCAAGGGCAAAGAGGTCGCTGACGCCTATTCCGTGACGACGACCGCAAAGAGCGGATCGTTCACAGGTAGCTACTCCATCACCAAGCTCAAGGCCGGAACTCCAACTGGCAAGGCCGAGTCGGCAGTGTTCAGCGGCGCATGGGACGAGCTCGACCCGAACGCGCCGAAATCCCGCTTCGCCGTAACTGCCGGCAAACAGACAATCACCGGCGTCGCCCCGGGCAACGGGTACATGTACTCCGACTTCGGCAGCGGATTCGTCGACCGGACCAAGCTCGCCAAGAACAAGAAGCCGGCGGACACGAAGACTTCGAACAAGATCTCGAGCGCTCTGGCGAACGCCGTCGTCAACTTCCGGGACGGCCAACCGATCGCAAACTCTGACGGCACTCAGACGCCGACCATCGTTGCCGACATCAGTCGCATGAAGCTGTGCGGTCCGTCGCTGCGCCAGGTCATCCGCGCTTTCAACTCTTCGATGAAATCGTCGAGCGCCGACATCGACCTCAGGATCAGCAAGAAGGCGACGCGCGCGATCTCACGCAGTTGCAACAAGCTTCTCGTGACCCCGCCCCAGCTGACCTTCGGGATCAGTGCCGGGGCGATGACCGACTTCCTCGCAGATTTCGATGTGCGCGCCGGCGCGCGCAGGCGGATCCACTTCGAGCTGCACTTCGCCGGACTCGGAGTGCCGCAGACCGGATTCGACGTTCCGAAGTCGAAATCGAAGGCCAAGCCCGGCGGATGGGTGCCGCTCCGCCGCAAGATGCACAACCGTCTCGCGCGAGTCGAGTCGGGCGGCTCGCCGCTCAAATAGAGCGGCGGACCGCGTGGACACATATCGTGGGTCGATGCTGCTGACCCTGGATGACTCGCGCGGCAAGTGGGCCGTGGCCACGACGGTGCTTGCGTCGTCGATGGTGTTTCTCGACGGCACCGTGGTCAACGTCGCACTGCCGAGGATCGGGAGCGACCTCGGCGCCGGTACAGCCGGCTTGCAGTGGATTCTCAGCGGGTACCTGCTCGCGCTCGCATCGCTGATTCTGCTGGGCGGGTCGTTGGGCGACCGCTTCGGCCGCCGACGGATGTTCATCGTCGGAACGATCTGGTTCACCGCGGCCTCTGCCGTCTGCGGGGTCGCGCCGACGACCGAGACCCTCATCGCCGGACGGATTCTGCAGGGAGTCGGCGGCGCGCTACTCGCGCCCGGAAGCCTCGCGATCCTGGAGGCGTCGTTCGTGCAGGCCGATCGCGCCAGGGCGATCGGAACCTGGTCGGGCTTCGCCGGTGTCTCGACAGCGATCGGCCCGCCGCTCGGCGGATGGCTGATCGACGCCGTCAGTTGGCGCGCCGTGTTCTTCCTCAACCTGCCGTTCGGCGTGGCAGTTGTCTGGCTCGCGCTGAGGCACCTTCCGGAGACGCGCGATGACAAGCTCGTGGGCAGGATCGACTTCGCCGGCGCGACGCTGGCGGTGCTGGCGCTCGCGGGTGTGTCCTGGGCGCTGATCGAGGGGCCGGGGCGCGGCGCGGGGTCGCCGGCGGTGATCGGCGCGGCCGCGATCGGGTTGGTCGCGACGGCGCTGTTTCTTCGCACTGAACGGCGCGCGGCCGAACCGATGCTGCCGCTCGACCTGTTCCAGTCGCGCACGTTCAGCGCCGCAAACCTGCTGACCTTCGTGGTCTACGGCGCATTCGGCGGCGCGCTGTTCCTGCTCGCGATCATGCTCCAGACCGGACTCGGATGGAGCCCCCTCGAGGCCGGACTTGCGACGCTGCCGGTGACGATCCTGATGCTGTCGTTCAGCGCACGCTCCGGCGCCGTGGCGCAGCGAATCGGCCCGCGGCTTCCGCTCACGCTCGGCCCGATCGTGATCGGCCTCTCGCTGCTGGCGCTACTCGCCGTCGATCCGCAGTCGGGATATCTCACCGGAGTGTTGCCGCCCGTGCTTCTTCTCGGGGTCGGCCTGGTGATCGTGGTCGCCCCGGTCACCGCGACGACGCTCGCCACCGCTCCCGACGAGCGCGCCGGGATCGCCTCGGCCGTCAGCAACGCGGTGTCGCGCACCGGGCAGCTATTCGCCGTCGCTCTGCTGCCGGTGGTGGGTGGGCTTTCCGGCGCCGAGTACGGCGACCCGGCGGCGATCACGTCGGCGCTTCATACGGCTTCGCTCTGCGCTGCGGCCCTCTGCGGTGTCGGCGCGGCGATCGCCTGGACGATGATCGACGACGACTGTCTCAGCCACCGCGCGGGTGGTCGTCCTTCTCCCGCTGGCGCCGCTGACGGCTGAACGCGCCGTAGCCGTGCTCGCGCCGGTAGCGGCGTAGTTCGTTGTCGAACTCAAGACCCATCAGGATCGCGACGTTCGACAGGTAGATCCAGATGAGGAAGATCGCGACGCCGGCGAGGCTTCCGTAGACCTTGTTGTAGTGGCCGAAGTTGCCGACGTAGACGCTGAACAGCGCCGACGCGATCAGCCAGAGCACCAGTGCGAGGGCGGTCCCCGGGGTCGCGACGCGGAACTTCCGTTGCTCGAAGTTGGGGCCGAGGCTGTAGAGCAGCGACAGACAGGCCAGGAACAGGAACAGCACGATCGGCCACTTGACCACGCCCCAGCCACCGATCACGCTGCCGTCGAAGCCCGTGACCTTGGTGAACTGCTCCGCGATCGGCCCCGTCAGGACGATCGCGATTCCGGTGGCGATCGTGAACAGCATCAAGAGCACTGTCAGGCCGAAGCGCAGTGGAATCGTCACGAAGAAGCGGCGCGTTTCCTTGACGCCGAGAATCACGCCGGAGGCGCGGATGAAAGCGCCGACGTAGCTCGAGGCCGAGTAGAGCGCCACGAGCGAACCGACGATCAGGGCCGTCGTGGCGGCCCCGGTCGACTCGCTGATGCTCGTGATCGCGCTCAAGAAGATTTCGCGCGCCGGTCCCTCCGGCAACTCGCGCACGGTCTCGACGAGTGCTTCGGCCGTGCCGTGGCCGATGATTCCGAGCAGTGAGATCAGTGCCAGCAGCCCGGGGAACAGCGAGAGCATCGAGTAGTACGTCAACGCCGCCGCCCAATCGGTCAGCCGGTGCTCGCCGAACCGCGAGAAAGCGCGGTCGAGCTGGTCGTAGACGGCCTTGGCGTAGAGCTTGAGCATCCCGGGATTCTCGCCGACGCCACGGAGCGATCAAACGCAGATCGCGAGAAGCGTGCCATCGGCCGCCGGCCCTAGGCTGGCAACGTGTACTTCTGGATCATCACGCTGCGGCAGGCGCTGAAGGAGCCCGAGGCTCGCGGTGCACTGCGGTCGGCGGTGGTACTGCTGGTCACCGGCGTGATCTTCTACTGCCTCGTCGAGCACTGGTCGGTCGTCGATTCGCTCTATTTCTGCGTCACCACGCTGACCACGGTCGGTTTCGGTAACCCGGCGCCGACCACCGACGCCGGAAAGCTTTTCACGGTGGTGTTCGTGTTGAGCGGCGTCGGGATGTTCCTGGCCGTCATCAACGGTGTCGGGCGTGCAGCGGTGAAGAATCAGGTCGAGTCGATCGGCCGCCGCAAGGGCCACACGCTCGACCCTTCGAGGCTCGCGGCCTACCAGGAGCCGACGCTTCCGGACGCTCAGGCCGGGGCGGGTGACGATCCGGACTCGCCGGCATCGTCTGACTGACCGGCGTCGTCGATCAGCGGCGATTCGATGATCGTCATCTCGCGCTTGAACGCTCGCCACTCCTGGTAGACGATGATCAGCGTCGCGGCGATCGGGATCGCGAGGATCGCGCCGACCACGCCCATCAACGTCCCACCGAACAGCACAGCGGTCAGCACGATGAACGGCTCCATGTTGACGGCGCGGCTCTGGATCCGTGGCTGGATCACGTAGTTCTCGAACTGCTGGTAGCCGATCACGAACGCCGCCCAGATGATCGTGTCGACCGGGAAGTCGGCGAACAGCGTGACGATCCCGACCAGTACGCCGGCGATCGTCGAACCCACCATCGGTACGACATCGAACGCTGCGACGACCACGGCCAGCACTAGCGGTGAGGGGATGCCGAGAATCGCGAGAACGATGAACGCCGCGAGTCCGGCGATGAAGGCCTGCAGGAGCGCGCCACCGATGTAGCCGCCGACCGAACCGCCGATGCGATCGACCGCCCGTCGCAGCGCATCGGCCTCGGGCCCGGCTCGGGTGTTTATCCAGCCGTCGATCCAACCACGGCCACGGGCGACCATGAAAATGCTGAGGACGAAGATCGTGAATCCGCCGAACACCGAGTTGATCAGCCGCTCGCCGATCGAGCTGAGCACTCCTGCTGCGTCGCCGAGTCGGTTGGCGAGGTTGCCCTGGAGCTTCTGCAGGTTCTGCTGGATGTCGAAGTTTTCGTTGAGCTTCTCGAAGCGCTTGTCCTTCTCGATCGTGTTCTGCAGGTCGTTGATGTAGGCCGGAAGATCGTCGACCAGATTGACGGCCGATTTGACGAGCGGTGGCAGCAGCAGGGCTCCGAGCAGAACGGGCACCAGCACGATCAGCACGTAGACGACGGCGATCGCACCGCCGCGCGGCATATGACGCGACAACGCGTTGACGGGGCCCGACGCAGCGATCGCCACGAACAGCGCCAGCACGAGCCACATCAGCGGCGTTTTCAGGAGATAGATCAGGTACAGGCTGAGCACCGCAGCGATCACGGTCACGACGACGCGGATCACCTTGCGATCGAACGTCTCGTCCTGCGACGGCGTGTACCAGCGGACCTCAGCCATGACGCGGACCATCGTACGGTCGGACACGGATAGCGCCCCCGCCGCGGATAGGCTGCCGCCGTGCCCTCAGAGATCTTCAAGCCGGACCTGCTCGAAGGCCAGCTGATCATCGTCAGTGGTGGCGGCAGCGGCATCGGGCGGCAGACGGCGATCGAGCTGACGGGGCTCGGCGCCGACGTCGTGATCTGCGGCCGCGAGATCGAGCCGCTGCGCGAGACGGCCGACTTGTGCATGGCCGCCGGCGGCGAGGGTTCGTGCAGCTCGATGGTCTGCGACATCCGTGAGGCCGAACAGGTCGAGGCGCTGATCGACGCGACCCTCGAGACCCACGGACGCATCGACACGCTGGTCAACAACGCCGGTGGTCAGTTCCTCGCGCCGGCCGAGCAGATCACCGAGAAAGGCTTCGACACCGTCATCAAGCTGAACGTGCACGGCACATGGTTGATGAGCCACGCCGTCGCGACCAAATGGATGATCGAGAACGGCGGCGGCAAGATCATCAACGTCACGCTCTCGCCGCACAACGGCATGCCCGGGATGGTCCACAGCGGCGCTGCCCGCGCGGCGGTCGAGAACATGGCGCGCACGCTCTCGATCGAGTGGGCGCGCTTCGGCATCAAGGTCAACGCTCTCGCGATCGGCCAGATCGCGACCGAGACGCTGCTGACCAAATATCCGCAGGTCGTAGTCGAGAACCTCGCGCACTCCGTGCCCGCCGGCCGCCTCGGGCGACCCGAGGAGGTCGCCTGGCAGGTGGCGTACCTCGCCTCGCCGGCCGGCGACTTCTACAGCGGGTCGGTGCTGACGATGGACGGGGCCCGCGACAACTGGCTCGGACCGTGGCCGCCGACGCAGCTGGTCGACGAGTCCGGTAAACCGGTTTCTGAACAACGCAAACCGCAGTAGAAATGACGGCAAGCCGCATGAACAGCGGGCTTTGCGCCCCAACCTGCGGAGGTTGTGGCGCCCCGAAGTCCGCAGGTTGGGGCAAATTCTGGCTTGAAATGCGGTTCTGGGACTCGGTTGTGGGGTGACTCCGGATGCCTATGAGCATCCGCCGAGTAGGCTCGCGGACATGTCATCAGCACTGATCCAAACCTCTGAGGGCCCCATCGAGATCGACTTCTTCGACGATGCCGCCCCCAACACCGTTGCCAACTTCCAGAAGCTGGCGGGCGAAGGCTTCTACGACGGCCTCGTCTTCCACCGCGTGATCAAGGACTTCATGATCCAAGGCGGCTGCCCCGAGGGCACCGGCACCGGTGGCCCCGGCTACACGTTTGCCGATGAGTTCAACGAGAACAAGGTCGTGCGCGGCGCGTTGGCGATGGCCAACGCCGGTCCGAACACGAACGGATCGCAGTTCTTCATCGTCACCACCGCGGCCGCGCCGTGGCTCGACGGCAAGCACACGGTCTTCGGCACCGTCACCAGCGGCATGGAGACGGTCGACGCGATCGAGGGCTCGGAAACGGACGGCCGCGACGCGCCGATCGAGCCGAAGATGATCGAGTCGATCGAGATCCGTCCGTGACGGAGTTCCCCCCGGACGCGGGGCAGAACGACACCAGCACGCCCGAGAACCAGCGGCGCAAGGAGTACGGCCTGCGTGTCCTCGAAGCGGTCGACGGCGACGCCGGCGACCGCATCATCGAGGCGCTCGGCGACATCGCGCCGGACATGGCACACCACATCTCGGCCTTCGCCTACGGCGATATCTACTCGCGCCCGGGGATCGGTCCGCGCGACCGGCAGCTGGTCACGCTCGGCGCTCTGACGGCGCTCGGCGGGGCCGAGACCGAGCTGCGTGTCCACGTCGGCACGGCGCTGAACGTCGGGCTGACGCCGGTCGAGATCGTCGAGGCGCTGATCCACTCGACGCTGTACGTCGGCTTCCCGCGTGCGCTCAACGCGATATTCGCGGCGAAGGAAGTGTTCGCCGAGCGGGGGCTGCTGCCGGTGACGGCCGAGGCCCCGCCGGCCGGCTGATCTACTCGCCGTAGACGCCGCCGACGTGGCCGAGCTCGTCGAGCACGGTCACAACATCGTGCTCGATGCCGTCGCCGTGACCGGCCCAGATCCGCTTCGGGCCGATTGCGGCGAGCTTCAGCGCGCTCGCCTTGGCCATCTCGGTGTCGAGATTGAAGGCGTCGACGGGGATGCGCGGTGCGCCCTTACGGCCGTTGAGCGGGTTGATCGTGTAGATCGCGTCGCTGCTCAGGACCAGCCCGTCGCGCTCTCGGAACAGGCCGATCAGTCCCGGCGCGTGGCCGGGAAGGTGGATCACCTCAAAGCCGGCGACGTGGTCACCCTCAGCGAGCGTCCCCTCGATCGGAACCGGCCCACCGTCCCAGTGCTTGAGCAGGTGGGCCATCGCGACGCGGTTGTGGATGTGCGGGAGCAGGTCGAGCTTGAAGTAGTGCATCCCGCCGTCGGCCTCTGCGTCGGCCAGTTCGGCGACGTGACACCAGACCTGGGCACCGTCTTTGGCGAGCGCCGGGGCTGTGCCGCGATGGTCGGTGTGGCTGTGCCCGAGTACGACGCGTTTGACGCCGCCGAACTTCGCGGCGGCCTTGCGCAGCTTGCCGGCCATCGAGGAACAGCCTGCGTCGAAGACCGTCACCCCGCCGCCGTCCTCAATCAGGTACACGTTCATCACGGCAGGAAGCCCGCCGCGAACCAGGTATACGCCTTCGGCGATCTGCTCCATGGCGAGTCACGCTAACCGAGGGCCCGAAATCCACGGTGCAGTCAAGCGGGGAGGCGAATCGTCCGAAGAAGCGAGTGGTTAACGTTTTCAACTGATGGCCCTCCCTTCGAACAACCTGCCGGCTGCCGGTCGGATCAACTCGTTCGCCGTACGGATCGCGCTCGGCACGCTGCTGCTCGCGTCCGGCGTCGGCGTTGCGCTGGCCCTGAAGCCGTCCGCCGCTCCAGCTGACCTGCGGATCGCCGCTGTCGGCAAACCGGCGTGGGTGCCGAAGATGCTGATCACCGAGTACTACCCGGCGCCGGAGAAGTGGTTCGACGGAATCCGCGTGCCGGTGCCCGGCGTGAAGCGCCGCCCGAGCAAGATCGACTGGCTCTACTCGGCGAAGGGCATCGCGATGGAGGGTGACGGCATCGGCACCGACGGCAACCGCTACCACGTCGCCGTCACCGGCAGCAACTACTGGCTCGGCCGGGACGGCAAGAAGGCGTCCTGGAGCACCTCCAACTCGAACCGCACTCCCTTCTGGCTTTCCTCGGGGCTGTGGAAGAATTCAAAGAAGAAGGTCACCTACCTGCGCGGCGATGACACGTGGTCGAACGGTAAGGGCAAGTACTGGATCCCGCCGAAGAACATCACGTTCGCGAAGGGCCCGTCGCGCCCGCTCACCTACTACCGCAGCGTCGCGGTCGACCCCGGATTCATCCCGATGGGCAGCCTCGTCTGGATCGGCCGCTACAGCTCGCAGAACGGCGACGGCTGGTTCAAGGCGGCCGACACGGGCGGGGCGATCGACGGACGCCACCTCGACGTCTACCGCAAGCCGCCGACGCGGCCGGGCGGAGGCAACAGTTACTCCGGCCAGCGCGTCTACGTCGTGCCGAAGTCGAAGATCGCGAGCTATGTCAGGCGCGAGAGCAAGGCCGACAACGACGGCCTGCCGCTGCCACCGCGCTCCCTGCGCTGACGCTCAGCCGCCGAGCTTGTAGACCGTCTTGTAGCCGAGCAGCTCGCTGACGGTCACGAACTTGTAGCCGCGGCTCTTCAGCGTGCGGACGTACTGCGGGATCGCCGCGAGCGTCTGGCCGCGCGGTCCGCCGCCGTCGTGTTCGAGGATGATCGATCCGGCGTGGGTCTGGCTGCGGATCACGCTGACGATGTGGCCGGTGCCGGGAAGGCGCCAGTCGAGCGGGTCGACGTCCCAGAGGATCGAAGTCATGTGCTGCGCGCGCACGCGGCGGACCAGGTCGCTGCCGGTCGAACCGTATGGCGGGCGGAAGACACACGGCTTGAAGCCTGTCACCCGGCGGATCACGTTGTTGGTGTTGCGCATCTGCGCGCTGGCGCCGCCGCCTCCGCCGCCGAGGTTGGCGTGGTTCCAGGAGTGATTGGCGAGCTCGTGGCCCTCGCGCAGCATCCGGCGCACGGTCCCCTTGTATCCGCCGACCTGCTGGCCGAGCATGAAGAAGGTGGCGCGCACGTTGAGACTCTTGAGCGAATTGAGGAAGCGGGGCGTGATCGCGGCCGGGCCGTCGTCGAATGTGAGCGCGATTCGCTTGCCCGCGCGCGGCCCGCGGCTGACCTGGGCGGCGCCCTTGACGCGGCAACCGGTGGCGACGAGCGGTTTCACCCGGACAAGCCCGCCGCCGGTCTTCGGGTAGGTCGTCTCACACTGCTCGGTTGTCGCGCCGGTCGCACCGGTCGGTGCGTCTGTGCAGTCGCCGAGGAATATGTGCCAGCGGTACAGACCGGCCGGCAGCGGCGCGGTCTGCGGGTTGACGATCAATTTGCCGTCGGTTCCGCCGATCTTCACGGACAGGCCGGTGCGTGCGCCGTCGAGGCGCCAATTCGAACCCTTGCGCACGGCGCACCAGCGTTTGTCGGGCGTGCCCCCGTGTCCTTCGAGCGTCCAGCAGATCTTGTTCCAGCGTGATCCGGCGGCGAGTTCTTCGGCGCCCGAAACGCTGAAGATCGCGTGCTTGACGTTCTGCTGGTAGCCCAGCTTCGGCGTCGACGCGGCGCCTGCGTTTCCGCCGCCCGCGGCCAGCGCGACGCCGACGACGAGCGCGAGCAGTGCAAGGGCGAGGTGTCTGATCGGCCGTCCGGGCCGTGAAATTGATGGCGTGTTCATCGGTGTTGCGATGAGCAGGCTATCGCTCGTCCCGGAGCGCACCGCCTGCGATCATCAGATGTATGAACACGCCCGAGCAGCCACGGTCGCGGACCCAGGATGATTCTCCGCTCGGGCCCTCGCGCCGTACCGTTCTGGCGGCCGAGCGGACGTGGCTCGCGTGGTTTCGGACCGGCATCGGCGTCGCAACCGCGGCGGTCGGCGTCGGCGGCGTGGTTCCGCGCATCGTCGACGGCACCGTCTGGGGCTACATCGTGCTCGGTTGCTGCTTCGCGGCGCTCGCCGTGGCCGTGTTCGTCGAGGGATTCCGCCGACAGCGCGAGATCTACCGCGCGCTCGACAGCAACGAAATGTTGCCGACCGGTGTGAGCTCGATCGCCGTACTTTCGGTCGCCGGTGGGCTGCTGGCGGTAGCCACTCTGGTGCTGTTATTGCTCGAACTTTGACGGCCAATATGGGCGTGATTTCCGCGATAATTCAGTCATCAATTTTCAGGCGAAAGGTCGACATGACTGACACAGAGACCACAGTTCGAGAAGTTCACAAGACCGACGAGGAGTGGAAGCAGGATCTCTCCCCGGAGGAGTTCGCGGTGCTGCGCAAGTCGGGCACCGAGGCGCCGTTTACGGGCGAGTACTTCGACATGAAGGACGACGGCGCGTACGTCTGCCGCGGCTGCGGCGCGATGCTGTTCGACTCCGACACCAAGTTCGATTCCGGCACAGGCTGGCCAAGTTTCACTGAGCCGGCCGTCGCCGAGGCCGTCGAGCTGCGACCCGACAACTCGCTGTTCATGCGCCGTACCGAGGTTGTCTGCAAACGCTGCGGCGGCCACCTCGGCCACGTCTTCGACGACGGCCCGGCCGACCAGGGCGGGCAGCGCTACTGCATCAACAGCTGCTCGCTCGACTTCAAGCCGGCGGATTCCGAGTAGTCACAGTGCTCGGCCGCGCTCCGGGTTCGTTCGCTGAACGGGCCTAGAGCCCGGCCGGGTGCCGGACGACGAAGCCGGAGTCGCTGCGCTTGTCCGTGTGCCAGCGCGTGCCGTAGGGGCCGTCGCGGAACGAGGTGTCGTAGCGGACGCCGCCCACGTACATGTAGACGTGGCCGGCATTGGCCATCACCGTGATCCACTTGCCCGGTCCGGGCTCGCCCCAGTTCTCGAAGTCGCCGGAGACCATCGGCTCCGAGACGAGATTCGCGGCCTTCAGCGCGTAGCTGACCGAGCCCGAGCAGTCGTAACCGTTGGCCTGGAAGCTCGCGTGGCCGCCGCCCCAGATGTACGGGTAGTTCTTGATCACGTTGCCGGCCGCGACGACGGCGTTGACTGGGTCGGGGGCACCGATCGGCGCTGAGGCGCTGCCGTCTGAGAGCAGCGTCACCTGGTCGCCGGTGGCGATCTTCGAGTTCTTCTTCTGCTCCTTGAGCAGCTTCTTCAGCTCTTTGCTGTTCGGTGCGCCCTCGGCGACGTGGGTCGTCGCGGAGGCGGCGGGCATCGCTGCGATCTCGTGCTTCTTGGCGCAGCTGGCGCAGGCCGAGGCGTACTTCTCTTCGGAGTCGCGTTGGGCGACGGGTTCTGTCTTGACCGTGCTGGCCTTGTCGCCGCTGAAGTTGTCGCCGTCGAAAGTCACGGCGTAGGGGTCGGCAGCATCAGTTCCACCAGTGGACGCGTTGCCGCCGCCGGCAAAGACATTGAACGCGAGCAGGCCGACCGCGACGATCGCCACGGCGACGAGGCCGAACACGGCCAGCTTGCGCTTGCGCGAGGGGCGCGCTTCCGGCGCGTCGGGAGATTCTGCGTTCAAGTCCTGATACATCAGATGCGGCTGCGGAGTTGCCGTTTGAACTGCCGATGGTGCCACGTTTGGGGCGACAACGGGTCGTTCACTATTCATCGGACACAGGCGTGAACCCTTGAATTGCGCCCGTGTTGCGAATCAGCTTTCGCCGCCGACACCGGCCTGCAGCGGTTCCAGCACTTCCTCGTCGGAGACCGGCGCCGCCACGTCGCCGTCATAGCGCGCGAGTCCCGGCAGCGCCACGGCGACGAGCGCCGCTGAGGCGATGCAGGCGAGTCCGCCCGATACGACCGAAAAACGCGGCGAGAACGCGGCCGCGACGGCGCCTGATTCCGCGTCGCCGAGGCGTGGGCCGCCCGCGACGACGAGCATGAACACCGAGCTCATCCGCCCGCGCATGTGGTCGGGGGTGACGGACTGGCTGATCGTGCTCCGGCAGACGGCCGACACGCTGTCGGCGGCGCCGGCGATGGCGAAAAACAGCATCGCCGGGTAGATCGAGCTCATCAGCCCGGCCAGCGCGATCGCCGCGCCCCAGACCCCGACGGCGGCGATGACGATGCGGCCGAGCCAGCGTGCGTGCTCGAGCCATCCGGTCGTGAGGGCGGCCACGGTCGCGCCTGCTGACACCGACGCGAGCAAAAACCCCGTCCCCGACGCTCCGGCGTGGAAGACCGTCAGCGACAGCACAGGGAACAGCGCGCGCGGCATGCCGAACGTCATCGCCGCGAGGTCGATCACGAAGCTGGCGGTCAGCGCCTGCGACTTGCGCACGAACCGCAGACCTTCGCGGATCGATCGCAGCGCCGGCTCGTGGGGCGCCGGATCGCCGTCGGGATCGGTCGCGGCGTGCGGCGGCTGCGGTGACATCGCGAGCGCAGCGAACACCATCCCAAGGCAAGAGACGCCGTCGACGATGTAGGGAGCCGCGATGCCGAATCCCGCGATCAGCAGTCCGCCGATCGCCGGTCCGATCACCATCACCAGCTGGTAAAGGCCGAACGTCATCGACAGCGCGCTGCGCAGCAGTCCGGGCCGCACCGTGTTCGGAACGATCGAGGTGCGGCTGACGCGTTCCACCGAGGTGCCGCCGGCAGTCAGCCCGGCGAGCACGAACAGCGCCCACACCGGGGGCTCGCCGATCAGCGCGACGGCGCTGAGCGCGGCGGCGACGATCACGAGGATCGCCTGGCTGATCACCAGCAGCGTCCGGCGGTCGTGGCGGTCGGCGAGCACCCCGGTGTAGAGCGACGCGACGATCAGTGGGATCAGCTCGGCGAGGCCGAGCATTCCTGTCAAAAGCGCAGACTTCGTTTCGACGTAGGTCTGGTACGGCAGCGCCACCAGTGCTGCCTGCGAGCCGATCCCCGTGACAATCGAACCGGCCGTCAACAGCCGGAAGTCGCGCGACTCCTTCAGCGCGCTGGTGTCGACCGCGATGCGCGAGAAGAGAGCCATCGCGGTCAGGTTATGTCCAAGTGCTCAGGCGCTCCTCTACGCGGCCGAACTTCCAAATCGCGGCAGACACGAGCCAGACCGACATGAACACCGCAAACAGCGCGAAGCCGGCGTACCGCATGTCGACGGAGACGAAGGCGTGGGCGAGCGAGAGCGTGCCGACGACGATCGCGCCGGCCACGGTGATCGCCGTGACGGTGAGGCTGTAGTAGATCCGGCGCGCCGGTTTGGCGAACGACCAGTCGTATGCGTAGGTCATCGCAGTCGTGTTGAGTGTGTCGAACAGCACCATTCCGGCCGTGAAGAGCGCTGGCAGGCACATCACTGCGTAGAACGGCAGGCCGCTGGCGGCTGCGCCACCCGCGAGCACGAGCAGGGCGATCTCGGTGGCCGTGTCAAACCCGAACCCGAAAAGCAGTCCGACCGGGTACATCTGCCACGGAGCAGTGATCGAGCGGGTCGCGCGGGAGTAAAGCCTGGCGAGGACCCCGCGACGCTCGAGGTTCTCTTCAAGCCGGCGCTCGAGTTCATGGCCGCCCGTCGGTCCTCCTCGGGGGGCGCGGAGTGCGCGGACCAGGCCGCGTAGCGCGACGAGGTTGAGGATCCCTACCGTCAGCAGAAAGACGCCCGCGAACGCCGGTCCCCAGGTGCCGGTGATCAGATGCAGCGTCGACCCGTCGTCGGCGAGCGCGCCGCCGATCCCATCGATGCCGACCGCCACGAGTGCTCCAAGGCCGACCACGACCGTCGAATGCCCGAGGGCGAAGAAGAATCCAGCGGGAAGCGCATCCGTACCTTCGGCCGTGAGCTTGCGCGTCACCCCGTCGATCGCGGCGATGTGGTCGGCGTCGAACGCGTGCCGCGAGCCGAGCATCCAGGCCGAGAGGCCGAGGGACAGGCCAAAGGCGCTGCCGTTGGCGAGCGTCAGGTGCTGCGGGACGATCGCGAGAAGCAGCGCGAAGCCGAGCAGGTTGAGCGCGCCGATCGCGGCGATCAGGGCGAACGCGCGGCGTCGCCGGCCATGACGCGTGGAGTCAGGCGCGTGCATGGACGGTCCTTTCTTCCGCTGACGCAGCTTCGGGACGACGGGGTTGGGCGGCGTCGAGCAGCCTGCGCAGCTCGGTCGCGCTGTCGGAGACGGCGACGACCTGGAGGCCGCCGGACTCGAGCTCGAGTCCGGCCGATTCGCCGTGTTCTCCGGAGGCCGGCGCAGGCGTAGGGATCGGCTCTGGGCGGAAGATCGTCAGCGATCCGGTCGCGCGGGCGGCCCCGAGCACCGAGGGCGCGTCGTACGAGTGCTCGCCGACGAGGTTCTCCTGGCGCAGGACGGCCTGGCCGCCCTGCTCGATCTCAAGGCTTGAAGAGAGTTCGCCGGGAGCCTCGTTGTGGCGTCCAAGCACTATTTCCTCGCGCCAGGTCAGTGACGCGCCGGGTTCGAGCTCGACGCTGGCGACGACGCGGTGGATCGAGCCTGCGACCGGCACCATCGCCTCGGGCAGCCAGCTCAGCGTCGCTCCGGCGCCGACGTGGGCGTGGATCTCGAACTGCGACGGCACAGGCGAGGTGCCCGGCCAGGCGAGCGACGCTGCCACGGTGCGAACGGTGAGCTCGCTGCCGGGGGCGACGAAGATGTCGAGCGAGGTGCGGTCGCCGTTGAGCGGACTCGCTGCCGCGCCGACCATGTAGACGCCGTCGGGTGTCGGCATCAGCCTGATCGGCGGGGTGCTGCCGAGCGTGCGCAAGGCCGTGGAGCCGTCGGCGCGTAGCGCCGTCGCGATCACGGCCTCGCAGATCATGAGGCGAACATCCTCGGCTGCCGCAGCGCGTGCAGCGCCGAGCCGGTCTCGAGCAACGGGGCGGCACGGGCGGGGAGGTCGGCCGGAGCACACTCGGCGAGATCGCCCGCCTCATCCACGAGTTCGGCGATCACCGGTGCCGTCTCGGCGACCACGCGGTTGACGGAGAGCGGATCGAGACCGAGCAGCTTCACTCCGGCGGCTGCCGCTCCGGTCACGCTGCCATAGGCGCTGATCAGGGCAGCCTCGCGCGGGCCGAGATCGATCGCCGCGGCGACGATTCCCTGGGCCGTCGACAGGTGGGGGCCGTCTGGAACGATCGCGGGTCCGGGGATGCCGGCCGCCGGCCAGGTCGCGGCTGCGGCGCGTAGGAACTGCCGGCCCTGCGCGCGCGATGCCTCGCGCAGTGCGGGCGCAGGGATACGGGCGGATTCCTCACGCACCAGCCGGGCGACGCTCTCGTCGCGAAGTACCCGCGCAAGCGGGTCGGTGAGCTCGCAGGTGCGCCAGGCGGAGCAAGTTGCCGCCGCAAAACAGGCCGTGGTGCGCGCGGTCGTGGCGAGCAGTCCGTCGATGAATCGCGCGAGGTCTGATTCGTCGTCGAGGCGACCCGAGGCAACTGCCTGCTCGAGACCTGACGAGTGCGCGTAACCGCCTGCCGGGAAGCGTCCGTCGGCAGCAAGCAGCAGCGCCGCGGCCGACTGGACCTTCTGGGTGTCGTTCAGATCGAGCACCGCGCCGCCCCTAGAAGAGGAAGTAGCGCTGCGCCATCGGCAGCTCGGTGGCCGGCTGCGACTCAATCAGCTCGCCGTCGATCGAGACCGCGAACGAGTCCGGATCGATATCGATCCGCGGCGTGGCGTCGTTGTTGATCATGTCGCTTTTTGCGCGGCTGCGCGTGTCAGCTGCAGCGACGAAGGCTTTGTCGACGGCGACACGTTCGCCGAGGCCGGCGTCCAGAGCGCCGGGCGCCACAAAGTTCACGCTCAGCGCCGCGGGGGCCTTGCCGAGCGAGCCGAACATCTTGCGCGGCATGATCGGCTGCGGGGTGGGGATCGACGCGTTCGCGTCGCCCATCTGCGCGGCGGCGATCATCCCGCCCTTCAGCACGATGTGGGGCTTGACGCCGAAGAATGCCGGCTGCCAGAGCACGAGGTCGGCGAGCTTGCCGACCTCAACCGAGCCGATCTCGGACTCGAATCCGTGCGCGATGGCTGGGCAGATCGTGTACTTGGCGACGTAACGCTTGGCGCGGTGGTTGTCGGCCGCGCCGTCGCCGGGCAGGCTGCCGCGGCGCTTCTTCATCGCGTGCGCGGTCTGCCAGGTGCGTGTGACGACCTCGCCGACGCGGCCCATCGCCTGGCTGTCGCTGCCGATCATGCTGATCGCGCCGAGGTCGTGGAGGATGTCCTCTGCCGCGATCGTGCTCGGCCGGATCCGGCTCTCGGCGAAGGCGAGGTCCTCCGGCACGGCCGGGTTCAGGTGATGACACACGATCAGCATGTCGAGGTGCTCGTCGATCGTGTTGTGCGTGTGCGGGCGCGTCGGGTTGGTGCTGCTCGGCAGCACGTTGGGCTCGGCGGCGACGCGCATGATGTCCGGGGCGTGGCCGCCGCCGGCGCCTTCCGTGTGGTACGCGTGGATGCTGCGGCCGTCGATCGCGCCGAGTGTGTCCTCGACGTAGCCGGCCTCGTTGAGCGTGTCCGAGTGGAGCGCCACCTGTACACCGGTCTCGTCGGCGACGCGTAGCGCCGCGTCGATGGCAGCAGGGGTCGAGCCCCAGTCCTCGTGCAGCTTGAATCCACTGACCCCCGCGAGCACCTGCTCGTGCAGTGCGGCCTCGCCGGCCGTGTTGCCTTTGCCGAGCAGTGCGACGTTGACGGGCATGTCGTCCATCGCCTCGAAGATCTTTTGCACGTACCAGGCGCCGGGCGTGACCGTGGTCGCAAGTGTGCCGTGCGCGGGGCCGGTGCCGCCGCCGATGATCGTCGTGATGCCGCTGTAGGTCGCTTCGTCGACGATCTGCGGGCAGATCAGGTGTACGTGACAGTCGATCGCGCCGGCCGTGAGAATCATGCCCTGTCCGGCGAGGATCTCGGTGCTCGGCCCGATCACCAGCGCGGGGTCGACGCCGTCCATCGTGTCGGGGTTGCCGGCCTTGCCGATCGCGACGATGCGTCCGTCGCGCACGCCGACGTCGGCCTTGACGATGCCCCAGTGGTCGAGGATCGTCGC
>CAYVWQ010000014.1:0-62195 GCA_964455545.1 uncultured Thermoleophilaceae bacterium | reverse complement strand
CCATCATCGCGTCGGCGATCGGCGTGACGAGGTTCGTGGCGCCGGGGCCGCTGGTCGCGAGCGCGACACCGACTTTGCCGGTCGACTTCGCGTATCCCTCGGCCGCGTGGCCTCCGCCGGCCTCGTGCCGGACAAGAATGTGATTGATGCCTGCGTCGTAAATCGCGTCGTACGTCGGCAGGTTGGCGCCTCCGGGGTAGCCGAACATGACGTCCACCCCTTCGTGCTTGAGCGCTTCCATCAGCGCTTCAACTGCTCGCATCGTGGTCCCTCCTTTCGTTTCTCCGGGCCAGGGATCTCCTGGCTTCCGCGAGACAAGCGATGCGGCGGCGGATGCGAGTTTCGCGATCCGCCTGATTTCTGCCGTTCCCCCCGGATCTGGTGTCTACCCGGGACAAGCGGCCCAACAACTTCAGAGTACATGTCTTCGGCAGATCGCTGGTGGGTCCTTGAGCTTGACCGGGCTTGATCCAATCTGTATGATCGGAGAATGCTTCGTATACGAACCCTTTTCACACTCGCCCTGTCCCTCCTGGCCGTCTGCCTGCTCGCTCAATCTGCCGCAGCGAGCGTCGCCTACATCGACGGAAACGAAGTCTGGGTCGCGAGCGACGATGGTGCGCGCAAGCTGCGTCTCAGTGCCGGAGAGAACGACTGGCGCCAGGTCGCCCAGTCCGACGACGGATTCATCGTCGGCGTGCGCAAGGAGGCGGGAAAGATCTCCCAGCTCGCGTCGTTCACGGTTTGGAACCCCAGCGGACAGATCGTGCACTTCGGGGCGCTCTCGGGACACAACGACGCCCCGAAACTTAACGTGTATCCGCTCACGCTTGAGCTGACGCCCGGCGGTGGCGGGCTTGCCTACGGATATCAGCGCGCGTACGGGCCGATCGGCGGCGGCGGACTCGCGTACAACACCTACTTCAAGCCGACCGCCGACGCGACGACCGCGGTTCCGGCGTCTTTCCAAACCGCGGACGGCACGCTGATCGGAAGTCGCCTGCTCGGCCACGCCGAGGGCGGTAGCACCGTCGACCTCAACTCACTCACGGACGGGAACCTCTTCGACCCCTGGATCTCCTACCCGCTCGGCGACGCGGGGTGGCCGGGATACGGCCTGAAGATCGATCGCACGGACATTTCGGCAACCGGCACGGTCACAGCCACGGAGCTACGCGACGATTCCTTCTACACCCAGAAGATCGTCATGGCCAAATGGAGCGGCGTCGGCGGGACATACGTCGACGACTGCTTCCTAACGACGGCCGGCTTGCCCAGCGACATCTCGATCTCTCAGGACGCCACGACGATGACCTGGCGTGACGACCGTGGCGTGGTAATCGCCGGCGTGCCGGACTTCACGGGTCCGGCCACCTGCAATCTCACGCGCGCCCCGGTGGCCTTGTCGGCAACGGCTGTATGGCCCTCTTACGGGCCGTTCAACGTCCCGGCGACTTCGCCCACCGGCGTCGCCAAGCCGACCGTCACGGTCGCCTCGAAGATCAAGCTCTCCACGGCCCTAAAGTCGGGCTTCTCGATCTCCGTGACCTCGCTGACCTCCGGAAAAGCCAAGGCATCGCTGACCGTCAAGCCCAGCGCCATAGGCAAAAAGGGCAAGAAAGCGATCGAGATCGCGAAGGGTTCCGCGACCGTGGTGGCCGGAGTGAAGAAGAAGCTCAAGCTCAAGTTCACCAAGAAGGGCGAGAGCTTCAAGAAGAAGCTCAAGGGCAAGAAGGCCACGCTGACCGTCACCGTCGGCGGCGCGAAGACGACGAAGACGATCAAGTTCAAGTGATCACGTCGAAGACCCTCATCGCAACCGCTGCTCTCGCGGTCGTGCTTGCAGCGCCCGCGACCGCAGGGGCGTCTCCCAGCATCCTCAAGTGGAGCCCCACCAAGCCCGCCGCCGGACAGCGCGTGACCGTGAGCGCTACCGGTTTCAAGAAGCGCGCGAAATACAAGATCACCGTCAACGACGTGATCTACAAGCGCCACTACCGAACGAGCAGGCACGGAAAGCTGAAGTTCTCGTTCCGCATGCCACCGATCGAGCAGGGCAATTCGATCTTTGTAGGCGCAAAAGTCGGCAAGACCTACAGAATCGGAGAGATCTTCATCGGAGCCGGTACGCCGAAGCCTGTCGGGACGACGGATTGCGGCGACTCACCGTTCCCGCCCAACGCAGACGGCACGTGTCCGGACCTCGACTTCGACGACCTGCTCGGTGGCGGCGGAGACGACTAGGCCGACTGGTTGTCGTCTTCGGCGAACGAATAGCCCTTCGGAGCGATCAGCTCATCCGGGTACTCGAGATCCTCGCCGCAGCGCAGGCAGACCTGGGCGGTGATCGGCAACACGGCGCCGCAGTTCGGGCACTCGCGACGCGGGTCCATCTTCGTGGACCGCATCATGATCACGCCGGCCAGACCGATCCCCGGCAGGAGAGTGCCGGTAAGGAACCAGATCAGGAACGACGAGCCCTTGTAGCGGCCGATGATTCCGGTGATCACACCGAGGATGAGTGCTGCTGCGAGGAGCGGAGTCACGCTTCGAAGCTACTCAGAGCCCGAGCTTCTCGCGCACGATGCGGGTGACCTCGCCGCCGTCGGCGCGGCCCTGGGTCTGCTTCATGACGAAGCCGATGATCGCGCCGATCGCCTTCATGTTGCCGGACTTGAGGTCCTCGACGGCCTTCTCGTTGGCGGCGAGCGCGTCGTCGATGATTCCCGAGAGCTCGTCCGAGTCGCCCATCGCCGCGAGGCCCTCGGCCTCGACGATCGCATCCGGGTCTCCCCCGTCTTCGACGAGCTTGTCGAGCACGGTCTTGGCGCCGGCGTTGGTCACTGCCTTCTCGCCGACGAGGGCGACGACACGGGCGAGCGCCTCTGGCGTCACCTTTGACTCGGCGGGGTCGGCGTCAGCGCCGATGCGGGCGTTGAGCTCGCCGGTCACCCAGTCGCCGATGCGTTTGCGGTCGGCGCCGTCACCGGCCGCGGCGATCACGGCCTCGAAGTAGGCGCCGTACTCAGCGTTGAAGGCGAGGAAGCGCGCGGTCTCAGCCGAAAGGCCTTCAGACTCATAGCGCTCTGCCTTGGCGAGGGGCAGCTCGGGCAGCGTCGCACGGATCTCCTCGATCAACTCCTTCGACGGCGCAACAGGCACGAGGTCCGGCTCCGGGAAGTAGCGGTAGTCGTGCGCCTCTTCCTTCGAGCGAAGCGACGTGAGAGAGCCGGTGTTCGGGTCGAAGTGCAGTGTCTCCTGTTCGACCTTCTCGCCGGCGTCGAGCAGCGCGGTCTGGCGCGCGATCTCGGCGTCGATGCCGCGCTCGATGAAGCGGAAGCTGTTCATGTTCTTCAGCTCGGTCTTGACGCCGAGTTCCTTCTGTCCGACCGGGCGAATCGAGATGTTCGCGTCGCAGCGAAGCGATCCCTCCTCCATGTTCACGTCAGAGACGCCGAGCTGCTTGACTGTCGCGCGCAGCAGCTGAAGCCACTCGCGCGCCTGAGCGCCCGAGTGAATGTCAGGTTTGGTGACGATCTCGACCAGCGGCGTTCCGCCGCGGTTGTAGTCGACGACCGTGCGGCCGGCGCCGTGGATCCTGCCCGACTCGCCGACGTGGATGTTCTTGGCGGCGTCCTCCTCCATGTGCGCGCGCTCGAGGCGCACGCCGGCGAGCTCGCCGCCCATGCAGATCGCGGGCTGCAGCTGGCTGATCTGGTAGCCCTTGGGCAGGTCGGGATAGAAGTAGTTCTTGCGGTCGAACATCGAGACCTCGGAGATCTCCGAGCCGAGCGCGAGCCCGATCTTGATGGCGGACTTGATCGCCTCGGCGTTCGGCACGGGGAGCGTCCCCGGGTGCCCGAGGCAGACCGGACAGGTGTGAGTGTTCGGAGTCGCCCCGAACTCGAGTTTGCAGCCGCAGAACATCTTCGTCTGCGTCGAGAGCTGGACGTGGATCTCAAGACCGATGACGGCTTCGTACTCGGGCATCAGCTGCCCTCCCACGTCCACGGGCCGTCGGCGAAATCCGTGGTCTGCTCGAACACGTACGCCGCCTCGAGCAGCGGGTTCTCGCCGAAGTGCGGCGCGACGATCTGCAGACCGACCGGCAGGGCGCCATCGCTGCCGGGCTCGGCCGCGGCCGAGCCGTCGCTGGTCGCGAGACCGGCCGGAACGCTGATCGCCGGGAGCCCGGCGAGTGAGACGGGAACGGTGAAGAGGTCACCGAGGTACATCGAGAGCGGGTCGTCGACCTTCTCGCCGATCCCGAACGCGACGCTCGGAGCGGTCGGCGTGATGATGAAATCGCAGTCCCGAAACGCCGCTGCGTAGTCCTCGACGATCTTCGTGCGGACCTGCTGGGCGCGGCGGTAGTACGCGTCGTAGTAACCGGACGAGAGCGCGTAGGTGCCGAGCATGATCCGCCGCTTGACCTCGGGGCCGAAGCCCTCGCCGCGTGTGCGCTCGTACATGTCGGTCAGGCCCTGCGGGTTTTCGGCGCGCAGGCCGAAGCGCACACCGTCCATACGCGCGAGGTTGGCGCTGGCCTCGGCCGGGGCGATCACGTAATAGGCCGAAAGGGCGTAATCGGCGTGCGGCAGCGGCACCGAGGTGATCTCCCCGCCAGCAGCTTCGATGCGCTTGCAGGCGAGGTCGAAGACCTCCTTCACGCCCGGCTGCACGCCGCTCCAGTCGAGTGGCGCCGGAACGGCGAACTTCTTGCCGGCCAGCGAATCGCCCTGCGGCAGCGCCACCTCATCGGGAAGGCCGGTCGAGGTCGAGTCCATCGGATCCTTGCCCTGCATGTGCCTGAGCATCAGCGCGGCGTCTGTGACGTCACGCGTGATCGGCCCTGCCTGATCGAGCGACGAAGCGAAAGCGACCATCCCGTAACGGGAAATCGCGCCATACGAGGGCTTCAGACCGACAAGCCCGCAGAAGGCCGCCGGCTGGCGGATCGATCCGCCGGTGTCGGTGCCCATCGCCCACGGCGCCGTACCCGCGGCGACTGCGGCCGCCGAACCGCCACTGGAGCCGCCGGGAACGCGCGACGGATCCCACGGGTTCTTGACGGCGCCGAACGCGGAGTTCTCGTTCGACGAGCCCATTGCGAACTCGTCCATGTTGAGCTTGCCGAGGTAGCTCGCGCCGGCGCCGAGCAGATTCGAAACGGCCGTCGCGGTGTAGGGCGGGATGTAGCCCGTGAGAATCTTTGAAGCGGCGCGGGTCTCGACGCCCTCGACGCAGAAGAGGTCCTTGACACCGACAGGCACTCCGGCCAGCGGCTTCCCTGCGCCGCCTGCTGCCGTGTTTTCGTCGGCGACGGAGAAGTATGCGTTCGCGGCCTCCGACTTCGCACGTCCTGAGTAGAGCTCGAACAGTTCGCCGGCGTCGGCCTCGCCGCGCTCAATCGCGGCGGCAGCCTGAGCGGCCGTGAGTTTCAGCAGGTCGCTCACCGGGTCAGCTCCCGGCCGCCGGAACACCGAATCCGCCGTCGACCTCATCGGGTGCGTTCTTCAAGGCGGTCTCGCGATCGAGCGACGGCGTCACTTCATCCGGTCGCAGGACGTTCACGAGGTCGACAACGCGCGGCGTCGGCTCGACGCCCTCGAGGTCGAGTTCGTTCATGTGCTCGACGTAGCCGAGCACGGCCTGGAGCTCTTCGGTCATCCGCTCCTGCTCGTCCTCTGCGAGGCGCAGCCGCGCGAGGCGGGCGACGTAGGCGACGTCTTCTCGGGAAATCACGGGCGGAAGTCTAAGGGCTTCAGTCGACGCGGAGCAGTTCGGGCCGCGGAGCGCGTTCGAAGCCGGCCGGCGACGAGTCATCGCGTATCGCCCAGCAGGCACCGGCAAACAGCGCAATACCGCCGATCAGCGCCAGATAGAAGCCGCCCGTCGGGTCGGCGTACGGGCGCGGCGAGCTGAGCATCCTCACCAGCAGGCAGAGCAGCGCGATTCCGCTCACGACAACAAGCGGCGTGCAGAGGATGATCGCCCACTCAGGAGTGCGCGAGAGCAGCGCAGCGAGGATCATGCAGGCGCCGAGGATGATCGCGAGGTAGATCCACCAGCGGGCAAAGCCGAGATCCCAGACGTTGAGGTTGATCGGACCGCCGTCGCCGGAGCCTTCCAGCCGGGCTGTGGGCGCCAGCTTGCGCAGCTCGTCGATACCCGGCAGCGCGAACCACGGCAACAGGGTCGAAACGAACAGCAGCGCTGTCCCGAACAGCGTCAGCAGCTCGGCGGGTCGAAGCTTGCCGCTCAACTCGACGCCCGCGCCTCTGCCGCTTTGACCGTGTTCTCGAGCAGGCAGGCGATCGTCATCGGACCGACCCCGCCCGGCACCGGGGTGATCGCCGCGGCGATGCCCAGCGCAGATTCGAAGTCGACATCACCAACGAGGCCGTTTTCTTCGCGTGTCGTGCCGACGTCGATCACGGTCGCCCCCGGCTTGATCATGTCGCCGGTGACCAGGCGCGGCATTCCGACGCACGCGACAACAACGTCGGCGCGCCTTACGACCTCGGCGAGATCACGGGTGCGCGAGTGAGCCGATGTCACGGTTGCGTTCCTCGCGAGCAGAAGCGACGCGACGGGGCGACCGACGAGATTCGATCGTCCGATCACGACGGCCTCCGCGCCGGACAGCTCGGTGCCGGCTCGTTCGAGCAGCAGCATCACGCCGCTGGGCGTACACGGGACCAGGGCCTCGCGCCCCTGGACGACGCGACCGGCGTTGATCGTCGTGAGGCCGTCGACGTCCTTCTCGGGAGCGATCAGCCCGGAGAGCTCATCGTCGTCGAGCCCGTCGGGAAGCGGCAGCTGAAGCAGGATGCCGTCGACCTCGGAATCGGCGTTCAGATCGGCGATCAGTCCGGCGAGGAAGTCGGCAGACGTGTCGGCCGGCAGACGCTCATCGCGTCCGTCGATGCCGACCTCGGCGCATGCCTTGTGCTTCATGTTCACGTAGACGTTCGAGGCGGGGTCGTCGCCGACGAGGATGGTCGTCAAAACCGGCGGCCGGCCGTGCTGCTCAGCGAACTCGGCGGCGCGCGCGGCGACCTTCTCGCGCAGCTCTGCCGCGACTGCTTTGCCGTCAATGATCTGCGTGTCCACCTGCATCGCGCTCTCCATCGGCGTCACCCTAACCGCAAGCTCAGCGGTTTCGCAGGTCGTCGATCATCTCGTCCCAGCTCGGCATCACGCCGGTCGAGACGAGCACGAGAACGACGATCCCGATCACCGTTCCGAGCACCCCCAGGCCGACAGCGAGCCAACCCTTTTCTTTCTGACCGCGCTGAATCGCCATCGCGCCCATCACCACCGCGATCGGACCGAAGATCACGTTGAAGATGAAGATCGACGCGACTCCAACCCACACGGCCGTCCGCGCGAATCTTTCGACGGGATCGACCGGCGCGCTCTGCGGTTGGCGGAACTGCCCCTGCTGCGCCTGCTGGCGTGGCTGGGGAGCGGAACCGGGATAGATCGCCTCTGGCGAGGAGTGCGTCGGCGGATGCCCAGGCACCGGCATCGACCCGGGCTGCAGGGCGCTCGGCGCTGCCGGCGTTTCGCCTTCTGTCAGGAACGGATTGGGATCGCTCGGATCGCCGTGAAACGGCTCGCCGACGGGCTCGGGAGGCAGGAAGCGGTCGCTCACGCCCCGGCCCCCACCCGCTTGGTGATCGGCGCGTAGTCGGCGATGAACTTGCGCTCCGAACCATCGCCGGTGAAACGCACGACGATCATGTTGCCGGGCTCGACGCCGATCACGACGCCCTCGCCGAAGTTCGCGTGCTCCACGTCGTCGCCGATCTTGAAGCGGGCCATCGGCAGCGAACCGGTACCGCCGGATGACGATCCAGGGGCCGATGCGCGAAACGACTCACCGCCCGGTCGCCCGTAAGAGCCGCCGCGCGACACCTCGACCTCGACCTCGGTGTGCTCGGCCGGGATCTCGTCGAGAAAGCGCGAGGGCTCGTTCCAGCCCGACTCGCCGAAGATCATCCGACGCGCCGCGTGCGTGAGGTAGAGATTCTCCCGGGCACGCGTGATTCCGACGTAACAGAGCCTGCGCTCCTCCTCGATGTCTCCCGAGTCGACGGCGCGCGAGTGCGGGAAGATCCCCTCCTCCATGCCGAGCATGAAGACGACAGGGAATTCAAGGCCCTTGGCGTTGTGCAATGTCATCAACGTGATCTGGCCCTCGTCGGTCTCGATCGCGTCCTGATCGGAGAACAGCGCGACCTGCTGCAGGAACGGCTCGAGGCCCGCGTCGTCGTCGCCGACGGAATTGAGGTCGTACTCACGCGCCATGCCGACGAACTCGGCGAGGTTGTCGAGCCGCGCCAGCGCCTGCGGGTCGCCGGCGCCCTCGGCCTGCAGCGTGTCGGTGTAACCGCTCTGGTCGAGCACGGCCTGGAGCAGGTCGCCAACGTGCCGCTCCTCCGCCGCCTTGGCCCGCAGCGAATCCATCATCTCCGCGAAGCGGGTCAGCGCTTTCAAGGCGGCCCCGCCCAGACCAGGGACCTCTTCCGCCCGGCCCACCAGCTCGAGGACCGGTTCGCCGGTCGTGTTGGCGTAACCAAGCAGGCGGTCGACGGTCGTCTTGCCGATCCCGCGCCGCGGCGAATTGATGATCCGCTGAAGCGAGACCTGGTCGGCCGGGTTGGCGAGGATCGTCAGATACGCGAGCGCGTCCTTGATCTCTGCGCGCTCGTAGAAGCGGGTGCCACCGATCACCTGGTACGGCATGCGGTAGCGGACGAGGGTGTCCTCGAGCACGCGCGACTGCGCGTTGGTGCGATAGAAAACGGCAACGTCGTCGTTGCTCAGCCCGTTTTCGGTGAGTCGCTGGATCTCGCCGGCGACGTAGCGCGCCTCTTCGTGCTCGTCGGTGAGCTGGCGCAGTTTGATCTTGTCGCCTTCGGGGCCTTCTGTCCAAAGTTTCTTGCCGCGGCGGCCGGAGTTGCGCGCGACCACGGCGTGGGCGGCGTCGAGAATGCGGCCGGTTGAGCGGTAGTTCTGTTCGAGCTTGACGACCTTGGCGTCGGGGAAGTCCTTCTCGAAATCGAGGATGTTGCGCACGTCGGCGCCGCGGAAGCCGTAGATCGACTGATCGTCGTCGCCGACGACTACGAGATTGCGGTGCTCGTGCGCGAGCAGTTCGACCCACTTGTACTGGGCGGAGTTGGTGTCCTGGTACTCGTCGACGAGGATCTGCTGAAAGACGCTGCGGTAACGCTCGAGCACCTCGGGAAAGGTCTGAAAGAGCTCAACGCTGCGCAGGAGCAGGTCGTCGAAGTCCATCGCGTTCATCTCGCGCAGGCGGCGCTCGTACGTGGCGTAGACCGCTGCGACCACTTCGTCGACGACGCCGTCGACGTGCTGCTCGAACTGAGCGGCGTTCTCGAGCTGGTTCTTGGCGCGCGAGATGATCGACTGGATCATGCGCGGCGGGAAGCGCTTGGCGTCTACTTCGCGCGAATCCATGCACTGACGGACGAGCCGGTTCGAGTCAGCGGAGTCATAGATCGTGTATCCGCGCGTGTAGCCGAGGCGCTCGGCCTCGGAGCGCAGAATGCGGGCAGACGCCGAGTGGAAGGTCGTCAGCCACATCGCGTTGGCGCGGTTGCCGACCAACTGTGCGGCGCGTTCACGCATCTCCGTGGCGGCCTTGTTGGTGAAGGTGATGGCGAGGATCTGGTCGGGCCGTGCGTCACCGGTCTGCACCAGGTGAGCTATGCGGTGCGTCAGCACGCGGGTCTTGCCCGAGCCGGCTCCAGCGAGGATCAGCAGCGGCCCGCCACGATGCAGAACGGCTGCCTTCTGGGGCTCGTTCAGGCCTGCGACTAGGTCCGTGTCGGCGAAAAGCTGGTCCACAGATCGAGGATACCTGCGCAGTCGGAGTGGCCGTTTGACCCCGTTCGACCCCAACGATTGCACCATTTCGTGTAAGGTTCGCGACATGGAGGAACGCCCCGAGGCGCACCACGGACTCGCCGAAGTCCTCGCGCCGGAAGCAGACCAGACACAGCCCGAGGGTGCAGCGCGGCTCGAATTCCCGTGGGCCGACCACGTGGACACCGGCTGGGACGCGTTTGACTTCACGCCTTACGAGAAATTCGCCGAGATCCGCGGCGCCAAGCTCAACTACGTCGACATCGGCGTTGAGGACGGCCCCGTTTTGCTGTTCGTGCACGGGATCATGGGCACATGGCGCAACTGGATCTTCAATCTTCTCCCCTTCGCCGATCGCTATCGCGTGATCGCGGTCGACCTGCCGGGCTTCGGCCTCTCTGAGATGCCGCGCGGACAGCTCACGATCGCCGAGTACGCCGCGACGCTCGACGCCTTCTGCGCGCACATGGGTTTCGACAAGGTCACGTTGATCGGCAACTCGATGGGCGGCCAGGTCGGCACGATCTTCGCGAAGCAGTACCCACAGCGGCTCGACAGACTGATGCTCGTCGACGCGGCCGGCTTCTCGACATCGACCAAGCGGTTGCGCCGAATCGCGCCGTTCGGCAAGCGGATCGACTGGCTGTTCAAGCTCACCGCGAAGATCCGCCGCGTGATCGCCGGCAATCGCTGGCTGGCTTCGGGCTTCACCAAAATCGTGCTCTGGCGGCCGATGCAGGTCAGCTCGGAGCTGATCCTCGTTCTGCTCGCCGGGGTCGGCAAGCCCGGGTTCGTTCCCGCGCTCGCTTCGATCACGCGCACGCCTGTGGCGAAGTTCCCCGGGAAGGTGCTCGCCGAGACGGTGATCATCTGGGGTCGCAACGACCATCTGATCCCCGTGGGCGACGCCTACCGCTACGCGCGCATGCTCCCTGACGCGACGCTTGAGATCATCGACCGCACAGGTCACATCCCGATGTTTGAGACGCCCGACGCGTTCAACGCTCTGATCGCGAAGCACGCGCCCGAGCCTGCGGCCATCCCCGCCGCGACCGCCGCGTAGCTACGCAGACGCGCCGCACCTTTTCCAGGCCAAGAACTTTCCGATCGACCACCCCGGGGGAGGGTCGATTGGAAGACTTGCCGCTTACCTTAGGGGCCTGAAGTTTTCGGCGTTAGGACCGTCGGCGCGGGAAAAAGGCGCTAGCCGCCGGTCGGGTCGTGGCCCTGGCGCCGCTCGATCTGCGGATCGTTGGCGGGAACGTGCGGCGGCTCTTCGCCCTGCAGCTCAGCGAGGTCGTGCTCGATCGAGCGCAGGCGGTCGCTGATCGCTGAGAGGGCGTCTGCGACCGGGTCGGGAAGGTGGATCCAGTCCGCGTCCGGCCCCTCCGGCCGGCGGCCGTTCACCCGCACTGGATGACCGGGGTTGCCGACGACGGTCGTGTTCGGCGGCACGTCGTGGATGACGACGGAATTCGCACCGATCTTGGCGCAAGCTCCGACGTGGATCGGTCCGAGCAACTTCGCCCCCGAGCCGACCGTCACGTCGTTTTCCAGAGTCGGGTGGCGCTTTCCGGGTTCGAGGCCGGTGCCGCCCAGCGTCACGCCCTGGTAGAGCGTCACGTTGTCGCCGATCTCGGCCGTCTCGCCGATCACCACGCCGGCGCCGTGGTCGATGAAGAAGTTCTCGCCGATCTGCGCACGGGGGTGGATTTCGACACCCGTGACGATGCGTGCGAAGTAGGCGATCAGGCGCGGGATCAGCGGCACACCGGCGCGGTCGAGCCGATGGGCGACGCGATGAAAGAGGATCGCGTGCACGCCGTTGTAGGTGGCGAAAACCTCGAGGCGCCCGAGCCCGCGCGAGGCCGGGTCGCGCGCTTGCGCGGCGGCGATGTCCTGACGTATTTCTGCGAAGAATCCAGCCATCGTTGGGCGCTCCCGCCCTACGGGAGTGTCGACAGACACCGTACCGCCGCAAAACCCGCGCGAGCGCATGCAAACGGCGCTGCAGGCGGGCCTGCGCCGGTCAGTCGGCGCGGCGCAGCGCGAGAACGGCCGCAGCCTGCTCTGCGCCGACGGCCGACGCGAGCGCGACGTCCACCTCAGGCGAAAAGTCGGCAGGCGGCTCGATCAGCGGGATCGCGCTCTCGGCGCAGGCCTCCGTGAGCGCGGCAGTGGCATCGGCCGAGCCGGCGCAATCCACCACAGCGTCGCAGCCGGCGATGATCGCGGCCGCGTTCGCCGCCTCGAGGTAGGCCGGGAACGGCTGCGCGAACACTGCCGGGTTCACGAGGCCGAGCTTGGCGACCAGCGCCTCGGGCTTGGCAGCGTGGATGTCGGGAGTGAACTGAAGCGGATGCGCGCCGAGGTCGTCCTGCTCGACGATCGCGCCGTCGACCAGCGACAGCTCTTCCACGCCTGCGCTTGCGAGCAATCCGGCGACGAGTGCACCACGAACGCCGCAGCCGACGACGACAACGTTCACGGCGTGAAGAACGGGACGGACACGTAGCGCTCCCCGCTGTCCGGGATCACGGTCACGATCAGCTTGCCCTTCGATTCGGGCCGGGCGGCAACTTCAAGCGCTGCGCGCACGGCTGCGCCGCCGGAGATCCCACACGAGACACCTTCGCGGCGAGTCACATCGCGCGCCGTCTCGACCGCATCGTCGTCGCCGATCGGCACAACTTCGTCGAGCACGGCGCGGTTGAGCACGGGCGGCACAAAACCGGCACCGATGCCCTGGATTCTGTGCGGTCCGACCGAGCCGCCTGAAAGCACGGGAGATTCGGCCGGCTCAACGGCGATCACCTTCACCCCGGCCTTGCGCTCTTTCAGCCGCTCGCCAACGCCGGTGATCGTCCCGCCGGTCCCGACGCCGGCAACGAAGATGTCGACTTTGCCGCCGGTGTCGGCCCAGATCTCTTCGGCCGTCGTGCGGCGGTGAACATCAGGGTTTGCAGGGTTCGCGAACTGGTCGGGCAGGAAGTAGTCGTCGCCGCGGGCGAGCTTGCGGGCGGCGTCCACGGCCTCACCCATCCCGCCCATCGACTCGACGATCTCGACCGTCGCGCCGTAGAGGCGCAGCAGCCCCTGGCGCTCGCGGCTCATGCCCTCGGGCAGCGTGAGGATCAGGTTGTAGCCGCGCGCGGCCGCGACGAAGGCGAGGGCGATGCCGGTGTTGCCGCTGGTCGCCTCGACGATGGTGGTGCGGCCGGGCTCGATCTCGCCGGCCTTCTCGGCGGCCTCGACCATCGCGACACCGATGCGGTCCTTGACGCTGCCGGCGGGGTTGAACGCCTCGAGCTTTGCCACGACCGTGCCGGGGAGTCCTTCCGAGAGCCGGGCGAGCTCGACCATCGGCGTGCCGCCCATCAACTCGACTGGATTCCTGGCGATCGGCATCAGATGTAGTACATCGCCTGGCCGGATTCGGCGGATTCGGCCTCGGCCAGGGTCGCGAGGTCTCGCTCGGCCAGCTGCTGGCGGAGCGCGCCGACGACCTCGCCCCACGGCGGGATCTCGAGCTGGTCCTCGCTGATCTGACCGTCGAGCGTCTGAACGATCTCGAGCGCGGAAATCTCGGAAGCCGGACGGGCAAGCACGTAGCCGCCCTTCACGCCGCGGCGACTGGCGACCAGGTTCGCGCGACGCAGCGTGCCGAAGAGCTGCTCAAGGAACTGCGCGGGAAGATCACGCCGGCGGGCGATCTCGCTGACCGGCACCGGGTCACCGCCCTCATGGTGCGCCAGCTCGACAAGAGCCGAGAGCGCATAGACAGATTTGGAGGTGATCGAGATCATGAGCTTGAAACAGCATTCTACAGCGGTTCTGGACAAATCGGATCTGAGTTCAAGGATTCATGGCCAAGGCCGCAAACCTGCGGACTGACCACCCCGAGGGATGGTCAGTCTGCAGATTTGCCGCATTCCGACGCGTTCAGCCAAAAGAGAGGCCCGCCCGGCGACTGCCGGACGGGCCTGAAGTCAAGCGCTGGTTGCGACTAGAGCCAACCGTTCTCGGCAGCAGTCAACACGGCCTGGGCGCGGTCCTTCACGCCGAGCTTGCCGTAGATGTTGTGGAGGTGCGTGCGCACCGTGCTGGTCGAGAGGTGGAGGTTTTTGGCGATGTCCTCGTAGACGTTGCCCTCGGCGAGCTGACGCAGCACGTCGGACTCGCGCGGAGACAGCGGGCTCGGTGCGGTCGGGCGCTTGCGCTCGCCGGAGCCGGCCATCGGGACTTCGTAAAGGATGCTGCGCAGCTGACGCACGGTCAGACGCACGTTGCGCGAGGCCTTGAGCAGCTCGTCGGGAGAGACGTCGCCGCCCTCGCCGTAGTGCGCGAGCATGTCCGCCAGGCGGATGATCGCGGCCTCGCCGCCCTCCTCGTCGCTGTGGTGACGCTCGATCGCGGCGGCCATGCTGTTGGGCAGGCCCCAGCGACGGGCGAGCACGCCGCCGACGAGTGCGTGGTCGACACCGAGTTCGCGGCGCTCACGCATCAGACGCTCCTGCGGCGTGCGGGCGCTTCCGTGCACCTGCTGCGGGTAGCCGTCGTACGCGTACGTGAGCACGAGCTTGCCGATGTCGTGGAGCAGCGCGGTGACGAGCAGTGCGTCTACGTCGCCGTCCCAGTTGATCTCACGAGCGATGCGCTCCGCTGCCTGCTGCGTCGCGATCGCGTGCAGACGGAAGCGGTCAGGGGTCGAATCCCACTGCGCGGTGCGCTCGAAGAAGTCGAAGGTCTTTGTGCGGGTGACGATCGCCTCGACGCCGCCGGGCGTGAGGACCTCGATCGCCTCGCGGACGGTGACGACCTTGCGGCGGCCGCCGGTCGCCTTGTTGGCGTAGCGGATCACGGTGATCACGAGCGCGACGTCGCGCTCGATCGCCTCGACGAGATCGGTGGTGGCCTTCTCGTTGCCGCTACCTACGAGATGAAGCACGCGGTCACGCGACTCGGCGAGGGCCGGAAAACGCTCGAGAGCTTCGAAGGCTGCGGTCAGGCGGTGGCCGTGACCCTGCTGGCGCTGACCCTGAGCACCAATACGCGGAGGCTCGCTAGTTGAAAGCGCGTTTGAATTTTCTGCGCTGCCGCGACCGTTCACCTTGCTCTGCTTGCTCTCGGTGAGTTCGTTGGTCGCAGGCTCTTGCTTTGCATTGCGTGCCATTTATTAGTTCTCCAGCTCTCGACGTCCGTGCCTTAAGCGTTGGTAGTGATGGCTCCCGGTGGAACCTCCCCAGATATCGGCACCATCGACGATTTGTTTAGTCGATATTTGTGCCTAGGGTGAAGACCCCATCGCGCAAATCCCTTGAACAAGGGGTTTTCCGCTCTGGACCAGCGAAAGTTTCTCTGCCGGCGAGTGCGCTTCGTGCTTTACGCCGCGGTAAGCGCAGCGTCAATTCGCGCGAGCGATTCGTCCCGTCCGAGCAGCTCGAGCGACTCGAAAATCCCAGGAGAGATCGTCGTTCCACTGATCGCGACGCGGACCGGCTGGAAGACCGCCTTCGGCTTGACGTCCAGGCGCTCGACGACGTCGCGCAACGCGCCCTCGATCGTCTCGGTGTCGAACGGCTCGATGTTCGTGAGCGCATCGCGCGCCTCGGACAGGTTCACGCGGCCGTCGCCGTCGAGAAACTTCGCGCGCGCCTTTTCGTCGTCGATCGGTCCGTCGAAGAAAAAGCCTGCGAGCGGCCAGAAGTCGGCGAGTGTCTGGATCTTCTCGCGGCAGAGCTCGACGGCGTCGGCCAGCCCCGTGCGACCGGTGAAGGCCTCCAGGCGGGCAGTCAGCTCATCGACGGGAAGCTCGCGCAGATAGGTGCCGTTCATCCAGCGCAGCTTCTGCTCGTCGAAGATCGCGGGGCTTTTCGAGACGCGCTCGAGACTGAAGAGCTGCTGCAGCTCCTCGGTCGTGAAAAACGTCTTGTCGCCGTCGTGGCCCCAGCCGAGCAGCGCGAGGTAGTTGCGCACCGCCTCGGGCACGTAGCCGGCATCTCGCAGCTCCTGGACACTCGCGGCGCCGTGGCGCTTCGAAAGCTTCTTGCCATCAGGTCCGTGCAGCAGCGGGAGGTGCGCGTACACCGGTGGCTCGTGACCCATCGCCTTGAGGATCATCACCTGCCGCGGCGTGTTCGAGAGGTGGTCCTCGCCGCGCACGACGTGCGTGACACCTGCGTCGAGGTCATCGACGGCAACCGCGAGGTTGTACAGCGGCGAGCCGTCCGAGCGCGCAATCGTGAAGTCGTCGATCGCGGCGTGCTGGAAGGTCACCTCGCCGCGGATCGCGTCGGTCACGACGGTCTCCCCCTCGTCAGGCACCTTCAGGCGCGTCGCACCCTCGAACTCGTAGGCGTGGCCGCTTTCCTTGAGCTGGGCGATCACCTCGCGGTGGCGGCCGTCTGCGGCGGCCTGCGAGATCGGGCCCTCGTCGTAGTCGATCTCGAGCCACTCGAGCGCTTCGAGGATGTGATCGACGTTCTCCTTGGTGCTGCGGGCGCGGTCGGTGTCCTCGATGCGGAGGATCATCCTGCCGCCGGCGCCACGCGCGAGCATCCAGTTGTAGAGCGCGGTGCGGGCACCGCCGATGTGCAGAAGCCCCGTCGGGGACGGTGCGAAACGATCTGTGAGCTGCTCGGTCATCGGGCGGTGATCCTAGATAGTCTGCGCGCCATGCTTATCGGAGCGCACGTTTCCACCTCAGGCGGGCTCACAAAGGCCGTCGAACGCGGCGTCGAGACCGAATCGACCGCGATCCAGATCTTCAATCAGTCGCCGCGAATGTGGCGCCCGACCAAGTACACCGACGACGACTTCGCCGCCTTTCGCGAGGCCGTGGCCGAGACGGACATCGGCGCGACGATCATCCACGCGATCTACCTGATCAACCCGGGCACGGTCGACCCGGAGCTGCAGGAGAAGTCGCTGACGGCGCTCACTCACGCGCTCACAGTCGGCGACGGCATCGGCGCCGTCGGCGTGGTCCTCCACCCCGGCCACGTGAAGGAGGACTCGACCTACGAGGAGACGATCAAGCGCATCGCCGCCGTCGTCAAGACCGCACTCGGACAGACCGAGGAGTGCAAGATCCTGCTCGAGAACGCCGCCGGAAAGCGCGCCGTCGGCATGAAGTTCGAGCACCTCGCAGACCTGATCGACCTGCTGGACGGCGACGAGCGCGTCGGCGTCTGCATCGACTCCTGCCACTCGCACGCGGCCGGCTACGACGTGCGCACGATCGAGGGCGTCACCGAGACCGTCGACGAGCTCGACCGCGCCGTCGGCCTCGACCGCGTCAAAGCGCTCCACCTCAATGACTCGCGCGACGAGTTCGGCTCGCACCGCGACCGCCACGCAAACCTCGGCGACGGCTTCATCGGGGCCGAGGGGATCGCCGCTTTTCTGAGCGAGCCGCGTTTCCAGGACATCCCGGCGTTTCTCGAGGTTCCCGGCGAGGGCAAAAGCGGTCCGTCGGCGGCCGACGTGCAGGGCGCGTTCAAGCTGCGCGAGCAGGGCCTGAAGGCGCGCAAGAAGAAGTGATCAGGCGGCCTTCGCGGCCGCCGAAGTGACCTCGATGCCGCCGAGCTCTTCAAGCTCGGCCACGAGCGCGTTGCTGCGGGACACGCGGTACATGTCGCCGCACTCGAGCGAGATCTCCTCTTCGCCCTGCTTGACGACGATCTCGAGCGGCAGCGGGCCCTTGTGGCCGTCGACGACTCCCTGAATCTCGCGCACGAACGACGCGACTGACGGGTGATCGGCGGTGTCCGCGTCGATCACGACGCGGATCGGGTCATTGGCGAAAGGGCTGCCGGCTGCGGCGGCGATCTCCTCCTCGGTCGGCTCGAACGGTGTGACCTCCTGGGCGACGAGCTTGATCTCGCCGTCCTTGTGGTCGACGCGGCCGCGCACGGTGACGATCGCGTCGTTCCGCAGATGCTCGCGCACGGCGTCGAGCGCCTTCGCGAAGACGATGATTTCGACCTGGGCCGTCAAGTCGTCGATCCGCGCGAACATCATGTTCGAGCCGTTCTTGGTCTTGATCGTCTTCGACTCGACGATCATGCCGCCGACCGACAGCCAGTCGCCGTCCTTGCGGTTCTGGAGGTCGATGATCGAGGCGTCGACCTTTGCGCGTAGCGCTCCGGCGAGCGGCTTCAACGGGTGGTTCGACAGGAACAGTCCGAGCGTCTCCTTCTCAGCGGCGAGCAGCTCCGGCTGCTCCCACTCGCCTTCCGGGATCGGCGGTCGCTGGACATCGTGCTGCGTGGCGACGGCCGAGTCGGCCATGTCGAAGATCGAGCCCTGGCCGAGTCGTTCGTCGGCCTGCTGCTTGGCGCCGGCGGCCTGAGCCGACTCGAGCACCTCGAGCATGCCCTTGCGCGACGCACCGGTCGAGCCGAAAGCGCCGCACTTGATCAACGACTCAATCGCCTTCTTGTTGACGGCGCGGTTGTCGACGCGCTCGCAGAAGTCCCACAGAGAGTCGAACGGGCCGTCCTTTTCGCGGGCGTTGACGATCGCGTCGACGGCGGCGCCGCCGACCCCCTTCACGGCCTCGAGACCGAAACGGATGTTGCCCTCGACGACATTGAAGCGGTGGCCGGACTCGTTGACGTCCGGCGGCAGCACCTCGATGCCCATCGCCTCGCACTGCACAACGAAGAACGGCACCTTGTCCTTGGTGCTCATCACCGAGGAGATCACCGCGGCCATGTACTCGGCCGGGTAGTTCGCCTTCAGCCAGGCAGTGCGGTAGGCGATCAGGCCGTAACAAGCCGCGTGCGACTTGTTGAAGGAGTAGTCGGCCGCGTCCTCGTTCATCTTCCAGAGCGCCTCGATCACGCTCTCCTGCGTGCCGGAGGCGCGGCAGCCCTCGAAGAACTCGTCCTTCAGTCCGGCCATCTTCTCGCGGTCCTTCTTGCCGATCGCCTTGCGCAGGTCGTCCGCTCGCGGACCGGAGAAACCGCCGATCGCCTTGGCGACCTGCATGTTCTGCTCCTGGTAGAGCACGACGCCGTACGAAGTCTCGGTGATTTCGCGCAGGCGCTCGTCGATGTACTTGACCGACGCCGGGTTGGCCTTGCCGCGCGCGTAGGTCGGGATGTGACTCATCGCGCCCGGGCGGTAGAGCGCCACGAGCGCGATCAGATCCTCGAACTCGGTCGGTTTGACCTTCTTCAAGGCCTCGCGCATGCCCTCGGACTCGAACTGGAAGACGCCGATCGAGTCGCCGGCGGCGAGCATCTTGAACGTTTTCTCGTCGTCGAGCGGCAGCGTCGCCATGTCGGGGCGATCATGGCCGGCGCGCTCGATGATGTCGAGCGCCTCTTCGATCACGTCGAGGTTGCGCAGGCCGAGGAAGTCCATCTTCAGCAGGCCGAGCCCCTCGACCGGGCCCATCGAGTACTGCGTGATCACGCGGTAGTTCTTTTCGTCCCCGGGCGCCGAGCGGTCCTCGGCGAGCTGCAGCGGCACGATGTCGGTGAGCGGGCGGTCGGCGATCACGACGGCCGCCGCGTGGATCGAGGAGTTGCGGACGGTGTTCTCGAGGCCCTTCGCCAGGTCGACGATCTCTTTGCTGACCGAGTCGCCCTCGTAAACGTCGTTGAGCGGCTGACCCTTCTTGAGGCAGTCGTCGAAGCTCGGGGAGCGGCCCTGTTCCGGGTCGGGGATCAGTTTGCTGAGACGGTCGCCCGTGCCGTAGTCGTGCCCGAGCACGCGTGCGGCGTCGCGCACGGCGGCGCGCGGGAACATCCGGCCGAAGGTGATGATCCGGGCGACCGACTCGCGGCCGTACTTGTCGGATACGTAGTTGATGACCTTCTCTCGGCCGTGGACCGAGAAGTCGATGTCGATGTCCGGCATCGATACGCGCTCGGCATTGAGGAAGCGCTCGAAGAGAAGGTCGTAAGCGATCGGGTCGACGTCGGTGATGTTGAGCGTGTAGGCGATGATCGAGCCGGCAGCGCTGCCACGGCCGGGGCCGACGGCGATGCCGTTGTCCTTCGCGTACTTGACGAAGTCCCAGACGATCAGGAAGTAGCTGTTGAAGCCCATCTTGTCGATGACGGCCAGCTCCATCTCGGCGCGCTCACGTGCCTCTGAGGGGACCGGCGCCCCGTAACGCGCCTCAAGGCCTTCGTTGACGAGCGCGCGCAGGTATTCGCCGTCGCTCTCGCCGCTCGGCGTCTTGTAGCTCGGGATCAGGCGGCCGCCGAGCTCGAGATCGACGTTGACGCGGTCGGCGATCTCGATCGTCGACTCGAGCGCACCCTCCCAGCCTGCGTACTCGGCCGTCATCTCCTCGTTCGACTTGAGGTAGAACTCGTTCGTGTCGAAGGTCATCTTCGGCTCGGCCAGCGTGCTCTTGGTCTGCACGCACAGCAGCGCCGCATGGTGGTGGTAGTCCTCGCGCCCGAGGTAGTGGACGTCGGCCGTGCCGACGAGCGGACGACCGAACTCCTTGGCGATCTTGGCGATCTGCGGGTTCGCGCGGTCCTGGTCGGCGATCTTGTTCTCCTGGACCTCGAAGTAGACGTCCTCGGGGCCGAACACCTGGATCAGCTGGTCGGCGTGCTCACGCGCCTCGTCGAGCGCGTTGTCGCTGATGCGCCTGACGAAGCGTGATGCAAGACAACCGGTCAGCGCGATCAGGCCCTCGTTGTAGCGATCGAGCAGCTCCATGTCGACGTTCGGCTTGCCGCGGTGGAAGCCCTCGAGGAAGCCCGAAGAGCAGAGCTTGACGAGGTTGCGGAAGCCGACGTCGTTCTCGGCCATCAGCGTCAAGTGGTTGCGCTCGCGCTTACCCGGGTCCTTGCGTCGGTGATCGTCGACGTAGTAGACCTCGCATCCGAAGATCGGCTTGATGCCTTCCTTTTTGCAGGCCTCGTACAACTCGACCGAACCGTTCATCACCCCGTGGTCGGTCAGACCGAGCGCCGGCTGGCCGAACTCGGCGGCGCGCTTCGCCAAGTCTTTGATGTGCGCGGCACCGTCGAGCAGCGAGTACTCGGAGTGCACGTGAAGGTGGGCGACGGGCTTCGGGGTCTGCGAGGAAGTCACGGGTCGATCTTAGGCTTCCAATCGGAAGCAGAAATCGCCGTTATCCGACGCTTTCGCCCACTTTCCGCAAAGCCGAAAACGCCTTTTCGCGTGGAATCTTCCGATCGACCACCCCCGGGGATGGTCGATTGGAAGATTCGGCGCTCGTTCAGGCGAAGGCGCTGTGGTCAGCCGGTCGCATCGGAGCGCGAGAGCACCGCACCGGCGGCGATTGCACCGACGGCGAGCACGGCGGCTCCACCGATGATGCGGCGATTCCGGCGGCGCTCCGGCGTCGTGAAGTAGGCCTTCAGCTTGCGCTTACCGACGAACCAGGTGACCCGGCCGAGCATTTCATAGGCGAGATTTCCCATGCCTTCAACCTACCCCGTCACGCGGCAGCGCACACGGCCAAAAGAGAAGGCCGCACGAGGCGGGCCTTCTCAAAACGGATGACGTCAGGGATCCTGCTTAGAAGCCTTCCGGGTGGCGGGCGCGGAAACCGCGGTTCGAGCGCTTGTCGGTGCGCCAGCGCGGACCGCGCTCACCGCGTCCAGAGGTGTCGAGACGCAGGCCGGCGATGTACGCGTATGCGTGACCGGGGTTGGTGTAAACCGTGACCCAAGCGCCCTTGCCCTTGTCACCCCAGCGCATGAACGAGGAGGAGTCGAGCGGCGTTCCCTTGAGGAGTCCGGCGTTACCGAGCGCGTAGCTGACGGTGCTCGAGCAGTCGTAGCCCTTCGCGATCTTCTTGAAGGTCGCGTGGCCACCACCGTAGATGTACGGCTTCCTGGTGATCTTGTTGGCGGCCCAGATTGCCTTCTGGACCTGGAGCGGGGCGCCGGCCGGGGCGATCGCGGTGCGACCGTCGGCGGAGATGGTGGCGCGGAGACCCGGCGTGGTGGCCGGCGTCTCGGTCATCACTGCACCGCCCTGCGACGAGGTCTGCGTCTGGTTGTTGGCTGCGTAGGCGGATCCTGCGTGGAGGGCAAGGATCAAAAGAATCGCGGATGCGAGGAGGACGCTGGCGGTCAGCAGGCCCATGCTGCTGGTCCGATGTTTGAGTTTGCGTCCGAGTACGTGTGCGTGGTTGAGCGGCATTCAGCCTCCTTCGACTGCCTACCGGGTTAGCTGACGGGCTGGCGCGAAAGGAGCTTGCGCCTCCACTACTCGGCAACGAGTGCCTTTGGTGAATTAGCCCCAGAGAATTGGTTCCCCGGCTCCCCTTTGCCTCGTCCTGAGAAGTCCTCAGGTTGAAACTTGGGAATTAGGCTGCTGTTTGTCGTTTCAGAAGTTCGGGATACTACACGGATCCTTCGACGGATTACGGACAACCTGAAGCGATTGGCCGGATTTACCGTCTTTTTCGCTGCTAGGAGCCGTTTTTCCTGCTTCTAACTTGGTACGCCATCCGGCTCTGGAGGGTCCAGAGTTCGATGAAACCGGGGCTCGCGTGCTGGCTGAACAGCCCGCCCGACTCGCTGAATCCGGCGAGGTCCTGGTCGTAGACGGCGTTCGGTGAGCTGCGGCGAACGACGGTGGCGCTGCCCTTGTAGAGCTTGACGGTGATCTCCCCCGTCACCTGCGCGTTGACGCTCTCCATGTAGGCGTCGAGGTCTCCGCGCAGCGGCTCCCACCACAGACCGGCATACGCGAGGTACGCCCACTGGTTGTCGAGCTGCGGCTTGAACTGGTTCTGGTGGCTGGTGCAGACGAGCTTCTCAAGCTCTTTGTGTGCGGTCAGAACGATCGTCGCGGCCGGCACCTCGTAGATGTCGCGGACCTTCAGTCCGACGATGCGGTCCTCGATGTGGTCGACGATCCCCACGCCGTGTTCGCAGCCAAGGTCGGTCAGCTTCTCGAGCAGCGGCACGAGATCGAGCTGCTCGCCGTCGAGCGAGACGGGCTTGCCGGCCTCGAATCCGATCGTCACCTCGGCCGGAGTGTCCGGCGCTTCCTCGGGCCGCGTCACGAGCTGGAAGACGTCCGGCTCCGGAGCGGCACCGAGATCCTCGATCGTGCGCCCCTCGGAGGAGCGGCCCCACATGTTGTCGTCGATCGAGTACGGCGCGGCCTCGGTTCCACCGGCGATCTTGATGCCGTGCTGGCGGCAGTACTCGATCTCCTCCTCGCGGCCCATCTGCCAGCTGCGCACCGGGGCGATCGTCTTGATCTCCGGCGCGAGCGTGGCGACCGTGCCCTCGATGCGAACCTGGTCGTTGCCCTTGCCGGTGCAGCCGTGCGCGATCGTGTCGCAGTCGTACTTGCGCGCGTACTCGACGGCGAGCTTGGCGATCAGCGGTCGGCCGAGCGCCGTGAACAGCGGATAGCCGCCGCCGTAGAGCGCGTTGGCCTTGATCGCCGGAAGCACGTAGTCGGCGGCGAACTCCTCGCGCGCGTCGACGATGTCGCAGGACTTGGCGCCGAGGTCATACGCCTTGCCCTCGACCACGTCGAAGTCTTCCTTCGGCTGCCCGAGGTTGACGCACAGTGCATGCACCTCGGCGCCGTACTCGGCCTGGATCCAGTGCAGCATCACCGAGGTGTCCAGCCCGCCGCTGTAGAGCAGCAGGACGCGCTTCACGTCCTCTTTCTTCGCCTCGTACGAGGTGGTGATGAACTCGGCTGGAAACTGCTCAGACATGTGGGATCCTCGGGGTTGAAATCTTCGGGGAGACTAGTTGGGGATGCAAGCTGCGAGCGCCTCGAGCACGGTGTCGGCGTGCTCCTTCTGGGCGATCAGCGGCGGCAGGAAACGCAAGGTGGACGGCCCGGTCGCGTTGGCGATCACGCGGTGCTCGGTCAGCAGGTCGCTGACGATCTGCTTTGCATCGAAGCCGGCCGGAAGCTCGACCCCGATCATCAGGCCCCGGCCCTGAACCTCACCGAATTCAGCGAGGCCCCCGCGGAAGTGTTCTGCGAGCGACACAGAGTGTGCGAGCAGATCCGGGTCGGAGAGTCGCCCGAACGCCGCGTTTGCGGCCGCGCTGCAGACCGGATTGCCACCGAAGGTCGAGCCATGAAACCCCGCCTTGAGCGCATCTGAGCAGTGCTCGGCTGCGAGCGTCGCGCCGATCGGCAGGCCACCGCCGAGCGCCTTGGCGATCGTCATCACGTCGGGCACGACCGGCGTCTGCTCGTAAGCGAAAGTCGAGCCGGTCCGACCGAGGCCACACTGGACCTCGTCGAAGATCAACAGCGCGCCCACGGCGTCGCACTGCTCGCGCGCGGCGATCAGCACGTCGTCCGGCACGGCAAAAACTCCGCCCTCCCCCTGCACCGGCTCGATAAGCACCGCGCACGTCTGAGGAGTCACTGCCTCAGCGACCGTCGCGGCATCGTCGTTCGGCGCGGTGCGGAAACCGTGGACCAACGGAGTGAACGGCGCCTGCTTGTCCTCCTGCGGTGTCGCCGAGAGCGCACCCAGCGTGCGACCGTGGAAGGCCTGCTCGAGCACGACGATCTCGCGCGCCGGGCTGCCGTTGCCGTAGGCGTGGGCGCGGGCCAGTTTGATCGCCGCTTCGTTGGCCTCGGCGCCGGAGTTGCAGAAGAAGACCTTGTCAGCGAAGCTCGCGGCGGTGAGCGCACGGGCGAGCTCCTCGGCCGGCGGAGTCCAGAACAGGTTCGAGGTGTGGATCAGCTCGCTCGCCTGTGACTCGATCGCGGCGACGATGTCCGGGTGGCAATGCCCGAGGCTTGTAACGCCCAGTCCGCAGAGGAAGTCGAGGTACGCGTTGTCCTCGGCGTCGTAGAGGTGCACGCCCTCGCCGCGGACGAACTCAAGGCCGAAGCGCGCGTAGTTGGCGGTCTGCGCGGAGTTCTCGCCGTACCGATCCGGAAGCGCCATGCCGCTCACCGCTCCGGAGTGATCTGCGTGCCGAAACCCTCGTCGGTGAAGAGCTCGAGCAGGATCGAATGTTTTTCACGCCCGTCGACGATGCTGGCCGACGAACCGCCGCCACGAATCGCGTCGATGCAGGCCTGGAGCTTCGGCTTCATTCCCCCGTCTACACCCGGAAGCGCCTTCTCGACGGCGTCGGTCGTGGTCTGGCTGATCAGCGAGGACGGGTCTGAGGGGTCGGCGAGCCAGCCGGCCACGTCGGTCAGAAAGATCGTCTTGCTGGCGCCGAGCGCGTGCGCGACAGCTCCGGCGGCCTCGTCGGCGTTGATGTTGTAGGACTGTCCGTTGCGGTCGGACCCGATCGGCGCGATCACGGAGATGTAGTCGTCGCGGATGTGGTCGAGCAGGCCGGTGTTGACGTAGTCCACTTGCCCGACGAAGCCGACGTCGGTGCCGCCCGGCGTGGTCTTGCTGACGCGGAACATCCCGCCGTCGTCTCCCGAGATGCCGACCGCGAGCTGGCCGTAGCGGTTGATCCGCTGGACGATGTCCTTGTTGACCTTGCCGATCAGCACCATGCGCGCAACGTCGACCGTTTCCTGGTCGGTCACGCGCAGGCCGTCGACGAATTCGACGTCAAGGCCCAGCTTGTCCATGTGCTCGCTGATCTCGTTGCCGCCGCCGTGGACGATCACCGGGTGCATGCCGACGTACTTGAGCAGCACGACATCGCGGGCGAAGCTCTCTCGCAGATCCTCGCGCACCATCGCGGCGCCGCCGTACTTGATCACGATCGTGCGGCCGTGGAACTCCCGGATGTACGGGAGCGCTTCGAGCAGTGTTGAGACGTCACGCGGCATCTGCGGCTCCTAGGTGGTGTATTCGGCGTTGAGTGTGACGTAGGCGTGGCCGAGGTCCGAGAAGTAGACGGTCGCCTCATGGCCTTCCCCGGGGATCTTCACCGCGTACTCGACTTCACGGCCGCTCACGAGCTGCTCCAGCTCAGAGAGCTCGAAGCGGTCGGCGATTCCGTTGCTGGCCACCTGCATGCCTTCGATCGTGATGTCGATCGCCTCGGGCTTGCCCGTTGAAAGCGCCATTCCGGCGGCCTGCATGATCCGGCCCCAGTTCGGGTCTCCGCCGTTGAGCGCTGTTTTCACAAGCGGTGAATCGGCGATCGCGCGGGCGGTTTTTTCGCACAGGTCAGCGTCGCCGCCGGTGACGGTGATCCGGCCGATCCGCTCGGCCCCTTCGCCGTCGCGCACGAGCGAGATCGCGAGACCCTTGAGCAGCGCGTTCAGGGCTTCCGCGTACTTCGCCTGGTCGTCGCCTGCGACCTCCACCCCGCTCGCGCCGCTGGCGATCAGAAAGACGCTGTCGTTGGTCGAAAGCTGCGCGTCGACTGTCACGCGGTCGAACGACCGGGTCACGGCGTCACCGAGCAGCGAGTCGGCCTGCTCGGCCGTGAGCTTTGCGTCGGTCTCGACGAAGGCGAGCAGCGTCGCGTGTGGCTGGTGCAGCGGGGCAATCATCCCGGCGCCCTTTGCCTGCGCCGAGATCGTCACCGGCCCGCCAGAGAGTTCGATCCGCAGGGTCGCCGCTTTGATCCAGAGGTCGGTGGTGCAGATCGCCGTGGCGAAGCTGATCGCATTGTCTGCGGCGAGCTCGCGTGTGACCGCGGCGGCACCCTTGGTGATCGCGCGCGTGTCGAGCTGACGGCCGATCACGCCGGTAGAGGCGACAGCGACACGGCTCTCCGGCACCCCCGCGGCGAGCGCGCCGGCCCCCTGCATGTAATAGGCGTTGTCGCGCCCCATCGGGCCGGTGGCGGCGTTGGCGTTGCCGCTGTTGACGACGACGGCGCGGATCGCGTCGAGATCGACCTTCGTGCGGCAGACCTGCACCGGCGGAGCCGGGGCGCTCGAGCTGGTGAAGCGCGCGGCCGAGGTCGTCTCCTCGACGTCGCTGACGACGATTCCGAAGTCGGGGTTGCCGCTCGGCTTGATTCCCGCTGCGACTCCGCCTGCGCGGAATCCCTTCGGCAGCGTGTTCGGGTCGAGCACCTCAGCAAATTCGGGCAGGTCGACCCAGCGCGAATCAAAGAGCGACGGGACGGCGAGCGGCTCAGACATGGCCGCCCTCGATCCGCGCCCCGGCGAGCCCGGCAGTCTCGTCGAGCCCGAGCATCACGTTCAGATTCTGAACGGCGGCGCCCGAGGCGCCCTTCCAAAGGTTGTCGATCACCGAATAGATCACGACGCGGCCGGTGTCCTGTTCGACGGCCGGCAAGATCGCTGCGGCGTTGGTGTCGCGCACGTCCCGAACCCCCGGCGGAGATTCGACGACGCGGATGAACGGCTCACCGGCGTAGAACTCGTTGAAGCGCGCGAGCAGGTCGTGCTGCGTGACCGGCTCGCCGGGTGTGAAGTAGATCGTCGCCATGATCCCCTGATCGAGCGGGACGAGGTGCGTGGCGAAGCTGACCGTGTCGATCGAGAGTTCCTGGATCAACTCGGCGCGGTGGCGGTGGCGACCGATGCTGTACGGCGTGAGGTTCTCAACGACGTTGGTGAAGTGGGTTCCGTCGACTGCCTTGCGCCCGGCGCCGGAGACGCCCGCCTTGATGTCCACGACCACGTCGTCGGTCAGGTCGGCGACCGGGTACAGGCCGAGCAGCGCGGCGGTCGAGTTACAGCCCGGGTTGGCGACCAGGTCGGTCTCGCGGATCAGCTCGCGGTGCCGTTCGGTGAGCCCGTAAACGGCGCGGTCCAGCAGTTCCGGCCGCTCGTGCGGTTGGTAGTACTCCTCGTACTCGGCCTGCGAAAGCCGGAAGTCGGCGGAGAGATCGACGACTTTCATGCCGCGGTCGAGCAGCTCAGCCACTGAGGGCGCCGCCTCCTTGTGCGGGTACGCGACAAGCGCGGACCCGGCCCGGGATGCGATGTCGTCGAAGTCTGCCTGCTCGAGCGTGAGCGGCACGTCGTAACGCGGATGCACGTCCGACAGACGCGAGCCCGCGTCGCTGCGCGCGGTCACCACGCTCAGCTCCAGCTCCGGGTGACGCCAGACGATGTCGGCGCAGAGTGCGCCGGCGAAGCCGGCAGCGCCCAGTACCGCGACCTTGTCAGGCGACTCAGCCACGCAGCGCCCCGCCGATCTCCTCGAGCTTGCGCGTGATGGACTTGCGCGCCTTTTCGGTCTCTTTGTCGGTCAGCGTGCGGTCGGGCGCCGAGTAGGTGAGCCTGACCGCGAGCGACTTCTTGCCCTCGCCGACCTGTTCGCCCTCGAACACGTCGAACACGGTCGCGTCCACCAGGTACTTGCCGGCCGACTGCTCGACCGCGTCCACAACCTCACCCGCGCTGACTGTCGTCGGCACGACGACGGCGATGTCCTCGCGCGCCGGCGGGAAGCTCGAGAAGGCCTCGAAGGTGACGGGATCGGGCAGGGCGCCTGCGAGCAGGTCGAGGTTGATCTCGGCGGCGACCGCCGACTGAAGATCGTGGGCCTTCGCGACGAGCGGGTGGACCTCGCCGAGGTACCCGATCTCGACGCCGTCGGCGCTGAGCTGGGCCGCGCGGCCCGGAATCAGGTACGGGTGGTCGGCCGCGTCGACCGGGGCGTAGACGATCTCGACGCCGGAATTCGCCGCGATCGCCTCGACGATCCCCTTCAGCGCGAAGAAATCGCCCGCGGGCACGTCGGCATCCCGCCAGGAGGCCTCGTGGGTGTGACCGCTCAGCAGCAGAGCCAGGGCCTGGTGCTCGACGGGGTCGTGGATCGTGCCGCCGTAGACAGTGCCGACCTCGAACACCCGCACGCCGTCGGCGCCACGGGCGAAGTTGTGCCTGGCGACCTCGAGCAGGCCGCCGAGAACGAGCGGGCGCATGACCGACTGATCCTCGGACAATGGGTTGGCGATCCGCAGCGTCTCACCGGGCAGCGACGCGCCGGGTGCCAGCTTTGCGAGGGCCTCGGGACTCGTGAAGCTCCAGGTGATCGCCTCGCTGTAGCCGTTGCCGGCGAGCAGGTCTTCAAGACCGCGCTTGAGCTTCTGCGCCGGCGTGAGGCTGCCGAGCGCCGTCGGCGAAGACGGCAGGGTCGCCTCGATCTTGTCGACGCCCTCGATCCGCGCGACCTCCTCGATCAGGTCGGCCTCGCGCGTGACGTCCGCGGCGCGGTAGTGCGGCGGGGTCGCCTTGAGCGACTCGGCGCCTACCTCGACGCTGAAGTCGAGCGCCTCGAGAATCTCCGCGCAGCGCGCGAGCGGGATGCTCGTGCCGAGCAGGCCCGAGACGCGGCTCTCGCGCAATTCGATGGGCTCGACCGGCGGGATCTCCCCCGCGACGTCGATCGTTGGACTCGCGACGGTTCCCCCGGCGACCTCAAGGATGAGCGCGCTCGCAAGCGGCTGCACCTCGAGCGGGAGCTGCGGCGAGAGACCTTTTTCGAAGCGGCCCGAAGCCTCACTGCGCAGCGCGAGCTTCTGGCTCGTACGGTGGATGTTCGGGCCGTTCCATGAAGCGATCTCGATCAGTACGTTCGTCGTGTCCTCGGAGACCTCGCTGACCTGCCCGCCCATCACGCCGGCGATGCCGCTCGGCCCCTCGGCGTCGCAGACCAGCACCATCTGGTCGTCGAGCTCGCGCTCGACGCCGTCGAGCGTCGTGATTTTCTCGCCGGGCCTGGCATTGCGGACGATCAGCTTGTCGCCGCGGATCTTGTCGAGGTCGAAGGCATGCATCGGCTGCCCGGTCAGCAGCATCAGGTAGTTCGTGACGTCAACGATGTTGTTGATCGGGCGCTGGCCGGCGGCCGAAAGCCGCGCCTTGAGCCACAGCGGCGACGGGCCGACCTTCACGCCGCGGACGATCCGCGCAGTGAACCGCGGACAGAGCGAGTGATCCTCGACCTCGATCGAGAAGCTCTCGTCGCCGGACGCGTCAGCGCCCTCGGGCAGCGGCTTCAACTCGCTGCCGGTGATCGCGTGCACTTCGCGAGCGACCCCATAAATGCCAAGGCAGTCCGGCCGGTTCGGCGTGATCTCGAGCTCGAGGACGTCCTGGCCCGGCGCGATCACCTCTGCGAGCGGTGTTCCGGGAGCGACGCCTTCGACGTCGAAGTGCTTGTCGAGCTCGATGATCCCGTCGTGATCCTCGCTGATCTCGAGCTCGCGCTCGGAGAGGATCATGCCGTTGCTCTCGACGCCGCGCAGCTTCGCCTTCTTGATCTTTGTTCCGTCGGGCATCACGGCGCCGGGTTGCACCACGGCGACGGTCTGCCCGGCGTCGACGTTGGGCGCGCCGCACACGATCGTCTGGGGTCCGTCCTCAGCGCCGGTGTCGACCGTGCAGACGCTCAGCTTGTCGGCGTCGGGGTGCTTCTCGCGCGTCAGCACCTTGCCGACGACGAAGCCGTCCGGGTCTGCAACCCCGTGCCGGGCGATCCGCTCGACCTCAGTTCCCGTCAGGGCCAGGCGTTCTGCAAGCTCGTGAGCCGGCAACTGCGCATCGCAGTACTCGGCGAGCCACTCCATCGGTACGCGCATCAGTAGCCCCCAGCCTCGAACTGCGCGAGCAGGCGCAGGTCGTTTTCGTAGAAGAGCCGCAGGTCGGGAATGCCGTGCTTGAGGAAGGCGATCCGCTCGACGCCCATGCCGAAGGCAAACCCTTGCACCTTCTCGGGGTCGTAGCCGCTCTCGCGCACGAAGCCGAAGACGTTCGGGTCGACCATTCCCGATCCGAGAATCTCAATCCAGCCGGTGCCCTTGCAGAGGTTGCAGCGCGAGCCATCCTTCAGATGGCCGGAGCCGGAACACTTGAAGCAGGACACGTCGACTTCGACGCTCGGCTCGGTGAACGGAAAGAAGTGCGGACGCAGGCGCACGTCGCGTTCGTCGCCGAAAATCGCGCGCGCGAACTCGAGCAGGGTGCCGCGCAGGTCGCCCAGCGTGATCCCCTCGTCGACGGCCAGGCCCTCGATCTGATGGAACATCGGCGTGTGCGTGGCGTCCGAGTCGCGGCGGTAGACCTTGCCGGGCACGATCACATAGACCGGCGGCGGCTGCTCCTCCATCACGCGGATCTGCACCGGTGAGGTGTGCGTGCGCAGCAGGACGTCGTCCTCGAAGTAGAAGGTGTCAGTCCACTCGCGCGCCGGGTGGTTCGGCGAGTGGTTGAGCGCGTCGAAGTTGTAGTGCACCTTCTCGACCTCGGGGCCTTCAGCCACCTGATAACCCATGCCGATGAAGACGTCCTCGATCTCGCGGCGCACCCGGGTGATCGGGTGCAACGCACCGCCTCCGGCGACCGGTGAGCCGGGGAGCGTGATGTCGATGCGGTCGTCCTCGAGCAGTTTCGTCAGCTGCGCCGTCTCAAGCGACTCCTGGCGCTCGCCGAGCAGCGATTCAAGCTTCACGCGGGTCTGATTGCCGGCCTTGCCGACCGGGCCCTTCTCCTCGGGCGGAAGCGTCGCGATCGACTTGAGAATCGAGCCGAGGTCGGCCTTGCGACCGAGGAAGCGGATCCGCACCTCCTCGAGTTCCGCGAGAGTTTCGGCGGAGCCGATCGCGGCCACCCCGGCGGCTTCGATTGCTTGGATTTTCTCGACGGTCTCAGACATTCTCAAAGTTCATTCTCAGTCGACTGGTCATCTCTTTCAGCGAGCTCATACAGCGCAACAGATGCTGCCATCGCGACGTTCAACGACTCCGGGCCGGCGTCACGCATCGGGATCCGCGCGACGAGGTCGGCGCGTTCGAGCGTCGCCGGTGAGAGCCCCTCACGCTCGGCGCCCGCGCAGATTACGACAGGCCCGTCGACCTCTACGTCCTGCAAGTCGATGTCGCCTTCGCCGTCGAGCGCGACGAGCGTCGCCCCTTCGGGCACGGACTCGACCTCGGCCGGCGGATTCGCGAACGTCGCCCCCATCCCGGCGCGCAGCGCCTTCGGTGACCATGCCTCGGCGCAGCCGGGGCCGAGCAGCACCGGACCGTCCGCGAACGCCGACGCCGAGCGGATCAGCGTGCCGACGTTTCCGGGGTCGGCGACGCCCTCGACGTAAAGATTCAGCGAGCCGAGCTCCGGCGAGTGGCCGTCCCGCGCTGCGAATACCGCGATGGCGCGCGCGCCCGATCCGAGCGACGAAGCGCCGGCGAGGATGTCGTACTCGACCGGCCACGCGTTCGGATGGCCGAGCAATTCGTCGGGGGCGTCCGGCGTCACGAAGATCCGCTCGGGCGTCCAACCTGCGCCGAGCGCGGCCAGCACCAGATCCTCGCCCTCGGCCGCGAATTGGCCGCGGCGCATGCGGAAGCGTTTCTCCTGGAGCTTTTTCAGCTCTTTGATCTGCGGGTTGTCTCGTGAAGTGATCATGTTCGGGCAATAAAAAAGGCGCCGTGCTGTTGCAGGGCGCCCGGGTGAAGTCGGATGCGAGAGTCGCGAAAAGTCGCGTGCTCAGGCAACCGCCTCGCGGGCGGCCTCGGTAAAGCGTCGGAAAGCCTCGGCGTCACGGACGGCGATGTCCGCGAGCATCTTGCGGTCGACTTCGATGCCGGCGAGCTTCAGGCCGTGCATCAGCTGCGAGTAGCTCATGCCTTCCTGGCGGGCGGCGGCGTTGATGCGCGTGATCCAAAGACGGCGGAAGTCACGCTTCTTGTTGCGACGGTCCCGGTAGGCGTAGCTGTCGGACTTGAGCAGCTGCTCCTTGGCGCGGCGGTAGCTGGAGTTCTTCTCTCCGCGATAACCCTTGGCGCGCGCCAGCACGGCCTTGCGGCGACGGCGTGATGCGACTGCGTTGGTTGAACGGGTCATACGGACGGGCTCCTGGAAAGTCTTACTTACCGAGCAGCTTCTTGATGCGCGGCGCGGTGTCCTTGTCCATCGTGATCGGACGCGCGAAATCGCGCTTGCGCTTGGCACTCTTGTGCTCGAGGTTGTGCGACGACATGCCGTGGCGGCCGCGGACCTTGCCGGTTCCGCTTACGGTGAAGCGCTTCTTCGCGCCGCTGTGTGTCTTCTGCTTGGGCATATCGGCGAGGCATTAAAGCACACGCGGTGAGCTGCCCGGGCTATGAATCCTGAGATTCACCGGCCGCAGCCGCGGCCTTCTCGGCCTCTTCGGCCTCGCGCATGGCCTTTACGCGCTCCTCGTGAGCACGCGCCTCGGCGGCCTTGCGCTCGCGCTTGGCCTTCTTTGAAGCCTCTTCCTTGGCCTGCGTCTCATCGGCGTGAGCCTTGACCGCCTCTTTGGTCGGACCGAGGACCATCGTCATGTTGCGGCCCTCCTGCAGCGGGTGCTGTTCGATCTGCCCGAGCTCCTGGACCTCTTCGGCGAGCCGCATCAACAGTTCGCGGCCGCGCTCCGGGTGCTCGCGCTCGCGTCCACGGAACATGATCGTCACCTTGACCTTGTCGGCGTGCTTGAGAAAGCGCACGACGTGGCCTTTTTTGGTGTCGTAGTCGTGCTGGCCGATCTTCGGGCGCAGCTTGATCTCGCGGATGGTGATCTGGGTCTGGTGCTTCTTGGCGGCCTTGGTCTTTTGCGCCTGCTCGTACTTGTACTTCGAGTAGTCGAGGACGCGACAGACGGGCGGGCGCGACTCGGCCGAGACTTCGACGAGGTCGAGGTCGCGGTCCTGCGCGTACTTCAGCGCCTCGTCGGTCGGAATGACGCCGATCTGCTGGCCGTCTTCACCGATCAGGCGCACTTCCTTGACGCGGATGCGCTCGTTGATCCTGGTGTTGTCCCGCTCCGGAGGGCGGCGGTCAAACCTGCGAGGAACTGCCACTAGTTGGCGCCTACCTGCGCGAGGGCATCAGCCTTCGCGGAATCGAAATCGGGTGTGGGCGCTGCAAACAACAAGTGGACAAAGGATAACGAAGTCCGTTGCTTCCCGGTCGGGCGACGTTAGATTGAAATCATGCTCAAGACAATCGCTCGTATCTGCCTACCCCTGGTAATCGTCCTCCTGCTCCCTGCCAGCGCCCAAGCCGCCGCCAAGTTCAAAGTCAGCTCGAAGGTCGTAGTGAACGGCGCCGAGACGCGACTCGTCGTGACACTTGCGAGCACGAAGCGGGTCGCTTCGAAGTACAAGCCCAGCAAGGTCACTGTTTCCGCCGCGGGCAAGAAACTCTCGCTGAAGAAGACGACGTCCCCGAAGACGACCCAGAAGTACTTGACGACATGGCGGAGCGGCAACCAGAGCGGCGCCTACGCCGCGAAGTTGAAGGCGCTCGGATCCAAAAAGGTCACGGTGACGACCAAGGCGCGTGCCGGCAAAATCACGAGCAAGGTGAAGGCCCCGCTCGAGGTGGTCCCCGTCGGCGGCGGCGGAGGCGGTTCGACGCCGCTGTTCCCGGCTCCCGGCCGCGAGCTCACCGGCACAGAGGCCTTCAACTACATCAGTCCCTACTTCCTCAACTCCGCCTTCTCGGACTGCGCCGCCGGGCCCTGGCCCAAGTGCACGGTCGAGCAGCGCTACGTGCATTGTCCGAACTTCTCGTGGCGCTACATGCGCACGTCGGGGCTCGGATCCGACATCAATTCCTACGACAACTTCACCGTCTCCGGCGTGACCGTCTACGCCGACGGGTCATGGGCGGTGTCGTACACCACCGGCACAGGCGGCAACTATGTCTGGCGAGTCGGGACCAACGGTGTGGTCGGCGGGAGCTACCAGTTCGGAGCCAATCCCGTCGAAGACCTTGGAACGATGGTCTGGTCGCAGCCGGCGATCGCCTGGGATCAGCTCTCGGGCGCCTGCTGAGCAGGACGGGCGCGCGATTCGTTCTCCTCAATCAGGAGAGCGATCGCGTCCTCGATCGGGATTCGCTCGGAGTCGCCCTCGTCGTGCCGCTTGCGCGGCGCGACGGTGCCTGACTCGACTTCCTCGTCGCCGACGACCCACATATAGGGCGCCTTCGCCAGCTCGGCCTCACGGATCTTCTTGCCGACGGATTCGGTACGCGTGTCGACGTGCGGACGCAGCCCCGCGGCGGAAAGCCGATCCGCCAGCTGCTGCGCCTCGGAGTTGTGCTTGTCGCTGACCGGGATCAGCTGAACCTGGGTCGGTGAGAGCCACAGCGGGAACTCGCCGCCGAAGTGCTCGATCAGGATTCCGATGAAGCGCTCGAAGCTGCCGAACAGCGCGCGGTGGACCATCACGGGGCGCTGCTCCGAGTTGTCTGCCGCCGTGTAGGTCATGTCGAAGCGCTCGGGCATCTGGTAGTCGAGCTGGATCGTTCCGAGCTGCCAGCTGCGGCCGAGTGAGTCCTTCATGTGCATGTCGATCTTCGGGCCGTAGAACGCGCCGTCGCCCTCATTCAGCTCGTACTCGAGCCCGTTGGCCTCAAGCGCGCCCTTCAGGCCGGCCTCGGCGTTGTCCCACATCTCTTCGCTCCCCAGGCGCTTCTCGGGGCGCGTCGAGAGCTCGAGCGAGTACTCGAAGCCGAAGATCTCATACATGTAGAAAGCGTGGTCGAGTACCTCGGTTACGACCTGCTGGATCTGATCCTCCGTGCAGAAGATGTGCGAGTCGTCCTGCGTGATGTGACGGACGCGCATCAGGCCGTGCAGCGTGCCCGACGGCTCGTGGCGGTGCACCAGGCCCTGCTCGATCAGCCGGAGGGGAAGATCGCGGTAGCTGCGGCGGTCGTCCTTGTAGATCTGGATGTGCGCCGGGCAGTTCATCGGCTTGATGCCGTAAACGCGCTCCTCGACCTCGGTGAAGTACATGTTGTCGCGGTAGTTGTCCCAGTGGCCGGACTGCTTGAAGAGCTCCGCGTCGTAGATGATCGGCGTGCGCACCTCGTTGTAGCCGCGCAGGACGTTCTGCTCGCTCCAGAGTTCGGCGAGCGCGTTCCAGATCTTCATGCCGTTCGGGTGCCAGAACGGGCTTCCGGGCGAGAGCTCGTTGAAGCTGAAGAGGTCGAGCTGCTTCCCGAGACGGCGATGGTCGCGCTTCTTCGCCTCCTCGATCATCGCGAGGTGATGCTTGAGGTCGTCCTTGCTGAAGAACGCCGTGCCGTAGATACGCGTGAGCATCGTCCGGCTTGAGTCGCCGCGCCAGTACGCGCCTGCGATCGACGTCAGCTTGAAGGCCTTGATGCGTGAGGTGTCGGGCTCGTGCGGCCCGCGGCAGAGGTCGGTGAACGGGCCGTTCGTGTACAGAGAGACGGTGTCGGCGCCCTCGTTCTTGATCAGGTCCTCAATCAGCTCGACCTTGTAGTCCTGGCCCTCATGGGCGAACTTGTCCATCGCCTCGCCGGTCGTCACATCCTGGCGGGTGAAGACTTCCTTGGCCTTGATGTGCTCCTTCATCTTCGCCTCGATGCGCGGGAAGTCGGCGTCCGAAATCTCGGACCCTTCCGGGAACTCGAAGTCGTAGTAGAAGCCGTTCTCGATCGGCGGGCCGATCGAGATCTTCACGCCCGGATACAGCTCCATCACCGCCGCCGCAAGAACGTGCGCCGTGTCGTGCCGCAGCAGCTCGAGCGCCTCTGGCGAGCGCTGGGTGATGATGTTGATCTGCGCGCCGTCGTCGAGCGGCCGCGCGAGGTCGCGGAGCTCGCCGTTCACCTCGATCGCAAGCGCGGCCCGGGCCAGCCCCTCGCCGATCGCGAGCGCCGCATCTCCCCCAGTCGCGCCAGCTTCTAGGTCGAGCACGGTGCCGTCTGGAAGCGTGACGTTCATCGGCCGGGATCGTAGATCACCGGCCGGAAACAAACGTCCCCTTTTTCGTCCACATTTTCCCGTATCTTGGGATCACTTGTTCCCCATCCAGGAAAGCGACCGATGAATCCAGCACCTGACTCAAGTTTTTCGTTCCCGCCAGATGTGGTTGCGTTTTACGCAGACCACCAGGAGAAGCGAAGCCGTCTGACGACGTTCTTCCGTTTTATAACGGTGATCCCGCACATGATCTGGCTAACGCTTTACGGCATCGCGGCCGGGATTGTCACGATCATCGCCTGGTTCGTCCTGCTCTTCACCGCGAAGTTCCCGCCGGGCATGTACGACTTCCTCGTTGGGTTCCACCGTTACTGGACGCGTGTCAGCACCTACTTGTGGCTGATCACCGACAAGTTCCCGCCCTTCAACGGCAACGGCGACGAGCCGTACGCCGGCCACCTGGTGATCGGTCCGCCGCTCGAGAAGTACAGCCGCATGAAGGTCCTCTTCAGGATCATCCTCTACATCCCGTTTTACATCGTCGCCTACGTATTCATGATCGCCCTCGAGATCATCGCGATCATCGTCTGGTTCGCGATCGTGATCACGGGCAAAGAGGCCTCTGGCCTGCAGAACGCGATGACTTACCTGTTCAGCTTCATCGCCCGCACCCAGGTCTGGTACGGCCTGCTGACCGAGGACTGGCCGAAGTTCGGTGACGACGACGTAGTCGCGTCGTTGCGCGAGAAGGGCTACACCGGCGAGTTCCCGCCGGGCGAGGGTGCCCCCGCTGCAGCTCCTGCCGGAATGCCCGAGCCGCCGGCGCCGCCCGCTCCGCCGGCACCACCGGCGCCGCCGAGCGTCTAGAAGTTCCCGCAGTACCGGGTCACCACGCCGGCTTCGACCTGCGTGTTGACCCGGTCTGTGCTGTAGTCGGCCGTCACGGCAAAGTTCTCGCCGTCCTCTTGGACAACCCTGAACGCGAATCCGTTGTCTTTGGCCCAGGCTTCAGCCTCACCGACGGTCTTCCCCTCGATGTCGCTGAGCTTCACGCCTGCCGGCGGATCCTGCCGCGGGCAGTCCGTGGCTTTCACGCTTCCGCCGGGAGTACCGCCGCTGCCGGTGTCCACCTTCTGGTTGCCCGCGAGAATCAGCACCATCGCGCCGACCGCGAGCGCAAGAAACACGCCGACGAACAGGGCCGGGTGTTGAACTTTGTGGCCGCGGTGCATGAACCCCAGTCTTACAGGCCGAGCGTCGCCCCGATGATCTCCCGCTGGATCTCGCTTGTGCCGGCAAAGATCGTGCCGACGAGGCCGGCGCGGACGTGCTTCTCCATGTCGTACTCGAGCGCGTAGCCGTAGCCGCCCATCATCTGCATGCCTTCGAGCGAGATGTACTTGGCGACCTCGGTGCTCTTTAGCTTCGCCATCGACGCTTCTTTCGCAAATACGCGCGTCGGGTCGGCGTCGATCTGCTCGGCGATGTCGTAGATCAGCAGTCGCAGGCACTCGAGCTCTGTAGCCATGTCGGCGAGCCGGTGCTTCAGCGCCTGGAACGAACCGATCGGCCTGCCGAACTGTTGGCGCTCCTTCACGTAGCTGAGCGTGTCGTCGAATGCGCGCTGGGCGATCCCGAGGTACATCGCCGAGAGAATCATCCGCTCGGAGTTGAGACCGGTCATCAGCTGCATCCAGCCGTTGCCCTCCTCGCCGAGCAGCGCGTCTTCAGGCACGAAACAGTCAGTGAAGAAGATGTCGTTCACCTCGTGCGGGCCGGCGAGCGTCGGAATCGGCGAGATCTCCATGCCGTCGGTGCCGGCCGGCACACCGAGCATCGTGATGCCTTCGTGCTTGGAGCCCGAGCTGTCTGTGCGGACGATCGTCAGCACGTTGCTCATCACCTGGGCGTTCGAACACCACGTCTTCTGGCCGTTGATGACGTAGCCGCCCTCGACCTTCTCGGCGCGGCACTGCAGCGAACCGACGTCGCTACCGGAGCCTGGCTCGCTCATCACGATCGCCTCGACGTTGCCTTTGCAGATGCCGCCGAGCATCGACTGCTTCTGCTCCTCGGTGCCGTGGCGCTGGTAAGCACCTTGGACGATTGCCGTGGTGCCGAACCCTGCCGCCGGGATCATCCCACGCGAGAGACCCTCGAGGAAGATCGTCTGGTCGACCACTCCTCCGCCGGCGCCGCCGTACTCCTCCTCGATCGACACGCCGGTCCAGCCGAGCTCGCCGAGCTTCTTCATGATGCCCATGTTGGTCGGCTCTGTGCCGTCAGCCGTCAGCTCCTTGCGCTGCTCGAGCGTGCCGCATTCGCGCGCGGCGAACTCGTCGATCGCGTCGCGGAACGCCTTCTGCTCGTCTGTGAACGCGATCGACATCAGGCGACCGCGGCTTCGCTCTTCACGGCCGGCTTGTAGACCGTGACCACGGCGGCGCCGCCGAGTCCGATGTTGTGCTGCAGCGCGACCTCAGCGCCTTCGACCTGGCGCTTGTCGGCCTGTCCGCGCAGCTGCCAGGTCAGCTCGCTGCACTGCGCGAGTCCGGTGGCGCCGAGCGGGTGGCCCTTGCTGATCAGGCCGCCCGACGGATTGACGACCCAGCGGCCGCCGTACGTCGTGTCCTCGGCCTCGACCAGCTCGTGCCCGTGACCGACCTCGGCCATTCCGAGGGCCTCGTAGGTGATCAGCTCGTTGGCGCTGAAGCAGTCGTGCAGCTCGATCACGTCGACCTCGTCGATCGTCACGCCGGCCTCGTCCATCGCCTGTTCGGCTGCCGTCTTCGACATGTCGAAGCCGACGATGTTGATCGACGAGGCGCCGTCGAACGTGCTCTCCATGTCGGTGACCATCGCCTGTCCGACGATCTCGACGGCCTGGTCCCAGAGGCCGTGCGACTCGACGAAGTCCTCGCTGGCGATGATCACTGCGCCGGATCCGTCGGAGGTCGGCGAACACTGCAGCTTGGTCAACGGAGTGTGCACCTCCTTCGCCTCTTGGATCTCCTCGATCGTGTACTCGTCCTGGAACTGCGCGTACGGGTTGTTGACCGAGTGCTTGTGGTTCTTCCAGCCGATCCACGCGTAGTGCTCGGGCTTGCTGCCGTACTTCTCCATGTGCTCACGACCGGCGTTGCCGAACATCTGCGGCGCCGGCGGCGACTCCTCCCAGCCGCCGCGACCTTCGATCATCGTCATCACGTGCTTGTCCATCGGGTTCGTCCGATCGAGAAACTTCGCCCCCAGCGATCCCTTCTCCATCTTCTCGAAGCCGACGGCGATCGCGCACTCCGCGAGCCCGCCCTTGACGGCCTGGCGCGCCATGTACAGCGCGCTGCTGCCGGTCGAGCAGTTGTTGTTGACGTTCACGACCGGGATGCCGGTGAGGCCCAGGCCGTAAATCGCGCGCTGGCCGGCGGTGCTGTCTCCGTAGCAATATCCGACGAACGCCTGCTCGATCTCCTTGTAGTCAATACCGGCGTCCTCGAGCGCCTTGGTCCCGGCTTCGAGGACCATGTCCGGGTAGTCCCACTCCTTGCTGCCCGGCTTTTCGAACTTGGTCATACCGACGCCGATCACGAACGTTCGGTTGCCGTTCTGCTTGCCCATTCTCAGATGCTCCTGTAAGTTCAGTTTCGCTTGTTGAGCGTTCAGCAAGCTGGATAGTAACGTCTCTCTGCAAGTCATGGAAGCCGCCGCCAAGAATCAACGCCAGATCCAGGCCGATGAGGCCCGCCAGGCGCTGATCGAGGCCGCATCCGCCCTCTTCGCAGAACGCGGCTACCACGACAGCAGCGTCGCCGCGATCGGCGAGCGCGCCGGCGTCTCGCGCGGGCTTGTCAACCACCACTTCGGATCGAAGGAGAACCTCCTCGACGCGGTGATTGAAACCCACATCCACGAGTGGGAGCACGACGTGGTCGGTCCCGCAATCGCGGGAAAGCGCGGCCTGCCGGCCCTACGCGCGATGCTGTTTGCCCATCTCGAACTAGCCGAACGCCGCCCGGAGTACCTGCTGCTTCTCTACCGGCTGATGGGCGAGGCGACGGATCCGCGCAACGACATCGGCGCCGCCTTTGCGGCAGTTCACAAACGCTGGCGCGAACTCGGTCGGCACTGGTGGGACGAGGGCGTCGAGGACGGTGAGATCGACCCGGCGATCGATCAGGATGCCAACGCGTCGCTGATCATCGGAGCCGTGCGCGGCGTCACCTTCGACTGGCTGACCGCGCCCGGATCCTTTGACCTGACGGCAAGCTACGAGCAGTTCTGGGAAATGCTCGTGGCCTACCTGAAACCGCGCTGAGGACCTAAACGGTCGGCAGTCGCAGAGGAGCCGGGCGGCTCACCTGCGGGTCGCTGTTCGGTACCGGCGGTGCGGCGACCGGGGACTGCGCTCGCGGCGCACCGGCCGGTACCTCAGCTCGTGCGGGGGTGACGGCACCGACGTGCGCGGCGGTCGGCCGCGCAACGTCGGGAGCGTCGTAGAAGGAACGCAGCGAATCCACGTAAAGCTCGTCGGCCGTTTCCCCTTCGGGCTTGGCGAGCAGTTTCGGGACGACCATGACGATCGCGACGAGCGCGAGGACTACGGCCCCGAATACGAGTGGATTTACCTGAGACATTGCGTTCCCCCTTCGGTTGCGGAGTTGAGCTTTTGGACTGGTCAACCCGGAGTGCGGAGCTCCGGGACACGTATGTTGTACCGCCGATCTGGACGCGGAACGAAACTGCGGACTTTGCGTCTAGACAGGACGCTTGGGGTTACTCCCCCTCGGCCGTTCGTCCAGCTGAAAGGGAATTTGGTAGCGGGGCTCAGACGCGCAGAAGCTCGTGCGGCAGCGGCGACCCGTCCTTGCCCTCCTGGGCGAACTGCATCGGCTTCTCAGCAGCACGCAGGGTCAACGGTGACGGTGCCCTGCCGGCGGCGTACTGCGACGCACGCGGCGTCCAGTCGTCCTGAACCGGTGCGGGGGCCTGTTCGCGACGAGGGGTGACTGCAATGAGCCAGACAAGCGCGCAGAAAGCGACGATGCCGACGAAGAGCAGGAATGACGAGTCCATCTTTAGTCCTTTACGAGTGTCCGAGTCGCGGGCTTCCTGCCCGCGGAAATGTTGAGCGCGGCGCTACTTGCCGAGTGGCGCCTACGCAATCAAGGTATGCCGAGATGCCCTCAGATGCAAGTGCTTTCGATTCGATACCTGACGGTGTCGTCCTGCCAGCGCTCGGACTCTGCCGCCATCTGCGCACAGATCGTCGCCAGAGAGCCGGCCGAGATAGGCGTCCGCCACCGATCGCCGGTGAGAGCGTTGAACGCGTCGACGCTGGGGCGGGGCGATTCGAGCGACAGGTCGGCGACCGCTCGAACGACGATCTCGATGCGCCTCAGATCCTCGCGCGCCGGGGCGATGACGGCCTCTGAAATCCCCGCCGCGTCCGGCGACCTTCGTCCGTCGACGATCGAAGCGTTCTGAAGCATTCCGCCACGCAGGAGCACACCCCACAGTCCGTTGACGTAGGCCAGTTCCCGCTCAACGATCATGTGAGCGACGTCGTGAGGGAGGCGACCCGTCCCGCCTCCAATGCGATTCCAACTGCCGCCCTCAAGCCTTACGGTCACCCCGTCAAGGCGCTTGAGGATCGAGTGGTAGCGGGTCCCCGGATCCTTGTTGAACGCGATCTCAACCGCCATGCAGCGAGCTTAAAAGCGAAAACCCGCAACGCGTGCGGGTCTTCGACTGGAGGTGGGCGTAACTGGGCTCGAACCAGTGACCCCCAGCTTGTCGAGCTGGTGCTCTCCCAACTGAGCTATACGCCCTTGCGGTGGATCAGGGTACTAGGTGCGGTCAGAGCTTCTTGGTCCTGCACTTGACCAGACGCTTCTTTTTCACCTTGCACACCTTGTACTTCTTCGAAGACACGAACTTGAATGCCTTGGTCTTCGAGTTCACGGCGAACACGCGCGTCATCGGCTTGCCCACGTTGCCCGCCGCGTCCGTCGCGACGACCGTCAGCGTGTGCACGCCCACCTTGAGCTTCTTCAGTTTGTACGGCGAGGTGCAGGCTGCGGCGGCCTTCTTGTCGAGCGCGCAGGTGTACGTGCTTCCGTCCTCGGACGAGAACTTGAAGGTGACGTTCCGCGACTTGCTCGCACTTCGATTCTTCGGTCCGGACTTGACACTTGTGTTCGGCAGTGTGCGATCGACAGTGAAGGCGTAGGTCGCGGCGTCGGACACCGTCGACGTGGGCATCGGGACGCAGATCTGTCCACCAAATCCGTCCGGGATGCACTGCTGGTTTATGACGATGATGTTCGCCTTGACCGACAGCGTGTGAGCGCCGTCGCCGAACGTCGGTCGCACGAGAGGCGAGACGCAGGTGCCGTACTCGCCGCCGTCGAAGGCGCACTGGTATCCGAGCGCTCCAGGGAGGGAAAATTCGAAACTCAGGGTCGACGAGCTCGTCAACGCGCCGGGGCCGGAAGTGAAGGTCGGCGCCTCAGCCTGGGCGGCGGCGGGCGCGAAGGCGGCCAGCGCGCCGATGATCAACAGCGTGCGAATAATGCTTTTGTATCTCATGACCGACCTATCGACGGGTCGGTGCGATCACCTGAGCCGTGCAGCCATCTGATCGCGGAACACCTCGCTGCTCGTGCGCGCAGGCTGCCAAGCAGGAACCGCCTGTTTCAGGCGGGCATTTGACGCGAGATACGGGTATTTGAAAAAGTCGACAAAGCTGGGCGGAATCTCGACGTTGTTCATCTTCAGTCGCCACATGCCGCTCGCCAGTCCCGTGAAGGACTCCTCGCGCACAGGCCGCACCTCGATGCCGGCGACGGCAGCGCACTGGTGCCACGTGATCTCGCCGTCGGGCACGAGATTGAACGCGCCGGGCTGCGCGGAATTGACCAGTCCGACCACCCCGTCAACCGCATCGTCGATGTGGATGAACTGCGTCGGCTGGTCGCCCGTGCCGAAGTCGGGGATGTACGGCTGCGAATCCCACATCCGCACCAGATGGTTGTCGGCGCCGGGACCGAAGATCGTGCAGGGCCGGATGATCGTCATCAGCCGCTGGCGATGCAGCGTCGCCCAGAGCTGTCCGATCCGATCGGCCTCGGCCGCGTGCCGCGCGTACATGTAGCGGGCGTGACCGTGCACCGGCTGCATCTCGGTGATCGGCACGGGGTTGCCCGGCCAGGCGCCGTAGGCCATCGTCGCCGTGGTCACGTAGGCGCGCTCAACGCCCCGAGCAGCCGCGGCGGCGAGGACGTTGAAGGTGCCGTTGACGTTGACCTCGTAGGTCTCGGGTTCGTCCTGCGTCGGATCCATCACGAACGCCATGTGGATCAGCACGTCCGGCCGCTCCTCGGCGATCGTCTGGTCGATCGCCGCGGCATCCCGTATGTCGGTCTGCCGGAAAGCGATGTTCTCGCTGCGGAATTCCGGCGGGCGGATGTCGACGCCGACGACGGCATCGGTGTTTTTCTGCGACGCGAGCCGCTCGGCGACGCGGCTTCCGAGGTATCCCGAGGACCCGGTGATCAAGTAGCGCAACGTTCTGCTCCAAGCGGTGTTCTTATTGGCGTCGGCGCGCTCTTACAGGATTCCGAGGGCACGCCGATAAACATAGACATAGAACCAACGGATCAACCCTGCGATTGCGGTTGGTGGAACGTTCTAGGGAAAGGGCCTCTTCGGAGGCCCTTTCTTTTTGCCCGCTCAGCCGGCTCCGACGTGCTTGCGGAACTTCCCCTGCCGACCGGCCGCGTCGAGGATCTTCCGCGAGATCGCATTGCCTCCGGTGATCACGACGTTGCCCTGGTCGACGACGTTGACGGGGTGACCCTCGTAGGGGCAGGCGTCCCAGTAGGGACGGTCGTACTCCCAGTAGTTGGCGATGTAGGTGAGGTCGCCGTACGGGCGGCAGCCGCCGCGATCACTGCCGTACGGCAGGTAGAGCCAGCAGGTGAGCAGCGAATCATCGAGACCGCAGGGTCCGAAGTCGGTTATGCCAGGGGTGTTGTCGAATGAGACGTTGCCCTTGAGCGTCACATAGCGCGACCCGCCGTCGGTGTAGAACGTGTTGCCTCCGGCGAGACGGCGCTTGTCGGAGGCGACGTTGCCGGCGATCAGCTCTCCGTCAGCGGCCGTGGCACCTTGCTGCCCGACGGTGTAGATCGCGCCGCCGTCCCAGAGCACCATCAGAAAGCGCTTGATGCGATTGTTGGTGATTCGGTTGCCGCGGCTTGTTGTCGGCGTCGTCCAGTTGCCCCACTCGCCCTGAACCGCGTTCGGCAGCCCCAGATAGCCGCCTGGATCGAGTAGACCCCAGCCCCAGCCGACCGCAATCCCCGACCACGGCACTTGACTGATCTCGTTGTGGTCGACCGTGCTGCGCGTGGTGAATCCGAGCATGATTCCGGCGGCGTCCTGGAACTCCACGCCGGTCCGGGTGACGAGGTTGTTCGAGACGCGGTTGTCCTTGGTCGTCTGCGCGGCGACGCTCGGGTGGTGGTCGACGACGTTGATTCCGCCGACCTGGATGCCGGCCGACGAGATGTCCTCGAAGCGGTTGCCGACAATCGAGTTCTTCTGGCTGCCGGTGTCGAAGTCGAGGCCGACGCCGCCGAGGTGCTTGAAGCTGTTGCCGACGAAGCTGATCCGCTGGGCGAACCGGAAGCGAATGTTCCCGGGCGTGCGCGAAAGATTCTGCGAGTGGCCGGTCGCGGTGGCCACGTGACCTGTGCCGACCAGGTGGAAGCCGCTCTGGTCGGCCGCGTAGCCGTTGCCGGAGCTCGGCGTGAGCCAGGTGCCGTGCTCGAATGTGATGCCGCGGAAGCTGATGTTGCTCACCGGGTTCGTCGCGCTGCCGTACGCATCGACGAGCCGCTCGAGCACGGGCAGCTCGACGTCGGAACTCGAGAGCTTCTCGCCGACCCGCGGGCTGTAGTAGAGCCAGCCGGCCGCGCCGTCGAGGTACCACTCCCCCGCGCTGTCCAGCAGCTCGAGGGCGTTCTCGAACCACGTGACCGTCTGGAACGACCACAGGTAGGGAAAGACGTTGACGTTGTCCCAGCAGGGCTGCTGCATCGTGATCTGGTTGCCCTGGATCGCCGCGACCGGGCAGCGCATCATCTTCCACTGGGTGCGTGTAACGGCCTCGATCTGTGTCTGGTTGCCCCAGCTCGCCATCGAGGGATCTTCGTTCCAGAAGCCGGTCTCGGTGCGGAAGATCCCGTTGGGGTAGGCGGCGCCGCGGGCTCGGAGCGCGCGCCGACCGTTTACGAAGAGCTGGCGCGACCGCGTGCCCGCCGGGACGCGAGCTCGGTAGATGTTCTTCGCCGCGTTGAAGAGCTGCCAGTTCTTCACCTGAAGTCCGCCGCTCACCACCGGGTTCGAGCCCGGCGCGGCGCGGTATGTCACCGGACGCGAGCGAGTGCCGCTGTCGGCCGGGCTGAGCGTGAAGGTCTTGGTGAGCCGATGGGTCCCGCTCATCAGATTGACGGTGGCCGCGAGCGGTTTCGCGTCGCGAGCGGCGGTGCGCGCTCGCACAAGCGTGCGGAACGGCTTCGCGCGTGTGCCTGGACCAGAATCATTTCCCTTAGGGGAAACCCAGAAGCTGACGCCGGTTGCCGGCTTGGACTCGGCCACGCCCGCAAACACCAGGGCCGCGACCGTGACGAGCGATATGGGGATCAGCCTCCGCATTCAATCCCTATCGGTATGTGGCCGTCCCACTTGACCGCACGGCCGTCAACTAACCTTGCCTCTCGCACGAGGGAGCGTGCACAGGGCGACGTGGCGGAATGGTTACGCAGCGGCCTGCAAAGCCGTTTACACCGGTTCGATTCCGGTCGTCGCCTTACCTGAGATAGCTACACTCCCCCGTACCTCGCGGATGTAGCTCAGTTGGCTAGAGCGTCTGCTTGCCATGCAGAAGGTCGAGGGTTCGAGTCCCTTCATCCGCTTATGTATCTCGGTGGCTGCGTCTAGAGCGCGGCTGCGTCGAGTGCTTGATTGACAAGCGCGTCGGCGTCGCTGTTCTGGGCGCGCGGCACCGAGCGGATCGACCAGTTGCCGAACTGCGAGAGCGCCGCCATCGACTCGGCGTAGAGCGGCTTCATGTCCGGGTGCTTGACCTTGTACTGGCCGTTGATCTGCTTCTGGACCAGTTCAGAGTCGTTCACGACCTCAACCTCGTCGGCGCCGAGCTCTCGTGCCTTCTCCAGCCCCAGCAGGACGGCCTTGTACTCGGCGACGTTGTTGCTCGCGACACCGATCGTCTCCTTGGCGTCTGCGACCACGTCGCCCTCGGGCGTGCTGAGAACGGCCGCGATTGCCGCCGGCCCGGGATTGCCGCGCGATCCGCCGTCGACATGGATGACCAGCTTCATGAAGCGGGATTCTCACCGTCGGTGCGGTCAGAACGCTCCGCGCTCTGAAGGAACAGCCGGCCGAACCCGTCGGCGCCGCCGTTCCACTCGCGCACCGACCCGATCAACTCGTCGACGTCGTTGCCCCGACCCGACTGCTCGATCGGCTCGGTGGCGTCGCCGAGAGTCACGCGGTACGAGTACCAGGCGAGATCCCATCCGACCCAGATGTCGACGGTCGCGCCCTCGCCGTTGGCGACCGCGACCTGCGGGTCTCCGAGCGATCGTGAAAGTCCGGCGATCGTACGTGGGAACTGCGAGTGGTTGAAGAGCTCAAGACCGCGCTCAAGCCGCGCCTCTGGCTCGGTCGGGATCGCGGTGACGTCGCGTGGCCGCGGTACCTCCTCCGGGACCAGATCCGAACGTTCGCGGCGCCGCGCCTCGCGGCCTTCGCGCCGACGCGCCTGATCCGGCCGCTCCGGCGCCGGCCCGCTGAATCCGTCGCTCTCCTCATGCTCGGTGGCGCCGAAGAAGTCGGCGACCCGTCGCATCAGTCCGGCTCGCTCCCCGCGCGCCGGCCGCAGCTGCACGACTTCCTCGCCTTCGCGCTCCCGCACCCACCGCGCGCGCTCGGCGCGCGGGACGCAGAGTTCACAGACGACGCGCCGGGTCGAGTCGGGCGCGACGTACCAGTTGATGTTCTCGCCCTGGAGCAGGCGGCGCCCGCAGACCGAACAGGTCTCCGGGTCCAGCTGGGGCCTAAGCGGCTTGGCATCCATCGGAGAGAAAAAGTACCGGCCTCGCCCGTTGTAGCGTGCATGGGCGTGAACAGCGTGCGCCTTCTCTGGCTCCCGCTCGGCGCGGGCGGCTGGTTCGTCCGGCTGAACGGCCGTCTGTACGAGCGAATCGTCGCGATTCGCGACCGCCGCCGACCGGCCGACCTGTTCCATGCCGCCCTGGTCGTGATCGCCGAGGGCCGCCAGTTCGCGCTCGAACTCTGCCCTGAGACGCGAGATGGCGCCGGTCGCGTGGTCGGCGGCCCTGTCGGGTCCCCGCACCTTGGGCGCATGCGGCTGTTTCGCTACGAACTCCGGTGCGCTGCCGACGCCGAGATCCCCGACGCCGAGTTCGCGGTCGGCGAACCGCTCGAGCTAACCCGTGACGCGGCGACGACTGCGCGGCTCCTGACGCTCACACGCGCAACTCCGACACCGACCTGGGGGCGCGACGAACTGAACACCGGCGAGATGTGGAACTCGAACTCCGTGATCGCGTGGCTGCTAACCCGCTGCGGACTTCCGGCTGCAGAGCTCTCGCCGCCGGGAGGCGGGCGGGCACCTGGATGGAACGCAGGACTCGTGGTGGCGGCGCGATCGGCCGCGGGTCAGAGCGAGAAGTCGCCGTCGTCCTGAAGACGCGACTTGAGGCGCAGCACGGCCTTGGTGTGGAGCTGCGAAACGCGTGACTCGGTCACGCCGAGGACCTCACCGATCTCGCGGAGCGTGAGGTTCTCGTAGTAGTAGAGCGCGACGACTAGCTTTTCGCGCTCGGGCAGGCGGCCGATCGCCTCGGCGATCTGCTCCTTGACATTGACGGCGTCGAACGACTTCTCCGGGTCGGCGGCGTTCGGGTCCTCGATCGTGTCAAGCAGTGACACCTGGCCACCGGAGGAGTCCGAAACCGACCACAGTTCGTCGAGCGCTATCACGGCGCTGTTGGAGATCTGCTGGATGTGCTCCTGCAGCTCTTCGGGCGTGACGCCGAGCTCGTCGGCAAGCTCCTGGTCGGTCGGGGCGCGGTGCAGCTTGTGCTCAAGCTTTGCGTTGGCGCGCTCGAACTCGCGGGCACGCATGCGCACGCTGCGCGGCACCCAGTCCATCGAGCGAAGCTCGTCGATGATCGAACCCTTGATGCGGCTCATCGCGTAAGTCTCGAACTTGATCTCGCGCGAAGGCTCGAAGCGCTCGATCGCCGAGATCAGACCGGTCAGTCCGTACGAGATCAGGTCGGCGTCGTCGACGTAGCTCGGCAGGCCCGAGCCCATCTTTCCGGCGACGTACTTGACGAGCGGCGAGTATGCAAGCACGAGGCGTTCACGCGCGTGGCGGTCGCCGTCGGCTTTGTAGCGCTTCCAGAGATCGCGCAGCTCGACGTCGCCGAACTCGCTGCCGATCCGTCGGCTGCGGCTCGCGGCGCGTGTCTCGGCCTGGGTCTTCTCAACCGCCGTTGTCTGCTCTGTCGAACTGGCTTCGCTCATCGGCTCCAATTCCCGCGAAGTTTCACGCTCTCGGGTGCGCGCTCCCGTACTGCGCCCGGAGCCTCTTGGACTCTACCCGAGTGTAAATCTGTGTTGCCGATATTGAACGGTGGCCCAAAAGTTCCTGCACGGACCGCAGATCTGCCCCGCCGTTGAGTAGATGCGTTGCAAAACTGTGGCGCAGGCTGTGCGGCGAGATTCCCGCGGCCACGCCGGCGCCGCGCAGACATCCCTCAAGTCGCCGCCTGACATCGCTCGGAGACAACGGTTGGCCTGATTTCGACAGGAAGAGCCGATCGCCGCGATCATCGGCCGCGACCAGACGTGGGCGGGCGCGGTCGAGATAGGCGCGGGCAGCCTTCGCGGCGTGTTCGCCGATCGGGACAAGGCGCGTTCTGCCGCCTTTGCCCTCAACGCGTAGTTGCTCTTCGTCCAGGTCGAGATCGGAGAGCTTCAGGCCGATCAGTTCGCTCGCGCGCAGTCCGCAGGCATAGGTGAGCTCGAACATCGCGCGGTCGCGCAGCTGTAGAGGGGTCGAAGTCGGGATCCCGTCGAGCAGCTTGACGACCTCGTTGGCGCTGAGGACGCGCGGAAGATCACGCGGCTGCTTCGGAGTCGTGATCAGCTCGGCGACGTTCTGAGTCACCTCGCCGCGCTCGAGCAGCGTCGCGTAAAAGGTGCGGATGCTGGCCAGCTTGCGGGCGAGACTGCTGGCGGCGAGTCCGTCGGCGCTGATCTGCTGCGCATAGCGGCGGAGCGTCTTCAGATCGATGTCGGGCGCGGTAACTTCGCGCCCCTGCGCCCACGCGGCGAGCTGCCCAAGGTCGTTGAGGTACGCGCGGCGCGTCGCGTCCGAAAGTCCGCGGCGGCGCAGCGCGAGGTCGAAGCGATCGAGGTCGAACTCCCAGGCCTCTTCGATTCGCGAGGCCGGCTCGCTTGTCGAGCCGAGCACGATCGTCATCCGATGTAAACCGGTGTCCCGAGCGGGACCTTGGGGTAGAGAGCGATCACGTCGTTCGGGTTCATGCGGATGCACCCGTGCGATGCGGCCGAACCGAGCGAACTGATGTCGTCAGTGCCGTGGATGCCGACGCCGTCGTAGATCCCCATCCAGCGAGCGACCAGCGGATTGCCGGGACCCGGCGGGATCGTCTTGCCAGCGAGATCACCGGCCCAGTCACTGTTGGGTACGTGCCAGGCGGGATTGACCTGCTTGTCGTTGATCGTGTAAAGGCCAGCGGGGGTCTCGAGTCCTGCTTGGCCGACGGCGATCGGGTAGGTGCGGTCGAGCTTGAGCTTTTTGTAGAGACGAAGTTTGAATCCCGAGCGGTCGACGACGACGATCGTCGGATACTTGCCGGCCAACTCCCGCTTCGTGACCTTGGGCTTCGTCTTCTTGACCGGCGCGCGCAAGCGGCGCGGCTCAGTCGGGTTCTTCAGGCGCTCGTCGATCGCCTCGGTCAGCGCGGCAGACCGGACGGCGATGCCGTCCTTGCCTTCGACTTCGCCGATGCTGCGCGCCGTGTAATCAATCGACGCGTCCTTCGGTGCCTTGTCGAAGCTCTTGTGCACGCTGCGAACGAAGCGACGTACGGCTGCGCGCGAGTAGGTGATCTCTGCCGGAATCGAGATGTTGCGGTTCGTGCCCGCCACTGACTTGGCGGCGTTGGTCAGGAAGAATCCAGAATTGCTCTTCGCGACCGCCTGGTCGACCATTCCGTCGATGTCGACGCCGACCTTCGACTTCTCCGGTTTGAGCGTCCTCTGCTCGCCGTCGTACGTCACGACCAGCGGCGACTGGACAACGCTCTGGACTTCGCGGTTGAGCTTCTCCTTGGCTTCGTCGCGGCTGAGGCCGGAAACGTCGACGCCGGCGATCGACACACCGTTTGCCACGGTGTCGTCGCGCGTCTTGTTGAACGCAAACGCTCCCAACACGAGCAAAAGCAATACGCCGCCCGCGGCCATGATCCAACGATTCCTGTTCATCTACTTCTTATCTTCGCCGCCTGCGACCGACTCTGGAGTCCTTTGAATGTCCGATTGCGATTGGACAAAACGCTGGAAATGCAGCGTTTGCGGGTGCGAGGTTGCAATTCACAATTTACGCACTTGCGCGGCGTCCGTGCCCGCACTTTGTCTACGGGCAGTTGCCGTCACTCGGATCATCTAGATTCTGCGCGTGCGCTCGAAGGAAGATGTCAGGAACGACGTGTGGCGATCGATGGATCACCAGGGGGTTTCGCGATTCCCCGGTGCCGAGGGTCGCATCCCGAACTTCGCCGGCGCGAAGATGGCCGCAGAGCGCCTCGCCCGCCATTCGTACTGGCAGGACGCCGAGGTCATCAAGTGCAACCCCGACTCGCCGCAGACCCACGTCCGGCGCCTCGCGCTTGAGAGCGGCAAGGCGATCGTGATGGCCGTTCCCCGCCTGCGCGAGGAGCACCCCTTCCGACTGCTCGACCCGAAGAAGCTGACGAAAGACCAGATCCGCGAGTCGGCGACGATCAAGGGCGCGCTCAAGCACGGCGAGGTCCTCGACCTCGAGCAGGTCCCGAAGCTCGACCTCGTGCTCACCGGCGCCGTCGCCGTCAACCTGAAGGGCGCGCGGATCGGCAAGGGCAGCGGCTTTTCGGACCTCGAGTACGCGCTGCTCCACGAGACCGGCAAGGTCGACGCCGACGTCCCGGTCTGCACGACCGTGCATCCGATCCAGATTCTGCGCGAGAACCTGCTCGTCACCTCACACGACATCCCGGTCGACCTGCTCGCCACGCCGCGCGCGGTGATCGAGGTCGAGGGCGAGTACCCGCGCGACAACGGAATCCTCTGGGACCACCTCCAGCCGCCCCAGATCCACGAGATCCCGGTGCTCGAGCGCTGGGGCTACGCCTCCTGAGGCGCTAACTGGTGACAGCGCCCTTCGAGGCAGAGGTCACCGTCTTCGCATACTTCCCCAACACGCCGCGCTTGTAGAGCGGCTCGGGGACCTTGTACTCGGCTATCCGCTTGGCAATCTCTTCGTCGGAGAGCTTCACGTTCAGCTCGCGCTTCTCGACGTCGATCACGATCGTGTCGCCTTCCCGGACGGCAGCGATCGGGCCGCCGTGACTGGCCTCGGGCGCAACATGTCCAGCCATGAAGCCGTGGGTTGCGCCGGAGAAGCGACCGTCGGTGAGCAGTGCGACGTCGTCGCCCAGCCCCTCACCGATCAGCGCGGCCGTCACCTGAAGCATTTCGCGCATGCCGGGACCGCCGGACGGCCCCTCATTGCGAATGACGACGATGTCGCCGGCTTTGATCTCGCTCTTCTCAACGGCCGCAAAGCACTCCTTCTCGTTCTCGTAGACGCGAGCGGGGCCCTCGGCGTAGACGCGCTCGTGGCCGGCGAGCTTGACGACGCAACCCTCGGGAGCGAGGTTGCCCTTGAGGATCGCGATGCCGCCGGTGGGCTTGAGCGGATCGGAAAGCGGCTTCACGACCTGCTGCCCTTCGGTCTCGACGGCGGCCTCGGCGTAGTCCTTGGCGGTGTTCCCTTCGATGCGGGGCGCGCTCTCGTTGAGCAGTCCGGCCTCGAGCAGGCGGTTGGCGACGACGGGCACGCCGCCGGCCTCCCAGAAATCGCGGGCGAGGTACTTGCCGCCGGGCTTGAGGTCGCCGGTGAGCGGCGTCTTTGAGCTGATCTCGTCGAACTCTTCGATCGCGAGCTCGATCTCGGCCTCGTGGGCGACGGCGAGGAGATGCAGAACGGCGTTGGTCGAGCCGCCGCTCATGCAGACAGCCGCGATCGCGTTCTGGATTGACTCCTTTGTGATGATGTCGCGGGCGAGAACGCCGCGCTCGAGCACGTCGACGACCAGGCGGCCGGCCGCTTCAGCAACCTCTTTGCGGGCGCCGGCCTCGGCCGGAACCATCGCGCTGCCGGCCGGAGAGATCCCCATGACCTCGAAAGCCATCGCCATTGTGTTCGCCGTGAACTGGCCGCCGCAGGCACCGGCTCCCGGCGAGGCGACGTTCTCGAGTTCGGTCAGCTCGGCGTCGGTGATCTTGCCGGCGGCGTGGGCACCGATCGCCTCGAAAACGTCTTGGATCGACGTGTCCTCGCCGTGCAGCGTGCCCGGCAGGATCGATCCGCCGTAGAGCATGACGCTCGGGAGGTTCAGTCGCGCCAGCGCCATCACGGTGCCGGGGATCGTCTTGTCGCATCCCGAGATCGCGATGATGCCGTCGAACGCGTGTCCGCGCGCGACCAGCTCGATGCTGTCTGCGATTACCTCACGGCTGACGAGCGATGTACGCATCCCCTCGTGACCCATCGTGATCCCGTCGGACACCGCGACGGTGTTGAATTCCATCGGAGTGGCCCCGGCCGCGCGGATGCCCTCCTTGATCGCCGCAGAAACCGCGCGAAGGTGGAAGTTGCAGGGCATGACCTCGGTCCACGTGTTGGCGACTCCAATGATCGGCTTCGAAAGCGCCTCGGCGTCGAAACCGATTCCCTTCAGGTACGCCCTCGCGGCGGCCCGGTCCGGCCCATCGAGGAGTTCACGGCTGTTCTTGCGGATGTCGTAATCAGGGGTCATGGGCAGCGATCTTAGTGGCGGAGGTATTCGCCGCCCGGACCGCGCTCGATCCGGCCGAGCATCTCCAACCTGCCGAGCGCTCGCGAAACCTCGCGGCCATCAGCCCCTTCGAGACGCGCGATCAGTGCCCGCGGGGTGCGCTCGCCTTCGCCGATCAGCTCAAGGACGCGGGCCTCGATGCTGTCGAGGTCGAAGAGCTCCGCGGGCAGATCCCCAATGTCCTGCCTCAGCTCGCGACTGACGTCGGCGAAGTCGCGCACAAGCGCGGCCTCGCCGCGCATGAGCAGCTCGTTCGGAGCTCTGCTGATCGGCGAGGTGACCGGCCCGGGAACAGCGCCGACGGAGCAGCCGAGGTCTGCCGCGAATCTGACGGTGTGCTTGGCGCCCGACGAGTCGCCACCTTCGACGAAGACAGTCATCCGTGCCATCGCTGCGATGACTCGGTTTCGGGCCACGAAGGCCCACTTTCTCGACACACTGCCCGGCGGGCTTTCAGAGATGACGCATCCGCGCTCGACGATCTGCTCGTGCAACAAGCGGTGCGAGCGCGGGTACGGAATCTCCGGCGAGCCGGCGAGCACGGCGATCGTGCGGCCGCCGCCCTGCAGCGCACCGCGATGGGCTGCGCCGTCGATTCCGAGCGCCATACCGCTCACGACCGTCATGCCTGCCGCCGACGCGTCGTTGCCGAGCGCATAAGCCACCTCGCGGCCGTACGCGCTCGCCCTCCTCGCCCCGACGATCGCCACCCCGTCGCTGCCGAGGTCGACGAAGCGCTCGAGCGAGCCGACGCCATAGATCACTGGCGGCGGGTCGGGTAGCTCTCGAAGGCGACTCGGGTACTCCGGCTCGTGACCGCAGAGCGTCCAGAGACCGAAATCACGCTCCGCGGCCGCCAACAGATCTTCGGTTCTCACGGAGATGATTCGCGCAACATCGGGCTGGCGCTTGCGCAGCGCACCGAGCATCGCGTCGGGTTCGAGCCGCAGAATCTCGGCCGCCTCGGCGCGACCGAAACTGTCGTGTTCGAGCATCGTCAGCGTCTCGCCCCGCAGCACCGAGTGGAGAAGACATGCTTCGCACGCACCCATGTCAGACCGCCGCGCCGATCTCGATCGCCCGGAACGAAAGTGCCTCGGCCAGGTCGTCCTCGCTGATCGCCTCGCGCGCGTCGAGGTCGGCGATCGTTCGCGCAACGCGCAGCGTCCTGTCGTAGCCGCGCAGCGTCAAAGCGTTGCGCCGATACGCCTCGTTGAGCAGCTCTTTGACTTCGTCCGGGGGCTTCAGCAGCGTTCGCGTTCGCGCGCCGTCGAGCTGCCCGTTGCAGTGAACTGGCATTCCACGAAAACGGCGGGCCTGCAGATCTCGTGCCACCTCGACGCGGCTGCGGATCGTCGCAGAATCCGTCACCGGCCCGGATTCGACTTCGGCCGGCGTCGGCCGTTCGACGTTGCAGTGCATGTCGAAGCGATCGAGCAACGGTCCGGAAAGACGCCGCTCGTACCGAACCACCTCTGCAGCGGCGCAGCTGCAGCGGTTGCCGCCCGCGCCGCACGGGCAGGGATTCGTCGCCGCGATCAACATGAAGCGAGCCGGAAACACCTGCGTCCGCTGGCCACGCGTGATCGCGATCGACCCTTCCTCGAGCGGCTGTCGAAGCGCTTCAAGCGTGCGGGTGGAAAACTCGGCGAGCTCGTCGAGAAACAGGACGCCGTTGGTGGCCAGCGTGACCTCGCCGGGCATCGGCGACGCCCCGCCCCCCGTCAGGCCTGACGCACTGATGGTGTGGTGCGGAGCGCGAAAGGGACGCGACGGCGCCAGCCCGTCGACCCGCAGATTGCCCGCGACGCTCTGGACGCGCGTGACTTCGATGGCTTCGTCGCGTGTCATCGGCGGGAGGATCGACGGGAGTCGCCGTGCCAGCATCGTTTTCCCGCAGCCGGGCGGCCCCTTGAACAAGACGTGATGGCCGCCCGCGGCGGCAATCTCAAGGGCGCGCTGGCTGAACTCGTGGCCACGCAGGTCGCGCAGATCCGGTCCGGCCGCAGCCGGAACGGCGGCCGCTAGCTGCTCGACCTGTTCCCACGCGCCGTTTCCGACATCAATCAGGTCGGCGACGCGGCGTACCGGTGCCACCCTGTCGCCGTCGACCAGCGCGGCCTCTCGGGCATTCGCGAATGGAACGACGAGCGCCGCGAGCTGATCGCGTTCTGCGGCCTCGGCGAACGCCAGTGCGCCCCGAATCGGCTGCACGGCCCCGTCAAGAGAAAGCTCGCCGACGAACGCATGGCGTTCAAACAGGAGCGGGTCCAGCTGACCGCTCGCGGCCAGGATCGCGAATGCAATAGCGAGATCGAATGCCGGTCCTGCCTTCTGGACATCGGCCGGCGCGAGGTTCGCCGTTATGCGCCGCTGAGGGAATTCGAATCCTTCGTTGAGCAGTGCTGCGCGCACCCGTTCGCGAGATTCGCGCACGGCCGTGTCTGGGAGTCCGACGATCGAGAACGCGGGAAGGCCGCTGCGGATATCGACCTCCACGGTGACTCGACGGGCCTCCACCCCTTCGATCGCATATGTCGTCGCCTTCGCCAGCACGAATCCGACGATGCCGCGCGCCGCTGTGACGATTCAAGACCGCTTTCGAACAATTCGGCGACACGACTGCCACGACTCGCACGCGGTGGTCGAATTGGTACAGCCGCACAACTGAATCGTCTCGAACCGGTCTTGAATCGTTACGCGCCGACGGCGATTCTCGACCGATGAACGAAAAGGCGCCGGAAGACACGCGCAGATCGGTTGGCATCAAGGGCGAGGCCGCAGCTCGGGACCTCGTCACGAGGCGAGGCTGGCGGATCATCGATCACAACGTCCGTTGGCGCGAAGGCGAGATCGACCTGATCGCGCTCGACGGCAGCACGCTTGTGTTCGGCGAGGTGAAGGCGCTCGTCGCGCGCGGCGGCGCGACCCGCTTCTCGCCCTTCGAGTCGATCGGCCGGCGCAAGCAGGCGCAGATCCGTTCGCTTGCGCGCCGTTGGCTCGTCGACGACCTGCGTCGCTGCTACGTGGACGGTCCGCGCTTCAGTGCGATCAGGTTCGACGCGTTCGCCGTACTGCTCGACGAGCGCCACGAGCTGCTCGAGATCGAACACCTCGAGGACGCGTTCTGAATGTCAGGCGACGAGTTCGAACTGCTCGTAGGCCGTGGAGGCGAACGAACGTCGGTGCAGCGGCGTCGGCCCGAACTCGACGATCGCCTCACGGTGCGAGGGCGTCGCGTAACCGACGTGCTGCTCGAAGCCGAACTGCGGGAAGTCGAGCGCAGCCTGACCCATGAAGCGGTCGCGGGAGACCTTGGCGATGATCGAGGCGGCGGCGATCGCCGTGCTTGTCGCGTCACCCTTCACGACGGCCTCACAGGGCTCGTCGAGGCCGAACGGCATGTAACCGTCGGAGAGAAGGGTCGTGCCCGGGGCGTTCACCCTCGCGAGCGCTGTTCCAAGGCAGTGCAGGTTGGTGCGGTGCAGCCCAAACTGGTCGATGTAGCTCGCCGACCTGGAAATCACGGCCACCGACGAGGCGAGACGCATCACCGTGCAGAAGAGCTCTTCTCGGCGCGCCGCAGACAGCTTCTTCGAGTCGTTGAGGGCGGATAGCTCATCGAGCTGACCGTCGGACATGTGGGCGTAGTCGAAGGCGACGCCGGCGGCGACAATCGGTCCGGCGAGACAGCCGCGGCCGGCCTCATCAGTGCCGGCGACGCGCGTGCCGCGCCCGCGGTCGAACTCGATCAACGAGAACCCTCCCATCGATCGCTCAAGCTACTCGCGCCGTCGGCGGATGCGCAGAATCGCTGCAAATCGCCGCTTCCGGGCTTCAACGGCCGCGCGAGCGGCCTAGAGACCACCGATTCGGTTCGGCGGCCAGTAGGTGGCGAACGCCTCGCCGACCATCGATTTCTTCGGGATCGGCCCCCAGAAACGGCTGTCGTCGGAGTTGTTGCGGTTGTCGCCCATCATGAAGTACATCCCGTCGGGAATCGTGAACTCCTTCGAGAAGGTGCAGGTGAGCATCGCCGTCGCGGCCGATTCGCAGCCCTTGTTGATGTACGGCTCGTCGAGCTGCTTCCCATTGATCCAGGCGTGGCCGTCGATGATCTTGATCCGCTCGCCCGGCAGCCCGATGACGCGCTTGATGAAAGCCTGCTTCTGTTGGCCCTGGTTTGCGACCGGACAGGCCATGTACGAGCCGCTGCCGTCCGAGGGCATCTCCTGAAGGCTCGGCATCGCGACGTAGGTCTCGCCGGGGGGCGGCCCGAACTTCTGGCCGTTGGAGATACCGCAGATCTGCTGGTCGGCCCCGGGCGGCGGATGAAAGACGACGATGTCGCCGCGCTGCGGAGTCCCGAGCCTGCCTGTGACGCGGTTCACAAGCACGCGCTGTTTGGTGTCGAGCGTCGGGTACATCGAGAGGCTCGGAATCTTGTAGGGCTTGACGATCAGCCACTGAATCAGGAAGGCGAAAAGCAGCGCCGCGATCACGATCACGATCGTCTCGGCTACGGGATTGAGCCGCCGCTTCTCTTCGGCCGCCGCAGCGTCGCCAGATCCGGGGATGTTGTTGTCGTCGGCCATCAGAGGGTCGCTGCGCCTGCGCGTGGACTAAAGCAGCCCGATTCGCTTCGGCGGCCAGTACGTCATGAAGGCCTCACCGATGATGTTCTCCTCGGGCACCGGGCCCCAGTAGCGGCTGTCGTCACTCGCGTCGCGGTTGTCGCCCATCATGAAGTACATGCCGGGCGGGATCGTTATCTCGAGCGAGTAGGTGCAGTCGCCGGTCACGTTCGTGTCGTCGCAGGCCTCACCCTCGGCGTGGTTGATGAACGGCTCATCCTGCTTCACACCGTCGATGTAGACACGCCCGTTGATGATCTTCAGGCGGTCCCCGGGAACGCCGACGACGCGCTTGATGTACGTCTCCGGGTCCTTGCCGGAAGTCGGCTTCGGGCAGGCCATCCGCTCGGCGAGCGGTCCGTCATCGCCGGCGACGTACTTCTTGCCGGGTAGGTACTCCTCGCCGTTCTTCACCCCGCACTCGTCGTCGGCCGCGCCCGCGGGTGGCCGGAAGACAACGACGTCGTCGCGCTCGGGCGTACCGAACCGTCCGTCGAGCCGGTTGACGAGCACGCGCTGGCCGACTTCGAGCGTCGGAACCATCGACTCGCTGGGAATCCGGTAGGGCTTGACGATGAATGCCTGGATCAACAGCGCCAGTCCAACTGCCACCGCGACGATTACGACCAGTTCGAGAAACGACTCCTTGCCGCCCTGCTCGTCCGAGTCAGGCCGGTCCTCCCGAGTGACCGGCGGTGCCGGCTGATCGGTCATGGTCGAGGACGCGCGGTGCGGTTAGCTGGCGTCGGCTTCGTCGCCGTCGGCCTCGGCCGTGGCGTCAGCGTCGGCTTCGTCCGAAGGAGCTTCTTCGGCCGGAGTTTCGTCGGCGGGAGTCTCGTCCGCTGCGGCTTCCTCTGCCGGTGCCTCCTCAGCCGCCGGAGCCTCTTCGGCGACAGCCTCTTCGGCAGGCGCTTCTTCGGCGGCAGGCGCCTCCTCCGCCGGAGCTTCTTCAGCCGGAGCCTCGGCGGCCGCCTCTTCGGCGGGCGCCTCGTCGGTCGCGACCTCGTCGACCGGGGTCTCCTCGGGCGGGAGCACTTCAGCTTCGGCCTGCGGGCCCTGGGCGTCGAACGCACCCTCTTCTTCTTCTTCTTCGTAAGCGGCCTTGGCGTCCGCGTCCAGGCGGGCCTGCTCCTGCGGAGTCCACGCGCGCTCGCGCACACGCGCCCGCTTGCCGACGCGGTCACGCAGGTAGTAGAGCTTGGCGCGGCGGACTTCGCCGCGGGCGGCGACCTCGATCTTCTCGATCTTCGTCGAGTGGACCGGGAACGTGCGCTCGACGCCGACGCCGAACGACTGCTTGCGGACCGTGAAGGTCTCGCGCACACCACTGCCCTGGCGCTTGATCACTACGCCCTCGAAGACCTGCGTACGACGACGGCTGCCCTCGATCACCTGGAAGTGCACGCGAACGCGGTCGCCCGGGTCGAAGTGCGGGACGCGCTTGAGTTGCGCCTTTTCAAGCTTGTCGATGATCGTGCTCATGGGGATACCTGTGCTGTGTGGAAAGAAAGGGTCGTGAAAGAAGGGAAAGCGCGCTTCAGCTGCGCTCGTGAGCGGGATCGGAACCCGCGGGCAAAAAACAAGCACGAGCGCCCGCCCGTGCTGCGTTCAAGCGGGTGAATGGTAGCTAATCCGCAGATTGCTCCCGCAAATCGCGCGCTTTCCTGCGTGCTTCGCTCTGCTGACGCCGCCAACGCTCGATTTCGGCGTGATTTCCTGAGAAAAGAACCTCTGGCACCCCGTGCCCACGCCACTCCGCCGGCCGCGTGTAGTGCGGGTATTCCGGCGCACCATCGAGCTCTGCCGAAAACGACTCCTCTTTGGCGCTGCGCTCGTCGCCGTGCGCCTCGGGCAGCTTGCGCGTCACCGCATCTACCAGCACCATCGCCGCCAACTCGCCCCCGCTGAGCACGTAATCACCGATCGAAACCACGTCGGTCGCGAGGTGGTCGTGAACGCGCTGGTCGAATCCCTCGTAACGGCCGCAGAGAACCGTGAGCGAATCGACCGCGGCAAGCTCCTCGGTCAGCGGGTCGTCGAGCCGCCGGCCGGTCGGCGAGAGCACGATCACCCGCCGCGACTCTCTGACCGCCTCGGCGTCGACGTCGTACCGCGCCTGCAACGCCGCTTCAACCACGTCGACACGGATCACCATCCCCGCCCCGCCGCCGTACGGGGTGTCATCGACGCGGTTGTTGGCGATCGGCGTACTCGCCCGCATGTCGACGGTCTCGAGCGAGTGGCCTGCCTCGAAGAGGTTCTTCATGTGCCGCTGCTCGCGGAACCAGTCGAACCACTCGGGAAAGAGTGTGAAAACGTCGATCTGCACGCCGGTCAGCCTAGATCGAGAAACGTGGCGTCGATCGTGATCGTTCCGGCATCGACGTCGATCGCCCGAATCGCATCCTTGATCATCGGCAGCTGAATCGGCGCCTCTCCCCCGGTCACCTCGAGCACGTCGACCGATGGCAGATTGAGCATCCGCTCGACGCGTCCGAATTCGCGCCCACCGTCAACCACGCGTAGGCCGATGAGGTCAGCAGCGAACCACTCGCCGTCGCCGAGCGGCGTGAGCGACGAGCGGGGCGCGGTGACCGCCGATCCGCGCAGCTGAGCGATCGCGTCGCGGTCACCGACCTCGGCCAGTGTCACCAGCGGCTTCGCGTCGGTGCCGCCACGAGAGAGAATCGTGTAAGGCGAACCGCCGATCTGCATCGTGAACCCCGGGACCAGTGCGGCAGGGTCGATCGCGCCTTCGAGCACGAAGGCACCGCGCACGCCGTGCGGCTTGCCGACGCGTCCGATCTCGATCGGATCGTCCGGGCTCAGGGTCATGCGGAAAGGAGCGGACTAGTCGACGAGCTCGACGACGACCTTGCGGCCGCGAGCTTCCTTGTGCGCGCGAACGACCTGGCGCAGGGCGTTGATCGTGCGGCCACCGCGGCCGATGACCTTGCCGGCCTCGTCCTCGGCGACGCGAAGCTCGAGCGTGACGGAACCGTCCGACTCGTCGAACCCTTCCACTGTCACAGCGTCAGGATTGTCGACGAGACCCTTGACCAGGTTCTCGAGCAGGTCCTCCATCTGAGGCCCCTCGATCTCCGTCGGAGCTGCAGTCTCTTCGCTCACGGCGACTGACTACTTGGCGGCGACGGGCTTGCCGTCGGCGCCGAGGCTCTGGGTCTTCATCAGCTTGAGAACCGTCTCGGTGGGCTTGGCGCCCTTGTCGATCCAGTGCTCGAGGCGTTCCTGCTTCAACGTGACGGTCGAAGGCTCGGTCTGCGGGTTGTAGGTGCCGACATTCTCGATCACGCGACCGTCGCGGGGCGAGCGCTTGTCCGCCACCACGATCCGCCAGATCGGGTTCTTTTTGCTGCCGACTCGTGTAAGTCTGATGCGTACCACGGGGTGGAGAGTACCAGCAGAAAAGCGCGGTTCTCAGCGGCCGCCCATCAGTTGCGACATGTCTGGCATCCCACGCATGCCCTTGCCGCCCTTGCCGGACATCCGCTTCATCATCTTCTTCATCTCGCTGAACTGCTTGATCAGCTTGTTGACCTGCTGGACGCTCGTGCCCGACCCTTCCGCGATGCGCTTGCGGCGTTTGCCGTTGATGATCTGCGGCTTGCCTCGCTCCTCGGGTGTCATCGAGAGGATGATCGCCTGGATCCGGTCGAGCTCCTTTTCGTCGATGTTGACGTTCTTCAGCGCCTTCTTGTCGACGCCGGGCATCATGCCGAGGATGCTTGAGAGCGAGCCCATCTTGCGCATCATCTTCATCTGTTCGAGGAAGTCGTCGAAGGTCAGCTCGTTCTTGCGGATCTTGCGCTCCATCGCGAGCGC
>CAYVWQ010000013.1:330-79925 GCA_964455545.1 uncultured Thermoleophilaceae bacterium | reverse complement strand
GTGTTCGAGTTGTTGGCCGGGGCCGTGATGACGACGGCGGCCGGCGGGCCTCCGAGGTTGATTACGAGCGGACCGGCCGTCGCCGTACCAAACGGGTTGGTGCAGGCCACGTTGATGGAGTTCGAACCGTTCACCAAGGTCACCGACGCGCTTGTCGCGGCACCAGCGGCCTGGGTGGATGACGTGCTGTTGGTCGAGTTCGAGACCGTGCAGCTCGCGCCGGACGGGACACTGCTCGCTCCGCCGACCGTGTAGGTGACGGTCTGCGGGCTGCTCGTCACGTTGGCGCCGGTGCTCGGCGACGTGATCACCACGGCGCCCGGAGGCGTGCCGCGGTTGACCGTGACGGTTGTCGACGCTCCGGCTCCATAGAGGTTGCTGCAGGAGACCGTGATCGAGTTAGCTCCAGTGCTGAGGTTGACGGTGCCGGAAGTTGCAGCGCCGGCAGCCTGAGTCACTGAAGACGAAGCGGTCGTGTTGTTGATCGTGCACGACGTGCTCGCCGGGACGGTGCTGGCACCACCGATGGTGTACGTGACCGCCTGCGTTGCGCTGGTGGTGTTGAGCCCGTTCGCCGGGCTCGTCACAACCGGGGCGGGCGGGACGCTGCCTCGGTAGACGACGACGGTGTCGGACGCCGGACCGTAAGGGTTGGTGCAGGTCACGGCGAGAGTGTTGGCGGCGGTAAGGAGCGCAACCGAGTTGGTGGATGTGCTGCCCGACGGTGAACTCGTGCCGGCAGTCTGGTTTGCAACTGTGCAAGTGGTGCCAGACGGGATGGTCGTGCTGCCATCGACCGTGTACGCCACGTTGATGCTGCTCGCGGTCGTGTAGGTCGGGTCAGGCAACGGGGCGGTGACTGCGACAACCGGAATAGATCCGCGGTTGATCACCGTCGTCTTCGTGGTTGTTCCGCCCGAATTCGTGCAGGTCACCGTCACGGTGTTCGCACCGTTGTTGAGACTGACCGAGTTCGAGGTGGTCGACGTGGTCGAGTTGCCGTTGACCGTGCAGGTCGTGCCGCTCGGAATCGTGGCGAAACCATCAACGGTGAACTGGACGTTCGCCGTGGCGCTGGTCGTGTAGGACGGGTTCGTGGACGGAACCGTAATCGCCACGTCCGGCGCGGCCTGCACGCGATTCACTGTGATCGTCTTAGTACCGATCGATCCGCCGGGGTCCGAGCACGAGATCGTGATCGGGTTGGGTCCGATGCTCAGCGAGTACGGCGCGCCGCTCGGGTTCGAGCAGGTGAACGGTCCAGACGGCGTCTCCGCATCGGTGACCGTGTAAGAGACGTTGATCGTCGAGGCACTTGTCGTGTATGGGTCGGTCGCCGGACTGGTGACCGTGATCGTCGGCGGCGTGTTGACCGTGCTGCAGCCGTTGGTGCCGGGCGTGAAAGTCACGTTGTTCGACTTGGTGACGGGGGCGTTCCCGCTCCATGGCGTCAACTTGCTGGAAACCGTGCCCGTGCCACAGCCGGGGTTGGTCGCCATCGGCGTGGCGAAGTTGATCGTCGCCGTCGACCAGGGAGCCTGTGGGAGTGTCTGCGTGACAGCACGGACACGATCCGAAGAACCGTCACCATTGGTGTCAACCGCGCTGAGGCGGACGGTCAAGTAGGCCTTGATCTGGTTGGGGCCACGAAGGACGTATCCGAAATCGACGATCGAGCCGCGGTTGACCATGTAGAGGTCACCCGACATCGGCGCCGAGAGGAACGGAACGTCAGCTGTGACCGTTCCTACCTTGGAGCCGGCGGGGCAGTTGTCGTTGTTCAGGTCGGCCAGGGGGCAGAGCGCCGGAACAGCACCGATCGCCGGCATGTCGAGCGTGGTCCCATCCGGCAGGTCCGTCTGGATCGTCTTGACGTGCGACTGCTGGATCGTGGCGTCGTTCGTCGGGACGGTGAAGGTGGCGGTCCACGGCACGGTTTTGTTTGCCGTCGTGTCCGTCGGAGTTGCGGTGGCCGTCGGGGTGAACGGCACGGAAGAGCATCCAGTGGGCGTGAATGAGGATGACTTCGTGCTCACGGAGCCGTTCTGCGAAGTCGCGGTGAACGTGGTGGTGGCCGGTTCGCAGCTGGTCGGGTTGAAGTTGAAGTACCCGCCATTGTGGGAGGAGTTGATCCTGGCGTAGATCACCGAGTCGATGCCCTGGACGGTCACGCTCAAACGCGTGTTCGTGTTCTTTTTGAGGATCAGCTGGTCGGGCATGTCATCAAGCGTGATGGTCGCGCCGTAGTCGGCGTCGACGCCGGCACGGACTCCGACGATTCCGGAGACGCGCTGCTTGATGAAAATTGGGAGGTAGTCGACGGGCTTGATGATGAAGCCGATCGAAATCGGGTCGTTCGCGCTGGCCGGCTGCATCACGTACGCCTTGCCGGGGGCGCCAATCGTTCCGTACCACCCGAGCCAGGCGATGATCGGGTAGCGATAGTCGATGTCGAAGGTTCCGATCTCACTTGCCGACGGACAGCTCTGGCCGTTGAACTGAGCGTCGGTGCACTTAGTGGTGGCTGCCTCCGGGTTACCCAGGAATCCAGGCGGAAGATCGATCTTCAGCGACTGCAGGTCGTCACCGCTTCTGTCGGCACCAGCCGCGTCAGCGTTGAGGTCGTAGGTCACGTTCGGGTGACCACCGGCCTGCTTGGTGCTCGGCGAGACGGAAACGCTGTTCAGGTTGTAAGAAGCGTTTGCGTTCGCGGCAACAACGAACAGCGCCATGACGGCGCAAACGGTGGTCACGAGCGCGAAACGCACGGACTTAGAAATGCAGAAAACGCGAGCGGTGCTCGCGACTGTGTCGCTATTCATCGACTACTCCCCCCAGGAGTCCAATGTGAATGGTGGGGCCAGGTGAACGGCGCGGTGAACTGACAGCGCCAAGGCCGTGGAGAACTGTAACAGCCGTCACACAAAAAGTCAAGAGTGAATTAAGCGTCAGTTGAGTTTTTCTTAACGAAAAACGCCCCCCAGCCGGTGCTGGAGGGCGTTTTCGTAGTACCCGGGAGTTCCGGATACTTCAGGCTCGGACAGGTCCTACGGGTTCTCGCAACCGGTGATCGCGATGTCCTGTGACAGGGTGCGCACCTGGCCGGCCCACGAGGTGACCGTGGAGGCCGCCGGCGAGTGAGCGCGGCACGCGTAGGTGTCGGAGGCGACAGCAGTCTTCAGCAGGTTGCCAGAGAGTGTCTGCGTCGCACCCGCACGCGGTCCGCCGTTCAGCGCGAAGTTCACGCTGGTGATCGGCGTGTCCGGCACGTTGTCGAACGTGACCAGGATCTGGTCCGGGCATCCGAGGTCGTAGACGGTCTCGTCGCACGTGCTCGAGTCGATTCGGGTGATACCGACCAAACGCACGGAGATTCCGGGCTGGTCGAACTTCACGCCGAAGCTCGGCAGCGAACCACGGTTGACGAGATAGACGTCACCCACGAGCGGAGTCGGGAGCAATGGCGTGTTGATCGTCATGCTTCCGACCTTGGCCTGAGTCGGGCAGTTGGCCGCCGAGTAGTTGAACGTGTAGTTCGGGTTCTGACCGGTACCGAGGTTCACGATCGAACCTGCGGTGCACTGGTCGGTGGCGGCCGTTCCGAACGCCGGGTAGTTCGGGACCAGCGAGGCCGGTTCCTTCACCGCGAACGTCTTGATCGAACCGTTGTCCGAGCCGACGGTGACGTCGGCAACAACACCGGTCTCCTGCGGAGTGGTGGTGGTCGAAGCGACCGGGTTGGACAGAACCTGCGTCAGCGTCGGAGCGAACGGCGGCACCGTGTTGCTGCAGCCGGTCGAGCTGTACGGCGCCGACGAGGAGGGGTAGCCCGTCCCGTCGGTGGCGGTTCCCGTTGCCACGAACGCGCCAGCGGCGCAGCTGGTGGCGTTAGTCAGGAACTTGTTGGTGACGCCGTCGAAGCTGATCTTCAGCTGCTTCAGGCCCACCGGAGTGGTTCCAACCATGTCCGGAATCGAACGGATGTCGAGCGTCTCGTAGTACGAGTTGCCAGTCCTGGTCAGGTATGCACCAGCCTGCGCGATGAACGTACCGAACGAGAACGTCGCCTTGATCGAGACGCCACCCGCGTCAGTGAGCGCGTTCTGCGCGCCAGTGAGGTAGGCGGTGCCGACGCCGGTCTGAGGACCGCTCGGCGTGTTCAGCGTCAGGTTGACCGTTCCAATGGACGAAGCCGCAGCGCAGTTGCCAGCAGCGGCGTCAGTGCCCGAGCAGAGCGGACGCGCCTTGAGGCTGCCCACGAAGCCGGACGGGAACTGCACGAGCAGCGAGGCCGGCTGACCACCAGAGACATCGGCCGTGAAGTCGATGTTCGGGTGCGCTGCGGGAGCCGTCGTCGACGACACAATGGTCGGCGTGATCGTTCCGGTCGTCTGAATGACGATCGACGAAGTTGCCGGCGTTGCGTCCTGCGTGACTCCGTTCACCGCGTAGACGGAGAACGTGTGGTTCCCCGCGGTGAGCGCCGGGCTGGTGTAGCTGCCGTTGGTCTTTCCGCTTGCGGTGACGTTGTCGTCGTTGCATGCGAACGTGGCTCCTCCGTCAACGCTGCAGACGAACGAGCTGTTCGGCAGGCTCGACTGGAACGCCCAGGTCGGGGTCACGTCGGAGGACGGCGAGAGCGGCGGAGTCGTGATCGTCGTCTCGGGAGCCTGGTTGCAGTTGGTCAGCGTGTAGGTCGCCGTACGATCGACGCTGGTGCCGTTCGTGTAGTCGGGACCGGTGCTGCCGTTGTAACCAAGGATGTGGGCCGTCGACGTCTGCGGTCCGCAGGTCGAGAGGTCCGGGTTCTTGTACACCGGCGTGGTCAGGTTGACCGTCACCTGCGCGTAAGGCAGCTGCGGCACCTTGTCGAATCGCGCGTATGCACGGTTCGGCCCACCTGCGGGCGTGCGCACGCCGAGGGTTCCGCGGAAGATGATCCGCGAACCGCGGGCTCCGCGCAGGACGACGGCCATCGGCACGCTCGCGCCGATCGGGTCCATTGCGTACACCGTTCCGCTAAGCGCCGGCGGCAGATACGGGGCGATCGCCGCGGCGTTGCCGATGACCGACGAGGTCGGGCAGTTGTCGGCGCGCAGCAACGTCTCCGTACATCCCTGCACACCAGCGAGCTGGCCGAGGTCAACCGACGAGTCAGTCGGGAAGTCGACGTCGACGATCTGCGGGTGCGCGTTCTGGATGGACGCCTCTGCCTGCGGGACGTCCATCGTGAACGTGGCGGGCGAGGAGATACCAGCGCTCGTGTTGCTCGGAGCGAACGTGATGGACGGGTTGAACGGGACGTTCTGGCAACCAGTCGGGGTGTAGCTCGCCTGCTTGGAGGCCGATCCGCCGTTGTAAGTCGTGATGTCGATCTTGGCGACCGATGGACGACAGGACGTCGACGCAACCATGAAGTTCTGACGCGTGTCTGGCGGCGTCGGTCCGTATCCACCCCACCAGTACCTGACTGGCTGCGGCGCGACACCGGCTTTGCCCTGGAAGTTCAAGGTCATCTTCTCGATCGTGATGTCGAGCTTCAGGCCGTTGGAGGCAGAGACGATCGGCGGAATCGCAACCGTGGTGGTCTTCGGCGCGCCGGTCGTGAACGTCTTCAGACCGGTCTCAGTGTCGAAGGTCTCCAGCTTGACGTTCGTCTGCAGGAACACCTTCTGCGGTACTGCGCAGAAAACGAAGAGAATGCAGATCTTGTTCGGACGCAACACGAGACCCAGCGTCGCTGTGTCATTGGCGTTCGGCTGCAGTACGTAAACGGCGCCAGGAATGTTCAAAGGCAGAAGGCTCGCTGCGGTGATGTCCACAGAAAGCGATCCGACCAGCGCGCTGTCCGCGCAACCGTCCGAGTTGAACGTTGCGACCGAGCACTTGTTCGGGACGGCCTCAGGGTTCGCGAACATTCCCGGAGGAAGCTCGACGTTGGCCGTCTGGATGTCTTCCGACTGCGTGCCGTTGCGTGTGAACGAAATCGACACGTCCGGGTGGGACCCGGCCTGAGTGTTCGACACGCCAATCGATGACGAGTTGATCGCCACGGCGCCGGCTCCAGATGGTGCGATCGCGAATACGGCGATCGACGCCGCCAGGACCAGCATCAACTGGATCATGCGTGCACGTCCAGCGGCTGCGCCTGTACAGCGAGCAGTTGACAAGAGACGAGTGTTCAAGGTAATTCCCCCCTGGGCCCCGGAGTCCATCTCCGCGCGGCCCTTGATTGGCTGAACTCAACAAGCCAAGGAGGATCCGACAAACCTTGTAAGCACCCCCCCGGGCTCGCCACCGAAGCGGGCGACAGGTGCACTGTGACCTGCCTCACACTTCAGCCGGGCAATCGTAACATGCGGCGGGTTGAAAGTCAAGGGGCATCGCGATTTGTTTCGCGGATGCCAACGCGCGGGCACCGATGCGGTCCAACCCTAAACCATTAGTAGAGGATTAGGGTTTGACCGCATCGAGTTTGTTCACTTCGCCTGAAGCGTGTACCTGGTCTTGCGCTTCAAAGCGTCGACCGCAGTGACTTTGAACTTCGGCTTCTTGAGCTTCCGCGAGGCACTGAGCGATCGCGACCTGAACGAGATCTTCAGCCGGTACATCTTCTTTTTACAGAAACTCACATCAATCCTGTTCGAGCGCTTGAACTTGAAGCACTTTCGCTTCAACTTCTTGTAGTCGCCCGTCGTGCTCGAAGCCCTGACCGTCACCCGCTTCTTCAAGCCGGACTTGATCAATTTCAGGCCCTTGGGCAGCCGGATCGATACGGACCTGAGCTTCGATCCCCCAGGCGCTTTCACATAGATCGTCGCGGTCGACTTCTTACGACGGTTTTTGAACTTCGCGCTACCGACGGCGGCGCAGTCGAAGCTCAGCGGAGTCAGCACTGACGCAGCAGAGCCGTTGTAACCGAACATCGTGCCGGTCACGTTCCACTGCTGCTTGTCGGTCTGGCAAACCTCGTCTCGCGACGTGATCAGGTTGCTGATGTCGATGTCGAAAGTGCTAAGCGGCACATCGGGCGTGGAATCGAAAACTGTGTGGATCTGCGTGTTGTTGACGAACTCGTTTCGTCCGATGATGTCCGTACTGATCGCTCCGCGTAGGGCGACGAGCAACTTGGGCAAGACCTGTCCAGGCTGTTTCAGGATGAACACGTGGCCGACCAAGGGCCCGCGCAGCAGCGGCGATGTCGCCGAGACATTTCCGATGTTCGATGACGGCGGGCAAGCCTCTGCGCCGCCCGCGGCATACTGCTCCGGCTGGCACGGGGCAGGCAATTTCGAGACATTAATCGTCACCGGCTTCGGGAACAGCAGGTCGATCGCCCTGATGCCGGCATCGTTCGGATTGGCCGCGAGGTGGGCCATCAGGCGCATCACGTTGCTCTTCGTGTCGAGCGGCGACTTCGGCGCATTGCCGGCGAGGTCCGTGATGTTGATGCCGAGCTGCGGTCCGAACGCGAGCGCACCACAGTTCTCGGCTGCGAACGGAACCGACTTAGAAACGGTCGTGGCATCGGCACCGCCGAAAGTTGCCGCGAACGCGGAGGCGCCGCACTGGCTCGGGTTCGTCAGCAACGGTTGCGAGGCGGACGGATTGTTTCGCAGCTTCAACACGATCGAACGCAGGTCGAACTCCGTGGGCCCGTCGATCCCGTTGTTCGGCGTGATGCCCGTCGGCAAGTCGGTGGCAGTCGAGTTGATGCCCTGGACCTGTCCACGGATTGTCAGGCGCACCGGAACCGTGATGTGACCCTGGTCGACGTCCTGAAGTTTCGCCGGGACGTCGATGTAAAGGCCGGCGGGGTCACCAAGCTGGATCGGATCGGTCATGTAAACCTTCCCGGGAAGGCGAACTGTGCTCTCGTCGACGATCGCCTCGGTCTCGACCGTGCCGACTTCCGACGCGGCCGTGCAGCCGCCGGCACTCGCCGTAGCGACCGGGCAGAGCGTCGGGACGCCCGACAACCCGCCGAGGAATCCGTCCGGCAATGAGAGCGACAGATTCTTCATGTCCTCATGCGAGCCGCTGGTGATCGTGACATCCATCGTCGGGTGCTGACGAGCGGCCCTGGTGGAGAGCGAAACGTCAAAGGTCGGGTCGAACGGCACGTCCACCTTGAAACTCGCGGTCACGGGTGCGCTTACGTTTCCTGCGTCATCCGACGCGCGAACCGCGATTGTGTGGGTGGCGTCGCCGGGAATAAGCGCCTGCGAATCCGGCACCGTGTAGCTACCGCTCGTCCCCGTCCCGCAGGGGAGAAAAGACCCTCCGTCAAGCGAGCACTGAAAAGCGCTCGCTCCCGTCGCCGAGTATGAGGCGGTGGGAGTGACGTCCGATGTCGGGTCGCTGGGCTGATCGGTGAAGCTGAGCGAAGTCGGCGGAGTTGTGTCGGTTTCCGGCAGCGTCAACGGCGTCTGGCGGGTGTATCGCCGGTAGACGAGTTCGTTCATGTCTGGAGAAACGATGAACGAGTTCACTCCGACCGGAACGGTCGAGGACGCAGAGTTCTCTGATGAGGGCGACACCGGCGTGCTGCACGTGTCGACGGCGAGATAGATGATCAGCATGCTTCCGAAGGAGCAGTAGACGTTGTTCGGAGTGAACGCGAACGAGGGCGTCGCCGATGACGCGAGGTTGACTGATGAGTCGGTCGTGAGCCCGTCGACCGAGACCGTGTGCGCGTCACAGCCGCTGAGCGCCTGCGGCACAACGTGTGAGGCGGTCACCGGCGTGTTGCTCGGCGGGTTCGTGCTCGAGTTGCTCGTGAACTCGGTGGAGAAGTCGGTGTAGGGCGCGCAGGACGGGTCGGAAGGAGTTCCGACCTTGAGGATCTTTGACTGCGCCAGGGTTCGCGGAGTGTCTGCCGAGTAGTCGATGTCGAACACGATCCGGCTCACCGGTGCGTCCGGGATCACTTTCATCTCAGTCTGGAGCGCCTGCGGGCAGCCGTCGTTGACGGGACAGTCCGGGGCGGGTTCTTTGGCGCTGCTCAGGCCGATCGCCGCAATCGAAACACCCTTGGGATTGGTGCCGGTGCCGCCGTCGGTTGTGGAATCGGCGTAGATCGCGATCGACGGAGTCGAGCCGCGGGCCACGAACATCACTTTCGCTTTGAGCGGAGTCGGTACGAGCGGCGAGTAAATCGTTGCCTTTCCGATCTGACTCTCCGGGGCGGTGCACTGGGAGGGAATGAAGTACGGGTTGGCGAGATCGGCCCCTGACGAGGAGCTTCCGGCCGATGCGGGGCACATGAGAGATGGGTCGAACGGAGAGCCCGGTCCGCTCGCACCAGAGTTGAACGAAACGTTCGGCGGCATCACGATCTTGGCCGAAGCAATCGACGCACTGTCAGCCGGAAACTGAATGTCGCCGTGGATACCGGTCGCCGTGTTGACCGTAGGGTCGGAGAGCGACATGTCAACGGAGGACGGTCGGAACTTGACCTTGTCGCAACCGGTGACGGTGAACGCCCCGGTGGCATCAGTAACACCGGCGGCGTCGCCGCCGTCCCAACCGGTGAACGAGGCGCTCATCGGATTGGCGCCGCACGCGGAAGGGTTGGTGAGCAGCGGCTGAAGCGGAGCGGAAGCAGAAAGGTCGCTCTTTAGGTCCACCGTGACCTTCTGAAGCGAAAAGTTGATTGTGCGCGAGTGCGAGTCCGTGACCGATGTCGGAATGTCCGAGTATCCGTCGACTCCGCCGAGGATCGTCTGCATCGACTCGGGGCCGGTGATCGCTCCGGACTTCGGTACCGGCAACGCGCGATTCTTAAGGATCACACGGCCGGGCGTGATGATCGGGTCGAAACTTGTGACACCGCCGACGGTCGGGACGATCTTCACCGAAATCCACGCCGGATCGATTGCCGTGTAATCGTGGCCTGCGACATCGCCGGGAGTAGTCAAGTAGACGCTTCCACTCAGGACGACGTCGCTGTCATCGACCTTTGCGCTCGCCTTGACGGTTCCGATCTTCGTGGAGGCGGAGCAGCTACCGGCTGCCGCCGTCGCATAGGGGCACTTTGTATCCACCGCCGCGAGACTTCCCCAAAAGCCCTTCGGCAGATTCAGCGTGACGGTCTTGAGCTTCTCGGAGCTGGAGCTGTTATCGATGGTGATGCGTGCGTCCGGGTGCGCGGTAGCCTGCGTTGTGCTGACTTCGAACGTGACTTTGGGGTCAAACGTGCCGGCCGCGCGCGGCGAGCCGGCGGTAGCCACGAGCACGACCGCCAGGACGATCAGGCCCGTCCACATGACGCGCGCCCGCGGGGAGATCCATGATCCGCGCGCCGCTTCGGCCGCAGCGTCGCGATCCGCATTCATCTTTGACTTCATCCCCAAAACCCCCCTCTGAGCGCGCCTCACGCGCTCCCAAAACAATTCCCAACGCAGACACAATCGCCGACAGCGTGATGTCAGGCACCCAAGCCTATCTTCCCCATGAACCCAAGGCAAGGCAGAAAGTCGCGCTGCAAGGCGGCGACTAGTACCCGAGCGCGAACTTCGCGTCCTCGCTCATCATCTCCGGAGTCCACGGGGGACTGAAGACGAGCTTCGGAAAAACCTTTTCGACGCCGTCGAGTTCGATGGTGAACTCTTTGATCTGGTCGGCGATCTGCGGGCCGATCGGGCAGCCGGGAGAGGTCAACGAGTAGGTGACAAAGACCTCGTTTCCGTGGCCCTCCCCCGTCTCGTTCACCTCGACGTCGTAGATCAGGCCGAGCTCGACGAAGTCGAGGCCAAGCTCTGGATCGATCACCTGTTCTAGCGCCTCGTAGACGTCGTCTGCGGTCAGTTTGGGCATGGACCGAATTGTACGTTGCGGCGGCATTGTGCCTGTCCGGTCGTCCGGCCGCGGCGATTAGTCTTGGCCTCGATGATCCCGCTATTCCTGCTCGCCGCTTTCATCGTCGTCCCGGTCGTCGAACTCTGGCTGATTCTGCAGATCGGTTCGATGATCGGGGTCTTCCCGACGATCGCACTGCTTGTGATCGACTCGATCATCGGCTCATGGTTGCTCCGAACCCAGGGCCGCAACGTCTGGAGCTCCTTTCGGCGTGCCACCGACGCCGGGAAAATCCCGACGAACGAGGCCCTCGACGGATTCCTCGTTCTGATGGGCGGCACGCTGCTTCTGCTCCCGGGATTCCTCTCGGATTTCGTCGGCCTCGCGATGATTCTTCCGCCCTCGCGCAAGCTCCTGCGCGGCAGAATCATCAGCTTCGTTTCGCGCCGGGCGAAGATCAGCTTCATGGGCCCGGGATTCACGAGAAGTCGCGGTGACACCGATACCCATATGCGAGACTTCTCCCACTCCGATCAGCCCCGCAATCAGACCTCTTCGACGCGCGGCGAGCGGAAGCCAGACTTCGACTTCGAAACACACCAGCTCCACGAATGAATTCCATCCAGTCTGTACCTCTACTTGAGGCTGAGAGTCTGGCTTTTTTCGAGCCCGAGAAGGGTGTCTTCGGAATCGCCGGCCCACAAGTGAGCGTGATGTTCTCGGGCAAGGGAGACGACCAGAAACTCGGGTACTCGGTCAGTGACGTTCAGCAGCTCACCAGCCTGTCGGCGACCCGCTGGCAGGCACAGATGCAGTCGATGAACGGCGCTTTCGAGCTCGACTGGAAGGGCCGCGACGCCGGCGCGCATATGGACAGCAGCGACGTGGTGATGTGCGACGTCAGCGGGAGGGTCACCGAGAATGGCAAGCGTGAGCGCCGGTTCAAGTCATTCGGGGTGTCGACCCTCCCTTCGCGCCGGCCCGGTCCGCCCGTGATCCGTTCGATCGTCGCGATGTTCGACAACGGCGACGGGTTTTTCCTCAACGCCCACAAGCCGGCCGTCTACCACGGCCACGGCGACGAGCGCAACGACGCGGTTATCGTCGAGGGTGGCCAACCGCTTCGCGTGGCCGACGCACGCCTCTCCACCGTCTTCAGCAAGGACGACCTGCACACCCAGGCGTCGCTTGAGCTCTGGCTCGACAACGATGAGTTCCCGCGCCGGATCAACGGCGAGGCCATCGAGGGTACGCACGTCGAGCTGACCGACCGCGACGTCGCGCTCGCATTCTTCAACTGGACGATGGGTCCACACACGGGCATCGGCTATTACGAGATCGCGTTGGCCGCCCCGCCGCGTAGGGCAGCCTGAACCGACGATGTCCGTCCGCGTGATCATCAGCGACTTCGGCGGCGTCCTGACCAACCCGCTCGAGGAAGCTTTCCTCGCATACCAGGAGGAGAGCGGCATCCCGCTCGCGGAGCTCGGGCAGGCGATGTTCGAGATCGCGCAGCGCGACGGCGACAACCCGCTCTACCGACTCGAACGCGGAGAGCTGGCCGAGAAGGACTTTGAGGGGATCATGCAGGAGCAGTTACGACGTCAGCTCGGTGACGACACAGAGTTCGTCGACTTTTCAGAGAGCTACTTCAGCCACCTGCGACCGAACGAGCCGTTCATCGAGTTCCTTCGCGACTACAAAGCGGACGGAGGCCGCCTCGCGCTCCTGACCAACAACGTCAAGGAGTGGGAACCGCGCTGGCGGGCGATGCTCCCGATCGACGAACTGTTCGAAGCCGTCGTAGACAGCGGCTTCGTCGGCACGCGTAAGCCCGAGCCGCTGATCTATGAGCTGACCTATCAGGCGATCCGCGAGCTGCCGGGCCTGGGAATGATCGAGCCGTCGGAGTGCGTGCTGGTCGACGACATCGAACCGAACTGTGATGCGGCGATCGCCTTCGGTTTCCAGGCGGTGCGCTTTCACGGTGACTGCGCCGACGTGATCAGCGCGGTCAACGAACTGCTCTAGTTGTCGCTACCGATCCGGTCCCAGACGTAGATCCGCATCGCCTCGGCGGCGAGCTCCATCGTCTGGCGCGGTGGAAGCCAGGGCAGAACCGTCTCGAGCATCTCTTCGTCTGAGGAGCCGTTCTCGAAGGCTTCATCAGAGCGAAAGCCGGCAGCGATGCGCAGGGCCTCGCGGCGGTCGTCCTTGCCGAGCGAGGTGTAGGCGCCGATCAGGAAGTCTTTGTTGGCGACCGGCTGGCCGACCTCGAGCGAGGCGTGCCACGCGGCAAGGACCGTCAGGTCGTTCTCGTCGAGGGCGCGGATCGCCTCGGCGTAGTGGATCGGCAGTTCACTGTCCGGCAGCGAGTTGACCCATGCTTGAACGACCTCGGTGACGAGCTGCCGGCGGGCTTCGCGGCCGACCGAATTCGCGACCACGCGAACGGCATCCTGCGGCTCGATGAAACAGAGTGACATTGGAGGCCAATTTAGGCCTCGCACCTGACGGAAAGGCAGGCTAGGTACAGCCGCCGGTCGAAACCACGCGGTTCACGTCGACCGAGCCGAGCGCATCGGCAATCTGCTTGCCCGGAACGCCGTATCCGCGGGTGTTGTCGGAGTCGCTCTTGGCGGCGAACACAGTCGAGCGCACGCGGCCTTCGGCATCGACGATCGGGCCGCCCGAGTTGCCGTGGCGAACCTTGCCGCGGAAGGTCGTCATCCGCCGCGTGAGTGGCCCGTTCCCGTAGATGTCGTCCGACACCACGGTCGATGTCGAGCCGATACGCGCGGCCTGGAGGTCGAGCGGGCCGTTCAGCGGGTATCCGATGATCGCGCCGGAAGTTCCCTTCTCGGTGTCGGTCACGAGCTGCAGTGGAGGCGCCGTGACGCCGGGCGCGTAGAGGATCGCGATGTCGTTGCGCGGGTCGAAGTGAAGGACGACGGCGCGGTACTTGACGCCGTCTCCTCGTTCCTGCACAACCGTGTCGGTCTGCCCGGCCACCACGTGGGCGTTCGTGACGATGATCTGCGGCGAGGCGATCCAGCCCGATCCCTCGACGCCGTAGTTGCACGCCGTCCCGGTGACCCGCACCGTCGAGCGCGCGGCGCGTGTCACATCGGGGTCAGCCGTGATCGAGCCGTCGGGCGCAGGCACGTTCGGCGCCGGTCCGTTGATCTGCGGCACCGGATCGATGCGCGAGAGGGCTTCCAGCACGCCGCTGCTGGGCGGCAGCAGCGCGTTGATCTGCTTCACCACCGCCGACGAGCGGATCGACTGACGCAGCTCCTTGTTGGCGCGTGACTGGGTTATCGCAGCGGCACCGATCCACACCACCCCGATCGCGAAGGCCGCGAGCAACAACGCTCCGGCCGCGCCGTCGAGCCTGCGCGCCCCGCGGCTCGTGAAGCGGACGCGGACCTTGTAGCCGACGAACAGAACGATCTCGGCGAGGATCCCGCCGACGAGCAATGCGGCGGCCAGCGCGAGCAGCGGTGTGTACGCGGAGTCGTTGCCGCTTTCAAGCAGCCGTCCCGCGACGTTGACGCCGACGAGCGTCCCGCCGAGGAAGCCGACAAGCGAGCTCACGCCGATCACCGCGCCCTGGCGAAAGCCCCACGCGGCGAAGATGATCACGCCCAGAATGATCGACCAGTCGAGGATCGTCATGGCGAAATGATGACCGGCCGCAGCGGCGGCGTGGTCAGACGCGGTGGATCAGACGTCGAGGGTGATCTCGCCGAGCTTGTCGCCCGGGCCCTTGATCTCGAGCTTGACCGGTCGTGCGTTGAGGTCGTCGAGCGGGATGCGGAAGAGGATCAGGCCACCGCGGATCGGACCGACGAAAGCCGGGGTGTTCTCGACCGGCAGCATGCCGCCGCGGCCGATCGGCGCGGGTGCGTAACCCCAACCGGGGCTGCGGACCTTGATCGGCTCGAACTCGTCGCCGGAGGCCGTAGTGATCTTCATGTTGTCGGTGCCGACCGGCAGAACGCGACCGTCGTGGTCCTCGTTGTCGACGCGCATGAAGACGCCGAAGTAGGTGTCGCCGGGCGCCGGGGTCGGCTGGCCGAGGACGTAGTAGCTGTCCTCGACATCCTTCGGGTTGAGCGCCCGGGACATCTGCACCTGGTAGAAGAGATTGCCGAGGTAGACGCGGCCGCCCTCTTTCGCCTCCAGGGTGCGAACGGTCTTGTCGCAGCCGCTCACGGAAAGGGCGAGGACGGCGATGACGGCGACGGTCAGGAGGCGCAGAACGCGCTTGCGGACCGAGCTGGATGACGGGGAATGCTCCATGCGGCGCGGAAGTCTAGTAAGTGGCGAAGACGCGAATGTGCTGATCGGCGCTAACGGGCGCAATCCCGCTGCTGATCAGGGATTGGGGACCCAGTTCGGGTCCATCCCGCCGATCGTCGGCCGCTCGCCACGGGTAGCGTTCGCCGACTCCTCGAGGATGTCGCGCAGGCGCTTGAGCGAGCGCGGCATCTTCGAACGGATCTGACGGCGCATGCCGGTCTCGCGGATGCGGTCGGCCGGGTTGAGCGGGTAGGTCTCGATCGTCCAGGTGACGCGCGTCGAGCCGCCGGGCTGCTCGTCGAGCAGGAACTCGATCGCCATTCCGACGCGTCCGCCGCGACCGGTCGAGCCCTCTTCCAGCAGCCGTTGGCCCGGCACCGACTCGGTGATCGTGGTGCCGGCGTAACGGTCGCGCATCTTGCGATGCAGGCGGTAGCGAGCCGCCGCTCCGACGCCGTACGACTCGACCCGCGCGAGGCGGAAGTCGTGGAAGATCGACGGTGCGAACTCCGGACGCGAGGCGATGTCGAGCAGGTACTCGTGAATCGCCTCGGGCGGCCGGTCGATCGTGATCTTCGCCTGGGCCGAACGCATTGAGCTGCAGCCTACTCCGTCGAGATCGACGGGTCGGCCTGTTCGCTCTCCGGTACGCACATGTAGAAGTTGTCGCCAGCGCTGGCCGCGAGTCCGCGGATACGTCCGGCTTCGTCGTCCTGACCGCTGCCCACGAGCTCCTCGGCGTAAGCCTCGAGCAGCTCCTGGATGTCGAGCATGCCCTCGGCGTCGATCTCTTCGATCACCGCCTTGGCGCCCTTGCCCAGTCGGCGTTCGAGCGCCTCCTTGGTCAGGCCCATCTCTTCCCACTTGCGCATGTAGATGCGGCCACCGGTCATGCCGGCGCAGGCCCATGGGCCCGGGTCGCCGAGCACTACGGCACGGCCGTCGGTCATGTACTCGAAGGCGAAGCCCTTGATGTTCGCGCGGTCGGCCATGCAGCCCTTCGAGTCGTCGAGCGGCTCGGCCGGCTCACCGGCGATGACCACGTCGGCGCCCGAGAGCCTGATGCAGAAGCGCGAGTCTGCGTCGCCCTGAACAAACAGTCGGCCGCGCTGTGCGCCGTAGGCGAAGGACTTTCCAACCGAGCCGTTGACTCGCTTGCCGAAGCGGTTGACGCCCTTGAGCACGCTGATCTGGCCACCGAGCATGCATTTGCCGACGCCGTCCTGGGCGCCGCCCTGGACGTCGATGTCGACGCCGTAGACGTTGAACGCGCCCAGTCCACCACCGGCGACGGAGCCGTGGTCGAACTTGACGTTTACAAGTGTCTCGTCGGTCGGCTCGGGGCCGTCGCCGAAGATCCGCTCACGCGAGATGCCGCCGGCGAGTTCGGTGCCGAGCACGCGGTCGTTGGCGTTGGTCGACCGCGGGTACTCGTAGGAGAGCGGCTCACCGCTGCGCAGCGGTCCGCCACACACGTCCGGCACAAGCGCGGCCAGGGTCTTGCTCGCCTCCTTCTCGGGAAGCATGATCGGGCGCGAGACGATGATCCCGGCTTCGGCGCGTTCATCGGCCGTGGCCTCGACCGGCAGGTCGAGCGGGGTCAGGTCGAGGTACTCCTCGAGCGGCTGGATCAGCTCGGAGATGTCGACCTTCTCGGCCGCGGCCGACTGGACGAGCAGGTCGGAACGTCCGACGAGCTCCTGCGAGTTCTCGTAGCCGAGCTGCGCGGTGATCTCACGCACCTCTTCGCCGATGCCCTTGAAGAAGGTCGAGCAGGCGTCGACGGCGCGGTCGAGCTCCTGCGGTGTGAACTTCTTCAGTCCGTGCTGCTCGGCCTCTTCGACCGTCTCGATCTGCGTCGCGATACCGACGTGGCAGGTGTCGAGCTGGCAGCCGCGGCAGATCGTGCAGCCGAGGCTGACCATCGCAAGCGTGCCGAAACCGACGCGGTTTGCCCCGAGCATGTGCAGCTTGACGACGTCCCAACCGTGGCGGTAGCCCCCGTCTGCCCAGATCTCGACTCGGTTGCGGATGCCGGCTTCCATCAGTGCCTGGTGCACGGCGCGGGTGCCGATGTCGCTCGGCAGACCGACGTGGCGCAGTGCGTGCGCACGCGCGGCGCCGGTTCCGCCCTCAAAGCCCGAGAGCGTGATGATGTCGGCGCCCGCTTTGGCGATGCCGACGCCGATCGTGCCGATGTTCGGGACGACCGGGACCTTGACCGCGACGCGAGCGTCGGGATTGGCGGTCTTGAGCTCGTCGATCAGTTCGGCGAGGTCTTCGATCGAGTAGAGGTCGTGGTTGTTCGACGGGCTGATCAGGTCGGTGCCGGTCGTCGCGTTACGTGCGGCGGCAACCTTCTCGGTCACCTTGCGGGCCGGCAGGTGTCCGCCCTCGCCGGGCTTGGCGCCCTGGCCGATCTTGATCTCGAGCAGGTACGAGCTGTTCAGCAGGTCGGCGGTCACGCCGAATCGGCCTGACGCGACCTGCTGGCCGCGCCACTTCGGGTATTTGCCGATCATGTCGTGCGGCTCGCCGCCCTCGCCATTCACGGAGAGGATGTTGATCTGCTTGGCGGCCTCGGCGTAGGCGCGGAAGGCCGTCTCGCTCTGCGAGCCGAAGCTCATCGACGCGATCACGATCGGGTAGTCGTGGTGACCGACAGACGCAGAGGCCTGATCCACCGGAATCGGCTCGCGATCGGACTTCACATCCATGATGTGGCGCAGGCTGATCGGGTTCTCGGCCTCGAGCTCACGCACCTTCTGGCTGTACTCGGCGTAGTCGCCGCCCTTCAGCGCGACGGCGTTCGCTGCCTTCCAGACCTTGGGATAGAAGTGGAACGTCTTCGCGGGCTTGGCGACCTCTTCGCCGGCCAGCACGCGCTTGCGGGCATCGCCGTCGGAGTCGAGTTCGCCGAAGCCCAGTCCGCCCTTGTCGGAGCCGAAGTAGGTCTTCGCACCGAGGATCTCGCCGATCTCGGGACGCAGGCCGATCGCGCTGAACTGGCGCGCGTAGCCACGGATCTCGTGGATGCCGATCGTCGAGATGACCTTCTCCATGCCCTTGCGCAGGGCGTTGCAGAGGTTGTTGTAGTCGGACTGGTAGTCGTCGACACAGGCCACCTCGAACATCACGTACGGGCTGATCCCGTCGGCTCCGAGGCCGAGCGCGATCATCACGTCGTGGACGTTGCGAATGGCACCGCTGCGCAGCAGCAGGCTGGTGCGGCGGCGGAGGTTGATCTCGCCGGGCTCGAGCTTGGCGGTCTTGAGCGCCGAGTCGATCGCGCTGACTGCGAGGTGCGGGTCGATGAAGCGGCGGTCGCCCTCGTAGACGGTCTTGTCGGAGAGCACGATCAGCTCGGCGCCGCTACGAACCATGTCGACGGCCTCGTGCTTCAGGCGCTCGATCGCGCCCTTGGTGTTCTCGGACTCGAGACAGGCGATGTCAAGCACCGCGCTGCGGTGCCCGGGAAAGGCCTCCCACAGGTCTTCGAGCAGATAAGTCTTGTGCTCCTTGGCGATCTTGCGCAGCGTTTTGGAGCTGAGCGGCGCGATCTCGTGGTGTCCACCGAGCACGATCGGGAACGACAGCTCGACCGTCGTCGCGGCCTCGGTCGCGGTCGTCGGCTGCGGACGGGCACCGAACACGGTGCGGCAGGAGAAGTGCTCGATCTCACGCTCGCGGTCGATCGCCGGGTTCGTGACGACGGCGACAGTCTCCTTGAAGTAGTCGGCGATGTTCTGGCGCTCCGGTGAAAGCGCAGCGAGCGGACCGTCGTAGCCGAGCGAGCCGATCGGCTCGGCGCCGTTGGACGCCATCTGCTGAATCAGCTTCATGTCGTCGCGCTGCCAGCCGAAGCCGCCGAGCACGTCATCCCCGACCTTGACCGGTTCGGACGGGCCGGCGTGGGCATAGCCCGGAATCTCCGGTCCCTCGGTCGGGCCACCGGTCAGAAGCGCAGTGTCGTAGCGCGGCAGTGTCGTGACGCCGGTGCGCTCCTTCCAACGCTTGTAGGCGATGTTCTGCAGCTCGTCGTGGGTCAGGAGCTTGGTCTCCTTGCCCGGCTGCATGATCACTCCGACCTTCTCGCCCGGGGCGAACGGCTTCGGGTCGGAGACGACGTCGCCGACCGGCGCGACGCCGGGCTCGGAGCTGAAGATGAAATCATCGACGGTCTCGACCATCCACAGTGGGCGCAGGCCGAGCGCGTCGGTGCTGAAGACGCACTCGTCGACGTCGCGGCTGATCAGCGCCACGGGGCCCTGCGTGAACGGCCCGAAGACCTGACGCAGATACATGTAGAAGTGCTGGAGCTCCTCGTGGAGGTCCTTGATCTCGTTGACGATCGGCGGCAACACCATCTCCATCGTCTCGATCAGACTGATGCCGTCGCGGTTGATGAAGGTGTCAACGGTGCGGTTGAAGTCCTGCGAGTCGGAGCCGTCGTCGTGGATCGGCACGCCGAGCAGCTTCGCCTCTTCGCGCAGCTGGACGATCGTGTTGATCTCGCCGTTGTGGCCGATCACACCGAACGGCTGGACACGCTTGAAGGTCGGCCAGGTGTTGGTGCTGTAGCGGTTGTGGCCGAGCACTGCGACCGTCTCGAGCCGCTCGTCGAGCAGGTCCGGGAAGTACTTGCCGAGCGCCAGCGGGGCGCCCATCACCTTGTAGACGACGACCGTGTGCGAGAAGCTCGCGACGTGAATGTCGAGTTCCTTCTCGAGCTCGATCGTCAGATCGAAACACGAGCGCTTGCCGTCGATCAGACCGGCCACCTGCCAGAAGACCGGCTCCTCCTCGCGGGCCGTCGGGCCGAGCGCGGAACTGTCGACGACGCCCTCGCGCTGCGCGAGCAGACGGAAGCCGGAGTTGCTCATCAGTTCGAGCGCGTCGTGCTGGATCGCCTTGACATCGGCGTGGCGCGGGATGAAGATGTGCGCGACGGCGAACTTGTCGTCCATCGCGAGATCAGGGGCGTGACCGTCCTTGCGGACTTCCTCGGCCCAGATCTTCACCGGGATGTCGATCTGTACGCCGCAGCCGTCGCCTTCACCGTCGATGTTTCCGGCGCGGTGGAGCATCTGATGCAGGGCGTCGAGCGCAAGCGGGATCGGAGCGTGCGAGGGCTTGCCGTCCTTGCGGACCGAGGAGTAGAGAGCGCAGGCGTCCTTGTCCTCCACCGACTGGGGCGGGACGTGCGGCATGTAGTCCTGCCGGTGGTCGAAGCGCGGCCGGGACGCGTTGGGGACGGTGTTCTCAGTGCGAGGGCGGGCCGTGTGCCAACTGAGCCCTTCGCGCATCATCTCGTCGTTGTACATCTCTTCTCCTCGGGACCGCACCTTCTTCGAGCGGGTGCGCGTGCGGGGTGGATCGGCCGACGCGGAGTTTTTCGAGGACTTGCGCTTGCCGAGCGAAGCCAGAGTTTACAGAGTCGAAAGGAATCGGCGGTGTGACCCCGAAAGCGCCCGCCGCGCGAAAAACACGCAATTTGCGACCTGGGCCTCACACCAGGTGTGAGGCTGAGCCTGCAAATTGCGGGGTTGGTCAGACTTCTACGTCGAGGCCGTGGGGGCTGAAGGGGACTCGTTGGAGGGTCCAGCCGTCGGTCAGCGCCTCTTCTGCGGCGGCGAGGACGGTGCCCGTCTCCTCCCAGTTGGTCCAGATCAGGACGGTCGGGCCGGCGCCGCTGATCGTCGCGCCGATCGCACCGAAGCCGCGCGCGGCCTCGACGAGCGCGGCCGATTCGGGATACAGGTGAGCACGGCGTGGCTGGTGCAGAACGTCGGTGAGGCCGCGCGACAGCAGTTCGAAGTCGCCCCGCTCGAGGCCGAGCACGACGTTCGCCGCGTTGCCGATCGACTCGACGGCCTCGCCCATCGGCAGCTCCGGCGGCAAAGCCGCGCGAGCCGCGCTCGTCGGGACTGGTGGGCCGGGCGGTGGGAAAGCGACGATTGCTTCGAGTCCGGCCGGCGGCTCGATCCGCGTGACCGTGCCCCCGGCGCAGATGACGAATCCGCCGTGCAGCGAAGCGGCGATGTTGTCGGGATGCCCCTCGATCTGAGTCGCCTGGGCGAGCAGGTCAGTGCCGAGTTCGAAGATGTGGTCGGCCGCGGCGACGCCCGCGAGGATCGCCGACGCGCTCGACCCGAGGCCACCGGTCAGCGGGATCTCGGACGAGACGCGAAATGTGAAGTCATCTGCGCTGTGCAGCGTCTCGAACGCCCGGACGATCAGGTTGTCCTTGTTCGTCGCAACGTCGAGATCGGTCTCGACGGCGAAACTGCCCGTCTCTTCAACCTCGACCGTGAGAGTCAGCGAGAGCGCCCCGGCCAGGACGTCAAAGCCCGGGCCGAGGTTGGCCGAGCTGGCCGGAACCTTCACAACCCGGCGGCGGTTCATCAGCCCAGCACCGCGTTCTCGAGTTGCGACATCTCGGGCTCGCAGGGGATCACCGAGCCGACGTTGTCGAACGCGGTGTCGGGATCCTTCAGGCCGTTGCCGGTGAGCACGCAGACGACCTTCGGTCGCGCGCCTTCGGCGCCGGCGCGCGCGGCGTCGGAAACGCCGTTCTTCAGCAGGCCGGCGACCGAGGCCGCCGAAGCCGGCTCGCAGAACACTCCCTCGTTTGCCGGAAGCCACTTGTAGGCGTCGAGAATCTCCGCATCGGTGACCGCGCGTACCGCGCCGCGCGACTCGGTAAGAGCTGCCATCGCCTCTTCCCATCGGGCCGGATTGCCGATCCGGATCGCGCTGGCGACGGTCTCGGGATTGGCGACCGGTGCGCCCTCGACGAGCGGAGCGGCGCCGGCCGCCTGATAGCCGTTGAGCTCCGGCGCCTTCACACCCAGGTCGTCGCGGTACTCCTTGAAGCCTTTCCAGTAAGCAGTGATGTTGCCGGCGTTGCCGACCGGGATGCTGAGCACGTCGATCGGTCCGATCTCGTCGACGATCTCGAACGACGAGGTCTTCTGCCCCTCAAGCCGGAAGTCGTTGACGGAGTTGACCAGCGAAATCGGGTGGTTGTCTGCGAGTTCGCGGACGAGCTGCAGCGCGACATCGAAGTTGCCGTTGAGGCTGATCACGCGGGCGCCGTAGATCAATGCCTGGGCGAGTTTGCCGGCGGCGATCTTGCCCTCCGGCACGAGCACGGCACACGTCATGCCCGCGCGCGCGGCGTAGGCGGCGGCGCTGGCGGCGGTGTTGCCGGTAGAGGCGCAGATGATCGCCTCGGCCCCCTCGCGCGCGGCGGCGCTGACAGCGGCCGTCATGCCGCGATCCTTGAACGAACCCGTAGGGTTGGCGCCCTCGATCTTCAGATACACATCCGCGTCGACGCGCTCGGACAGCGCGGGCGCAGGGACGAGCGGGGTCGACCCCTCCTCGATCGAGATGATCTGCTCGGTGACCTCGACCGGCATGCGGTCGCGATAGCGCTCGATCAAGCCGGCCATCAGATGGTCTCCTTCGTGGCCCAGTGCGGCTGGGGCCGTCTCAATGCAAGCCGGGCGGCTTGACGGCGCGCAGCAGGTGGCGGTGCCACCTGCGAGCGGCGGCAAGTCGATCCGGCGCCGCAGCGAGGCGGCACCCAGGCGTGCTGGGTCGCGGAGGAGGCCATCTAGTCCCCGAACTCCTCTTCGATCACGCGGATGGCGCGCGGCGCGGCGCCGACGAACGGCAGTGCGGCGATCTCGTCGACGGCCGCGAAGAACTTTGACTCGAGGGTCGGGTGCATGACCATCACAAGCCGCGCGGCGTCGCCACTGCCGGATTGGTTGAAGTTGCGCACGGACACGCCGTGATTGCCGAGGGCCGCGGCGACTTCGGCCAGCACGCCGGGCCGGTCCTCGACTTCGAGGTGCAGATAGAAGGCCGACTCGACATCCTCGACGATCGTGGCCGGCTCGGCCTCGCCGCGCCTCCGCGGCACGCCGGAAAGGATCGACACAAGGTCGCCGAGCACGGCGCTGGCCGTCTGGATCCCGCCGGCGCCAGGTCCACTCATCGTGATCTCGGTGATCGCGGGCGACTCGACGGTGACCGCGTTGAACGAGCCGTGCACCGACGCGAGCGGGTGCGACGGATAAAGAAATGCCGGAAACACGCGCACGCTGACGCCGCCATTGATCCGTTCGGCCGTACCGACGAGCTTGAGCACGAGGCCAAATTCCTTGGCGTACGCGATGTCGTCGGAGGTGATGTTCTCGATGCCCTCGAACTTGACCTGGTCGAACGCGACGTCAAGCCCGAAGGCCAGCCGCGCGAGGATCGCCATCTTCGCCGCGGCGTCGCCGCCGCCGACGTCGGCCGTCGGATCGGCCTCGGCGTAACCGAGCTCTTGCGCCTGATTGAGCGCCGACTCGTAGGAGAGCCCGCCGCGCGCCATCTCGGTGAGGATGTAGTTGGTCGTGCCGTTGACGATTCCGTGTACGCGCTCGACGTGCGCCCCGGCCAGCGACTCCTCGATCACGCGAATCGCCGGGATCACGCCGGCGACCGCGGCCTCGAAGAACAGCGCTCCGCCGTTCGCCTCGGCGGCCGCGAACAGCTCAGGACCGTGCGCGGAGATCAAAGCCTTGTTGGCGCTGATCACCGGCTTGCCGGCCTCGAGCGCGGCGAGCACGTACTCGCGCGCCGGATCGATGCCGCCGATCAGCTCGACGATCACATCGCTCGCGTCGAGGATCTCGGCGAAGTCGCCGGACGAAGTGGTCAGGACGCCGCCGACCTCCGGGCGCTTGCCGGAGATCTCGGCGATCGCGTCAGCGCGTTCGGCGACGAGGTTGGCGAACGCGCCGCCGACCGTTCCCCGGCCGAGCAGGCCGACCTTGACTGCTTCTCCCCCGGACATCGCTCGGCCTCAGTCGACGTCTCGCGCGGAGAGGTCTTCGTAGGTCTCCCGGCGCACGACCACGCGCGCCTGGCCTTCAGAGCAGAAGATCACCGGCGGCCGCGTCACGCCGTTGTAGTTGCTGGCCATCGCGTGACCGTAGGCGCCGGTCGAAGGAACGACCAGCGTGTCGCCGACGGACGGCTCGTCGAGCATCACCTCAGGAAGGATCACGTCCCCACTCTCGCAGTGCATCCCGACGACGCGAACGTCGCGCTGGGGCTTCGTGGCCGCGCGGTCCGCGATCAGGGCGGTGTACTCGGCGTCGTAGAGCATCGGGCGAATGTTGTCGCTCATCCCGCCGTCGACCGCTACGTAGCGCCGCACGCCGGGGATCTCCTTGACCGTGCCGACGCGGTAGGCCGTCACGCCGGCGTTGCCGACGAGCCAGCGACCGGGTTCGACCATCACCTTCGCCGAGTTGCCGAAGAACTCGCGCACCGACGCGGTGATCTCGCGCGCGTACTGGTCGATCTTCGGCGGGTGCTCGTGCTCGAGGTACGGGATTCCAAATCCGCCGCCGACGTTGACGACCTTGCATTCGACCTCGAAGCCGGCCAGCACCTCGGCCGCGGCGCGAAAGATCTCGACCTCGAAGAACTGGCTGCCGAGGTGGCAGTGCAACCCGACGAAGTTCGGCGCCTTCTGGATCGCCTGCTCGACCTGGCTGAGCGGGATGCCGAATTTGCTGTCGACCTGGCCGGTCTGGATGTACGCGTGGGTCGAGGGCTTGATGCCCGGCGCTACGCGGACGAGCGTGCTCGGCCCGTCGGCGGCGAGGAGGCCCTCGTCGCGAAAGCGGTTCAGCCGGTCGAGCTCGTCGAACGAGTCGACGACGATGTAGCCGACGCCGGCGTTGATCGCCTGCTCGAGTTCGGCGTCGGTCTTGTTGTTGCCGTGCATGAGAATGCGCGAGGGCTCGAAGCCGCCCTTCAGAGCGAGATGCAGCTCGCCGCCGGACGCGACGTCGCAGTAGATGCCTTCGGTGGCCATCAGGCGATAGGCAGCGGTGCACGGAAAAGACTTGCTGGCGAAGAGCACGCCCGGTTCGTCGGCGGCGCCGTCTCCGAACTCGGCCTCGGCGTCGCGGAAGGCGGTCACGACCGCGCGGGCGCGAGAACGCAGGTCGTTCTCGGCGTAGATGTACGCCGGCGTGCCGAACTGGGCTGCGACGTCAACGATGTCGCAGCCGCCGATCTCGAGACGACCCTCGTCGTTGACCTGCGAGTCGATCGGGTACGGCGGACCGAGCGGTCCGACCTCGACGAAACCCTCCCCCGCGGCGGATTCGATGTTCTGCTCACGCGTCATCTGACGCGCACAAGTATGGCTTACGCGGGTTCCGAGAGCAGGACCGTGTAGGAGCGAACCTCGGAGTTCGTCGGCGCGTGGCCCTCGGGCGCCTTGTCGGGCGCGGCGTTGGCATGCGCGCGCTTGAAGTCGGTGCCGTCACGCCACGCCTGGAAGGCCTCTTCGTTGCGCCAGCGGCTGATCACGAGGAACTCCTCGCCGTTGTCGCGCTTCATCAACTCAAATCCGCGAAAGCCGTCGACTTCGTTCAGCGCGCTCTGGCGCTTGGCGAACGCCTGCTCAAAGCCGTCGGCGCCGCTGATCGGCACCTGCACGACGTTCATCACCACGTATTCGCCCACTGTCTCGCTCATCGCTCCATCGCCCTTCAGCTCTTGCACTGTTCGCAGGTTCCGACGAGTTCAGCGCTGTGCTCGATGCCGCTGAACCCGTGCTCTGCCCCGATCCTACGACTCCAGTCGCTGAGCGCGCAGTCGTGCAGTTCGACCACTTTTCCGCAGTCGCGGCAGATCAGGTGATGATGGTGGCCGTGGCCGCAGGCGCGATAGGCCGTCTCACCGCTCGGCCGGCGGATCACGTCGATTTCGCCGGCTTCGGCCATGCGCGAAAGATTGCGGTACACGGTCGCGAGTCCGACCCCGTCGAGACGCTCGTGCAGCTCCTGGGCGGACATCGCGGCCGAGCTTCCGCTGAGTGCGGCGACGATCGCCGCCTTCTGTTCGGTCTTTCGAGTAGGGGTGCCTGTCGATGCTTTACTGATAATGATTCTCAATTCTACTACTATCCGCCGGCATTATGACTGCATCCGATCCGATCTCACTGTTTGAACCCGCTTTCGCCCAGCGCGCGCTGCTCGCTGTCGTTCTCATCGCGGTGGCCGCGGCCGCCCTGGGCGGCACGATCGTCCTGCGCGACCTTCCGTTCTTCACCCACGCCGTCGGCACCGGTGCATACCCGGTCCTCGTCATCGGCGTGATCTCCGGCGCGGCCGTGGCTCCGGTTGCGCTGCTCGGGACGGCCGCCTTCGCTTTGGCCGTCGGCCTTCTCTCGGGACTCAGGCGCGGTAACCGCGCGGCCGATGAGCCGGGGCGACGCGACGCGCTGATCGGTCTCGCAGTAGCCGGCGCGCTCGCGATCGGCGCAGTGCTCGCGGCGACCGCCGGCGCAAGCGATTCGCGGCTCTCGGTTTCTCCGGAAGCGCTGCTTTTCGGATCGATCCTCACCGTTTCAGATTCGGCTCTCGTGATCACCGCGGGCGCGGTGCTGGCCGTCGCACTGGTGGCGCAGCTGCTGCGCGAGCGTTGGCTGGCGGCCGGATTTGATCCGACGACCGCACGCCAGCTCGGTGCCGTCCGCACCGACGTCGCGCTGCTCGCCTGCGTGGCCCTGGCCGTCGGCGCGGCGCTGCCCGTAACGGGTTCGCTGCTCGCGGGAGCACTGCTGATCGCCCCGGCCGCGACAGCGCGGATCGTCGTCGGGCGCGCCTGGGCCCTGACTCCGGTAACCCTTGCGGTAGCGCTCTTCGACGGCGTGTTCGGGCTCTACCTGGCGCTCGCGCTTGACCTGCCGCCAGGTGCTGCGATCGCCGCAGTCGCGGGCGGGTTGTTCCTGTTGACGGCGGGCGCGGCGGCAGTTCGTACGAAGCTGCTGGCAAACAAGTCGCAGCTGGCCGGCGCGGCGATGCTGCTGTTGGCACTGACCGCTGCCGGTTGCGGCGCCAAGTCAGACGGGCCGACAGGCGAAGGCAAGTTGAAAGTCGTCGCAACGACACCGCAGGTCGCCGACATAGTCAAGAACGTCGGCGGCGACGCCGTCGAAGTCGAAGAGATCCTCCCGCCCGGAGCAGATCCTCACGAGTATGAGCCGAAGCCGTCGGCCGTGTCCGCGATCGCCGAAGCCGACGTCGTCTTCCGCTCCGGCGGAGACATCGACGCGTGGTTGCAGCGAGCGATCAGCGCGTCCGGCGGCGACGTGACGCAGGTCGACCTTTCCCGCTCAGCGGTGCTGCTTCCGGCCGGTGAAGCGGACCACGAAGAAGACCACGCGGCGGGCGACCATGAAGGCGAGGCGGCGTTCAACGCACACTGGTATCTCGCCCCGGAGAACGTCGTTCGTGCCTCGGCGCGGGTGCGCGACGAACTGGTAAAGGCCGAGCCGGCCGCGCGCGAGACCTTCCGTGCCAACGCGTCCGCCTACGACTCGAAGGCCAGTCGCCTCCAGTCCGCGCTTATGCGTTGCTCGAAGGAGGTCCCGAGCGATGATCGACGGCTGCTTGCAGGACACAACGACTTCAACTACCTCGCCGATGCAATGAACTACAAGGTCGTCGCGCAACTCGCCGAGAACGGTGAGTCGGAGCCGTCTGCGAGTGCCTTGCAGGACGCCGTCGACACGGCTCGCGCGTCACGGGCCAAAGCTCTTGTGATGAGCCGGGGAGAAGTCACCCAGCTTGGCAAGCAGACCGCGGCGAAGCTCGACATCCCGCTGCTCGAGCTGTGGGCCGATTCGCTTGGAAAGTCCGGCGCTTCATCGACATTGCTCGGCGCAATCACTTACGACGCGAACTCGATCTTGTCGGCGACCGGCGGTACGTCAAACTGCATCAGATGACTCCGGCCCTGATTACCGCCCATCGCGCCAGCATCGGGTACCCCGGGGCTGGCGCGGTGCTCAACGACGTTGACCTCGATCTCCCGGGCGGGCTGTTCGCTGTCGTTCTCGGACCCAACGGCGGCGGCAAGACGACGCTTTTCCGGGCGATGACGGGCGCGCTCCGGCCGCTTACAGGCACGCTCGACGTGAATGCGGCGATCGCCTACCTGCCACAGCACGACGGCTCGCGCATCGACTTCCCGGTCTCGGCGCTGGACGTCGTTCTGATGGGGACGCTCGCTGAAAGGAAGGTCTGGAGCAGGCGATCGAAGGATCGCCGGCGCCGCGCGCTCGAAGCGCTCGGCAGAGTCGGACTCTCCGAGCGCGCCGACGACACCTACGGCGAGCTCTCCGGGGGCCAGCGCCGTCGCGTTCTGCTCGCCCGCACAATCGTCAGCGGCGCGCCGATCGTGCTGCTCGACGAGCCGCTCGCCGGCGTCGACCCGGCGTCGGCACTTGAGATCCGCGCAACCCTTGGCTCGCTACGCGACGAAGGGCGTCTCGTGATCGAAGCCTCACACGACATCGAACACGCACGCAGCGCCGACCGCGTGCTCTGCATCAACCACCGCGTCGTCGTCGACGGCCCACCGTCCGTCGTGCTCACCGAGGCCGCCTTGCGCGAGACATACGCGCACGACATCGCAGTGATCGGCGACGACACGATCATCACAACCGATTGCTGCGGCGAGAACCATGCTGGCGCCTCTACGCGGTGACTTCGGCGGACCGGCGACGATCGAACTGATCCTCGTCGGCGGCGCGTGTGGAGCAGTCGGCGTTTGGGTGCTCCAGTTTGGCCGGGCGATTCTCGCCGAGTCGTTCACCCACGCGCTCCTCCCTGGGCTCGTGCTTGCGACGATGCTCGGCGTCGGATTGTTCGCCGGCGCGCTTTTCGGCGTGATCGTCGCCTACCTCCTGCTCCTCGCCACAAACGCGGCGCCAAAGACTTCGACCGCGTCCGCAACATCGGTAAGCGTCACGCTGCTTGTTGCGTTGGGCGCGATCCTCGCCTCCGTCGACGGCGGTGCGACGAGCTTTGAGAGCCTGCTTTTCGGCGACCCGCTGGCGGCTTCGACGCGTGACCTCGCAGTCGCAAGTGCGCTCGCGGCGACGATCGGACTGACGCTGTGGCTGTTCGGCGACCGCTTCGCCGCGCTCGCGTTCGACCGTGATGCCGCGCCGGCGCTCGGTGTGAACGTCCGGCTCGTCGGAGCAGTCGCACTGGGGCTGCTCACGCTTTCGGTCGCGGTCGCGGCAAACGTCGCCGGAAGCCTGCTCGCACTTGCATTCGTGACCGGTCCGGCGCTCGGAGCCGACGCCGTCACCACCCGGCTGCGCAGCGCGATCCTGTTGTCGGCAACGGTCGGAGCGCTGGCCGGCGTCGTCGGGATCTACATCTCCTACTACGCGGACTGGCCGACCAGCGCGAGCATCGCTGTCGTGCTCTGTTCGTGGGCAGCGGTCGCGACCGCCGCAGGCGCGCTACGCGACCTCAGGGGACGAGCAGTTCCCGCCTGACCGGCACCGCCCGTTCGCGCAGCGAGACGATCATCACGCCGCCGATCAGAGCGAGCACGACCGAAACGAACTGCGCGAGCGTGAGTCCCGCAAACCAGGTGTCGTTGCGGCGCAGAAACTCGATCAGGAAGCGCTCGACGCTCGAGGCGACCAGGTAGATGCCGAACAGCACGCCCGGCGCAAAGCGGTCGCGCAGACGCCAGAGCACCCACGCCAGCAGAGCCATCGAGACAGTCTCGAGGATCGGCGTCGGGTAGACCTTCACCCCCGGCGGGGTCGGAACGGTGCCGTCGGGGTAGCCCATCCCCCACCAGGCGTCAGTGACCTTCCCGTAGTCGCCGTCTCCAGACAACTGACACCCGATACGCCCGATCGCGTAACCGGCGGCAAGCGCAGGAGCGGTCAGGTCGAGCAGAGTGAGATTGAGGATCTTGCGCCACTTGGCATACAGCGCCACGCCGGCCGCACCGCCAAGAGCGCCTCCGTACCAGACCAGTCCCGTCCCGGAAAAGATCTGGCTGAGCGACCACTCGCCCTGCTGCAACGAAAACCAGAGCTTCGCGCCGAGGACGCCGCCGACCGCAGCCGCAAGGATCAGCTCGTACGACCAGTCAGCCGGGGCTTCCAGCTCCTTCAGCCGCTTCGCGATTATCCAACCGGAGACCACGAACGCGAGCGCGAACATCAACCCGAAGGTCTGGAGTGTCAACGGTCCGAGGTGAATCTCCGGTAGCACGGCGTGAGAGCCTAACCGCGCACCGCCCGGCGGCTACAGGTAGCCCATCGGGTCAACGGCGTTGCCGTTGATGCGCACTTCGAAGTGCACGTGCGGGCCGGTCGAGTGACCGGTGTTGCCCGAGGCGGCGATGACCTGGCCCTTGGTGACCGACTGGCCGACGCGTACGCGCAGGCTCGAGTTGTGGCCGTAACAAGTGGAGAGCGTCGCCGAGTGCTGGATGCAGATGTAGTTGCCGTATCCACCCATCCATCCGGCGATGCGCACGGTGCCGGTGTCGGCGGCGTGCACCGGGGTGCCGACCGGGACGGCGATGTCGACGCCTTCGTGCATGCGGCCCCAACGCTGACCGAACGGAGAGGTGAACTGACCATTGACCGGCACGGCCAACTGGCCCGTGCCCTGCTTGTAGTGGCCGCCGCTGAGCATCCCGCCGACGGCGGAGCTGCTCGACTGCATCGCGGCGAGATCCTCTTCGTCGGCCGCGATGCTTTTCGAGATCTTCGCGAGTTTGGTCTTGCGCGTGCTGACCGCGCTGGCGAGAACGTCTCGGCGCGAGTCGAGCACGTGCTTGGCGCCTGCGACCTCGTTGCGGCGGTCGCGGACGATCGCGACGAGTTTCGAGGCCTCGCGCTCAAGTCCGGCGAGCTTGACGGTTTCGTGCTTGGTCTCTCCGCGGAGTCGCGTCACGGTGGTGATGATCCGGCGATCCTGCGTCGCGATGCGCTCCATGTACGTCGTGCGCTGGACCATGTCGGCGAAGCCGCGCGAGCTGAGCACGACCTGGATCATGTTCGGCTCGCCCTGCTTGTAGACCTCGATGATGCGCTCCTTGAGCACCGCGCGCGAGTGCGCGAGGCGGGCGCGCAGGCGGGCAAGGCGGGCGCGCGAGCGCTTCAGGTCGCCGGCGATCCGGCGCTGGCGCGACTGCTTGACATTGAGGTCTGCCTGGATCGCGTTCTGTCGGCGCTGCAGTGTGTTGATGCGACCGCGCAGTCCCTGGATGCGTGTGGTCATCGACGAGATGTCGTTGCTCAGGTTGCTTTCCTTGGCGCGCTTTGACGCGATGCTGCTCTGAAGCTCAGACTGGGACTTGGCGCTCGACCCCATCGGTCGCGCCAGATAGAGGCAGGTGAGCGCGCCGCAGATCAACGTGATCCAGGCCAGCGCACGAAGCTGCTGCTTGTTTAGACCGAGTGTCATGTGCAGATCAGAGTCCGGGGTAGTGACGAACGGTGAAGCCGCCGGTGCCCGCGCCGTTCAGGCCCGTCTGCCAACGCGAGCCGGTGCCGCTGCGGCCGGAGGTGTCAAAGCGAAGGCCACCGACGGTCATCCAGACGTGGCCCGGGTTCGAGTAGATCGTGATCCAGTTGCCTGGACCGGCCGAGCCCCAGCTCATCAGCGGGCCAGAGGCCATCGGGCTGCTGAGCACACCTGCGGCGTGCAGCACGTAACTGACCGAGCCGGAGCAGTCGTAGCCGCGGTCCGAGAACGATCCGTGGCCGCCGCCCCAGACGTAAGGGGTGCTGCGGATCTTGTTGCCGGCCGCTACCGCCGCCTTGATCGAAGCTGGCGCGTTCGATGGAGCCGATGCGCTGCCGTCGGAGTTGAGCGTAACGCGACCGGCCGGGGCGCGCGTCGGCGTGAAGTTGACGGTGTCGGGCGAAGGCTGGTAGCCGACTGCGGCGACGGCCTCGCGCAGCATGCGACGCTGCTTGGCGAGCTGTCGCTTCATGCCGGCGCGATCGGCGATCACGGCGTTCTTCTTGCCGGCGATGCGGTCGCGCTCGCCGGTCACCTCGGCGACGAGCTGCTCCTGCTTCTGCTCGAGCCCGTCGAACTTGACGGCCGCCGTGTGCGTCGTCTTCTTCAGCTCGGTGACCTTGTCGATCGTGTGCTGGTCCTGCTCGGCGATGCGCTTGAGATAGGTAGCGCGCTCGACCATCTCCTTGAAGCCCTTCGATTCAAGGACGACGTTGATGATGTCCGGCTCGCCCTCTTTGTAGACCGTCACGATGCGGTCGCTGAGGACGCGCTTGGCGAACGCGAGACGCTTCTTCAACCGCGCGAGCTTGGCCTTCGCCTCGTCGAGCTGCTTCTGCAACTCACGCTGGCGGGCGAGCTTGCGGTCGAGATCCGCCTGCGCGACGTCCTGCTTGCCCTGGAGCTTGTTGATGCGCAGGGCAAGTTGGTGCTCCTTCTCGCTGATCGCTTCGATGCGCAGGTTGATCTGCTGCGGCGTCTCGGCGCCGGCGTGCCGCGGCGCGGCCATCGCGACGAGCGCGATCGCGACGACGAGCAGCGCGCTGAAAAGCGCGGGCAGCGCGATCGGGAACCGAGAAGTGAAAGTCCTGCTCATGGGCGAATTGAGGCTAGGTCGGAAATCCATGTCAACTTGAAAATTCCTGCTTCGTTATGACAACCTGCAACCACCGTTGCGAACAAGCGCGATCCTGCCTTGCGGCCGTGCTCGAGCAGCGTTCGATGTGGCGACTGGTGCCTTGTTTGCCTGTGCGCTTGCGGGGTTAGCTGTCGGGCTCGCGGGAGAGGCTGCAAAGAGCCTTCGCGCTACGCCGCACAAACTGCGGCGATTCGCCCCGATGGGGAATTTGGGTCCCCCGTCGTCGTGGAATGGCCGGCCACGACGTTCAGCGACTTGACGCAATATAACCGATCGGCGGTATCGCGTCAATAGTAAATCGCTGGAAATACGTAGTTTCTGGTCAACAAAAAGGCCGCTCCAGGCGGCCTTTTCGCAGTTTTGATGAGGGTTTTCGCCTACGCGGTGACCGCTGCGGCTTCCTTCTGGGCGGCGTCGACCTCGGCCTTCGCCTGCTGCAACCGCTCGCGGAACTCGCCGACCTGGAGGCGGCCGATCACCATGCGCTGGATCTGGCTCGTGCCCTCGAAGATCTGGTAGATCTTGGCGTCGCGGTACCACTTCTCGAGCGGCAGGTCGGTGCTCCACGCATCGGGTCCGATGAGGTCCATGCACTTGGCCGTCGCCCACATCGTGACGTCACCGGCCTTCAGCTTGCTCATCGAGCCCTGGCCGCCCATCAGCGGGATGCCGTTGCGGCCCATCCATGAGGCGCGCTGCACGAGCAGTCGAGCGGCGTCGATCTCGGTGGCGATGTCGGCGATCTGCTGGTGGATGCCGGGGTTGTCGAGCGCGGGTTTGCCGTCGATCGTCTGGTCGGCGAGGTACTCGACGGTGAACTCGTAGGCGGCGCGGCCGATGCCGATCGCGCTGGCGCCGACGAACGGGCGCGTCAGCTCGAAGGTCGCGAGCGCGTTGGCGCCGCCGGTTTTCTTGCCGCTGCGAGCGTTTTCGAGCTTCTTGTTCAGCTTGTCCATGCCGCCGAGCAGGTTCTCGACCGGGACGCGGCAGTTCTCGAGGATCACCTCGGTGGTCTGCGAGGCGCGGATCCCGAGCTTGTCCTCCTTCTTGCCCTGCGAGAGACCGGGTGTGCCCTTCGGGACGATGAATGAGGCCTGGCCGCGCGTGCCGAGCTCGGGGTCCACGGTCGCGACCACGACGGTCACGTCGGCGATGCCGCCGTTGGTGATGAAGACCTTCGAGCCGTTGAGCACCCACTCATCGCCGTCGAGCACCGCGGTCGTGCGCAGCGACTTGACGTCTGAACCTGCGGACGGCTCGGTCACCGCATAGGCGCCCAGGTGGAGCTCTTCGCCGGCCGGGAAGCACATCGGAACCCACTTGGCCATCTGGTCGCCGGTGCCCGAAGAGGCGATACCTGCGGCGGCGAGCCCGGAACCGGCGATCGCAAGGGCGATACCCGCGCAGCCCCAGTGCATCTCTTCGGCGTAGATCGGCGAGTACATGCCCTGCGGGTCGTCGCCGAGCTTCATCATGAAGTCAAGCGTGCCGATGTTCTCGCGCGCCGCGGCCTTCATCGCGTCCCACGGAACGGTCTGCTCGCGGTCGTGCTCCGCTGCCACCGGGCGGATGTGCTCGACCGCAAACTTGTGAATGCGCTCCTTGAACTCGAGCTGCTCCGGGGTGTAACTGAAATCCACTGTTTTGCTCCTGGTCGATTTGGGGTCTGCCGCCCTGGCGGCAGCGTCGAATTGTATCCCTCGGTGGCTTTTTCAAGCGGTTTGAGCATGCCTTGGGAAGCCGTTAAGCCGGCCTTCGGCCGCCCCGCCCGCGGGTAAGGTGCGTCAGGCATGAAGGGGATCCTCCGCACCTCCCGGAACGTCCGCGCGCTGACGCTCGCGTCGCTACTTGCCGGCGCGTTGGCGCTGTCCGGCTGCAGCCTCGGTGACAGCGGACTCGAAACTCAGCTTTCAAGCGGCGACAACAACGTCGACTTCGCGCGCGGCACCGGATCGCCGGCGCTGACAACGCGCAATACCATCCGCATCCCCGGCGCCGACGCGGCAGCCAACGCGGCCGGCGCCGCCCTCACCGAGTACCCGTCGAGCAGTTCGTTCACCCGCCCGACGGCTGTGAGCGTCGCCGGCGAAGACGACTGGCGCGCCGCGATTGCGATGTCGGTGCTCTCGGCCGCACCGGTGAACGCGCCGATGCTGCTGAGCTCGAAGGACGAGCTGCCGGACGTCACGGCGTCGGCGATGGCCGCGCTGCAACCAAGCGGAATCGTCATCCCCGGCCAGACGCTGCGCCCGAAGGCCTTCGTCGCCGGCGATCTTGAGCTGCCCGAGCGAACCGCGCGGGTGAATCTCGTCAACACCAGCTACGAGAGCCTGACCCTCGCCCTCGACCGCCTGTGGACGCGCCTTTCCGGCGGCAAGCCGTCCAAGGAAGTGATCGTCACGACGGCCGACCCGAACTTCAAGCGCTACGCGCTGCCGGCCGGACCGCTCGCCGCGAACACGGGCTCGCCGGTCTTCTTCGTCAACAAAGACACCGTGCCGCTGGCCACGCTGCGCGCGATTCAGGACCACAACAAACCTTCGATCTACGTGATCGGGCCGCCGAACGTGATCAGCGACCAGCTGCTCTCGCGCCTGCGTCGTTACGGCACGGTCCGTCGCGTCGCCGGCCCGAATCCGACTGACAATGCCGTCCAGGTGGCCGGCTTCTCAGACCCGGCCACGGCCTGGGGTTGGGGCGTTGTCCTGCCGGGCCACGGCTTCGTGATCATCAACTCGCACAACGAGATGAACGTCGCAGCCGCGACCACGCTCGCATCCGGTGCGGCCTACGGCCCGCTACTGCTCAACAGCAACGCCAGCGTCGTCGACCGGCCGCTGCGCAACTACCTGCTCGACGTCCAGTCCGGCTACTACGACGACCCGGCCGACGCTGTCTACAACCGCGCATGGCTTCTCGGCGACGAGGCTCAGCTGTCGCCCGGGATCCAGGCGACGTTCGACAAGCTGCTCGCGGTCACGAAGGTCGACTCACCCGGGGCGACTGCAGAGTCCGGCTCGGCTTCAGGTGGCGGCGCAACGGCCCCGGCTCCTTAGCCGCGTAAGATCACTCACGATGAGCGAGTTCGAAAAGCCCGAGCGCCGCGAGGCTCCCGAAGTCACGGTCGACGACGTCCGTGAGCTGTCCGGCGCGGCCACCCCGCATTTCTCGCTCCAGATCCGCAACCGCCTTCGCCGCCTCGTGGCGCCGCTGCCGGACGGTCACCCCGCCAAGCAGCTGGCGGCCGTCGAGATCGAGCGACTCGAGAAGCTTGCCGTCGAGGGCGAGCGCGGCAGCGGCGAGTCCGATCTCGCGCGCCTGAACTAGTTCGTCAGACCGACTGCAGAGTCGTCGTGGGCGACGGCTCGAACTTGTCGTCGATCAGCTTCTTTGCCGTCGAGTCGGCAAACTCCGGGGCCGGCTGGCCGTCGTTGTCCTCGAGATCGAGCGACGCGAGCAGCGCGCCGACGATGACGGGATCAAACTGCGTACCGGCGTGGCGGACGAGTTCTGCGCGAGCATCCTCGATCGGCATCGCTGCGCGATACGGGCGGTCGCTGGTCATCGCGTGAAAGGCGTCGCAGACGAGAACGATGCGGCTGGCGAGCGGGATCATGTCGCCCTTCAGGCCGTCGGGGTAGCCGCCGCCGTCCCAGCGCTCGTGCTCGTGACGGATCGCCTCGGCCACGGACTCGAGGCCCGGGATACGCGCAACGATTCGCTCGCCGATGACCGGGTGCTGCTTCATGATCTCCCACTGCTCGTCGTTGAGCTTGCCGGGCTCGTGCAGCACTTCGTTGGGAATTCCGATCTTGCCGATGTCGTGCAGCAGCGCGACGTCAGAGATCGTCTCGATCTCCTCCGGCTCGAGCGCGAGCTGGTCGGTCACCGAGGTGACGAGCTCGAGCGTCTCGGCGGAGTGCTCTCCGGTGTAGCCGTCTCGCGCCGACAAGGCTGCGCAGAGCGCCTCGACCGTCGCCTTGAAACGCCGGCGCTCGGTGCGGCTGATGCCCCGCACCCGGTGGGCGAGGATGCCGACCATCGCGGAAGTCGCGATGTAGGTCGGCATCGCCACCAGGAGCTGCTCGAGGTTCACGGGGCCGGGGCGAAGGAACTCAGCGGCGATGAAAACGGCGCTCCACAAGGTGTAACCGACGATCATCACGTCCCAGCGCCCCCAGTAGAAGAACGCGAGGAAGAGCAGCGGGAAGAGATGGAACGCGGTGATTCCGGGCTTGTCGAGCACGACCGTCGCGACAGCGATCACGGCGGTCGCGTAGGCGATCATCGGCAGCACCCACCAGCGTTCGGCGCGCTGCCAGGGGATCACCAGTGAGGCGAGGAAACCGACGGCGCAGAGACCGAGCATCGCGAACGAGTCCCGCGAGATGTCGTTGGTCGACACCATGTAGATCGTCGCCAGCAGGGCGCCGAGCAGCCAGGCGAAGGCAGCGAGCCGGCCGACCCAGATGAAAGTCAGCTGGGCTTCTGCTTTCCACCCCTGCCAAGCAGCGGTGTTCTCATCCATCAAACCGTCGTTGTGCAACGTGTTGTCCCCTTCGATACAGCAGTTTGTGGACCTTGAGCAACCCTCCCCAGGGCCGTCCACGCTCGTCATTCCATCGGCGAGTGACCGAAAGTATGACATTTGACACAAGCAAAAACAAGCCGAAAACGCGGTATTTCCGCGATTACGGATTTATGTGAACTCTCCTGCCCGAGTCGGCTCAGACCGCGGCCGCTGACAACCGCGTATGCGCGTTGAAAGTCTTCAGCGCCGAGCGCCCCGGCAGCTCTCGCCCGGCTGGCTCACGGCGGTCGAGCACGTGCAGCAACGCACCGACAACCGTCGGGTCGAACTGCGTTCCGGCGTTGCGCGAAAGCTCGAGGCGTGCTTCGGTCACCGGCATTGCCGCGCGGTAGGGACGGTCGCTGGTCATCGCGTGGAAGGCGTCGCAGACGAGAACGATGCGGCTCGCGAGCGGGATATCGCCGGCCTTCAGGCCGTCGGGGTAGCCGCCGCCGTCCCAGCGCTCATGCTCGTGGCGGATCGCACGGGCGACCTCTTCAAGGCCGGGCACGGTGATCACGATGCGCTCGCCGATCACCGGGTGCTGCTTCATGATCTCCCACTGCTCGTCGCTCAGCTTGCCGGGCTCGTGGAGGATCTCGTTCGGAATTCCGATCTTGCCGATGTCGTGCAGCAGCGCGACGTCGGCGACGTACTCGCAGGCGTTCTCGGTCAGACGCAACTCTTCGCAGATCGCGCGCACAAGCCAGAGCGTCTCGTGCGAGTGCTCTCCGGTGTAGCCGTCGCGCGCCGTCAGAGCCGTCGAGAGCGCCTCGATCGTCGCCTTGTAGCGGGCGCGTTCTCCGCGACGCATCGCGTTGAAGCGCGCTGCCAGCACGCCGGCCAGCGCGGCAACCGCGATCAGCGCCGGCAGGGTCACGATCAGGAAGGCCGCAGCGTCGTCCGCGTCCCCCGAGATCACCGGCAGCGCGAACAGAGCGCCGGCACCGATCAAGTGGGTGACGACGACAAGGCGGTCCTCCCAGAAGAAGCAGGTCAGCGCCATCATCGGCATGAGCAGAAGGAAGACGAGGGTCGGAACGTCGAAGGCGTAGGCACCGCCGACGATCGCGAGCGAGGCGATCCAGTACATCGAGAGCTGGTAAGCACGCGGCAGCCGCTTCCAAGGCATCGCGAGGCCGAACGTCGCGGCGACGGCGAGGCCGGCGATCAGGGCGACCACGCCGGCGTCCCAGCGCCCGACGATCGTCGCGTACACGGCTGAGAGGACCGCGGCTCCGGCCATCGAGGCCGAGAAGAGCGCGCCGATGACGTCGCGAACGTCGCGCGTCGGCGCGTAAGCGGCGCCAACCGCGATGATGTCTTGAATCTTGGATTCAGCGTCGGGCGTCTGCACAGGAACTCCTGTCTGGCACCTGATTCTTACTTGGTGACCACACCGCGGGCGAGCGCGAATGGATCAGTTGGACTTATTCGAGTCTTCCACGCAGCGCCGGGGCCGGCGACACTGCGGGTTACCAAACAGTCAGTTCTTCGCGCACGCGAGAAATCCCGCCTCGGCGGTTGAAATATGCAACTGGAGTTGCCGAGCCGGACGGACGGCTCAGACGCGCTGGATCAGAGTCGCCGTGCCGATGCCGCCGCCGCAGCACATCGTCACGAGGCCCCACTCCTTGTCGGCGCGCTCGAGCTCGTGCAGCATCGTCGTGATCAGGCGCGCACCGCTGCCGCCGAGCGGGTGGCCGATCGCGATCGCGCCGCCGTTGACGTTGACGCGGTCCCAGTCGGGATTCAGTTCGCGGCGCCAGGCCGCGACGACGCTTGCGAAGGCCTCGTTGATTTCGATCAGGTCGATGTCGTCGATCGTCATCCCGTTGCGCTCGAGGATCTTCTTGGTCGCCGGAATCGGACCGGTCAGCATGATCACGGGATCGACGCCGACGGTGACCTGGTCGACGATCCTTGCTCGCGGCGTGAGGCCGAGCTCGTCGGCCTTCTGCTTCTCAGCGAGCAGGACCGCCGCTGCGCCGTCCGAGATCTGACTTGAATTGCCGGCGGTGGTGACGCCGTCAGGTTTGAATGACGGATTCAGGCTGGCGAGGCCTTCGAGCGTGGTGTCACGCAGGCCCTGGTCGACGGTGTAGGTCACCGAGTCGCCGTTGCTGCCGACCGTCACCGGCAGGATCTCGCGCTCGAAGCGGCCCTCCTCGGTCGCCGACTTGGCCAGCTGTTGCGAACGCAGCCCGAGCTCGTCGAGCTCTGATCGGGGGATCTCCCACTTCTCCGCGATCATCTCGGAGCTGATGCCCTGCGGGACGAGCTGGTACCGCGAGTAGAGCTCCTCGGTGAACGGCGAACCGACGAGGTTTGTGATCGCCGGGTCGAAGCCGACTCCCATAGGAATGTGGCCCAGGTGTTCAACGCCGCAGGAGAGGACGACGTCGTCGGCGCCGCTGGCGATGGAGCTCGCACCCAGGTTGGTCGCGTGTTGGCTCGAGCCGCACTGCAGATCCATCGTCGTGGCCGGAACTTCAATCGGAAGGCCGGCCTGGAGCCAGGCGTCCCGGCCGATGTTCAGGGACTGCTCGCCGATCTGCTGGACGCAGCCGGCCATGACGTTGTCGACTTCGGCCGGTTCTACGCCGGCGCGGTCGAGGACGGCCTTCTGCACGGAGCCGAGCAGGACGTTGGGATGGGTGTCCTTGTAGTAGCCCTTCTCCTTGTGGCCGCGCCCGATCGGCGTGCGCACTGCATCGATGATCGTCACTTCGCGGCTTCCGCCGTCCTTCATGGCCATTTCGAGTGCCTATCCTTCGCGGTCGCCGGTTCACAGTTGTGAACCGTTCGGTACTTGTAGTTGCACATTGTTTCAATCTTTGAGGGGAATCTTGCTGTGAGTGAGAAGCTGGGAATCGTCGGAAGCGGCCTGATCGCGACTGGACTTGCGGTCGCGTCGGCGTCGGCCGGCGGCGACGTCGTGATCCGCGCACGTTCGGAAGGATCGGTCGACAAGGCGAAGGCCGCGATCGACAAGGCCGTCTCGCGCCTGGAGAACCCGGAAGAGGTCGTCGCGCGGATCAAGCACACCACCGATCTGGCCGACCTGGCCGACCGCACCTACGTGGTCGAGGCAGTCGCCGAGGACTACGAGGTCAAGAACCCTCTGCTGGCCGAGATCGCCGGCGCGATCTCTTCTGAGGCCGTCCTCGCCTCGACGACTTCTTCGCTTTCCGTGAACAAGCTCGCTGAGGCTGCCGGGATCCCCGAGCGCTTCGTCGGATTCCACGTCTTCTCGCCGGTGCCGGTGATGAAGCTGATCGAGATCGTCTACGCCGACGCCGCTTCGGAGGACGTTCGCGCGCGCTCGCGCGAGCTCTGCGAGTCGATCGGCAAGGTCGGCGTCGAGGTGCCGGACACGCCGGGCTTCATCGTCAACCGCCTGCTCTTCCCGTACCTGTTTGACGCCGCGCGGTTTTTGGAGACGAGCGGCCTCGAGCCCGAGGCCGTCGACACGGCCATGAAGCTGGGCGCGAACTTCCCTATGGGCCCGATCGCCCTGCTCGACTACGTCGGCCTCGACGTCTCGATCGCGATCGGCGAACAGATCGGCGTCGAGATCCCGCAGAACTGCCAGGACCTCCTCGCAGCCGGCAAGCTCGGCCGCAAGACCAAGCAGGGGTTCTACGACTACAACAAGTAGCGCGCCACAACCCCGCCCGATCTCTGCCAAACCCTGGCCCTATGCGGCCAGGGTTTGGCACTTAAGGCGCTCAGGTATCGGGTTCGGTTTCGTTCTTAGGGTTCAGTCGGCGATGATGCTCAGGCCATGACGCATCTCGCGATAGGCGAGGTATCGCTCGACGCTTCCGAACTTGGCCAGGCCCGACTCCGCCGCCAACCAGCTCGGCGACTCGCCAGCGCCATCGGCATAGAACCGGTGGCTGCAGAATCTGCAATCACATACCAACCCGTGGTTGTCGTGGACGTAAGCGATTGCGTTCAACAGAGATCGACGATCGGTCTTAAGGGCTGACCTGAATCTGTCTTCGAACATGGTCCCCTCTCCCCCGTGCCGCTTGTGGAAGTAGCGCACGTAGCTGCTCAGAACGCCGTTCATCATCAACTCAACCGCGCCTGGAACCAGCTGCCGAAGAACCAGGTGGAAATGGTTCGTCATGATGGCGAAAGCCAAGAGATCCACCTTGCCGCGAAAGCTCTTGTAGGGACGTCCGCGCGAATCGGTCTGCCGCGTCGCGGAGAGGTATCGCGTCAGCATCCACATGAACTCAACTCGATCATCATCGTCGACGAACATCGGATCGCGATTCTGTTCGCGGTTGTAAAGGTGCATCTCCCGCACGGCGATCCGGCGGTTTCGCGTGTTGCGTCGAGGCATGCATGGATCGTCGCCCTATCCCAAGTGACAATTCAAGACCCGTTCGCGACAACTCCGCCAACAAACAGCGTCGATTCAGCAAATCTTTGCCAAACAGTGGCCCTGTGCGGCCACTGTTTGGCAGGAATCGTCCGTTTGGACGTCCCGCCTACTCGGCCGGGAGCGCCTCGACCTCTGAGGTGTCGCCGTGGCCGACTGTCTCGATGCGGACGGCTTCGACGCGGTTCTCGCGGACGCTCTCGACGCGGATGACGTAACCGTTTGCGCGAATCGCGTCGCCGCGCTTGGGCAGGCGGCCGAGTTCGGCGAAGACAAAGCCGCCGATCGAGTTGTAGGCGTCGGAGTCGACCGGTAGTTCGATGTCGTGGTCCTCGAGGTCGACCAGCGGGACGTGACCGCGGACGAACAGGTCGCCGTTCGCGAGGCGACGCACGGCCGACAGCGCCGAGTCGGTCTCGTCGTCGATCTCCCCCACCACTTCCTCGACGATGTCCTCGACGGTCACGATGCCGACCGTGCGGCCGTACTCGTCGACCACGATCGCCATCGAAATCCGCTCGCGCTGAAGGTCGGCGAGCAGGTCGTCGAGCGGTTTGGTCTCGGGAACGACGAACGCGTCCTTCACGGCCTTGCCGATCGTCGCGTCCTCGCCCTTCGAGAGCATCAGCCGGACAAGCGACGACAGGTGCAGAACGCCCTTGATCTTGTCGGTCGAACGACCCTCGGTGACGGGCAGGCGGGTGTGGCCCGAAGAGGTGCAACGGCGCAGCGCGACCTCGACGGTGTCCTCTACGTCGATGGTGACGACGGCCGGGATCGGCGTCATCACGTTGCGCGCCTGATTCTCGTGGAGCTCGAAGACACCCGAGAGCATGTGCGCCTCGCCCGGGTCGAGGGTCGAGTGCGAGCGGCCGTGCTCGACGAGCGCGCGCAGGTCCTCGCCAGTGGCTCCGAGCTCCATCTCGGACGCCGGCTTGATGCCGACCAGGCCGACCAGCCAGTTCGCCGTGCCGTTCAACGCCGCGATCAGGGGCGAAAAGATCCGCTTGAAGACGCTCAGCGGGCCCGCCAACCAGCGCGCCGTGCCCTCCGGCTTGGCGATCGCGATCGACTTCGGCGCCAGCTCGCCGATCACGATGTGCAGCACAGTGATGATCGAGAAGGCGATCGCGACCGAGATCGCGGTGGTCGTCCCCTCGCTGAAGGTCTGACCGAACGCATCCTCGAGCAGGTGGCCGAGCGCGGGCTCGCCGGCGAAACCAAGACCGATCGAGGCCATCGTGATGCCGAGCTGGCAGGCGGAGAGGTACGAGTCGATCTGGGACATCGCCGTGATCGCGGCGCGCGTGCGGCGCGAGTCGTCGCCCTCTTCCTCGACCTGGGTCTCAAGCAGGGACGCTTTGGCGCGCACGAGCGAGAACTCAGCGGCGACGAAGAAGCCGTTGAGGATCACCAGGAGGATCGTGACGAGCAGCAGAAGCCAGCTCATGTGAGCGGCCCGCTACTTCGAGGAGGCGCGTCGTCGTCTGGGACGTCCATCAGTCCAATTCAAGCTAGCAGCAGTGTCGGCAGCGCAAAAAACGCCTGCTCAGGCCAGCGAATTGATCTCCGCGGCGAGCGCATAGTCCTTGTCCGTGACCTCGCCCTCGGAGTGCGTGGTGAGCGTGACGGTGACTTTGCTCCACTCGATGACGATGTCGGGATGATGGTTCGCGGCCTCAGCGAGCGGAAGAATTTCGTTCAGGAACGACACCGAGCCCTTGAAGTCGCCACGGTCGAAGATCCGCATGATCTTGTCACCGCCGCCGGTCTGGACGAGGTCCCAGCCGTCGGGTTTCAGTGCGGGATCAGCCATGCGCCGCATCCTACGCGCAACGCCATAACCTTGCTCCATGCGCATCGCCAGCCTCGTCCCCTCCGCCACCGAGCTGCTCTTCGCGATGGGGCTCGGCGACCAGGTCGTCGCCGTGACACACGAGTGCGACTTCCCGCTCGAGGCGACCGACCTTCCGCAGCTCACCACCAGTGTGATCCCGGCTGGGCTGCCCCCGGCCGAGGTCGACGCGCTGGTCAAGGGGCGCACCCAGGACGGCCGCTCGCTTTACACGCTCGACGCGGAGCTGCTCAAGGAGGAGGAGCCGGACATGATCGTCGCGCAGCAGCTATGCGACGTGTGCGCCGTCAGCATCGACGACGTCCGCGCCGTTGCCGAACAGATCGAGTCGAAGCCGAAGGTGATCAGCCTCGACCCGACGACGTTCGGCGAGGTTCTCGGAGACATCCGCACGATCGCCCAGGCCGTCGACGAGATCGATGGCGGTGAAGATGCCAAAGATGCGGGAGTCGACTTGGTGCAGGAGCTTGCCGACCGGATCGACGCGGTGCGAATCGCACTCAAGGACGTCGGGCGTGAGGGCGGTCCGGATCCGATCCGCACGCTGGCGCTCGAATGGCTCGACCCGCCATTCATCGGCGGCCATTGGATCCCGCAGATGATCGAGATGGCCGGCGGCGTCGACTTCCTGGGGATGCCGGGCGAGCCCTCGCGAGAGATCGACTGGGGCGAGGCACAGGCAGCGCAGCCAGAAACCGTGATCCTGATGCAGTGCGGATACGACGCCGCGCGCGCGGCCGAAGAGGCCGCAGACTTCGCGAGCGAGCTGCGCGGCCTCGGCGCCGACCGGATCTTCGCCTGCGACGCCAACGCCTTCTACTCGCGCCCCGGGCCGAGGCTGGTCGACGGACTGGAGCTGCTGGCGCACACGCTCCACCCTGCGCTTGTGCCGGAGCCTGCAGTCGGGTCAATGATTGAGGTCGAGCTCGACTAGGTGCCGACGTACTGCGGAAATTTGTTCTCCGCAATAACAATCGTCAAGACAAAGCACGCCGCCCCGATCCCCGCGCAGATCAGCGGGGCCGCCCACCGGGCACGGCCGAACAGTCCGAATTTCTCCTCGAGGTAAAAGATCACCGCGCCGGCGATGAAGCCGCCGATCGCGCCGCCGATGTGGCCGCCCTTACTGATTCCAGGGATCGCGAAGGTGATGATCAGGTTGAACACCAGCAGGCCTCCGATGCCGGCCTCGAACGGATTCAGCCCGCGCCCCCAGAACGCCACCATCGCCGCGCCCATCAGGCCGAAAACGGCGCCCGAAGCGCCGACGGCGGCGGTCGTCGGCTCGAGCAGCAACGCACCGAGCGAGCCCGCGATCAACGACGTGAAGTAGACAATCCCGAAGCGGAGACTGCCGATCGCCGGTTCGAGCAGTTGCCCGAGCAGCCACAGCAGCAGCATGTTCATCGCTATGTGAAAGATGCCAAGGTGAAGGAAACCGGCGGTGATGATCCGCCACCAGTCTCCGGCCGCCACGCCAGGCCCCCAGAAGGCACCGTTCTGCATCACCTCGCCGCGGATCTGGGTGGTCAACGTTCCGGCCGAGAGGATCTCGGCAACAAACACGATCACGTTGATCACGATCAGCGTCATCGTCACCGGCATCACGCGAAAAGCGTTCTCGATCCCGACCCCTTCAGCGCGGTCACGCACCTGCTGGCCGGTCACGACCTTCTGCTTCTCGCGTGAGCACTCCGGGCAACGCATCCCGACCGGCGACGGCGTCATGCAGTCGGGACAGATAGGACGGCCGCAGTTGCTGCACGAGACGTTCGTCTCGCGGCCCGGGTGGCGGTAACAGGTCTGCGTGCTCGCTTCCATTCGCGCGCAGAGCGTAAACGCGGACGCGCGCTACTTGGTCAGGTCGCGCGCCGCGCGGACGATCTCGTCGCGCGCTCCCTCGGCCGCTTCAGTCACAGCGTCGGTCAGCGCCTTGACCGCGGCCGCGGCACCATCGTCCTGCTTGTGGCGGTGACGGAGACCCATCACGACCAGTGCCCCGGCCGCCGCCCCGCCCGCCGCGAGCGCGACCGCCGGCTTGACCCAGTTGCGCGGGTCGCGCATCGCCGCCAGCTCCCAGTCGGCAATCTCGTCGGCCGCCTCGAAGGCGGTCTGCTCAAGCCGCTCCTCGAACACCTCGTACATCCGCGCCGGCGGCTCGACCGGTGCGAAGGCGCGACCCAGCAGTGACTCGATCGACTCGAACTCGAGGTTTCCGCGTTGCTCAGCCACCACGTACACCCTCCGCCTCAAGCTGCTCCTCAAGCTGCTTGATCGCTCGGTGCAGGAGCACCTTGGTCGCGCCCTCGGTCTTGCCGAGCGCGCGGGCGATCTCGCCATTGTCCATCCCCAACGCGAAGCGCATGATCAGCGCCTCCCGCCTGTCTTCGGAAAGCTCCGAGACCTTTTCGAACACGCGATCAAGCTCTTCGCGCGCCTCGACGAGATCTTCGGTCGAATGGTTGGTCGCAAACTCGCCCGCAGCATCGAGTGGCGACTGCGGTTTGCGCGAGCGGTCGCGGTACTGGTTGATCGCGAGGTTCTGGGCGATGCGGATGAGCCAAGGTCGAAGACTTCTGCCCTGCGACTCGGCGAGAGCCTTCGGAAGGTGTCGGTAGGCCTGCAGGAAGACCTGCTCCGAGACGTCCTCGGCGTCGTGGTGATTGCCGAGCCGGTAGTAGAGGAATGAGTAGACGTCGCGCAGGTGCTCCTCGTAGAGCTTGGTGAAGGCCTCGTCGATCTCGCTCTTGTCGAAGCTCCCCGCTTGTCGCTCGTCCGCCACATCGCCAGACTACTCCCCGTTAAGCCGCCCTTCGGACGATCGAAATCCATTCTTCGGGTTCGATCTCGCCGGTGATCAGGTCGCGCAGAGCGAAGACCGTCGGAGCGTCGAGACCGGCGTTCTCAATCACGGTCGCGAGCAGCGGCACCGTGTCGACTGCCTCGGCGACGTGGCCGAGCTGCTCCTTGATCTGCTCGGCGGCGACGCCTTCGCCCAGCATCTCGCCCGCGCGGCGGTTGCGACTGCCCGCGGCGAGCACGGTGGCGACGAGGTCGCCGGTACCGGCCAGGCCGAGGAAGGTCTCCTGTCTGGCGCCGTACCCGCGGGCAAGCTCTTCGACCTCGCGGAAAGTGTGCCCGGCCGCGGCGCCGGCCGCGTTCATTCCCGAAATCCCGGCGGCGCTGGCCGCGAGGGCCGCCACATTCTTTGCACAACCGGCGAGCTCGGTGCCGATCAGATCGTCGCTGCGTTCAACCTCGATGCCGGCCTGGTCGAGCGTGTCGCCGAGCTGACGGCGCAGCGCGTCGTCGGGCGTCGCAAGCACTACCGACGCCCCACTCGTCACGGCTTCCGCCGCATGGGCCGGTCCGCCGAGGCAGGCGATCGCGCGCGTACGCACGCGCTGGCCGACGTACTCGCTAGGAAGCGTTCCGAGCGGTGGCACGAGACCCTTGCTCAGGACGAGTACCGCGCTGCGCGAGCCGATCCTGTCGGCGGCCTGGGCGACGGCGTTCGGAAGCTCCTTCGACGGGATCGCGAAGACGATCAAGTCCTGCCCCGAGAGCTCGATGGTCGGCGCCGCCTTCACGGTCAGTTCCGGCGGCAGGTCGATTTCCGGGAGGTAGCGCTCGTTGCGCCGTTCGGTCTGTATCCGTTCCGCCATCTCCTGCTCGCGCGTGCCGAGCTCGACTTCCATGCCGGCCTTCGCCAGGAGAACCGCCACCGCGGTTCCCCATGCGCCGGACCCGATCACTGCGGCCTTGCGCATCGGTGGCAGTCCACCGAGCCACTCCCACTGCAGCTCGACACGAGGCCAGATCCTGTTGGTCACTTCAACGGCGAGTTCCTTCGAGGGATTTGGCGTCACGGGGAAGACCAGGGCGTCGCCGGCGCGGATCGAGACCTTGTGCGGGCGTATGCGCCACTTCTTGCGGATGTCCTCGGTGCCGATCACGGCAACCGGCACGATCGGCACGCCGGTCTCGAGCGCGAAGCGGCCGACTCCGCGGCGCGGGCGACCGAGACTGCCGGGCCGAATACGCGTGCCCTCGGGAAAGATCACCAGCGAGTCGCCGCGCTCAAGCAGCGTGCGCACTGTCGTGAGCAGCTCTTGGTCGGACTGGTTGCGCGCGACCGGGATCGCGCCGAGCGAGTTGAGGAACCACGCCTGGAGCGGCCGCCTGAACAGCTCCATCTTGGCCACGTAGAAAAGCGGGCGGCTCGTCATCGATCCGATCACGAACGGATCCAAGAAGCTGCGGTGGTTGCTCGCGAAGATGATCGGACCGTCGCCGGGCACGTGCTCGCGCCCGATCCGTTCAAGCCGGAAGTAGACGAGGAAGAACGGCAGCAGAATCAATCGTGTGATCCAGTAGAGCGGCTTGTTCACGCCCTTGTTGCGCACGCGTTCGTGAGCCTTCATGTAGTACTCGGGCAGCTCCTCGTCGCTGCGCGGTGCAATGTCGCCGTCGTCGCCGGTCTGCGCGCGCGGGGCGACGACCGGCGCCTGCGGGCCGTCCTCGCTGCGCGGGCGGGTCGCGCGCGAGGCCGCGTCTTGAACCTTCGGCTCTTCGGGCGGCGCTTTGGTGGTCTCGTCTGCGCTCATGCTCAAGGGGTTCTACACCCGCTTCACCGCACTGTTACGCGGGTTCACGCGGTGAAGCCGGGAAGGGGACTCGAACCCCTGACCTACTGCTTACAAGGCAGTTGCTCTACCAGCTGAGCTATCCCGGCGCTCGCTGCAGATTAGTCGTGCGAAACTCCACGGGATGGCCGCCGAACGCGTGATCTCAATCGACCGCCTGACCAAACGCTTCGGCGATCTGACCGCGGTGGATTCAGTGACCATCGGGGTCGAGAGCGGTGAAGTGTTCGGGTTGCTCGGTCCGAACGGAGCGGGAAAGTCAACGACGCTGGCCTGCCTGCTCGGAATGATCCGCCCCACAGGTGGCGTCTGCTCGATGTTCGGGCTTGACTGCTGGCGCGACCGGGTCGCGGTCCACCGCCGGATCGGCGTCCTGCCCAGCGATTTCGATTACGAGGGCGAAGTGACGGGACGAGAGCTCGTACGCCTCTTCGGCCTGCTTCGCCGGGCCGACACGGCCGGCCGCGCGGAGCAGTTGGCAGAGCGACTTCGCGCCGACCTCGATCGCCCCCTCAAGGAACTCTCTCGTGGCAACCACCAGAAGATCGGCCTGATCCTCGCACTCGCGCACGACCCGGAGCTGGTGCTGATGGACGAGCCGACCTCCGGACTCGACCCGCTGATGCAGGAGGAATTCCTGCACATCGTCGACGAGCTGCGCGACGCCGGCCGCACGGTGCTGCTCTCGTCACACAACATGGCTGAAGTGGAACGCGCCTGCGACCGCGTTGCGATGATCCACAACGGAAAACTCCTGGAAATCGCCGATATTTCCGAAGTTCTCGAGCGCTCTCCGAAGCAGATCCACGCCGTCTTCGACGCTCCTGTCGACGCCGCAGAGTTCAGATCTATTGAGGGCGTCAGCGATGTATACGTCGACGGCGTCACGATCGACCTCAAGCTGACCGGAAGCGTCGACGCCGTGGTGCGCGCGGCCGCCCGGCACAAGCTCGTCGACTTCATCTGCGAGCGCCCGTCGCTGGAGAGCGCGTTCGTCCAGCTCTACGAAGAGGACGGCGCGTGATCGCCCGCGGAATCTCGGTGATGGTGATGCAGACGCTGCGGATGCGGCGTTACACCCTGCTCGCGTGGTCGCTCTCGCTCGCCCTCCTGGTGATCACCTACGTCGCGATGTTCCCGACGATCGAGAAGATCGACTTCGACGCCCTGCTCAAGCAGTACCCGGAGGAGCTGCTGCGTGCCTTCGGGTTCGATCAGTCCGCGATGCAGCTTTCGACGGCGATCGGCTTCCTCAACACCGAGCTTTTCGGCTTCATGCTGCCGTTGGCGATCGTCTTCCTGCCGGTCGGAGTGATCGTCAGGATGACGTCCCGCGCCGAGGAGAATCACTATCTCGACGCTCTTCTCTCCGCTCCGATCGCACGTTGGCATCTGATGGCCGCGGCAACTCTGGCAGCGACCGCGGCGATGCTGGTGCCGATAGCCGCGATGGTTGTGACCGCGCTCGTCACCGCCTGGATCGCCGGCGTCGACCTGACGTTGGGCGAGATCGGAGGATCTGCGCTCAGCCTGCTCCCGCTGGGGGCCTTCGGCGGCGGCATCGCGGTGCTGGTGGTCGGGCTCACGCGGCGACACGGCGTCGCCACCGCCCTGGCGGTCGGCGTGAGCGTGGTCATGTACCTGATGAACGTGCTCGCCGGACTGGTTTCGTTCTTCGACGACATCAAAGGACTGTCGCTGTTTCACTACTACAGCGACTGGATCAACAGCGGCATCGACTGGCCTCAGTTCGCTCTGGTGCTCGCGATCGCATTCGGACTGACCGCGCTCGGGTCGTGGTTTTTCGAGCGTCGCGACCTCGGCTGAGCCAGAACACGAAACGGCCGCCGCACCCCAGGCGCGCGACGGCCGTTTCTTCAGTACTGATGCGGGATTGCGGGGTGACCCCGCCGGGCCTTAGAGGATGACGTTGCGCTCCTCGAGGTGCCCACCGACCTTGCGCTTGACGCGCTGAAGGGCGTTGTCGACGGTCTTCGCGTCGCAGCCGAGCTTCTCACCGATCTGCTCGTACGAGTAGCCGTCGAGGTACAGGCGAAGAACGTCGCCCTCGAGGTCACTGAGACTGGTGCTCAGGCAGTCGACAAGGCTTCCGAGCTCTTCGGAGCTGATCACCTGCACGACGGGGTCATGCACGTGACTTCCGGGGAGCATCTCGTCGAGCGTCTGGTCGCCATCGTCGTCGCTGGCGCCCGGCGGCGAGTTGAACGACACGTACTGGTTCAGAGGCGCGTGCTTGTTGCGGGTGCTGGTCTTGACGGCCGTGATGATCTGGCGCGTGATGCAGAGCTCGGCGAAGTTGCGGAATGAGCTCTCGCGGTCGGTCCGGTAGTCACGGATCGCCTTGTACAGGCCGACGAGACCTTCCTGGATCAGATCGTCAGAGTCTCCGCCGATCAGGAAGTACGAGGACGCCTTCAAACGGACGAATCCGTAGTAGCGCTTCACCACCATCTCGTACGCCTCGGAGTTTCCAGACTTGGCGAGGGCGATCAAGTAGTGATCATCAACCTCAGGTAGAGCTTTAGCCTTTTGGCGGATGCGTCCGGCGTTCGTGCGCGGCGCGAGCTCTTCCTGTTCTGCGGCGGCCTCGAGGGCCTCCAGTTCCAACTGTTCTTCGTTTACAGCGACTGCCTGGGATGCACTGGTCACGTTGCCTCCAATTCGAAGAAATGCCTGCAAACCAAGGGTTTGATCCCTTGGATTCTTGGGCAGATCCCCATTGTGGTCGTGACGCATGCCTCCCAACCTGCGTCAAATGGATCTTCCTATGTCCAACAGGTCCAACTTGTGTGTCTGGCCCGAGGCCGGCTGCGCCGGGACCTCAAACCTGAAGCTGGACTTTAGGTTTACTGTCGGACGGCAATTATTGCGCTTTTATGAAAACCATGGGGTCCGGGGTCGGAACTGCATGGTGGATTGCAGATAAGGGCGGTATTTGCGCGTTTCGCGCTGCCATAGGAGTGCGCGCTCACCCGTGCGGCAGATCTTCCAATCGACCATCCCGCGGGGCGGTCGATTGGAAGGATTTCCGCATGAACATCCAGAGTCGAGCGGATTCAGGGCCATTACCCTGCTCGCGATGATTCTCTACGGACGAAACCCCGTTCGCGAGGCGCTTCGCGGCCCTCGCACCGTGTCGCGGGTCTGGGCTACCCAGGCCGCTGAAAAGGAAGCGTGGCTGCGCGAGCTCACGGCCGGCATCGAGATCTCACGCGCTCAGGGAGACGAGCTCGAGTCGCTCTCCGGGACCCCGGACCACCAGGGCATCGTCGCCGAGGTCTCTGACTACGTCTACGCGAACGCCAACGAACTGCTCACGCCCGATGACGCGTTGGTGCTTGTGCTCGACGAGATCCAGGACCCGCACAACCTCGGGGCGCTCGCCCGCGTCGCCGAGTCGGCCGGTGCGACCGGGATGGTGATCGCCGAACGACGCTCCGCCGAGATCACCCCCACAGCCTGCAAATCGAGCGCCGGCGCCGTCGAACACCTGAAGATCGCCCGGGTCGGCAACATCTCTGATTTTCTCACCGCCGCCAAGGAGCAGGACGCCTGGGTCTATGGCGCCGCGGCCGACGGCGACATGAAATACGACCAGCCCGACTACTCCGGCAAGGTCGTGATCGTGGTCGGATCCGAGGGCCGCGGGATGAGACCGAAGGTCGCCAAGACCTGCGACGCGCTGATCTCGATCCCCCAGCGGGGCAAGGTCGAGTCACTCAACGTCAGCACCGCGACCGCGGTGCTGATCTACGCCGTGCTTCGCTCGCGCGGAATCAGCTAGTCGGCTTCAGGACCGGCCCCTCGGCCGTGTCCCGGATCTCCCAGCCCATCGCCAGGAGCTCATCGCGGAGTGCGTCGGCGCGCTCGAAGTCCTTCTCCGCACGGGCGCGCTGACGGGCGTCGAGCAGAACAACCGCGGCCTCCGGAGCCTCGGCTGAGCTCGCCTCGAAAACGGTCTCAAGCCCGAGCACGGTCAGCGCCTCGCGCAGCGCTTCAACCCCGCCAACGGTCTCGCCGCCGTCGAGTCGACGGTTCGCCTCACGCACCCAACCCCAGATTTCCGCCATCGCGGCAGGAGTGTTGAAGTCGTCGGCCAGCGCCGAGTAGAAGCGTTCGAGCACCGACAAGAGCGCTTCGTCGCCGGCTTCCGGGTCGAGTCGCGCGGCGATCTCACGCAGACGCTCAACGTTGGTCGCCGCCTGGCCGAGCGTCTCAGGCGTGCACTCGATCGGCGCGCGATAGTGACCGGAGACGAAATACATGATCAGCGTCGGCGCGCTGTAGTCCTCAAGCGCCTCGTGCAGCGCGAGGATGTTGCCGAGCGACTTCGACATCTTCTCGCCGGAGAAGCGCAGCATCCCGTTGTGCATCCAGATGCGGGCCAGCGGCGCGCCGCGGCCGGCGTATGTCTGGGCGCATTCGTTCTCGTGGTGCGGGAACACGAGGTCGATCCCGCCGCCATGGATGTCGAAATCGACGCCGAGGATCGTCTCGCTCATCGCCGAGCACTCGATGTGCCAGCCGGGGCGGCCCTCGCCCCACGGCGACGGCCAGGCGGTGTCCTCGTCCGGCTTCTGGGTCTTCCAAAGCGCGAAGTCACGCGCGTCGCGCTTCAAAGAGTTGTCCTCCTCGCCCTGATCCATCTGCTCGGGATCGCGGTTGGAGAGCTCGCCGTAGCGGTCGTACGAAGGGACCGAGAAGTAGACATCCCCCCCGCTCTCATACGCGTGGCCGCGTTCGATCAGCGCCTCGATCAGGTTGACGATCTCGGGAACGGTCTCGGTGGCGAGGGGCTCGGCGTCGGGACGGCCGAGGCCGAGTGCGCCGGTGTCGTCGAAGTACGCCTGCGTCATCTCGGCTGCGAGCTTCGCGCTGTGGACGCCGGCCTCACGTGCGGCGACGTAGATCTTGTCGTTGATGTCCGTGACGTTCGCGGCGAACTTCACCTCGTATCCCTCGTGCTCGAGGTAACGCTTGAGCAACATGAAGACGACGTACGGCCGCGCGTTGCCGATGTGGATACGCGAGTAGACCGTGGGACCGCAGGCGTAGATCGCGACCTTGCCCGGGTCGCGGACCTGAAGCGGCTGGACTGAGTTGGTGAGGGTGTCGTAGAGCTTGATGTCGCGCATAGGCGGCTCAAGCCTATTCGCCGTGCGCCGCGCGCCACCTCTCGGGAGTTACGCACGCCAGCAGGTACGGGAACTCCGGCCCCTGAACGCGGCCGGTGAAGAGCGACCTGAGTCCGTGCAGCGCAGAAGCGAGCGAAACCCCGTCGGCGCGAAGTTGCTCTTTCAGCGCGTCGAAGACGCCTCGCGCTTCGTCGAGATCGATAGGCCATTCCGGCACCAGGGCCTCCAAGGCAGCGAGAGCAACTGCGGTTTCCGGCGCGCCGATCGCCAGCCTCGCGTCGACATCCGGCGGCGGCGGATCGACCAGACCGCGCGCAACTTCGGCGCACTCCACAAACGTATGCCCGTCGGTCCGGGCCGCCTCGACCGCGGCTTCCGGTAGTGACCCGCCGCCGAACTCGGCCAGGAAACCGGCGAGCGACGAGGCGTCGAGTGCCTTGATGTGCTGCGCCGAGATCCAGCGCAGCTTCGAGACGTCGAACTCCGAGTCGGCCGAATGCAACCGATCGATCTCAAATCGCGCCGCCATCTCGTCGAGTTCGAGCATCACCTCCTCGATGCCGAAGTCGGCGAGCGACAGAGCCAGCGCGTTGCATACGGCGGAAGCCGGAAAGCCGTTGCGCCGCAGCGCCTCGAGCGTGAACTCCTCAATTCCCTCGCGCTTTGACACCTTCGATCCACCGGGCATCACCAGCAGCGGCGCGTGCACATACTCCGGCGGCTCGGCGCCGAGCGCGCGGATCAGCGCGACCTGTAGGTCGACGTTCGGTAGGTGATCACGCCCGCGCAGCACGTGCGTGATGTCATCGTCGATGTCGTCGACGGCCGTCGCCAGGTGGTACAGCGGCGAGCCGTCCGAACGCGCGATCACGCGGCCTTCGAACTCGTAGGCGCCGTCTCGACGGGTCACCGGCAGCTCCGCCAACGCCTCGGCGTAACGGCCGAAACGGTCCGACTGACGAACCGGCCCGTCGTCGAAGTCGAGCCCGAGCCACTCGAGGTCTCGCAGGATCGATGATTCGAGCGTCGCCGACGAACGCTCAGTGTCGGTGTCGTCGAAGCGCAGCAAGAGCCTCGCGTCGTCGCCTGCGTGGCGAACGAACAGCCAGTTCAAGAGGGCGGTGCGCGCAGAGCCGACGTGCAGCTCGCCGGTGGGCGAAGGCGCGAAGCGTGCCCGCACCGGGACGCTCATGCTGACGGAGCCAGAGTTGCGATCGCGAGCGCGGCGACGCCTTCGGCGCGGCCGAGGTAGCCCATCCCCTCGCCGCGAGTGAATTTCACGTTCACGTCGACGTCGGTTACCCCCAAGGCCTGCGCGAGGTTGAAGACCATCTGGGCGCGGTGCCCGCCCATCAACGGCTCCTCAGCGATCACTGTCGCGTCGACGTTCACCACCGAGAGCGAACGTTCGCGAACCATCTCGGCGCAGCGGGCGAGCAGCGCCACCGAATCGGCGCCCTTCCACTCGGGGTCGGTGTCCGGGAAGTGCGCGCCGATGTCGCCGAGTCCGGCAGCGCCGAGCACGGCGTCACAGACGGCGTGAGTCAAGACGTCGGCGTCCGAGTGTCCGAGCAGCCCGCGCGGATGCTCGATCGTCACCCCGCCGATCACCAGCGGCCGACCATCGACGAACTGATGCGTGTCCCAGCCGAGACCGGTGCGAGGCCAGGCGGTCAAGGTGTCAGCCCACCGGCTCCATCGTGCGCTCACGATTCGAGAAAGTCGCGATCTCGGTTATGCCGTGCGCAGCAAGCAACTCGGTCGCCTGCTCGTAGCCGTGACCGACGTACATCGGTTCGTGAGCGTCGGAGGACAAGGCGAACTTGAGGCCGGCGTCGAGACACATGTCGATGAAGGCCGGGGCCGGGTAGATCTCGCCGATCGGCTTGCGCAGCCCTGCGGTCGACATCTCGACGGTCACGCCGGCCTCGGCGAACGCCTCCACGGCCGGCTCGTAGTAGAAGCGCAGATCTCCGCTCGGCGCCGGACGGTTCGCGCCCCAGATCTTCACGAGATCCGGGTGGGACATGATGTCGTACAACCCCGTCCGTGCGGCGTCGGCAAGCGTGAGAAAGTACTGCTTCCAGATCTCGTCGGGCGAGAGCGATTCCTTCCAGATGTCGTACTGCTCCATGTCGAGCGCCGCCTGCTTGAGGAAGTGCACCGATCCCAGCACGTAGTCCCACTCCTGCGTCGCCAACAGCTCAGCGATCTGCTCCTCGCGGCCGGCGACGTAGTCGGCCTCGATCCCGAGTTTCAGGTCGGTCGAGCGCACGAAGTCGGCGTACTCATCGAGATCGTCGAGCGCCCATGTCTCCCAGAGCGGGTGATCCCACACAGCCAGCGCCTGTTTGAAGCGATAGATGTGCTCGCTGGCACCGAGTTCGGCGACGCCGGCTTCCTCGGCGGCCGCGCGATAGCGGTCGGCGTTCTCGGCCGTCATGTACTTCTCGAATTCTGATCCGTCGCCGTCGGGGCGCAGGTGCACGTGGTAGTCGGTCAGCATCGCTTTCGTGGGCATCCGGCCATGTGCCGGTTCGATTTCAGTCGCCGGTAGTTGTAGCGGACTCGATCCCGGCAGTCTCGGCGATCAGGTCGTCGACCCGGTTCCCGGGAGAGGTCGGTTCGGTCGCTGCCTGCAGCGGCAGATAGACCGTGAACGTCGAGCCGTTGCCGACCTCGCTCTCGACGGCGAGGCGCCCGCCGTGTAGTTCGATCATCTGCTTCGCGATCGCAAGTCCGAGACCGGTGCCAGGAACGCCTTCAGCGCGTTCGCTACGGAAGAACGGCTCAGCAATCTGTGGCAGATCTTCGCGCGGAATTCCCATTCCCCAGTCGACGAACGAAATCACCGCCTGCCGGTTGACGGCAAATGCACGCACCACGACCGCCTGGCCGTCGCGGCTGTACTTGACGGAGTTGCTGAGCAGATTGCCGAACGCCTGTCGCAGCCGCATGGTGTCGCCGGAAACGATCAGCTCGCCGGTATCCACCAGCACGATGTCGACCCCGCGCTCGGCACCGATCGGCAGCATCTCGGCCTTCAGCTCCCGCAGCAACTCGCGGATGTTCACCTCGCTGACGCGCAGGGCCACGCGGCCGCTCTGAACGCGCGAGAGCGTGAGCAGGTCGTCGATCAGGTCGGAGAGCTGGCGGGCGTTGCGGTCGGCGATCTGCAGGTACCGCTCCTGATCGTCCGACAACGGGCCGGCTTCGCCCTGTTCGAGCAGCTCGAGGTAGCCGCGCAGCGACGTGATCGGCGTGCGCAACTCGTGCGAAACCGAGGAGACGAACCGGCTTCGCGCAACAGACAACTCGTGGAGCTGTCCGACGTGGCGCTCGATCTCATCGGCCATCTGGTTGAAAGCCTGTCCCGACAACGCAATTTCCTCAACGCCGCCGGGCTCGACGCGAGCCGAAAGATCACCGTGACCGAGCTTTCGCGCGGCAACTGCAAGGTCTTCGAGCGGGACCAGGGTTCGGCGACGCAGCCACATCAGCAACCCGATGCCGGTAGCGAGGATGATCAGGCCGGAGACGACGACCAGGACCGCATTGATCGCCTGGCGCTGCGAGACCGCGTCGTCGGCGGCGCGCTGGCGAGCGGCGATCTCCGCTCCGACTTGATCGTTGGTGTCAGTGATCTCATTCAGGAGAGCCAGTGACCGATCCGAGCGCAGCGCCTGCCGAGCGGCATCGCTGTCTCCGTCGGAGGCAGCGGCGGCGACCCGCCCACCGATCTCATTCAGATACAGCAGTTGTTGCTTGCCGAGCTCGTCGACATGGTCGACGGCCGGTCCAGTCAGATTCATCTGAAGCGTCGCCGAGATCGTTGCGATCTGCGCAGCCGACTGTCGGAACGCCCCTTCGGAGAGGTCACTGCCAGAGCTCGCGAGCTCACGGAGCGCCTTGCGGGCGCGCTCGAACTCCTGGTTCTGTCCGGTCAGCAGAAGGACGTTCGAGGTCTCGCGCGCCAGCATCTCAGACTTCGACTTCGTCTGCAGCGCTCCCCAGAGCGTCACGCCCAGCACGATCGCAATCACGATGACCTGCAGCCAGATTCCGTAGCGGATCAGCGAGCGAAAGCTGAAGCGATCCGCGACAGGCGACGCCTGCGTTGCGCCGGCCGGTGCCTGGAAGCGCGTGTCCGTAGCCATGTACCTATTCTTACATCAGGGGAGAACGGTGACGGAAGAACAGACATCCGGACGACCACGCGTGCTCGTGGCCGACGACAATCCCGACATCCTCGGACTGCTCGAGACACGGCTTCGGACGCGCGGATTTGACGTGCTCACCGCGGCCGACGGTCAGGCCGCGCTGGACACGGCGCTCGCCGAGCTTCCCGACGCCGCGCTGCTCGACTGGGTGATGCCGGTGATTCAGGGGCACGAACTCTGCGTGAAGCTGAAGACCGATCCGCGCACCGCCCAGATGCCAGTTGTGATGCTCACGGCGCGCGGAGAGGAACAGGACCGCCTGCTCGGCCTCGACCTCGGCGCTGACGCCTATCTCGTCAAGCCGTTCGACATCGACGAACTCGAACAGACCCTGCGTGGGCTGATCAGCTGAGACGGCGTTCCGCTGCCGCGAGGTCCTCGGCGGTCGTGATCTTGCCGTTGAATTCGGTCCACGGATACACGCGAACGACGCCGCCGGCGTCTTCGACGAGCGAAGCGTCGTCGGTCGCCTTTTCAAGCACCTCGTCGGGACCACCGAGCGCCCGGGCGAGCCAATCGGCGCTGAACGCCTGCGGCGTCTGCACCGCCCAGAGCGATTCGCGCGCGGGGGTGGCGTAGACCGTCCCGCTCTGTGAGACCTGCTTGATCGTGTCGGTCACGGGCGCTGCAGCGACCAGCCCCTGCGCCCCCTCGTCGTCAAGCAGTTCTGCGGTGATCCCGTCGATCAGTTCGGGGGTCGTGAAGATCCGCGCCGCGTCGTGCACGAGCACCGGGCGATCCTGTTGCCCCGTCGCGGCGAAAGCGGCCGTGAGCGCCGCCGCGACCGAGTGCGAACGGCTCGAACCCCCGGCCGTCACAACGACTCTAAGACCGGCCTCGCGCGCGGGTTCGCATGCGCCCTCAAAGGCCTGAAGGTCGGATTCATGGCCGGCGACAACGACGAGCCCAGCGCCGTTGCCGAAGGACGATGAGCGCGCGAACGCGTCAAGACACCACCCGAGCAGCGGCTTTCCGGCGCAAACGACGAGCGCCTTGGGCCCGATGGACCCAAGGCGCTTGCCTTCGCCGCCCGCTGCGATCAGCGCCAGAGGCGCCGGCTGAGAATCAGCGCCGCGCGGGTCAGCGACCTTCATTCCCTCTCCCCTGGGGACTGAAGCCGATCAGGCCTCGACGGCTTCTTCTTCCTTGGCGGCCGGCTCGATGCCCAGCAGCTCGTCGACGTGCGCCTCGGCGTCCTCTTCGGACATGTCGAGCGCGTACATGAACTCGCTGGCGAGAATGCGCTTGGCGCGGACGAACATCTGCTTTTCGCCGCTCGAAAGACCCTTCTCGGACTCGAGCGCTGCGAGGTTGCGGATCACCTCGGCGAGTTCGAAGATGTCTCCGGTGCGAATCTTCTCGCGGTTGTGCTTGAAGCGGCGGTTCCAGTTGCCCGGCATCTCCGAGACGTCGTCCTGAAGTGTGGCGACGACCTTCTTGACGGTCGCGTTGTCGATCACGCGGCGAAGGCCGGCGACGCCGGTGTTCTCGCACGGGACCATCACGGTCATGTCGTTGTGCAGGATCTGGATTGTCAGGTACTCGCGCTTCTCACCGAGCAGCGTCTTCTTCTCTTTCTTGAGCACCTTGCCCGCGCCGTGGTGCGGGTAGACGACCTTGTCGCCGACCTTGAAGTTGATGTTCGGCGCCTTCGGCGCGAGTTCGAGGTCGTCGAGCTCCATGTCTACTACGTCTGTGTCCGGAATTGTGATCGTCTCCTTAGCCGTTGAAACAGCTCTGTGTTGGTCAAGCCTGCATGTAGCGGTCGACCAGGTTGATCTCCTGAAGGCGCTTGAGGCCCTCGCGGATGTCCTTCGCACGGTCGTCTCCCACGCCGTCGACGGCCTCCAGTTCGGAGTCCTCGGCTGAGAGCAGTTCGTCCAGACCGCCAAACTCGTTGACGATGTCGTGGACGACCATCTTCGGCAGGCGCGGGATACGGGAGAGGATCCGGTATCCGCGCGGCGCAACCGCGTGGTCGATCGTGTTCATCTTGCGGTCGTAGCCGAGCAGTTCTGCCAGGCGACCGAAGTCGAGTAGGTCCTGATGCGGCATGCGCGCCAGCAGATCGACGACCTGTCCGTAGGTCTCGTCCGTGTCCTGCGTCATGTAGTCGCGGACCAAGCCATGCTTTTCGGCGGCGACGCCGATCATCGTCTCTTCGAGTTGCATCTCGATCAGACGACCTTCGCTGCCGAGCTCAACGATGTAGCGCTCAACCTCAACGCTCATGCGGGTGATCAGCTCGGCGCGCTGCAGCACGGTCAGCACGTCATGCATGTAGGTGCGGCCCTCGAACTCAAGCATCGTCAGACGCGCCGACACCTGGTCGAGGCGGCGGCGGTACTTGTCGAGCGTGACCAGAGCCTGGTTGGCCTTGGCGAGCACCTCGGGGATGTCGACCATCACGTACTTCGCGGAGTCGACGTAAAGCGAGACGACCGAACGACGCGCGCTGATCGCGAGCACGATCGCATCGGACTGCTTGGCGACGCGCTCCGCGGTGCGATGACGAGTGCCGGTCTCGGTCGAGTGGATCGTCGGGTCGGGCATCAACTGCACGTTGGCCCACGCGATCTTGTTGGCGTTCGGGCTGAGGATGATCGCGCCATCCATTTTCGCCAGCTGGTACAACATGGCCGGTTGGTAATCGAGGTCGATCTTGATGCCGCCGGAAAACATGAAGGCGAGCTCTTCGGGCTCGCCGATGATGATCAGCGCGCCGGTGCCGCCCTGCAGCACTTCGTCGATGCCCTCGCGGATGAAAGAGCCCGGAGCGATCATCTCCAGTGCCCTGAGAAGCTTGGGCTCCAACCTGTTGTGAAGTTCGGGTGACTCTTCTACACCATGCTGGGCCATAAGGTCTAAGTGTAGATCATCACTATTGATTGTCCGTCCGGCCGCATGGTTATGGGGTTTTGCGGGGGTTTTCAGGCAAAACTCCGACCCATCGGTTACCCATAATTGGATAACTTGTCTGAGGTAGTTCTCAGGATCCGCGAACGTGCTCGGGCAGTGCGAACGTCCAGCGAGACTGCGTAGTCGGATAGGCCCCCTCAAGCCACGCGTTTATCGCCTTCGGCCAGACCCTGTAGAGGCCGGCGTCGGAGAGCTCGCCCTGCGGTGAAAGCTCAGACTCGGTCATCACGTACTTCTGCATGTAGCGGCGGAGTACCGCGCGCGAATGGTCACCGGCGAACACGTCCTCCCAGGGCGCGACAAGCTCCGCCACCCCGTCGATGATCACGACGTCGTCGGCGCTCTCGATGTGGACGACGCAGCGCGGATCGACCGCAAGGTTCTGCCCCTTGATCGACGAGCGCCCGGTCGAGAACCAGATCGATTCGTCGTAGTAGACACCCCACACTGGGCGCGCGTGAGGACCTCCCCCGTGGGGCTTGGTGGTCACGAGCCAGTACGAACTGCTGGTGATCAGTTTTCGTTCAACCCATGACCACTCGAGCGGCTGAGTGTCGAGAGCCGCGAGTCGGTCTGCATTTTCGCGATCCATCGCTACCCCAGAGTAGGGCTGCATCCGCGCTTTGGCAAGGCTCCCAGCGGAAATCTTGCCGCGAGTATCAACCCCCATACTGCCCAGCCGAATTCATCCACGCATACCGTTGGTTCAACCAACTTTGCACGACCGGCGTCGCGGCCGCAAAGCTCGTCTCGGCCCCCTGTTGTTCAGCGCTGAGCTTCGGCCAGATCGACTCGCTCTGCCCGGCGGCCGTCGCCAGTCCGGGGGCGATCGAGCCGGCGTAGTTCGCTGCACCCGCGAAGACCGACTGGAGCTGCTGCCAGCGGGCCTTGACGTTTGCGGCAAACGTGTCGTCGGCAAACAGGCGCGTAAACCACGGCGCCATCGTCCCGTACAGCCCGCCGCTTCTCACCCACCACGCATCCGGCGGGTGATAGCCCCAGCCGCGTCCGATCGACTGGTCGTAGTCCCACAGCGGCCCCCACTTGAGCTTTTCGCCGCGCTGTTTGTACAGATCGGTGCTCGAATACATCGCGTCGTTGTTGGCTAGGAACTCGTTGACGAGGTACCAGTCGATCAGCGACGGCTCGTCCACGTACTTGCGCCACCCCTCGACCGGGTCCTTGAAGTTCGATCCATAAAGCGTTGTTTCAAACGCGGCGAAGTAGGACTTAACGTAATTCTTCTGCTCCGGCTCCGCGATTTCGGGATCCTGGATCACGATGTCCGCGCCATTGCTCGTGGTGAAGGTGTTGGTTGTCGGCCCGTCGAGTCGCCCGTCGATCTCGATCATGTAGCCGCCGGTGACGTTCGGCTCCGCCGTGTCGGATGAAGTCATCGCGGTCACGTTCACGCGGTTGGCGTCGAGCCTGACCGTCTCGATCAGCTGATACAGCCCGACGTACTCGCCGTTGAGGACGACCTCGACGAACTGCGAGTGCGGTGTCCACGCGAGACCGGTCTGGTTGCCGATGTTCATCGCGACCGCGGTGCGCAGCGCCGAGGGGTCGTAGTAGTTCGCCAGCAGCGCCCAATGCTTCGACTTGGCGACGCCGTTGATCAGGACGGTCGAGCTCGCGAGCTTGATCTTGTACGGCTTCTTCGGCGCGTTCCAGGTTGAGTTGCCGCGTCCGCGGATTTCGGTGCTTCCGCTCGCGGCCGGAACGCTGACCGACCCGTTCGGGTCGAGCGAGTAGGTGGCGGGTAGGTAGGTCTCCTTCGACACGATCGGCGCTCCGCCGGTCGTGTCGATCCGCATCACAGGCTGCGTGAGGCTCGGGCTGTAAAGGGTCGCCGACTGCACCCACGCGCTCTGACCGGACGAGCTCGTCGCGCGAACCTCGGCGCGCACGTACTGCCCGACCAGCGCGTTGGTGATCGTGGCATCTGTGGCGCTCGCACTCATGGCCTGCGTGCTCGAGCAGAGGCCCGAGACTGCCTGGCTGCAGGTGCGCACTTCGTAGCCGTCGGCGGCGCCTCCGGTCGTCGGGGCGAGCCAGGAGAGCGCGACTGCGCCGCCGGTCGTCGCCAAGCGCGCGCTCAAGGTGGTCGGATCGCCCGGAGCGCCGGTGCCCGACGGGTGCGGCGTGGCGAGCGCGTACGCCCACTCGCCCGGGCCCTGGTCGTTCAGTGCACGCACGCCCACTTCGTAGGCAGTGCCGTTGGTCAGCCCGGTGAACGATCTGCTGGCCTGCGCGACCGGCGTCGCCGCTCCCCATGCTCCGCCGCTCACGCGGATGCGAACCTCGTAGCCGGAGATCGTCGCGCCGCCGTTGTCCGCCGGCGGTCCCCACACGGCGTTGATCAGCGAGTCGCCGGCCGTCGCAGCAAGCCCGGCCGGCGCTCCCGGGACAGTTGCCGGCTTGCCGGTGGCGGTCGCGCTCCAGCCCCCGACCCCAGCAGCGTTCTTGGCGCGAACCGAGACGTCGTAGACAGAGCCGTTGACGAGCCCATCGATCACGACGTTCGTACCCGAGACTTCCTGTCCGGTACTCCACGTGCTTGTTTCGGAGAGCTTGTATCGGACTTCGTAAGAACTCACGGGAAGTCCGCCGGTGTCGGCTGGAGCCGTCCACGTTGCTGTGAGCGACTTGTCACCCGGAGCAAGACTCGGGCCTTCCGGCGGGCCCGGGGGCGCCGCGGGCGTCGCGGACGCGAGAATCGACGCGTCGCTATATCCGGCGGCGTTGGCCGCGTGAACGGTGAACTCATACGACGTGCCGTTGGTGAGCCCGGAAACGGTCAACGAACTCGCGACCGTCGACTGCTGGATGGTCCAAGGTGCCGTTCCCGCAACGCGCGCGCGAACGGTGTAGCTGGTCGGCGTGCCACCGCCAGCTCCGCGTTGCCACGTGAGCGACACGGAACTGTCGGCGCGCGTCGCGGTCAGGTTCAACGGGGCGTTTGGCGCGACGACCGCCGCCGCAGAGGCCGGCGCGCTCCACTCGCCGTGACCGCCCGCGTTGATCGCGCGGACCTGCCACTCGTACTCGGTGTCGTCGAACACCGCCAGCTCGAAGGTTGTCGAGAAGTTGTTCTCGGCGGGGTCGAAGAGGGTCGGGGCACCCCAGGTCGCTGCTCCGACTGCGCGACCACGCAGCTCGTACAGCGTGACCGGGGCATCCCCCTCGCTCGCGGGCGGATCCCAATCGAGCGTGATCTTGCTCAGTCCGCCCGTCGCCTCGAGGTTGAGCGGCTCGCTCGGCACCGCCATGACCGGGAGCGGTTCGGTGGTGAGCGGCGCTGTCCAGGCGCCGGCACCCACGGAGTTGACCGCGCGGACAGAGAGTTCGTAGAGCACCTGCGGAGTCAGGCCGGCGACCGTCGTTCCGGGTTCGTTCGCCGGGGTCGAGACGCTCGACCACGCTCCGTCGGGCACGATGCGATAGCGCAGCTCGTAGCCCGTCACTTTGCTGCCGCCGTCAACGCTCGGCGCAGTCCAGTCTGCGCTTACGCGGCCCATTCCCGCGGCAACCGCGAAGTTCTGCGGCGCACCCGGCGCAGTCAGCGTCGGCCCGGAGCCGAGACCACCCACCCCGCGCTTGCGCGGGATCGCCGTGATCGTGCGCGCCTTGCCGACTCCGCCGCGGCTCAGCGCGGCGATGCGCAGCTTGTAGGTTGAGCCGTTCTTGAGTCGCTTGAGCCGGTAGCGCCTCTCCTTCGCGCTCAGGGGTTTCAGCTTCGTCCAGCGCTTGCTCGAAGCCTTCTTGTAGGAGATGCTGTAGCCGGTCACCCGCACCTTGCGCGCGTTTACCGGTGCCTTCCAGCTCAGCGTGAGAGTCCCGCTGGATGCGCGGACTTTGAGCGAGCCGACTTGCTTGGGAATCGCGGGCTTGGCGGCTCCGGCGTTCACAGCAAACACGCACGCAGAAGCGATCGCCGCTGTGGCGATCGCGAGAGCGATCATGAGTTTTTGCCGAGTTGCCGAGATATCGGCGCGATTTCGCCGCACCATTGAGCATTCAATCTAACTGCCACGCCGACCGTCAGCAAGGGCAGAGCGCGAACATTTCCCGCTCGCGCCCGCGCCGGGATGGGGTCGACCTTCGGTTCTAGACGGTCGGGCCCGGCGCGGCCGTGGCGGTTGCGCTCCATGCTCCTGCGCCGCCTGCCCCGACCGCACGAATCTGGAACTCCCAGGCCGAGGTGCCTGAGATCGTCAGTTCGCGGGAGAGGGCGTCCGCCTTGACGGCGGTCGGCGCAAGCCAGTTCGTCGAACCGGCCGCACGTGCGCGGATCTGGTAGGCGGAGAGCGGCGTCCCCCCGTCAGCCGGAGCCTGCCAGACAAGAGTGATCGTCCCGGGGCCGGGAATCGCGGCGAATCCGGTCGGAGCGGGAATCAGCGGCGCTTCGACGAGCGCCGACGGTGCGGCGTCGGACAGTGATCCCACCGTCGCGGAAGTATCTGCGACGGCCACACGAGCCGTCGCCGCGCGACCGCGTCCGGCCGCGCCGAGCGCAGTGACGCGGACGGCGTAGCGCCCGGGCGAGAGCGCACCGAAGGTGACCGAGAACTTTCGCGTGCGCGCAGAGCGCACAATCGGCGGAGTCTGCGAATCGGCGTTGGCGAGGGTCACGCGGTAAGCGTGAATCTTCGCGCGCCGGGAATTCGCCGGGGCCTTCCACGAGACGACGACCGACCTCGCGCCCTGAGCTGCTTTCAGGCCCTTGACGGCCCGGGGTGAAGCTGCTGTCCGGGGGGAAGCGGCGGCCTCGGCCGCACTCACGCCGAGTGTGAGTGCGAGGAGGAGGCCGCAGAGCAGCGCAAGCTGAGTTGAGCGGAGGTTGATCGTCATCCTTGGTCCAGTCGAAACGCCGTCAGGGAAACGGCCGAGTGTTTCTGCCGCCAGCTGTCCGTGCCGGCGTCTGGGATCAACTTATGCGCGGAAGGCGGGAATTGTCAAGTCGCCCGCTTGTGGGAATTTCAACCGTCGGCGCGATCGAACGCGCGCGCAACCGCCTGGCGAACGCTGCGCACTCCACGCTCCTCGCCTCGCGCGGCGGGTGCAATTACGTTCGAAAGCCCGAACTTCACCGCCTCGGCGGCGCGGCGGTCGGGCTGAGGGACCGGGCGAAGCTCTCCCGTCAGGCCGATCTCGCCGAAGCAGGCGAGCGGAACGGCGTCGTCCGTTAGCGCGACACCCTTAGCCGCGCTGGCGACGGCCAACGCGATCGCCAGATCGGCTGCCGGCTCGTCGATGCGCACGCCGCCGACGACGTTCACGAAGACATCGTGGTCCCCCAACGAAAGGCCCGCGTGTCGAGAGAGCACCGCAAGTACGAGAGCCAACCGATTCCGGTCGATGCCGTTGGCCACGCGCCGCGGCGGCACCACCTCGGTACGGGCGACAAGCGCCTGAATCTCGACCAGCATCGGACGCGTTCCCTCCATCGCGCACAGCACAACTGACCCCGGATCGCCGGTCGCGTCGCCGACGAAGCGGGCCGACGCGTCTTCGATCTCGACGAGGCCGTGCTCCTCCATTTCGAACACGCCGACTTCGTTGGTGGAACCGAAGCGATTCTTCGCGGCGCGCAGCGTGCGAAAAGAGCGCTCGCGCTCGCCCTCGAACTGCAGCACGCAGTCGACGAGGTGTTCAAGCACGCGCGGACCGGCCAGCGAGCCCTCCTTGGTGACGTGGCCGACCAAAAGCATCGCGATCTCGCGTTGCTTCGCGACCTGCATCAGCCGCGCCGCGACCTCGCGCACCTGACCGACACTGCCGGGCGCGCCTGTCAGATCCGAGCAGTAGAGCGTCTGCACGGAATCGATCACCACGACCTGCGGCAGCGTCTCTTGTGCCTCGATCGTGGCCACGACCGAGTCGAGGTCGGTCTCGGCCACTACGGGGACGTCCATCGCGCCCTCGCCCAACCGCTCGTGCCGCATCCGGATCTGCTCCGGCGATTCCTCGCCCGACACGTACAGCACGCGAACCCCGCCACTGACGAGATTGCCGAGCGCCGTGCCGACGAGCGTGGACTTGCCGATCCCTGGTGAACCTCCCAGAAGCACCAGGGATCCGGGCACGATCCCGGCCGAACCTCCGGCGCTCTCGCCGAGTACGCGATCGAACTCGCGCACGCCGGTGGATATGCGACGGATCTTGCGAGCACGGACTTCGCTGAGGACGACCGGCTCGGAAACGACGCCGGCCGCACGGGTCGGCGCAACCGCGCCGCCCGCCGCCGAAACGCCTTTGAGGGACGCAGCGCCAATGCCGCGCTTCGCCCCCGCGCCGGTGGAAGGAAGCGGGGCGGCTTCCTCGACCAGCGTGTTCCAGGCACCACAGCCGGGGCACTGCCCATGCCACTTGCGCTCGACGGTGCCGCAGTCCGTGCAGGCAAAGATCGAGGCCGGCTTTTTCGTCGTGGTCGCCATACTCACGAACATACGTTCGCCGTCGGACGACCATTTCCTGCCGGCGTCAGGCGGTGAGAATCTCGCGCAACAACGCCGCCTGTTGGTCGGCCTGCAGCGCCAGCGAGTGGTGGGCGACCACGTTCTCGCGTCCGGCGAGCGAGATCCGCTCGCGCAGGGCAGGGTCGGTGAGCACCCGCCGCAGCTTTTCGGCGAGATCTTCGACGCTTCCCCCTTCAGCGATGAACCCGTTCTCGCCGTCGGTGATGATTTCGGGGATCCCGGCGGCCGGCCAGGCAACCACCGGCAACCCGGCGGCCTGAGCCTCGAGGACGCCGAGCGGCATGCCCTCGAGCGAAGACGCCATCCCCATCACGTCGGAGGCGCGGAAGAGGTCGTCAATGTCGCTGCGGTGACCGAGGAATTTGACGCGCCCCGGCGCAATCTCAGCGGCCAGAGCTTCAAGCTCGGCCGAGAACTCGGGGTCAAGCGACCCAGACCCGGCGACCGCCAGCCGAATGCCGGGCACGGCGTCGGCCAGCGAGGCAACCGCCTCGATCACGAACTGAACGCCCTTGCGCGGATCCAGCCGCGAAGCCGAGAGTACGAGCGGGGCATCCGGCTCGCCGTCACTGATCTCGTTCCGCAGCTCAGGGTCGGCCGGTCCGGGAGTGATCTGATCGGGATCGACACCGTTCGCGATCACGGTGACCTGCTCGCGCACACCCTCGGGGAGCGAATCGCGCACGTCGTTGCTCACGGCGATCGCCGCAGCCGACCAACGCACCGCGATCTGGCGCACCCGGCCGAGGAAGTCGGGCTCGTTCTCCTCGTGCAGATGCAGCTCGACCGGCGTGCGCGAGAGCTTCCCCGCGATCGCGCACTCGAGGTGCGACCAGTGACTGTTGGCGTGGATCACGTCGGCGTGCGTCTTCTTCGCAAGCGACGCAGTGCGCGTAGCTGTCAGCACGATCCGCCAGACCTCGCGAGCCGCGAGCAGAGGGTGCAGCTTCCCCGACTTCGAGCGAACACTGCGGTCTTCCGGCGACGGAAGCGTCACCCGTTCGAGCCCGAGTTCTTCCCATGCCGCGCCGGTAGCACTGCCCGCGGGCGCGGCGAGAATCTGGTCGACGCCGCGCTCGGCCAGTAGTGGCGCCAGCCGCAGCAAGTAGCGCTGCGCGCCCCAGAGGCCCTCGCCCTGCTCGACAACGAGCACTCGGATCCGCTTGTGCGACTCCATCTCGTCGGCAACGTTAGTTGCAGTAACGGCAGTACTCAATTACGCTCGGCGGTCAATGCAGATCCCCTCCTCCCGCCCAGACCGCGATGCGCCGATCGCGGTCCGCCTGCTCGACCTGCGCGAACGGGTCACCTCGGACTTCGAGCTCGGCCTTGCCGAGAACGGGAAGCCGTACACCTCGCTGTTCGCGATCGCCACCGACGCAGTCGGTCCGCGCGCGACGTTCCTGCTCCCTGCGGCAGACGGGACCGTCACGGCGACAGAGGTGAACGACGCGCTGGCAAGCATCGAGCTCAAGCCGATCCGCCCGGCTGCGAAGCCCGAAAAGCCGCCGCGCATCTCAGTGATCATCGGCGTGACCGACGGGGGCAAGCGCCTCACGCGCGCGATCGAATCGATCTTCGCGGGGGGTTACGCCGACATCGAGATAGTCGCCGTGAACAACCGGCCGGCGAACGGTCCGATCGAGCTGGACCCCGATAGCCCCGTCAGCAGCGATGAGCGTGTGGTGATTGTCGATCAGCCCAAACCGGGTCTGTCGGCGGCGCGCAACCGCGGCGCGAGGGCGGCGAGCGGCGAGATTCTGCTCTTCACCGATGACGACATCGTCGCGCTCCCCGGGCTGCTTGACGCGATCGCCGGCGCGTTCGCCGCCAATCCCGGAGCAAGCTGCGTCACCGGCCTGATCCTCCCGCTCAAGCTCGAGACCGAGACACAGGTGCTGATCGAGCTGTACGCCGGATTCGCGAAGGGATTCGAGCAGCGCCGCTTCACGCTCGCGGAGTACGAGGAGGACAAGATCTTCCCGTTCGCCGCGGGACTCTTCGGCAGCGGCGCAAACATCGCGGTCACGCGCGAAGCCTTCGAGTCGCTCGGCGGCTTCGACGAAGCGCTCGGCACCGGCACCCCGGCCCGGGGCGGCGAGGACACGGACCTCTTCATCCGCCTGATGCTCGAGGGCCACGAGCTCGTCTACGAACCGTCTTCGGCGGTGCTGCATGAGCACCCGGATACTCAGGAACAACTCAGGAAGATGGTTTACAACTACGGCGTCGGGACGACGTCAGTGACAGCAAAGCAACTACTCAAAGGAAAGAGCCGCGCAAGGCTGCTGCGGGCCATTCCAGCCGGATTCATGCTGGCCATCTCGCCGCGCTCGGAAAAGAATCAGCGCAAGGGCGAGAGCTTCCCCGTGAGCTACAGCGCGCGCGAGCTGGCCGGCATGGCCACCGGCCCGCTTGCCTACCTGCGCAGTGTCCGCGCGGACAAGCCGGATCGTCCGATCCGCGAAGGGTTCGAGCCGGCGTATGTCTCCGAGATCGAGATCTCACGCGCGCTGAAGACGATCGAGTCGCCGCCGCTCCCCGACGGATCTCGCTTCACCCGCGCGCGGCTGCTCGTGCGCCTTCAAGGCTCGCCGATCGGACTCGTTGACGTCGCGCTCGACGAAGGTCGCGTCACGCCGGCGAAAATCGCGGCCGGCGTCCAGTCGCAGCTCGCGCCGCAACTGGCCGAAGCGCTTGCCGAGCGCGGCGCCGGCGTCCAGCAGCTGACCCGAGGTGGATTTGAGCTCCCCGCGGACGCACATGGGGATTCCGACTCGAACCCGTTGATCAGCGTGATCATCTGTACGCGTGACCACCCGGCACAGTTCGAGCGGTCCATGCGCAGCGTGCTCGCGGTCGACTATCCGAACTTCGAACTGATCGTGATCGACAACGCCCCCTCTGACGACGCCGTGGAGCGGATCGTCGAGCAGACCGGCGACCCCAGGGTCCACTATTTCCTCGAGCCCGTTGCCGGCCTCTCGCGCGCGCGCAACCGCGGGATTGCCGAGGCCGACGGCGAGCTGATCGCTTTCACCGATGACGATGTTGAGGTCGACGCCGACTGGCTGCGCGGTCTGCTGCGTGGTTTCGCGGCAGGGCAAAAGGTCGGGATGGTCACCGGGGTGGTCGTCAGCACCAGGCTCGACAACGAATATCAGCAGTACTTCGACGAGAACGTGCAATGGTCGAACAGCTTTCGCCCGCGCCTGTTCGACTTCAAGGGCAAGGACACCGATCAGACGATGTACCCGTATGCAGCCGGAATGATCGGAACGGGCGCAAACTTTGCGATTCGCGCGAAGACGATCGACGAGGTCGGTCCGTTTGACGAAGCGCTCGGTGCGGGAATGCCGACCCGCGGCGGCGAGGACCTCGACTTCTTCCTGCGGGTGCTCAGCACGAACGGCTGGCAGATCGCGTACGAACCCGACTCGCTGGTCTGGCACGATCACCGCTCCGACGCAGAAGCACTGAAGAAGCAGATGTTCGGATACGGGTCGGGAGCGATGGCTTACGGATTCAAGTCGGCGCTCAACCCTCGCCACACCTTGAGAATCATCAAACGTCTGGTGAGATTGATGAGAGAGCGCGCCAAGGGTGAAACTTCGTACAGCTTCGAAACCGGCGACGGTGAACTGCGCGAAATCCAGCGCTCTGGGCTGATCCGGGGACCGTGGCTCTACCTGCAGAGCCGCCGCCTGGTGCGAGGCCGCGAGCCGGCCCGGCGCACCCGCGTGACCGCTTAGTCACCTACGTTTGAGTAACCCAAAGGTTACGAAAAAACAAAGTATTCGCGAACCCCTTGCATTAGTCCGACTTCTGGGTTATTCTCTTTTCAAGACCTGCCCGAAAGAACGACTCGGAAGGGCCAGGTCACGCAGCACAAACCACTCGGAACTTAGGTTTTGGCTGCAAAAACCAAAGATCTTTCGTTCACCCGGACCCCGGCAGGCTACCGGCGAGTTTCGCCCTTAGTCAGTCGGAATACTGAGTAACGGACCCGCAGTAACTGCTCGGCGGTGTGGACTTAGGGATCTGCAATTGGACCATCAGAACCCCAAGTAGCAACAAGGACTAACTCGGCATCATGGACAGCACCGACACCATCTACGCACGACGCGCAAGCGACAACGTCGAGGCAGACGCCTCCGCATTCGTCGAATCACCCAACGAGACGGCTTCGCTCGCTCGCAACCCGGAAATCTCTTCTATCCGCCAGCGGATCGCCGAGGCAGAGCACCGCGGTGCCCGCCTTCGCGGACCGATCGGCGTCAACGACGCCCGCTTCGCCTGGCCGCGAGTCAGCGTCGTCGTCCCGGCCCGCAACGAGGCCCTCAACCTCCCGATCGTCTTCAAGGACATCCCGAAGGACGTTTTCGAGATCGTCGTCGTCGACGGTGACTCCACCGACGGCACCGCCGACGTGGCGCGCTCGCTGCGCGACGACGTCCGCGTGGTCGACCAGGACGGCAAGGGCAAGGGCAACGCCCTGATCTGCGGCTTCAACGCCTGCCGCGGCGACATCATCGTGATGATCGACGCCGACGGTTCGATGGACCCGCGCGAGATCCCGCTCTACGTCGACGCGCTGGTCAACGGTGCTGACTTCGTGAAGGGCTCCCGCTACCTCCCGGACGGCGGCTCGACCGACATCACGATGATTCGCAGCGCCGGCAACCTCGGCCTGCGTAGCGCCGTGAACGTCCTCTTCGGTACCAAGTACACCGACCTCTGCTACGGCTACAGCGCTTTCTGGCGCTGGACGCTTCCGCACCTCGCCCTCGACTGCGACGGCTTCGAGATCGAGACGATGATGAACATCCGCGCCCAGACCACCGGCCTCAAGATCTCGGAAGTCCCGAGCATGGAGTCGGACCGGATCTACGGTGCAAGCAACCTCAACGCCATCCGTGACGGACTGCGCATCCTTCGCGTGATCGTCAGTGAGCGTGCCCGACCGCGCCGCCGTGCGCTGCCGGCCGCTCCCGCGACGGTGGCGGCTGAGGCTGACGCGGCGTAACTGCCGGTCCAGCAGTTCTTCCGCCCCCTCGGCTCCAACAGCTTCGGGGTGGATGACGCACGCCGCGCCAGTCAAGAGCGCAACACGGCTTCGCTGCCGGACTCGCCCGTAGGTCCAGACGGACGGGTCCGGCAAGTAGCCTCCATCTCTTCCACCATGTCCGTCCGCAACCAGGAACTGATCCCGGTGCTGCTGTACCACTCGGTCAGTGACGCCCCTCCGGAGACGATCGCCGACTTCGCCGTGACGCCGGCCGAATTCGAACGTCAGATCGCCCACCTCGCAGCGAGCGGTCGCAGGGCCGTGACGTTTTCAGAGCTGGGGGCGTCTCTCGCGGCAGGAGATACCGCCGCGCTCCAAAACGTGGTCTGTGTGACGTTCGACGACGGATGGGTGGACAACATCGAGGCAGCAGCGACGCTTGCGCGACACGACGTTCCGGCGACGATTTTCGTGACCAGCGACTTCATCGGGCGCGACGGATACGTCGACCGTACGCAGCTTGCTGCGCTGTCCGCGATGCCCGGCATCGAGATCGGCGCCCACAGCGTCACCCATCCGCGGCTCGACGAACTCGGCCGCGACACGATCGAGCTCGAATTGACCCAGAGCCGGCGAGAGCTAGAGAGCCTGACCGGAGGGCCTGTGACGACATTCGCCTACCCGCACGGCAACTATGACGGCCGAGTACTCAAAGCGGTGAGCGACGCCGGATACGTGTCCGCGGCGGCCGTGAAGAACGCGCTCTCCCATCCCGGCGACGACCCCTACGCGGTCGCACGCTGGACCGTCACGGCGGATTCCGACTCCGCCGAGATCGAGCGCCTGCTCAACGGCGAGGGTGCACCCCTGGCGTGGCCTGGAGAACGCCTGCGCACCCGCGGATACCGCACCTGGCGTCGGATCAAGCGGCGGCTGACCTCGTGAACGAAGCACCCGCGCCGCCCCACAGCGACGCCTCGCGCGGCGGCAACGTCGGCCGCGAACTGGCGGTGTTCCTGTGCGTCCTTACGGCGGCATCGCTCGCGCTCTACGTCTCGGGCTGGGAGCTCTGGCCGCGCGCGATGCTTGCCATCTGCGTATACACCTTCGTGCCGGGCTTCGCGGTGCTCGCGTTCCTGCCGAAGCTGCGCCCGCTCGCACGGACGGGGATCGCTGCGGCGCTGAGCCTCACCCTGATGGCGGCCTACAGCTATCTGCTGATCGTGCTCAAGGCTTTCTATCCGGCGATCATCATCTGGACCCTGCTGCCGGTTTCGTGCGTGGCGCTCTTGATCGGGGCGATCCGTCGCAATGAACCGCGCTCCGTGACCGGACTCGTGGCCGATCGAGCCAAATCTATCTTGAACGACCTGCGCGGCAGCGTCGCAGCGCGCCTGGCGCTCGCCGCCGTGATCACGGCAAACGTGCTCTGGATCGCCGGCGCGAGCGTCGTCGACTGGCACAAGATCGACCATCTCGGACTGGTCCCGCTGCTGCCCCCGACCTGGAAGGTCGCCTATTACGGGCTGCTCGTGGCGATCGCCATCTACGCGGTGTCCAAGTCGCCGCGCCCTTGGCTTATCGGTATCTCGGTGGCTTCGCTGATCGCACTGGTCTACCTCTCGCCGCTGATCATCTATGAGGCGCCGCCCTACCCGTGGACCTACAAGCACGTCGGCGTCACCGAGCTGCTGCTGCAGAAGCACGAGGCGTACACCTTCGTCGACATCTACAACCGCTGGCCGGCCTTTTTCGGCCAGTCCGGCGTCTTCACGCGCTTCGGCGGCTTCTCGAACACAGTTCAGTACGTCGGCTGGGCCGAGTTCTACTTCGTTTCGATCCAGGCGATGCTGATCGGCTCAATGGCGCGCACCGAGCACCGCAGCCACGGCTACGCGGGACTCGCAGTGGCGATGTTCGTACTGATCAACTGGATCGGCCAGGCGTATTTCTCGCCGCAGGCGACCGGCTTCACGCTGATGCTCGCCGTGCTTTACGTGGTGTGGAGCCAGCTGTATGCAGGCGGCAACGTGTTCGGGCGGATCGTCGCGGCCGTCGGCGGCTTCTTCGTGCGGACAAAACAACGGTGGCCGGCCGCGCCCGAGACGACGGAGTGGTCGAAGTCGACGGCGTGCGTCGTGGCACTGGTGCTCGTCGCCGGATTGACGCTGGTACACCAGCTGACCCCCTACGTGTTGCTGATGCAGTTGCTGCTGATCACGTTCCTCGGCTTCATGCGTCCGTGGTGGATGTTGTTTGCCGCGGCCGGCGTCACAGTCCTTTACCTGCTGCCGCAGTTCACCTGGATCAACGACAACTTCGGCGTTTTCAACTCGCTCGACCCGACTCGCAACATCAGCCGCGAGCAGGTGGTCGAGATCGCCTGCGACGCGTCCTGCGAAAAGGTGAACAACACGGTGATGTTCAGCACGGCCGCGTGGGCGCTCGGGGCCGGAATCGCGACGCTCGTGATCGGTCGGCGCCGTCCGGAGACGCGCCTGCCGCTGCTCGTGCTCTGCTTCTTCGCACCGTTCCTCACTCTGCTCGGCCAGAGCTACGGCGGCGAGGCGGTGCTTCGCGTCGTGATGTTCAGCGCGCCTTTTTCCGGCATGCTTATCGCCCTCTCGGTGATCGTCGCCAAGCGCGCAAACGTGCGTCGAGTCGCCGCCGTGGTGATCATCCTCGCGATGGGCTACAGCTTCATGTACGCGTTCTACGGCATGGCTGGGGACCGCTACATCTCGAAGAGCAGCATCCGCGCCGGCGAGTACCTCTACAAAAATGCGCCGCCGCGCTCGCTGGCGATCCCGACGGGACCGAATCTCCCCGGCCAGCTCGGCGCGAACTACTGGCAGGTCTACAGCCCGTACGAGGGCATCTACCTCTGTTGGGACGTTTTCCAGAACGACTACGACCCGCAGGTGGCGGCCGCCGTCGCGGCGTGGTCGAGCCTCTCCACCAAGGACGTCTTCATCATTTCTTCGCCGCAACAGCTGCGTGTAGCGACCGAGGCCGGATTCCTCAAGCCCGGCGTCGGCAATCAGCTGCTTCAGGGCCTGGTTGACAGCGGCCGCTTCAAGGTCTGGCACACCGACGGGGACACCACGATTTACCGCTACGTGCCCGGCAGCGGTCCGGGTGCCACCGAAAATGCGCGTGACGCCGCTCGTTGCACGCGACCTGAGCAGTTCGGCGGCAGCCGCGCCAAGACCGAAAAGCTGCTCGAAGAAGCCCGCGCCGCGGGCGCTTTCGGCCAGTTGTAGACGCGCGGGGCGCGGTCACCGAACCGGCGACTTCGCCTCCTGCTCGACCAGATCGGCCTCGAGCGCGGCGCCCAGCGAGGCGGCGTCGCCGACCTTCACCTTCGGGTCGCGGATGAAACTCAAAAGCCAAGGCCCGACGGCCAACGCCGTCACCGCCGCCGCGATCAGCCAGGCCGCGGCAATGCCGTTGATGCCCCACGGGTCGGCGAGCACCACACAGAAAACGATCAGCAGGACCATGTTGAAGACCTGCACGAACAGCAGTCGCGGCCCGTTGCCCTGAAGGCGCGCCACGGACTCGTAGAACAGCATGACGGCGCGGAAGATGCCCGCCACGGCAAGGATGCGCGCAACCTCCGTCCCCTCCTCGCGGTACTCGGCCGCGAACGGCAACAGCAGCAGCGGCGCAAAGATGAAGACCAGCACGCAGAGCGGGATCTGGAAACGGATGAGCCTGCGCACCACGAGACGGATCAACTCGCCGATGCGCTCGGGCGAGCGGGACCCTTCGGCGGTGAGCGAAGTCAGCACCGCCACGAACAGAAGGTCCATCCCGCCCATCATCGCGAACGGTGCCGAGTAGACGGCGTTGGCCTCGGGGCCGAGCAGCGCGAGCGTGAGCAGCGGAGTCGCGTAGATCGCGGTCTGGGTCGCCGCCGAGCCGATGAAGTCCTGCGTGATGAACTTCGCCATCGCGCGTGGGTGCCCGAACGCCTCGACCACCCCGCCGGCCGTTTCGGCCTGTGCCTTCTCTGCCGAGGGCACGGCGATACGGCGGATCAGCCAGTTGATCACCGGGACGATGATCACCAGCGGCAGCACCCACGCAAGGAAAAGCCCCTGCTCCGGCACGATCGCGTACATCACGGGCAGCAACGCGAACTTGGCGAGGCTGTGAGCGAGGTTCTCGGGCGGCATCCATGTCGCGCGCCCAACCGCCATCAGCACCGGATCCTGCACGACAAAGATCGCCCAGAGCGCTGTGCTCAGCGCGAACACGATCGGGATCCAGGCAGCGTCGTGGAAGAAGTCGTACTCCGAGCTGACGGCCGGTGCCACGTAGGCAAAAACGATCGCGGCTACGAAGCTGGCGCCGGCGGCTATGGCATACGACTGCACGATGCGCAGGCCGAGCTTCTCGCGTACCTGCGGCAGGAAGCGCACGACCACGTTGCTCATGTTCATCTGAAAGACGCTCGCGAGCAGGAGCATCGCGAAGACCATCGCGTTGCCGCGCCCGACATCCTCCGGGTCGTAGATTCGTGTGGCAAGCGCCCAGAACAGGACGCCGACGGCCGACACCAGCAACGTGCTCGCGATGACGGCGAGTGACGCGCGATGCAGCGGCTCCTTGAGGTGCTCGCGTACGCGCGCGACGATCCCCATCAGGACACCGTCTTCACCGATTTGGGCAGTCCGAAGAACTTGCTGCGAAGAAACCCGGCCGTGGTCGTGAAAAGGCCGATGAAGATCGCCGCCGATCGGCGGATCCCGCTCACGCCATGGACGAGCCCGCGGAAGAATCCCGCCGGGAGCGTCTTGACGGTGTAGCTGCGCTCGGTCGAGAGCCCGCTGTCAGCGCCGGCCATCGCAACCACTTGCGCCTTCGAAACGCCCTCCATGTAACAGCGTGTGCGGAAGTAGTGCCAGGTGCCGCGCTCGGGCGTCACCAGATGGTCGACGGCAGCCGTCGGGTCATAAACGATCCGCCCACCGACCTGATCGAGCGCGCGGATGCACAGCTCGGTCTCTTCGCAGCCGACCGGCAGCTTGCCGGTGCGCCCGACGTCCGAGCTGAAGTCGCCGACGGCCTCGAAGACGCTGCGTCGCAACGACATGTTCGCGCCGATCATGTTGCGCACGTCGCTCACCTCGGACGGCATTCCGACGTATGTGCAGCCGACGACCCAGTCGAATTCTTTCGGGAACCACACCGGGCGTCCGACCTGCCAGTCCGAGTCAATGCGGCCTCCTGCACCGATCACCTCCGGGTCGTCGTAATGGGCGACGAGCTTGCCGGCCCAGTCGGTGGCGGCGCGTGCGTCGTCATCGAGGAAGGCGACGACATCTTTGTCGGTGTTTTCGATACCCGTGTTGCGCGCGCCCGACAGGCCGCGCTTGTGCGCATTGGCCACGACGGTGTGCTCAGGATGCGCGGCCTTCATGTCGGCAAGCAGACCCTCGTTGTGGTCGATCACGACGACGATCTGGTCGACCGGGTGCGACTGCGACTCGAGCGAGGCGATCGCCTGCTCGAGCTGTTCGCGCCGCTCGTCCGAGTACGCGCAGACGACGACTGCGAGAGTGGTTCCTGCCGAGCTCACGGCTTCAGACGGTAGATCAGGCGGCTTCGCCGGACTTCTCTTCGGGCGGAATGATTCGTGGCTCGATCACACGTGGGCGACCGTCGACGATCACGGTGCAGCCGGCCGGTACGTCCTGCATCAACACGACGTTCGGCCCGACGGTGACATCGTCGCCGAGCTTGATCGGGCCGAGCACCTTGCAGCCGGTGGCCAGTGTCACGTTGTCACCGAGCTCCACCGTCTGGCTGGCTGGGTCGTGGTGAATGTCGCGCAGACCGGTAGTCACACCGGAGCCGAGGATCACGCAGTTCCTGCCGCCGGTCGTGAGCGGTGAAATCACGATCCCTGCGGGGTGGTGGATCTCGAGCCCTGGACCGAAGTTCGCCTCGCCGGTGATCTGGATGCCGTTCAGGCCCTCGTTGACGCGGTCAACCAGGCGGGATGGAATCTCAAGCTCGCGCAGCTTGAACCAGCGCGAGAGGCGGTACAACGCCACCGAGAGAAAGCCGGCATTGAGCACCAGCTGCACCACCGTGTGACGCCAGAGCATCAGCCCCTTCGGTTTGCCGCCGAATTCGACCGCGGCAGTCTCGGAGCCGAAGAACGCGTCGATGTCTTCACGAAAAGCCATGTCCAAGGTGTTTCGGCACCGACCGGCGAGAACTTTCGCCGGTCAGTGCATTGAAACGAATCGTTCGCTACTTGTCGTCGTCCGAGGACTTGTCGTCTTCGGCGGCGTCAAGCTCGGGCATGTCGGGCGACTCGCCCTCGACCTCGGCGGTCTCGGACTCGGCGCCGACTGCGACCGGAGCCTTCTTCTTGGCCCGCGGCTTCTTCGGCTTGACGATCTTCACGTCGACCTCGAGGCCGTCGTTCGGTCCGCCCTTCACCTCTTCGGCGAGCCGGTCGACGATCACCGTGCTGCCGGGCTCGATCGTCTCGGCCAGCACCTTGTCGGCGACCGGGTCCTCGACGTAGCGCTGGATCGCGCGGCGAAGCGGGCGTGCGCCCATCGCCGGGTCCCAGCCCTTCTCGACAAGCAGGTCCTTCATGCCCTCGGTGATGTCGAGCTGCAGCTCCATCTCCTTCATCGAGGTGCGGACGCGGTCGATCATCAGGTCGACAATCGACTTGATCTCGTCCTTCTGCAGCTTGTGGAACACGACGATCTCGTCGATGCGGTTGATCAGCTCGGGACGGAAGACCTTCTTCAGCTCTCCCATGATCCGCGACTTCATGTCGTCGTACGAGATGCCGGTGTCGTCCTCGTCGATGCTGAAGCCGAAGCTTGCATTCTTCGCGATCTCGGCGGCGCCGATGTTCGACGTCATGATGATGATCGCGTGACGGAAGTCCACGGTGCGTCCCTGGGCGTCCGTCAGACGGCCGTCCTCGAGGATCTGCAGCAGGATGTTGAAGACGTCAGGATGCGCCTTCTCGATCTCGTCGAGCAGCAGCACGCTGTACGGCTTGCGACGCACAGCCTCGGTCAGCTGACCGCCCTCGTCGTAGCCGACGTAGCCCGGAGGCGAACCGACCAGGCGGCTGACGGAGTGCTTCTCCATGTACTCGGACATGTCGATGCGGACCATCGTTTCCGGGTCGCCGAACAGGAAGTCGGCGAGCGTGCGTGCGAGCTCGGTCTTACCGACACCGGACGGGCCGAGGAAGATGAACGAACCCGTCGGGCGCGTCATGTCCTTCAGACCTGCACGGCTGCGGCGGATCGCCTTCGAGACGGCGGTGATCGCGGCCTCCTGGCCGACGACGCGCTTGTGCATCTCGTCTTCCATGCGCAGCAGCTTCTGGGTCTCGCCCTCGGTCAGCTTGAACAGCGGGATGCCGGTCCACATGCTGACGACGTCGGCGATCTCTTCTTCGCCGATCACGGGGCGCTCGCCGGACTCGCCGGACTCCCACTGCTCTTCGAGCTCCCGCTTCTTGTTGGTGATCTTGCGCTCCTTGTCGCGCATCGAGGCGGCCTTCTCGAAGTCCTGGTTCTCGATCGCAGACTCTTTGTCGCGGCGCACCTGCTCGATCTCTTCTTCGAGTTCGCGGTACACCGGCGGCGCGCTCATCGACTTGATGCGCATGCGGCTCGCGGCCTCGTCGATCAGGTCGATCGCCTTGTCGGGCAGGAAGCGGTCGGAGATGT
>CAYVWQ010000013.1:0-189 GCA_964455545.1 uncultured Thermoleophilaceae bacterium | reverse complement strand
GAGGTACTTGCGGTACTCGTCGAGGGTGGTCGCACCGATCGTCTGCAGCTCGCCTCGGGCCAGTGCCGGCTTGAGGATGCTCGCGGCGTCGATCGCGCCTTCGGCGGCGCCGGCGCCGACGAGGTTGTGCAGCTCGTCGATGAAGAGGATGATGTCGCCGCGCTGGGTGATCTCCTTCATCACCTTCTT
>CAYVWQ010000012.1:1759-84326 GCA_964455545.1 uncultured Thermoleophilaceae bacterium | reverse complement strand
TAGGGTCGCCGTTGTCGCTTAGCGAAGCTGTGAGCGTTCCGACGTTGTCGGCGAGGGGATAAGAGGAGGCCTGGCCGGTGCGGGTTTCGAGGAGGCCCTCTGGTCCGTAGCTGAAGGATTCGCCTCTGGTCAGCGAGGCGCCGGAGGCTGAGGTGAGCGCGGAGCGCTGAGCCGTCGGCGAGTCAGATAGGCCGTAACTGAAGCTGCGGGTGAGGGCGCCTGCCTCGGTGTTTGTGAGGCGTCCGAGGGCGTCGTAGGTGTGGGATTGGGTTCCTTGCTCGGAGGTCTCGCTGGTGAGCTGGTCGAAGGAGTTCCAGGTGTAGGTCTCGCTGTCTTCTGGGCTTGACCTGCTGATTCGCCGGCCTTGGGGGTCGTACTCGTAGCTCCTTCCGCCTGGGGAGGTTGTCAGCTCGCCGAGGGCGTTGTAGGTGTAAGGCTGGCCGTTCTTGGTCGCGCGGTTGCCTGTCGGGTCGTAGGTGTAGGTGTCGGTCCCCGCGCTCGACCGGGCGCCGATGATGCGACCCGCGGCGTCGTAGGTGTAGTGCTGCTCGCTCGATTTCTCGCCGGCCTGCGTCTTACGGGTAGTCGGGTTGCCTGCTTGGTCGTAGCGGTAGGTGAGGCTGGCTGTCAGCTGTCCGTTGGCTCTTCTTGTCTGCGAGTCGAAGAGGCGGTTGTCGTTGTCGAAGAAGCGGGTTGTTCTTGCGATCAGCCTTCGGCCGTCTTCGACTGGCCTGTAGACGGACTGCTCGATGAGGTTGCCCGCTGGGTCGTACGTGAATTCGTGCTCGCGGCCCGATGGGGTGACTTCTTTTGTCACGCGGTTCTGGGCGTCGTATTCGAAGCTGGTCGCGCCGGCTGCGTCGCTCATCTCGGTGACGTTTCCGGCCGCGTCGTAGCTGAGCTCAGTTGTATGCCCGAGGGCGTCTGTGGTGCTTGTGACCTGGCCGCGCTGGTCGTGCTGGAACGTGACGGCGCCCCGGCCGGCGACCGTCGCGCTGGTCATCTGGCCTGCGGCGTCGTAGGCGAACGTGCGGAGCTGGCCGTGCTCAGGAGTCTCGCTCGTCAAGCGCCCGAGGGCGTCATGCCCGTAGGTAGTGAGCTCGCCGGCGACGTTTTTTGCGGTGAGCTGCCCTGCGGCGTCGTAGGTGTACTCAGTGGTGAGGCCGAGCGGCTTTTCTTCGCGGATCAGGCGGTCGGCCGCGTCATAGACGTAGTTCGTGACGTGGCCGAGCGCGTCGACTTCGCTTGTCATGTTGCCGGCGGCGTCGTAGGTGTAGGTGGTGCGCGCGCCGATCGGATCGATCACTGCTGTGAGGTTGCCGACCAGGTCGTACTCGTAGCTTGTCGAGTTTCCGCGCGGATCGGTCTCGCGGATCTTACGGCCGAGCTCGTCGTACCGGTATGTCGTTGTGGAGTGCTCGGCGCTCTCCGTCCTGAGGAGTTGGCCCTCTCGGTCGTACGCGAAGTTCGTCGCGTGGCCATTTGCGTCCGTGCTCGCAAGCGTCTTGCCGTTGTCGTCGTAGGTCGTCGTCGAAATCAAGGTGCCGCCGACACGAACGGTCGTGGGGCGCTCGAACGCGTCGTACTCGGTCGTGGTCTCGGTGCCGCGGCCGTCGCGAGTCGCGATCAGATTGCCCGCCTCGTCGTAGTCGTTCTCTGTGCGCACGCCGGACGGGTCGACGCTCGCCTCAAGGCGCCCCATCGGGGAGTATTCGTTGTTTGTAACCCGGCCGAGAGGGTCGGTTGATGTTGCTATCGCACCGTTCGCCGCATAGGTGACCGCAGACGAATGACCGAGAGCGTCGGTCACACCGGTGGTCCTGCCCTGCGGGTCGTGCGCGTAGGTGGTCTCTCGACCGAGCGCGTCGATCGTCTTCTCAAGAACGCCGGGCCCTGACCACTCGCTGCCGGTCGTGTGACCCAGCGGGTCGGTCGTGCTGGTCAGGTTGCGATCGCCGTCGTACTCGAAGTGTGTTGTGCGGCCGAGTTCGTCCGTCGATGAAGTGAGGTTTGAATCCTCGTCGTAGGTGTACGACTTCTCGTGGCCGGCCGGATCGATCTCCCGTTCAAGTCTCCCGTCCGCGTCGTAGAAGTACTCGCTGCTGCGTCCATCCGCGCGTGTGACCGACTTGACTCGGCCGCTCGGAAGGCGGTGGATCACGTCTCGGGAGCTCTCGGGACCCTCGATCGAAGTCGGCTTCTGGTGCGCGTTGAAGCGGATCTGGTGCTCGCCCCCCTCCGAGTCGGTGAACGTGGTCATCCGGTCCGCGTAGATGAAGCCGGCGGCTTTAGAAGCCCCAACCGTCTGCGAGACAACCCGCCCGCCGGCGTCATACGCGTTCGATACCGCCAGCTTGCCGTCAGGGTTCGTCGCACTGCTCAGGTATCCGGAGCCGTCATACGAGTATGTGATCGAATCGCCCTCGGGGTTGATCACACCAATCAGATTGGCCCCGTCGTGCTGGTAGGTGGCGGTGCGACCGCCACTGTCGGTGGCGGAGACGAGCATCCCGCCCTCGTCGTAGACGAAGCCGACCGACTGGCCGGTGTCGGCGACGATCGAGCTGAGCTGCGAGCTTTCATATGAGTACGTGAGCACCCGCCCGGAGACGTCGACCTTCTCATCGACCCTTCCGTCATCGTCGTAGGTCGTCGACTCCGTGCCGTAGGGGTCGGAGAGCTTGTAACCGTCTCCGGACTGTGTGAGCGTCAGCTCAGTGCCGTAGGGAGACTCGAATTCGCCACCGGGCTGGAGTTCGAAGTCGACGGTCTTGCCGTCGCGCAGCGAGACTCGCACGTCGCCGTTCCCGAGCTCGATGAGGCCCTCGCTTCCGGTCCAGGACCAACCCTTACCAACTGCGCTCGCTCGCTCATCCATCGAGTTGTACGCACGAAACAGCTCGACCCCGGAAGCCAGCCCAGCAGCGGCGACATCGGTTTTCTCCAGTTCGAAGTTGCCCGTCACTCCGTTGACAGGCTCGCCGACGGGAGCATCCGGGTCGCCAAGGTTGCTTAGGTGGTTTTGTACCCCTGTGTCCTTGCAGAACTCCCTGAACTGCGGGAGCTTGCAGGCTTCGGCGCCCTTCTTCGGATCGATGTCATCGAGGCTCACAGAAACGGCGCGGCATACGACCTTGCCGCCGATGTCCGAGTTCACCTGGCAGGTCTCACCGAGGTTCAAGTCGCGAATGAACATGTCGTGGGCCGCCTCGGCGTCAATCCATTCATAAACGGACACGTCCTTCGTACTTTCGTAGTGATCGCCCTCCCAGCATCCGAACGGTTCGCTTTCTTGCCGGTCGACCGTGCCCTGATAGGTGCCGAACTCGCCAAAAGACTCTTCGTAGCCGCTCCTCCACGTCGGGTACACACCAGACCCCGGCGCACCAACGCATGCATAGTGAAGGGGCCTGCCCGCCCAGCCTCGCCAAAAGTCTCCGTAGGTTCCCTGACAGGAGACGTAGGTGAAGTCGCAGTAGGCGCTGCTGTACTGGAGGTCCCAACCGCGCGCATACATGCGTGGCCGCTCAACCTCCTCGCCGGACGCACGGTCGATGTCGGCGATCCCCCAGAGGTCGAGTTCGCGGTCGTAGTTGACACCGTCGCTCACTTCGTGCTGGACGGGGTAGCTGCCGCCGTAGAAATGCTGGACCGCAAACGGAAGGCTGATCTGCTCGAAGACGTCATCGTCGCTGAAGTAACCCCCGCCGAGTATCAGCATCATCTTCATGTCGAGGTTTGCCGGGGCCGCTCCCATCGCGCGCATCATCTCGAGCTTGCTCGGGTAAGCGCCCGACGCTTTCAGGAAGTCAAGGATGAGCTGCGGATCATCTCCCGCGGTACTCGCGGCGGCGAAGTTCATCGCTCCTTCGCCGTCCCCCGTCATCGCGCTACGAGCTTGCGGTTCGATTGGAGCTTGAATGAGGCCTTCAACGATGCGGCGCTTGATCTGCCTCATTGCCTTGCTTGAGAGTTGTACCCCGCCGTCGCCCGTTTCGACGATTTCGCCGTAGCGAATCTCCGAGAACTCCACGTCCTCGGTCCCGAACTGCCGCTCGGCCGCGACGCCGACCTTTCCGAAACGGTCGACCAGGCGAACGCCGAACGTGTGTTCACCGTCTTCGAGTGCCGGCGTCGTGTACGGCGAGAAGCAGGGAGTGAACTCCTGTTCGTCAACGCGGCACTCTGAGCGCATCTGATCCGGCACAACAAACACAAACGAAGCGCTCGTGGAAGCAAGTGTCTCGCCGTCCGGACCGGCGCTGATCTCTGGCACCTCGACCGATGGATCTGGCGCAAGCGGCGAGTTGACGACGAATTCCCGACGGGTGGTGAATCCACTGCGACCGGTACCGCTAGGCGCTCTGAACTCAACGGAATGCCTTCCGTTTGCAAGCCCTGACGCGCTGAAGTTGTCGCCGCAAAGCTCCCACGCTGCGCCGTCGAGCGAGCACTTAAGTGGGCCGTCGCTGCGCTCTTCGAAGCCGTAGGTCGCATGAACGGCGAAGGCGGAAATCTGGATATCCCCAGACGCAACCTCGATCCCGTCGGTCATCTCGGCCCAACCATCGCTTGCGGAGGCCGGATAGACCTGCGCCGCGACTCGTTCGCTCGCGAAGTCGCGCACGTAGAAGTAGCTGCGATCGATCGTCCTCCAGTCGTCACTTGCCGCCTCGCGCACCTCGAAGCTGTGGCGATAATTCGCATCCCCGAACTGGTCCACGCGCATCCTCATGGGCGAAGCGCATCCAGTCCAACCGCCGCCGTCGACTCGGCACTCGAACTCCATGTCGCTCGCGGACCCGTGGAAGCTGAACACCGGTGCGCCCAGATCGGCGACCGACCCGGGCGCGCGGTTTTCCCGAGGACCTTCGTCGATCACGACGAAGCGGTCTTCCTCAGAGGCTTCGACGACGAACGTGCGCGTGACCGACGCAGTCAAAAGTCCATTCGGGAGCACCCCGACGACCTCGAGTTGGTGCTGCCCTTGCGCCAGGAACAATCTGAGACTCGCGTCGCAGGGAGTCGGCTCCGACGAGTCAACCGTGCAGCGATAGCCGGAAAGACTCGCGCTCGACGCAAAGCCGAAGCGGATGAATCCCGCCGGGACGGACGAACCCTCGGCGGGTCCATCCACAAAGAAGACTTCCCCGACCTCCGGCGTAGGGTCTGCGCCGCTCGTTCGGACGCTCCGGATGGCGGCATCGCTCACCGCTCCGCCCATCTCTGAACGCACCGAGAAGCTGCGAGCCCCCGACTGCGAAGGAGCAAGTTCAACCGGAGAGCTGCACGCGGCGTACGCGCCCCCGTCGATCGAGCACTGAAACTGGTCGACCGGGAATGGCTGAGCGAAGCTGAAGGCGATCTCTCCCTCAACGAGATCGCCGTCCCTCGGACCATCTGTGATCAGCGGTGCGGGAGCAGCGCCCGTGACGGAGAAGGACACCGTCGCCGGATCCGACTGCGCGTATGCGGTTTCCCCGCGCACAGAGAACGTGTGCGCGCCAGGCGCAAGCGGACTTCCTGCGTTCGAAATAGTGGCTGGCGGGTCGCAATCACTCCAAGCGGCCCCGTCGAGGCTGCATTCGAAGTCGGTATTCGCGAGGTTCGACTCAAAGCTGGCAAGCGGCGTCGAAGATGCACCTGCGGCAGGAGGCGCCGACGTGAAGGAGACTTCGGGTTGGACAGCCTCGCGCTGAGACACCCACGTAATTTCAGCGGGATACGGATCACGTTCGCCGTCGAAGATCGCCGCGACCTGAAGCCTCTGTGTGCCGGGACCGGTCGCGGCATTCTGCGCATCAGAGGCCCCGTCGCATGGCCCCCAATCGCCGTGGTTCAGTTTGCACTCGAACTGAGTGCCCGTCACCTCTACCGTCCCGTCGATCACCGCGCTCGTGCTGACCAACGGGCCCGACAGCTCGTCGTTGAAAAGCCGCGCGAGAAGGCTCGGGCCACCGCCGGAAGACCCGCCGTCGTCAACGTCAGAGCCCGGGCAACTGACGCGCGTGTCGACCTTTGAGGGGTTCGCGTTGTACCAGTAGGAGATCGAATCCGTTCCCCGATTCCCGGCACCGTCGAAAACGGTCACCATCAGAGTTGAATCGCACTCGGGAAGCGATTCGGGCGTCCAAGGAGACTCACAGTCGACCGCGGCCCCGCCATTTGCCGAACACTCGAAATGATCGACGTCGGAGTCTGGAGAGCTGAACGAAACCTCGGGAGACGAGTCGGTGAACAACTGACCATCATCGGGACGACTGTCGAACTCGACGCTCGGGTAGTCAACGTCCAATTCGAAACTCGCGGTGGCAGGCTCACCGAGCGGCTCGAAGATGTTGTCGCGGGCGGTCACCTCGAGATCGAAATGCCCGGACGACCACGAGGACGGGTCGAACCACATGTTGGGACACGAGTAGGTCTGAGGTTCGCCGCCATGTGGGGTGAATTGCACAGTGCACGTGAGGTACGGCACAACCACCGGCGTCACGAATTCAATGACCGGCGACTCAGCCCCCATTGTTTCGCTCGGCTCGGGTTCGAAGGAAACGATCTCGTCCGGTTGGAAGGTCGCAAACGGGCTGCTCACGATTTCTGACGCTCCAGCAACGTTTTCAGCCCTCACCCGCAGCACGTGCTCCCCGGCCGGCGCGTCCTCGAGCACAAAGGGGGATTGACACTCAAAATAGTCGCCATCGTCGACCGCGCAGGTCACCTCGGCCGGAGTGGTGCCCCCCGAAACTTCGAACTCGAATCTCTTTGCCTGCGGGGATTCGAAATACCCCGGCTGGACGACGAAAAAGACGTTTGGCGGATCGAGTTCGCTCGTGAAACTGACTTCGGCCGGAGTCGGATCGCGCAGCCCGTCCGCCGAGACCGCGCGGACAACCAAGAAGTGGCTCGCGGCGGTGCCAAACTGCTCCGACGTAAACGGCGACGAGCAACTCGCATAGTCGCCGCTGTCCACGTAGTCGGCGCTGCCGCGATCGACCGCACACTCGAACGTGGCCGTCGAATCGTCTGACTCAAACCAGAACGTTGGACTGTTACTCGAGGTGACGCCGCCGTCCGCCACATCGCCGGAGATCGCCGTGGACGGCGAATCGTGGGCAACCTGTGTCTCGCAGTCGATCTGGTCCGAGGAGTCGGTCTGCGCGAAGTCTGCCCCGTTGCCGCATTGTGCGACGTCCGTCTCGCCGTCTCGGAGTAGGAGGCGATCGTCCCCGTTGCGACCAACAACCGTGTCGCCGCCGGCACCGGCATCGATCTCGTTGGCCAACCCGTTGCCTTTCAAAATGTCGCTGAATCTCGACCCGGTTACTGATTCGACACCCGCAATCGTGTCGACTCCGGCGCCTCCGGTGTTCTGCTGAGAGGAAACGGCGAGGTCAACGGTCACGCCAGCCGAGGCATCGCTGTAGTCGGCTCGGTCAATTCCCGCGCCGCCCAAGAGAGTGTCGTCGCCCAGACCGCCGCGAAGCGTGTCGTTCCCTGTGCCGCCGACCAACTCGTTCGATCGGTCCGATCCGGAGAGGCGGTCGTTTCCGCTCGTGGCCGTCACGTTCTCCACGTCGGAGTGATAGTTCGCACCCTCCCCGGGGTATCCGTCGTTGGGCTCGTCGTCAAGCGAGACGACCACCCGAAAGGTATGGTCCGAAAGGTTGACGTGATCCACCCCATCGCCGCCGTGAACTTCATCAGGGCCGGCTCGCGGCCGAATTGAGTCGTTACCAGCTTCGCCATCTATCCGGTTCTCACTTGCGGTACCGATGAGCTCGTCGTCGAACGCCGATCCGATCAGTCCTTCAGTCGAGACGATCGCGTCCACGCCGCCTCCGCCGGTGTCCTGGGGCGAACCCGAGGCGAGATTGACCCTCACCCCCGCGGGCGCGTTCGAGAAATCCGCGACGTCGAATCCCGACGCTCCAATGATCCGATCGTCGCCTAAGCCGCCGCTGATGTGGTCGTCGCCGGGACCGCCCGAAAGGACGTTTGCGAGCTCGTCGCCCGCCAAGTAATCGCCGTCTCGACCGCCGGTCAAGTCTTCGACTCCGTCCAGTTGATCGCCCTCTCCATCCTCACCGTCGTTCGGGGCCCCGTCGAGCGTCAAGCTCACGCTGGCCGCACGCTCCGAGTAGTCGGCCCTGTCGATTCCGGGACCGCCTTTCACGATGTCGGCGCCGAGGCGCGGCTTGATCACGTCATTTCCGTCGCCGCCGTCGAGACTGTTCGCTCCGCCTGAGCCGCGCAGGAAATCCGCGTACGGCGATCCGACCAGGTTTTCTACCGAGGCGATGCGGTCAACGCCAGCACCGACCGTGTCTTGGGGCTGTCCGCTAGCAAGATTCACCTGAACCGAGGCACCTGCTTCCGAGTAGTCAGCGGTGTCGTTGCCCGAGCCGCCAAGCAGCTCGTCGGCAAGGGGGCCGCCGATCAGGCGGTCATCTCCTGCCCCACCGACGAGCTTTGCAGGAAGCGAGCTTCTGTTTGCAACGACGTCGTCGAGGTCGCCGGCGTTGACCATTAGGCGATCGATGTCTGGGTCCGAGCACTGAACCTCTTGCGTGGAAACCAATACGCACCCGGCTCCCGCAGCTACGGTCGCCGCGGAGTCTGAGACCGCCCAACCGTCTCCGGAACTTTGGACCGCGATGTCATTGTTCGTGCCCCGGCGCGCGAGCACCGACAGCTCGCCATCTACGACCTCGACCTCTAACTGGGACGCGGCGGCATCCGAAGGACCCGGAAGACAACAAATCGTGCAGAGCGCGACGGCCAGCGCGAGCAACGCCCGGCCCCACGATCCGTGGCAGGCGGCCACAGGGTTGTACATGCGAGCTTCCTCTCGTGAGGTCATCAGTTCCCGGCATTGGAGCGAGACGGGTTCCTGACTATTGCGTACGCGCAACATACACGAACCAACTAACGGACGAACACCGATGTCCGCAAAACGCGAGAAAATCGTTGGCCGCGGCTAGGCCACCCCGCGACCAAACGGGTCAGCCAAGCGCCTCGGAAAACGCCTTCGTCAACTCCAGTACCGGCGGCACCGGGTCGCCCGCGCCCTCATGGCCGCTGCGGGCCTCGCGCACGAAGCGGGTTCCGACGATCGCACCGTCGGCGATCTCGCCCACCGCGGCGGCCTGCGCCGGTTCGGAGATGCCGAAGCCGACGGCGACCGGGAGGTCGGTGTGGGCGCGCACGCGGCCGACCAGGTCGGCCAGCCCGTCGGCATTGGCAGAACGCTCACCGGTCGTTCCCGTTACCGACACCGTGTAGATGAATCCGCGCGCCTGGGCGCAGATCTTTTCCATGCGCTCGTCGGGCGTCGTCGGCGCGACGAGCGGGATCAGCGCAAGGCCGTGGCGGTCGCACGGCTCCAGCAGCACGCCCGACTCCTCGAGCGGGATGTCCGGGACGATCAGGCCGCTGACGCCCAGGTCGCGCACGCGACCGAGGAATCGTTCGACGCCGCGCGCCTCGATCAGGTTGAAGTAAGTCATGACAAGCACCGGAACCTGTGCGGCGATCGGCGCGAGTCCGTCGAGCAGCTTTTCGATCGATGCGCCGTTCGCGAGCGCATCAACAGCAGCGCCGTGGATCACCGGGCCGTCGGCCAACGGGTCCGAGAACGGCAGTCCGAACTCGATCAGGTCGGCTCCGCCGTCGACGTACGCTTGCGCGATCCGCAGAGAGTCGTCGACCGTCGGAAAGCCGCCCATCAGGTAGGGCATCAGCGCGGCGCTGCGTCCATGCCCCGCGAACGCCGCCGCGATCCGCTCAACGCCAGAGGCCGTCTCGACCGACGACATCAGAGCGTGTCCTCGCGACCAGTCAGGCGGAGAACCTCAGCCAGATCCTTGTCTCCGCGGCCGCTGAGCGTGATCAGGTCCATGTCGCCGCCGGGGTTTGCCAGCACCCAGGCGAAGGCGTGCGAGCTCTCGAGCGCCGGGATGATGCCTTCTAGCCGACAGATCAGCTGGAGCGCCTCAAGCGCCTCTTCGTCGGTCACGGACTCGTAGCGCACGCGCTCGATGTCGCGCAGGTAAGCGTGCTCGGGGCCGACGCCGGGGTAGTCGAGCCCAGCGGAGATCGAGTGGGCTTCAAGGATCTGGCCGTCCTCGTCCTGCAACACGGCCGTTCTTGAGCCGTGGAGGATGCCGGTGCTGCCCGCGCTGAGCGTCGCTCCGTGTGAACCGGAGGCGATGCCGTGGCCGCCGGCCTCGACGCCGATCAGCTCAATCGCCTTGTCGTCCTCGAAGGCCTTGTACGTGCCGATCGCGTTCGAGCCGCCGCCGACGCAGGCGATCACTCGGGCCGGCAGGCGCCCCGCCGTGTGGCAGATCTGAGAGCGCGCCTCGTCGCCGATCACGCGCTGGAGATCGCGCACGATCGCCGGGAACGGCGCCGGTCCTGCGGCCGTACCGAGGATGTAGTGCGTGTTCTCGACGGTCTCGACCCAGTTGCGGATCGCCGCCGAGACGGCCTCTTTCAGAGTCTTTGAACCGGCGGTGACGGGCGTGACCTTCGCGCCGAGCAGCTCCATGCGGCGGACGTTGGGGGCCTGGCGGCGGATGTCCTCCTCGCCCATGAAGATCTCGCACTCAAGGTCGAGCCGCGCGCAGGCCGTCGCCGTCGCCACGCCGTGCTGGCCGGCGCCGGTTTCGGCGATGATCCGCGGCTTTCCGAGCCGCTTGGCGAGCAGCGCCTGGCCGAGCGCGTTGTTGATCTTGTGCGCGCCGGTGTGCAGCAGGTCTTCGCGCTTGAGGTAGATGTCGTAGCCGAGGTGCTCGGAGAGCCGCTCCGCCAGATAAAGAGAAGTCGGGCGACCGGCGTAGTCGCAGAGCAGCGTGTGCAGCTCGTGGTGAAACTCAGCGTCGTCGCGCGCGGAGATCCACGCTTCTTCGAGCTCCTGGAGCGCGGGCATCAGCGTCTCGGGCACGTACTGCCCGCCGTAGTCGCCGAAGCGGATCTCGATCGGACCGGCGTGGGCATTCATCTGCGACACGACCTTCAGCTCGGGCACGTAATCAGGCATCCCTGGCCGCCCTTTCGCGTTCGAGCTCGGCGCGCTCGCGCTCGGCGTACTTGAGCGTGAGCACCTCTTCCTCGGCGCCGGTCAGCGGCGCATCGGGCTTCTCATAGCCAGTCTCCGGCACGGCGCGAACCGCGTCGAAGAACGCGCGCATCTTCGCCTCGTCCTTGATGCCCGGCTCGCTCTCGACGCCGGATGCGACATCAACGGCGTACGGGCGCACAGTCTCGATCGCGGCGCCGACATTCGCGGGATTCAGCCCCCCCGAGAGGATCAGCGGCACGCGGCCACGGCGCGGGATCGTCTTCAGGAAGGTCCAGTCGAAGGTCTCTCCCGTTCCGCCCGGCACGCCGGCTTTGTAGCTGTCGAGCAGTTGGAAGTCGACGTCGTAGATCTTGCCCATCTCCGCGAGCACGTCGCGGCCCTGTACGCGGAAGGCTTTGATCACCTTCGCCCCGGTCTTCTGGGCGACGGCCGTGCAGAACTTCTGACCCTCGTCGCCGTGCAGTTGCACGATCGACAGGCCGATCTCGTTGGTGAGGTTGACGACCTCGTCAAGTGGCTGGTCAACGAAGACCCCTGCGACTTCTGCGCCGCGTCGCGTCGCGTCGGCGATGTCGGCGGCCGCCTGCGGCTCGACGTAGCGCTTGCTCGTCGGCCACATGATCATGCCGATCGCCCACGCGCCGAGCTCGACCGCCAGCTTGGCGTCGTCAACTCGCGTGAGGCCACAGATCTTCACCTTCGTCATGCCCGTCAGTTTGGCACGGACAAAGGAAAGGCCCCGCACAACGGCGGGGCCTTTGCAGGATCCGATGGCGCCGAAAACTACGGCTGCGTCTGGCTCTGGGTGCAGTTGTTCGACTGCGTTCCCGACGGGCGCGTGCCGAGCGTCGCCGTGACGTCCTTCTTCTTGCCGTCACGCACGACGGTCAGTTCGACCTTGTCGCCGGGGGCCTTCTTGATCACGGCGGCAGAGACCTCGTCAGCGGTCTTGATGTCCTGTCCGTCGACCTCGGTGATCACATCGGCGTCGAGCGGGAACTGCTGCCCGTTGATCGTCGCGGTGTTCTGGCCACCGGCGGTCAGACCGGCCTTGGCGCCGGGGCCGCCCTTGACGACGCAGGCGACGACCGCGCCGGCGTCAGTGCCCAGCTTTAGCTGGTCGGCCGCCGACTCGGGCAGCGTGGCCGTCGAGACGCCAAGGTAGGCGTACTCGACCTTGCCCGACTTCTGCAGCTGCGGGACGATCTTCTTGACAGTGTCGCTCGGCACGGCGAAGCCGATACCGACGTTGCCCTCACTGCCACCGGAGGTGGCGATCTGACTGTTCACGCCGATCACCTCGCCGTCGCTGTTGAGCAGCGGACCGCCGGAGTTGCCCGGGTTGATCGCGGCGTCGGTCTGGATCACGTTGTCGATCGAGAAGTTGTTCGGGGCAGTGATCGTGCGCTGAAGCGCCGAGACAATCCCGGTCGTGACGGTCTGGTTGAGGCCGAACGGGTTGCCGATCGCGACGACCGGGTCGCCGACGGAAACCTTTGAGGAGTCGCCGATCGTCAACGCCTTGAGCGAGTGGTCGTTCTTGTCGACCTTGACGAGCGCGATGTCGTTCGAGGCGTCCTCGCCCACGACCTTGCCCTTGATCGTCTTGTCGTCGCTGAAGGTCACGTCGACATCGCCCTGGTGGTTCTGCACCACGTGCTCGTTGGTGACGATGTAGCCGCCGTCGCTGACGACGAAACCGGTGCCGGTCGCCGTCCCCTCGGACTGCGAGCCGAAGGCGTCCTGGCCGCTCGTGGTCACGCGCGCGCGAATCGAGACGACGCCGGGCGAGGCCTGCTTGAAGATCGCGCCGACGGTCTTGACATCGCCGGAGGAAGAGCTGTTGGCGGCTACGCCGCCGCCCTGGACGACGGTCGTCTCCTTGCCGCCGATCACACCGGTCACGATCAGCACCGCGAGGATTGCGGCCACCACGACGCCACCGATTACGGCGGATATCAGCGAGAGGCCGGTGCTTGTCTTCTGCGGCGGGGCCGGCGGGGCCGGATTGGAAAAGTCGTTCATCAGATCCTGGATTCCTTTTTCACTGGAAGGGGGTTACGGCACATTGAACACCCGTTTTCGCCCTGCGTATCGCCGGAAAGCGCTGCCGCAAATCTCGCTTAAGACCGCGTCAATTTTCTGCGGGTTTCCTGAGAGAACCCTGAGAAAACGGGCCCTATTCCTCGTCGATCCGCGTGAATGCGCGGCAGGCCTCTTCGACGTCGGGCGCACTCATCAGAGCTTGACCGATCAGCACCGCATCCACGCCGGCATCGTCGAGCCGCTCAATCTGGTCGCGGTTGGCGATGCCGGATTCGGCGACGATCGTGATACCGGTCGGGATGTCGGCCATCAACTCGAAGGTCGTCTCGACGTCGATCTCGAAGGTCGCAAGGTCGCGGTTGTTGATGCCGATCACGTCGGCTTCGATCTCGAGTGCACGCTCCAGCTCCTCTTCGTCGTGCACCTCGACCAGCGCGTCGAGGTCGAGCGCGTGGGCCTCCTCGTAGAGCTCACGCAGGCGGCGGTCGCTGACTGAGGCGACGACGATCAGGATCGCGTCAGCGCCGTGGGCGGCCGATTCGTAGAGCTGGTACGGGTCGATGTGGAAGTTCTTCGAGAGGATCGGCAGGCCGCTGGCCGCTCGCGCCTCGTCGAGGTCTTCGAGCGAACCGCCGAAGTGGAACGGGTCGGTCAGCACAGACAGTGCCGCCGCGCCGCCGCGCTCGTATGCCTGGACGATCTCGGTGACGGTGCTGCCGGCGCGGATCTCGCCGGCGCTCGGCGAGCGGCGCTTGTGCTCGGCGATCACGGACAGGCCGGGGCGCACGAGCGCCTCGTTGAACGGCTTGCCCTCGTGGCTTGACGAAGCGATCAGCTTCTCGAGATCAGCTACCGGAACCGCGCGCTTACGTGACTCGAGGTCGTCCTTCGTCGCGGAGATGAGGTTTTCTATTCGGCTGCCCAACTGGTCACATCTTACGGGATCGATTGCTTGGCGAGCACGTTCGAGCGCTCTACGAATTGATCCAGTTTGCCAGCGGCGGCCCCGGAATCGATCGATTCTTTGGCCAGCTGCACGCCGTCTGCCAGCGAGTCCGCCCTGCCGCCAACATAAATCGCCGCGGCCGCATTGATCACGGTCAGGGTGCGGTCGGGCCCGTCGGCTCCGCCCAGCACCGCCCGCGTCGTGGCGGCGTTCTCCTCCGGGGTCCCGGCCGAGAAGCGGCCGGGCTCGACGCTCTCGAGGCCGAGGTCCTCGGGCGTCACCTCGTGCGTGACGATCTCCGTTCCTCGGATCTCGGTCACGCGCGTGCCGTGCGTGGCCGAGAGCTCGTCGAGCCGGTCCATCCCGTGCACGACCATCGAATGCTCGGTGCCGAGCTCGGCGAGGGCCTGCGCAACGACCTCCTGGAAGTTCGGGTCGGAGACGCCGATCAGCTGGTGTCCGGCGCCTGCCGGGTTGGTCAACGGTCCGAGAAAGTTGAACGCCGTTCGCACCGCGAGGGCCTTGCGCACAGGCACGACGAAGCGGGTCGCGGCGTGGTACTTCGGCGCGAACATGAAGCCGAAGCCGATCTCGTCGATCAGCGCGGCGACCGCCAGCGGGTCGAGCTCGATCGCGGCGCCGAGCGCTTCGAGCAGGTCGGCGCTGCCGCTCTTGCTCGTCGCGGAGCGATTGCCGTGCTTGGCGATCGCGCAGCCGGCTCCGCAGGCGACGAACGCGGCCGTGGTTGAGACGTTGAAGGTCGGCGTACCTCCGCCGGTCCCCGCGGTGTCGACCAGGTCGTCGCGACCGGTGTTGACGGGAAGCGCGTGGGCGCGCATCGTGCGGGCGAGGCCCGCCAGCTCGGCTGCGGTCTCCCCCTTTGTGCGCAGCGCGATCAGGAACGCCGCTGTCTGCGCTTCGCCGGCACGGCCGGACATGATCTCGTCGAGCACCTTCGCCGTGGTTTCGGCGGACAGGTCCTCACCGGAGGCGGCGGTGTCGATCGCCTCCGTGATCACTGGATTGGGAACGAGCGGTTCTGCGTTCATCGCAGGAAGTTTGCCAGCAGCGCCAAGCCCGTGCCGGTGAGGATCGATTCCGGATGAAACTGCACGCCCTCTGCCGGTAGCTCCCTGTGCCGCAGGCCCATGATCACTTCGCCCTCGGGCGCCTGGGTCGTCGCGCTGACCTCGAGCGTGTCCGGCAGGCTCGAAGGTTCGACCACGAGCGAGTGGTAGCGCGCGACCTCGATCGGGCTCTCGACGCCGTCGTAAATCGCTTTGCCGTCGTGTTCGACGACAGCAGTCTTTCCGTGCGTCGGCGTGCCGCGCACGACCTCGGCGCCGAACACCTGCCCGAGCGCCTGGTGCCCGAGGCACACACCAAGTACCGGGGTGCCGATCTCGGCGAATGTCTTGATCGCCTCGAGCGAGACGCCGGCCTCGTTGGGCGTGCACGGGCCCGGAGAGACGACTACTCGGTCGGGGTCGCGGGCGACGAGCTGCTCGACGGCCTCGGCGTCGTTGCGCACAACCTCCACCTCCGCACCGAGCTCGCCGAGGTACTGCACGAGGTTGTACGTGAAGGAGTCGTAGTTGTCGACGATCAGGACCTTCATTCCCAGTTCTCCTGTGCTGCGGCCAACTCGATCGCCTTGAAGACGGCGCGCGACTTCGCGTGCGTTTCGGCCACCTCGGTCTGCGGGTCGGAGTCGGCGACGATTCCGCCGCCGGCCTGGACGTGGGCGACGCCGTCCTTGACCACGACCGTGCGGATCACGATGCACGTGTCGAGGTTGCCGCGGAAGTCGACGTAGCCGACCGCGCCGGCGTACGCGCCGCGCTTGACCGGCTCGAGCTCGTCGATGATCTCCATCGCGCGAACTTTCGGTGCGCCCGAGAGCGTTCCGGCCGGCAGGCAGCTGCGCAGCAGCTCGATCGCGCTCTCGCCCTCGCGCAGTTCGCCGCTGATCTGGCTGACGATGTGCAGCACGTGGCTGAAGGTCTCGATCCGCATCAGATCTTCGACCTTGACCGAGCCGTACTCGCAGACCTGACCGAGGTCGTTGCGACCGAGGTCGACCAGCATCACGTGCTCGGCGACTTCCTTTTCATCGGCCAGCAACTCGTCGCCGAGCGCGATGTCGGCGGCCGGATCCTCGCCGCGCGGGCGGGTGCCGGCGATCGGGCGGTACTCGGCGTGGCGTCCGGTCACCTTTACAAGGGGCTCGGGCGAAGCGCCGGCGATGTGGAAGTCGTCGAACTCGAGGAAGTACATGTAGGGCGACGGGTTCACGGCGCGGATGCCGCGGTAGATGCTGAACGGGTCGACAGGGCACTCGCCGCTCCAGCGCTGGCTCGGCACCACCTGGTAGGCGTCGCCGGCGCGGACGTACTCCTTGACCGCCTCGACGGCGTTCGCGTAACCCGCGTCGCCGATGTTCGACTCGAAATCCGGGACTTCGACCGCCTGCCCAGAGGCCGACGGGACCGGCCCCTTGAGCCGGTCGCGAATCTCGGCGATCGTCGCGCCGGCCTCACCGTAGGCCGCTGCGATGTCTGTGCCCTCGTCGACGAAGACGTTGGCGATGATCGTCACGCGATGCTTGAAGTGGTCGAACGCGACGAGTGCCCCGGTGATCGTCAACGCCATGTCGGGCAGGCCGACGGGATCGGGGTTTGGCTCGCCGAGCACCGGCTCGACGTAGCGGACGAGGTCGTATCCGAACAGCCCGACGGCCCCGCCCGTGAACGGCGGTAGCTCAAGCTCCGGCAGGTCGGCCGGCACGTACTTCTCGAGGTCACGCGCGACGGCGCGGTAGGGGTCGTCGAACTCGGTCAACTCGCCGCCGACCTTCAATTCGCCGCCCTCGAGCGTGATGATCGCGCGCGGCTTGAGCCCGATGAAGGACCAGCGACCGAAGCGATTGCCCTGTTCGGCAGACTCGAGCAGGAAGGACGGTCCGCCGCCGCGCAGCTTCAGAAAGGCCGAGACCGGAGTCTCGCTGTCCTCGATGAACGACTCGACGACCGGGATGACCGTCGCGCCGCCCTCGGCAAGCAGCTGGACCTTCTCAAGGGCTGGCTGGGCCATCAGCGCGCGCGCTCGTTGAGGACTTCGAACGCGTCCTGCAGGCTGAGGCCGCGCTGCGTCATCAGAACGGCGAGGTGGTAGATCACGTCGGCGGCCTCGTTGGCGACGCGGTCGTCGGTCTCCTCGCGGGCGGCGCGGGTGACCTCTTCGGCCTCCTCGAGCACCTTCTCGGCGATGAACTGCGGGTCGTTCAGGAGTTGCGTCGTGTACGAGCCCTCGGGCATCTCCGCCCGGCGCGCGTCGAGCGTCGCCTGCAGCTCGCCGGGAGCCTCGAAGCGCTGAGTCGTGACCGCGTCGCCGTCGGCGAAGCCGCGGTAGAAGCAGGTGTACTCACCGGTGTGGCAGGCCGGCCCGGCCGGGTCGACCAGAGCGAGGACCGCGTCGGCGTCGCAGTCGTAGCGCAGCTCGCGCACCTTCTGGACGTTGCCGCTCTCCTCGCCCTTGTGCCAGAGCTTCTGGCGCGAGCGGCTGTAGAACCACGTCTCGCCGGTCTCTTCGGTCTTCTTCAGCGACTCTTCGTTCATGTAGGCGAGCGTCAGCACGGCGCCGGTCGAGGCGTCCTGGACGATGCACGGGATCAGCCCGTCGGGGTTGAAGGTGAGGTCTGGCATTTGCGGGGGATTCTAGGTGCGCCGCATTGCCTTGGATGAATTCAGAGCAATGTCACGACCACAAATGCCGCCAAGACTGCAATGCAGACCGCGAGCCCCCAATATGCCCACCGGCGCGTGTCGCCACCCCAATACGGTTCTTCGAACGGTTCTCCAGCATCGATGGCCCGCTCTCGTTCATCCTCTCGCCGTCGGGCGAGCGACTCGGTGGTTTGCATGTAACGGGTCGAAACCCCGAAGGCGGCCGCGGACAGTCCCACCAGTACAAGGGCGATGCCGTGGTCGATCCACCACATCACGAGGCCGCCCACCGCAAAAACTGCAGCCACAATCGAGACTCGGTTGCGCCACTTCCGGATCGAGTCGGGCGGGATCGGATCTGTCAGGCGGTTCATCAACTGTCCGAAGATCCGGCCGCGCCCCATCCCGCGACGCATACGCCGATCAGTCCGATCAGAGCGATCACCGCTCCGAGCCTGAGACTGGCGTACGCCGAGATCAGTCCGATCACGATCACACCGATCGATCCGACCATCGTCGGCAGGACCCAGCCTTTCAGCGGTGGGCGCGGCGGCTTGTCGGGTGGTTCTTGGTGCGCGGGCATCAGACGATCCGGTAATAGTGCCGGACGAGCGGGTCGCCCTTGATGAAGTCGAGAGCCCGCTCATAAACCATGCTGTCCGCCGCCGTCCAGCGGGCGGTCACCTGACTCTTGTATTCATCCCACGAGGCCACACTGAACTCCTCGACGAAGGTCGCCTGCATTTCGCTCTTGGCGCGGCGATTGATGTGCCATTCGTAGGCGCCGGTCCTGCGCCGCGCGCGCTCGACCCCGCTCATCGCCTCGACGAACGCGCTCTGATTCTCCTCGGGCACGCGGTATTCGACAGCGACGTGCAGCGGCAGGTCGGCCTGTTCGGGTTCGAACACATCGTCGGGATCGGCCCACTCCATCGTTACCATCGAGAAGTCGAGTCGCGCGGTGTTCGGCATCAGCGGCCACCAGAGCAGGCTGGCCGCGGCGAACAGCAGCATTCCGGCGGCGATCAGCAACGTCGCCTCCTGATGGATCACGTCGGATACGAGGCCCCAGACAAATGCGCCGACGCCCTGCGAGCCCATCAGCACGAGCGCGTAGATCGCCAGAGCGCGGCCGCGCACCCATTGCGCCAGACTCAGCTGCATCAGCGAGTTGAGCATTGCGAGTGAGCTGAGCCAGGCAAATCCTGCGACAAGCAGGAAGACGATCACCGCGCCGGTGGGAAGCTCAGCTGCCGCGACCGTTGCGACCCCAAACGCCGTCGCGCTGGCGGCGAGGATCCGGTTGTCACTCACCTTCCCGCGGATGTTCGGCATCGCCACTACGGCGATCAGAGCCCCCACGCCGAGCGCGGCGAGCAGCAGTCCGTAGCCGCCCGAACCGAGTCCGAGCCGGTCGGCGGCGATCGTCGGGAGCAGCGCCCAGAGCGCTGAACCCGGGATCGCGAAGAGGGCCACGCGGAGCAGGATCCGGCGGACGATCCGCCCGAAACGGGCGTAGCGAACACCGGCGCCGACGGCGGGGATCATCCGTTCGCGGTTGCGGATCTCCGGCGCAGGCCGGCGCCATGCGACGAGGGCGAAGATCACGAATACGAACGAGACGGCGTTGATCCCAAACACAAGCGCCGGTCCGCTGGCCGCGACGAGAACACCCGCCAGCGCCGGGCCGATCGCGCGCGCGACGTTCATCGTCACGCCGTTGAGAGCCGACGCGGCCGGGAGTTCGCTGCGCGGCACGAGCTCTGGCTGGATCGCCTGCCAGGAAGGCAGCGTGAACGAGTTCGCGGCGCCGAGCAACGCCAGCATCGTCAACAACGACCACGGCTCGAGGTCGCCCGCGAGTGTGAGCGCGGTCAGCGCGCCGGCCAACACCGTCGACGCCAGGGTCGAGAACAGCAGGATCTTGCGGCGGTCGAACGAGTCTGCGAGCGCACCGGCCGGCAGAGCCAGAAACAGCACCGGGATCAGCGTCGCGGTCTGGACCCACGCGACCAGGGCCGTGCTGTCGGCGTTCTCGACGAGGAACCACTGCGCGCCGACGACCTGCATCCAGACGCCGATGTTCGAACCCATCTGCGCGGCGAACAGAATCGCGAACGCGCGGCGCCTGAGCGGCGCCCACGGCGAGCCCGAGGTGACGGCGGCGAACTCCGCCGTGCCGAGCCGCGCGGGTGGAGCAGGTGTGGTCACGTTCGCCGGATCCTACGGATTCGGTCGAAGCCCGGCGAACGGTCGAGCAGCCTCGACCTGTGCGGCAAGCGAGAGCAGCGCTTCTTCTCCGGCCGGGCGCCCGATCAACTGGAACGAGTTCGGCAGCCCGTCGGCCTCGAGTTCCGGCATCGGCAGCGCGATCGCCGGCAGCCCGGCGAGGTTGACCCCCGCCGTGAAAGAGGTGAACTGCACCGCGCGATCGAACGCCGGCATGCCGTGGGTCGAGTCGATCCAACCGACCTCGACCGGGCGAAGATTGAGCACCGGGGTGAGCAGCGCGTCGTACGGCTGCAGCGCCGCGATCGTCTGGCGCGCGAAGCCCTTCAGCGTGTTGTCGACCATCGCGAAGTCGAGCGCCTTGATGTTCTGCGCGCGCTCCCAGAAAGCCAGCGTGAGCGGCTCGACCGTCTCGGCGTTGACCTCCTGACCACTGAGCGTCGCCCCGGAACGCGCCAGCGATGAGATCCCGATCGCCCATAGATCCATGAACAGCTCGAGCATCGCGGAGTTGGTCGGTGGGTCGAACTCCTCGACCTCATGCCCGAGCGATTCGAGCAACTCGACGGTGCTCACGATCGCTGCCGTGTGTTCCTCTGCCAGCGGGACGTCGATCGAAGGCTTGAGCGAAAAGGCGATGCGCAGCTTGCCAGGCTCGCGGCGCGACGCCTCGAGAAAACTCGCCTGCGGCGGCGGTGCCCAGTTCGCGTCACCCGGCACGTATCCCGCAAGCACATCGAGCGTCGCTGCCGCGTCGGCGACGGTGCGAGTCAGGAAACCTTCAGTCACCATCGGCGATTCGGCGAGCACGGGCGCCGACGAGATCCGGTTGCGGCTTGCCTTCAAGCCGACGAGCCCGCAACAGGCTGCCGGGATCCGCAGCGAACCTGCGCCGTCAGAACCGTGCGCGATCGGCAGCATCCCCGACGCGACGGCCGCTGCGGCGCCGCCCGACGATCCGCCTGGAGTCCTCTCCGTGTCGAATGGATTGCGCGCCGGCCCGTAGCGCTGGGACTCGCTGACCGGCAGGATTCCGCATTCAGGCAGATTGGTCTTGCCGGTGATCACAAAACCGGCGCCCTTGATCCGCGCGCCCACGTTGGTGTCGAACGGCGCGATGAAGTCGCCGAAGATGTTCGACCCGCACGTGAAGGGATAGCCCTCGACCATCGCGCCGATGTCCTTGATCGCCGTCGGCACCCCGGCGAACGGTCGCTCGTCTCCGGGCTCGACCGCGTCGGCAGTCGCGAGCGCGCGCTCGGGGTCGGTCATGGTGAAAGCGTTGATCTCGCCGTCGAGCCGCTCGATCGCAGCGAGCGAGATTTCGGTCAACTCGCGTGCCGTGAAGTCTCCGCGGCGGACGCAGTCAGCCAGCTCCAGCGCCGGCCGTCTGAGCAGGTCTGCATCGGTCATCCGATCCCCAGTCTGTCGAGCAACGCGTCGTCACGTCGCCAGCCCTTGCGCACACTTACCTTGAGGTCCAGGTGTACATGCGACTCGAGCAGTTCCTCGAGGCCGGGGCGGGCGTTCTGACCGATCGCCTTGATCATCTTGCCGCCCTTCCCGATCGCGATCGCCTTCTGCGACTCGGTTTCGACCCAGAGGTGGGCCGAGACATAGGTGATCACGCCGGAGTCATCGGCCGGCTCGACGCGCTCGATCTCGTCGACGCGAACTTCGATCGCGTGCGGCAGCTCGTCGCGGGTGCGCAGCAGCGCCTGCTCGCGGATCAGCTCGGAGATGCGGATCTCGAGCGGTTGGTCTGTCGCCTCGTCGGGCGGGAACAGAAACGGACTCGTCGGGAGCATGTCGATCAGTGCCTCGATCAGCTCCGGGACTCCTTTGCCGGTGCGCGCCGAGACGGGATAGATCTCGCCCGGCGCGAACTCGGCGACTGCGCTCAGTGCTTCGACGGTGCGGCCCTTGTCGAGCAGATCGATCTTGTTGACGGCGGTGATCACCGGCACCTTCGCCTTCGTGAGCAACTCGGCGAGGTAGCGGTCGCCGCCGGCCGACTTCTGCTCGCCGTTTACGACGAACAGGGCTCCGTCGCAGTCCTCGACCGCGCGGATCACGCCCTTCTGCATCCGCTCGGTCATCGCGTCGCGCGGGCGCTGGCTGCCGGGCAGGTCGACGAGGATCAACTGCGAGTCGCGGCGGGTCAGCACGCCGCGCACTTCTCTTCGCGTTGTCTGAGGCTTGTCGCTGACGATCGCGACCTTTTCGCCGACGATGCCGTTGACGAGTGTCGACTTGCCGGCGTTCGGACGGCCGGCGATCGCGATCATGCCGCTCTTGGTGTCCATCCCGTCGAACGAGATGTTCCCCGCAGGATCGAACAGCTCGCTCATTCGAGCTCCCCGACGATCTCGTCCTGCAGCTCGAGCATCTCGCCCTCGTCGACCTCGTGGTCGTAGCCGCAGAGGTGGAGGATTCCGTGGACGACGGCCTCGGCCATGTCGACCGTGTGCTCGGGGTTGATCACGACGTCGCCCAGCTCGAGCGCGCCGACCACCTGGAGCGGCGGCGGCCCCTCCTCGGCGATGTCCTCTCCGTCGACCGGGAAGCTGAGCACGTCGGTCGGCTTGTCCTTGCCGCGGTGCTCCTGATTGAGCTGGTGGATGCGGAACTCGCCGACGATCTCGATCGCGACGTGGCCGTCCTCGATGCCGAGGCGCTCAAGCGTCGCGCGGGCGGCGCCGAGCAGCTTCTCGGGCTCGACTCCGGGATCGACGCCGTCCTCGACGATCAGCTCGATCTCGAGGGCATCAGCGCTCATACGTCGTCTTCGTCGTCGCCGGTGCCGCGGCGTTTGGGCTTGCGGCGTGACTGGCGCTGCTGTTCGAGCAGCTCCGAATGTTCGGCATACGCAGAGACGATGTGCTGCACGAGCTTGTGGCGCACGACGTCGGTGTCGTCGAAGCGGATGAACGCGATGTCGTCTATCCGATCGAGGATCTGCGCCACCTCGATCAGGCCGCTGCGCTCGCCGCGCGGCAGGTCGATCTGCGTGACATCGCCTGTGACGACGATCTGCGAGCCGAAGCCGAGTCGCGTGAGGAACATCTTCATCTGCTCGGGCGTGGTGTTCTGGGCCTCGTCGAGGATCACGAACGAGTCGTTCAACGTGCGACCGCGCAGGAATGCCAGCGGCGCGACCTCGATCGCGCCCTGCTCGAGGTGCTCGTTCACCCGCTCGGGCTCGAGCATGTCGTAGAGCGCGTCGAACAGCGGGCGCATGTACGGGTCGACCTTGGCCATCAGGTCGCCGGGCAGGAAACCGAGGCGCTCGCCGGCCTCGACGGCCGGGCGCGTGAGGATGATGCGGCTGACGCGACGCGTGCTCAGCGCCTGCGCGGCCATCGCGATCGCCAGGTACGTCTTGCCGGTACCGGCCGGCCCGACGCCGAACGTGACCGTCTTGTTGCGGATCGCGTCGACGTACTCCTTCTGGTTGACGGTCTTCGGCGTCACCTTCTTGTCGCGGTGGCGCCAGACGACGTCCTCGAGTACGGCGGAAGGATCCTTGTGTGCATCGAGCGCGCTGGCGACGACGTTGATCGTGCCCGGCGCGATCTCGTGGCCGTGCTCGATCAGCTCTGCCAGTTCGTCGACGACGGTGCGGGCCGCCTCGACGTCCATGCCCTCGCCCTCAAGCGTGAGCATGTTCCCGCGCAGGTGGACACTGCAGTCGAGATGGTCTTCAAGTGTTTTCAGCACCGCATCCTGGGTGCCCGCGAGTTCGGCGGCGACGTCGTTCTCGAGCTCGATCGTCGTACGGGTCAAGAAAGCTGCTCCTTCACGACGGCCTGAACTCGGCCGCCGTCGGCTTCGCCGCCCACTTCCTTCATCACCGCTCCCATGATCTTGCCCATGTCGGCCATCGAGGTGGCGCCGAGCTCTTCGATCTTGGAGGCGACGATCGCGCCGAGTTTCTCGTCGTCCATCTGCGCCGGGAGATAGCCATCGATGATCGCGGCCTCGCTCTCCTCCTGCGCGGCGGAGTCGGAGCGGCCGCCGTCGCGGAACGCCTTCGCGGCCTCGACGCGCTTCTTGCGCGCAGTGCGCAGCACGGCGAGTTCGTCGTCGTTGCCGTCCTTCGCGGCGCGGTCGAGTTCAGAAAGGATCTGGCGCAGCGCCTGGACCTTGTCCGGCTCCTTCGCCTTCATCGCTGTCTTCACGTCTTCGCGTACCTGTTCGGCGATCGTCATGCCTGTGAGGTTAATGCGCGTGGCGGGCGGCGCGATCAGGTCGTGAGGACGATTTTCCCCAGTTTGCTGCCATCTGTGAAGCGGTCGTAGGCCGCGGCGACCTCCTGCAAGGGAAAGCTCGCGGTTATCGGCACCGAGATCGATCCCGAGGCCAGCGCCGGGAGAAGCTCCTTCTCCACAGCACGCGACACCGCCGCCTTCTGCTCGAGCGGACGCGCGCGCAGCGTCGACCCGCGAAGCGTCCCGCGCTTGCCCATCAGCGCCAGCAGATTGATTTCGGCCTTGAAGCCACCGCCGACGCCGATCACGACGATGCGGCCGTCGAAGCTCAAGTTGTTGATCGAGGTCTCGATGTTCGGACCGCCGACGAGTTCGAGCACGACGTCGTACGGACCGTGACCGGCGACCTCGTCCGGGCCACAGACCACGTCTGCGCCGAGTTCGGCCACGGCCGCGCGGCGCGATTCGTCGCGCACGCTCGCGGTCACGTGGGCGCCGGCCAGCTTGGCGATCTGAATGCCCGCTGTGCCGACGCCGCCAGCCGCGCCGTTGATCAGCAGGCGTTCGCCCGGACGCAAGCCGCACTGGGTGATGATCGCGTCATGGGCGGTGAGGAAAGTCTCGGCGAAGCCGCCGGCCGCCTCCCACTCGACACCTTCGGGCACCGGCATGGCGACGCGCTCATGCACGGTCGCAAGTTCGGCCTGACCGCCGCCGCCGGTGATCGTCATCACGCGGTCGCCGGGCGCGAAGCGCGTCGCACCCTCCCCCACAGCCTCAACCACACCGGCGAACTCAAGGCCGGGAATGTCGACTGGATAGCCGGGCGGCGGCGGATAGGCGCCGGCGCGCTGAAGGATGTCGGCGCCGTTGAGGCCGGCTGCCTTGACACGCACCAGCAGTTCGCCGGTGCCTGCAACGGGATCGGGCTGTTCCTGCGGCGCGACAGCGCCGTCCTCAATTGTCACGGCAATCATGCCGCGCAGTCTAAGGAAACACGCAAATTGCGACTCCAGCCTCACACCAGGTGTGAGGCCAGGAGCGCAAATTGCGGGCTCGGGCTCACACCTGGTGTGAGGCTGCGGCAGGAAATTGCGGGGATTGTGGTTGTATGCGCGCATGCCGCAGCCGCTCATAGCGCTCACCGGTTCGACCGGATTCGTCGGAGGGCTGACCGCCGAGCGACTCGCCGACCAGGGTGCGAACCTCAGGCTCATCGTTCGTGACCCGGCGGCGGCGCCGAAGATCGCCGGCGTGGATCTCGCCACCGCGTCCGACTACACCGCGACCGAAGAAATGACCGAGGCCTTAAGGGGCGCCGACACGCTCTTCTTCGTCAGCGGCCGTGAGGCCGAGAACCGCATGGAGGCTCACTACAGCCTGATCGACGCCGCTGTCGCCGCCGGCGTTTCCCGGGTCGTCTACACCTCTTTCTGCGGCGCCGCTCCCAACGCGACCTTCACGCTCGCGCGCGACCACTACGCGACCGAGCAGGCGATCGAGCAGTCGGGTATGGGCTTCGTCTTTCAGCGACAGAACCTCTACGCCGACTTCCTGCCGATGCTCGCCGGCAGCGACGGCATCATCCGCGGCCCGGCCGGTGACGGCCGCTTCGCCCCGGTCACCCGCAGCGACACGGCCGACGTCGCGGTCCGGCTGCTCACAGACGACTCACGTGACGGCGAGATCTTCAACATCAGCGGACCCGAGCGCGTGTCGCTGCGCCACGTCGCCAACCGCCTCACCGCCCTGACCGGCAAACTCTTCGAGTACCAGCAGGAGTCTGAGGAGGACGCATACAAGTCACGCGAGCACTTCGGCGCCCCGCACTGGCAGGTCGAGGCCTGGGTTTCGACGTACCTCGCGATCGCCGAGGGCGAGCTCGACATCGTCACCGAGTCGACCAAGAACCTGACCGGCCACGAGCCGCAGACCTTCGAGAAGTTCGTCGTCGAGCATCCCGAGAGCTGGGCGCACGTCGAGCGCCCGGCGCCCTGATCAACCGGCTCTGAGACGCAGCCCGGTCCAGCCGCCCTCGCTGTTGCGGGCGACCTCAGTGAATCCGCGTGCCGCGAAGCCGGCGACGACGTCGTCGGCCTCCTCGTCGAGCAGCCCTGCGAGGACAAGGTCGCGCACGCCGTGGTCCGACGGCAGCTGCGCCGCGACGTCGAGCAGCACGGGCTTGAGGATGTTGATGAAGATCGTCGGCGCGAGCGGCGGAACGCCGCCGACCTCGCGGCGGACGTCAACGCGTTCAACGCTCAGCGAAACCCCGTTGTCGCGCGCGTTGACCTCGGTTGCGTCGACCGCAAGCTGGTCAAAGTCGTAGGCCCGGACAGGCCCCCACCCCAGCTTCGCGGCGGCGATCGCAAGCACGCCCGAGCCGCAACCGAGATCCACGAACTCGCCGCCGGGCTCGAGGTCGAGCAGGTGCGCAACGCACAGCCGCGTTGTCGGGTGCGACCCGGTGCCGAACGCCTGCCCGGGATCGAGCACGACCTCGACGGCGCCGTCAGGCACCGCCACGTCTTCCCAGCTCGGCCGCAGGAAGAAGCTGCGCTCGCCGGCTCCAGAGGCAGGCGAAATCTTCATCGCGTGATGGAAGTCGCGCCACCGCTCCTGCCAGTCGTCGGCGACCTCGGTCGTCGTCACCTCGACCAGGTCATCGCCGACGGCGGCCTGCAGGTCCGGCAGCTCCGGGATCTCGCCGGGCGGCCCGTAGACCGCGTACTCGACGATGTCACCGTCACGGACTTCCTCGATCCCGGTCGGCGCGAGTTCAATCAGCTGTGCCAGGGCGAGCTCTGCGTTCTCGGCGCGGCAGCGGATCGCAAGTCGGATCATCAGCGCAGAGCCCGGCGCAGTCGGCCCATGATTCCGCCACCGTCGGTGGGCTTGAAGTTCTTCTCCGTCAGCGTGCCGTCGAACTGCTCGAGCAGCTCGCGCTGTTCGGAAGACAGGTTGTGCGGCACGGTCAGGTTCACTACCGCATGCAGATCGCCACGCCGGTTGTCGCGCACGCCCGGCAGACCGTGGCCCTTCAGTTTCAGGTCGTCTCCGTGGGTCACCCCGCTCGAGAGCTCGAGCTTCTCGGGACCGTCGAGCGTGTCGACTTCCACCTCACGACCCAGCATCGCGGCGTGCGCGGGCAGGTCCACGACTGTGTAGAGATCGCGTCCTTCGCGGTGGAAGCGCTCATCCTCGGCGATGTCGGCCACCACGTAGAGATCGCCGGGAGGCCCCCCGTTCGCGCCTGCGTGGCCGCGGCCGGCGACGCGCACCTGCTGGCCTTCATCGATCCCGGCCGGGATCGTCACGGTGATGTCGCGGTCGACGCGCACTCTTCCCTTGCCGGCGCACTCGGTGCAGGGCGTCTCGACCGTCTGACCGAGTCCTTCGCACTCGTCGCAGGTCATGGCCGTCGCCATGTTGCCGAGCATCGTCCGGCGCACAACGCGCAGCTGGCCTGCGCCCTGGCACTTCTCGCAGGTCTTCACCTCCGTGCCGGGCTCGGCGCGCTCGCCGTCGCAGCGCTGGCAGGTCTCGATCACCTCGTACTCGATCTTCACGTCCTTGCCGGTGAGCACGTCCTTCAACTCGAGCTTGGTCTCGACGAGCAGGTCGCCGCCCTGCATCGGGCCACGGCCGGCGCCGGTGCCACCGCCGCCGAATCCGCCCATCCCGGCCTGCTCGAAGAACGCCTGGAAGATCGATGAGAAGTCGCCGAAGCCGGCGAAGTTCGGCTCGCCGCCGCTGTTGCGCAACCCCTCGTGACCGAAGCGGTCGTAGGTCGCGCGGCGATCGCCGTCGCTGAGCACCTCGTAGGCGGCGGCGATCTCCTTGAACTCGGCCTCGGCCTCGGGCGAGTCGTTGACGTCGGGGTGGTGCGTGCGGGCGAGGCGACGAAACGCCTTCTTGATCTCGGCGTCGTCGGCATCCTTCGAGACGCCGAGCACCTCGTAGTAGTCACGGGTAGTCGACACGATCAGCTGTAGACGTCCGAGACGAAGTCCGAAAGGCGCGAGGCGGCAAAGCGGACCGAGGCGATCGCGCGCGGGTAGTCCATCCGTACGGGACCGATCACGTTGACCGATCCGAGCGCACGGGTGTGCGTGCCGTAGTTGGCGCCGACGACGCTGGCGCCGACGAGCTCGCTCGCCTCGTTCTCGTGGCCGATGCGCAGGTAGACGCCGCGCTCGCCGAGACGCGCGCGCAGCAGCTTCGCCACGGCGGCCCGCTCCTCGAGAGCGCCCATCAATCGGTCGAGGCCGGGGATCGCTTCGCCGCCGCGGTCGGCGATCAAGTGGCCCGCGCCGCCTACGAAAAGCGTCTCGTCGCCGGCCGGCGGCTCGAGAAAGGCCGTCCCGATCGCCTCAATGAAGCTCATCTCGGTCGCTGACAGGTCGTTGGCGAAAAGTCGCGAGCGGATCATCCGCGCGCCGAGCGCGACGCCACCGAGCCGTTCGTTCAGGTAGCCGTTCGCCCAGCGCACGAGGCCGGCGTCGAGCGGGCGGTCGAACTCGAACTGGCGCTTCGTGACGTTCCCCGTGCTCGTGATCACCACGACCATCACCTTCTCCGGCTGCAACGGAACAAGTTCGATGCGCAAGGTCTCTTCGCTCGCGAGCGGCGGCGCGCTGACAAGCGCCATCAGCTCGGTCGCCTCGGCCAAGGTCTCGGTGGTCTGGCGTATCGCCTCAGCGATCTCCTGCCGGGCGAACGCGAGCTCAATCTCCGGCGCCGGCGCCGGCTTGCGGGAGGCGAGCAGCCCATCGACGAAGTAGCGGTAGCCGGCCTCGGTCGGCCGGCGACCAGCCGACGTGTGCGGCTGCTCGAGGTAGCCGTGGCTGACCAGGACCGCAAACTCGTTTCGCACCGTCGAGGGGCCCCAGGCGACGTCGTCGCGCTCGGCCACTTGGCGCGAGCCGACCGGCGCACCGGTGTCGGTGAACGCCTCGACGACGATCCGGAGAATCTGTTCCTGCCGCTCAGTGAGCATGCAGCAAAGGATATTTGCCGTCGCGGCTCAGGCCTTCAGATGCTCGACCAGGAACGCCACCTGGTCGGCGCTGGCCTCGTCGAACGGCTCGCCGTTGTAGATGTCGAAGTGGCCGACCGGATAGGACTTGAGCGTCACGTTCGGAGCCGCGTTCGCATACTTCGCGGTCGGCCCATAAGGGGCGACGGTGTCCTTCTCGCAGGCGCAGACCAACGTCGGGCATTTGAGATCCTTCATTCGCCTGCCGGGGCGCTGAAACAGAATGTCGATCCCGATTCGTGCCGCTACGCGGTTGTCGCGCTCCATCCCTTCGGGCATGAGTGAGAAGTAACCCTCCACCACGTCATGGGCGGTCATCATCGCCGGATCCCCGCGCTCGCCCGCGAGCATCGCGTAGACCGGCTTGCGGCCGAGCATGCGCGAGATTCCGTCGACGGTGGCAAGTGCGCCGACCTTGACGGTGCTGACAAGGCCGAGCGTTCCACCCGAGGCCTGGCCGTCGGTGAACGGGCACTGCGCGACTACGGCTGCGATGTCATCGCGGTCCGCGGCGACGGCGATCACGTGGCCCCCGCCGAACGAAGAGCCGAACAGCGCGACGCGCGTGGGATCGACCTCCTCGCGCGACTTCACGTACTCGACGGCTGAGGCGATGTCATCACGCTGCATTCCGATGTCGAGCAACTGCCGCGGCTCGCCGCCACTGTCGCCGAAGCCGCGGTAGGTGAAGTTGAGCGCGGCGATCCCGGCCTCAGCGAAAGCGCGAGCACTCGCGTCGAGTCGCATCTCGCGCACCGCGCCGAGGCCGTGACAGAGCACGACGACGGGAAACGGGCCCGGTCCTTCAGGTTTGTAGAACCAGGCTCCGCACTCGTCGCCGTGACTGTCGAAGCGAACGTCGCTGCGTTCGACCGGCATCGGCTAAGGCTCGATAATCGCCGTGGCGTTACGGATGATCCGCTTACCGTCCTGCTCGGCCTCGAGCTCGACGATCGCCTCGCCGCTGGCCTCGACGGTCTTGACCGTGCCGGTGACGGTGACTTCCTTCTCCGGAACGCCCATACCGCGGAACTGCGCCGAAAGGGTCTTCAGCTTCGTCGGGTCATTGCCCGCCGCCTCGATCGCCGCGCGCTGAACCTGCGACATCGACCACAGGCCGTGCAGGATCGTGCTCGGCAGGCCGACCATCGTCGCGAAGTCGTTGTCGATGTGGATCGGGTTGAAGTCTCCGGACGCTCCCGCGTAACGGTGCGGCAGGTACTTGTCCGGGGTCACCTTGACCTCGTTGATGCTTGCGCCTTCTTCGTAAGCCATTGTCAGACACCCCTCACGATGCAGGTCCAGTCGGCCGAGACGACGGTTTCGCCGTTCTGGTTGACGGACTCGGTGTTGTAGACGTAGAAACCCTTGCCGCCGTCCTCGGTGATCGACTTGACCGAGGCGGTGGTGGTGATGCGGTCGCCGGCGACGACCGGCTTGTGGAATGTGAAGTCCTGCGCGCCGTGGACCATCATCGCGAAGTTCATGCCGACCTCGGGGTCGAACATCGCCGGCACTGCGGCCTTGCTCGAGAACACGACGGCGAACATCGGCGGCGCGACGAGCCCGGCGTAACCGGCGGCCTTGGCGGCGTCTTCGTCGTTCGAGAGGGGGGATTCGTCGAACGTGACGGCGGTGTACTCACGGATCTTCTCCGTGCCGACCACGTATTCGACCGGCTCGTAGGTCTTGCCCACGGCCTCAGTCTTGACTGGCACTGTTGTCTGCTCCCTGGTGAAAGAGGATGGATTGGAACGAACCGAACGATCGTTCGCGGCGCAGTCTAACGCCGATCCGCGCTCCAGACCTTGTTCAGTTCGACCTGAAGGTACGCATACGACGCGAGCGGGATCGAGAGGTAGAAGGTGCCGTACACCCAAGGGTTGGCGAGGTAGCGCGGATCGATCCGGACCAGCTCCTGGGCGCGCTTGGCGCGCTGAAACGTGGTGATCGTCGTGCAGATCAGAGTCACGGTCGCGAGCGCGAGAACAGCGATCGCCGGCACCGCGAAGGACTGATCGAGGATCGCCAGCACAACCGCCGGCAGTACGAGAAAGCTCGGAAGAACGGCCAGCAGCGAAAGCACAGGCCTCTCCCCAAGGTCCGCCCTGCCGTTCTTGCGACCGAGGTCAGCCATCTCTCGGTTGATCTCGTACCACCAGTACAGGCCGTACGCGCCGAGCGTCGCGATCATCAGCCCGACCACGCCCCACGGAGTGCGCACGCGCGCGGTCTCCGGTCCGCCCTGAATCGGGAGCGTCTCTGCCATCGCCTCAGACTGCCGGCGCGTCGTGCGAGTCGTGCCAGCGCCGAAGCTGCTCGGAACTGCCGCCGAGTCCGACCCGATCCGGTGCCAGCGCCGCCTCGCGCATCGCCGGGTCGGTGACCTCGCGCTCGACGGCCCTCGCGAGAAGTTCCATGTGCCTGCGGACGCCGCCGCGGCGGATCGGATCGGCCAGCGCCTCAAGCCCCGCCAGCAAGGCCGACATCCTTCTCGTCACCTGCACGCTGCCGACGCCGTAGTCGCGGATCTCGTGCAGCGAGAGGTCGAGAAGTTCGTCCCAGTCAGCAGCCGGGACGATCACCCCTGCGCCGGCAGCTTGCCCTGGCAAAACCGAGACGCCGAGCTGACGATGCCCGATGTGATGGAGCAGCGACTCGATCGTGTCAAGCGCCTGCACGGCAGTGGTCGGATCGTTCACCGCGGGAGAAAGCGCCCGGATCGCGATGTCGACGATCGCGCGGATTCCGTAGTTCGGATCCTGCGTGATCGTCCGCTCGTCGGCGACGATGATCGCTCGCGAGAGCCGCGACTCGCTCACCTCGGCATCGCCGTGGATGACGAACATCGGTGTCCCGTTCGGCAGGTACGAACCGACATCCCACAGCAGCTCGACGACGACGCCACGCTGCTCGGCGATCTGCAGCAGCTGATGCCGAGCAACTGCCGAAAACACCCCTTCCCGCCCGACGTAGCAGAGCACCGTTTGCTCCCCTTCTCGGACCGCGTGAACGGCCGGGTCCGAAAGCATGTGCGGGTAGACGACCTCGATCGCGTGGTGGACGGCTTCCCCGAGGCGCTGATACAGCTTGCGCGGCCGGAGCAGGTCGAGCAGACGGCCGATCATCACGAAGAACGCCCCGATCGCGAAGATCAACAACAGCATCGCCAATGTCACCGTCACCACCGGGACGGCGTCGACGGTGCGCTCGATCCGGTAGAGCGCGACCAGTGAGAACACCGCCGGCGCGACGAACAGTCCGAGCGAATGCTTGACCAGAGGGTCTCGCCTGAACCACAGAACGAGCCGCGGCGTGTACGTTCCGGCGCCGAACTGCACGACGAGCACTGCGATCGACACGACAAGTCCGGTGAACCCGATCATCCCGCTGGCAATCGCCTGGAGCAGATCCTTCGAAGTCGTCTCGTCAACGGTCATGCCGAGGATCGAGTCGGTGTTGTTTTCAAACTGAGGAAGGAAGATCCCGAGCAGCACGGCGAGCAGCACGTAGAGGCTCGGAATCACCAGCCAACTGCGCTGATAAGACTCCTTCAGCCTGAAAGCAGCCGTCCACCATCTGGACGTCTCAGGCGGCCGATATCCGTGCGAATCCAGCATCGCTCAAGGATGCTGGGGCAGCCGGACGTGCGCCGACTACAGGTCGCGTCGCTGGTCGTACGTGATCGGGCGGTTGTAGCGGTCGACGCCGATCGTGATTCGCTCGGTCCGCCCCTCACCCGCCGTGGAGCTGCGCCAAGCGAGCGCGAACCCGATCGCGGCGGCGATAGCAGTGGCGACCAGGTGAGATACCGGCAGCGACGAGATCGTGTCGGAACCGGCGAAGGCGAGTGCCGCGTATGTGAGGCCGCCGAGGATCAGAGCTGCGATCACCGCGTGCTCGAGCGGAGAGCGCGCGGACGACTTTCGCGTCGCAACGAGCTGGTCGCCGCCGATCTGAACCGTCCAGCCGTCGGTCTGAAGGCGCGCCGCCTCCTTGTTCAACACCGCCAGTCGGTCTCGCGACATCTCCGCCATGTCGACCTCGCCGAGGTCGAGGCGAGTGTCCTGCTCGTAGGTGTACTCGTTGGGATGAGCGTGTTGCGTTCGCATACGTCGCTGTATCGGCCGATGCCGGCGGCGTTATTAGAACTTTGGACGTACACAAAGCCTCCGCCCCGGTCGTCCAGCGGCCGATCAGCTCTTGGCCTGGTCCCCGTCCAGCTGAAGCACGGCGAGGAACGCCTCCTGGGGCACCTCGACGCGGCCGACCTGCTTCATGCGCTTCTTGCCCTTCTTCTGATTCTCGAGCAGCTTGCGCTTTCGCGAGATGTCCCCGCCGTAACACTTGGCGGTGACGTCCTTGCGCACGGCCTTGACGGTCTCACGCGCGACGATGTTGGCGCCGATCGCGGCCTGGATCGGCACGTCGAACTGCTGACGTGGGATGCGCTCGCGCAGGCGCTCGGTCAACATGCGGCCGGCTGGGTAGCTCTTGTCCTTGTGCACGATCATCGAGAGCGCGTCGACGGGGTCGCCGGCGAGCAGGATGTCGAGGCGCACCAGATCGCTGGCGCGCAGCCCGCTCACCTCGTAGTCAAAGGACGCATACCCCTTCGAGCGCGACTTCAGCTGGTCGAAGAAGTCGAGCACGATCTCGGCGAGCGGCAGGTCGTAGGTCAGCTGCACGCGCGTCTCGGAGATGTAATGCATGTCGACATGGGTGCCGCGGCGCTCCTGGCAGAGCTCCATCACGGCGCCGACGTAGTCGCGCGGGGTGAGGATCGTCGCACGGATGTACGGCTCGCGAATCTCTTCGATCGTCACCCGGTCAGGCATCTCGACCGGCGAGTTGACCTTCTCGACCTCGCCGTTGGTGAGCGTGACCTCGTAGCGCACGTTCGGCGGCGTCGCCAGCAGCTCGAGGTTGTATTCGCGCTCAAGCCGCTCGCGCACGATGTCCATGTGCAGCAGGCCGAGGAAGCCGCAGCGAAATCCGAAACCGAGCGCCCGGCTCGTCTCGGGCTCGTAGTCGAGCGCGGCGTCGTTGAGCTTGAGCTTCTCGAGCGCGTCGCGCAGATCCTCGAAGTCGTCGGTGCTGACCGGGAATAGTCCGCAGAAGACCATCGGCTGGACCTCGCGGTAGCCGGGCAGCGGCTCTTCGGCGTGGTTCTCTTCGGTGGTGATCGTGTCACCGACGCGCAGCTTGGCGACGTCTTTGATGCCGGTGATGATGTAGCCGACCTCGCCGGCCTTCAGGCCCGTCGTCTTGGTCATTTGCGGCGCGAAGTAGCCGATGTCGTTGATGCCGGCCTTGGTCGGCGTCTGGAATGTCTTGATCGAGTCGCCCTTCTTGAACTCGCCATCGACGACCCTGACGTACGCGATCACGCCGCGGTACTCGTCGAACTCGCTGTCGAAGATCAGCGCGCGCGGCTTGGCGCTGCGGTCGGCCTCGGGCGGCGGGACCTTCTTCACGACCTCCTCGAGCAGTTCGCGCACGCCCTCGCCGGTTTTGGCGCTCATTTTCAGCACGTCGTCGGCCGGCTCGCCGAGCAGCTCCTCGATCTCGCCGGCGACGCGCTCGGGCTCGGCGCCCGGAAGGTCGATCTTGTTCATCGCCGGGATCAGCTCGAGCCCGCCGTCGATCGCGAGGTACGTATTGGCCAGCGTCTGGGCCTCGACGCCCTGGGCGGCGTCGACGACGAGCAGCGCGCCCTCGCACGCGGCCAGCGAACGCGAGACCTCATAAGTGAAGTCGACGTGGCCTGGCGTGTCGATCAGGTGGAACTGGTAGGTCTGGCCGTCCTCGGACTCGAAGTAGACGCGGACCGCCTGCGACTTGATCGTGATGCCGCGCTCGCGCTCGAGCTCCATGCTGTCGAGCAGCTGCGCCTTCATGTCCTTCGCCTCGACCGACCGCGTCAACTCGAGGATGCGATCGGCCAGCGTCGACTTCCCGTGGTCGATGTGGGCGATGATCGAGAAGTTGCGGATGCGGTCGGGCGGGATCTCCATGGGGGCACGTGATTATGACGGGCGCCGCAACCCGGTCTGCCTCTCACGCGGTGAATCTTCCAATCGACCCTCCCAAGGGGTGGCCGATTGGAAGATTCGCCGGTTGAAACAGGGTCTGTTGGCGCCGACGACGCAAGGAGGTTGGCGGGTACCAGTGCGTCATCTACACTCTGCGGCTCAACTTATGGCAAACATCAAGTCACAGAAGAAGCGCATCCTGCGCGCAGAGCGCGAGCGCGACGAGAACCGCCGGTACACCTCGGCGATCAAGACCTACTTCCGTCGCCTCGAGGCCGCTGTCGAATCGGGCAACACCGAGGCCGCAGACGCGGACCACAAGGTGCTGATCTCGAAGATCGACAAGGCCGTCAAGCGCGGAGCGCTGCACAAGAACAACGGCGCTCGCAAGAAGTCCCGCGCCGCGCGCACCCGCGCAAAGCTTTCGGCCTAGTCCTAGCGGACCAAGCCTCCAGAAGCTCTACCGCCCCGCGATCACGCTGATCGAGCGAAGCAGCTCGGTCTCGTCGTCGAGCGCTGTTCCGCCCTTGACGGCGTCGTCGAGCCGCGCGATCTCGACCATCGCGGCGCGCAGCGAGCTGCCGCCGCGCGCCCTCGCCTGGGCCGCCAGCTTCTTGGCGAGCCAAGGCTGGATGCCGAGTTGCTCGGTGACCTCGCCGCCGCGCCCGGCCTCATGCAGCGCCGCGACCGACTGTGCCTGACCGAACGACCGCGCGAGCAGCGCAACGATCATCGGCGGTGCCTGGCCGCTCGCGAGCAGGATCTCCGCGTCACGGATCGCCGCGTCGCGATCACCGGACAGCGCGTGGTCGGTCAACGCAAACACCTCGGCCGTGGTCTCGCCCTTCACGAGCTCTCCGACGAGAGCGGCGTCGATCGAACCACCCGGCCCGACCGCGGTCGCCAGCTTCTCAAGCTCGCTCATCAGTCGACGCTTCGGGCTCCAGTTCTTCGCCGCTGAGACGCGCTTGTCCGGCTTGCCCACGATCGAGATCATCAACTCTGCGGCCTTCGGCGCGAGCGTCACACCGAGCCGGGTCGCCTCCTGAACCAGCCAGCCGGGCAGCTCCGCGTCTCCGGGCGGCTTGAACTCCTGGACCTGACCGCCGACCGCCGCAACCGCATCGGTGATCGCCTTCAGCGGCTTCTTACGGCAGATCATCACCGCGACCGCGTCGATCGATCCGTCAGCGAGCAGCGCGAGCGCGTCGGCCGCGGGACCGACGTCGGCGGCCTTCCAGCGTTCGATGCCGTCGGCCAGCACGATCCGCGTCCCCGGCAGCAGACTCGGCGACGTGAGCGTCATCGCGAAGGCCTCGGCGGTCAGTGAGTCGCCGGCGAGCGACTCGACCGAGGCCCCGTCGGCCTCGGCGCGCGCAGCAAGGCGCTTCCTGGCCTGATCGATCTTGACCTCGTCGTCGCCGGTGAAGAGGTATGCGCGCTTGAGCTCGGCCATCGCCGCTGACCCTACCTCCCGCCCGGGCGGACGACGATCCGTCCCTCCACGTCGGTGCGGCGGACCTCGGCGCCGGCAGCAGTCAACGCAGCGAGCGTCGACGGCGTCGGGTGACCGAACCGGTTCCCCTTGCCGACGCTGATCATCGCGACGCGTGGCCGCACCCGGTCGAGCACCGCAGCCAGGCCCGGATCGTCGCTGCCGTGATGCGGGACCTTGAGCACCTCGACTCGCGGTAACGGCAGCCCGAGGAGCTGCGGGCTCTCGGCGTCGCCGGAGGCCAGCATGGTCAGATCGCCGACCGCGATGCTCGTGACCGCCGCCCTTGTGTTGGGGTTTGCCGGTGGCGCAGCGTCTGGCGGTTGCTCGGACGGCCCAAGCACGTCGATCGAGACGTCCCCGCAGCCCCAGTGCAGTCCGGCGGCCACCGGCTGATTCGCGACGCCGGCCTGCGCGAAGCGTTGGCGCAGCTCGGCGTAATCCGGCCGCGTGGTGTTTCCGCCCGTATCGAGAAACAGCGAGACCGGGAGCGCCCGATCGCGGGCGAGGTCGAGCACCCCGCCGAAGTGATCGGTCTCCGGGTGGGTCGCGAGCACGGCACTCAGCCGGTCCACCCCGGTCGCGCGGATCTTCGCTTCGAGGTCGTCGCCCGGTGGTCCACCATCGATCAGAACGCTGCAGCCGGCCGCGCCGAGCAGCAGCGTGGCGTCGCCCTGGCCGACGTCGAGCATCACGATCGCCGGCCGCTCGATCGGCCTGTCGCGACCGCCGGCGAGCAACACGACGACGAACAATGTGATCGCGGCGAGCGTCACGCCCCCGTAGGCGGCGGCCGTCGACCCGAGTCGTGGTGTCGGGATCAGGCCGCGCGCAAACGCCGCGAGCAGCGCGACGAACCCCATCGCACCGACCGCCGCCGGCGCACCGAAGCCGCCGACCGCGACCTGCGCCGACGGGACCCCGGCCGCGAAATGCGCCAGCTCGATCAGTGCCCCGAGCAGAAACTGGTTCGGCGCTCCAAGCAACGAAGCCAGCGGCAACGACACCTGACCGATCGCCGCCGTCAGCGATCCGAGCCAGACGATCGGCCCGATCAGCGGTTCGCCGAGCACGTTCGCCGCCAGCGATACGAGCGACAGCTGACCGAAGTGCAGCGCCATCAGCGGGGCGGTCGCGACCGTGGCCCCGGCCGTTGCAGCGAACGCCTCGGCCGCCCAGCGCGGCATCGCGGTCAGCCGCGCCGCCAGCGGAACCGTGAAGGCCATGATCCCGAGCACCGCGGCGAAGCTGAGCTGCGCACCGACATCGGCCGTCGCGCGGGGGTTCCAGGCGAGCACTGCAATCGCGGCCAACAGCAAGGCGTAGACGCGAGAGGACGGGCGCGAGGCCGCCATCGCAGCAACGCCGGCCAACCCCATCGCCCCCGCGCGCACGACCGACGCCTGAGCGCCGCAGAGCAACACGTAGATGCAGATCACTCCGGCCGAGGCGAGCAGCCGGGCGTTGCGCGGTACCGCGAGCGCCGTGCAGATCGCCTGGAGCAGGATCACTATCAGCAGCACGTTCTGACCGCTGACGGCGAGGATGTGCGCGAGTCCGGCGACCCGGAAGTCCTCGACCGTGCGCTCGGGGATCCCGTTGTCGCCGCCGAGCACCATTCCGCGCAGCAGCGCCGCGGGCTCCGGCGCCAGGCCGAAAGCGAGCGCCCGGTCGGAGCGGTTGCGGATTCCGTCGACCACACCCTTCGCTCCGCCCCGCCGATCGCCGGTGAGGAACGCCTCGCGGCTGATCAGCCGCCGGCGTACTCCGTTTCGCAGCAGGTACTGCGCGTAGCTGCGTGCTTCGGGGCTCGATGCGCCGCGCGGATCGATGCGCACAAGGCGGCCGCTTGCGCGCACCTCGTCTCCAATTCGCCCGAGGCCGCCAGTGAGCGCGCTCGCGCGCAGCTCGATGGTCTGGCCCTCGACCTGCATCCGCGCCCTGATGCCGTGCTCGCCGCGCACGGGGACCTGCACCAACGACCCCGTCAGCGACGCCGAGCCGCCGAGCCGGGCCAGCGGATCCGCGTCGATCACGTCCAGCCGGGCTACGCCCACCGCGGCACCGGCAATCAACAGCGCTGCCGCGGCAACGGCGATATCGGCGCGTGACCGCGCGGCGAGCAGGATCACCAGAAGGGCCATCGCGACGGCGAAAGCGGTGATCTCGCCGACGGGTGCAAGTGCAAGCCCGGCAGCTAGCGCTCCCGCCAACACATGGCGCGGAAAACTCACGGCTGGAGCTGCGCACGCAACGACTCGAGCCGCTTGTCCCCGATGCCCGGCACTTCGCCCAGTTCGTCGACCGACCGAAAGCCTCCGTGCTCCGTTCGGTAGTCGATGATCTTCTGCGCCAACCCGGGGCCGACTCCGTCAAGCCCGTCGAGTTGTTCGAGTGTGGCGCTCGAAAGGCTTACCGGGCCGGCCGCACCGCTGGCGCCCGCCGCGCCGCGCGCCGGCACCACGACCTGCTGGCCGTCCGCCACGCGCGCGGCGAGGTTGACAGCGTTGAGATCGCCCGCGGCCGTTGCACCACCGGCGGCGCGTATGGCGTCACCGACCCGGTCGCCGTCCTTCAAGCGCACCAACCCGCGGTGCCGCACCGAGCCGGCCACATGCACGACGACCGCCCCGCCGCCGACCCTCCCGGTCGAGGCGGTCGATGGCGCCGCCGAGAGCGCGGCCGGCCGCGCCTGCTCAGCCGACACCGACTTGAGGTAGCGCGCCCCGATCAGGGCGACTGACAACGCGGCTGCGGCGTAGACGATCAACAGCGGGCGATTCGTTTCAGGCACACGCTCGACGCTACGGACGGGCTCGTGACGTTTCAAGACCGCTTCGAAACGATTCGCCGTCAGAACTGCGACAGAACTCACGGGCCGAACGTATGTTCCGTCCAGTACGAGTGGAAAGATGCTTCTCCCATGGAAATCGCCCTTCTCACAGTCCTCGTCCTCGCGGTGTTCGGCGTCGCATACGTCGGCTTCCGCCGCGCCATCACCGACCTTGAGCGCTCGCGCCTGCTCCACGAACAGGAGCTCGAGAACCGCATGTTCCAGTCGCAGCGAGAGATGGCAAGCCAGCAGACCGAAAACTTCCTCAAGCTCGCGACCTCCCACCTGAAACAAGAGTCCGAGCTCGGCGCCCAGCAGCTCGAAGAGCGCCAGAAAGAGATCGACAAGGGCCTCGACAACATTCGCACCGAGCTTCAGAACGTGCGCGAGTTCGTCACCAAGACCGACACGAAGCGCGTCGAGAGCCTCGGGCAGATCGCCGAGGCCGTGAAACAGTCGCGGCACGTCACCGAGTCGCTCCAGCGCGACACCCAGAAGCTCAACGAGGCCCTCTCCGGCAGCCAGTCGCGCGGCCAATGGGGCGAGCGGATCGCCGAAGACGTGCTCAACATCGCCGGCTTCATCGAGGGCGTCAACTACAAGAAGCAGCGCACGACCGGCGAGGGCAGCCGCCCCGACTTCACCTTCCTGCTCCCCGGCGAGCGGATCCTCAACATGGACGTGAAGATGCCGATGGCTGCCTTCAAGCGCTACCTCGACGCAGAATCGGAGATCGAGAAGCAGACTGCCGCGAAGGAGTTCATGCGCGACGCCAAGCAGCGCATCAAAGAGGTCACCACGCGTGACTACATCAATCCGTCCGAGGGCACGCTCGACTACTCGCTCGTATTCATCCCGAACGAGCAGGTCTACGGATTCATCCACGAACAGGATCCCGAGATGATCGACTTCGCGCTCCAGCGCAAGGTCGTGATCTGCTCGCCGCTCACCCTCTTCGCCGTGCTTGCCGTGATCAATCAGTCGCTCGAGAACTTCCGCCTCGAGTCGCGCACGCGCGAGATCCAGGCCGCGATCGGCGAGTTCCGTAAGCAGTGGGACATGTACCGCGAGGAGACGCAGAAGGTCACGAACGCCCTGAAGTCGACCAACGGAGCCTGGGACCGCCTGACCGGCACCCGCGAGCGGCAGCTCGAGAAGAGCATCGAAAAGGTCGACCGCCTGCGCACCGGAGTCGACGATCCGGAGCTTCCCGGACCGCCGACGATCGACGCGCTGCCGGTTCCGGACGGCGAGCCCGAGGTGCTCAGCCTGCTTCCGGACAATCAGTGAGCCGGCAGTCGATTACCGAGCGGTAGCCACAAATACCGCAATATGCAATTTTTTTCACGAGGGATTGCGCCGACTGCCACAAATCCATAGACTGCGAAGCGGTGCTCAACGTTCGGCCTCGACTGTCGAACAAACACACTCGTTCTCAAAATGGAAGCTAGTCCGCAATCAGGTCGCGCGCTGGGGGGCGCGCAGGAGACCGAACAGTCCAACGGACCGTTCAGTCGTTTCTCTCGAAATCGCCTCGAGGAGGTCGATCGCGGCACCGTGCGCGGCGACTGGGGACTTTTCGGGCCGGAAAGCGTCGCCTGGCGCATCCACTCCCACCCCATCATCGTCGTCGGCGGCTTCCGCGCGCTGATGATCCAGTCGCTGCACCCGCTGGCGATGGCCGGCGTGTCGCAGTTCTCCGACTTCAAGTCCGACCCGCTCAAACGCTTCCGGCGCACGGCGCAGTACGTACATCACGTCGTCTTCTCTGACAGCGCCTCGGCCGAGCGTGCTGCCGCACGCGTACGCATGATCCACGACAAGGTGTCGGGCATCGACCCGGTGACCGGCCGTGAGTTCCACGCGAACGACCCCGAAACGCTGCTCTGGATCCACTGCGTCGAGGCCTACTCCTTCATGGTCGCCTACCGCGCCTTCGTCGGCGAACTCACCGAGGAAGACCAGGACCGCTACCTCGCTGAGTACGTCGCGGCCGCAGAGCTGATCGGCGTTCCGCGCGAGATGGTGCCCGCGTCGCGCCGGGAGTACCACGAGTACTTCGACTCGATGCTCCCCCAGCTGCTCTGCAGCAAGGACGCCGCGGAGACGATCCGTTTCGTCGCCAAGCCGAACCTGCGGTTGGTGCCGGCGAAGGAGTGGCCGTTCGCGATCAACCTCAAATGGGCGGGACACGCTTCAGTGACGTTGATGCCGCGGCACCTGCGCGAAATGGCCGGCCTGCCCAAGCCCGGGCCCGGACAGTGGGCGCTGCGCCGCTGGACTTCGGCGAACGCGAAAGCGATGCACCGCGCGCTCGGCTACGAGCCGGTCGCCAACCGCTTCGACATGCTCGCCCAGCGCAAGATGGGCACCGGCCCAATGCCGCGCCAGCCCCGAGCGTAAGCCCTAACGCCGAATCTTGAACTTCGCTGTGGCGACGGGCCCGACCTGGCCGGCGGAGTCCTTCGCGGTCGCGTACAAGCGATAGCTGCCGCGCTTGAGCTTCTTCTTCTTGACCTTGCCGGTGAACTTCACCCTGGTCGTTTTGTTCGCCCTGCCCTTTGCGGTGAAATTTCTCGAAGCGGTCGACCAGCGCGTGCACTTCTTTGCCGACTTGTTCTTCTTCGTCAGCTTCTTGCAGGCACCGCCGACGACGCGGCCGGACTGCGGCTTCTGAACCTTGAAGGTGACGGTCGCGCCCTCGGTCAGCTTGAACTTGATCTTCGTCTTCCGGCTCACCTTCGACGGCGAGACCTTCATCGAAGTGATCCATGGAGGCGTGTCGACCTCGATCGTCTTCGCCGCCTGCGGCGATCCGTTGCAGAGCGTCGTCTGGCCGTTGTAGATCAGACTCGTCGAGCAGCCGTTGTTCACCGCGGTGAGCGTCACCGCGTACTTCCCGGCCGAGGCGAATGTGCGGGAGGTCAGCGCGGACAGAGCGCTGGAAAGCGTTCCGCCATCGCCGAAGTTCCAGTCGTACAGCTCGACCGTGCCGTCGGGTGACTTCGTATCCGCACCGTTGAACACCATCGTCAACGGCTTGCTCGACGCGCGAACGGTGAACGCCGCGGTCGGCGCAGCTTCCGGTGAGAAGACGAGTGGAGTGTCCTCACCCGAACTCCAGTCCACGTGGGCCGTGAACGCACCCGGTACCCCGTCGGCGGCGATCGGCGCGGACAGCAGCTTGCCGGCACTTGTATCGCCGGCGAAGAGGAATCGGGAGTCGGGAGAGACCGAGACGGTTCGAGGGCGGAACGTCCCGGTCGGAGCCGCGGTCAAGAAGGACAAGGAACCGTCTGCGGCAACCGTGTAGGCGTTGATCGAGTACTGGCTCCCGCCAAGCGTCGCACCGTTGTAGTCGCTCGCATAGACGTGCTTGCCGTTGGGGGCGACGGAGAAGAAGCCCATCGAGGTCGACCCCACGGTGGCCGGTCCGCCGGCCGGAGTGAGCGTCCCATCAGCCGCGACGGCAAACGACTGCAGCTGGGATGCACCGCCTTCAGTGCTCGCGATCAGGTGCTTGCCGTCGGGAAGGAACTCAATCAGCGCCACGCCGGCCACGGCGTGAGCCGGCATCGCGGTGAGCGTCCCGTCGGCCGCGATCGAAAACGGTCGAATTGCGTTGGACTCCGTGGCGTACAAGTGCTTGCCGTCCGGTGCAACGGCGAGCCCGAAGAAGTCGTTCGCCGTGAAGTACGGGCTTCCGGGCAGCTCTGTAAGCACGCCAGCGGCGTCCATCGCGTAGCCGGCCACCCCCTTCGGCGCCCCGCCCACGGCCTGGTACACAAACCGACCGTCGGGCGAAACCGCGACGACCACAGCGCGCGAACTTCCAACCACCGACTGCGCCGGTGAGACCGACCCGCCACCGCCGAACGTCAGTCCTTGTATTCCGCCGTTGAAGTAGAAACTGGCTGCTCCGCGTACTCCGTCGGGAGCCAGCGCGATCGACCCGAGGCCGCGCGCTGGGCCGGTGCCGATCGTGAACGGCGAACCCATCGAGGGCGACAAAATGCCGTCCGGGAGCACGGAGTAGGAACTCACATTGTCTGTTGGCGAGAAGTACTGCGGCGCGTAAAGAGTCGACGCGCCTGCAGGAGCGGAGAACAAGGCCGCCGCGACGAGTGTGGCGGCAAAAGTTAGGAGTCTCATTCCCCCGAAAATACCGACTCGGCCGGGGCCCAGGATGGACGAACGTCAGCGAACGACGAGGTTGACGAGCTTGCCCGGTACGACGATCTCCTTCACGAGATCCTTGCCGTCGATGTGCCCGGCGATCTTCGTCGAAGACTTGGCCAGATCGAGCAGTTCGTCCTGCGACGCGTCGGCGGCGGCCGAGATCTTGTCGCGGACCTTGCCGTTGACCTGTACGACGAGCGTGATCTCGTCGGCCTGCAGATAAGAGTCGTCGGCCTTCGGCCACTCGGCCTCCCAGACACGGCCGCCGCCGAGCAGGTCATGCACCTCGGATGCGACATGCGGCGCAAACGGGAAGAGCAGTGAGGCGGCCGTCGCGGCGCCGAAGCGCAGGGCCTGCGCGCTCTCGCCGCCTTCGGACACGAGCAGGTCCTTGTTCTTGTAGAGCTCGTTGACAAGCTCCATCACGGCAGCGATCGCGGTGTTGAACGCGAAGCGGCCCTCCATGTCGTCGGTCACCTTGGCGATCGCCCAGTTGGCTTTGCGCATAACGGCCTGAGCAGCGTCGGAATCGACCGACGTCGGGGCGCCCACACCCGAACCGACGTCGGCGGCGTCGAGCTCGAGCCCGAGGCGCCAGAGCCGCGAGAGGAAGCGATGCACGCCCTCCACCCCTTCGTCGGCCCAGTCGGCGTCCTGGTCGGGCGGACCGATGAAGAGGATGTAGCAACGCGCCGTGTCGGCGCCGTACTTCTCGACGTAGCTGCGCGGGCTGATCACGTTGCCGCGCGACTTGCTCATCTTTGCGCCGTCGCGGGTGATCATGCCCTGGGTGAAGAGGTTTTTGAACGGTTCGACCGGTCCGACGAGACCGAGGTCGTGCAGTGCCTTGGTGAAGAAGCGCGCGTACATCAGGTGGAGAATCGCGTGCTCGACGCCGCCGATGTAGTTGTCGACCGGCATCCACTCGTTGAGCACGGCGCGGTGCCAGGGCTCACGGTCGTTGCGGGCGTCGGTGTAACGCATGAAGTACCACGACGAATCGACGAACGTGTCCATCGTGTCGGTCTCGCGCTCGGCGTCGCCGTGGCACGAGGGGCACTTCGTGTTGACCCAGTCGGTCGCGGCAGCGAGCGGCGACTTGCCCTTGGGCAGGTAGTCGGTGATCTCGGGAAGCTTCACCGGCAACGCGGCCTCGGGGACGGGAACGATTCCGCACTGCTCACAGTGCACGACCGGGATCGGGCAACCCCAGTAGCGCTGGCGACTGACGAGCCAGTCGCGCAGCTTGTAGTTGACGGTCGGCTCGCCCCGCCCGCTGTCCTTCAGCCATTCGGTGATTCCGGCCTTGGCCTCGGTCGAACTGCGACCGCTGAACTCGCCGCTGTTGACAAGCAGGTCGCTCTCTGTCGAAGAGACGTACGCGGCATCCTCTGGAACCTCGACGTCGTCAGAAGCAGGCGCGATCACCTGGCGGATCTCGATGTCGAACTTCTTCGCGAATTCGTAGTCACGCTGGTCGTGCGCCGGGACGGCCATGATCGCGCCGGTGCCGTACTCCATCAGCACGTAGTCGGCGACGTACATCGGGATCTCCTCGCCGTTGACCGGGTTGGTGATCGTGCGGCCGAGGAATACGCCGGTCTTCTCCTTGTCGTCGGCGCCGCGCTCCTCCTTCGACTTCTGCGCGGCGGCGTTGACGTACTCGCGGACGGCGTCCTCCTGGCCGGTGCCCGCGGCGACCTTGGCGACGTCGGGATGTTCCGGCGACATCACGAAGAACGTCGCGCCGAAAAGCGTGTCTGGCCGCGTCGTGAATACGGGATAGTCGAGCTCGAGCGATTTGCAGCTGAACACGACCTCGGCGCCCTCGGAGCGACCGATCCAGTTGCGCTGCATCGTGATCACGTTGTCCGGCCAGTGCTCAAGCTCAGTGAAGTCGTTCAGCAGGCGCTCGGCGTACGCGGTGATCTTGAAGAACCACTGCTTGAGCTGCTTGACCTCGACCGCCGCGCCGCAGCGCTCGCAGTGCCCGTCGACGACCTGCTCGTTGGCGAGCACGGTCTGGTCGTTCGGGCACCAGTTGACGGCCGCCTCTTTCTGGTAGGCGAGACCGGCCTCGAAGAGTTTCAGGAAGATCCACTGCGTCCAGCGGTAATACGTCGGCTGGTGAGTCCCGAACTCACGCGACCAGTCGATCGATACGCCCCAGGTCTCGAACTGACGGCGAAACTCGGCGATCGCGTCCTCGGTCGACTCGCGCGGCGGGCGGCCGGTCTTGATCGCGTAGTTCTCGGCCGGCAGGCCGAAGCTGTCGTAACCCATCGGGTGAAGCACGCGCATGCCGTTACGGCGGCGATAGTGCGCAAGCGCGTCGCCGACCGAATACACCTTCATGTGCCCCATGTGCGGCTCGCCCGACGGGTACGGCAGCATCTCGAGCACGTACGAGCTCGGGCGCCCGTCGGGCTTGTTGCTGACCTCCCAGGTCTTCTCGTCACGCCAGATCTGCTGCCACTTCGGCTCGATCTGCGTCGGGTCGTATCGCAGGTGCTGGATTTCGCTCACGTCGGCCATCTGTGGCCTGCGAGGTTAGTGAGCGGCGCGGGCGGCCCTATGTGTCCTGGGCGGCGGGCCGCACCAGCATCATGTTGACGTCGACGTGCTCGGGCTGGCTGATCGCGTAGATCACCGCGCGCGCGATGTCCTCGGCGACCAGCGCCTCGCCGGGAGCACCGTTGTCGAAGAACGGCGTGTCGACCATCCCCGGAGCGATCAAGGTCGTGCGGGCGCCGCTGCCGTTCAGCTCAAGGCGCAGCGATTCGGCCATGCCGTGCACCGCCCATTTGGTCGACGAATACAGCGATCCCGGCAGCGCCCGGGTCCCGGCGATGCTGCCCGTCAGCACAAAGTGGCCGGAGTTGGCGCGGATCTGGGGCATCGCGGCGCGGATCGTCATCGCGCAACCGAGCACGTTCGTGAGCACCATCTCGCGCCAGTGGTCGACGGACTCGTTTTCGAATCCGCGCGCCGCGCCGAAACCGGCGTTGGCGAACACGGCGTCAACGTGACCGAAGCGCTCGACGGCGGCCGAGACCATCCGCTCGAGATCCGCGAACTCAGTCACGTCCACCTGAACCGCCAGTGCCTGCTCCGGGCCGATCTCCTCGGTCAGAGCCTCGAGCTTCTCGAGCGAACGCGCCGCCAGCACCACGTTCCATCCCTCCGCGGCGGCGGCGCGGGCGGTGGCGGCGCCGATCCCGCTGGAGGCGCCGGTGATCACAAGTGTTTTGGCCATCACCGCAGTCAAGCAGACAACAGGTGCCGCGCCATGCGGTTGAAGACCCAGTTGTGCGCCGGCGCGATGCCGTACCAGTAGAGCCCGGAAAGCAGCTTCTCGTTGGTCAGCGTCGCTGTCTGCACCAAGCGCGCGCCGTGCTCGCCCGGTTCGATGCGCCAAGCCAGCCGCGCCTCGCCGGGAACGCGCATTTCGGCGACGAGTTCAAGTCGCTCTGGCGCGGTGGCATCACTCACGCGCCAGAAGTCGACGACGTCGCCGGTGCGCAGCGACGGTCCGAACGGCCTTCCGCGGCGCAGGCCGGGCCCGCCGCCGAGCCGGTCGATCCAGCCGCGGATGCGCCAGAGTGCGCCGGCCTCGCGGCCATAACCAAAGTCGCCGCCGACTCGCGAGATCCGCCGAAAGACTTCGTCGGCCGAGAGATCGGTCTCGAACGACCGCGTGTCGACGAATTTGTCGGCCGAAGGGTGGATACGCAGACGGCCCGGGACCGCGTTGCGCACACGCTCTGGCAACGCGTCGGTCCAGCGCGACTCGCGGCGCGTCCGGTCGCGTTCGCGGTCGAGCGCGCGCCTTACGCTCGTGCGGTAGTCGGCCGGCTCGATGTCGATCCACTCGCGGATCCGGTGATCGTGGGTGTAGACGTCGTTGCGCAGGCCGTCGATCAACGGCCTTGCGATCCGCATGTCAACGCTCGTCACCAGATGCAACCAGTACGAACTGAGTCGCGGCGTAAGGACAGGCACGGTGATGATCCGCGGGCGCATGCCCTGCTCATCGCCGCAGATTTCCATCATCTCGCGGTAGGTGAGAACCTCGCCGCAACCGATCTCCAGCGTCTCGCCAAGCGCCCGTGGGTCGCCGAGCACGCCGACCAGGTAGCTCAGGACGTCGCGTATCCCGATCGGCTCGCAGCGACTGCTGACCCACCGCGGCGCGACCATCACGGGAAGCTTGCGGGAGAGATCACGGACGATCTCGAAGCTCGCGCTGCCAGAGCCGACGATGATCGCGGCGCGCAGCTCTGTGACCGGCACCGACCCTTCGCGCAGGGCGTCACCGGTCGCGTGCCGGCTCGAAAGGTGCTCCGAAAGGTCATCTCCGGCCGACCCAAGGCCGCTCAGATAAACGATCTGCCCAACCCCGGCCTCGGAGCATGCCGCGGCGAAGTTGCGCGCGCCGCGCACGTCATCGGCACCGAAGCTTGCGCCGGCCGCCAGCGAGTGAACGAGATAGAAAGCGGCCTCGACGCCCCGCAGTCCGGCGACGAGCGAATCGCGATCCTCGACATCGGCGCGGTGGACCGTGAGGCGACCGTCTGCACGGCCTTCGGCCTCGGCCAACTTCTGCGGCGTTCGCGCAAGCGCTACGACCTCATGGCCGTTCTCGAGCAGTCGGTCGAGCAGGCGCCCGCCGACGTAGCCGGTGGCGCCGATCACTGCGACGCGGCTCACTGGGCCTCGGTCTGATCGGCCTGCCCGTCAAGCCAAGGGCCGATCTCCTCCTTGGCGGCGTCGCCCATTTTCTTGAACACTGGACCGAACAACGGCCCGAGCGCCTTGAACACGCCCTTCATCGTCACCTCGGCCTCGTAGGTCACTGCCGATCCGTCGCCGTCCGGCTCGACATCGATTGTGTCGACCGACACCGAACCCGCGTTCTCGCCGCGCAGGACCACGCGTCGCGGCGGATCGAACTCGACGATCTCGTAGACGATGGAATTCTCGCGTCCAAAGATCTCCATCTCAAGCTCAAACCGTGAACCGCGTGAGACAGGCCCCTCAGAGAGCTTGCGTGAGTTGTTGGTGGCGGGGTCCCAAGCCTGTGCGTTCGCGAAATCGGCCATCAACGCAAATGCGGGCGGCGGGGCGAGCTGGGTGTGAATCGTCGCTTTGTAATGCGCCACTGGGTTAGTTACGTACCCGGTCGGGCGAGCGGATCATTCGTCGTTCAGACCCGCGCGTGACGGGTGAAGCCTGCTTCAGGACCTGCGACGGAATCGAGTTCATCGGCGACACAGACCTGATTGCGTCCGCCATTCTTGGCTCGGTAGAGCGCGGCGTCGGCCTGCTCGAAGATCCTGTCGTAGTCGAACACGTCGCCGTAGCGCGAGGCGCTGACTCCGAAACTCAGGGTCACAGGCTGTCCGCCGCGCATGTCGCGACCGAGAACCTTGTGCAGCTGGTCGGCGAACTCCTCGGCCTCGCCGATGTTCGCGCCCGGGAGCAGAACGAGGAACTCCTCGCCGCCGATCCGGTAGGCGAGGTCGAACGCGCGCAGCTCCTTGCGCATCACGTACGCGATGTCCTTGAGCACCGCGTCGCCGACGGAGTGGCCGTGCGTGTCGTTGATCTCCTTGAAGTGGTCGATGTCGGCGACGATCACGCCGACCGGTTCGGCGGTGAACTCGGAGCGCTGCGACAGCTCAAGCGTGCGGTTGCGAAGTGCGGTGCGGTTCAGGAGGCCGGTGAGCGGGTCGATCACGGCCTCGGTCCTGTGCTCGAAGTCGGACTGCATAAGCGCGGTGGAGAGGATCGCGACCGCGATCGTAAGTGCGATTCCCGCCCCGAGGGGAACCGGGTCGTTCATCGTCGCTTCCCAGCTGAAACCGAGGCACACGGCAGCCATCAGGGCGGAGATGAAGATCACGCCCGCCACCACTCCGCGCACGGAGAAACGTGCGCTCAGCGTCACCACCGGGATCGCGATCCAGGTCAGCGCCGGAGACTCGATGCCGCCCGTGATGGAAACGCAGACGGCGATGATCACGACAGACGCCGCCCATCCGCTGAACAGGGCGAACTCGGGGTGGTTTGCTCCCTCGGTCAGCGACCCTGCGAGCTTGAAGAATGTTCCAGCTGCCGCGACGGCGACGACGAGCAGGATGATCTTGTCGAAACCCAGCCAGGGAGCCGAAAAAATCAGTGCTCCGGCCAGCACGGAGAGCGCAGCCAGACGCAACGGGCGAATTCGCCTGTCCATGTCGAGCATGCGGTCACGGTCCATCCCGTCCCGGATCAACCAGCTTGTTTCATCTGCCATACCCCTTTGTCATCGGCTCACCAGGTCACCGGGTTGAACCAAACGAGGTAAAGATGGACGCAATTTCGAGTAATTTCGCGCGAATTAACCTTCTGGCAATCCCCGTGCGCAAGCTCTCGAGAACAGCGGCCCTCCTTTTCGCGACAGCGCTGGCGCTGGGCCTTGCCGGATGCGGCGACGAAGGCCCTTCGACCGGGCTCTCGACAATCGATCTCTCGTTGGCCGGCGGCGGCTTCGCGAAGAGCACGCCGAGGCAGACGAAGGTCCCCGCAGATTCACTGATCATCCTCAAGGTGTCCGCCGACGACGCAGGTCCCTACAGCATCGGACTGCTTTCGGCCGGGACGGCCCAGACGTTCGAGATTCCCGAGAACGGCACCAAGTCGATCTCGATCGACGCGCTCGGACCAGGCGGGACGGCGAAGCTGATCCTCAACGACGGCAAGTCAACCGTCGATCTCGTCGCGCCGCGTTAGTCGGCGCGCTCGCGGCGCAGCGGAAGGTAGATGAGCGCGATCAGCGCCGCGATCGTCGTCATCGCCGCAGCCCAGCCGAACGTTGCTCCGTAGGCCTCGGCGGCCACCGCCGCCTGCGCGGGAGGCAACGGATCGAGCTTGTCGCCGATCTCGAAGCCGCCGAGCGGCCCGCCGGCCAGTTCGCGCGCCAGCAGAAGGCTCAGTACGGCCGTGCCGAGCGCGGCGCCCACCTGCTGCACGATGTTGACAGCGGTGCTGGCCCTCGCCACCTGCGGCTTGGTCAGCGTCTTCATCGCGCCCGAGAACATCGGGATCATCGTCACGCCCATCCCGGCGCCCATCACGAAGACGCTGGCGGCGAAGTAGCCGTACGAGGTGTCGGGGGTGAGCGACGTGAGCGCGTAGAACGAACCGGCGATCAGCGCGAGGCCGACCGGCACGATGCGGCCGATCGGGATGCGGTCGGCGAGCAGGCCTGCGATCGGCATCGCGACCACCGCGCCGAGCCCCTGCGGTGCGAGCAGCAGACCCGTGTCGGACGGCGACTCGCCCTGCACGGTCTGGAGATACAGCGGCAACAGGAGCAGGCCGCCGAACACCGCGATCAGTCCGAGAAAGAGCGTGCCGGTGCACGCAGCGAACAGCCGGTCCTTGAAAAGACGCAGGTCGACGAGTGCGTACGCCGCGCGCAGCGAATGGCGGACGAAGTAAGTGAGCGCGAACGCGCCGACTGCAAGCGGGATCAGCACCTGCGGCGCGAGCACACCGCCGGCGTCGTTGATCGCGACGACACCGAAGATCACGGCCGCAAGGCCGGGAATGAGCGCGAAGAACCCGAGCCAGTCGAGCGGCGCATCAGGATGCGGCCGGTCGAACTCGAGCTGCCGCCAGCACATCGCCAGCGCGACGATCCCGACGGGGATGTTGATGAAGAACACCCAGCGCCAGGAGTACGACTCGACGATCCAGCCACCGAGTACGGGACCGCAGATCGGACCGATCAGCATCGGCAGGCCGAGCACGGACATCACGCGCCCGACCCGCTCAGGTCCAGCGGCGTGCGTGAGGATCGTCATCCCCGCCGGCATCAACATGCCGCCGCCGATTCCCTGCAGCACGCGGAACGCGATCAGCGAGCCGGGACTCCAGGCGAGTCCGGAGAGAGCGGAGCCGATCAGGAACACACTGAGCATCAAGAGATAGAGCCGCTTCGTGCCGAACCGGTCGGCCGCCCAGCCGGTGAGCGGGATCGCGAGAGCCAGCGCCAGCGTGTAACCGGTCACGACCCACTGAATCGTGGTGAGCGACGCGCCGAAGTCCTGGGCGATCGCAGCGATGGCCACGTTGACGACGGTCGTGTCGAGTATCGCCATCAGCGTGACGAGCGTGACCATCGTCGCGACCAGCACGAGCTTGCGGTCGAGCCGCCTCCCTCCGGAGGCCGCCGAGTCTCCGCCGCCACCCTGATCTGAGAATTCTTGGTACATGCGGTAGGTTTGGCCCCCGGACCCCACCTGGATCTGGTGGTCGAGTGAGGTTATTAGCTGTGACATTCGGTACGCGAGGGGATTTCGAGCCCTTCCTCTCGCTGGGTAGCGGCCTCGCCGAGGCCGGCTACGACGTGCGCCTCGCTTCGCACGCCGCATACGAACCCCTGGCCGCAGACTCGGGCGTTGAATTCGCAGGGGTCGGCGGGCGCAGCATGAAGGAGATCCTCGAGAGCGAGGAGGCCCAGGAGATGATGCGCAGGATCGGCAGTCCGCTCACGCTGCGGAAGCGACTGGACGGATTGCTGCGCGACGACGTGATGGAGATCTACCGCGGTGTGGCCGCGGCTGCCGAGGGCACAGATGCGGTGCTCGCCTTTCCCGCGACGTTCCCTGCGCTCGATGTCGCCGAGAGCACCGATCTTCCGGTCGTGCAGGTTCACCACGTTCCCACGATCCCGACGAGCGAGTTCCCGATCGCCGCGAACTTCGCGCATCGGCGGAGCTACGGGCGATTCGGGAACCGGTTCTCATACACCGCCGACGCAGCGGCGACTTCTGTGGCGATGCGCCGCAGCGTGGACCGCGCACGCGAACAAGTGCTCGGTATGCGCGGCGCGAGCGTGCGCGCCAACCTGAAGCAGCGTTCGCGTTTCGCCGGCGCCGTGGTCGGCGCCAGTCACCACGCTCTGAGGCCGCCGAGCGACTGGCCGGACAACGCCGTGATGTGTGGCTATTGGTGGCCGAGGGCGATCGACGCGCCGGCGCCGAGCGACGAGCTGATCGAGTTCGTCGCGACTGACAAGCCGACCGTCTTTTTCACGCTCGGGTCGATGGTGATCGACAATCCGGCCACCTTGACGGAAAGCGTCGTCGGCGCCGCGCGCGACGCTGGCGTGCGTCTCGTTCTTCAGCGCGGATGGAGTGGCCTCGGCAAGGGCGTCGACGATGACGACGTATTCGTCTGCGACGATCTCTCTTACCCGGAGATCTTCGATCGCGTCGACGCCGTCGTTCATCACGGCGGCGCGGGCACGACGGCCCTCGGACTGCTCCACGGCCGCCCCACGCTGGTGCTGCCGGCGATTGCCGATCAGTTCTTCTGGGGCCACCGGCTGAACGAGATCGGCGCCGGGCCGGAGCCGCTCGCGTTGAAGAAGCTCACTCGCAACGAACTCGCCGCCCGCCTACGCCTCCTGGTGACCGATCCGGCGTTCGGCTGGACGACCACCGTGCTGGCGGAGGCGATCAGTCAAGAGGACGGGCCGGCCAACGCGGCCCAAGCGATCGAAACGATGATCGGACGCTGATGGAGCTAGCCGGGCTCGAACGCGGTGAAGAAGCCCCTTGCGGCGACAGGCTCCAAGTAGATTCGAGTCGATGAACGACGCGAGAATCTCGATCTCAAGCACTCAGGTAAACAAGGCCGGTAAACACGTCCGCGACTGGCTACTCGGAAGGACTCGGGCGACAAATGACGCGCAAAGGCACGACGACGCGTTGAGGACGATCCTGGGTTACCGCGATTCCTTTACTGAACCGCTTGAGATGGTCACCAACAAACTCCGAGTAGCGGTCTCGACGATGGAGTCCGATGCGACTCCGACGGTTGCGGCGAGACCGAAAACGTTCGCGTCGATTGCTCTGAAGTTGAGGAAGCTGAGCATCCGGCTGACTCAGATCGAGGACATTGCGGGCTGTCGAGTTGTCTTGCCGAGCCTTAACGACGTGTACGAACTCGTCGACATCGTCTCCGATCTCTGGCCGGAAGCAGTGATCGATGACAAGAACAAGAGGCCCAACCCCGGCACCGGATATCGAGCGATTCACATCATCGTTGAAGAGGCGGGTCGGAAAGTCGAAATACAGGTGCGAACCGAGCGCCAAGGTCGATGGGCCGACACGGTCGAAGAGTGGGGCAAGCGCCTATCGATAGACCGGCCGGACTGGAATCTTAAGGATGGACAAGGACCCGAGGACCTGGTGTTGTACTTCAGGCTTGCTGCCGATAGGCTTGCAAGACTGGATGCTGGGCAGGATCTAGACCCCAAGCTTGAACAACAGTTCGAGACGATCCGTGCTCAAGTCCTCCACTACTTCACCGAATAGGAAAGGTTTAAAGCTCGCAGTGGGCAACCTGAGGCACTTCCTAATCAAGTTTCGCCCCGAAGTCGGGGAGCTAAGCGACATCACCGCATTCGACGACGCGGAAATTGCCGCGCGCGCTTTGGCAGAGGCTGAGCGCGAGGCAATCGCCACTGACCAGGAACTCCAGGTCGTACTCCTAACAGCGGCTTCCGAGGACATCCTCCGGCTTACCCATCCTCACTACTTCGAGGCCAGTTCACCTGCGTCTGAGGACGAGTACGCAGCTATCTGATTTTGATTCATTCGGGGGACATGGGTCCTCGAATGAATCGTTAGATGGAGCTAGCCGGGCTCGAACCGGCGACCTCTTGCATGCCATGCAAGCGCTCTCCCAACTGAGCTATAGCCCCTTGCGAGGGAGAATCTTAGCGACGCGACTCGGCTTGACCGGTATCGCGTTCTGATTCTGAAGACGGTTGGTCTGAATCCGGGCCGTTGAACTCGAACGCGATCTCCGCGTCGACGTCGTCAAAGCGTGACAGGTCGACGTTCCCGCGCCAAACGCCCCAGAGCGATGAGATTCCGGCGCCCATTTGTCAGTTGGGCAGCGCCCAAAAGGCGACCACCGCATACTGAAGCGCGATCGCCAGCACCACGAGCACGTGGAAGACCTCGTGGTATCCGAAGACCGCCGGGGCCGGATCGGGTTTCTGCGTTGCGTAGATGACTGCGCCGGCCGTGTACGCCACGCCGCCGGCGGCCAGGAGAATCGTCGCAGTCAGCCCGATCTCGCGCGCGATGTCGGGGATCGCGATGATCGAGACCCAGCCGAGCGCGATGCAGATCACGGCCATGATCCATTTCGATGCGTCGGCCAAGGCGAGCTCGGCGAGGCTGCCGAGGATCGCCGCCGCCCAGACCACCACGAGCAGTACGTCGGCGAGCGTGCCGTGCAGCACGAGCAGCGCGAACGGCGTGTAGGTGCCGGCAATCAACAGGAAGATCATCGAGTGGTCGAGGCGGCGCAGCCACTTGCGTGTGTTCGGACGCCAGTTCACCCGGTGGTAGAGCGCGCTCACGCCGAGCAGCGCCGAGACGCTGATCGCGAAGACGATCGCCGCCACGAACGTGCGGATGTTCTGCGTCGCGGTCGCGACGAGCAGCACTCCGGCGATCAGCGAGACGTAGAACGCCTGCTCGTGGAAGACGCCGCGCAGTCGCGGCTTGACCTTTTCGAGCTTTTCCCCCATCACGTTCAAAAGTACCGCCAAACGGCCGTTTGGTTTCAGTCCTCGGCGCTCGGCTTGCGGCGAGCTGACTTCACGTTCGAGCGAGCTTCCTTTGACTTGCGTCGCCGTGCTTTGGACGCGGCCGTCGGCTTGGTGGCAACACGGCGCCGCTGAACGCGCAGCGCTCCCTCGATCCGCGCACCGAGCCGCTCCAGTGCCAGCTCGCGATTGCGTGCCTGCGAGCGCGCGTCCTGCGCGCTGGCCCGCACCACCGGCCCCAGCTTCTTCGCGATCCGCGCGCGCTGACCGCTGCCGAGCGTCGATGACGCGTAGACATCGAACACCGCCTCCACGCGCGACTCAGTCTTGTTCGCGTGCTGACCACCCGGACCGGAAGACCGCGAGGTCTTCAGCTCGATCTCAGCGAGCGGAATCGACAGCCCGCGGCTGACTACGAGGTGTGTTTCGCTGACGTGGGCCATCGGCCCGAAGCGCTACGCGGCGTCGTTCTCTGCGACGGATTCGGACAGTTCCAGCTCGAGCCGCGGCGCGTCACTCCAGAGCTGCTCGAGCCGGTAGTAGTCGCGCACCTCAGGAACCATGATGTGGGCGATCACGTCGCCGTAGTCGAGCAGGATCCAGCGACGCTCTCGCTCGCCTTCGGTGTGGACGGGGAGCATGTTCAGCGGCTCGTCTTTCATCCCCTCGCGCACCGCGTCGTGCAGCGCCTTGGTCTGGCGGTCCGTGCGGCCCGAGCAGAAGACGAACCAGTCCGCGAAGTTCGCGAGCCCCCTCACGTCGAGCGCCGTGATCTCGACGCCCTTCTTGTCGTCCATCAGCTCGGCGATCCGTCGCGCGATCTGTTCACCAGTGGGTTCGGTCATCGGTAGAGGCCCGCCTCCTCGATCAGTTCAGGGATTCCAGCCGGCACCAGGTGCGCGATCGTCGCACCGCGGTAGACGCGGTCGCGAATGAGCGTCGATGAGATGTCGATCCGCGGCATCTCAAACGGCAGCGGCTCTTTGCCGCGGGCCGGGTCTCCCCCGCCCGTCGCGCGGATTACCTCCGCGATCGCCTCGTCACGGTTGTGGTCGACGCGGGTCGCTACCGCGATCGACGCCAACTCGCCGATGCGCTCGGGCTCACGCCAGTTGCCGAAAGCCATCGCCTGATCGGCTCCGATGATCAACGTGAACTCGCTGTCTCGTTCCTTTTGGACCAACGCTTCCAGCGTATCGACGGTGTAAGACGTGCCCTCGCGCTCCATCTCGACCGTCGAGACAGACAGCCCGGGCTGGCCGATCACGGCGAGCTTGCACATCGCCAGGCGGTGCTCGTCGGAGACATGCTCGTCGTCCTCAATGATCCGATGCGGCGGCACGCCGACGGGCATCATCCGCACTTCGTCGAGGTCGAGCTGCTCGCGCGCCTCTTCGGCGCAGATCACGTGGCCGTGATGCGGCGGTGAGAAGGTGCCTCCGAGGATTCCGACGCGCATCAGGACCGGATCTGCCCGTCGCCCTCGACGATGTACTTGAACGAGCAGAGCTCACGCAGCGCGATCGGACCGCGCGCGTGGAGCTTCTGTGTCGAGATGCCGATCTCGGCGCCGAGCCCGAACTCGCCGCCGTCGGTGAAGCGGGTCGATGCGTTCACGTAGACGCAAGCGGCGTCGACGCGGCCGGTGAACTTCAGCGCCGAGGTCTGCGAGTCGGTGACGATCGCCTCGGAGTGACCGGTGCCGTGGAGGTTGATGTGGTCGATCGCCTCGTCGACCGAGTCGACGACCTTGACAGCGAGGATCATCGCGAGGAACTCAGTGTCCCAGTCGGCGTCGTCGGCGTCCTCGATCGACCCGTCGACGCCCGCCAGCGCGCGGGCCTGCGCGTCGGCGCGCAGCTCAACGCCCTCGTTCTGCAGTCGCTTGAGCACGCGCGGCAGGAAGTCTCCGGCGACGTCGCTGTGCACAAGCAGCGTCTCGGCGGCATTGCAGACACCGGGTCGCTGGGTCTTGGCGTTGATAACGATGTTCTCGGCCTTCTCAAGGTCGGCCGTCGCATCGACGTAAACGTGGTTGTTGCCGGCGGCCGCGTAGATCACCGGGACAGTGGCGACGGCCTTCAGCGCTCGCTTTAGGCCCTCACCCCCGCGCGGGATGATCAGGTCGATCACGCCCTCCTGCGTGCCGAGCTCTTTCAGCTCCTCGCGGTCGCCGCCGGTGATGATCGAGATCGCCGCCTCGGGGATGCCAGAGGACGCGATCGCATCACGCGCGACCTGGGCGAGCGCGGCGTTGGAATGTGCGGCGATAGAGGATCCGCGCAGAACAATCGCGTTGCCGCTCTTCAGGCACAGCGCAGCCGCGTCGATCGTGACGTTCGGGCGCGCCTCGTAGACGACGGCGATGACGCCGAGCGGCACAGCGACCTTGCGCACGTCGAGGCCGTTGTAGAGCTTGAACTCGCGCAGCAGGCGACCGGCCGGGTCTTCGAGCTGGGCGACGCGACGGACGTCGTTGGCGATCGACGCGAGGCGGGCACGGTCGAGCAGCAGGCGATCCATCAGCGCGGGCTCAAGCCCGGCTTCGCGCCCCGTCTCGAGATCCTTCGCGTTGGCCTCGACGATCCGCGCCGACTGCGTGTCAAGCGCGTCGGCGATCGCCAGCAGGGCGGCGTCCTTGGTCTCGGTGTCGAGCAGGGCGAGCTCGCGTGACGCTGCCTTCGCGTCGGCGCAGATGTCTGAAACTGAGCGGGTCGTGATCGCCATCGGTACGGATACAAGGTACCGGCAGCGCGAAACTCAGCGGTCGCAGGCGATCGGGGTCCAGGCGTAAAGTGCCGCGCTCGCGGGGTTTGTGGCTCCGGCCTGTTGGTCCGGAGGCAGTGACCCAGGAGCGGGATCGAAGCGACCGAACAGCCAGCGCACGTTCTTGCGATTCTTCTTGCTGTAGAGCCCTGGCAGGAAGTACTTGTCCTTGCGGTAGTGCTTCTTGAAGCGCGTTATCTGCATGTTCCTGAGCGTGTAGTTCGGGTCGCAGTAACGCATCTCGTCGAGCAGCGTGAAGTTGTCGATGTGCGAGCGAACAATGCCGCGCACCATCCCGCCGCCGGCGACCGAAGTGGTGCTGGCCATCGCGTAGGTGGCGTTCTCGAACTGCTTCTTTGGGTTGTAGACGTTGAGCCGGTAGTTGTTGTAGATCCGCTTCTCACCCGGGAGCAGGACCAGCGTCGCTGCGCCTTCACCGATGTACTGGCCGTACAGGTAAGAGTGGGCAGGTCCCCAGCCGCTCTTGAAGCTGTCGGCGGTGAACAAGCGCGACGGCTGCATCGGCGGCAGGGCGCTCTGGCCACAGCCGAAGTCGTGCCGATCGGCTGCGGCAAGCAGGTCGGCCGGAATCGCTCGACGGTCGATGAAGGCGCGAACGCGGTACCAGCCCGTGTGCTTGGGACCGTTGACGCCCGGCTTGGCCTGGCCGAGCCCGGCGTTGAACGTGGCCATGATGTAGCGCGGATCGCGCCTGAATGTCCCCGTGTTCGAGTCGTAGTAGAGCTTGCAGGCGTTGCCCTGCACCTCGAAAGCGCGCTTGGCGTCGTGGCCGGCCCAGCGACCATTGAGGTACCAGCCGTACTGGTTCGGCTTCGACTTGGTGTGCGACACGTCGTCCCAGGTGAGCGTGGCGACCGTGCGGTCGTAGGTGTCCTTGAAGGCGTACGTGTAGGCACCGTCGACCGGCAGCGGCCACTCGAACCAGCGGCTGGCCTTCCGCGTCACGCGGTCCTCGGTGCCGTAGCGAGCCACGCGGCAGGACGGGAGATTGGCCGTCGGGTACTTCGCCTTGCGCACGCTCCGATACTTGCTGGCGATCTTCTTCCAGATCACCGACCCGAACACGGCCTTGCCCTTGTCGGTGCCGACGTAGCCGTAGAACGGGAACTTGTACGACTTCGTGTAGTTCCAGGCGTCACCAGCGTGGAAGCTCGAGAGCGTCTTGTCGGCCGGCACGGGCTGACAGGACTCCGGGTAGGGAATCTTCGGCGGCTTCGTCGTCTTTTTCGCGGCGTCGGCTGCCGGCGCGGCGATCAGAAGAACGACAAGCAGCGCCGTGACTGTTCGAGCGAGAATCGTCATTACGGCAAGAACACGCTCCGGCCGAGCCGGTTGCGGCCTAGAGCTCTCGAACGCTCTGTTTGTCGCTTCGCACGCGAGCTATAGCTCGCGAACGAAGTGCTTCGAGTAGAAGTAGAAGCCCTCGCGCTCGTAAAAGCGGTGGGCGTCGAGGCGGTGCACGGCCGAGTCGAGGCGGATCGCGTCTACGCCGATCGCGATGCCCATGCGCTCAAGGTATTTGACCAGCTCGGCGCCGTAGCCCTTCGAGCGCCACTCCGAGCTGACTACGAGATCGTCGATGTACAGCGCGTTGCCGACCGCCATGTTGACGATGAACCGGAAGCCGGCGATCGCGCGTAGCTCGCCGCCGACGACGACGCCGACAATGCGGTAGCTCGAGGCCTCGAACGTCTCGCGATAGCGCTCGGCGAAGTCCTCCTTCGAGAGGTGGTCGCGCAGCTGATGCAGGATCGGATAAATCCGATCGATGTCTTCGTCGCTCGTCGTGAGCTCGAGGATCTCGAAATCGCCAGACCCGCCGGCCTGCGCGCCTTCGAAGTCCTCGGCGGTCTCCATTTTCAGTTCTTCAGTCATTTGGTGAGCACCAGGTTGTCGCGATGGACCGCCTCATCCGTGGCGTGCGGCATCAGTTCCTGGACCTCTTCCGACTTTAGTCCCTTGATCCTGCGCAGCTCGTCGGAGTTGTAGTTCACGATGCCCTTGCCGATCGCACCGCCGCCGGCGCCGTTGGCGAAGATCTCGACGGCGTCGCCGGCCTGGAAGTCTCCAGAGACCTCGGCGATGCCGACCGGCAAAAGGCTCGTCCCCTTCGCCGTCAGAGCCCTCGCCGCGCCCTCATCGATCGCGAGCGCGCCGCTCGCCTCCTTCGCGTAACGCAGCCAGAGCTTGAAACTGCTCTGCGGCTGCTCGTGCGCGGAGAAGTGGGTGCCCTCATCGGCGTCGCCGGCAGCAGCGCGCGCGACGGCGCTTTCCTTCTTGCCGCTGCACACGACCACTTCGATACCGCCGGCCGTGGCGATTTCCGCGGCGACGACCTTCGAGCGCATCCCGCCGGAGCCGATCGCGCTTGCGGAGTCGCCGATGGCGAGTCCGTCGAGCGACGCAAAGTCGTCGACGCGCCGGACGGGCTCGGCAGAAGGATCCTTGTTCGGATCAGCCGTGTAGAGCGCGTCGATGTCGGTCGCCAGCACAAGTCGGCGCGCGCCGACGAGGATCGCCACCTGCGCCGCAAGGAAGTCGTTGTCACCGAAGGTGATCTCATCGGTCGCCGTCGTGTCGTTCTCGTTGATCACCGGAACGACGTGCCAGTCGAGCAACTTGCGCAACGTCTGCTTGGCGTTCACGTATGTCGAGCGGGCCGAGAAGTCGTTGGCCGTCAGCAGAATCTGCCCCGTCTTCACGCCGTGCGAGGCGAACAGCGCGTCGTAGGCGCGGTACACCTGACCTTGCCCAACTGCCGAGCTCGCCTGCAGCTCCTCCATCGCCGTCGGACGCCCGGGCAGGCCGAGCAGCTGGATCCCGCGCGAGATCGCGCCGCTGGTCACGAGCACGACGTCGGTGCCGGACTTGTGCAGCTCGGCGGCCTGCGAAACGATCGACTCGACGACGGCGTCGCGCATCGCGCCACTCTCATCTGTGGCGACGTTCGATCCGACTTTGATGACTACCGGCATGCGGGTCAGGCTAGATGGTCGGTCCCGCGCCCAGGCGCAGGACGAGACCGTGTGGATGCGTCAGCGGGCGGCACGCGGCGGCGAAGCAGGTAGCGGTGCTACCTGCGAGCCGTTGCGTGTCGATCCGGTGGCGTAGCCACGTGGTCTCGGCCGCGGCTGGGCGTGGGATCGACCATCTACTCGACCGCACGCATCTTTGACGCGAATCCCTCGACGCCGTCGTCGCCGTTGATGCGGATGCGCGGCAGCCTGAACGCGTTGCCCGGCTTGGCGATTCCCTCGTCGACTGTCACCGCCGCGGTGTAGCCGGCCTTCTCGACGGCCTTCACGACGTCGTCGTTGTACTTGCCAGCCGGGTAACAGAAGAAGTCGACCTTGACCTTGAAGCGCGTCTCGATCTCTTCGCGCGATCCGGCGACCTCGGTCTGCAGTTCCTCGGGACCGAGCGTGGTCAGATCGGGGTGATTGATCGTGTGCGAGCCGATCTCCCAGCCGCTGGCTATCAGCTTGTTGACCATCGTCTGCGTCAGCCCCGTCTCCGGACTGTTGACGTTGCGCTCCTCGAGGAACAGCACGCCCGGCCAGTGATGTTTCGCCAAGACCGGCCGCGCCGTCTTGTCGTGGCTCGGATATCCGTCGTCGAACGAGATCACGACGGGCTTGGCCGGGAGCTTGAATCCCTCGTCCCAGTACTTGAACAGCTGCGCCATCGTGATCCCGGTGTAGCCGTTCTCAGCGAGCCAGTCCATCTGCCCCTTGAAGTCGGCCGGGGTGACCCACAGCTCCGGGTACGGAGTGCCGGCCGGCGCGGACTTCGTCACGTGGTACATCAGGATCGGCACCGGCTCGTCGTGCGGCGTCACCTTCTCGGTCGACTGCGGCGTGACGTTCGCAGTCGCCCCGGTCGCCGAGGAGACCGGCGGCTTCTTCTTCGGAACCTCGGACTTCTGCGCCGTCTCCTTCTTGTCGGGCGCGGAGGTGTCGTCGCCGCCGCCGGGAGCTACCAGCAGGAAAAGAACGACAAGAATCACGAGGCCGATCAGGCCGAGCGGCAGATAGCGGCGGTACTCGTCGGGAATCATCAGACCTCCAACTCGAAACGCTCGCCGCCGATTTCGATCTCGTCGCCGCTCTCGAAGCCCTTCTTCTCGAGCTCACGGATCACGCCGATCTGGCGCAGGCGCTGCTCGACATGGCGAAGGGCCTCGTCGTTTCCGACGTCGAAGCGGGCGAGCAACAGCTCGATGCCTTTGCCTCGAACGGCGAACACGCCGTCCTCGATCGGCTCGACGGAGAACCCGTCGCTCTCGGTCGGGCGGTAGACGCGGTGGGCCGGCTTGTCCTCCGGCGGCACGCCGGGACGGTCGCCGACGCCGGGGATGTGGTGCGGCGCCTCGACGTCCGCTGGGACGTGAGCGAAGATCGATTTGCGCAGGTCGTCGAGCCCCGCGCGCGTTGCGGAGGAAGTGAGCACCGTGTCCATCACCCGGTCACCGAGTCTCGCACGCCACTCGGACAGGGCGGCCCGCCCGTCTTCAGGAGAGACGAGGTCGGACTTGCTCAGCGCGAGGATGCGCGGAAGGCGCGCGAGCCGCCCGTCGTGCTCTGCGAGTTCGTGCTCGACGGTCTCGAAGTTTTCGACCGGGTCGCTGCCGTCGAGCGGCGCGAGATCGAGTACGTGGACGAGCAGCTTGCAGCGCTCGACGTGCGCGAGGAACTCGTGGCCCAGGCCGACACCCTCGTGCGCCCCCTCGATCAGGCCGGGGATGTCGACGAGCACGAGCTGCCGGTCGTCGGCGTCGATCGTCCCAAGCATCGGCTCGAGCGTCGTGAACGGGTAGTCGGCGACCTTCGGGGCGGCGGCCGTCATGCGGTCGAGCAGGCTCGACTTGCCGGCGTTGGGCAGGCCGACGAAGCCGGCGTCGGCAAGCAGACGCAGGCGCAGGTCGATCTCGACTTCCTCACCGGGCAGCCCATTCTCGGCGAAGCGCGGCGCCTGTTGGGTGCTGGTCGTGAACTGCTTGTTGCCACGGCCGCCGGTGCCGCCACGCGCGACAATCACGCTGTCGCCGGGCTCGTTCAGCTCGGCCTCGATCGCGCCGTCGTCGCGGACCACCCGCGTGCCGGCCGGAACGTGAAGCACAAGGTCTTCCCCGGTGGCGCCGTGGCGGCGGTTGCCCTCTCCGGGGTGTCCGTGTTCGGCGCGGAAGTCGGAGCGACCGCGGTACTGAGCGAGGTCGCGCAGGGATGCGTCGGCGAGCACGACGACGTTGCCGCCGTGGCCACCGTCGCCGCCGTCAGGTCCGCCCTTGGGAACGTGCGCCTCGCGACGGAAGGAGATGCAACCGTCGCCGCCGCGGCCGGCGAGGACGCGGATGTTTACGTGGTCGTAGAACACGGGTGGATCCTACGTTCATCCAGCGGATCACACGCGGAGTGATTTAGGTCCAGGTGCCGCGTGGCAAGTCGTATCCGAGCCAAGGTGTTCAAGTGATCGGCGCGGATTGCGTTGAAAACTCGCCCTGAGATCGGACCGGAAATCGGGCGGCCGGAAACGAGGAGTCCCACAACCGCTAGCCGCGATCACGGCGATGCGCCCCACGGGCCGAGCGCTTCAGCACTACGCGGATTGGCTCAGGTGGTCGCAAGCCCGCGCCAGATCAACCGTGGCCTCAACGACCGAAGTAGGTGCGTTTCCAACACTCGTGACTCGCCATCGTGAGCAGTTTGCGCGATCGAAGTCTTGACGGCACGTGGTCGCCTTTTCGTGGTCGGCGCAAAATCGCAGAGCAATTCAACCGAGTCGCCACGCACGCTTTTGACCAAGGCCAGGGCATAACCGTCGTCGTGTTGAAGCGAAATAAGGTCGCCAGGCGACAAACCGCGGGGCTGTCGGCGGGAAAGCGCCAAGATAATCCCTGCGCCGAGCACCACTGCGGAAATTGCGCCAACCAACCCGACTCCACGGTAGGAAATGAAGGAGGCAGCCGCCACAACTGCTGACCCCCATTGAAGCTCGGCCAACGCTCGACTCATGGGCAGGCTCCGAATCCCATGGCCACCGGAGTCAATTGCCCAGATCGCAGCGATCCAGCCCATCAGCCCCACCACGAAGCCAACTACACCGAGGGCAATGAAACCCTTCGGCTCTCCACCCAAGGCCCCGGCGATACCGCCAGCGAGGATCAGCACCAGCCCACAAATCCAAGAGCCGATACCGAAAAGAGCGGTGTACGGCCAATCACGAGTAATCCTGGGCACACGAGCTCCTAGTTGATTGCGATCGGGGGATGGTTCGCCGGACCCTTCGGGGGCAACGGAGACTTTGGCACCACGCGCCTAGCGCGCACGGCCGGCTTGATCCACTTGATTGCCCTAATAGGAAGCTGGCCAATGAGAGAACCCGGTCCAATTGGGCTGAACGTCTGCGCGGCAAACCAGACCACACTCCCAAGGCCGTTTCCGATCGAATACCAGCCGGAGCAGGTGTCGACGTTGTCGTCGGTCCCTAGTTGTTGCCGAGCCCATTTGGAGAGGCCTTGATCGTAAGCGGCGGCAAACCCTGCTGAGAAATCTCCCGCACTTTGCAGGGTGTACTCGGCGGCGTTTCCGATAGCACGCACCCCAGCGTTTGCGGCGTCTCCTATATCGCGTACCAACGGCGGTGTGACCCGATCCCATGGAACAAGCAACCCGCTCGGATCAACAAAATTCACCGGATCCTGCACCACATACCCGTAAAGGTTGCTGTCCCCGCCAGCAAAGCTGATCGGATCCCGACTAGTCCACCGCCCCAAAGCAGCGTCATACTCCCGCGCCCCGAAGTGCGTAAGGCCAGTCTGATTGTCATAGAGCCCGCCGGCAAATCCAAACGGCTGGAAGCCAGGATTTGAGTCGCTGATCACCTCACCGAACGGGTCGTACTCAATCTCCTGGGCGACTGCTCCGGTCGCCGCGTTCACGACCATCCGCACCGAGCCGAGTTGGTCGGTGATGATCCTGTATGTCAGCGGTCCGCGAATCATCAGGTCAGGCACATTTGACCTTGAGCCGTAGACGTAAGAGGTCGCCTGGCTTGATCCTTCGGCGAGCTGGGCGACCGGTCCGAGGATTCCCGGGGCGTAGAGGAAGGCCTGCGTCGTCGTTCCGTTTACGCGGGTTCTCGTGCGGTTGCCGAGGGCGTCGTAGCGGTAGGTGATCGTGTCGCTGCCGACTTCGGCTGATTTGAGCTGACCGCTTGAGGAGTAGCCGAAGGTCGCTGTTGGCGTGCCGCCGGTGCTCTTCTGCGTTAGCTCGCCGTTTTGGTTGTAGGCGAAGGACTTACTGCCCTGCGAGGTCATCTTGTCCTGGGCGTCGAAGGTTGCGCTCTCGTCTGCTGCTCCTTCGCGGGAGACGAGGGTGAGGTTTGAGTTTGCGTCGTAGTACAGGAGTTTCACCGGGCTTCATCAAGCTTCGTCACCCCGCACCCCTTCGCTTAGCCCCAGAAACGCAAACTGCCCACCCCAAGGGGCAGGCAGTCAGCAAAAACAGCGCTCGAATCCGCGCGAAAAACTAAACGCGCGAGTAAAGCTCGACGATCAGGTGCTCTTCGATCGGCACCTGGATGTCGCTGCGCTCGGGCGGGCGGATGACCTTGCCCTTGAGGCCGTCGTGGTCGACTTCGAGCCACGGCGAGACGCGGGATACGAGGCTGGTGGCCTCGATCGCGAGCGGGCGGATCGGGGAGTTCTCGACGATCGAGATCTCGTCGCCCGGAGAGACGCGGCGTGAGGCGATGTCGCAGCGCTCGCCGTTGACCAGCACGTGCTGGTGGCCGACGAACTGGCGGGCCTGGGCGCGGGTCGAGGCGAAGCCCATGCGGTACAGGGCGTTGTCGAGGCGCAGCTCGCAGAGCTGGAGAAGCTTCTCACCGGTGACCGAGTCGGTCGCGCGGGAGGCCTCTTTGTAGAGACGGCGGAACTGGTTCTCGCGCATGCCGTAGTAACGCTTTGCGCGCTGCTTCTCGCGCAGCTGGGCGGCGTAGACGCTGGCGCGGCCTCCGCGGCGCATGCCGTGCTGACCGGGCGGGATCGCACCGCGGCGGTCGAGTGCGCCCTTGCCGTTGAAGCGGCGGGCGCCCTTGAGTTCGAGATCTACTCCCTCGCGGCGCGAGAGACGTTCAACCGGGCCGGTGTAGCGCCCCATTACTGCTCCTCCGAAGTGTTCACTGAGATGACGCGGCCGTGGCGACCGGTGCGGAAGTCCACGACACCCTCGCGGGCGGCGTAGATCGTGTGGTCGCGGCCGATGCCGGTGCCCTCGCCGGGCTTGAAGACGGTGCCGCGCTGGCGGACGATGATCTCGCCGCCGGAAACTGCCTGGCCGGCGAACACCTTCACGCCGAGGCGCTTCGCGTTCGAATCACGACCGTTCTTGCTGGATCCAAGACCTTTCTTGTGAGCCATTACTCAGCGTCCTCCTTGGGAGCGTCGTCCTTCTTGGGGGCAGCCTTCTTCGCCGGAGCGCTCGCGCCGCCGGTGATCTTCGTCACCTCGAGGCGGGTCAGCTCCTGGCGGTGGCCCTGCGTCTTCTTGTAGCCGCGCTTGGGCTTGAACTTGAAGACGCGGATCTTGTCGCCGCGCTCGTGGCCCTTGATCGTGGCCTCGACCTTGACCTTCTCGAGGCCCTTCGCGTCGAGCACGACTTCCTTGCCACGCAGCATCAGCGGCTTCAGGGCAACTTTGGCGCCTTCCTTGTCGTTGATGCGGTCGACGAGGATGACGTCACCCTCCGCCACGCGGTGCTGGTTGCCACCGACTTCAACGACGGCGTACGTGTCTGTTTTTGCGGCTGCTGCCATGAAAAATCCTTCTAGTCCTTCGAGGCGGACCCGTCAGCACCACTTGACTTCGTGCGTGACCGGCCTCGCCCGCCCCTGCTGCCACGACGGCGCGGGGCACGAGTGGAGGAGGATTCTAGTTGGTCTGAACTGCCATTTTGCGGCTTCGCGCCGTTTTTTGCACCATTTCGGCTGCCAGAGCGCGATTTCGTCTCTTTCGGCGGCCCGTCGTCGGCGATTACTGCCCTCGCGACGTTGCGCCCGACGGCCGTGATGCGCACCAGAGCGCGCGTTCCGATGCGGTCGAGCGCGCCCTCGATCGCGATGATGTAGTGGTCGAGCTTGGCGACGGCGGCGTCCTCTTCGTACATGTGCGGCTCGACGACCATCACCATGAGCTCGTCGCCCTCTGCGAACGGCAGTGCCTTCTCTTCGACCTTCTTGGCCGAGCCTTCGTAGGAGATCTCGAAGTGCTCGAGCGGCAGCCCGTCGCCGCCCTCGAACATGATCACCTTGCCGGTCTCCATCTCGAGGTGCTCGATCGGGTTGCCCATCGTGTGCAGCAGCGCGTTGGTGACGCGCGGGTTGATCTTCGCCAGGTAGGCCTCGGGCTTCGGGTTGGCGGCGATGTACTCGCGCAGGTGACGCTCGACATGCAGCGCGACGGTCTCCTCGGAGAGGATCACGCCCTCGCCCTCGCAGACCGGGCAGCGCTTGGTCATGATCTCGCGCACACCGTCGGTGACGTTCTGGCGCGTCATCTCGACCAGGCCGAGCGGCGAGATCTCGACGACGTGGGTCTTCGTGCGGTCCTCGTCGAGCGCCTTGCGCATCGTCTTCAAGACCGCGTCGCGGTTGCTGGCGCGCGCCATGTCGATGAAGTCGATGACGATGATGCCGCCGATGTCGCGCAGACGGATCTGACGCACGGCCTCTTCGGCCGCCTCGAGGTTGGTGTGGGTGATCGTCTCCTCGAGGCCGCGGGCCTTGCCGCGGCCGGTGAACGACCCGGTGTTGACGTCGATGATCGACAGCGCCTCGGTGTGCTCGATCACGAGGTAGCCGCCCGACGGCAGGTCGACGCGCGTGGAGAGGACCTTCTGGATCTCCTCCTCCACCCCGTACTTCTCGAACATCGTCGGCTTGGCCTGCTCGTAGCGGACCACGCGGTCGGCGAGCTCCGGGGCGGTGCGGGTGAGGAAGCTCTTGACGCGGTCGAACTGCGCCTCGTCGTCGATCAGCGCCTCGTCGAGCTCGTCGGTGAAGACGTCGCGGATCACGCGGATCGACAGGTCGGCCTCCTGGAAGATCATCGCCGGCGCCGGGGTCTCCTTGGCGCGACGCTCAAGCACGTCGTTGAGCATGTTCAGGTAGATCAGCTCGCGCACGAAGTCCTCGTGCGTCGCGCCGCGGGCCGCGGTGCGGATGATCGCGCCGCCGCCGTGCAGGTCGAGGCCACGGGCCTCGCGCTTGAGGCGAGCGCGCTCCTTGTCCTCGAGCCGGCGGCTGAAACCGACGCCCTCGCCGCTCGGCACGAACACCATGTAGCGGCCCGGGATCGCAAGCTGCATCGTCAGACGCGCGCCCTTGGTCTTCAGCGGGTCCTTGGTGACCTGGACGATGATCTCCTGGCCGCTCTTCAAGAGGTCGGTGATCTTCGCGCCGCGGCCGGTGCCGCGCTTGGCGACCTGCTTGCCGTCGACGACGATGTCGTCGACGTGGAGGAATCCGTTCTTCTCGAACCCGATGTCGACGAACGCGGCCTCAAGGCCCGCGACGACGTTCTCGACCTTCGCCTTGTAGACGTTGCCGACGATCGACCGCTCACCGCGGCGCTCGAGATACAGCTCGGCGGTGCGCCACTTCTCGTTCGCGCCTCCACCCTTCGCGCCAGGCTTTCCGGGTGAGCCCGCGGCTTCAAGCATCGCCACACGGGTCTCGTTGCGGTCAGCGCTGACCAAAACCTTCTTCTTCACTTTTTACCTCTTAAATGTTGTTGACCGGACTGCGGGTCGGTCAGCGCCGTGAATGTACGGCGACCGACTGCAGCAGTCCGAGCGCGATGAACGTGGCGAGCACCGAAGCGCCGCCGTAACTCATGAGCGGGAGCGTCACACCTGTGATGGGCATGATCCCGACGTTCATCCCGACGTTGACAAATACCTGGAACATCAAGATCGCCACCACTCCGGCGGCGATCAACGCCCCGAACTGGTCTCGGGCGAGCGCAAGGATGCGCAGGCCCCTCCAGATCAGCAGCGCGTAAAGCGTCATGACAAGAGCCGCGCCGGCGAAGCCGTACGTCTCTCCGATCACCGCAAAGACGAAGTCAGTGTGGTGTTCTGGCAGGAAGTTGAGTTGGGTCTGCGTCGCGTTCGCCTCGCCGCGGCCGATCCGCTCGCCAGCGCCAATCGCGATCTGACCCTGGTTCTGCTGGTAGCCCTGGCCCGTGGGGTCGTCGTTCGGGTGCAGGAAGGCCGTCAGGCGCCCGACCTGGTAGTCGTGCAGCACGTTGACGCCGGCCGCCGGCGCTGCCCAGAGCACGCCGGTCACGAGCACGATGCCGATCATCCCGAGCGCCGCGAGCTGCTGCCACGGCACGCCGCCGATGAAAAGCATCACGACGGCGATCGCGCAGTAGACGAGGGCTGTTCCGAGGTCGGGCTGCAGAAAGACGAGCCCGGCCGGCAGCGCAGTCATGCCGATCACGGCGAGCGTGACGCCGCCGGTCTGGCGGCTCTGCACGCGGTCGGCGATGAAAGATGCAAGCGTCAGCACGAGCAGCACCTTGCCGAGCTCGGACGGCTGGATCTGGAAGAAGCCGATGTCGATCCAGCGGCGCGAGCCCTTGCTGGCCGCGCCGATCAGCAGCACGAGGACGTTCGAGGCGATCAGGAACGCGTAGATCTGGGAGCGGTAGTCGCGCAGGCGGGTGTAGTCGATGCGGGACACCGCGAACAGCAGCCCGAGACCGATGGCCGCGAAGATCGCCTGCCGCAACACGTAGTAGTGCGGCGAGCCCTCGATGTCGTCGGCCGTCGCGCCGCTCAGCACGATCAGACTGAGGATGATCAGACCGATCGCCGCACCGAGCAACGGCCAGTCGAAGCCGCGCGAAACCGTCAGCGAGGCCTCGCTGCGGAAGCGCTTGACACCAGCGGCGACCCCGGTCGGGTCGATCCTCTGGGCGGGGAGATCTGCTGTCGGCATCGGGCTTTAAGGGGGTAGAAAAAGTTCGAAATCAGTAGGTACGGGATGTTCCCGGCACCCACCGGTTCTCCTCGCCCTTCAGCTTCAGCAGCTTGGCGAGGATCATTCGAGCGGCGGGGGCTGCGGATTCCGCGCCGAACCCACCCTTCTCGATCGTCACAGCAACAACATAGCGCGGGTTCGGATAGGGGGCCAGGGCCACGTACCAGGACTGGTCCTCACCGGACGTTCCGGTTTCGGCCGTGCCCGTCTTTCCCGCTATCTGAGCGGGAAAGTCGCCGAACACCGCGTACGAGGTGCCGCCCCCTGCCTGGGCGGCCTCGTGCAGACCTTGGAGGATCGAGTTCGTGTTTGTGGGATTCAGATCGAGCTTGCGGCGCGAGGGCAGATCAATGTCCTGCACCGGGCGACCGGTCGAGTCGTCGATTCCGCGTCCGAGGTGCGGCGTCACCACGTATCCGCCGTTGCCGATCGCGGCGTAGGCGACGGCCATCTGCAAGGGGTTCACCTGCGTCGAGCCCTGGCCGACGGCGAGGTTCATGTTGTCGCCGGCGTTGTACGGACGCTTCTGCGTCTCCTTGATGATCTTCGGATTCGAGACCTCACCGGCCGTTGCATACGGCAGGTCGATCGCCGGCTGGCGCGAGAGGCCGAGCCGCGCGGCCATCCGCTGAATGATCTGGCCGCCCTTCTGGTACGCCTTCAGGCCTGCCTGGTAGTAGTAGATGTCGCTCGAGACGCGCAGCGAATCGACGAGGTTGACGATGCCGTTGGGAGCCTTGCCGGCGTTCTGCCAGAGGTATCCGCCGTACTCCCATGTGCCGCCGTCGTCGACCGTCCAGCCTGGCGTGATCACGCCCGACTGGAGCATCGCCAGCGAGCTGATCGCCTTGAACGTCGAACCCGGCGGATACTGCGAGCTGATCGCGCGGTTGACGATCGGCACGCCGTTCTCTTTCGAGGAGATCTGCTTCCAGGTCGACTGCTTGAGCACGCCGGAAAAGACCGACGGGTCGAAGGTCGGATAGCTGCCCATGCCGAGAATCTCGCCGTCGTCGATCTTCATCGCGACGAACGCCGAGCCGTGCGTGGGGATCCCCTCGCTGCCGCGCGCGATCGCCTTCTCACCCGCCTGCTGGATGCCCTTGTCGATCGTCAGGCGCAGCGAGTCGCCGGTCTCGGGGGCGCGGCCGCGCAGCTGCTTCTGGGTGCGGTTCGCGACGTCGACCTCGATCCGCTGCGTGCCGGGCTTGCCGCGCAGATAACGGTCGTACTCGTACTCAAGACCGGACTGCCCCACTCGGTCGCCCTGCTGCGCGCCCTCGAACTTCTTGCTCCTCAGCTGCTCCTCGTCGACCTCGCGCACGTAACCGAAGAGCTGCGCTGCGAGATCGCCGTTCGGGTAGGCGCGCTTGTAGGTCTGCGACACCGTCACGTGCGGGAAGGCTTCGCTGTTCTCGCTGACCTTCACGACGCTCTCGTACTTGACGTCTTCGGCGACGACGGCGCTGGCGAACGACTCCTGCAGCATCGAGTCGCGCATCTTCTCCTTGATGTCCTTCTGCGACTCGCCGAGCGCGCGCGAGAGGCGGGTGAGCACCGGCTGGAAGCCCGGGTCGTTGAACTTCAGCAGCTGGCGCTCCTTGGTGAGGGTGATGCCCCACTCGCGCTGGTCAACGCGCACCGTCCACGAACTCTTGTTGTCGACGAGCGTGTTGCCGTTGCGGTCGCGGATGTCGCCGCGTGGCGCCTCGACGCGGACGTCGCGGGTGCGGTTCTGGTTGGCTTCGGCGAGGTACTGGTCGCCGGAGAGCACCTGCAGAAACCAGAGGCGGAAGAAGACGATCGCGAACAGCGCGAGTGCGACGGCGCCGAGGATCGCGATACGCGCGGTCGAACGCGGGCCCATGGCGTCGCCGCCGCGGTCGGGAAGTCGGTAGAACGGTTGCTGCTTCGCCATCGTCAGCTCCGCTTGCGGCCGAGCCGGCGGCGCCGGCGGGTGTCGATCGTGCCCGCCGCTATGACACTCTGGTTGGTGATCGTGGCGCGGCGGCGGCGGAAGAACGGGTCGTCGCGACCGAGCGAAGGCAGCATCGCCCAGCGCGCGAGGCGGAAGACCGGCGGCGCAAGCAGCGCTCCGTAGACGCCAGACATCAGCGTCTGCCAGAGCATCGAAAGCGGCTCCGGAGCCGGTTGGCCGAGTGAGAACTGCATCACGCCGAAGCCGACCGTGAAGAACACGGACGCGCTGGCACCCACCGCCGAGCTCGTCAGCGGGTGCACGGGATCGCGGAGTTCGCGAAGCCGTCCGGCGGCGTAACCGCCGATCGTGAGTAGGAGTGAGGAGACGCCCATCGTCTGCACCAGGGTGAGGTCAATGATGAAACCCGCCACAAAGCCTGTTGTAGCGCCCATCGTCGCTCCGCCGAGCAGTCCGATCGACACGACCAGCACCGGAACGATGTCGGGGACCACTCCGAAGATGCGGAACTGCGAGATCACCGCGAGCTGGATGATCACGCCGCCGCCGACCACGACCGCGAGGCGCCAGATCGTCTTTGTCAGTTCAGGCGTCATTTGCGCGTGAGCACCTGAACGAGCTGGACGCCGCGGATGTCGGCATAGGGCTTGATGTGAACGCGGCCGTAGAGACGGCGCTCCTCCAGGTCGACCTTCGAGACCGCGCCGATCGGGATCCCTGCGGGGAAGATCGAGTCGACCCGGCTCGGCTCGTCGACCGACCCGGACGTGACGACCATGTCCCCGACGCGGATACGGCCGCGCTGCTGGATGTAGACGAGTTGGAGGTCCTCGGCGCCGGCCTCTCCCCCGGCGCCTGTGCGCACCGTTCCGAGGATGTCGCGCCCGGCGACGAGCGCGGAGACGCCGCTCGAGCTGTCGGTAAGCAGGGTCACCTGCGATGCGTTACCGGCGACGGTCGTGACTTTGCCGATCAGCGCGCCCGAGTTGTTGCCGGCCGCGATCACCGGGTCGTTGCGGCGTACGCCGTCGCTGCTGCCGGCGTTGATCGTCACGCGCCCGTACCACTCGGTCGGCGAGCGGGCGATCACGCGCGACGTGACCGGCGTGCGGTTCTGCGCGGCCGCGTCGGATTTGGCGAAGTTCGCGAGGTCCTTGAGCTGCTCGTAATCGGTCGCCTGCTGCTGCAGCCTCGCCTGGGCGATGCGGGCGTCGGCCAACTGCAGCTGGAGCTTCTTGTTCTCGCTCTTGGCGTCGAGCGAGTCGCCGATCCAGTTGACGCCGTCGCGGAACGGCTTGATCGCGCCGCTGGCGATCGACTGCAGCGGCGAGACGACCTCCATCGCCCCGCGCTGGAGCGTGTGGAAGAAGCCGCCGGTGGCCTCACTGAAGTAGACGGTCAGCGACAGCAGCGACAGCGCGATGAGGATGATCGCCGTCGCGCGCCGCCGCCTGATCTGTTGACGGGTCGGCACTGGCGAGCGTTAGCGGCGCCGGTTGCGGCGCGCCTTGGTCGTGCGGTGGATCGCCTCGAACTCTTCGAGCGAACGGCCGGAGCCGATCGCGACGCAGGTGAGGGGCGATTCCGCAAGGTGGGTCGGGATCTGCGTCTCTTCGCGCAGGCGCTCGGGGAAGCCCTTGAGCAGCGAGCCTCCACCGGCGAGCATGATGCCGCGGTCCATGATGTCGCTGGCGAGCTCGGGCGGGGTCTGGTCGAGCGTGACGCGGATCGAGTCGATGATCGCGCCGACCGGCTCGGCCAGGGCGCGGTGCACTTCGTCGTTGGTCAGGACGATCGTCTTCGGCAGACCGGTGACGAGGTCGCGGCCGCGGATCTCGGCCTGCACCTCTTCCTTCAGCGGGAAGGCAGAACCGATCTCGAGCTTGACCTCTTCGGCCGTCTGCTGGCCGATCATCAGCTTGTACTCGCGCTTGACGTAGTTGACGATCGCCTCGTCGAGTTCGTCGCCGCCGACGCGCACCGACTGGCTCGTGACGATTCCGCCGAGCGAGATCACGGCGACCTCAGAGGTGCCGCCGCCGATGTCGACGATCATCGAACCGGTCGGCTCCGAGACCGGCAGGCCTGCGCCGATCGCGGCGGCCATCGGCTCCTCGATCAGGTAGGCCTGGCGGGCGCCGGCCGACAGACATGCCTCTTCGACGGCACGCTTCTCGACGCCGGTGACGCCGGACGGCACGCAGACGACTACGCGCGGGTGCGCCCAACGCGACTGGTGGACCTTCTGGATGAAGTGGCGGAGCATCTGCTCGGTCACGTCGAAGTCGGCGATCACGCCGTCCTTCAGCGGGCGGATCGCAGTGATGCTGCCCGGCGTGCGGCCGAGCATGCGCTTGGCCTCGACGCCGACGGCGTGCACGTCGTGGGTCTGCGAGTCGATCGCGACCACCGACGGTTCGGACAGCACGATGCCGCGCCCGCGCACGTATACGAGGGTGTTGGCGGTGCCGAGGTCGACGGCCATGTCGCGGCCGCCGAAGCCCGTCAGGTAGGAAAACATGCCCATTTGGATGGTCGGTTCTTCGTCTCTTGGAGAGGTCCAGTGCGCCTTGCGCGCCACTGGTAAAGCTTGTCGGCCAGTCTAGTCACCGACTCGATTTTGCAGGCCTTTTGAATTTTTGGTGTACCCGCGATTGCACTCTGCATGCGGGATTGCCGCCTGTAACGGCCGCCTCAGAGACCGAGTTCGGGAGCCAGTCGCGCCAGGTCGTTGACCGACAGGCCGATGATGTTGAGGTAGTCCCCCTCGATGCGCTCGACGAGGATCGAGCCGCCCTGCTGGATCGCGTACGCGCCGGAGCGGTCGACCCACTCGCCGGTGGCGACGTAGAGGTCGATCTGCCGGTCGCTCAGTTCGCGAAATCTGACCTTCGTCGAGGTGAGCGCGGTGGCCTCCTCCCCGCCGTGCCGAACCACCGCCAGGCCGCCGACAACGTGATGCTCGCTGCCGCTCATCCGGCGCATGAACTCGGCCGCCTGTTCCGCCGAGTCGGGCTTGCTGATCACCTCGCCGCCGAGAGAGATCACCGTGTCGCCGCCGACGACCAAGGCGTCCGGGTCGGCGAGACGGTCCGACACGGCGCGCGCCTTGCGCAGTGCGTTGCCGACCACGACCTGTTCGGGCACGCCGCTCTCGATCTCGTCGACCCCAGACGGGACGACCTCGAACTCAAGGCCGAGCCGCGCGAGGATCGTCTCGCGCTGCGGCGAGCGCGACGCGAGAACGAGGCGCGGCCGGCTCACTAGAGCTCCGGAAACCAGAGACCGATCTCGCGCGCGGCCGACTCGGGCGAGTCGGAGCCGTGGACGAGGTTGCTCTGCACCTCGAGGCCGAAGTCACCACGGATCGAACCGGGTGTCGCCGCCTCGACGGGATCGGTTGAGCCGATCACCTGGCGCGCGGCCGCGACGGCGCGCGGACCCTCGAGCACGGCCGCGACCAGCGGGCCGCCGGTGATGAAGTCGACGAGGTCGCCGAAGAACGGGCGCTCGGCGTGCTCGGCGTAGTGCTCCTTGGCCAGCTCCTCGCTGGTCGTGAGCTGCTTGAGCGCGACGAGCTTGAGGCCCTTGCGCTCAAACCGGGCGATCACCTCGCCGGTCAGGTTGCGGGCGAATGCGTCGGGCTTCACAAGAATCAGGGTGCGTTCCATTGTCTCTCTCAGGGTTTCGTATCAGAAGGTGGGTCGGTCCGGGAAGCAACGCCCCGGACGCCGATCAGGCGCGTTCCGGTCCGGAAGTGGACGGGCGGCGCGGCGAGGTGCGCTGCGCACCCGCGTCGTCGGGCTTGCGGCCGGGCTGCTGTGCCGGGCGGGCCTCGCGGCCCTTTTCACGCGACTCGGTGCGACGCGGAGCATTGGGACCCTTCGATCCGCTCGGCGGCGGCGTCGAGCCACGACGTCCGGTCGGCTCGCCAGACACCTCGGCCGCCACAGCGGCGGACTGGGCACTGCTGCCGGGGCCGCCCTTGACGGCCGACTCGAGCAGACGGACGCGCAGTTCGGCCGCGCGGACGTCGAGCTCGCGCTCGTAGGCGTCGTCGAGCGTCTCCGGCGGGCGCACGATCGCGTAGACGAGCGCTCCGGCGAACGGGAATATCAGTGCGGCGATCACCGCAGACATGACGAGCACCGGATCGGTCAGGCGACGGCGGGCGTCTGAGTAGGTCCAGAACACCAGCGCGAGCCAGATCGCGATCAGGAAGATGACCAGCAGCCACACGGCGGTGCCGAGACCGCTGTTGTCGATGCCGAAGGCGGCGAGCGGCGCGGCGGCGGCAAGTGGTGCCGGACGAGTTTCAGTTGAACTGCCCATCAGTCGCCGCGAGTGTATCGGCGCCACCGGCCGCTTCTGCGGCCGGTGTGCCGGTTGACGAACGGGTTTCAGCCGGCAGCGGCGGCGGGTGGCTGCTGCGGCGGGTACTGCGCAGCAGCCTGCTGCGCCTGACCTTGCGCGGGCGCGGGGCCGGCGCCCGGTGGCGGGACCGCGACGGTCACGGCCGGACGCGGCGCGACGTACTGCGTGCCGGGGTCCGCGGGCTGCATCTGCGTGACAGGAGCGGCAGCCGGAGCGGGATGTGCCGGAGCGGGATGGGCGGGCGCCGGCGGGACGGGAGCGAGGTGCGTGGGTGCGGCCGGGACCGCAGCGACTGGTTGCTGCACCGCGAACGGGTCCGGCGGCACGGCCGGCGCGGCGGCGGGTTGGGCGTATGCCTGCTGCGGATACGCGGCCGGCTGGGGATACGCCTGCTGGGGGTACCCGGGCTGCGGGTACGCCTGCGGGTGTCCCTGCTGGGGATACCCCTGCGCGTAAGGCGGGGCAGTCGGAGCGAGCAGAGGCGGGCCCTTGACGGGCTTGTACGGCTGCTTCGGAAGGATCGCGAGGATGATCAGGCCGATCACGCCGAGCAAGAGCCCGAGTGCGATTCCGAGCCAACCTTCGCGGTTGCGTTCGACGGCCATCTTGTATCCGGCGAATCCGAACGCCGCCCAGAGGAGCAAATAGAGAGCAGTCATTGCCGTGCTATCGGCAATCGGACGGCAAACCTACAGCAAAATAGGTAATTAGCTAGAAAATGAATTTTCCGAGCACGTAGCCGAGCGCGGAGAAGACGAGGATCACCAGCGCCACGACCAGCGCCACGATCAGCACCATCTTCAGAAGTGACGGCGGCTCCGGGGGCTCGATCGGGTCGAGTGGCGGCGGTGGCGGCGGGATCGCGCTCACAGCGTCGCCCCAGCAGGCGCGCCGGGTTCGCGCAAGAGGTCGGCCAGCAGGTAGTTCGATCCGGTGACCGACAGCAGCCCGTCGCGCCCGGCAACGTCACGCGCACGTGCCAGCGCGGCCAGTGGCTGGTCGACCGCCTCGACGCTGACTCGACCGCGAGCGATCGCATGCACCCGCTCGGCAAGCTCCTCGGCCGGAAGCGAGCGCGGGTTTGCCGCGGCCGTGCAGATCACGGCGCCGCCGTCGGGTACGGCGCGCAGCAGTTCTTCAAGGGTTTCATCGACGGGCTTGTCGGCGAGCATCGCGACGAGCAATGTTACGGCCCTGCCCTCGGCGATCTCGCCCAGCGCGTCGGTCAATGCCTTCGCGGCCTGTGCGTTGTGCGCCGAGTCGCGCACCTCGGTCGGCTCCTGGTTGGTCAGCTGAAGGCGACCCTGGAGCCGCTCGGAGTTCGCGAAGTCATGGATCGCCCCGGTCGCGCGCTTCGCGTCGAACCAGACGCCGGGACTGATCCGCTCGAGCGCGCTCTCGGCGGCGACGATCGCGAGCGACGCGTTCTCGCGCACGTACGGACCCTTCATGTCGGCGAAGGCCGGCGAAACCCCTTGGAGCGCGATCCAGTTTGCGTCGCGCTCATCGGTCACCTGGTTGACGATCGGCACGACCACCGGTGGCAGCGGCCCGCTCACGAGCAGTCCCCCGCTGCGCACCACCGCGACCTTCTCGCGGGCAATCTCTTCAAGGGTCGAACCGAGGTATTCGGTGTGGTCGATGCCGACGCCGGTCAGCACCTGCACGCGCGAATCGCCGAGCACATTGGTCGCGTCGAGTCGTCCGCCCAGCCCGGCCTCGATCACGATCGCATCGAGGCCGGCGTCGACGTACGCGCAGAACGCGATCGCCGTTACGGCCTCGAACTGCGTCACCCGGTCGTCCGCCTCGGCGTGGTCGTCGTCAACTTCGATCGCCGAGACGACCCGGGCGCCGGCTTCGGCGAAGCGCTCGGGCGTGATCATCGCCCCGTCGATCTCGATGCGCTCGCGAAAGGACGTCAGGTGCGGAGAGGTGAATGCCCCGGTGCGCAGACCCTGCGCCGCGAGCGCGGCCGACGTCATCAAGGTCGTCGAACTCTTTCCGTTCGTGCCGACCACGTGAACGGCGGGAATTGCGTTCTGCGGGTCGCCGACGTGCGCCATCAGACGGCGCATGCGCTCAAGGCCGAAACGCATGCCGAACTGCTCGCGGCCGAGCAGGAAATCCTCGATCGCCCGACCGTCGGACATCGCTGCCGTCAGAGCGCCGCGCGCTCGGCTTCGTAGCGGGCGAGCTTCTCGCGCTCGGCCTCGACGACAGCGGCCGGAGCCTTGTCGACGAACTGGGCGTTGCCGAGCTTGCCCTTGGCCCGCGCGATCTCGGCGTCGAGCTCTTTGGCGCGCTCGGCGCTCTTCGCCTCGGCCTCTGCGGGGTCGAAGGCGTCGCTGGCGAACAGCTCGATCGAGCCGCCGGGGATCGCAACGGAAGCGACCGTCGCCTCGTCGGCGCCGAGCAGTTCGATGCGGCCGAGCCGCTCGAGGTGGGCCGCCACGTCTTCGTACCCCTCTGCGGCGAGCGTCCCGCGCAGGCCGACGCTGGGCGCGACGCCAAGCTCGTCGCGGTGACGGCGCAGAGCTGTGACGGCCTCGATCAGGTTGCCGATCCGCTGCTCGGCCGACGCGTCGACGCGGCCGTGATCGGACTGCGGGTACGGCGCGCCGGCGAGCAGACCGTGCTCGCCCGGCAGCAGCGACCAGATCTCCTCGGTCACGAAAGGCATCAGGGGGTGCAGCAGCGCCAGCGTCTGCTCGAGCACGTAGAGCAGGTTCGCCGAGACGAGGTCGTTGTCGCCCTCGTTCCAGAGGCGCGGCTTGACCAGCTCGAGGTACCAGTCGCAGAAATCGCTGAAGAAGAAGTCGTACAGACCGAGCGCCGCGTGCGAGAAGTCGTACTCGTCGATCAGGCGGTTCGTCTCGACGACGCGGTGCTCAAGCCGCGAGAGGATCCACGCGTCCTCGGGTGCTTCGACCGTCGGTGCGGCAGGCACGTCGGCCGACTTCAGCAGGATCAAACGCGAGGCGTTCCAAAGCTTGTTCGCGAGGTCGCGGCCCTGTTTGAGCTTCTCGGGGCTGAAACGGACGTCCTGGCCGGAGCTCATCGCCAGTAGTCCGAAGCGCGTGGCGTCGGCGCCGTACTCATCGATCTGCTCGATCGGGTCGATGCCGGTGCCGAGCGACTTGCTCATGCGGCGGCCGTCGGGGGCCTGAATCACCGAGTGGATGTAGACGTCGTCGAACGGGATCTCGCCCTTGAACTCGAGGCCCATCATGATCATCCGTGCGACCCAGAGGAAGATGATGTCGCGCGCCGTGCTGAGCACGTTGGTCGGGTAGTAGGCCTGCTGCTGCGCGGTCTCCTCGGGCCAGCCCATCGTCGCGAACGGCCACAGCGCGCTGGAGAACCAGGTGTCGAGCACGTCCTCGTCGCGCGTCCAACCGTCGCCCTCGGGCTCGGTCTCGCCGACGTACACCTCGTCACCGCGGTACCAGACCGGCAGACGGTGCCCCCACCAGAGCTGGCGCGAAACACACCACGGGCGGATCTCCTCCATCCAGTTCAGGTAGACGCGCCCCCAGCGGTCGGGGATGAACTTGACTTCGCCGTTCTTGACGACGTCGATCGCCGGCGCGGCGAGCTTCGACATGTCGCAGAACCACTGCAGGCTGATCAGCGGCTCGATCCGCTCGCCCGAGCGGTGCGAGTGCGGCACCACGTGCGTGTGAGCGTGGACGTCGCCGAGCGCGCCGATCTCGCGCAGCTTGTCGACGACGGCCTCGCGGGCGTCGAGCACCTTGAGGCCGGCGAACTCGCCCGCGTCGTCGGTCATGCGGCCGTCGAAGCCGATCACGGTCAGCTCTTCGAGACCGTGCTTGCGGCCGATCTCGAAGTCGTTCGGGTCGTGGCCGGGCGTGATCTTCAGCGCGCCGGTGCCGAACTCGAGGTCGACATGGTCGTCGGCGATCACCGGGATCGGGCGGCCGACGATCGGCAGGATCACGTTCTTGCCGACGAGGTCCTTGTAGCGCTCGTCGTTCGGGTTGACGGCGACGGCGGTGTCGGCGAGCATCGTCTCGGGACGGGTCGTCGAGACGGTCAGCGAGCCGGAGCCGTCCTCGAACGGGTAGGCGATGTCGTACATCGCGCCCTCGACCTCTTTGTCCTCGACCTCGAGGTCGCTGATCGCCGAGCCGATGCCGGGGTCCCAGTTGACCATGTAGTTGTCGCGGTAGATGTAGCCCTTCTCGTAGAGCGCGGTGAAGACCTTGGCTACTGCCGTCGCGTAGCCCGGATCCATCGTGAAGTGCTCTTCGCTGTAGTCGCAGCTGGCGCCGAGCCGCTTGAACTGGCCGATGATCGTCGCGCCGTACTGCTCGCGCCACTGCCAGACGCGCTGCTCGAAAGCTTCGCGGCCGAGCTCCTGACGGGTCGTGCCTTCGGTGGCAAGCAGCTTCTCGACCTGCGCCTGGGTTGCGATGCCGGCGTGGTCGGTACCGAGCACCCACTTCGCGCGCATGCCCTGCATGCGGGCGCGGCGGATCAACGTGTCCTGTACCGAGCCGTTTAGCGCGTGGCCCATGTGCAGCGCGCCGGTCACGTTCGGCGGCGGGATCACGATCGAATAATTGTCGGCCGCGCTGCCCGCGTCCTCGGGGTGGAAGATTCCGGACTCGGTCCACTGCTCGAAGATCCGGCCCTCGACCTCGGCCGGTTCGTAGCGGGTGGCTTCTTCAAGCCTTTTCAGGCGCTCTCCTGCAGGGGTTGAGGACATGGCGCGAAAGTTTATGTGTAAGGCGCGGCGCTGAAACTGTCACTCCAGTCAGTCGCTGCGTGTGCCGACACCTTTGAAGAAATCTTTCGAAGCCCCGCAACTTCTTTGCGGCCGAAGGGCTTCCTAACCTCAAGGACCAGTCTTGATCTCCCCACGCAGTAACAAGCTTCTTCTCCCCCTACTGATCGTCGCCGCGCTCGTGGCAGGCGTCGTGGTGCCCGCGTCGGCTCCGGCCGCGTCGAAGAAGACTTCGGCCAAAAAGAAAAAGCCGGCCCCGAAACTGCTCGGAAAGCGCAAGAGCAAGCTGCTCGTCGGCGTCGCGGACAACAACGCGCCGGTGTTCAGCGACCCGAACTACCGCGCGCTGAACACGAAGATCACGCGCAAGATCCTCGCCTACGACTGGTGGATGTACCCGGACCAGTCGGCTTCGATGGACGAGTGGATGGCTGGAGCTGCGTCGGCCGGCGTCGAGCCGCTGATCTCCTTCGAACGCTCTTTGGTCAACCCCACGAAGCTTCCGAGCGTCGGCGAGTTCAAGCAGTCGCTGTCGATGCTGCTCGCCAAGTACCCCGGCCAGATCCGCGTTTTCTCGCCCTGGAACGAGGCGAACCACAAGTCGCAGCCGACCGTGAACTTCCCGAAGCGTGCCGCCGAGTACTACAACGCCTCGCGCAAGATGTGCAAGGGCTGCAAGATCATCGCGGCCGACGTGCTCGACCAGACGAACATGCTCAAGTGGGTGAAGATCTTCCGCCGCTACGCCAAGAAGCCCAAGCTCTGGGGCCTGCACAGCTACACCGACAGCAACCGCAACAAGTCCTGGAAGAAGACCGGCACGAAGAAGCTGCTCGAGGCCGTGCCCGGCAAGGTCTGGCTGACGGAGGTCGGCGGGATCGTCGCCTTCAACGTGACCTACGCGTTCGACCCTCAGCGCGCCTCGCTGGCGACACTCCGCGTGCTGAACATGGCCTACAAGGTCCCGCGCATCGAGCGCGTCTACCTGTACTGCTGGTTCGGCGTCTCGAACGAGGCGACCGTGACGTCACCGGCCAAGTGGGACTCGGGCATGGTCAACTGGCCCGAAACCACCCCCCGCCCCGCCTACGGCGCGGTCAAGGGCTGGCTCGAAAGCCACTGACGCCCGACTGACCGACCCGGCTTCCGCCAGTTTTTGCGCGGAAGCCATTGGGTTCCGTGGGTTTTTGCGCGGAAGCCATTGGGTTCCGTGGGTTTTTGCGCGGAAGCCATTGGGT
>CAYVWQ010000012.1:938-1659 GCA_964455545.1 uncultured Thermoleophilaceae bacterium | reverse complement strand
TCCGCCGTTTTTTTGGCGGAAGCCCTTGCGTGCCGGCGGGATCGCTCATACCTTGGTGTCGAGTCATGGATGGCTCGGCATACGGATTCATGAAGAAACTCGCCCTCATCGCACTGCTCGCCGCCCTTGCGGCCTTCGCCGCGACCTCGGTCGCCAACGCCGCTCCGGTGGCCAAGCAGCGCGTGATCGTGGAGCTCAACGTCCCGGCCGGCGCAACGCCAGCCGAGATCTCGAGCGCCACCGACGCAGTCCTGTCACTCCTGCCGGCGGGTTCCTTCGATGTCAACAACCGCTACAGCACGCTCCCATATGTAGCCATCTCGGCCGGGCCAACCGCCCTGTCGGTTCTGCGCGCGAGCGACCTCGTCGTTGGGATTTCCAGCGACGGGGTCGTCTCCGCCGCCTCTTCGAAGAAGAAGTGCAAAACTGGGAAGAAGTCCAAGAAGCACAAGAAATCGAAGAAATCTTGCGCCCGGAGCAGCGTTACCAATTAGCCGGTAACGTGTCGCGAACAACTTGATCCGAGCCCTGTCCTTACCTGGACGCAGGCTCGCTGTCCTGTCCGGCAAATGCCTCCCCGATCGGGAGGCATTTGCCGTTAACGGGCTCCGCCGATTGGCGCGCACTTCGCGCGCGCCGTGACCTCCCCGATCGGGAGGCATTTGGCGTTAACGGGCTCCGCCGATTGGCGCGCACTTCGCGCGCGCCGTGACCTCCCCGA
>CAYVWQ010000012.1:0-838 GCA_964455545.1 uncultured Thermoleophilaceae bacterium | reverse complement strand
TCGGGAGGCTTCAGTCGCTGATCAGAAGATTCAGGCCGTCTCAGGCAAAGCGTCAGGCGGCCGCCCAATGCGCTTCGCCCCGCCGGGCTCGACCTTCGCCGCCTCGGTGACGAGAGTCGGGTTGATCCCCTTCTCGATCGTCTCCTTGGTGACGACGCACTTGGTGACGTCCTTGCGGCCGGGCAGCTCGAACTGCACATCCAAAAGGGTCTCTTCCATGATCGAACGCAGTCCACGCGCCCCGGTCTCGCGCTCGATCGCGCGGTCGGCGATCGCCTTGAGCGCGTCGTCGGCGAACACCAAGTCGATGTTGTCGAAGGCGAAGAAGCGCTGGAACTGCTTGACCAGAGCGTTCTTCGGCTCGGTCAGGATCGAGATCAGCTGCGGCTCGCGCAGCGAGTGCACGGCCGTCACGACCGGCAGGCGGCCGATGAATTCGGGGATCAGGCCGTAGTTGATCAGGTCCTCCGGCAGCGTGTTCTCGAAGATCTCGCCCGGATCCTGTTCGCGGCGCGACTTGACGTCGGCGCCGAAGCCGAGGCCCTTGTAGCCGACGCGTTTGCCGATCACCTTGTCGAGGCCGGCGAATGCGCCGCCGCAGATGAACAGCACGTTCGAGGTGTCGATCGTCAGCAGCTCCTGATGCGGGTGCTTGCGTCCGCCCTGCGGCGGGACTGACGCGACCGTGCCTTCGAGGATCTTCAGCAACGCCTGCTGCACGCCCTCACCCGAGACGTCACGGGTGATCGAGGGGTTGTCGGCCTTGCGCGCGATCTTGTCGACCTCGTCGATGTAGATGATCCCGGTCTCGGCCTTCTTGACGTCGTAGTCGGCGGCC
>CAYVWQ010000011.1:0-89648 GCA_964455545.1 uncultured Thermoleophilaceae bacterium | reverse complement strand
GTGGCGGAATTGGTAGACGCGCAAGGTTGAGGGCCTTGTGGGCTTTACGGCCCGTGGTGGTTCGAGTCCACTCTGGCGCATATATGCACGACCGACGAGGAAGCCACTGGCTTCCTCCGGTTTTTGCGCGGAAGCCACTGGGTTCCGCCGGTTTTTGGGCGGAAGCCAGGCGGTTCCTTGTGATTTGCTGCGGAGGTCGGTTAGGCCTTTGTCAGCCTGCCGACGCGTTCGTTGAGGATCACTTCGAGGCTCCAGGCGGCGCTCGCCTTGGCCGGCGGCACCAACTCGACGCGCATGCCCGCTTCGGCGACGATCGCGGCGACCTCTTCCGGCGTCGACGCGGCACGCTTCGATTCGACCAGCACGCGGGTCACGTCGCCGCGGGTCGCCTTCGCCATGTGCGTCACCACTGAGCGCACGCCATCCTCTTCAACGAAGACGTTGACGGCCACCACCGGCGCGTCGGCCGGCTTCCACGCTGCCGCATAACCGCCGGAACGCATGTCCACGACGAGTTGGTCCGCGGGGAGAGCCTTCGCGAGCGCCGGCTTCCACCACGCCGCCAGCCCCTTCATGCGCGGCAGAGACGCGCCGATGCCCAGCCGATACGCCGGGATCCGATCCTCCAGTCGCACCACCCCCCAGAGCGCGGATTGGATCAGCACCCGTTCAGCCGCGCGCGCACGCTGGGCCTTCTTCAGTGAGTGGAGGTCGAGGTACTGGTACAGAACGCCGGTGTAGACATCGGCGGCCGGCGCCGCCGGCTGGCCCAGCAGGTCGGCGTTCTTCGCCAGCTCATCCGCCTGACCGGCAGAAAGCCCGAGCGCCGCGAGAGCACGCTTCGGAGCGATCTTCGTCAGGCCGTCGAGCTTCGCGATCAGGTGCTCGCGTTGCGGAGTCAGCTCGGGACACACGAGCGCAGCGAGGTCAACCGGCGCGGAGCTTGCCGGAGCCGGCGTCTTTCCTTCGGATGGCGGGAGCAGGACCAGCATCGGCGCGCAAGCCTACGCGCGTCGGCGGCTGCCTACGGCGCTGGGAGTTCGACGCTTTGCAGCGACGGCCAGGTCGCGGCGTCGACGCGTCCGGTGACAGGCAGCCCGCGGCGAGCCTGGAAGTCCTTGACCGCCGCCGTCATCTTCGAGTCGTAGCTGAGACTCGTCGACAACTTCGCGCCGGCCGCGTTCAACTTCAGTTTGCACCAGCGCACCATGTCGTTCTTGTAGCCCTGCCGCAGCAACGGGTAAGGGGTCAGAGGCCTCGCAGAGCGCTTCGGAAGCTTGCGCTTGAGCGCCGTCCACGTCTTTGGCCGCGTGTCGTGCCACACCCACCAGGAATAGCCCTTCGCGCGGTAGTTGCGTACGTACTTGCGAAAGCTGTAGGCCTGTTTCGAGCTGACGCCGTCGTAGGTCTGGCCGAGCGGGTGGATCGGTCGCTGGTAGATCTGGTTGAGCGTGAAGGTGTGGTAGAAGACCTGCGGGATCTTCACGCGGAAGGCGTGGAAGTACATCTGCGGAAGATTCCATTGCGCACCACCCGGTCCGAGGAAGACGCTGTACGGAATGTTCGGGTGGAAGTCGGGGTAGGCGAAGCTGGTGAAGCCGACCGGGTAATCGCTGCTCACGAGCTGCCGCAGTTGGTCGAGGTACTGCTGCGCCTGGAGATAACGGTTCTGGTACTCAACCTCGGCGTCGACCACGATGCAGTCGGCGCCGGAGTTGGCCGCACGCGCGGCCAGGCGCGCCTCGGTGCGCGGGTACTTGCCGTACACGTACTGCCAGGCGCACACGTTGAGCCCAGCGGCCTTGAGCTGCGGCGCATAAGTGTCCCACTGCTTCCACCAGCTGGAACCGTCGGAGCTCTTGACGTAGACGGTCTTGATGCCGTACCGCTTCGCCTTGGCGGCGATCTTGGCGACGTTGCCCTTCTCGGCCTGTGTCACGTACCAGATCCACATGCCCTGGCCCTCGAAAGGCGAGGCCGCTCGGGCACTGCCGGCCGACAGCAAAAGCGCTGCAAGCACTGCAATTACGAGCGCAGCGAAGCGCCCGCTTACGGGTGTCCGAGAAGCGATCATCTCCCTCTTGTTGGTCCCAACACGCTTCAGGCCTGCAAGGTGCGGTGCCGGTGCAATCGATTGCCCGAATGGCGGCGCTGTAGTAACTGACCGGTCACTTCTTTTACACGGTGTCAATAGTGGTACATTGGTTTCGCCGGGGCCAACCCGAGCTTCCCTATCGGCCTCATCCCCCCCTTGAGGTCGACAGAGATCTTCAGCAGCCGGAGGCAGGAAAGCGCCGGTTGCTGAAGCGTGCAATAGTGCCGGAGACGATGAATCGCGACTGGACACCCTTTGGTATTTCTGGCGCCGTCGTCGCCATCACCGGTGCCGCCCGCGGAATCGGACTCGAGAGCGCCAAACACTTCCATGAGCTCGGTGCGACTGTCGCCCTCGGCGACCTCGACGGCGACGCCACCGCTGAAGCCGCAGCGAGTGTCGGTGCACGCGCGCACGGCTACGAGCTCGACGTCACCGATGTCGATTCCTTCGAGCGCTTCATCGCGTCCGTCACGAGCGAGATCGGTCCGATCGACGTACTCGTCAACAACGCCGGAATCATGCCGGCCGGACCGTTCCTGGAGGAGCGGCCCGAGGTGATCGAGACGCAGATCGACGTGAACTTCCGCGGCCCGGTGAACGGGACTCGTCTGATCCTTCCTTTGATGCTCGAGCGCGGCCACGGACACATCGTCAACGTCGCCTCGATGGCCGGAAAGTTCGCCGTGCCCGGACTGGCGGTCTACTCAGGCACCAAGCACGCTGTCGTCGGATTCTCGGCGGCGGTTCGCGATGAGATCAGCGGCTCGGGGGTGACGATCTCGACCGTGATGCCGAACGTCGTCAACACCGAGCTGACCAGTGGCCTGCCGACCGAGCGCACCGGGATGCTCTCTCCCGCCAAGGTCGCAGCCGCGATCGTCGAGTCGGTCGACACCCGCCGCGAAGAGATTGCCATTCCGCGCTGGTACGGAGTCTGGCCGGCGGTCCAGGTGATCCTGCCGACGCGCCTGATCCACTGGCTGAAGGGCCTCCTCGGGGTCCATCGCCTGCTCGACAAGCGCAGGATCGACCGCTCCACGCGCGACCGCTACGACGAGCGGATCGCCGACTCGAGTTCGCGCGAGCGCACCAGAAGCTGATCGTCACTCGTGTCGCGGTGCTTCTGGATGCTTGAGCCGCCAACGCAGCGGCATCACGTACCAGCCGCCGGTGAAGAGGATCGACGACACGATCGCCACCACGACCGCCGCCGTGCTGCCGTAGATCAGCAGCGTGATGAACGTCAGTGCCCCGACCATTGAGACCGCCACGAAGAACGTTCCGGCGATCGCGAGGCGGGTGGCGATCTGCACCATCGCGCCCTTGTCGATCAGGCGGAAGTCGAGCCTGTGCATCGCGCCAGGCGCGATCAGCAGCAACGCCGACATCGCCGTGCTGCAGAGAGTCATGAAATAGAGCGCGCGATCGGTCGTGCCGACCTCTTTGAAGCGATCGGAGAACGGCACCGCGAGCAGGAAAGCGAAGATCACCTGGGTGCCCGGCAGCAGCACGCGCAGCTCGTTGAGCAGCTCGATCAGCTCGCGGTTGTGGCGCTCCTGCGGGGTCTCCTGCGACATCGCCGCCAGCCTACTCGTCAGCGGTACGTCAAGAGCTCGCGTTCGCCGTCGAACCAGGGGTGCGCGTTCCAGGTGACGAGCGACACGCCACTACGACCGGCGACGATCTTCGTTTCGGAGCAGTTCGCGCAGGTACGGTTCAGCCGCAACCATCCAGCGGATCCCACACCGAGCAGCTTCGACGCAACGGCGCTCACCGGTCCGCCAGAGGTGAACACGAGGACATTTCCGGCGTCGGCCAACGCATCGAGGCCGGCGTTCGCGCGGGCGACGAAATCCGGCCACGACTCCGCGTACTCATCGTCGTGGCCGCCGCCGGTCCAGCGTTCGAGCGCTTCGTCAAACAGCAGCTGGAACTGCCGGCGCGGGTCTCCCTTGCGCGCGAGGTCGGCGACCATGACCGTCTTCGAGCGATAGGCCGGCTTGAACCGTTCGATCACCTGCTCGTGGTCGAACTCGTCCCAGCGCGGATCGACGGTCGGCGCGATGTCGAGTCCGATCGCGGCGAGCGCGCCCTCGGCCGTCTGACGATGCCTTTTCATCGCGCCGCAGACGACGAGGTCGACGTCGCCGAGGCGATCTTTCAGAGACTCACCGAGCAGCGTCGACTGCGACTCGCCGAGGTCGGAGAGCTGGTCATAGTTCTTCAGACCGAACGACGCCTGACCGTGCCGGATCAACCGGATGACGCCCATCAGCGCATCGACTGCCGGGCGCGGCGGTGCAGCCACCACACCGCGAGCCAGAAGTTCTTGAAACGCGGGTTGGTGGTCTCTTTGTCGTGGTATCGCTTGTAGATCTGCTGGATGATTCCGGCAAGCCGGAAGTATCCGTAGACCTCGTAGAAGCGGAAGTCGTCGATCGGACGGCCGCTCCGCTCGGAATACAGATCGACGATCTCATTGCGCGTGAGCATTCCCGGCAGGTTCGACGGCTGCAGCCTGAACTGCTCGGCCATCCGGCCCTCGCCCGGCTCGATCCAGTACGCGAGCGCGCTGCCGAGGTCCATCAGCGGGTCGCCGAGCGTCGCCATCTCCCAGTCGAGAACGCCGATGATCTTCGCCGGATCGGCTGCGTCGAGCACGACGTTGTCGAGCCGCCAGTCGTTGTGGATGATGCAGTTCGCGGAGTCCGGCGGGCGGTTTTCTTCAAGCCAGCGCATCACCCGCTTGAAGCTCGGGACGTTGCGCGTTCGTGCGTCTGAGTAGCGCTTGCTCCATCCGCCGATCTGGCGCTCTACGTAGCCGTCGGGACGGCCGAGATCTTCGAGTCCTGCCGACGCCGGGTCGACGGCGTGCAGATCGACGAATCGTTCAACCCAACTCGTCGACAGCGCGCGGGCCGCGTCGGCCGAGAGTTCGAAATCCTTCGGGAGGTTCTTGCGCAGTATCACCCCGCGCAGCTTCTCCATCACGTAGAAGTCAGCGCCGAGCACTGACTTGTCGTCGCAGAACGCCACCATCTTCGGCACGTACGGAAATACCGGCGAAAGCTGCTTCTGAACGCGGTACTCGCGGTGCATGTCGTGGCCCGACTTGGGCAGATGGCCGCCGGGTGGACGGCGCAGGATGAGTTCGCGGCCCGGATACGTCAGCTGGTATGTGAGGTTCGACGCGCCGCCGGGAAACTGCGTCACCTCGGGCGCCCCCTCGAGATCGATCCGCTGCTTCAGAAACGCGTCGACGGCGGCGACGTCGAACGCGTCCTCGCTGCGCACCTCGCCGGCACGGTCGACAGCAGACGCCATCACTCCTCCGACTTGTACTTGCGCAGCTCGATTCGCGCGACGACACCGCGGTGGACTTCGTCGGGACCGTCGGCGAGACGGAGCACGCGCGCATTCGTCCAAGCCGCCGCCAGCGGGAAGTCGTTCGACAGCCCGCCGCCGCCGTGGATCTGCATCGCCATGTCGATCACTTCCTGTGCCATGTTCGGCGCCGCGACCTTGATCTGCGAGACGGCCGAAAGCGCCCCGGCGAGACCCTGCGTGTCGATCAGCCAGGCGGCGTTGAGCACGAGCAGGCGGGCCTGGTCGATCTTGATCCGCGCGTCGGCGATGCGCTCGCGATTGCCGCCGAGGTTCGCGATCGGCTTCCCGAACGCGACGCGCTCGGTCGCCCGCTTGCAGGCGAGTTCGAGCGCCAGCTCGGCGAGGCCGATCAGGCGCATGCAGTGGTGGATGCGGCCGGGTCCGAGCCGCGACTGGGCGATCTCGAACGCGCGTCCCGGGCCGCCGATGAACGAGCTGACCGGAAGGCGGACGTCAGTGAAGCTGACCTCACCGTGTCCGCCGGGCTCATCCCAGAATCCCATCGTCGTCAGCATTCGCTCGACCTTCACGCCCGGCGCGTCCATCGGCACCAGCACCATCGAGTGCTGGGCGTACTTGTGCGCGGTCGGATCGGTAAGCGCCATGTAGATCAGCACCTCGCAGTTCGGGTGACCGACGCCGGTGCTCCACCACTTGCGGCCGTTGAGCACGACCTCGTCACCTTCGACGACGGCCGTAGCCTCCATGTTGGTGGCGTCGGATGAGGCAACGCCCGGCTCCGTCATACAGAATGCGGAACGAATCTCACCGGCGAGCAACGGCTTCAGCCAGCGGTCTTTCTGCTCGTCATCGCCAAACATGTGAAGGACTTCCATGTTTCCCGTGTCGGGCGCGTTGCAGTTGAACACCTCCGGCGCCAGGAACGAGCGACCCATCCGCTCGGCAAGTGCCGCGTACTCGACGTTCGAGAGCCCCGCTCCGTACTCGGGGTCAGGCAGAAAGAGATTCCATAGCCCCTGGGACCGGGCCTTCGCCTTCAGCTCTTCGAGCTCCGGCGGAACCTGCCAGCGCTCGTCGGCAGATCGGTCGAACATCGTCAATCGCGCTTCCTCTTCGAGTGGCGCGATCTCTTCCGCGATGAACTTGTCTACGCGCTCGATGTAGTCCTTGGCGCGATCGGACTGTTCGAAATCCAAAGCTCAACTCTCCCCTGCTCGGTTTGCGTGCGCAGGCTACTTGATCTCAAAACGGCTTCTTCCGGGGCATTTGCGTGGTGAATCTTGAGCCACCTACACGATTTCTGGACAATCGTTCAACGCTGTCTCGCAATTTTGGGCATGATGCTTTTCACCTTGGGGGGAAGGGAAGCACTGTCTGTGTCATGGGACTGACCGCAACGACATCCATTGCTCAAATGCCGGCCTGGAGCCAACTGCTCCTGAGCGCGGTGATCGGTGCAGCCATCGCGACCGCGGGTGCTTTCGCCTGCTGGGCGATGGTGCGCCGTCACCGTCGGCCCGGACCGGACACAGACGGTGTGACGGGGGCCGCGAACCGCCGCGCGTTCGTGCACGAACTCGACGCCGCATGGCAGTCGTCTCGTGCCGGAGGCGGTGTGTTCGCGGTGCTTGTCATCGACGTCGACGGCTTCGGCGAGATCAACCACCTTTACGGGCGCGCAACCGGTGATCAGGTCCTAGAGGAAGTTGCGGAGCGGATCCATCTACGCGTCCGCTCAAACGACTTCGTCGCCAGGATCGACGCGGACGAGTTCGGCGTGATCTGCCGCGGCGCAGACGCCGACGGCGTCGAGACCGTGCGCCGCAACCTCGAGGCTTACGTCAACTTCGCGCAGTCGCTGCCGGTCACGCTGAGCATCGGCACCGCCACTCAGCACGACGAGGACGTCCGCGGACTGGACATGCTCGAGCGCGCACGGACCTCGCTGAAGGAGCGCCGCGAGGAGCGCCCGGTGCAGGTGGTCGAAGACGCACTCGCCGAGCTGCTGCGCGGTTGACCGCGACGGGTCTCGACTCTGGTGAAACACACCAGTCAAACGTCCACCGTTTTAGGTAGCTGTACCCGAAGGTAGGTATAGTCATTGCGACCCGCGATGGATCGCAAACTGACGAACTCCCTCCCCCCTTCTCTTTCGCACCGCGCCGGCCTGGTGGCACTGACGATGGCGGTTGCCTGGTGCGCCATCGTCGTCTGGGGCGCGGCCGGCGCCAATGCGCTGAGCGTGACCGTCGGCGGGCAGGACGGACTGGTCAAGGTCGAATCCGGTGGCAGCTCGTCGAGCTCGCCGTCGACCGATTCGTCGTCTTCGTCTTCGAGCTCGACCCCGAGTCAGAGCTCGTCATCATCGGCGCCTGCGGCATCGAACCCGGCGCCGTCCACTTCCAACTCCTCGTCAGGAAACTCTGCCCCTAAGTCGAGCGGCACCTCCAAGAGTTCCTCGTCCAAGTCGTCGAGCGGCTCGTCCAGCAACAAGTCGGCGTCGTCCGGCAGCTCCTCCGGCGGTTCGAGCGGCAGCCGGTCGAGCAGTGCACAGGGGTCGGGCGTGTCCGGCGGAAGCAACAAGGCCAAGTCGGGCAAGAAGGCATCCTCAGACCAGAGCGCGGACGAGAGCGGCCACGACGCCTCGGTCACCGTCGTGACCGAACAGCAGAAAATCCTCTCGATTCCCGCGTGGGTCTTCGGTCTCCTCGCGCTCGTCACGATGGCCGGGCTGGTAGCGGCCTTCCTGTGGATGCGGGCGCACAAAAAGGTGCGCAGCCGCGTCGCTCTCGGCCTCAGCCGTCCTGTCAACGGTTTCGCGACTTCCGACGAGTTCAACGCGCGGCTGAATGAAGAGGTCACCAGAGCACGCAGCTTCGGCGATCCGCTCGGACTGATGCTGATCGGCACCGACGATGGCTCCGTCCCGTCCCGCCGGGTCGTCGGACATGTCGAGAAGGCGCTGCGCGAAACCGACGTGATCGGATACGCCAGCGACGAGTATTACGCCGTGATCGCGCCGCGCAGGGAGATCATCGATCTGATCGAACTTCGCTCGACGATCGAGAAGTCGCTGTCAGAGGACTCGCGCTGCTCGGCCGAGATCGGCATCGCCGAGCTCGAGCCCTACGAGGACTCGCCCGAAGACCTCTGGGACCGCGCGGTCGGCGCTGTCAACGCGCGCCACAAGGCCCTCGAGCTGGCAGTCGCCTAGCTCGTCGCTGCGAGCAACTCGCCGAATGCCGCGAACAGCGGCTCGGACACCGCCTTCAACTCCGTCTCGTTTTTCGCGGCGTCCAACCTGAGCCGGTCGGAGGCGCGCGCCCCGAGCGCGGCTTCCGCCTCTAAAGCCATGGTCTCCTCGGAGAGCCATCGGTCGACGAGCGCGGCGTCGGCCTCGGGGTGAAAGAGCATTCCCCACGCGTTGCGCACGCGGAATGCCTGTACCTCCGTCTGCTCGCTCGACGCAAGGCACTTCGCGCTCGCCGGAAGGTCGAAAACGTCGCCGTGCCAATGCAACACGGTCGCCGCCGGCGCGAGGTGGCGCATCAGCGGGTCCTGGTCGTCTTGAACCGTCACGGTCTTCCAGCCGATCTCGGGCGCCCCGCCCGGGCGAACGGCCGCGCCGAGTGACCGCGCGATCAGTTGCGAGCCGAGACAGACACCGAGCACGGGCATATCGACGGAGATGGCCTCGGCCAGCCAGACACGCTCCGCCAGCAGACCCGGATGCCTGTCGATCTCGTCGACGTTCATCGGCCCACCCATGAAGACCGCCCCCGCGACACGGTCGTGCGGCGGCAGCTGGTCACCCTCGATCGGACAGCGCACGTCCAGAGCCAGTCCGCATGCCTCGAGCGCCTCAGCAATGCGGTGAGGACCCTCCCAGGGCACATGCTTGACGACGAGAACGGAGGCGTCGCTCATCGCGGGAGAGAAAAGCGTGAGCTAAAGGACCTTGAGCAGGAGCAGCGAGTTCACGACAAACAGGACCGCGAAAACGATCGTCCAGCGGTCAAGGTTGCGCTCGAGCAGCGAGCCACCACCGAACGGGCCGCTGCCGGGAGCGACGCCGAATGCGCCGGAAAGCCCCGAATCTTTGCCCGAGTGCAGGAGCACGAGGAAGATCAGGACGACGCTGATGATGAGCTGAAGAACTGCGAGAACTGCGTCCATAGGCGGGAAAGTCTAGCCGGGCTGCTCGCTCGTGGCGGGGGCGGCACCGAGCGTGTCAATCCGTCGCAGGATCTGCAACGCCTCGCGGCGCAGCTCTGCGTCGGTCTCTTCCCACTGCTCCCGCGTCATGCGACCCGCCTTGTGCTCGAGCTCGGCGTCCTTGATCTCGCGGTACTTGGCCTGCTTGGCGTCTTCGAGCTCCGCGCGTTCAGCGTCGACCACTCGCTCGTCGACACCCTTCAGCACCGGCCATGCCAAGAAGGTGATCACGCCACCGACGGCGACCATCGAAAGGAGGATCTGCAGCGCGTTCACGTCGACTCCTTCGTCGCCTGAACCGCCTGCGGCTTGGCCGAAGGCTTGGGCTTACGTGCGCCGCCGCGGGCCGCCCGCGCCGCCGCCGAGGCCGAAACGCGCGAACGGACAATGTTCGACGACGGCCACAACGCGGTCAACGCGCCGAGCAGGACGATGATTCCACCGACCCAGATCCAGGTGACCATCGGGTTGACGATGAACAGCACGCGCGCCGTCGGCCGCTGCTTGGGGAAAGAGTTGACGATCGTCGTGATCACGAGCGCCTGCACCTCGGGGTTGTCCTTTATCTGCGGCAGCTTGCCGCCGGCGGTGATCGCCCTTTCAAGGCCGGAGGTGTCGGGACTGACGCTGGTCCAGAGGTCGCGCAGCGGTCCGGCCTTGAGTGCGACCTCGCTGGTGATCTCGCCTTCGAAGTAGCGGGCGACCGGCCCGACACGGTCGGAGTTGAGCGGGTAGTTCTGGCGCGCCGGAGTCATCGTCGCGACGTGCTTGCCGTTCTTCGAGACGTCGAGCACCGAACCGAAGCTGAGGTACTCGTTCTTGGCCTCCGATGTCGCACGTACGTACTTGACGTCGTAGCCGCCGACGCGGAACGTCTCGCCGACTTTGACGTTGCGCTCGACGCTCTGGTCGAAGGCCGACGAGGCGGCAACGCCGACTGCCAGCGTGATGATGCCCAGATGGACGATGTAGCCGCCGTAACGCCTGCGGTTACGCGACACGAGGCGCGCGAGTGCCTGCGGGAAGCTGCCGCCTTCGAGCGCCTGGCGTGCCCGCGCCCCGGTGTAGAACTCGCGCACCATCACGCAGAACGCGAACGCGGCGACCGCGAACATCGCCGTGGCGTTGGCGCTGTTGAGAACGCCGACGAGCAGGCCCGTGACGACAAGCGCGGTCACCGCGCAGACCACTGGAGCGATGAACAGCGCGAACGCCTTCGCCCGGTCAACGCGGCGCCATGGGATGATCGGCCCGATTCCGCTCACCAGCACGAGCAGGATCGCCAGCGGCGTCACGTACTGCGAGAACCACGGAGGGCCGACGCTCGCCTTCTCGCCGGTGACCGCCTCGGCGATCAGCGGGAAGAACGTGCCCCAGAAGACGACGGCGGCAAGACCGACCAGCAGGAAGTTGTTGAGCAGGAACATCGCCTCGCGCGAGAAGATCGAGTCGAGCCGGTGAGCGCTGCGCAGGTCTGGCAGGCGCGAGATGATCAGCGACGCCGATACGACGATGATCGCAACGATGAAGATCAGGAACGGGACGGCGAGTGTCGACTCACCGAACGCGTGAATCGAGTCGAGGATGCCCGAGCGCACGAGGAACGTGCCGAGAATCGCGAGCGTGAACGTGCCGGCGATCAGCGAGACGTTCCAGACCTTGAGCATGCCGCGGCGCTCCTGGACCTGGATCGAATGGATGAAGGCCGTCGCTACGAGCCACGGAAGCAGGGCGGCGTTCTCGACGGGATCCCATCCCCAGTAGCCACCCCAACCGAGCTCGGTGTACGACCAGCGCGCGCCGAGAAGAATTCCGATCGACAGGAAGGTCCAGGCCGCGAGCGCAAACGCGCGCGTCGAGCGGATCCACGATGCGTCGACGCGCCGGGTGATCAGCGCACCGATCGCGAAGGCGAACGGGATCGAGAAGCCGACGTAGCCGGTGTAGAGCATCGGCGGGTGGAACATCATGCTCGGGTGCCGCAGCAGCGGAGCGAGGCCGTTGCCTTCGACGGGCACCGGGTCAGAGGCGAGGAACGGGTTCGCGTCCGGGAAAAAGACGATCAGCGTCAGGAAAAAGGTGGCGATCACGCCGAGCACGCCGGTGGCCCACGCGCCGACCTCGCGATGCGTGTCGCGGGTGAGGCGGAGCACGAGGCTCGAGAAGATCCCGAGCACCGTGACCCACAACAGCAGCGAACCGGCCTGGCTCGACCAGACGGCCGTGACCTTGTAGAAGAGCGGCGTCGTCGTGCTCGAGTTGAGCGCGACGAGCGAGAACGAGAAGTCCGAGGTGATGTAGGCAATCTCGAGCGTCACGAACGCCGCGATCGCGAGCGCGCAGAGCGCGTAGATCCCGCGCCGCGCCGATATCGACCACGCGCGCTTGCCGGTCGAGGCGCCGTAAAAACCGGCACCGGCGATGTAGATCGCCACGGCGAAGGCCGTGAGCATGCAGACGCGGCCGAAGATCATCTGCTCAGTTGCCGGACGATGGCGCTGCCATCGACGCGGTCGAACCCTCTTCTGAATTCGTGAACTTCGACGGGCACTTGGTCACGAGCGATCCGGGTTCGGCGATGAGCACCCCGTCGTGGACCTTGCCGGTGACGATCACCTCGCGTCCCTCACGGAACGGGTCGGGCACCGTACCGGTGTACTTGACCTTGATCGACTTGGCGTTCGATCCGCCGGCGCGGTCCTCGACCGCGAAGTCGAGCTTGTCGTCGGATTTCTTGACCGAGCCCATGGCGACTTTGCCGGTCAGCTCATAGCTCTCACCGGGGGTGTGGGCGGCGATCAGCTGGGAGGGCGTGCGTGCGACTGTCGATGCGCTGAAACTGGTGTAGATCAGCGCCGTCGCCAGCAGCAATGCGACTCCGAGCGTGACGATCAGGCGGGTCTTGCGCTTGCGTGCAGGGTCCATCTGGGGGTCAGGATTATCGCAGGTCGCTGCTGTTTGAATACCGGCTGTGGATGCCTTGCGGACATTGTCTGAAGAAGTCAGTAGCTGCCGCGCGTGTCCGCGGCTGGTTACATGGCGCGAGTCTGTCGCGGCCGACCCACCGAAGCGGTATCGCGGCGAGACCTATTGGGCGCGACCGGTGCCTGGTTTCGGAGACCCTGCGGCGAGGATCGTCGTCGTGGGACTCGCGCCGGCCGCGAACGGGGCGAACCGCACCGGGCGGATGTTCACCGGGGACCGTTCGGGCGACTGGCTGTACGCGGCGTTGTACCGGGCAGGGCTTGCGAACCAGCCGCATTCGGTGTCGATCGACGATGGGTTGGAACTGACCGACGTGTGGGTGACGGCCGGCGTTCGCTGCGCGCCGCCTGACAACAAACCTTCGGTCGATGAGCGCGACGCTTGTGCGCCGTTTCTGGAGCGCGAGTTGGCGCTGCTACCTGAGGCGTGCGTGTTCGTGGCGCTGGGTGCTTTCGGCTGGAACGCGGCGCTGCGTGGGCTGGCGACGATCGGTCATGCGACCCCGCGTCCGAAGCCGAAGTTCGCCCACGGCGCCGAGGCCACGGTGGGCGGCGTGACCTTGCTCGGCAGCTACCACGTGAGCCAGCAGAACACGTTCACCGGCCGGTTGACTGAGCCCATGCTCGACGCGGTCTTCACGCGCGCCGTCGAACTCGCCGACGCGTAACACCTGTTCAAGCCCGATTCACGCCATCGTGCGGCCGCATCGGGCCGGACGATGGCGAATTCGGAGCTTGAAACCGTTGCCGGCATCGGTAGTCTGCGAGACCACGCGGGTGTAGCTCAGTTGGTAGAGCGCAAGCTTCCCAAGCTTGAGGTCGCGGGTTCGAGACCCGTCGCCCGCTTCTCTCTACTGGCCCGGCGGCGGCTGCGGCGGATGTCCGGCCGGAGGTTGCGGCGGTGCGTACTGCGGCGGCGCGGCGGGAGGCGCCTGCGGCGGCGACGGCTGCGCGGGCTTCGGCGCGAACGGATCGGGTGGCACCGCGACCGCTGCGGCCGGAACGGGCTGCTGCGCGAACGGATCGGGCGGAACACCCGGTCGTTGCGCAAAGGGATCCGGGGCGTAGGCGTTCGGCGGGGCCGGCGGCTGGTAGCGCTGGCCGGGCGAGGTCGGCATTGCCATCGGCGGCGGCTGCAACGCAGCGGCGGCGCTCGCCGCACCGGCGGCTCGAAACTCGAGGAACGCCCCGATCGTGAAGAACGCACTCCCGAGCATCGCCAGGTAAGAACCGTAGGAGGGCTTGAGCTCGATCCCGAGCGCCTCGAGAATGTCGTTGGCGGACATCCCCGTGGTCGACTGCCCGTTGATCGTCCCCGAACCGCCGGGGATGTCTAGCGGCGCAGATCCCGGCGGCGAGATCCAGATCCGGTAGATCAGCGCTGCGGTGAACAGACCGCCGATGATCAGGTAGATCAGCGCCATCGTGTCGCGCGACGAGAGACGGATCTGCGCGAGAGCGAGCAGCCCATAGGCGGCGACGAGCACAAACGCGCCCTTGTCGACGGTCCAGAGGCGGAACCCCATTGAGCCGAGCCCCGCGAAGGAGATCGCGAAGTAGGGCAGCGCCAACGACACGAGCAGCAGGAAGCCGCCGAACTGAGCGAACGTACGGGACTCTGAGGATTCCATACCGGTCGCATCGACAAAAACGGCGCCCCCCTTGACGGAAGAGCGCCGATCTTGGCGAAACGTTTCAGCCCTGCTGCGGTGGCGGTGGTGGGGGCTGAGGGGTCGGCGGCCCCTGAGGAGGCGGCTGCGGTGCGGCCGGTGGCGACGGCGGCTGCGCGTAACTGACCGGAGCAAGGTCCTCTTCCTCGTACTCGGACCACTGCATATACCCACCGATCGCCATTGCGAGGGCGGACAAAAGCGCGATCCAAGCGCCGATCTTCATCGAGCCGGGCGAATCGACGACGACGAGCATTCCGCCGAGCGCGAGCAGACCCGCAGTGAGACCAACGAACGAGGGTTCGAACGGCAGCTCGATCTCGAGGTTTGACAGGTCCAGGACCAGAGGCAACGCCGCGAGGACGCCGAGGACGATGTACAGCAACGGAATCCAACCGAACAAGTCGAACGCGTTTGCGCTGGCGGCGTCCTGAATGTTCGAGACCGTGTCCTGCGCCGCTGACGGAAGCTGACTTGTGTCAACACCTGAGGCTCCGACGTCGATGCCAGTCCATTTCAGAAACAACGAAACAATCAATAGGACGCCGCCCGCTCCCGCGATCATTTTTGCGGTTGATGTTTTGCCGCTCACCTGCTGTCCTCCCTCCGATTGCCCATACGCATAGTTTGCCACCGGTCGAGGATGGTTGTGCCGGGGAATCTCATGCCTCCCTCTACGCTCAGCAGCCGCATGGAGCGCACACGTTCACGTTGGACGATCCCTGTCGTCATCGCCGTCGCGGCCCTGCTCGCGCTGCTCACCTATGGCGTGGTGATCAAGAGCGGCGGCAACAAGTACGACAATGCGCTGGCCGCCGGCAAGCGGCTTCCGGCGTCCGACCGCGCGGTCCGCGTGCTGAACACCACCTCCGAGGCTGCGGTTTCCGATTACAAGGGCAAGGTCGTGCTGCTCAACTTCTGGGCCAGTTGGTGTGAGCCGTGCAAAGACGAGGCACCCGAGATCAACGCCGCCTACGACAGGTACAAGAAGGACGGCCTGGTCGTGCTCGGTGCCGACGTCGACGACCTATCGAGCAAAGCGAACAAGTTCATCATCGAGAACAAACTGACCTATCCGATCCTGCGTTACACGAGTGAGTGGGCGACCTCCGACTACGGCACCAAGCAGATGCCCGAGACGTTCGTGATCGACCGCGCCGGCAACGTGGCGGCCCTGCATCGCGGACAGATCGATTCTGAGTGGCTGAACGAGGTGCTTCCTCCGATCCTCGCGGAGAAGAGCTGATGCGAGCGGCGACGCTCGCCGCGCTCGCCCTCCTGGCCACGTTGCTGCTCGCCCCCGCGGCCGAGGCCGCCTGCCCGAAGACTTCACTGATCGCACTTCAGGACGAGGTGATGTGCGTGATCTGCGGCGTGCCGCTCGTCAACGCCGGCGGACCCCAGGCCGAAGACGTGCGCAACTTCATCCGCGAGCGGGCCGACAAGTGCGAGAGCAAGGAGCAGATCAAGGCTGCGCTCGTCGAGGAGTACGGCGACGTGGTGCTGGCCGTGCCGAAGAAGTCCGGCTTTGACCTCACCGCCTGGATCGTGCCGCTCGTGGCGCTGCTGGCCGCGTTGACGGCGATCGTTCTCGGCGCGCTCAGATGGAGTCGCGCCAGGTCCGATGCGCCGACCCATGCGCAGTCGGCCGGGGCGTCTGAGGAACTCGACCGCGACATCCAGAAGTACGATCTTTAGGGCTTCTTCGAAGGCATGGACGGCTCAGTAGACACCACAGTGCTGGCCGCGTTCGGCGTCGGCCTGATCTCCTTCTTCACCCCCTGCGTGCTGCCACTGGTGCCCGGCTACCTCGCCGCGATCTCTGGCGTTGCGGTCGGCGAGCACGGCGACGAGCGCGGTGCCCGTCGGATGCTCGTGCCGGCGCTGATCTTCGTCGCTTCGTTCACGGTGATCTTCATGCTCGGCGGAATGGTCGCGACCGGCGTCGGGCAGTTGATGACCGACAACGTCATTCTCCTGCGCAAGATCAGCGGCGTTGCGATCATCGCCCTCGGCGTGTTCATGGCGGCGACGATCTTCGTCCCGGCGCTGAACATCGAGGTTCGCTCCGAGCAGCTCGCCGAGAAGGCCGGGACCGCCGGGCCGATCGTCGCGGGCGCCGCCTTCGCGCTGGCCTGGACCCCCTGCCTGGGCCCCACGCTCGGGGCGATCCTCACCGCTGCGAGCACGCGCGAGAACCTCCCGCAGGGCGCCCTGCTGCTGTTCTTCTACTCGATGGGTCTCGCCGTGCCGTTCATCCTCGCGGCGCTAGGTGTCGGCGCGCTGACGAACGCCTCTGAGTGGATCAAGAAGCATTACCCGCTGCTGCTCGGGGTGAGCAGCGCGATCCTGATCGTGATCGGCGTGATGATTCTGACCGGGGAGTTTTTCCGGCTCAATTCGTGGGCGGCCGACCTGACCGGCTCGCTGAACCTGAACTACTGACCGATTTCACATGCGCTCGGGCGCCTCGACCCCGAGCAGGTCGAGCGTGCGGGCGAGCGTTCGGCGAGTAGCGACGCAAAGCGCCACGCGGAAGCGTTCGATCTGCTCCGGCTCGCCGACGACCTTGCAGTCGCGGTAGAAGGCGCTGAATTCCGACGCCAGCTCGCGGCCGTAGATCGTCAGGCGGTGCGGCGCCCGCCGAGCGGCGGTTTCTGCGATCTCGTCCGGGAACTCAGCGATCCGGCGGATCAGCGCGCGTTCGGACTCGTGCAGCTCCGGCGCCGAATCCGGCGCCCCGGCAGCCAGGGACTCCGGCGCGCGATCGAGGATCGAACTGATCCTCGCGTGTGCATATTGCACGTAATAGACAGGGTTCTTGTCCGACTGTTCACGTGCGAGCGCGAGGTCGAGGTCCATCGTCGTCTCGTGACTCCGCTGCACGAGGAAGAACCTCAGAGCGTCGGCGCCGATGTCGTCGAGCAGGTCGTCGACGGTCACGAACTCTCCCGAGCGCTTGCTCATCTGCACGCGTGTCCCGCCCTCGGTCAGATTGACCAGCTGCATGATCACCGGCTCGAAGGTGTTCGGGTCGCCGCCGAGCGCGGCGTAGGCGGCCTTCATCCGTTGGATGTAGCCGTGGTGATCGGCGCCCCAGATGTCGATCAGGCGGTCGGCTCCGCGTGAGCGCTTGTCCTGGTGGTAGGCGATGTCCGTCGCGAAATAGGTGTAGTCGCCGCTGCCGCGCCTGAGCACACGGTCCTTGTCGTCGCCGAACTCGGTCGTGCGCATCCAGAGCGCGTCGTCGTGCTCATAGATGTGACCGGATTCGCGCAGCTTCTCGATCGCGACGTCGAAACGATCGTCCTCATGCAGCGTGCGCTCCGAGAACCAGACGTCGGTGCTGACGCGCATCCGCGTGAGTGTCGCTGCGATGCGCTCGAGCATCGCCGCCACCGCCACCGGAATCAACTCGTCGCGTGACATATCGGCCGCGCCAGGGATCGAGGCCGCCAGTTCGGCGATGTACTCGCCCTGGTAGCCGTCGTCCGGGACATCATCGCCCTTCGCGCGCGCCGCGACCGAAGCCGCGAAGCGGTCGACCTGCGAGCCGTAGTCGTTCGAGTAGTACTCGCGTATCACCTTGTGGCCGGCGTACTCCAGCGTGCGGCAGAGCGCATCTCCATATGCCGCATTGCGGCCGTGACCGATGTGCATCGGCCCGGTCGGATTGGCGCTGGGGAACTCAACGTTGATCGTCTCAAGCACCGGGGCCACGCCTGATCCGAACGCGTCGTCGGCGAGCACGGACGCCAGCACGCCCGCGTACCAGTCGTCGCTGAGGCGAAGATTCAGAAATCCAGGACCGGCGACGTCGGCAGCGGACAGCTCCGCACCGAGAACTTCGGCGAGCCTGGCGGCGATCCCGTCGGCGACGTTGCGTGGATTGTCGCGCGCCACGGGCGCACAGACCATCGCCGCGTTCGTCGCGAAATCGCCGTGTGCGCGGTTCTTCGGCCGCTCAAGCACCACTCCGGCCGGCACCTTCTCGGTACCGGCGACGCTGGCGGCTGCCTCACCCACGGCGGTGCGCAGAATCGCAATCGGATCGCTGCGCGGAGTGCTTGTGGGCGCTGAAGTCACGTGCGGGCGCGATACTACCTCTAACCTCCAGAGCGAGTCTTGCAACCGACAGTGAGAGGGTCACGATGTCCGAAGAACAGTCAGAGCAACGCGGGTTCAACATCCACTTCCAGCCGGAACAGATGGCTGGCGTGTACGCCAACTTCGCGAACATCAGCCACTCCGACTACGAGTTCACCGTCACGTTCGCCCGCGTCGACCACGAGGTCGACGTCGAGGAGATCCCGGGCGTCGTCGTCACACGGGTCAACCTCTCCCCTCGCTTCATGCGCGAGTTGATCGACGCGATGGAGGACAACTACTCCAAGTGGACGACCAGCGAAGGCATCCGCAACCTCCCGGAGTACGAAGGCGACGAGCCCGGCAACGACGAGCCCGAGCCCGACGAAGAGGTCTGACTCAGCGCTGCTCGCGCTCGACCGTCACGGCCATACCGATCCGCTGCATCGGCGTCGGGTGGGTTCCGAACACGAACTGGAGCAGCGCCGGCGGCTCCGGCCTTGAGAGGTTCTGGCGCGTCAGCCGCTGTTCAAGCGCGATCGCCGTCTGCGGCTCACCGGTGAGCCGGATCGCGAAGGCGTCGGCGCGCGCCTCAACGCGCCGCGAATATGCGTTGGCCGCGGGCTGACTGATCGCGACGGCAAGCATCGCGGCCGCGAGCAGCATCGCGATACCGGCAGGCGAATCGAGTTCCACGCCGCGCCGCCCCGCGAGTACCCGAGCAAAGAGGTCAACGGCAAACATCGAAGCGAGCGCCACGAACGCGAACCAGACGAGGCCGTAGATCACGTCGTTGCGGTGAGCGTGTCCGAGTTCGTGCGCCAGGACCTGTCGGCGCTCGGCAGGTGTGAAGTCGTTGAGCAGCGTGTCGTAGATCACCACGCGCTTGCTCGCACCGATACCGGTGACGAGCGCGTTCGCGCCGGTCGTCCGTTTCGAGGCGTCGACGAGATAAATCTCGCCCGGCTCGACGCCGGCCCGTCGGGCGAGCGTCTCGGTCTCGCTGCGCAGTTGCCCCGCCGGAAGCTTGGTGTAGTCGGCGAACAGCGGCGCGATCAACGTCGGCGCCACCAGTTGGAGGACCACGGCGAACACGACGAGGCAGCCACCGAACGCCAGCCACCACCAGCGCGCGACGCGGCGCAGCAGAAAGACAGCGATCAGCGCGAGCAGCACGATGCCGGCGACGGTGAGCAGCGCCGAGAGTGCCTGGTCGAAGAGCCACCCGCCGACGCTCTGAACCGCCAGCCCGTAGTCGCGCGCCCGCAGGAACGCGATCAGCTCGAAGGGCAGCGAGACAACGAGCGTCAGCAGCGTGACCGCGGCGGCGACGATCGCCGCCGTCCCCATCCCTCCGCGGCCGAGCCTCGCGCCGCTACGTCGGTCGGCCCAGCGTTCCCGCGGCGCTTGCAGCCAAGAGACTCGCGGCCAGAACAGGGCGACCAGAAGCGGAACGGCGACGAGCGCTAGCAGCGACAGAATGCCGAGCACGCTCTGCGGACCACGGAAATCGGAAGCTCGCTCGATGAAGGTCTGTGAAAAGTACGCGCGCTGCGGAACGTCCGCGACGGGAGGGAGCTGGTCGCGCGGCCACAGCACGAAGTCGGCCGCCAATCCGGCGAGCGCCACCACGGCGGCCGCCGCGAGGGTATTCTGGAGGGCGTCGGCCCTGCCGGGATTCCGTTTTGGGCTGTGCATGAACATTCGCTCGACGTCGATTCCGTCCGTAGGCACTTGGACCGAGACCCCTCGAACATACCCGCGCTGGATGCGACGGCGGCCTCGCAGGCGATACCCGACCCCTTGATGCGCGAGCGCATCGCCGGCGCCAACGTATCCGACGCCTTCGCCGAAGCTTTTCAACAGGACCTGACGCCACGTCAGGCAATGGAGGCGACGACCGAGATCGCGCAGAAGTTCGTCGCCGCCCGCTACCTCGCCGACCCGGAGCTTCCCGCCTGGTGGTGGATCCTCGAGCCGGCCTACGACCTGCCGAGCGGCGCCGCCAGCGAGGCGGCCGACCCCGAGTGCGCCGCGATCGCTCGCGAGCGGTTCGCCGCCGACCCGAACCCTGCGGTCGTACTTGTGCCTGACGCGCACACGTACATGGTCATTCCGCTGCCGTCACACGACGACAGTGGCCATCCAGTCGGCCTTTTCGCGGTGCCGCTGCTGCCGGACGCGCATCCCGATGAGTATTCGTTCGCCGCCCTGCGTGCGATGGCGACGATCATCGCCGTGAACATGGACAAGACCGTGCGCGCCAACGCGGCGGCGCGCGCGATTGACTTCGCCCAGGCCGCCACCCGCATCCAGCGCCGTCTGGTCGAACCGACAGAACGCGGCGCGGCGCTCACCGTCGCCGTGGAGGCGCTAAGCGCCTGCACCGACGTGATCGGCGTCCGCGCCGTCGAATTCATCGAGGACACGGAGCATGAAATCGCGGCTTCCGGAGCGACCGACCTCCCCGAGGAAGGCGAAGGCGAACCGCCGCACCGATTGGTCTACGCGGTCGTGATCGACGGCCTGAAAGAGGCGGAGTTCCAGATCTTCACCGCGCACCTCCCCGACCAGCTCGAGTCCGACACGATCGGAAGCATTCCGGTCGCGGTCGCCGGATCGATCGCGCGCTCACGCGCCAACGCCACCATCGAGTCACTGCGCCGGTCGTCGACGCGACGTCTCGTCGAGGCCCAGGAGCGCGAGCGTTCGATGATCGCGGCGGACATCCACGATGGCGTGCTGCAGCAGCTCGGCGCAACGGCAATCCGCCTCGAGCTCGCCCAGTCGCGGGTCGAGCAGAGCGACTTCTCGACGGCGTCGGCGATCATCGCCGACGGCGCAAACGAAATCCGCGCCTGCGCCCGAGAGCTGCGCGCGCTGCTGATGGAACTGCGTCCGCAGGTACTCGACGACAACGGGATCAACGCCGCGCTCGCAGAACTGGGACGGCACGTTGACGGCGTCGAGGTCACTGTGAAGTCGGACGTTCCGGAAGATCTCGGCAGCGAATTCTCGATCACGATCTTCAGGATCGTCCAGGAGGCGTTGACGAACATCCAGAAGCATGCGCGCGCCGACAAGGCGAACGTCGACGTCGAACTGCACGACGGGCTGATTGAGATTTCGATCTCGGACGATGGAATCGGCTACGAAGGCGCCGTCACCGGGCCGAGTTCCGAAGGGAGCCACCTCGGATTGCTGGGAATGCGCGAGCGCGCGCAGATGTTCGGCGGCAGCTTCGAGATCTCCGGCGTGTCCGGCGGCGGCACCGAGATCATCGCGACCCTGCCGCTCGACGGCCCCGCGGACGAGCCCAACTGACCCGTACCTCAATGGGGTTACTCGGCGGTGTATGCTTCCGAGCCCTACCGGCTAATCGCTTGGGCGAATGCTCAAAAACCCGGTTTCTCCAAATCTTTTGCCGAGCGGAGCTGTGAACGCATCCGTACTTAGGGCAGAATCCCATAGATGGATCCGAGCGACAACGCATCACGCATTGCGATCGCCGATGACTCTGCGGTGATCAGGAACCTCATAGAGGAAATCCTTGGTTACGTCGACGGTTACCAACTGGTAGCAAGTTTCGACAACGGGCGCGACATCGTTGCGTGGGTCCGCGAGGGTGGCGAGGCCGACGTTTACGTGATCGACATGCGACTTCCCGGGCTCAGCGGTACGGCGACGATCAGCGCGCTGCGCCGCTTTGACGACACGGCGCGGATCCTCGCGTTCTCGGCGTCCGCCCAGGAGGAGAGCGTCCGATCGGCGACCGCTGCGGGCGCGAACGGCTATCTGCTCAAGGAGTCAACCCTCGCCGAGCTGCTCGACGCGATCTCCGGGGGCGAGTCAGACCAGCCGCCGGGCCAGTCCACGGAAGAAACCGCCGCTGTCGTGCCGGCGGACCCGTCGACCGGCCTGACGGTCTTGATCGTCGACGACCACGACCTGGTTCGCGACGCCGCCGCGACGATGCTCGAGGCAAACGGATTCGCGGTCTCGACGTGCGCCAGCGCGTCGGACGCACGCGGCTGGCTTTCCGCGGGCAACTCGTGCGACGCTGCGCTCGTCGACCTGCGCCTCGGCGACGCCTCCGGGGCGACGATCGTCGAGGTCTTCCGCGAGCATCAGCCGGCCGCGGCGGTGATCCTGCACTCCGGCGCCGCAGACGAGGACGGCGAACGCGTTGCGCGCGAGACCGGCGCGGACGGATTCCTTGCGAAAGGCGACTACACGATGGACGAGATGGTCGCCGCCCTGACCGGTGCGGTTGAGCGCCGACGCGCGGAGAGCTCGTCGGCGTGAGCGCCACACGCGCTCAATATCCCCGCAAACCTGTATGAATCGACCGGCCGAATCCCGCCCTAATCTCTGACCGTGCCCAGAATTCCGGGTAGATCGACACTCCAGCCGCGCATCGCCGCCGCAATGCTGGCCTGCGCGATAGTCGCTGGGGTCGTGTCCGGCTGCGGCGGTTCGGGCCAGGACTTCTCGGCGCGCGAGGCCGACAACGCGCTCGCCGCACTCGATGCCGCGCAGGAGTTCGTCGACGAAGGCCGCTGCGAGGCCGCCGACCGCAGGGTCACAGCGCTCGCAAAGCAGTCCACTCGTGTCAACTCTGACCGCCCGGAACTGGGCGAGGCGTGGGCCGGAAGCGTGGCACGGCTGCAGGAACTCGTGGCACGGGAGTGCGTCGAGATCACGCAGACCACTCCGACCGACGAGACGACTGCACCGACGGGACCGACGGAGAGCCCGACTGACACCCCGCCCCCGGTCGAACCGACCGGAGACACCGGCGGCACGACCAACGGTGACAACCAGAACGGCAACGGCAACAACGACAACGGGAACGGAAACGGGAACGGTGGTGCCGGCAACGACAACCAGACGACCGACCCGGGCGAATCCGGAGGCGCCGGCCTGCAGCCGTGAGCGAGTCGACGACACCCGCAGCGCCGCTGATCGGCGGCCGTTACCGCGAACTCGAGAAGATCGGCAGTGGCGGAATGTCCGTCGTGCTGAAGGCCGAGGACACGACGCTGCAGCGCACCGTCGCCCTGAAGATGCTCGCCGAGCACCTCGCCGGCGACCAGGACTTCGTGACCCGCTTTCGCCACGAAGCACTCGCCGTCGCACGCCTGCAGCACCCGAACATCGTGCAGGTCTTCGACTCCGGTTCCGACACCGCTTCGCACCGCCATTTCATCGTCATGGAATACGTCGAGGGCACGCCACTTTCGGACATGCTTCGCGGCGGACAGAAGCTCGAGCCACCGCGCGCCGTCGCGATCGCCAGCGACGCCTGTGAGGCGCTCGAGTGCGCCCACAAGGCAGGCGTGATCCACCGCGACGTCAAGCCGGCGAACCTGATCATCACCCCCGACGGTCACGCAAAGCTCGCCGACTTCGGCATCGCGAAGGCCGCCGAGATGACCCGTGTGACCCAGGTTGGATCGGTGCTCGGCACCGTGGCCTACCTGTCCCCCGAGCAGGCGACCGGCGGCGAGACCGGTCCGCAGTCGGACATCTACTCGCTCGCCGTGGTCACCTACGAGATGCTCGGTGGGCGCCTCCCCTACCTCTACAAGTCGATCACGGAACTTGCGATGAAGCAGCGCGACGAGTTGCCGACGCCGTTGGTCGAGCTGAATCCGCTCGTCCCCGTCGAACTCGACCGCACGATCCGCGTCGCGCTCAGCTACGACCCGAAACTGCGTTTCGCGACCGCACGCGAGTTCGCCCAGGCGATGCGGGGAGCGCTGCAGCGCCGTGAATCACAGTTCGTCACGCAGGTGCTGAGCGATCCCGCGGCGGCGACGAAGATGATCGCGGCGCGCGGGCGCGGGCGCGCCGCCGCCGCACCGGCACCCAAGCGCAGGCCGGCGCCGGCAGCCGAGGCGGCCACGGCCGTCACCCAGATCGCGCAGACACCGCGTCACAACACCGGTAGCCGCGAGGTCGCGCACCCGCCCGCGTCGAGCAAGACCACGCGCAGGCTGACCATCGCGGCCCTCTTGATCGCCGCTGTGATCGCCGCTGCAGCGGCCGGCGTGATGCTCGGCGACACCAAGCCGCAGCCTGTCCGCAACGACACCGTCCAGAGTCAGATCGACGGCATGCGCGGCTTCGTTCAGAACAACAGCGAGTAGCCGCTCAGGCGATCATCGATTCGCCGGTCATCGCCGCCGGCTGCGCGATGCCAAGCAGGTCGAGCACCGTCGGCGTCACGTCGGCGAGAATCCCCTGCTCGCGCAAGTTGACCCCGTGCTTGGTGACGATGAACGGGACCGGATTGAGAGTGTGCGCCGTGTTCGGGGATCCGTCGGGCTCAAGCTGCTGCTCGGCGTTGCCGTGGTCAGCGGTGATCAGGCAGACGCCGCCCTTCGCGTGGACGGCGTCGACGATCCGCTGCAGCTGCGTGTCGGTCGTCTCCACCGCCTGCACCACGGCGGGGATCACGCCACTGTGGCCGACCATGTCCGGGTTCGCGAAGTTGATCACGCCGAAGCGGTGGTCGTGCGCGGCCCAGTCACCGACGAAAAGGTCGGCGGCCGCTTCCGCGCTCATCTCGGGCTTGAGGTCGTAGGTCGCGACCTCCTTCGGCGACTGCGCCATCTGGCGCTCCTCGCCCTCGAACGGCTGCTCCTCCCCGCCGTTGAAGAAGTACGTCACGTGTGGGTACTTCTCGGTCTCGGCGACATGGAGCTGCGTGCCGCCGGTGTCGTGAATGGTCGAAGCGAGCGTGACCGTCGGGCGGTCGGGCGGGAAGGCGACGAAGTAGGGCCAGCCGCCGTGGTACTCGGTCATGCAGACGATCTCGAGGCCGTCGCGCAGGATGCGCTCGAAGCCGTCGCCGTCGTAGGTCCTGAAGTCGCCCTCGCCGAGCGCCGTGACGATTTCGCGCATGCGGTCGGGCCGGAAGTTGAAGCAGATGATCGCGTCGCCGTCGCGGATCGTCGCCTCGCGCTCGCCGACGAGCGTGGGCCTTATGAACTCGTCGTTTTCGTCGCGGGCGTAGGCGGCGAGCACCGCCGAGACGCCGGTCTGGGCCGAGAACTCGGCCTCGCCGACGACCATCGCGTCGTAGGCGAGCTTGACGCGGTCCCAGCGCTTGTCACGATCCATCGCGAAGTAGCGGCCGATCACCGTTCCGATGCGCGCGTTGCCGGGGAGCGCCTGCTCAAGCTGCTCGATGAATCCCTCGGCCGAGCGTGGCAGCGTGTCACGGCCGTCGGTGAAAGCGTGGACGACCACGTCGTCGATGCCCTCGTCCGCTGCCATCTGCAGCAACGCCTTGAGGTGCTCAAGACTTGAATGCACGCCGCCGTCGCTGACCAGTCCCATCAGGTGCAGACGGCCACTCTGTCGGGCCTTGGCGCAGGCGTCCTTCAGCGCCGGATTCTGCGCGAAGCTGCCGTCCTCGATCGCGATGTCGATGCGGGTGAGGTCCTGGTTGACGATCGCCCCGGCGCCGAGGTTCAGATGGCCGACCTCGGAGTTGCCCATCTGGCCGTCCGGCAGGCCGACGTCGCGGCCGCTGGTGCGCAGCGTCGCGTGCGGATATTCGGCCCACAGCTTGTCGAAGTTCGGCGTGTCGGCAAGCTCGACGGCGTTGCCCGGGCCTGGCGGGGCGAGCCCCCAACCGTCGAGCACGACCAGTACTGCTGACGGGACGGGCGCGCGCTCGCTCATCTCTCGACCCTAAGCCGCCGCGTCGCCGGCAGCGATCAGTTTCGCGAAGTCGTCGGCCTGCAGGCTCGCTCCGCCGATCAGCCCGCCGTCGATGTCGGGCTGCGCGAGCAGGCCCTCGACGTTCTCGGGCTTCATCGACCCGCCGTAGAGGATCCGCACCTCTTCTGCCGCGCCGGCGTCGATCGCGGCCACGAGCGAGCGGATGTACGCGCAGGCCTCCTGGGCCATCTCGTCGGTCGCGGTCTTGCCGGTGCCGATCGCCCAGATCGGCTCGTACGCGATCACGACCTTCGGCAGATCGGCCGCGGCCACGTCGGCGAGGGCGGCCTCGACCTGCGTCTTCAGGACGGCCTCGGTCTCGCCCGCCTCGCGCTGCGCGTCGGACTCGCCGACGCAGAGGATCGGCTCGAGCTCGTTGGCGATCGCGACCGGCAGTTTCTGGCGCAGCGCTTCGTCGGTCTCACCGAAGTACTCGCGGCGCTCGGAGTGCCCGAGCACGACCGCGCGAACGTCGAGGTCGCGCAACATCCCGGCCGAGACCTCGCCGGTGTAGGCGCCGCTCTCGGCCTGGTGCATGTTCTGCGCAGCGACCTTGATGCGCGTTCCGCGCGAGGAGTCGATCACGTTGGTCAGCGTCGTGAATGGCGCGCAGATGACGACCTCGGCGATGTCCTCGCCGGCGATCTGCGGCAGCAGCGCGAAGACGAAGTCCTCGGCCTCGAAGCCGGTCTTGTTCATCTTCCAGTTGCCGGCGATGTACGGACGTCTAGGCATCGTTCAGAGCCTCCACTCCAGGGAGTTCCTTGCCCTCGACCAGTTCAAGAGCCGCGCCGCCACCGGTCGAGAGGTGGGTGACGTCGTCGGCGAAGCCGAACTCCGCGATCGCCGCGGCGCTGTCGCCGCCGCCGACGACCGTGACGCCCTCTGCGTCGGCCATCGCCTGCGCTACGACCTTGGTTCCGTCGGCGAAGGGAGCGAGCTCGAACGCGCCCATCGGGCCGTTCCAGAAGACGGTCGCTGCAGACTTGACGCGAGATGCGTAGTCGGCCGCTGATTTCGGACCGATGTCCAGGCCCATCCACTCGTCCGGCACGTCGACTCCGTCGAGCTCCTGCACTTCTGTGTCGGCGCTGAACTCACGGCCGAGCACGAGGTCGGTCGGCAGCACGAGCTCGCAGCCGCTCGACTCGGCGTCCTCGAGTGCCTTGGCGGCAAGTGCGACACCTGCCTCCTCGACGAGCGAGTTGCCGGTCTGGTGGCCCTGCGCGGTGTAGAAAGAGAACGCCATCGCGCCGCCGATCAGGATCGCGTCGGCAACCTTGAGGAATGAGTCGATCACCGCGACCTTGTCGGAAACCTTCGCGCCGCCGAGCACGACGACGAGTGGGTGCTGCGGGTCCTCGATCAAACCTTCAAGGGTCGTCACCTCGCGCTCGAGCAACAGGCCCGAAACACTGGTGTCGACGAAGTGGGTGACGCCCTCGGTGGTCGCGTGCGCACGGTGCGCGGCGCCAAAGGCGTCGTTCACGTAGATGTCGGCGAGCTTGCCGAGCTGCTCGGCGAGCGCCGGGTCGTTCTTCGTCTCACCGGCCTCGTAGCGCGAGTTCTCGAGCAACAGGACCTCGCCCGCGCCCAGCCCGTCGACCAGCGACTCGACCTCCGGACCGACCAGGGCCGGGGCGAGCTTGACCGGGACGCCGAGCAGCTCAGAGAGCCTGTCGGCGACCGGGGCCAGCGAGAGCTTCGGATCGCCGTCCTTCGGGCGACCGAGGTGCGAGCAGACGACCACCTTCGCGCCGGCGTCAAGCAGCAGCTTGATCGTCGGCACGGAGGCGGCGATGCGCGCGTCGTCGGAGACGACGATCGATCCGTCGACCTCCTTCAGCGGCGCGTTGAGATCGGCGCGTACGAGCACGCGCTTACCGGCCGCGTCGACGTCACGGACGGTCTTCTTGCGGAACGCCATGTCGGGCCTAGAGGATCTTCTGCGTGAGCTCGACGACGCGGTTCGAGTAGCCCCACTCGTTGTCGTACCAGGTGACGACCTTGACGAGGTTGCCGTCGATCACGCTGGTCAGCAGCGAATCGAAGATCGAGGAGTAGCTCGAGTGCACGATGTCGCTGGAGACGATCGGGTCCTCGGTGTACTTGAGGATGCCGGTCAGCGAGCCGGTGTCGGCCTTGGCCTTGACGGCGGCGTTGATCTCTTCCGGAGTGACGTCGCGGCCGGCCTCGAAGGTGAGGTCGACTACCGAACCCGTCGGGATCGGAGCGCGGACGGCGAAACCGTTGAGCACGCCGTTGAGCTCGGGGATCACGAGGCCGATCGCCTTCGCGGCACCGGTGCTGGCCGGGACGAGGTTGGTCGCGGCGGCGCGGGCGCGGCGAAGGTCGCTGTGCGGCGCGTCCTGCAGGCGCTGGTCGGCCGTGTACGCGTGGATCGTGGTCATCAGGCCGCGCTTGATCGTGAACTCGTCGTGCAGAACCTTCGCCAGCGGGGCGAGACAGTTGGTCGTGCAGGAGGCGTTGGAGATGACGGTCATCGAATCCTTGTCGTAACCGTCGTCGAAGTTGACGCCGAGGCAGAATGTGCCGTCGGGGTTCGTCGCCGGCGCAGAGATGATCACCTTCTTGGCGCCGGCGTCGAGGTGCGCGGCGGCCTTGTCGCGGTCGGTGAAGAAGCCGGTCGACTCGATCACGACTTCGGCGCCGAGGTCGGCCCAGGGCAGGTTGCCGGGCTCGCGCTCGGCGCTGATCGGGATCTCCTTGCCGTCGACGATGATCGAGCTGTCGCCAGCTTCGACCGCGCCGGGAAACGGACCGTAGTTCGAGTCGTACTTGAGCAGGTGCGCCAGCGTCTTGGCGTCGGTGAGGTCGTTGATGCCGACGAACTCGATGTCGGCGCCGGCCTCGTAGGCGGCGCGAAAGACGTTGCGGCCGATGCGGCCAAATCCGTTGATTCCAGCTTTCACAGGCATGATTGGTTGTGATCTCCGAGGCTGCGGCGGCGAGCATTCAGGGCCGGCACGCAGGGCCTTGTCTAGGGGGCTTTACGGGCGAAAATCTATCAACGCCGTCACTGCCGGCCCGGCCGTCGCCTACGGGCGGGGGCGCTTGTCGATGTCGCGGTGGGTCACCTCGACGGTGAAGCTCTCGTTGCCGCGGTAGATCGCCGCGAGGTGCTCGGCGATCACGACCGAACGGTGCTTCCCGCCGGTACAGCCGATGCCGATCGTCAGGTGCTGCTTTCCCTCGTCCGAGTAGGCCGGAAGCAGGTAGTCGAGCAGCGGCACGAGCCGGGCGTAGAACTCGTCGATGCCGGCGGAGTTTTCGACGTACTCGCGCACATCGTCCTCGAGGCCGGTGTGGTCGCGCAGCTCGGGTACGTAGTGCGGGTTCGGCAGGAAGCGGACGTCGAACGAGAGGTCGACGTTGCGCGGCGGGCCGTGCTTGAAGCCGAAGGTCATGAACGTCAGGCTGAGCTTGCTTCGCGTCTCCGGCGTGAGAAAGTCCTCGGCGATAACGCGCCGAAGCGCGGCCTTCGAGAGCTCCGTCGTGTCGACGACCTCGTCGGCGAGCTCGCGGATCGGAGCGAGGATCTTGCGTTCGGCGAGAATCCCTTCCTCGACGGCGCCCTGCGGAGCGAGCGGATGGCGTCGCCGCGTCTCCTTGAAACGATTGACGAGCGTCTGGTCGTCGGAGTCCAGGAAGACGGTCTGGATCTTGGTGTGGCCGCCGCGCCTGATCCCTTCGACGACTCCGGTGATCTCCTTCAGGAAGTCGCCGCCCCGTGCGTCGCAGACGATCGCCGCCATCTCGATACGGCTGCCGGTGTGGTTGAAGAGATTGGTCAGCGACCCGATCATCTCCGGCGGAAGGTTGTCGACGCAGAAGTAGCCGGCGTCCTCGAAAGTGGCCATCGCCTCGGACTTGCCCGCGCCAGACATCCCGGTGATGATCACCAGTTCGCGCAGGTTGCCGGCGGGAGGAGCTTCAGCCATTCGCTGGCCACTCTACCCGCGGCGTCACCGGGTCTTGTTGAGCTGGTGGAAAATCTGCCGACCGATCTTCGGCGGCAGTCCGGGGACGCTCTCGAGCGCGTCGCGGCTCGCGTTGATCACGGCGTCCGGAGTTCCGAAGTGTTCGATCAGCAGCTTCTTTCGCGCTGGCCCGATTCCCGCCAGGTCGTCGAAGACCGACGCGGTCATCGCCTTGTCGCGACGCTCGCGGTGGAACGTGATCGCGAAGCGGTGAGCCTCGTCGCGGATGCGCTGCATGATCTTCAAACCCGGGTCGTCTTTCTCCAGCACCACGGGATGCTTCATGCCCGGGACGAAGATCTCTTCTTCGCGCTTGGCGAGTGAGACGACGGTCACGCCCTCCCTGCGGAACTCCTCGAGCTCCTTGACGGCGCTCGAGAGCTGGCCCTTGCCGCCGTCGATCACGATCAACCCAGGGAGGGCCGCGAACGACTCGTCGTAGTCGTCGTCGTGCGGGGATACCTCCTTCTGCTTCAAGTACTGGGCCATGCGGCGGCGCAGCACCTCTGCCATCGACGCGAAGTCGTCCTGTCGGCCGTCGAGATCCTTGACCTTGAACCGGCGATAGTCGGCCTTGCGCGGATTGCCGTCACGAAAAACGACCATCGAGGCGACGACGTTGGTCGGGCCGAGGTTGGAGATGTCGAAGCACTCAATCCGCACCGGCGGCACGTCGAGCTTCAATGCCTCGGTGAGACTGTCGAGACCTTCGCGGCGCGCGCGCTTCGCGCGCTCGGTGCGCCCCTGTTCGCGCTCCAGGGCGAGACGGGCGTTGCGCTCGGCCAGTTCGAACAGCTTGCGCTTTTCTCCGCGCTCGGCCGAGCGGACTTCGACGCCGCTGCCGCGCCGCGAGGCGAGCATCGCACCGATCGCGTCGAACTGCTCCGCGGTCTGCTCGAAGTCACGCGCGACGATCACCTGCGGGGGCACGGCCCCGCCTGAGGTGTAGTACTGCGCGATGAACTCCTCGGTGACTTCGTTGAGCGAGACCTCGCCGCTGTTGTCGAGGTGGAAGCTCTTGCGGTCGGCGAGGATCCCGTCACGGACCTGGAACACCTGTGCGTTGGCCGCGTCGTCCTTCGTGGCGACGGCGACGAAGTCGACCATCCCGAGTGAGGTCGAGTCGAGCCGGTTGCGGTCGATCGAGTCCTTCACGGCTGCGATGCGGTTGCGGTATAGCGCAGCCTCCTCGTATTCGCGCCGCTCGGCGGCGTCGCGCATCCGCTCGTCGAGCTCGGACTGGACCTCTTTGAAGTTGCCGGCCAGGAAGCTCTCGATGCGGCCGATGTTCGCGCGGTAGTCGTCCTTGCTGATGTAGTCGACGCAGGGCGCCTGGCAACGCTTGATGAAGAAGTCGAGGCACGGGTTGCCGGATGCGCGCCCCGGTTCGGAACCCTCACAAGTGCGGTACTGGAAGATCTTGCCGAGCAGATCCACGAGCGATCGAGCGCGACGTGCGTCGCTGTACGGGCCGAAGTACTTGCGCCCGCGCTTGTGCTTCTCGCGCGTGAAGTAGACGCGGGGATAATCCTCGTCGAGCGAGATCGCGATGAAGGGGTAGGTCTTGTCGTCGCGCATCATCACGTTGAAATGCGGCCGGTACTGGCGGATGAACTGTTGCTCGGTGATCAGCGCCTCGGCGGGGTCGCGTGTGACGACACACTCGATGCGCTCGGTCATCGCGATCATCTCCACGGCCTTGCCCTCGGGCGCCGAGAAGTGCGACCCGACGCGGCTACGGATCGAAGTCGCCTTACCGACGTAGATCACGTTGCCCTCGACGTCGTGGAAGAGGTACACACCGGGCTGATCCGGCAGCTCGCGGCGGTCCTCGATCAGCTTGCCGCGGAAGGGGTTGTGGCGCTTCGGTTTCGAACTCGCCTTCTTCTCTTCCTTCTGATCAGCCACCCCTGAAGGTTAAGTCCCGCTCAGCGCACCAAAGCCACCTCCGTCCTGAAGCCGAGCCCGGCGAACGCCGGGTCGTCCCACTCGGCGCCGGCCCCCTTCATCCAGCCGACGATGCGGGCGACATACGCCTGAGTCTCGGCGTACGGCGGGATGCCGCCGTACTTCTGCACTGCGCCCGGTCCAGCGTTGTACGCGGCCAGCGCCTTGGGGATCGATTTGAACTGGCGGATCAGCTGAGCCATCAGCTTCGCCTGCGCGCTGATCGCCTGGCGCGGGTCGAAAGGGTCGCTGAGTCCGACGGAACGCGCGGTGCCGGGCATGAACTGCGCGATCCCCTGAGCGCCGGCCGGCGAGACGCTGTTCGGATTGAAGTCCGACTCCGCGCGCAGCTGCGCCGCGAGCAGGATCGGCTGGACGTTGTACTTCTGCGCGGCGTCGACGATCATCCCGCGATACCTGGCAGGAACCCAGGACGGCAGCCCGGCCTGCCCCGCGTGGCTGCCCCCGGCGACCTCCCTCGACCCAGCCCCGTACTGGGCTGGCACGTCACGCGGGTTGGCCCCGTAGCCGAAGTGCCAGGGCTCCCACGCGTACCGCTTTATGAAGCCGAAGCGGCGCGCATTTGCCGCGAGCCAGCCGTACGCCGCCGGGGGCCCGAGATCGAGCTCGGTTCCGTATCGGTGCAGGGACGTCCCCGGCGGCGCGACCCATCTCGGGTCCGGGTGCTGGTCCCAGAGCCGCTTCTGTTCGGCGTCCGAGCGAAACGCGCTGTTGACCGCGAGCGACAGTCCTGCCCGCCGCGCCGCAGCGGCCATCGCGTCGAACGCGAGGGCGACGTCGGGGCGCATCGGCTTGCCCTGGCGATATGCGAGTGGCCCCGAGTAGCCGCCGCCGGATGCGTTCGTGGGCAGAGGCCCCGGAAGGGGCAGGACGACGAACCTGACCTCGGCCTGCGCGCGCGACCGCACGGTCACCTTTCCGGCGCGCTCGTCTGCAACCTTCACATCGGTGCGCCGGCGGGTCGAAACGGTGACGCGCGTCGGAGCCGGACCGGCTCCGAGACGAAGCCCGTCGATTCGTGCTGCGTCACCGTTGATGCGTGCCGACCTGACGGCCGCCGACCGCGCTCGCGAGCGGTACTCCGAGAGCGAGATGTGGTGTGGATTCGGGGTGCCGTCCGGAAGCACCGCCGGCTCGAGCACGCGCGCGTAGTCCTTGCCCATCTGCCTGGCGGCCGCGACCGCCGACAGATCGGCCGCGCGTTGGTCGTGGCCGCGGGCGAGCAACGCGCCCCCGAACTCCGCGAAGACTGCGGTCCCGGCGAGCGTAAGCGCGCACGCGGCGACCAGCGCGACGGCGGCCTGCCCCCGTTCGCCCTCTGATCCGGTCATGCCTGGCCTTCACATTCGATCAACCGCCCAGCGGCTCGCTCGGCGCGAGCACCACGACCGCGCACACCGGCGCGCGACCCGAAGGAGTCGAGTTCGCAGTCGACTCGCAGACCTTCGCAGGCCCCGAACGACGCGATCCGCGGAGCGACCGCGAACCGCCGTGCGAGCTCCTGCGCGACGAGACCGCAGTACGCGCAGTCGGATTGGGAATCTACGAACAGCCAGATCAGCGCCGGGTTCACCGAGCCCACTCGGCGGTCGTTCGCAAGAGCGACCGGCACGAAAGTCACGCGCCGGGAATCGTCTGCGGCGACGCGCTCGGTCGCGGACGCCACCCGCGCAGCCAGCGCGTGGCCGGTCGCGTCGACGATAAGCACCCTCCTCGGTTCAGGGGCGACGCGAATGCAAGCGGCGGAGTGGGCCGCGGGCTCGACGAACAGGCTCTTCAAGGCCGTGATCAAGGGGCCACGAACCTCGTAGATCCCTTGGCGACAAGCAGGGACGCGAGCGGCGGCACGATCGCGCGCGGGGTCAACTCGACGCTCACGCGCCGACCGCTCGCCTGTACCTCGATGCGACCACTGGACCAGCCGGGGAGCGATGCTCGGGCGGCCTGCGCCGGATCGTTTCCGAGCGCGCCGGCGACCGCGCCTGCGTGTGCCGCGTTCTGGACACTCACGAATGAGGAAGCAGCGACCAGCGCCTGCAGCGCGAGCAACCCGCACAGCACGACCACCGGCGTCATCGCGACGAGCTCGATACTCGCCTGTCCCGCCTCGGCTCTGCGACCAAAGCTCACGGAGCAAACCTCGAACGAGCCCGCACCCGCGGGCCGCGGTCACCGAGCGCGGCCCTGAGCGGCGCCACCAACGGGACCCGCGCGGCTACGGTCACCGTTCCGTTCTTGGCTACGTCGACCGTTCGCGAACGGGCAGGCGATGAGGCGAGAAGCGCCGAGGCGAGCACATCCGCCCTGCGGCGGCCTGCCGGCGGGTCGCCACGCTCGGCAGCGACGTAGACCGCCCGCGCGCCGACCCGTGCCGCCTCGCGAGCCTTCCAGACCGTATGTCCGGCGACGACGAGCTGCCACCCGAGCATCCCGACGACGGCGATCAGTGGAATCGCCGCAAGCAGTTCGACCGAAGCCTGCCCGCGTTCGACAAAGACAGTTTCCATGCCGACGATCTTCCAGATCGCGGCGTGACGGTTCAAGACCGCTTTACAACGATTCAGCTACGCGGGAGTGAAGATTCAGCCGCGACGCATCGAACCCAGCATCGGGTTCGCGGCAGCGCGGATGCCGCGACGACGCCCGCCCTTGGCCGCGTACATCGCGGCGTCTGCGCGGTGGACGAGGTCGTCGGGCGCCTCGTCACCGTCGAGCTTGGCCGCCGAGCCGATCGAAAGGCTGACCGCCATGCCCGCAGCTTCGACGCGCAGGCGCTGAACGAGACTGTCGAGGCCGTCCTCGTCGGTCTCCGGGCAGAGCACGACGAACTCGTCGCCGCCGAGCCGCGCCGTGAAGTCCGACCCGCGGGCGGTCGCCGTGATCGCTGCGGCGACTTCTCGAAGCAGACGGTCACCGGCGACGTGGCCATTCGTGTCGTTGAAGTGCTTGAAGTGGTCGAGGTCAACGAACACGAGACCGAGTGGAGTGCCGTAGCGAATCGCGCGACTCCACTCGAGCGCCATCTGGCGGTCGAAGCCCTCGCGGTTGGCGAGACCTGTCAGGTGGTCGAGCTGTGCGACCTTCGCGACCGACGTGGCGCGACGACGCTCGCGCCAGGACACGACCGCGAGCACGGAAGTCGAGAAGATCAGGGCGAGCAACGCGATCCGGAAGGACAGCGGAATCCCATCTACGGCGCGAGCGATCGTGTTGCGACGCTGCTCCGCCGGGGCCTCGGTCTCGGCCTTTTTCTTGGCGGGGGACTTCGCAGACTTGCGCGAGCCGCTTTCGGAAGACGACGATCCGCCGGACGAAGGTTGCGCCGGCGCGACGTTCGCGACCCCGGAGGTGTCACCAGATGCGGAAGAGGCCTTCACAGAGGTGCGGTTCGACTTGAGCGTCCCGTCAGAACTGCTCCCCTCCGGGTCGTCGGGCTCGACGATCCCGCTCGGGATCGGAGTCGCAGCCTGAGACTGAACCGGCGCGGCCGGCGACGGAGCGCTGGTCCCGCCGGTCGCGCCCGTGGCGGTCGTCGATCCGCCGACAGGCGAGCCGGTGCCGCCTCCGGCGCTCGGGTTTGAAGTGCCGCCCGTCGCTCCCGTTCCGCTCGTCGAGCCGCCGGTGCCGCCCGTGCTGCCGGATCCGCCGGACCCGTTGCCCGGCTCGGTCGGCTTTGGATCGGCGTCGCCCGGATCCTCCTCGGCCGGTTCGGAAGGTGTGTCGCCGGACCCGGTGGAGGTCTCGGTCTCGGCCGGAGCCGGGGGCGGCGTGGACTCGCCGGCGCTCGGGTCCGGCGTGCCGGTGTCGGCCACTGGCGGCTCGGGCGCGGGTTCGATCGGCTCGGCGGGCGGCGTCTCGGCCGCTGGCGGAGTCGTGCTCTCGGCAGACGGATCGCCGCCGACGCCGGCGTTTTCACACGCGTAGGCGGCGATCGTCAGCGGTCCAAGTACAAAGACGAAGACGATCAGCAGGGTTGGGAAACGACGCCTGCTCGGCCGTTTCTTTCGCAGATCCGACATGTGACGCAAAAGTAACTGCCCGCGCGGTCGGAAAAAACTACGAACTACCTGCAAAAACCGCCAAATCAGACGATCCAGCGCCGTGACTCGCGCCAGACCCAGACTGCGGCGCCGATGCATGCGCCGAGGATCAGGATCTCGAGCAGGATGCCGCCGAACCCGAGATCACCGAACTTCGGCGTCGCGATGATCGCAAGCAGTCCGATCGAGATCGCGCCGTAGAGGATTCCGCGGTTGCGCTCCGGCAGCTCGCTGAGCCACTCGCCGCGGTCGCGGTATGCACGAGTCGCGGCGATCGCGAGCACGGTGTAAAAGGCGGCCTGGACGAGCAGTGAGATGAAACTGGCGGCGGAATCGCCGTCTGGCAGCGCCACGACCGCGAGTGCGACCAGCGCAACAACGCCGAGTCCGATCCATGTGCGTCTACGGTCGCTCACGGAGCTGAAACTACCGGCATCAGGCGTCGAACGCTCCGCCCTCGAGCGTGTGCGCGACGTCCTCGCAGGCATCGATCGCCTGCTCAAGCTGCTCGAAGATGTCCTTCCAGCGGATCACGACCATCGGATCGACACCGCCGGCGAAGAGATTGGCTATCGCCTCGCGTGAGAGGCGGTCGCCCTCGTTCTCGAGGCGGTGGACCTCGATGATCGCGTCCTTCATCGAGTCGCCGGTGCGAAGGGTTGCGACAGCCGACGACAGCTCGCGGGTGGAGTCGACCAGAACCTGAGCGAGGGCCTGGCACGGATCCATCGGCGCCTCGATCTTGTAGAGACCGAAGCAGTCGGCGATCTGCTCGATGTGGTCGACGACATCGTCGATCGTCGTAGCGAGCTTGTGGATCGCCGGTCGCGACAACGGCGGGCGCGAGCCGTCGCCGAGCTGGCGGATCAAAGCCTGGGTGATGCGGTCGCCCTCCTGCTCGCAGATCAGGATGTCGCGGACGAGCTCGGCGTTTTCGGGGTAGTCCTCGACCATCTGTGAAAGCAACTGCGCCGAACGTTCGGCATTTGCCGCAGCAGCCTCGAAGAGGTCGAAGAATTCGTCCGCCGGGCGGCGGGCAAGAGCGTGCATCGATCGAGACTACGAAACGAGCGCGGACTCGGTCTCGGACGCGGCGACCGCGTCGGTCGCCGAGGCGGCTTCGGTCGGAACCTCGAGCGCCGATCCGTCAACGGCCTCCGGGTCGAAGCGGTAGCCGATACCGAAGTGCGTGTGGACGTAGGTCCAGCTGGGCGAAGCGGCTTCGAGCTTGTGGCGGATCTTCCGCACAAACACATCGACTGACCGGTCACCGCGGGCCATTGCATAACCCCAGACACGCTGGTAGATGTCCTCGCGCGGAAGCACGCGTCCATCGCTGCGGGCGAGCAGCAACAGCAGCTCGTACTCGCGCTTCGTCAACTCGACCGGACGGCCGGCCGCGAGGACCTCGTAACGGTCGACGCGAAATTCGAGCTCTCCGTGGACGATCGGACCGTTGTCGCCGACCGCGTCGGCCTCGGCGCGACGGTGACGGCGCGTCACGGCGTCGACACGCGCGACCACCTCTTCCGGGTGACATGGCTTGCCGATCCAGTCGTCGACTCCCATTCGCAGGCCGCGCACACGCTGGGCGACCGTGCTCTGCTCAGAGCAGACGACGATGCCGACGGCCGGAAGCGCGTCGGCGTAACTCTGGAGCACGTCCCAGTAGGCCGTCCCCAGCAGCGAGGGGTTGACGACGATCGCCGCAGGGCGCATCGCCACGAAGTCGGCCGCCGGCGGCGCGGACTTCAGCACCACGTGCTGCCAGCCGGCCTGCTCGAGGCGCTTGCAGAGGACGGTCATGAAACCCGAGTCGTCGTCGATCACGGCGACGGTGCGCGGGGTCTTGTCCGAGCGCGTCATGTTTCGCATGGTAACCGTGCTTTCACACGTGTTTTCGAACGTTCACAGGCTTTTCACAACCTGTTCACGGCTTGATAACTACGGTGACCACGCGAGGCGGGCATTCTTCCCGCGACAACGTGATTCCCGCCGCGCTTTCGGGAAAGGATTTGAAGTAATGTCGCATGACCGTTTCGAGGAGACTTCGACAGTGACCTGGAAAGAAAAGGACGACACCGGATCTGCGATCGACCTCAGCCGCTCGGCGTCTGACGAGACCGCTCCGACGGTCGTCGAGGTCGCCAAACCGATCCTCGAGATCGAGAAGGTGAGCGTTCGCTACAGCGGCGCGCTTGCCGTCAAGGAAGCTTCATTCTCCGTTCCGCAGAACGAGATCATCGCGATGATCGGCGCCTCCGGCTGCGGCAAGAGCACACTGCTGCGCTGCATCAACCGGATGAACGACCTGATCCCGGGTGCGACGGTCGAGGGAACGATCCGCTATCACGACCAGGACCTTTACGACCCCAAGGTCGACCCGGTCCAGGTGCGCAAGCACATCGGCATGGTCTTCCAGAAGCCGAACCCGTTTCCCAAGTCGATCTACGACAACGTTGCCTTCGGCCCGAAGGTGCTCGGGATGAAGGTCGACCTCGACGAGGTCGTCGAGAAAGCCCTCACGCGCGCCTCGCTCTGGGACGAGGTGAAAGACCGGCTCAAGCAGAGCGCGCTCGGCATGAGCGGCGGACAGCAGCAGCGCCTGTGCATCGCGCGCGCGATCGCCACCTCGCCAGACGTGATCCTGATGGACGAGCCCTGCTCCGCGCTCGACCCGATCTCGACGGCGCGCATCGAGGACCTGATGAACGAGCTGAAAGACCGCTACACGATCGTCATCGTCACGCACAACATGCAGCAGGCCGCTCGCGTCTCCGACAAGACCGCTTACTTCACGGTGGAGGTCGGCGACACGGACAATCGCTACGGAAAGCTCGTCGAGTTTGACGAGACCGAGAAGATCTTCACCAACCCCAGTGACCAGCGCACTGAGGACTACGTCTCCGGAAAGGTCGGCTGATGGAATCGAACGAAGGCGGAGCACGCATCTCCTTCCACGAGGAGCTTGAGCGCCTCGAGGGGGTCGCGCTCTCGATGTTCGACCTCGCCGCCGACATGTCCGATCGCGCTGTCGAGTCCGTGCTCAATCAGGACGTCGAGCTCGCCCGCTTCGTGATCGAGTCCGACGACCAGATCGACGGCCGCTATCTCGACGTCAATCAGGGCCTGCTCAACCTGATCGCGCTCCAGGCGCCGGTCGCCAGCGACCTCCGCGTGATCGCCGCCCTGCTCAACACGATCAACCACGTCGAACGCATGGGCGACCTCTCCGTGAACATTGCCAAGACGGTGCCCCTGACCGGCGAGGAGCCCCCGGTCGATGCCGAGACTCTCGACATCATCGAGCGGATGGGCCTTCAGGTCCACAGCCAGATCGTCCAGGCAAAGCACGCCCTCGCGAACCGCGACGCTGAGTTGTCAGAGGCGCTCGTCAAGGAGGACGACGAGCTCGACCGCATGAATCGCGAGATCTTCCGGCGCGCGATCGAGATCGGTACCGACGAGGACCGCCGCGAATGGGCGATCCTGATGGTGCTGATCGGCCGCCACCTCGAGCGCATCGGTGACAACTGCGTCGATGTCGGCGAGCAGACGGCCTTCGTCGTGACCGGCGAGTTCCGCGAGTTCACGGACGCTTCGACCGTCGGTAAGTCCGCGCCGGCGAGCTAGCCCTCGCTCGCGCCGGGCCGCGCCGCGCGCCGCGCCTCGCGTTCCTTGAACCACTCCTTGCGGGCGATGAAGATCACCTTGTCGACGGTCGCGTAGACGCGCCCATCCTCGTCCTTGAGGTCGAGCGAGTAGTGCCAGTCGAACTTGTTTTCCGCGTCGGCGCGGAGCCGCAGCTCGTCGGCCGTTTCCTTGGGGATGCGAAAGCGCGCGTAGAGGGTCTCGGTACCTGGGCGCTTGAACTGAATGCGCGCCGACTTGTCCCACACGACGTAGTCGTCGCCGAGCTGCCGCATCACCATCAACATCGCGTACGGGTCGACCGCCGAGTAGATACTGCCGCCGAAGATCGTCCCGACGTAGTTGCGCGTTCGCCATGTGAGCGGCAGCTTGACGTCCAGTTCTGTCCAGTCGCGCGACACATGCACAACGCGTCCGCCCGTGCCGAGCAGCGCAGGCCAGACGTTGAAGGTTCGCCAGTGCAGCGCGAAAGGGACGCCCTCGCCGGTTTTCAAGCGGCGGAGCAGCGACCTCATGCCGGCGACGTGATCAGGCCCGAGGCGGTGAGCGAGATGACCAGCAGACCCAGCGCCACCCGATAAACGACGAAGATCGCCATCGAGTGCTCGCCGAGCCACTTGAGCAGGAACGCGATCGACCAGTAGCCGACCACGAAAGCCGCGATCACGGCGATGACCAGCTCGGGCACGCCGGCGCCGGTCGACTGTCCGACCGCGTCCTTGAGTTCGTACAAACCGCTCAGCACGACGGCCGGGATCGAGAGCAGGAACGAGAAGCGAGCGGCGTCCTTGCGCGTGAACCCCCGGAACAGGCCGAACGTGATCGTCGCGCCAGAGCGCGAAACGCCGGGAATCAGTGCCAGCGACTGCGCGAGGCCGATAATCGCGGCGTCGACCGGCTTGATCGAGGTGATCGTGCGCTTGTGCGGCGAATAGATGTCGGCCGCGGCCAGCACAAGCCCGAAGAGGATCAGCGAGCTGCCGACGAGGTAGAGATTTCGCGCGCCGCCCTCGAAGAAGTCCTTGAAAAGCACACCGAAGATGACGATCGGGATGGTGCCGAGCACCAGGTACCAGCCCATCCGTGAGTTGAACTTCTCTTCCTCGGTCTCGCCTATCCCGCGCAGGCCCTTCATCCAGGCGACGAAGATGTTCCAGAGGTCGTTGCGGAAGTAGATGACGACAGCGGCCATCGTGCCGATCTGGACGACGGCGGTGAACGCCGCGCCCGGGTCGCTCCAGCCGAAAATGGCGGGAACGATCAACAGGTGTCCGCTGCTCGAGATCGGCAGAAACTCGGTCAGGCCCTGGACGATGCCGAGAATGATCGCTTCCAGCACGCTCATCGAAGAGCGACGTTAGCGCCCGAACCTGAGTATTTTCTGGGAGTCCGTGCGGCTACACTCCGTGCCCATGAAGAAGGTTGCACTCACCGCAGTACTCACGCTTCTGGTCATGTCCGCGATGACCGCCACCGCGTTCGCGGGCGACGCCGGCCAGGGCTGGATCGGCGAGGCCAACGACAAGACCGTCACTTTCTTCGGACTCGGCCTGGTGATCCTCTTCCCGCTGATCGCCGGCATCGGCAGCTTCATCCAGGGCCGTCTCGAGCGCCGCGCCGACCAGCGCAAGAGCGCGATCTTCAAGCACAAGTAAGGAGCCGCGATTGACGCGGTGCGCCTGCATCGACGTCGGGTCGAACACGACCGCTCTGCTTGTCGCCGACGTTGACGGCGACGTTCTCACGTCGATCGGGACGCGACGCGTCTTCACGATGCTCGGGGCCGAGATGGGCCCGACGGGTATCAGCGCAGCGAAGATCGCCGAGGTGGCCGCGGCGGTCGCCGAGCTGAAGGGCTATGCGCTGTCGCTCGACTGCGCAGACATCGTGCTCGTCGCGACTCACGCAGTAAGAGAGGCACACAACGCCCATGAGTTGGAGGAGCGCATCGCCGAGATCACCGGACTGCAGATGGAGTTGATCGACGGCCATCAAGAGGCGCGCTACTCGTTCATCGGCGCCACCGGTGGGTTCGGACGCATACGCGGAACAACCGTCGTGATCGACGCCGGCGGCGGCTCTACCGAGATATCCGTGTGCGGCCCCGGATCCGAACCGGTCACGGCGAGCTTCACGATCGGCTCGGCGACCCTGCGCCAGCGCTTCCTCGAGCACGATCCACCTCTGTCCACGGAACTTGCTCGGGCACGCGAGCACGCCGACGAACAGTTCGACCTGCTCGACCTGCCGGAAGACTGTCACCTCGCGCTCGCGGTCGGCGGCGGCGCGAGTACCGCGAGGCAGCTCACCGGCGGCGTTCTCGACGCAGGCGGAATCTCGCGCGTGCTCGAGATGACCGAGAAGATGTCGTCTTCAGAGCTCGCTGCTCGCCATGACCTCGCCGACAACCGAGCTCGGCTCTTGCCTGCCGGGCTGGTGATCCTCGCTTCACTTGTCGATCGCCTCGGCACAGGCCTCGAAGTCGGTCTCGGTGGCCTACGCGAGGGCGTGCTGATCGACCGCTTCGCCTAGAAGGTCACGTCAGGCAAGAGCCGCGCCTCGTGTTCGCGGTCGACACGGGCCGCGACTTCGACGTACGGTTCCAGGCCGGAACCCTTCAACTTGTTGCCCAGCAACTCGTCGATCTGGAAGATTCCCGCCGAGTTGTTCATCGCGATCTCGACTCGCACCGGCTTGGCGTCCCCGGCGACGATGCTGACTCCGTCGATCGCTGCGGCCGACAGCGCGTGGATGTTTTTCTGCCCCGCCTCGAACGGCACGCGCGAGCGCCCAGCGGCCATGTCGAGCGCGTCGGCGACGCGAACGACACCAGCTTCAAGCGTGAGCGGCCTGCCGCTCTTGCGGTGGCCGATGATCGCGTGCTCGATCTCTGCGGCGATGACGCTGCGCTCGGGCTCGTCGTACACCTGCCGCAGAAGTTTCGGGAGCTTGTCCGCTGCGAGAAAGAGGCTGTAGCTCTCGTGCTCGGCGCGGTGGATCGTCATTCCCACGTCATGCAGCATCGCTCCGGCCGCCACGACAACTTCTGCGTCGCGTACGCCGAGCCCGTAGTCGGTGACCACGGAAGGCCGGACGCCGCGCTTGACCAGCAGCCGCAGGATGCGCAGCGCGATGTTCGTGACCACCTGGATGTGCACCCAGCCGTGGTCTGACATTCCAAGCCGACGTGTCGCTGTCACTCCCGCTACAAGCCACCAGGCCTTCAGCTGTTCGTCGTCGTTCGCGGCCTCGAACAACTGCTCAAGGCGTTGGTTGCCGCGCGTCGGCGCGTGGATTTCGATTTCGCCGATACGGTCGGCGAGCGTTCCCTCATCGGTGAGGGGCGTGTTGTCTGTGATCTGTTTCATACAGACCACGTTAGGCGCGCCGGCGATGATTCCGGTCGGGTTTCACCGACCCTTCACAACTCGTTCAGCCGGCAGGCAGCGGGAGAAACGCCGGCGGCACGGTGCCGGTGATCTCGAGCTCTTCGGCCCCGACCTCGGAGCGCATGTAGATCTCGCGCAGCAGACAGTGGATGTTCACGTCCTGCGGCTCGTCGTTGTGGCGGTGCCATGAGTGGAGGATGCCTTCGTTGACGAAGCCGATGCGTTCAAGCGCCGACTTCGACCGTCCGTTGCGCACGTGGCTGTAGGCACTGATGCGTTCGAGCCCCAGCTCGCGGAAGCCGAGCCCGAGCACGAGCGACTTGCTCGCCACGTTGACCCCGGTGCCCCAGTGCTTGTGACCCATCCATGAGCCGACGACCGCGCGGCGGTCGCGCTTCGAGAACTCCGTCAGGCCGGTGACGCCGACGATCTCGTCGCCCTGGTTGGTGACGATCACGAACTCGAGCAGCTGGCCGTTGTCGCGCTTGGCCTGGAGGTCCTCGATGTACTTGAGCGGCTGCTCGATTGAGGTGTACGGCCCCCAGCTGAAAAACCGGGTGACGGCCGGATCCTTGCCGAGCTCGAAGAGCTGTTCGGCGTCCTCCGGCACGGCGAGACGCAGTGAGTACTCGCTGCCGACGACTTTGAGATCGGTCGGCTGCTCCGTCGCGACGGGCGTGGCGGGTGTGGGGTCGGTGGCCATGGGGGCGCATCCTACCCGTATGCTGGCCGGGTGCTCGCGCTGCTCTACGACATCCACGGCAACGACGTTGCCTTCGAGGCCGTCGTCGAGCACGCAACGGCCGCCGGTGCCGATGCCTGGCTGCTCGGCGGCGACTATTGCCTGATGGGGGCGCAGCCGGCGGCCGTGCTCGACAGGATCGAAACGCTGCCGCCAGACACCGTGCGGCTTCGCGGCAACACCGAGCGATGGGTCGCGCACCCCGAGGCCGATGACATCCCGCTCGAGGAGATTCGCGACGCGGCGCTCTGGACGGCCGGCGCGATCGGTCCTGACGCGGTACACGAAATGGCGACATGGCCCGACTGCGTGCACCACGTCCCGTTCGACGGCGCCGGTGTGACCGTCTTCTGCCACGCCTCCCCCGGTTCCGACATGATCGGCTTCACGGATTCGCCGGCCGACACCGACGGCGACGCCGCGGCGAACGAGTACGAGGCAAACACGATCGTCTGCGGCCACACGCACATCCAGTTCATCCGCGAGGTGGGTGTGATCCAGGTCGTCAACCCCGGCAGCGTCGGCATGCCCTTCGACGGCGACCAGCGGGCGGCTTACGGGCTGCTCTCCCCCGACGGCTCGTTCGAACTGCTGCGGGTCGAGTACGACGTTGAGCGGGCGATTGCGACGCTCGATTCGATCGACGGCGAATGGACCAGAATCACGCGTCGGCGGCTGGCCGAGGCACGGATATGACTCATTTGAATCAATCCGAACACCCGCTCGAAGGCGCTCGGCTGAAGGTCAAGCGCGCTAAGCGACTACTTGGAACCCTCTCGGGTGAACTGGCAACGCTTCGACCACCCACCCTTGAGCAGCATTTTGACGCGGAAAACAGGCGCCTCGAACTGCGCGCCGTTGGCGTCGAATCACCCTCGCAGGAGTCCGCGATCCTCGCCGGAGACTTAGTGCAGTGCCTGCGCGCGGCGTTGAATTACGTTGCATGGGAACTCGCCGTTTTGAACCTGCGCGAGAAGGGCGAACGCCGCGATCCAGACACAGCAACTCAGTTCCCCATAGAGACCAATCCGAACAGCTTCTCGGACCGACGAGTTCGAGACATTTCACCCGAACATATCGAGACGATCAAGGCGCTGCAGCCGAACAGGGTTGACGTTGTGGCCCATCTCCAGGCCGAAGTGGATGCTGTGCTGTCTCCGCACGGAAAGAGGACAACCGTGGACGCAGAGATCGCAGGACTTCAGGGAGTCGCCGAAAGCATTATTAGTCGACTTCCGCTGGCCCGTCTACAGGAACTCTCAAATTCCGACAAGCACAGATCCCTGCAGATCGGAACCCTGGCGCAGGGAAATTCGACTATGCAGCTTGAGGCCAAGAACTGCGAGATCGGCCAGCCGAAGTTCAACATGTTCCTTGACCTCGCAGAGGGTCAGGTGATTGTGAGTGCAGATGTTCTCGACGATTGTGGGGATCCAGAGTTCTCGGTCCTCCCCGAGATGGAACTCACGATCACATTTGGTGGAGCAGCACTTGGCGACTTTGCCGCGATGGTTCAAGCGGTCGAAGTCATTGTTGAACAGTTTGCGCCCGCGTTCCCCCAGTGATGTTTTTCGCGCTCAGCTCAGGCGCAACGTGCTGCCATGGCGCTTCAGCCAAAGCCGCGAGTCGCGCCAGTCGTCAACCCGCTCGTCCATCAAAGCCCAGAACCGCGCTGAGTGGTCGCGCACCTCGATGTGCGCGGCCTCGTGTTCGACGACGTAATCGAGCACAGCCTCAGGCGCGAGCAGCAGTCTCCAGTTGAAACTGATCGTGCCGCTAGTCGAGCAGCTCCCCCATCGCGTCTTCTGGTCGCGGACGGCGACGCGCTCGTAGCTCGTGCCGTTTCGGGCGACGACTGCGTCGAGCCGCGCCGTGAAGATCTCTTTGGCCTGGCGGCGGTACCAGCGCTCAAGTGCGGCCGCGACGGTCTCGCGGCGTTCGTCGGGCACACGCACCCACAACTCGCCGAGCGCAGGTTTGACCGTCACACGACCAGACGGCCCGTCGAGCAGCCGCAGGGTCAGATCCGCGCCGAGAAATGGCACGGTCGAGCCGTCAGCCAACGAGCGTGAAGCGACGATGTCGTCGGCAGCCTCGATCTTCGCCAGCGTCTTGTTGATCCAGCTGCTGCGCTCCTCGATGAAGGCGTGCCCCGCACGCTCGTCGACGCGATGCGGGATTGTCAGCACGACGCCGTCGTCGCCGACGGTGATGCGAATGCTCTTTGCGCGCTTGGAGCGCCGCAGGGCGTAGCGGAAACCATCGCCGGCGAAGACCGGCGCTTCGGCGTCGCGGTCGAGGCGCCCTACTCCCACTCGATCGTGGCCGGCGGCTTGCTCGAGATGTCGAGCGTGACGCGGTTGACGCCGCGGATCTCGTTGATCAGGCGGCTCGAGACCGTTTCGAGCAGGTCGTACGGCAGGCGCGCCCAGTCGGCCGTCATCGCGTCGTCGGATGTGACGGCACGGATCACGATCGGATACGCGTAGCTGCGCTCGTCGCCCTGCACGCCGACGCTCTTGACCACCGGCAGCACGCAGAAGCTCTGCCAGAGCTCGCGGTACAGGCCGGCCTTGCGAATCTCGTCCTGGAGGATCGCGTCGGCCTCGCGAACGATGTCGAGGCGCTCTCGGTTGACCTCGCCGGAGACGATGCGGATCGCCAGGCCCGGACCGGGGAACGGCTGGCGCCAAACGAGATTTTCGGCCATGCCGAGCTCGGCGCCGACGGCGCGGACCTCGTCCTTGAACAGCCAGCGCAGGGGCTCGACGAGCTCGAACTCCATGTCCTCAGGCAGACCGCCGACGTTGTGGTGCGACTTGATCGTCGAGGCGCCGTGGCCGGCCCCGCTCTCGATCACGTCCGAGTAGAGCGTGCCCTGCACCAGGAACTTGGCGTCGAGCTGCGAGGCTTCGGCCTCGAACGTGCGGATGAACTGGTCGCCGATGATCTTGCGCTTCTGCTCCGGCTCGACGACGCCGGCGAGACGCTCGAGGAAGATGTCCGACGCATCGACGTGGATCAGCGGCACGTGGAAGTTGTCGCGGAAGACCGACACGACCTGTTCGGCCTCGTTCTTGCGCATCATGCCGTGGTCGACGAACACGCAGGTGAGCTGATCGCCGATCGCCTTGTGCACGAGCAGCGCGGCGACCGAGCTGTCGACGCCGCCGGAAAGCCCGCAGATGACCTTGCCGTCGCCGACCTGTTCGCGGATCTTGGCGATCTGCTCGTCGATCACCGATGCCGCACTCCAGAGCCCGTCGGCGCCGCAGACGTCGTAGAGGAAGCGCTTGAGGACATCGGTGCCGTACGGCGTGTGCACGACCTCCGGATGAAACTGGATGCCGTAGAGCTGGCGCTCGTTGTCCTCAAACGCCGCGACCGGCGACTCGTCGGAAGAAGCCAGCGCGGTGAAGCCGGGCGGTGCCTCGTAGACGGTGTCGCGGTGGCTCATCCAACACTGCTGCTCATCGGGCAGATCACGGAAAAGCCGGCCGTGCTCCCTGACGTGCAGGTTCGAACGGCCGAACTCGCCGATCGGCGCCTGCTCGACCCGCCCGCCGAGACCGAGCGCCATCGCCTGCATCCCGTAACAGATGCCCATCACCGGGATGCCGAGCTCGAGCAGCTCTTTGCGCAGCTCGGGAGCGTCGTCGGAGTAGACCGAAGCCGGCCCGCCGGAGAGGATGATCCCTTTCGGCTGGCGCGCCTTGAGGTCTTCGACCGGGATATTCGCCGGGAGCAACTCGCTGTAGACGCCGCACTCGCGCACGCGGCGTGCGATCAGCTGGTTGTACTGCCCACCGAAGTCGAGGACCAGCACCTCCTGGGCCTGGAGCTCGGACTCTGCGGCCGCGCCACCGGCGACACCGCCCTCGATGGCGGCGTCGCCTGTGGTCACGTCAGGAGTGCTCAAGGCAGGGCCCTAGTTGCGGTCGACCGCGGCGGCAACTGCCGCGCGCCCGTTGGAGCCCATACCGACCGACTGCGCGCGCTGGAGCTGCTTGCCCTCTGTCTGCAGCGACGGAGCGACCATCACCTCGGCCCGGTGGAACTCCGGGATGTCGGCGTAGCCGGTCGTCGCCATCGAAGTGCGCAGGCCGCCCATCAGGTTGAACGTGCCGTCGTTCTCGTTGGCCGGACCGAGCAGGATCTGCTCGAGCGAGCCGTTCTGCTCGGTGCGGACGCGTGCGCCACGCGGCAGCGACGGGTGGAATGTCGCCATGCCCCAGTGGAATCCGCGGCCCGGCGCCTCGTAGGCGCGGGCGAGCGGCGAGCCGATCATCACCGCGTCGGCGCCGCATGCGACGGCCTTCGAGACGTCGCCGCCGTTGCGCATGCCGCCGTCGGCGATCACGTTGACGTACTCGCCGGTCTCAAGCATGTGCTGGCTGCGGGCCGCCTGAACGTCGGCGATCGCCGTGGCCTGCGGAACACCGACCCCGAGCACTCCGCGCGTGGTGCACGCAGCCCCGGGACCGACGCCGACGAGAACGCCGACGCAGCCGGTGCGCATCAGGTGGAGCGCGGTCGAGTACGACGCGCAGCCGCCGAGAACACACGGGACCGGGACCTCGCTGATGAACTCCTTGAGGTTGAGCGGCTCGACGGTGGTCGAGACGTGCTCGGCCGAGATCACGGTGCCTTGAATGACGAGGATGTCGAGCCCGGCCTCGAGCGCGACCTCGTAGTACTCGGTGACCTTCTGCGGCGTCAGCGAGGCGGCGGTGACGACGCCCTGCTCTTTGATCTCACGGATGCGTTGGGCGATCAGCTCGGGCTTGACCGGCTCCTCGTAGATCTTCTGCATCTCCTGCGTGGCGAGCTCCGGCGGGTAGCCGGCGATCTTGTCGAGCATCTCCTCGGCGTTTTCGTAACGCGAGAAAATGCCCTCGAGGTTGAGCACGCCGAGGCCGCCGAGCTTGCCGATGATGCCTGCTGTCTTCGGTGAGATGACACCGTCCATCGCCGAGCCGAGCAACGGCAGCTCGAAGCGGTACGGACCGAGGGTCCAGGAAATGTCGACATCGTCGGGGTCGCGCGTTCTGCGCGAAGGAACGATGGCGATGTCGTCGAAGCCGTAAGCGCGACGACCCTTTTTACCGCGGCCGATCTCTACTTCCATGAGTACCTCAAACAGGACGGGGTGGGATGGAGCTGAAGATTCAAGGGATGGCGCGAGCCACCCGAATGGGGCTTCATCCGTCTACGTTACCAACGCCTTGGACGGCTCAAATCGGTAGTGGCGGCGCGGGTTTGCGCGCCATCAAAACTCTCCTGCAAAGTGGGCGAAAAGAGTTGAGCCTGGCGTGCTCAGGAGGCGACCGGACGGCCGATTCGCTCGACCTCGACGCGGTCGAGCAGCTGGTCAACAGCCTCACGGTCGAGCGCCCCGGCCCCGAAATGCTGCGTCGATTCGGCGCCGCAGGCAACGGCGTACTTCAGCGCCGCCTCATCACCCAGACCGATGTACTTGGCGCTGACGAATCCCGCGAGGAAGGCGTCTCCTGATCCGACGGTCGTGACGGCGTCGAGCTCTGGCGCAAGCACGTGCAGGGTGACGCCGTCCTCCCCGATCCCGGCCCAGCAACCGTCCGGTGTGGTGACGACAGCGTCGCGGGCGCCGATCGAACGCAGCTCGGCCGGCGCCGAGGCGAAATCTTCGGCGTCGACGAACTCGCGCCCGGCAAGCTCCTCGGCCTCGTTGACGTTCGGCGCGATCAGGTCAGGTTCGGCGCGCAGCGCCTGGCGCAGCACCTCGCCCTCTGCGTCGACGATGGTGTACACGCCCGCCTTGCGCAGGCCGGCGACGAGATCGGCGTAGTAGTCGCGCGGGATGTCGCGCGGGATCGATCCCGCGATCACGCAGATGTCGGCACCGGGAGCGAGGTACATCAGCTTCTCACGGAAGATCTCAAGCTCCGACTCACTCACGCGCGGTCCGTGCTCGTTGATCTCTGTCTGCTCGCCGGTCGTCGGGTCGACGAGCACGGTCGAGGTACGCGACTCCTCGGCGATCCGGACGAAGTCGTTCAGCACCGACTCGCCGGTGAGGTACTCGATGATCCGCGTGCCGGTCACACCGCCAGCGAATCCGGTGGCGATCACGGGCTGGCCGAGGCACTTGAGCGCGCGAGCGACGTTGATTCCCTTACCGCCCGCGGCGGCGTGCTTCTCGACGGCGCGATGGCGCGCCCCGAGCCGGAAGTGCGGCACGGCGAGCGTGTTGTCGATCGCGGCGTTGAGTGTGACGGTGATGATCATCGTCGGTGGGTGGTATCGGCAGCGGCGGCCCTGTCCCCAATTTTGAGGACCGGACGCTGGACGAGTGGGGATTATCCCACGAATCCCGGGCGGCGGGTCCGTACCCGTCTGCGCCTGAGCAGGATCGTGCAGAGACCCGCCACCAGCAGCCCGGCCAGCAGCCAGGGAAGGATCTGCCCGAGGGCGTGAAGCATCACCGCGCTGATCGGCGGCTTCGGCACCGCGGCACCGAGTTTGACCGGAACGGTCGCCACGACCTTGCCGCCGCGGATGACCGCGACCGACCCGACGGTGCTCCCGGCCGACCGCGGCCCCTCGATCTCCTTCGGCGCGTCGAGTCGCAGAGCGGTCGTCTCGCCGTTGCGGACGGCGAATTCGACGTCGCGTGTCGGATAGACCTTCGCGGTGCGGTCCTGCAACGCGACGGGAATCGCGTAGACCGAGCGCTTGTCCGCGAGCGGCTGCACTTCGCGGTAGAAGCGGCGGCCGAACTTGAGCAACCGCGCGGAGTCGTCCTCGCGGGCGGCCTCCGTCGGTTCTCCGGTGACCACCGAGATGACACGCGCGTCGAGCTTCTTCGCCGCGCCGACCAGCAGGTAGCCCGCTGCCAGCGTGTGGCCGGTCTTGACCCCCACCGCCCATCGGTATTGCGCGATCAGCGGGTTGCGGTTGACCAGTGTCCTGGGAATACCGGTGCGCGTGCGCAGGCGCGCCTTGTCGACGGTGTTCGCAAACCGCGGCACGGTGATCGCCTGTTGCGCAAGCTTCGCGAGGTCGTATGCCGTCGAATAGTTGCGCGGCGAGTCGAGGCCGACGGGGTTCGCGAAGTGCGTGTTGCGTAGTCCGAACTGCTGGGCCCGACGGTTCATCGCCGCAATGAATCCGGCTCGCGACGTCCCGGTGCCGACAGCGAGCGTCTCGGCCGCGTCGTTGCCACTTTCAAGCAGGAGGCCGCGGATCAGATCCTGGGCCGACAGGCGTTCCCCCGGCTTCAGGCCCATAAGCGACTCCCCAACACCGGCTCGATAGTTGATCGCGGTGATCTTCTCGTTCGGCGTCGTCCGGCTGATCGCGACCAGAGCGGTCATGATCTTCGTCGTACTGGCGATCAGACGGCGCGTGGTCACGCGCTTCGAGAACAGCACCCTCCCGGTACCCGCGTCGAGGACGATCGCGGTCTTCGCCGAAGTGCCGCGCGGCTTGCCCGGCGTGGCGACGTTCCAGGTCTTCGTGTCGACCGTGCGGATGATGTTGTCTGCGGCGCGTGCTCCCGCAACTGGCAGAAGAACTGCCGCGATCGCGGTAAGCGTCACGAGCGCCGCGCGGCCGATGTCTCGCTTCACTCCTTGAGCTTAAGCTTCTGGCCGGGCTGAAGCGCGAGCGGGTCGACGTCCGGATTCAGCTCCTGGAGCTGCGCGGCCGTGATCCCGAACTTCTCGGCGATCGAGGAAAAACTGTCTCCGCTGCGTGCGCGGTAGGTCGATCGCGTGGGCTCCGTCGTCTTCGCTGTGTTCGCACTCTTGCCTGAGGTCTCACTCGACTTCTCGGCAGACGTGGGAGCCGTGCTGTCACCGCCGGAGCCGGCGACGACCGCGAATGCCGCGATCGCAAAGACGATGATCGCGACCGGAGCGAGCATGCGCGCCGGAGTGCCGGCCTGCACCGGGCGCGGACGCTTCGGCGTGCGACCGCCTCCGCCGGTGCGAGATGTCGTCCGGACGGTTTTCGGCCGGCTCGACGGTCGGTCGGATTCGGAAACCTTGCGCGGCTTCTCGCGGCCACCGGTGTGGCGCTTCGGCGCCGCCTCGCCCCTTCCACCGAGGTCGCGTTCCGCGCGCGTGCGCTCCGTCCGGCGGGATCCGGAGGACCGCGGATCGCGGGTCAGCGGATCGCGGGTCAGCGGATCGCGCTCGAGTGCAGGGGTTTTTCTAATCGGCTCGGCCATCTGTCGGCGATCATAACGGTGTACTGCGTATTGGGGTTGACCCCCTGCAACACGCAATTCAACATGCGTCTAGGAGAAGCGCAGTGCTTCTTCTGCAGACCGCTTTGCAGCGGCCGCCACTTCGGCGGTCCAACCGTTGTCGATCGCTACGCGCTCGAGCTTGTCGCGGAGCGGGATCAGCACGAGCGCATCGAGCGCCGCGTACTCGACCTGTGGCTCGCTGAGGACCTGCGCCGTCCAGTCGGAAAGGCGCTGCTCCTTCGAGAGCTCGAAGCCCAGCAGTTCGTCGCAGACGTGCGCCAAGTTGCTCCCGCGGGGGTTGAACTCGCCGGTCCGCCTCGCACGCTCACGCACGAACACCCAGCGCGTGTCGAACATCGGTGCGAGCGTCCGGCCGGCGTGGCGCGAGATCCAGCCCTGTTCGAATTCAGCGTTGTGCGCTATCCACTGGACGTTCCTACCGGACATCGCCAGATCGAGCTCGGCCCACGCGTCGAACGCAAAGCAGTCGAGCACCACGGCTCTGTCTCCGGCAGCGACCTGACAAAGCCGGATATCGCCGTCCCGCGGGATCAGCGAAGTCGTCTCGATGTCGATCCCGACAACCGGGCCGTCAGAGAGCGGCGACCGCGCCGCCGCGGCGAGCATCCACGCGAGCGCCTGGCGGGCGGCGAGCGGATCGGTCACGTAGCGGTATTCGGCGCTCCAGCGGCCAAAGACGGCCGTGCCGGTCGCGGGCAACTGCGGGGTCGTGATCGTCGCTGGCTTCATCGCGTCCTGAAGGTCGTTCAAGGACAGCCTGACGAGAGCCCCGGTCGGTTAGCCGGAGACGTTCCAGATGGCCGCGCGCAGCTGGTCGGCGGCGGCCTTTGCGCTCTCGGACGGGTCACGGCCGGTCTGCTCCCAGGCGTTGACGAGCGCTCGCGAAACGGTGATCAGAGCCGACGCGCGACCTGCACTGAAGGCGGCGCCGAGGTCTTCCACCTTGCCGCCCTGCGCCCCGACGCCCGGGATCAGGAATACCGCACGGGGCATCGCCTCGCGCAGGCGCTGGATGTGAGCCGGCTCGGTCGCGCCGACGACGGCGCCGAGTGACGAAAGCCCTGACTCGCCGACGTGATCCGCGCCGATCCGGTCGACCATCGCGGCGAGTTCGTCGGTCACGGTCCCGCCTGCAGCCAACTGGAGATCCTCGACGTCGGCTGCGCCGGGGTTGGAGGTACGCACCAGCGCAAGTACTCCGGCGCCGTGTTCTGCGGCGGACTCGACGAACGGTTCGATCGAGTCGACGCCGAGTAGCGGGTTGACCGTCGCGACGTCGGCCCCGAGTCCCGGCACGTCCCCCCACGGCGAAGGCGTCGAGCCGAACAGCGACTGGGCGTACGCCTTTGCTGTGACGGGTACGTCGCCGCGCTTACCGTCGGCAATGACGACGAGTCCTTCTTCATGAGCCGCGTCGACGGTCTCGGCGAGGGCGGCATAGCCAGCCCCGCCGAGCCGTTCGAAGCAGGCGAGTTGCAATTTCACGCCGACGCATTCAGCGCCGACGGCGGCGATCACCGATCTGCAGTGCTTGGAAACCGCTTCTGCCGCCGCCACTGCCGCGCCGCGATGACGGTCTGCGGCCGACGGATCAGCTGCGCCTGCAGAGGCGGCGTCCGCGGCCCCGATCTCCTGCGGCCAAAGCTTGGCCGGATCGGGATCGAGGCCGAGAACGAGCTGGCTCTCGCGCTCCTCGACGAGCGCGGTGAGACGATCGCCAAAAGGCTGCGGTGACGCCTCGATCAGCCGCCCTTGACGGTCTGCTTGAGCTTCGCGCCGGCCGAGAACTTCGGCACCTTGCTGGCCTTGATCTGGATGGTCTCGCCGGTCTGCGGGTTCACGCCCTGACGCGCGCTGCGCTCGGAAACGCTGAACTTGCCGAAGCCGGTGAAGGCCACTTCGCCGCCACGCTTGAGCGTGTCGGAGATCGTGTCCAGGAATGCGTCGACGGCCTTTGCCGCGTCAGCTCCGGACAGATCGGTCTTTTCCTTTACCTGGGTGATGAATTCCTGCTTGGTCACAGTTCCTCCTCTGAGAAGGGGTGAGGTTTGATTCGTCGGCCAACGTAACGCCTGCGTCGGCGGAACATGCAGGTTTAATGCGGGTTTGCGCGGAAAGTAGGAGCTTTTTGTGCTAGCTCAGGCGATCGACATCTCTGCCACAAGCAAGGGAGCCGTAAAGATCGAACCGCCGAACGGGATCCAACGGCGCTCGTTGCCCACGCCGATCACGCCGCTGAGAGTGCCGATCAAGTCGCCGGCGATCGTCGCCTCACGAACCGGTCCGGCCAGCTTGCCGTCCTTGATCTCGATGCCGCTGGCGCCGACCGAGAACTGACCCGAAACCGGGTTCACTCCCGAGTGCAGTCCGACCACGTTGGTCACGTAAAGACCGTCGCCTGCCTTCGCGAACAGTTCCTCGAGCGTCTCCGATCCGGCTCCCACGACGATGTTGCTCGCGCGCGGGCCGGGAGAGCCGCGGTATGAACCGCGGCGTGCGTTACCGGTCGTCAACTTTCCGGCCTCGCGCGCGGTGCGGGTGTCGTAGAGCAGGTTCTCGATACTGCCGCCGGCGATCAGCGGCGTGACGCGCTGGGCAACACCCTCGCCGTCGAACGGCGCGCTCGAAGGTCCGCCGATGATCAGGCCGTCGTCGACCAGTTCGAGCAGATCCGAGGCGACGCGTTCGCCTTCTTTGCCGACGAACGGCGAGCGGCCGCGCAGCACGGCTTCGCCGGAGAGCGCACCCGCCGCGATGCCGATGAAGCTCGCCGCCGTGAACTCGTCGAGCACGACCGGCGCCTTGCGCGGCGTGGTCTTGCGCGCGCCGACCATTTCGACGGCCCGCTCAGCGGCTTCACGTCCGATCGCCGCGGCATCAAGCTCATCTGGACCGCGACCGAGGCCGAGGCCGAGGCCGGTCATCAGGTCCTCACCCTCGCCTGCGAAGGCGGAGCTGTAGGCATACGCACCGGAGGACTCGTAGTCGCCGCTGAAGCCGGCCGAGTTGGCGAGCGCCACGAAGCCATGTCCGTCGGCATAAATCGTCTGCTCGACCTGGCTGACGCGATCGTCGGTGCTGCGTGCGGCGTCGTCGACGGCAATCGCGAACTCCAGTTTGGCAGCGGTGTCCCACGCCGAGAAGCCGTCAGAGACGAGCCCTTCGACGTCTGCGCTGGCGCAGTCGTCGGGCAATCCCGAGTGTTCGTCGGGATCGGCGATCTCGGCCAGCTCTACGGCACGCTGGGCTATCGCCTTGAGTCCTTCATCGTCGAGCGCCGTTCCGTAGGCGTAACCGGTGCGACCTTCGGAGAGGAACGCGCGGATTCCGACCCCGCGGCTGCCCGCCTCGGTGAGGCTTTCGACGGCGCGATCGAAGACGCGGATCTCGACGTCGGTCTCGTCCTGCCCGTACGCCTCGGCCGAGGAGGCACCGGCGTCGGTCGCGAACTCCACCGCGCGTGCGACTGCGTTCTTCAGCTCGTCGCTCACGCAGTCCCTCCGACGGTGATCTCGCGCAAAAGGACGTGCGGCTGCCCGACTCCGGCCGGAACGCGCTGGCCGGCCTTGCCGCAGTAGCCCGTGGCGAGTGCGAGGTCGCCGGCGATGCCCTCGATCTGCCACAGCACCGACAGGCCGTTCCCGGTGAGGGTGGCGCCGGTCACCGGCTTCGTCACCTCTCCCCCTTCGATCAGATATCCCTCGGAAACGCCGAAGACGAAGTCGCCGGTCGCCGGCTCGACCTGTCCGCCGCCGAACGAGACCGCGTAGAGCCCGTCACCGGCCTGCTTGATCAGGTCGTCGACCTCGGCCTCGCCGGGGGCGAAGTACGTGTTCGTCATACGCGGAACCGGAAGATGCCGGAACGACTCGCGGCGACCGTTGCCGGTCTGCGCGACGCCGTCCCTCTGTGCGCTCCTGCGGTCGTGCAGGAAGCTCCCGAGTACGCCGTTTTCGAGGATCGGGATCTGCTGCGTGGGCATGCCCTCGTCGTCGATCCCGTCCGTGCCCCACTCGCCCGGCTTGCGCCCGTCGTCAAAGGCGTTGACGAAGTCTGGGGCCAGCTGCTCGCCGATCCGACCGGCGTAAACGCTCGCGCCCTTCTGGATCGCGTCGGCCTCGAGCCCGTGGCCGACGGCCTCGTGCAGCAGGACGCCGCCGAAGCCGTTGCCGACGACAACCGGCATCAGCCCGGCCGGCGCCGGTACGGCGTCGAGCGCGGTGATCGCCTTACGCGCCGCGCTCGCGGCGACTGCGGCGGGATCGGCCGCAATCAGTTCGAATCCGACGTGTCCGCCGAGCGTCTCGGTGCCGTTCTCTATTCGTCCGTCGCGACTGGCGACCACCTGGACCGCCAACCGGACGCGGATGCGGTCGTCGCCGGTGGCGAGCCCCTCGGAGTTGTAGATGGTCACCACCCGGCGGTTCTCGCCGTAGCCGGCCGACACCTGGCTGACCTCTGCGCCGGCCGAGCGGGCGGTCTCGTCGCAGATTCGCAAGAGCGCGACCTTTTCGCTCAAAGCGACCTCTTCCGGTGCGGTCTTGACGACCTGCGGGTTCACGCTGGTGGCGGCCACGAGCGTCTGCGGCTGCCGCGCCTCGCTGGTCGCGGCCTGAGCCAGCGATCCGGCAAGCTCAAGCAGGTCCGGCTCAGCCAGCGAATCGACGTGGCCGAAATAGGTCGCGTCGCCGACCACGAGGCGCACTCCCACGCCCTCCTCGGCGCCGTCACTCGCGCCTTCAAGCCGGCCGTCGTCGAACGAGACCGAAAGTCCGTGCCGACGCTCGGCGTAGAGCTCGGCGAAATCACCGCCGCGTGAGAGCGTTCGTTCGATCACGCGACCTGCGACATCTGGGTCGACCAGAGGAGTTTCTGCGCTGGCCGCCCGATTCATCGGCCAAACTATATGGATGGTCGTCAACCGAATCGCCTGGTCCTGCACGACAGCCCTGTTCGTGATCGTCGCGGTCACGCTTTTCGTGTCGGGCTACGACGGATACGGCGGCGTCTTCCTCGCCGTCGCTGCCGCAGCGGCCGTGAACCTGATCCCGTTCGAGCGCTCGCACCAACGGCCGCCGGCTCAGTCCGACGAGCAGTAGCGCTCAGACGCTCAGCGAGTCGAGCCAGGTCAACAGCGAGCGCGCGGCACGCCCGCGATGACTGATCGCGTCCTTTTCCTGCTGCGACAGCTCGGCCATCGTGCGCCCGTCGTCGTAGTCGTCGGGCACGACCGCCGGGTCGTAGCCGAACCCGCCGTCACCGCGACGCTCCTGGATCAGTGTGCCGCCGCAGCGGCCTTCAAAGGTCTGTTCGACACGTCCGCCCGGCTCGACGTACGCGATCACGCAGACGTATTCCACGGCGGGATCGTCGGTCGCGCCGACCTCGGCCATCAGCTTGTCGAGATTCGCCTCGTCGGTCGCGTCCTCGCCGGCGTAACGGGCCGAATACACGCCGGGCCGACCGCCGAGCGCCCGCGCCGCGATCCCGGAATCGTCCGCGATCGCGGCCATTCCTGTGGCCTCCGCGGCCGCCCGGGCCTTGACCACTGCGTTTTCCTTGAAGGTCTCGCCGGTCTCGGGCGGCAGATCGATCTCGTCCGGCAGCGGCAGGATGTCCCATCCCGGCAACAGGCCGCCGAACTCGTGGGCCTTGTGGAGGTTGCGTGTCGAGAGGACGAGTTCAGGCATCGCTCTCGCCAGTTTGTCAGGAACCGGGCAGCTCGCCGCCGACAGCTGCGGCCTGCGCGGTGCGGAGTTCTTCGATCCCCTTGGCCGACAGCGCGAGCAGCTCGTCAAGCGAAGCCTTCGAGAGCGGAGTGCGCTCGGCGGTGGCCTGGACTTCTACGAGCCCATCATCTCCGGTCATGACCACGTTGGCGTCGACGTCCGCCGCCGAATCCTCGATGTATTCGAGGTCCAGCAGCGCCTCGCCGTCGACGATTCCGGCCGAAATCGCGGCGACCGAAGTCACGAGCGGAAGCTTCGCAAGCTCGCCCGACTCGACAAGCTTGGCCAGCGCTAGGTGCAGCGCGACGTAACCGCCGGTGATCGACGCGCAGCGCGTGCCGCCGTCGGCCTGAAGCACGTCACAGTCGACGTAGACCGAGCGTTCGCCGAGCAGCTCCATGTCGACGGCGCAGCGCAGGCTGCGTCCGATCAGACGCTGGATCTCGACAGAGCGGCCGTCCTGCTTTCCGCCCTTGTCGCGGCGCTTGCGTTCGCCGGTTGACGCCGGCAGCATGCCGTATTCGGCGGTGACCCAACCACTGCCCTTTCCGGCCATCCACTTCGGCACGTTCGTGTCGATCGAAGCCGTGCAGATCACGCGCGTCTCACCGATCGAGATCAACGCCGACCCGTCGGCTGTGCGCACGAACCCGGGCTCAATCGCGATCGAGCGGGGCTGGTCTGGTGTTCTGCCGGTGCGGGCCATCGACGGGGGATCTTAGGTGCATCCCCCGTCGCGTGCCCGCGACGCGCTCAGAGGATCTTGCCGAGCGCACCGGTGATGCCGCCGATCAGCTTGCTGCCGATCTTCGTGGCGAAGCCGAGACCGTCCAGCCCGGCGACGATCAGCCCGATGCCGGTACCGAGAACGACGGTCAGTCCGACGTATTCAACGGTCGCCTGTCCGCGTTCCCCGTCGGCGCGGACGGTCGAGGCGCGGTGATGGAGGTCGGTGGCGATGGCCGCCAACCGAAGTGAGAGGTTCTGCATTTGAAGCACTCCAGAGGTCGAGATTTGATTGCGTCTCGATCCTCCAGTCCGGCGCGTGACGCTTCAAGACCGCTTTGCACCAATACCGCAAAGGCTTCGCGACAAAAGCCCGACAACCAATCATCTAGCGTCTCGCCCGGGCATGCGCGTACTCGTCGTCAGCAACATGTACCCCACGCGGGAGCGACCAGAGTTCGGGGTGTTCGTGCGCGACTCGCTCGAGGCGCTGAGCCGCATCGACGGCATCGAAACCGAGCTGTACGTGTTTGAGGGCGGCGGGATCCGCGCCTACAGAAAAGCGGTGGCGCCGCTCAGGAAACACCTCAAGGAGCGCCAGTACGACATCGTCCACGCTCACTACGGACTGACCGGCTGGGTCGCCCACAAAGCCGGCGCAAAACCACTGATCGTCACGTACCACGGCACCGACCTGCGCCACGAGAAGACCGGCCGCATCTCGAAAAACCTCGCCAAGAAGGTCGACCAGGTCGCGGTGGTGTCGCCCGACCTCGGAAGCGAACTCGAAAAGCAACAGAAGAAGTTCAAACGCCCGATGGTCGTGCTGCCGACCGGCGTGAACATCTCGCGCTTCGAGCAGCGCGATCGCACGAGGGCACGCGAGACCCTCGGCATCGACCCCGAGGGCAGCTACGCGCTCTTCCCGTTCGACCCGTCGCGCAAGGTCAAGCACTACGACCGCGCGCTCGAAGTCGCCGAGGACGTCGAAGACCTTCAGCTGCTCACGCTCGGCGGCGTGCCGCCGCTAGAGGTGGCGAACTACATGAACGCGGTCGACATGCTGTTGGTCCCGAGCGCGCACGAGGGTTTTGGCCTCGCCGCGCTCGAGGCACTCGCCTGCAACACACCCGTGATCGCGACCCGCAGCGGACACGCTCCGCAGCTGCTCGACGGCGTCGAGGGTTGTTACTGCATGGACTGGGACCGCGGGCAGTGGGTGGCCGCGGCGCGGCGCATCCTCGAGGACCCGGACCCCCGCGTCGAGGGGCGCCCCGTGGCCGAGCGTTGGTCGACGGACGCGATGGCGCAGAACGTCGTCGCCGTGTACCGCGACGTGGTCGCGAGTGGCCAAGGATGATCTCTTGATGAAAGGTTCGCCGGAAGTAGCGGTCGTCGGCGCGGGTTCGGCCGGTCTCTATGCGGCCCTCACAGCGGCGCGCGAAGGCGCGCGCACGGTCCTCGTCTCACAGGCTGCGCTGGCGACGACCGCCAGCTACTGGGCACAGGGCGGCATCGCCGCAGCGCTCGGCGGGGACGACAGCAAGGAGCTGCACCAGGCAGACACACTCGCCGCCGGCCGTCACCTCGGGCGCGTGTCGGCCGTGCGCGTGCTCGTCGACAAGTCGCCCGACGCGGTCGATGACCTGCTGAGACTCGGCGTCGACTTCGACCGCGAAGGCGACCACCTCGCACTCGGACTTGAAGGCGGGCACTCGCGCCGACGCGTCGTCCACGCCGGCGGCAGCGCAACCGGGCGACGGATTACCCGCCAGCTTTCGGCAAAGGTCGCCGAGCACCCGTTGATCGACGTGGTCGAGCACGCATCGGCGAAGGCCTTGATACTCGACGACGGGCGCTGCATAGGTGTGCGCGTCGAGGTCGACGGCGAACTGCGCAACATCGCGGCGCGCGCGATCGTCCTCGCGACCGGCGGCTCGGCGGCGCTCTGGGCGCGCAGCACCAATCCTCCGGCCGCAGTGGGCAGCGGGCTGCTCATGGCCGACGCAGCCGGCGCGAAGCTGGCGGACCTGGAGTTCCTTCAGTTCCACCCGACCGCACTGCTCAGCAGTTCGCGCAATCAGGGATTCCTGATCACCGAGGCCGCGCGCGGCGAGGGAGCAACGTTGATCGACGAGAACGGCGAACGCTTCGTCGACGAGCTCGCGCCGCGGGACGAGGTCGCCGCGGCCGTCGAGCGCAAGATCACGGGAGACGGCGGACCCGCTTCGCGCGTATTCCTCGACATGCGCTCGATCGACCCTTTGCTGTTCCCCAATGTCTACGCGAAGATCGAAGAGGCCGGAATCGACCCGCGCGCGACACCCGTGCCGATCGCTCCCGCCGCCCACTACAGCATGGGAGGCATAGTCGCCGACCTGAACGCGCGCTCGAGCGTTCCCGGACTGTTGGCCGTCGGCGAATGCTCCTGCACCGGACTCCACGGCGCCAACCGACTGGCCTCGAACTCCTTGGCCGAGTGCATGGTCTACGGGCGCCGCGCCGCGCTGTCTGCACTCGGAGAGCCCGCGCTGAGCGACGACCGCCGCGAGGCCGCGCTCTCGGGCGACATTCACGCCGCGACCTACGACGAGGACCCTGATCCCGCGGCGACCCGCGAACTGCTCTGGAGCTCAGCCGGGATCGAGCGCACCGAGGAAGGTTTGTCGCGCCTGGCCGAAAGCCCCAACCGCCTCGTCCGGCTGATCGGCGCCAACTCGCTTGCCCGCCGGGAAACGCGCGGCGCTCACCACCGCCGGGATTTCCCGGATGTGGACCGGTCGCTGGACTTCATGCACTACGTCACCGGTGAAGCCACCGAACCGATCTCTCATCGCTGGGAATAGCCGCTCCGCGGCGCTGCGGACATAAGGCCGCCGATGTTTCGCTCACCAGCGAAACCGGGTAAACAAACGTTGAGCGTCGGAGCCCCGTGTGCGATGTCGCAAAAACCCCTAATTTGCAGGGATTTCGGCGATTAAGCAGCGCTTAATGAAGCGATATCGGGATATTCACGTAGATGCGGGATACTTCTTCCCGTCAGCATTGAAAGACTGTGGGTGAGATCCACCGACAGCAACAGGCAGAAGCGCGCTGTATTCGCTTTCGAAAGGGGAACAATCGCAATGTACGCACTGAGTCGAGCTCTCTACAAGGACATCGCCCCCTACATCACCTCGGAACACGTCAACGGCGTGAACGGAGACGTGCGCGGTTCGGTGCTTGAGGCCTGTGAGCAGACGATGGACAGGATCGCCGACGACTGGCGCTACTTCCATCACCCTGATCGCTTCCTCTTCGAGCAGATCCGCGCCTACTTCCCGATCACGGACCAGCTGGTCGTGTTCAACCTGATCTCGAAGCATGTCGACCGTGCGCTGCAGATCACAAAGACTTACGCGGCTCGCGGCTACAAGCCGGACGGCACCCGCCTCCGCTGCCGCGCAACGACTCGTCGCAGCACTCCCTGCATGCGCAACATCGTTCCGGGCACCGAGTACTGCCCGTCTCACCAGCACCTCGCCGAACCGCACTTCACGGAAATCGAGGAGCAGGAGAAGAGCGCACAGCTTCACGATCTGCATGGGGCAGAAGCACACGCGGACGCGGCCTAGAAGCACCGCATCCGCAGTATGAGCAACGCCAGCGGGAACCTCCGGGTTCCCGTTGTCGTTTAATCGCTGCGTGCCGGGCTTCTCCGAAAACCGAACCGTTCTCGCCGTCGACGTCGGCGGAACCTTCACGGACGCGGTGGTCCGCTCACCGCGCGGAGTCTTCACCGGCAAGACACCGACCACACCCGCCGATCAGTCTGAAGGGGTCCTGATCGCCGCCCAGCAGGCGATCGATGCGGCCGGCCTGCAGGCCGATGCGATCGACGAGTTCGTCCACGGCATGACCGTCACGACGAACGCGATGCTCGAGGGCAGGTTCGCGCGCACCGCCCTTCTGGCGACCGCCGGGTTCACCGACATCGAGGAGATCGGGCGGCAGAACAGGGCCGACCTCTACCGCCTGGCCGCCAGGCGTCCGGCGGCGATCGTCCCGCCCGAACTCCGCTTCGCGATCGCGGAGCGCTGCGGTCCTGAGGGAGTGATTGCCGCGCTCGACGAGACTTCAGCACGAGCCGCGATCGACGCAGCGCTACGCGCGGGCGCCGAGAGCTTCGCCGTCTGCCTCCTCTTCTCTTTCCGGTACCCGGACCATGAGCTCCGCGTGCGAGAGCTCATTCGCGAGGCCTCCCCCGCCGCACACGTTTCGCTCTCGCACGAGACGGTCGGGACGTTCCGCGAGTACGAGCGCTGTGCGACGACGACGGCCGACGCCGCGCTCTCACCACTGCTCTCGGGCTACCTCGCCCGCCTCGTGGAACGCGCCGCGACGGCAGGACTGCCGAGGCCACAGGTGATGTTGAGCAACGGCGGGACGGTCGATGCCGGGCTCGCCGGTGACAACGCGTCCTGGACCGTGCTCTCCGGACCGGCAGGCGGCGCAGTCGGGGCCGCTCGTGCGGCCGAGCGCATCGGCGCAAGCCGGGCGATCGGATTCGACATGGGCGGAACCTCGACCGACATTTCACTGATCGAGGACGGCGAGGTCCGCGTCGCTGCGTCACGCTCGATCGGCGGCAGACCCGTGGCGCTTCCCGCCGTCGAGATCGCCACCGTCGGCGCCGGCGGTGGTTCGATCGGCTGGCGGGATGACGGCGGCGCTCTGCGCGTCGGTCCGCGGTCCGCAGGCGCCAGACCCGGGCCGGCTTGTTACGGGCACGGCGGTACCGAGCCGACGGTCACTGACGCGAACCTCATCCTTGGAAACCTCCCGTCGGGATCGACGCTCGCGGGCGGGTTGTCGCTGGACCGCGACGCCGCCGATCGCGCACTGGCGCGACTCGGGGAATCGCTCGGCCTGAGCGCGATCGACACTGCACGGGGGATCATCGAGATCGCCAACCTCGAGATGCTGCGAGCGACGACGTCGGTGACGGTCGCCCGCGGCGTCGACCCACGTGACCACACACTGATCGCGTTCGGCGGAGCCGGGCCCATGCACGCGGTCGCGATCGCCGAGGCCCTGGAGATCGAGCGGGTCGTGTGCCCGGCCGCCTGCGGCGTGCTGTCCGCGTGGGGGATGTCGGCCGCCGGCAGGAGGCGCGACCGATCGCGGAGCATCGTTCGACGACTCGACGAGCTCGGGGCGTCAGATGTAGCCGCCACAGCCGCAGAGCTCGCGTCGACGTCTGCCACCGAGCTCGGTCTCGATCGCGAGGCCGCATCGGTGGAGCTGGTGCACGAACTTCGCTACGCCGGTCAGGCCTTCGAGCTGCCCGTGACGGCCGAGTTTGACGATCTCGCAGAGGCCTTTCACGCAACCCACGAACGACGCTTCGGCTTCTCGGACCGTGAGGCTGAGGTGGAGCTCGTCACTCTGCGCGTGAGCGTCTCGGCCGCCGCCGGCGATCGAACGCCCGATTTCGGGGGGAACGACGATCCCGTGGCCGAAGGCCCGGCGGTGATCGAGCAGGCGGAGGCAACGATCGTCATCCCAGAGGGCTGGTGCGCGAGTGCGCGCGGCGACGACATCGTGCTCGAGAGGATCAGCCGATGATCGACCCGGTGATGCTGCGCGTCGCCACGGGATCCCTGGCGGCAACCTGCGAGGAGATGGGCGAGCTGCTCGTCCGCTCGGCGCACTCGGCCAACATCAAAGAGCGACGCGACTGCTCGACCGGACTGTTCGACGCCGAAGGCGCCATGACGATGCAGGCGGAGCACATTCCGGTGCACCTCGGCGCGATGCCGGCGTCGGTCGCCGCCGTGAAGGGCCTCGCGCACGAGCCCGGCGACGCATGGATCCTCAACGACCCGTTTCGCGGCGGGACCCACCTGCCCGACATCACGATCGTCACCCCGGTTTTCGCCGACGACGGTGTTCTGCTCGGCTTCTCGGCCTGCCGCGCTCATCACGCCGATGTCGGCGGTCGCGAGCCCGGAAGCATGCCGGCCGACAGCACGACGCTCGATGAGGAGGGGGTCGTGATCGGGCCGACACGACTGTCACGTCGCGGAGAGCTCGACGGCAAACTGCTCGACGAACTGATCGCGCACATGCGCAACCCGCAGCAGCGGGCCGCAGACCTGCGCGCACAGCTCGCCGCGTGCCGGCGCGGCGAGCAGAGACTGCGCGAGTTCGTCGGTCGCTACGGCGTCGACACCTATCGCGAGGCAACGGCGGCGGTGCTCGACTACGCCGAGCGCCTGACGCGAAGCGGCATCGCGGCGCTCCCGGACGGCCGCCACGAGGCCGTCGACCACTTGGAGGCGGCAGGGCCGGATGGAGAGGACATCACGATCAGACTCGTCGCGACCGTGGACGGCGAGACCGTCACGCTCGACTTCACCGGCAGCGACCCGCAGCACCCCGGGAATCTCAACTGCCCGCTCGCAGTGACCCAGTCGGCGTGTTACTTCACGATCCGCTCGCTCGCCGCGCCGGACGCCCCCGCCTGCGCAGGCGCATACAGGCCGGTCACGGTGATCGCCCCCGAGGGGTCGATCCTCAACGCGCGATCGCCGGCCGCGGTCGCCGGCGGCAACGTCGAGACCTCGAGCCGGGTGGGCGACATTGTGTTCGCCGCTTTCGGCCACGCACAGGGCCAGGGAACGATGAACAACCTGACGCTCGGCAACGACGAGTTCACGCATTACGAGACGTTCGGCGGCGGACAGTGCGGTACCGCCGAGGGGCCCGGTCCGAGCGCCGTTCACGTAGCCATGAGTAACACCCTGAACACGCCGATCGAGGCACTCGAACTCGAATTTCCGCTGCTCGTGCGCGAGTACTCGATCCGGCGCGGCAGCGGTGGCCCGGGTCTGCACGCGGGCGGGGACGGACTCGTGCGTGAATTCGAGGCGCTCACGCAGATGCGCTACTCGCTGATCGCCGAGCGTCGTCGACACGCACCGCGCGGCGGGGACGGTGGTGGCGACGCTTTGACGGGGTCGGATTCGATCGACCATGCAGCGATCCCCGCGAAATCGGTCGGCGTCCTCGCTGCCGGACAGCGACTGCGGCTCGAGACGCCCGGCGGCGGCGGCTGGGGACGGCAGGTCCCATCCGAACCCACCCACGGGTAACAAACGAAAAAGTAGGATTGTCCGTATGCCGCTTGCGTTGAAGGAATGGGCTGTGACGGTGCGCGCTCTCGCCGAGGGCGAGCAGCTGGTGACGCTGCGCAAGGGCGGGATCCGCGAGACGAACAAACACTTCGAGATCGTCGGCAACCGCTTCTTCCTCTACCCGACCTTCGACCACCAACAGGCCGGCCTCGTTCGCGAGTCGCACGTTCCAGAGCTGAAGCGCGCGCTCGAGGACGGCGTGTGGAATCCGCCCGCTCCGACCGCCCGAATGATGGAGGCCGGGGTGCCGATCGCACAGCCCGTCAGCGTGCGCCTCCGTGCGTGGGCCGAGATCGCCGCGAGCTACGAGGTCACTTCACCCGACGCCCTCAGCGCGCTCAACCCGTACCACGTGTGGACGCCTGAGTACGCGACCAAGCGCTTCAACTGGAAACCCCGCCACCCACTTCACGTGCTGCTCCTGCGCACATACCGGATTCCGCGCCCGGTGACGATCCGTGTGACAGAGGACTACCTCGGCTGCAAGTCATGGGTCGAGGTCGAACGCGAACTCTCCTTCGAGGGCACGGCGGTCGTCTCCGACGAAGAGTTCGAGGCCATTCGCCAAGACGTCGAGGCGCGGCTCTCCGGCGCCGGCGCGCCCGCCTGAATGTTGGCCACCGGCACCGCGAACGCCGGTAGTGTGCGGCCGGTGAGGAAGACCTTTTTGTTTGCGGTCGCACTGTTCGGACTGTTCGGGTTGATCGCAGTCTCGCCGCGCGCCGAGGCAGCGGTGTGGTCGCCGTGCACGTACACGGTCCTGGCGACCGACTGCGCGACGTACGACATGCCGATCGACCGCACCGGTGCGGTGCCCGGCGTGACGCGCGTCCGCGCCGTGAAGGTCGCCGCCCCGGAGGGCCCGCACATGGGGACCCTCTTCGTGATCGCCGGCGGCCCGGGTCAGACATCGCAGGTGATGATCCCGCTGATGACCGAGCTTTTCGCGGGCGCGAACCGGTATGACATCGTCGCCGTCGACCAGCGTGGTTCGGGCGCGTCGGAACCGCTCGACTGCCCACGGATCGAGTCGGGCACCTTCGACTGGGACGGCGCGAAGCCGTCGACGGACCGGCCGATCACCGACTGCTCAAATCAGCAGGGCGCCGCCCGCGCCGGATACAACACGGCCGAGGCCGTCGCCGACCTTGACGTCATCCGCGCAGACCTCGGCCTGGACAAGATCTCGCTGCTCGGCGTCTCCTACGGGACCAAAGTCGCGCTCGCCTACGCAAAAGCGCACCCGGCAAACACCAGGTCAATGATTCTCGACTCGGTTCTGCCGACCGACGAGCCCGGGTCCTTCGACATCGAAGGGCTGTCAGCGCTCCGCGGCTCGATGAAGATCCTCTGCCCCGGACGACGCTGCTCTTCCGTCGGAGGTAACCCGTTGGCGAAGCTCGAGCGACTCGCCGCCCGATTGCGCCGAAACCCGGTCCCGACGTTTGTCGTGACGCCCACGGGCCAGATCGCCGAGGCTGAGATCGACGAGCAGGCGCTCTACGACATCGCCTTCGCAGCAGACCTCAACCTCTTCGTCGACAGCCAGCTGCCGGGCACCCTCACGCGCAGCCTGAGGGGCGACTACGACCAGCTCACGCGCCTGTACGCCGCGGCTTCCGGTGCCTTTTCGGCCACGCAGTCGAGGCGCGAGGCGCGAGCGATGGCCAGGTCGGCCAAGCGCAAGCGCAAGTCGGGGAAGCGCGTCATCGGGCGCGATGCCTACGCACTGTCACAGTTCAGTTCGACGATGTACTTCGCAACGACGTGCGCGGACCTCGCACCACCGTGGGTGCGCAGTGAAAACGTCGAGGGCCGGCAGCCGGCGATCCAGGCCGCGGCCGACAAGATCCCGGCCGCGTCTTTGAAGCCGTTCTCGCGCGACGTGGTGCGTGACTCGTCAGCGTCGTCGGCCTGCCGCGGCTGGCAACAGCGCCCTGCGCTTCCGGACATCGCCCAGGGACCGCTGCCGGCAATACCGACACTGGCGTTGGCCGGCACCCTCGACACCCGCACTCCGCTCGCATGGGCAAACAGCGCGGTCGCCGGCGACCCGCTCGCGCAGGTCGTCGCGATCCCCAACGCCGGTCATTCCGTGATCGGCACCGACGTGAGCGGTTGCGCGCTCTCGCTCGCAAAACGGTTCCTGATCTACGGCGCGACGGACGGCAAATGCAAGGAGACCACCGGGTCGCTTCCGATCGCGCCGCTGCCGCCGAAATCGGTCTCCGCGACTCCCCGGCTGCGTGGCAGCTGCCGCAACCTGCCTGGCCGCGAGTGCGTGCGCGCCCGCGCCGAGCTCTCGGCCGGCTATCTCGCGCTCCGGGACACCGCCGACCAGGTTCTGATCGGCAACCAGGACGCGGGGATGGGTCTGCTCTCCGGTGACTGGTTCATGGAGTACGACCTCGGAGACGACCTCGAGACCCTCATCCCCGTCGGCTTCGACATGGCGGGGGTCGCGAACGTTCCCGATGTCGACGTCTCGGGCTTTGTCGACACGACCACTCTTCCGTCTGTCGAGGGCAGGCTCGACATCGCCGGCTGGCGCGTCGACCTCAGCGGCAGCCTACGCTTCGACCGCGCCGGCGACAAACTGACCCTCGCGGCGCGACGCGGAAACAAGCGCGTGACGGTGCGGGTCACGCCGAAAGCGAAGGTCCGTTCAGCGGTCACGGCAAAGCGACTGGGAGCGCGCCGTAACTACCTGCTCGGGACGACCGCCCAGTCCTGGCAGCTGCGCTGAGCGCGCGCTACCAGAAGAGCGTCGACTCGAGCGAGCCGTCTGCCTCAAGCTCTTCGATCGTCTTGGTGTAGACGCCCGAAGAGAGGTACTTCCAGCCGTCGTCGGCGATCACGAAGACGACGTTTCCCTCGTCGAACTTCTCGGCCGCGCGCACGGCTACGGAGCAGATCGCCCCGCTTGACACTCCGGCGAAGATGCCCTCTTCCTCAAGCAGCTTCTTGGTCCAGACGACGGCGTCGCGGTTGCTGACGATGATCTTGCGGTCGATCAGTGAGAGGTCGATGATCGGCGGGATGAAGCCGTCGTCGAGCGAACGTAGGCCTTGGACGAGCTCGCCCTGCAGGGGCTCGGCTGCGACGATCTGCGTGCCGGTGCCCTGCTCGCGGAAGTAGCGGGCGTTGCCCATCAGCGTTCCACCGGTGCCGAGGCCCGCCACAAACGCGGTGACGTTGCCGAGCTCTTCGTGGATCTCAGGGGCGGTGCCGTTGTAGTGCGCAAGTGGGTTGGCTTCGTTGCCGTACTGGTACGGCATGTAGAAGTCGGGATTGGCTTCGGCCATCTCAAGCGCCATCGCGACCGCGCCGTTGCTGCCCTGGTCGCCGGGGCTGTAGAGGATCTCCGCGCCGTACATGCTGAGCAGCTGAGAACGCTCCTCGGTCACGTTGTCGGGCATGACGACCTTCATCTTGTAGCCCTTGCGGCTGGCGATCATCGCCATCGCGATGCCCGTGTTGCCGGAGGTCGGCTCAAACAGCGTGCTTCCCGGGCCGATCGCGCCCTTCGCCTCCGCATCCTCGATCAACGACTTGGCTACGCGGTCCTTGACCGAGCCCGTCGGGTTGTGCGATTCGAGCTTCGCCCAGAGCCGTACCCCGGGCTTCGGCGAGAGCTTCTTCAGCTCTACGAGCGGCGTGTGGCCGATCGAGGCGACGATGTCCTCGTAGGTCCCGCCACCGATCCGGTTGTTGACTGTCAGAGGGTGCATCGCTTCAAAAACTATAGTGTCTGATCGCTATTGAGGGGTTTAGTTCTTTTCGGCATGAAATTCACTCAGCAACAGATCGACGCGATGATCGGCCACGCCCGCGAGGACGTTCCGAACGAGTGCTGCGGCGTCGTCGCGTCAAAGGACGGGGCGGCTACGCAGGTGCACCGTGTGATCAACGCCGCAGCCAGCCCCTTGCGATACGAGATGGATTCGAAGGACTTTCTGCGCGTCTACAACACGATCGACGACGCGGACCAGGACGTCGGTGCGATTTACCACTCGCACACCCGCAGCGCGGCATATCCCTCGCAGACAGACATAAACCTCGCGCTCTGGCCAGAAGCGCTCTACATCATCGTCTCGCTCGCCGACGCCGACGCTCCCGACGTGAAGGCGTTTTCGATCGTCGACCGCAAGGTCGCCGAGGTCGAGCTCGAGATCACGGGATAGGTGTGCCGGCCGGGCGGGGCGCACGATCGTTCGCCGACCGGTACAGTGAAATTCGCGATGCCGAACTCGGACAACAGCTGTCCCTTCTGCGGCGCGCGTTTCAGCGTGGGCTCGACCGCCTGCCCCGTCTGCGACCTGCCGCTATTCGATCCGGAGAATCCGACCCGGGTACAGCAGCGCGAACGTCCGCGCCGCTCCGACCACGCGGTTCCGTTTGATGGCGCAGCGTTGTTCGACGAGCCGATCTTCGACGAGCCATTGCTCGAAAGCGCGTTCGAGCGCACGACACCGCTCGCGACCGAGCCCTGGAATTCAGGCGGCAAGGGCCAGACGATGCGGTGCGTCGTCGTCGCGATCAACCAGGCCGAGGCCGACATGCTCGAAGACATGCTCCGGGCTGAAGGGATCCCTTGCATGACCCGCACCATCGGCAGCCCCACCCCGCCTGACTTCCTGGCGATCGGACGCCGCGAAGTGCTGGTGCCTGAGTCTGCCCTCCCCGCGGCGAGAGACCTGCTGCGCATCGAGACGCCGCTGGTCGACAACGCCCCCGCTCCCCCGCTCGCACTCGCCGCCACGATCCTGATCGGCCTCGTCGCGGTGGCGCTGTGCGTGGCGTTGCTACTGGGGCTGAGTTGAGCGACGACCCGGTCGTCCTTGAGGCGTTTCCGAACCTGATGCAGGCGGAGATGGTTCAGAGCATGCTCGAGGCCGAGGGGATACGTTCGATGATCAGGTCGATGAACGGATCCGCACCACTGACGCAGTCGTGGGACATCGCCCACCGGGTGTTCGTGATGCCGGCCGACCTTGAGGCCGCGCGGGAACTGCTCGAAAAGGCCGGTTAGCGGCCGCCGGCCATCGCCGGCAGGATCATCACCGTGTCCGACTCGGAGACCTCGGTGTCGAGGCCGTCGAGCACGCGCACGTCCTCGTCGTTGAGGTACACGTTGACGTAACGGTTAAGGTCGCCGTCCGGACCGAACAGCTGGCGCTCGGTGTCCGGGTGGGACTCGACGACGCTGCGCAGGACGTCGCCGACGTTCGCGCCGTCGGCGGACACCTGCTTCTCTCCGCCGGTCGCGGTTCGCAGGACGGGTGGGATCTTCACGGTTGCCATAGGGCGCGGATGCTACAGGGTGCAGCGGTGGGCGGTCACCGGCCTGTCAGCCGGTGACCACTCCGCCGCAGAACGCTTCGTAGTCCGGAAAGACGCCCATCTCGTCGTCACTGATCTCGTCGGGCTCACGCGAGCAGATCGGGCAGTTCGGGTCGCGCCGGATCTTCAGGTTGGTGAACTCTTCGGCCAGGGCGTCGTAGAGCATCAGACGGCCGACGAGCGGCTCGCCGATGCCGAGGATCAGCTTGAGAACCTCGGTTGCCTGGAGCAGGCCCATCGTTCCCGGCAGCACGCCGAGGACGCCGTTCTCGCCGCAGCTCGGAGCCAGCTCCGCCGGCGGCGGAACCGGGTAGAGGCAGCGGTAGCAAGGGCCGTCATGCGGCTTGAAAACGGTCAGCTGCCCGTCGAACGAGAGGATCGAGGCACTCACGACCGGAATGTCGAGGCGCACGGTCGCGTCGTTCAAGAGGTATCGGGTCGGGAAGTTGTCGACGCCGTCGACGATGATGTCGTAGCCGTCGATGATCTCCATGATGTTGTCGGCGTTGAGGCGCGTGTTGTAGGTCGTCACCTCGACGTCCGGGTTGAGCTTCTGGATCGTCTGCTTCGCGCTCTCGACTTTCGGCTCACCGATCGTCTCGGTCGAGTGGATGACCTGGCGCTGCAGGTTCGAGGCATCGACAACATCGTCGTCGACGATGCCGAGATGCCCGACGCCGGCCGCCGCGAGGTAAAGCGCGGTCGGCGCCCCGAGCCCACCGGCCCCGAGCAGAAGGACCTTCGCCTGAAGCAGCTTCTGCTGGCCCTCCGGTCCGACTTCAGGCAGCAGCATGTGACGCGAGTAGCGGATGCGCTGGGCGTCATTGAACTGGAACGGGATCTCGATCGGCAGGTTGCGCTGCTTCCAGAGCGTTATTCCGCCGGTCATGTTCTCGACGTTGGTGTAGCCGAGCTCTTCGATCAACGACTTCGCGGCGATCGCGCTGCGGTTACCGGACTGGCAGTAGAGAATCACCCGCTGATTCGGGTCGGGGGCCGCGCGAACGATGCGCTGCTCCAGGTAGCCGCGCGGTACATGCTTGGCGCCGGCGATGTGGGACTCGTCCCACTCCTGCTGCTCACGCACATCGACGACGACGGCCTCGGGCTCGTCCTGGGCGAGAATCTCAGAAACCTCGGCCGGGTCGACCTCGGGGATCTGCTCTTTGATCTTGGAGAGAAAGTCTTGGTAGTTGTATGCCATCGATTTGGCCCTCGTTCGGAAGGGTTACTTCAGAAAGTATAGCGAGGTCGTTCGGGCAAAGAAAAAGCGCCGGTCTCGCGACCGGCGCCTCCTCTGACATTGGACAGAGCTCTTTGGGGGGGTTAGTCCATAGACGAACTTCAAAAGCTGTTCACGGTGTTGGCCGTCCGTGGCCGCTTCCGCGATCGTCCTCTGTGTCCGCCGGGCGCGATCTCTCGCGCCTTGCAATTCGATTATCGGAAATGGCTCCAGCGGCCGATATGGGGTGCGCAACCCATTTTTTGCAAGGCCTTGTCAGCAACTCCGCAACCCGAGCTCAGCGCAGACGCGCACGAAGTCGACGTAGACGTCGTGCCGCTGCATGCCGTCGACAGCCCTGCCGAGGCAGGGCAGACCGGGCGTAAGGTCCGGACCAACCGTTCAACCCTGCTCGCCCAGGCGATCGCGACCAACGCCCTCGCCGTCACCGGGCTGATCTTTTTTGCGATCCTCGTTTTCAATGTAAGCGCGGGGTTCGGCGCCCGGCGCACCGAACTGATCCTGCTGATGCTGGCGATCGCGCTCGTGCTTTCGTTGAACATCGTGATCCTGCGGCGCCAGTTCGCGCCGCTCGAGCAGCTCGTATCGACGATGGAGCGCATCGACCTTGCGAAGCCGGGTGAGCGCGCTTCGATCCCGCGCGGGGCCACAGAGGACATCGCCGAACTCGTCGACTCGTTCAACAACATGATCGAGCGTCTTGAAGAGGAGCGCATGGCGAAGATCGAAGCGACCGTCAAGGGACAGGAGACTGAACGCGAGCGTGTCGCGCGCGACCTTCACGACGAGGCCAACCAGGCCCTCACTGCTGTGATCCTGCGACTACAAGCAGCCTCCGAGGAAGCCCCGCCAGAGCTTGCCGGGCAGATCGTCGAGGCCAAGGACCTGGCCGGTCAGGCGATGGAGGAGATGCTCGACGTCGTGCGTCGGCTGCGTCCGACCACGCTGGAACTCGGACTGCGCAACGCCGTCTCCTCGCAGGTGACCGACTTCAAGGAACGCAGCGGGATCGAAGCGGAGTTCACGTTTCTCGGCGACCACACCAAACGACTCGACGAAGAACGCGAACTGGCCATTTATCGAGTTGTTCAGGAAGCACTTTCGAACATCGTCCAACATGCCGATGCCAGTCATGTGGATGTCACGCTCGAGTTCGGCGACGCGATCGTTCTGACGATCAACGACGACGGACGCGGGTTCGACCCCTCCGAACCGACCAAGCGGTTCGGCGTCATCGGAATGCGTGAGCGTGCATTGCTCGAAGGCGGAATTCTTGAGATTGAGTCGAGCCCTGGGGCCGGCACCACACTGCGAATGGAGATGCCATGAAAGTCATGATCGCCGACGACCACGGAATCGTCCGCTCTGGAATCACGCTGTTGCTGGAGCGCCAGCCCGACATCGATGTGATCGGTGAAGCCGGCGACGGCGCCGAGGCGCTGAAGCTCGCGCTCGACCGCAAGCCCGACGTGGCGATCCTCGACTACTCGATGCCGAAGCTGACCGGGCTGCAGGCCGCCCGCGAGATCAAGCAACAGGCACCGGATGTGAACGTTCTGATCCTTTCGATGCACGACGACGAGCGCTACCTCTACGAGGCGCTGCGAGTCGGCGCCGGCGGCTACGTGCTCAAGCGCGCCGCCGACCAGGACCTGGTGCGCGCGGTACGTGCAGTCAACGACGGCGAGCCGTTCCTGACCGACGACGCCCAGCGAAACTTGGTGAAGGCGTGGATCGACAGCGGCGAGGAGCCGCCACGCGACAAGCTCACGGACCGCGAGCTCGAAGTGGTCAAGCTGATCGCGGAGGCCCACACCAACAAGCAGATCGCCGAGATCCTCGGACTCTCCGAAAAGACCGTCGAGAGCCACCGCAGCAACATCCTCAACAAGCTCGGCATGAGCGACCGCGTAGAGCTCGTCCGCTACGCAGTCCGCCGCGGCCTGATCGAGGCCTGACCCCCGTTTCCGCAAATTGCGATCGCAGCCTCACACCAGGTGTGAGGCCAAGGTCGCAATTCGCGCATTCAGCCTCACACCTGGTGTGAGGCTGAGGACGGTATTTGCGGGTTTTGGTGGTTGGGTGGGGGTAAACGTGGGACGCTCGAACCCTTAACCATGTGTGGCATCTCAATACCGCACCCGGGGATATCGCCCTGGTGAAATCGTTCATCTCACTGTGCGCGGCCACCTCCGTCGCGCGGTCTTTCCGGAACCGGCCGACAATCGCGAATTCATCGACGGATTCCATCTTGCCAACGACGCACTTCCGGAGCAACACCAGCTGAAGCTCCACGCCACCGCCGACATGCGCAATCACGAGCACCTTTTGGTCACGAACGGCGAATCCGAGTGGGCGATCACCGAGGTGATGCACAAGGTCTGCACCGACTATGCCCGTGAACACAACTGGAGGCGTGGCGCAAAGGGCCAAGTGTTCCAGCGTCCCTTCAGGGGAAAGGTCGTCAGGACCGGCGAGCAGCTCGCCAACACCTTCGCCTATATCCACCTAAATCCAGATGGTTCACTGCGCGTGAACGAGAGCACCCATGGGGTCTACCTCGGGCTACGGGAAGATCCCCGCATCGACACCTCGCTCGCCGCAAAAGCGTTCGGCGACCGCGCCGGCTACCTCGAATTTTTCAACGACACCGAGCGATTGCGATCCGCTCGCCGAGAAGCATCCGGGCGGCTCGGAAAGTAAGTCAGACCACAGCGCTAGGATTTACCCCACGATGATGTTCTCGACCAGAGCCGAGTACGGCGTGCGCGTGATGGTCGCGCTGGCCAACGAGCAGGTTGCGGAAGGCGTTCACGCCGAGCCTGCTTCGCTTGCGCAGATCGCTGAAGACAACGGTCTGCCGTTCGCCTACCTCGAGCACCTGGCGGCCCGCCTGAAGAAGGCCGGGCTCGTCGAGAGCCGTCGCGGTCCCCGCGGCGGGTATCTGCTGGCTCAGCCGGCGGAAGACATTTCGATGGCGCAGATCGTCGAGGCCCTCGAGGGTCAGATCGCTCCGATCGAGTGCATCAGCCAGGCAGATGAAGGCGTCACCTGCACCCGCGAGGGCGAGGTGAACGAGATCTGTCCGACCAAGATCCTCTGGACCCGTGTCCAGGGAGCGATCGTCCGATCGCTCACGGAGATGACGCTCGCGGACCTCACGGCCGCGAACCTCCGCGCGAACGGCCGCCTCGAAGAGGCCGCCTCTCGCGGACTGCTCGTCTCCGACGCATCAGTCGCCGCTGAAGAAGCCGGCGAAGATGCGGTGGCCGTCGCCTGACGGCCCCTCCCCGCAGCCGGATTCCTCGCCGGACCGCGGGAAACCGACTTCCAACCCGACCCCCAAAAGCGAAACACCAGGAGCATCAAGTCAGATGGCAGATCTCGAGATCCGCAACCTTCACGTCCGCACCGATGAGCGCGAGATCCTGCATGGCGTGAGCCTGCAGGTCAACAAGGGCGAGACCCACGCCCTGATGGGCCCGAACGGCAGCGGCAAGAGCACGCTCGCCAACGTCCTGATGGGCAACGACACCTACGAGGTGACCGAGGGCCAGATCATCTTCAACGGCGAGGACATCACCGAGGAGGATCCCGAGAAGCGTTCCCAGGCCGGGCTCTTCCTCGCCTTCCAGTACCCGGCCGTCGTGCCGGGCGTCTCGGTCGCCAACTTCCTGCGCCTCGCGATCAACGCTCACCGCGACGAGCCGATCGCCGTCAAGGAGTTCCGTGACAAGCTCAAGGAGAACATGGAGCTGCTGAAGGTTCCGCGCGAGTTCACCAGCCGCTACCTCAACGACGGCTTTTCCGGCGGTGAGAAGAAGCGCGCCGAGATCCTCCAGATGGCGATGCTCGAGCCGTCGATCGCGGTCCTCGACGAGACCGACTCCGGCCTCGACATCGACGCCCTGCGCATCGTCTCGGAGGGCGTCAACGCCTTGCGCGAGCGCGGCATGGGCTCGCTGATCATCACCCACTACCAGCGCATCCTCGACTACATCAAGCCCGATTTCGTGCACATCCTGCTCGAAGGCAAGATCGTCGAGGAGGGCGGCCCCGAGCTCGTCAAGAAGCTCGAGCTGCAGGGCTACGACTGGATCCGCGAGGAGGTCGCCGCGAATGCCGGCTAGCACTCTCGAAGCAGACCGCAAGGCGGCGCTCGAGGTCTACGAGTCGGCCGAGCTGCCGGAGTGGCCGCGCAGCGGCTTCTGGAAGACCTCGCTGAGCAGCCTCAAGTTCGACGAACTCGAGACGCGCCACTACGAGCCGGTCTCCGCGCGCGACGAGCTGCCGCAGGTCGTGCAGGATGCGATCGAGGGCGAGCAGTACGCCGGCTTGATCGTCCAGCGCGGCGCGAGCGTCATCTACACCGAGGTTGCCGACGACAACCCCGACGGCGTGATCGTCGCGACCCTTGAAGAGGCCTTCAAGAGCAACGAAGAGCTCGTTGCCAAGTATTACGGCACCCGCGTCGACAGCAAGGACGGAAAGTTCGCGGCCGGAAACGCCGCACTCTGGACCGGCGGCGCCTTCTTCTACGTCCCGAAGAACGCGACCGTCGAGAAGCCGTTCCAGGTGATCAACGTGATCGATGAGGCCGGCGTGCTGCAGTTCGGCCGCCTGCTCGCAATCGTCGACGAGAGCGGCAACGCGAAGTTCCGCGAATACAACATCGCGCCGGACATCGACGGCCAGGCACTGCACGCGGGCGTCTCCGAGGTGTTCGCCGAGCCGAACAGCTGGGCGAAGGTCAAGACCTTCCAGGACTGGGGCTCGGGCGAAATCTTCGACCTCTCGACCAAGCGCGTGGCGATCGCCCGCGACGCCCACGCCCGCTGGTTCCCGATCCACCTCGGCGGCCACCTGACGCGCCAGACGCTAGACATCATCACCGCCGACCGCGGCGCCGACATGCGCCACAACGGCGTCTACTTCACGCAGGGTGAGGAGCATCTAGACCTTTTCACGACCGACCTGCACGAGAGCCGAGACACGACCGGCGACACCGTCTGGAAGGGCGCCGCGACCGGAAATTCCCGCGCAAGCTACGAGGGCCTGATCGAGATCATCGAGGGCGCGACCAACAGCCACACCTACCTGCAGACGCACTCGCTGATGCTGAGCAAGGAAGCCAAGGTCGACGCCATCCCCTCGCTGATCGTCAAGGTCGACGACGTCTCGGCCTCGCACGGCGGCACGGTCGGAGAGGTCGACGAGGACCAGGTCTTCTACATGCGCACCCGCGGCATCGACCGTGAGACCGCGATCCGCATCCTCGTCGAGGGCTTCTTCGAGCCGGTGATCCAGCTGTTCGAGGACGAGCACCTTGAGGAGCTCGTGCGCGAGCGCATCGCCGGCAAGCTCGCCGAGGCGAGCGAAGACATCGTCACCTACGCGGCGACGAAGTAGAGATGGGTGCGGTGGCGGAAGTCACGGACACCGCCGCATCGACGCGCGCGCAGTTCCCGGTCCTCGATCAGGAGGTCGGCGGCAAGCCGCTCGTCTATCTCGACAGCGCCGCGACCGGCCAGAAGCCGGCGAGCGTGATCGAGGCGATCGACCGCTACTACCGCGAGTACAACGCGCCGATCCACCGCAGCACCTATGAGCTCGCCGCGCGCTCGACCGAAGAGTTCGAGGGCGCTCGTGCTCGCGTGGCCGAGTACATCGGCGCAACCCCCGAGACGACGATCTTCACCCGTAACGCGACCGAGGCGATCAACCTCGTCGCGCAGGTCTGGGGCCGCGAGAACCTCGGGCCCGGCGACGTCGTCCTCTCGACGCTGATGGAACACCACAGCAACATCGTCCCCTGGCAGATCGTCTGCCAGGCGACCGGCGCACGGCTCGAGTACGTCGAGGTGACCGCCGAAGGGCTGCTCGACGAAGTCGACCTCGACGCGAAGTTCGCCGCCGGCAACGTGAAGTTGTTCGCGGTGGCGCACATCTCCAACGTGCTCGGCACCGTCAACGATCCGGCCACGCTGGCAAAGAAGGCTCACGCTGCCGGAGCGAAGATCCTGATCGACGGTTCGCAGGCCGTGCCGCAGATCCCGGTCGACTTTGCGCAGACCGGCGCCGACTTCTATGTCTGGACCGGACACAAGGCCTACGGCCCGACCGGCATCGGCGTGCTCCACGGCCGGCGCGAAATCCTCGAAGGAATGGGTCCCTGGCTCGGCGGCGGCGACATGATCAAGGTCGTCTCCGAGCAGAGTTCGACCTGGAACGACCTGCCCTGGAAGTTCGAGGCCGGCACCAGCGCAACGGCCGAGGCGATCGGACTCGGCGCGGCCATAGACTTCATCAACTCCGTCGGGATCGACAACATTCAGGCCCACGAGCGGTCCCTCACCGCCTACGCCCTCCCCCGCCTCGCGGAGATCGAAGGCATCACCGTCGTAGGTCCGCCGGCCGAGCTGCGCGGCGGAGTGATCAGCTTCACGCTCGAAGGGATGCACCCGCACGACATCGGCGAGCTGCTCGGGCGCGAGGGCGTCTGCGTGCGCACAGGCCACCACTGCGCGCAGCCGCTGATGCGCAAGCTCGGCGTCCCCGCGACGGCCCGTGCCTCGTTTGCGTGCTTCAACACGGAAGGCGACGTCGACGCTCTGATCGCAGCGATCCACAAGGCCAAGGAGGTTTTCGGACTGTGAACGACGAGCTTTACCGCGACTACATCCTCGAGCACTACAAGGAGCCCCACCACTTCGGCACGCTGCCCGAGCACGACCTCGAGGCGCACGACGTCAACCCGCTCTGCGGCGACGAGCTGCAGGTGCAGCTGAAGGTCGACGAAGACGGAACTATCACCGACCTTGCCTTCGAGGGCAAGGGCTGCGCGATCAGTCAGGCGAGTGCCTCGATCGCGTCAGAGGAGTACATCGGCATGAAGGTCGACGACGTCGCCAAGCTCGACGCGGAATGGATCGAGGACCTGCTCGGGATCGAGATTTCGCCGACACGCCAGAAGTGCGCGCAACTGAACCTCAAGGTGATGCGCGGCGCGGTGACCGGCAACGCGACCTGGCCGGAGACCTGATTCATCGCCGATCATTCGATACGAGCGCGTATCGAATCGAGTAACGTACCCGTCGGTGGAGTTTGCGACGGACACCAAGCGTGCGAGGGTCAACACCCGCGCACGGCTGATCCAGGCGGCATATGAGGTGTTCGCCGAAGCCGGCTTCCAGTCCGCGACGATCGAACAGGTCTGCGAACGCGCCGGATTCACGCGCGGCGCGTTCTACTCGAACTTCGAGACCAAGGACGACCTCTTCATGGCTCTCTTCGAGACCCACGCGGAACGCCTGCTCGAAGAGATCCGGGCCGTCGTCGCAACCGCGCCCGAAGACGACGCGATCACCCACATGGCGTCATTCTTCAGCGACTACGGCGAGGACAACCGCGCGTGGTTCATGCTGTCGATGGAGTTCACGCTGCACGCCATACGCAATCCCGTCGCCGCCGAGCTGCTCGCTGAGCAGGACCGCAAACTTCGCGAAGCGATGACCCCGCTGATCGAGAAGGCGATCGAGCGATCCGGACGCAAGCCGCTGCTGCCCGCCGACACGTTGGCGCGCGGTCTCGTCGCGCTCACCGAAGGAGCCTCGGCGCAGTCGTACGTCGAGCCCGACCAGCTGCCGCCGGGGAGCCTCGAGCGAACCCTGCTGCCCTTCATCTTCCTGGGAGTCACGGAATGAGCAAAGCGCTGAGCGCCGACGCGATCGTCGTCGGCGCCGGCCTGTCGGGACTGGTTGCGGCCTGCGAGATCGCGGACGCCGGCAGGTCGGTGCTTGTGATCGATCAGGAGCCCGAGGCCTCGCTCGGCGGTCAGGCCTTCTGGTCGCTCGGCGGGTTGATGTTCGTCGGCTCACCCGAGCAGCGACGTGCCCGCATCAAGGACTCATTCGAGCTCGCCTGGCAGGACTGGATCGGCACCGCCGGCTTCGACCGCCCCGAAGACGAATGGCCGCGCCGATGGGCCGAGGCCTATGTGAATTTCGCCTCGGGAGAGAAGCGCGCGTGGCTCGCGAGCATGGGCATGCGCTGGGTACCGAGCCCTGGCTGGCCGGAGCGCGGGGGATCGCTTGCCGGCGGACACGGCAACTCCGTCCCGCGCTTCCACATCACCTGGGGAACAGGGCCCGGCGTGCTCGAGCCGTTCCTGCGCAGGATCGAGCGACACCGCGAGGCAGGACTGGTGACCTTCGCTTTCCGCCACCGCGTCGACGAGCTGACGCTGACGGGCGACACGGTGACCGGCGTCTCGGGCTCGGTTCTCGAACCGAGCGATGCCGGCCGCGGCGAAGACAGCACCCGGACACCGGTCGGAGAGTTCAGCGCCGAGGGCCAGGCCGTGCTGGTCACGACCGGCGGGATCGGCGGAAACTTCGACCTGGTCCGACAGAACTGGCCCAGGCGGCTCGGCGCGCCGCCCGAGAACCTGATCTGCGGCGTCCCCAAAAGCACGGACGGGCGAATGCTCGCAATCGCGTCCGGAGCCGGCGCCGAGTTGATCGGCAGCGACCGGATGTGGCACTACACCGAGGGGATCCGCAACTGGGCGCCGATCTGGAGCGACCACGCGATCCGCATACTCCCCGGGCCCTCTCCGCTCTGGTTTGACGCGAACGGTCAACGCATGCCGCTGCCGTGCCTGCCCGGCTTCGACACGATCGGGACGATGGAGCAGATCGGGCGCAGCGGCCACGATTACTCGTGGTTTGTGCTCAATGAGCGGATCATCGCCAAGGAGTTCGCGCTCTCCGGGTCGGAACAGAACCCTGACGTCACCGGCCGAGACGTGCGCAGCACGCTGCGCACGCGCATCCTCCCCAACGTCCCTCCGCCCGTACGCGCCTTCATGGACTGGGGCGAGGACTTCGTGGTCGAGAAAGACCTCAAGACCCTGGTCGACGGAATGAACCGCGTGACGCACGGGGCCGGAACCGTCGCGCCGCTCTCATACACCGACCTGCGAGACCAGATCGTCGAGCGCGACCGCGAGCTCGCCAACCCGTTCAGCAAGGACATTCAGCTGGCGGCCATCGGGACGGCCCGCAAATACCTGTCCGACCGGGTGACCCGCGTCGCCAAACCGCACGAGATTCTCGACCCGAAGGCGGGGCCGTTGATCGCTGTCAAGCTAAACATCCTCACTCGCAAGACGCTCGGAGGGATCCACACCGACCTCGACGCGCGCGCGCTCACCACCGGCGGTGAGCCGCTCCCGGGGCTTTACGCCGCGGGCGAGGTGGCGGGATTCGGCGGCGGCGGGATGCATGGCTACCGCGCGCTCGAAGGAACATTTCTCGGCGGCTGCCTCTTCAGCGGACGCATCGCAGGGCGAGCGATCGCCCGCACGATCTAGCTCTGCGGCTAGATTCGCTGCCGATGAGCGACCCGTTCTCACACACGCTGCGAGTCCGCTACAGCGAATGCGACGCCCAGAAGGTCGTCTTCAACGCCAACTGGTTCCTCTACGTCGACGTGACGATGACTGAGTTCTGGCGGCACACGCTCGACGGCTACATGGGTCTTCCTGAGCAGTACGGCGTCGAGGTCGTGATGGCCCAGAACGGTGCGAACTTCCGTAGTCCGGCGTTCTTCGACGACGAGCTGACGATCACGCCGACGGTGACGAAGATCGGCAACAGTTCGATGCGCATGGAGTTCACGGTCAAGCGCGGCGAAGACCTGCTCTGGGAGGCGTTCGCGATCTATGTGTTCGTCGATCACGAGTCGATGCGACCGGTGCCGATCCCCGATGAGATCCGCACCCGGCTCACGGCGGAGCTTCCCGCCAGCGCCTGAACTACAATTCCTAGTTCCAAGACCGGATTTGACCCCCTTCCCGAGGAATCCCTGCTCCTATGGCCACGATTGACAAAACTCGCATCCCCAACAGCACGGTGAAAGAGACCGCCGACGGAGAGATCGTCGCGAAGAACGGCATTTCGCGCGAGGTCGTGACGGAGATGTCGAAGATCAAGAACGAGCCGCAGTTCATGCTCGACATGCGCCTCAAGAGCTTTGACATCTACGAGCGCAAGCCGGTTCCGACCTGGGGCGTCGACCTCTCGGGACTTGACCTCGACGAGCTGGTCCTCTACAAGGAGCCGGGCACCGGCAAGTTCGACAGCTGGGACGACGTCCCCGACGAGCAGAAGGCAACCTTCGAAAAGCTCGGCATCCCGCAGGCCGAGCGCGAGTACCTCGCCGGCGTCGTCGGAGTCTGGGACAACAACTCTTTCTACGAGGGCCTGAAGGACCAGTACAAGGACCTCGGCATCATCTTCTGCTCGATGGACACCGCCGTCCAGGAGTACCCGGAGCTCGTCGAGCCGTACTTCATGAAGCGCTGCGTCCCGCCGCAGGACAACAAGTTCAGCGCGCTGCACGGCGCGATCTGGTCGGGCGGCTCCTTCGTCTACGTCCCCGAAGGCGTAAAGGTCGACCTGCCGCTGCAGGCCTACTTCCGCATGGAGGGCCAGGCCGAGGGCACCTTCGAGCACACCCTGATCATCGCCGAGGCCGGCTCCGACATCAACTACATCGAGGGCTGCACGGCGCAGAGCTACTCCGTCAACTCGATGCACAGCGCGGTCGTCGAGATCTTCGTCAAGGAGGGCGCGAAGGCCCGCTACACGACGGTCCAGAACTGGTCGAAGGACGTCTACAACCTCAACACCAAGCGCGCCATCGTCGAAGCCGAAGGCACCGTCGAATGGGTCGGCGGCTCGATGGGCGCCAAGTACGTGATGCTCTACCCCGGTAGCTACCTCGTGGGCGAGGGCGCCCGCGCCGACCACCTCAACGTCGGCGTCGCCGGCGAAGGCGTCTGGAAGGACACCGGCGCGAAGGTCGTCCACAACGCCCCGAACACGACCAGCAACATCCTCGCCAAGTCGATCTCCAAGGACGGCGGCATCATGGGCTATCGCGGCCTGGTGCGCATGGGCAAGAACTCCAAGGGCAGCAAGGCGCGCGTGCAGTGCGACGGCCTGATGATGGACGACAAGTCCCGCAGCGACACCTGGCCCGACATCCAGATCCAGAACCCGTACGTCACGGTCGCCCACGAAGCGGTCGTCGGCAAGATCAGCGACGAGCAGCTCTTCTACCTGCGCTCGCGCGGCCTCACCGAAGACGAGGCAGCGGCGATGATCGTCAACGGATTCATCGAGCCGGTCACCAAGGAGCTGCCGATGGAGTACGCCGTCGAGCTCAACCGCCTGATTCAGCTCGAGATGGAAGGCTCGATCGGCTGATCGAGCCGGCTCGACCCCGCCGTGCCTGAAGACCGTGCCTGAAGAAACAGCGCCGAGCGAGGCGCAGGCCCAGCAGGATCTGTTCGCCGCGACGATGGGCGAGACGCGAGCGACCCTCGAGGAGTGGGGTCGCCATCCGATCTCGTCCGTCGGACGATGGTTCGCCCTGTCGCTGACGATCGCCTGCTCGATGCTGGTGTTCGTCTACATCGTGTCGCTGCTGGCGACGGGCACCGACACGCTCGCCCTGCCGAACGTGCTCGGCAAGCCTCACCCGTCAGACGTGATCGTCGTGTTCATCCGCAACGTACTGGTGCTGGCGCTGCACGGCTTCGTCTGCCTCGCCGGCTTCATGGCGATGCGCGCGCTGCCGGAGCAGGCGCAGTACAAGAGCGGCATCAACCGCTGGGTGCACGAGCACGCCAGCCCGTTCGCAATGGTCTTCGTCTCCTGCGCGACGATCTTCTCGATCGTCACCCAGACCTGGATCCTCGGGCACCAGGTCGCCGACCTCTCGTACACGCTCGACCTGTCACAGAGCACGCTGATGCTCACCGTCCTCCCCCACGCCGTGCTCGAGCTGACCGCCGTCTTCCTGCCGCTCGCCGCTTTCCTGATCGCCAGCCGCGACGAGGACTGGCACGAGTTGCTCGCTGCGACGATCGTGACCGTCTCGATCGCGCTGCCGATGATCGTCATCGCCGCCGTGCTCGAGGCTTACCTCTGGCCTGAAACGCTGCAGGCGGTGATCTTCTGATGCGCGTCACCAACCAGGACATCATCGTCCCCGACCTTCCGCACGGCGCGACATGGCTCAATTTCGAGGAAGAAGACATCGAGGACCTGCTGCGAGTAGGCCCGGTGATGATCGAGTTCTGGGATTTCGCGCGCATCAACTCGTTGCGCACGATGCCGTACATGGAGGAATGGACCCGCCGCTACGCGGGCTCCGGCGCAACGATCCTCGCCGTCCACTCCCCCGGCTACTCGTTCGGCAAGGACGAGTCGGTCGTTCGCGAGGCCGTCAAACGACTTGGCGTCACCCGCCCCGTGCTGCTCGACACGAACTTCGATCTCTGGAAGGCCTTCGCCAACCGCGGCTGGCCGGCGCGCTACCTGTTCGGCCGCGGCGGCAGGCTCACCTACTTCCATTACGGCGAAGGCGACTACGACGAGGGCGAACTCTCGATCCAGGAGGCGCTGCGCGAGGTCGAGCCCGAAGTCGAGCTGCCGGAGCTGATGGCGCCGCTGCGCCCCGAGGACGCGCCGGGCGTCGAGCTTCCACCCCAGACCGCTGACCTGTCGTTGCCCGACGGCGCCGATCGCCTGAAGGTGAAGGGCACGTGGGGCCAGGCCGACGACTACATCCAGTCCGAGAAGGCCGGCAACAGGGTCAGCGTCAAGTGCGATGCCGGCAGCGCATGGGCCGTGCTCTCAGGCGAGGGCGTCGACTACCCGGGGCTGCACGAACTGCAGATCGAGGACGGCAAGGTCACGGTCGAGGCGCCGGGACCGGGACTGCGTGTCCACGGCTTTCAGTTCACGCCCGTCGTTCCGGCGCCGGCCTAGTCGAGCGAAAGAACTTTCAGCTCCGAACAGCTCGCGAGGCGATCGAAGTCGGAGTCACGATGCAGGAGCACGGCGTTCGCGCGGATGCACGGCGCCGCGATGAGGCAGTCGGTGGTGCTTCGGATCGTGTCACCGTTGCGGCGTGCAGATCGGTAGAGCTCGGCGGCCAGTGACCAGGCGTCGAGGTCGTCGAGCTTGAGGACCGGAAAAGCGCGCATGTGGCTTTCGACGTGCGCGGCCTGACGCTCGTCGCTGACGCCCTGCAGCACCTCCGTGAAGACCACCTCGGTGATCGCCACACGCTCCCCGCGCTCGATCATCTCGAGACACAGTCGCGCCTCGGCCGAGTCGACGCCACGGAAGACGTCCACCCACACGCTCGAGTCGACGACGATCAAAAGCGGCCTCGTCGCATCTCGCCAAGGTCGCCTTCCCAATCGACCTTGCCGTGCAGGTCGAGGATTGCGCGCCGTCGTTCCTGCGCAACGATTTCCCGCAGCGCGTAGTCGACGGTCTCCCGTTTCGTCGTAAGTCCGGTCAGATCCTGGGCCTCGCGGATCAGGTCGTCGTCGATCACGATGTTGGTGCGCATACACACCAATATACACACGCGCGTGTGTATATGCGCCTCCGGCTCAGTTAGCGACGGGAAGCGAGTTCGCCTCGAGCGCGGTGCGGATCTCCTTGGGGAGCATGAAGCGCATGTTCTCCTGGATCACCTCGAGCTCGGAGATGTCGGTCGTCCCGCGCTCGCGGAAGACCTGCACCAGGTTCTGGACCAGCTCGTCCGGGGCGCTTGCGCCGGAAGTTATGCCGACGACCGGCTTGCCCTCGAGCCACTCGTCCTGGACCTGCGAAGCGTTGTCGATCAGGTAGGCGTCGGTGCCGAGATCGCGAGTGACGTCAACGAGGCGGTTCGAGTTCGAGGAGTTCTTCGAGCCGATCACGAGCACGACGTCGCACTCCGCTGCGAGTTCCTTGACCGAGGCCTGGCGATTGGTCGTCGCGTAACAGATGTCGTCGGTGCGCGGACCGACGATGTTCGGGAACTTCTGCTTGAGCGCAGCGATGATGTCGCGTGTCTCGTCAACCGACAGGGTCGTCTGCGAGATGAACGCCAGCTTGTCGGGGTCGGGCACCTCGAGCGTCGCGACATCGTCGATCGTCTCGACGAGGATCATCGCCTCGGGCGCCTCTCCCATCGTGCCCTCGACCTCTTCGTGGCCGGCATGGCCGATCAGGATGATCTTGTAACCGTCGGCGGCGAACTTCTTCGCCTCGACATGCACCTTTGTGACCAGCGGGCAGGTCGCGTCGATCGTCTTCAGTTTGCGGCCGGCGGCCTCGGCGTGGACGGCGGGCGATACGCCGTGGGCGCTGAAGACGACGGTCTCGCCTTCCGGCACCTCGGTCGCGCTGTCGACGAAGATCGCGCCGCGTGAGCGCAGCGTCTCGACGACGTGCTTGTTGTGGACGATCTCCTTGCGCACATACACCGGCGGGCCGTACACGTCGAGCGCGTGCTCGACGGTCTGGACTGCGCGGTCAACGCCGGCGCAGTAGCCGCGCGGCGAGGCGAGGAGGACCTTTTCCGGTACCGGGGTCACGGTTCGATTGTAGGTGGAGCGACGGTTCGCATGCACCGGGACAAAAGTGTGAGTAACCGCACCGTCACTTGACCAATTATCCGTAGAATTCATCGCAGGGAGTGATGCGTGCGTCCGCGCGCCTCAACCGCTCCAAGTCCTTTCCTCTCCAGCCAGCGAAAGACGATATGCCGAACAGACATCTAGCCCGATTGACCGCAACCGATGCCTCGTTCCTCGTGCAGGAACGTCAGGGCTCGCATATGCACATCGGGGGAATGATGATCTTCGAAGGCCCGATGCCGCCGATCGACGTGCTCAAGGCGCACATCCGCTCGCGCCTGCACCTCGTACCGCGCTATCGACAGCGACTGGTCTGGGCGCCGTATGAGGCCGGCCGCCCGTTCTGGACCGACGACCCCGAGTTCAACCTTTCGTACCACGTGCGCGACACGGCGCTGCCGGCGCCGGGCAACGACGAGCAACTCGAGCTCGTCGCCGCACGCATCTTCAGCCAGCGTCTCGATCGCCACAAGCCGCTCTGGGAGATGTGGCTGATCGACGGCCTCGCCGGCGGCCGCTTCGCGATGATCCTGAAGACGCACCACGCAGTGATCGACGGCATCGCCGGCGTAGACGTCGGCACCGTCCTGCTCGGTCTCGCGCCGACGACCGATATCGACGACCCCCAGCCTTGGCACCCCGGGCCCCTGCCGACCAACGGCGAGCTGCTCGAGATCGGCCTGCGCGAAGCCTCACGAGCGCCATTTGACATCGGCCGCAAGGCGATCGACCTGGTCAAGGGCGAGGGCACGGCGCGCGAGGACCTGGGTGAATTCATCGGCGGCGCCACGAAGGCGATCAGCGAGACGATCGACGCGGCTCCGCGCACTCCGCTGAACGGCCCGATTACTGGCCACCGCCGCTACCGGATCGTCCGCAACTCACTCGACGACTTCAAAGAGATCAAAAACCTGCTCGACACGACGCTCAACGATGTCGTACTGACAGTCACCTCCGACGCGCTCGGTCGCTGGCTGCGTTCGCGCTACTACCCGACCGACGGCCTGAAGCTGCGCGCGCTGGTGCCGGTCTCGACTCGCCCGAAAAAGAAGCGCGGCGAGGACGCCGCGGCCGGCAACGAGCTGCTCGCAATGCGCGGATACCTGCCGGTCGAGGACATGGACGCGCTCAAGCGCCTCAACTACATCAAGAACTCGATGGACGGCCTCAAGCGCAGCAACCAGGCAGTCGCGGCCGACGCGCTGACCGCGGTGCAGAACTTCGCGCCGCCGACCGTGCTCGCCCAGGCCAGCCGGCTGAACTTCTCGACGCGGCTGTTCAACCTGCTCGTCACCAACGTACCGGGGCCGCAGATGCCGCTCTACCTGCTCGACCGCCCGATGGTCGACGCCTTCCCGATCCCGTTCCTCGCCGAGAACCACACGATGTCGATCGCGGTGATGAGCTACTGCGGCCGGATCAACTTCGGCGTGCTCGCCGACTACGACGCCGTGCCGGACATCCAGGTGATCGCCGACGGCCTGTCCGACGCACGCGACGACCTGCTCGACGCTTCACACCAGGTCGAGGCGAAGGCGCGTGAGATCATGAAGGCCGGCACTCGAGCAGAGGACTTCGCCGGTGTCGCTCAGGGAGCTGCAAAGACGGCCGAGAAGGTCAAGGCAAAGCGCAGCAGCACCAACGGAGCGGCCACCAAGGCGGCGCCGAAGGCGAAGTCGAACGGCGCCGCCAAGAAGCCCGCTGCCAAGAAGGCCGCCGCGAAGAAGACCGCTGCCAAGGGCGCAAACGGCAGCGCGCCGTCGGCAAACTAGGCGGCGCGCCTCGCGGGCAAGCGTCCGCTCAGCAAGCCGACTGCGAACCGCGCTCGAGTTCCAGGACCGGCTTCCCATCCATCTTGCGCGTGTCCACGATCTGGTATGGGTAGCGCCCAGCGCGACCCACCTTGCAGCCCTTACCCGGGCCGAGCAGGACGGCCTTGACGATCACGAGATCGCGCTTCGTGTCCTCTTGGACCGAGGAAATGACGAGCTGCGAGCCGGCCTTTTGTTTAGGCACGAATGCGCCAACGATCTGGCGCGTCTCGAAGTCCGTCGCAGAAAGCGGAGACTTGTCTCCGCCACGAGCGTTCTGCGCGGCAAGCTTCTTCAACGCGGCCGAATCGTGAATGACGATCGCAGTCGGTTCGCTCACACGGACACCTGACTTGGCCCCGCCGATCAACTGGATGGGAGGGGGTTCACTCGTCACCGAACCATCGGCCGACCCGGGAATCAGGTCATTGCTCTGCTGTGTCGAAGGATTGCTGTCGCCGCATCCGGTAGCCGCGATCGAAGCAGCAGCCAGCACAAAAATCGTAACCGCAATGCGTGCGAGCTTGTGGCTTACAAACACTTGAAAATCCCCCGTCAAGAAAAGTTGGTCTGTGCACGCGGCGCGGGTATCCCCCCGGATCCGTCCGCGATCCGTGCAGCGCGAGTTTAGCTGGACAAACGCAGAAGGCCCACCGGCACATGCCGGTGGCCCTTCGAGAGAACCGTGCGTGTTCGCTCAGCTGGATCTAGAAGTGCGCCGAGCAGCCGGTAATGCTCCACGGGAGCGTGATCTCCGTGTCGCCGGCGGCGCCAGCGTCAAACGGGGCCCCTGCGAACATGTCCGCGTTCATCGGAGTCGCTCCCGTGATTCCGCCGGAGACGTTGTTCCACGGACGGATTCGGGCGATGCCCGGGTCGGACGGGTTGTTGTTCGCCGGGATGCCGGCTCCGGAATCGGCCGGCGACGGGATGCACGACGGGTCGGT
>CAYVWQ010000010.1:0-89780 GCA_964455545.1 uncultured Thermoleophilaceae bacterium | reverse complement strand
TTGACTGGGGCGGTCGCCTCCCAAAATGTAACGGAGGCGCACAAAGGTTCCCTCAACACGGTCGGAAATCGTGTTCAGAGTGCAATGGCATCAAGGGAGCTTGACTGTGAGACTGACAAGTCGAGCAGGTACGAAAGTAGGTCATAGTGATCCGGCGGTAGCAAGTGGAAGCGCCGTCGCTCAACGGATAAAAGGTACGCCGGGGATAACAGGCTTATCGCCCCCAAGAGTTCACATCGACGGGGCGGTTTGGCACCTCGATGTCGGCTCGTCACATCCTGGGGCTGGAGTAGGTCCCAAGGGTTGGGCTGTTCGCCCATTAAAGTGGCACGCGAGCTGGGTTCAGAACGTCGTGAGACAGTTCGGTCCCTATCTACCGTGGGCGTTGGAGAATTGAGTGGAGTTGCCCCTAGTACGAGAGGACCGGGGTGAACAGACCTCTGGTGTAGCAGTTGTTCTGCCAAGAGCATCGCTGCTTAGCTACGTCTGGACCGGATAACCGCTGAAAGCATCTAAGCGGGAAGCCGACCACGAGATGAGTTCTCCCATCCCTTTGAGGGAGTAAGAGTCCTGGAAGACCACCAGGTTGATAGGCCGGCAGTGGAAGAGCGGTAACGCTTGCAGCTGACCGGTACTAATTACTCGAGGGCTTGACGGATATATTTTTCATCTGGAAAATGTGTTCACGATCGCCGGCGGTTTGTGTTTTTCGGCTTCGTTGTTGAAGGTCTGTGCAGTTTTCAGGGTCTGTAGGCGCGCTCGTAATGGAGCAGCGCACGGTCCCTGCCAGTTTCCAGTGGTTATAGCGTTGGGGAAACACCTCTTCCCATTCCGAACAGAGAAGTTAAGCCCAACAGCGCCGATGGTACTTGACTCGCAAGGGTCCGGGAGAGTAGGACGCCGCTGGTTCTTCATCAAAAAGGCCGCCCGTGGAGCTCACGCTCCGGGCGGCCTTTTTTGTGCGCTTTTGCAGCAGTTTCTAGCGGTCGCCCGGGTGGGCGTTGAGCCAGTTTCGCAGCACGTAGTAGGAGGGGCGGGGGTCTCCGGTCGGGCTCACGAAGCCTGAGTCCCAGAGGTAGGGAGTCTTCTTCGGCTGCGGCGTGCCGTACCAGCTGTAGAAGTAGACGCGCTTGATCCGCTTGTCGCGCTTTGCGAGCTTGATCACGTTCTTGGTGGCCTTGGCGGCGCGACTCTCGTTGTACTTGAACGACGAACTGAACGCCACGAGACCACCGACCTCGGTCAGCCAGACCTCGCCCTTGACTGCTTTGAGCAGCTCCTTCATCGAGCTCTTCGACCACTTGACGTTGCGGTTGACCTCTGTGTAGCTGTGCAGCCCCCAGACTTTCGGCTTCTTCGCCGTCTTCTTGAACGTCTTCAGCCACGGGAGCATGTTCTTCTGGTCGAGGATGTCCGCGGCGACGATCTTGCAGCCCTTGCAGTACTTGCGGGCTTCGTTGTAGTAGAGCGCTGCTTGCTTCGGCTTCTTGGCAGTCGGCTGAGACTTGTGGTTGGCCTCGTTCCACGGAGTGAAGACCTTTAGGTCCGGATACTGCGCGAGCAACGTCTTCAGGGAGGTCCGGAACTGCGCCACCGAGGGAAGCTTCGACTTGCGGGAGTCGGCGCGCTGAAATGCGACGTTCGGCTCGACCCCTGCCTCTTTGGCGGCCGCCATCCAGGCGTCGAAATACTCCTTCTCGTGCGGGTGGCGATACCAGTCCCACGAGATGATCGTGCGGGAGATCTTGGTTTTCAGGTCGAGATAGTTCGGATCCTTGAACATCTGCCAGCCGTTGTCGCCGACGCCGATGTCGAGCGCGTTGGCCGGCCTCGCCTGGTAGGCGAAGGCGATGCTGAAGATCAGCGCGAAGGCCGCAAAGGCGGCAGCGATGCGCGCGCGGTAGTTACGAGGGTGTGCGGAGTTATGCGAAGTCAATGTCAGCTCACAAGAAGATCGATTGGTTTGGGAAGGTCTGCCGAGTGCCCCTGTTCGGTGCCTCAGTGAATAAAACACCGGGGGATATCCATTGTTGCGAGGTGAGAGGCGACCGTTGCCGCAACATCTCGGAGTAGGGTGGCCGGGTGCTCAGCCAGTTCATCGTCAACGCCTTCGACCGTGGCCCGTTCACCGGGAATCCAGCGGCGGTCGTGCCACTGGATGAGTGGCTTCCGGACGAGGTGCTGCAGGCGATCGGCGCTCAGAACAATCTCTCCGAGACGGCGTTCTTCGTCTCTGAAGGTGACTCGATTCGTCTGCGGTGGTTCACGCCGGCCGCCGAGATTGCCCTATGTGGCCACGCGACTTTGGCGACGGCGCACGTGATTTACGCGGAGCTCGCCTCGGAGGCCGCCGAGCTTCGTTTCGAGACGATGAGCGGCACGCTGGTGGTCCGCAGGGCTTCGGGGGGGTATGCGATGGACTTCCCCGCGTATTCCGTCGGTCAGGCCGATCCGGAGGTGGTGGAGGCGACCTTGGCCGCGGCCGGCGTCGACGCCGGTGAGGTGCTCTTCACGGCCGGCTACGCGTTTCTGGTGCTGACCACAGAGCGGGACGTCGTCGCGCTCGAGCCAGACCTGGCCGCCGTGGCGAGACTGCCGCGCGGCGACCTGCTGGTCAGCGCTCCGTCGCAGTCGTCGGACTACGACATCTGCGCGCGGATGTTCGCGCCTGGGGTGGGCATCCCGGAAGACCCCGCGACGGGCTCGGCGCACTGCGCCTTGGCGCCGTTCTGGTCCGAGCGGCTCGGCAAAGACACGCTGCGTTCGTTCCAGGCCTCGGAGCGCGGCGGCTACCTGACCTGCACCTACCGGCCCGAGGATGAACGGGTGGAACTGAGCGGCACGTGCACGACGTTCGCGCGCGGTGAGATTGATGTCTGACTATCCGCGAACGCGCTCGCGCGCGAACCGGCGGTCACGCGCGCGGGGGAGCGAGCAGGTCGTCTCTGTGCTCGCGCGGCGGCGCGGGGGCGCCGACCATTCGATGTCCTCGGCCCAGACATCGCCATCTTTCACCGGACGGCGCTCGACCTCGGTGACGACTCGGTACTCGCCGAGCGTGGCGAAGTCGACGACGAGGTCGAGGCCCTTCAGAAGCGGAGTTGCGGCTGCGTTTGACATTGCGGTGTTTCCTTCGCGATTCAAGATCTGGCAAGAACGTATGTTCGTATCCTGCGCGCGCGTCCGGATGGAAAGACACGAACAACTGTTCGTATGACCGAGGACCGACCGACGATGCCTGAAAAACCCGATTCCCAAGCGGTTTGCGCCCGCTGCGGGCGTGCAACGGATCCTGCAGACCACTATCTGATCCGCGATGGCGAAGGGCCGGGCGCTGCCGCGATCTGCCGCGTCGAACACATCGTCGCCTGGGTGCTCCGGGGGGCCGCCTGGCAGATCGAACGTCCTTGGGAGGTCGACGAGCCGGAGCGTGCGGCAAACGGCGGCGTGATCGTTGAACGGCACCGCGCCGGGACCGTCGCCACTGAAGCGTTCGAAGACGTGGAGGCGCTCAGGTCGTGGGCTTCGTCCGGTGGGCCGTGGGCGCGCAGTTGAAGGATGGAGGCAGCGGCAACGCGAATACATGAGCATGCGTGTTAACCTCGAAAACCCGCTGTCAAGCGCCGCGAACGGCGCCGAAAACCCCCAGGAAGCGGTTGATTCGCTCGGCTCCCCGAGTGTCCACCGCAGCGTCCGAGAGACCGTTCGCCAAGGAGATCGCAAGGTGCAGAAGCTCGTAATCGAAGGCGGCCAGCCGCTGTCAGGAACGATCGTGCCGGCCGGCAACAAGAATGCCGCGCTGCCGTGCATCGCCGCCGCGCTTCTGACCGAGGACGAGGTGGTGCTCGAGAACGTGCCGCGCATCCGCGACGTCGACGCGATGCTCGCGCTGCTCGAAAACCTCGGCGTGACGATCGAGTGGCGCGGCGACCACCAGCTTGTGATGAACGCTTCGGCCGTCGACCACCAGGACGTCGACAAAGATCTCGCCAACCGCATCCGCGCCTCCTTCCTGCTGGCCGGCCCGTTGCTGGCCCGCTTCGGGCGCGCCGAGATGCCGCCGCCGGGCGGCGACGTGATCGGCCGCCGCCGGCTCGATCCGCACCTCGACGCCTTCCGCGCGCTCGGTGCCGAGATCGAAGTCGACCGCTGGATCAAGATCGAGAGCCCGAACGGCCTGCGCTCCTGCGACTTCATGATGGACGAGCCTTCTGTGATGGCGACCGAGAACGCGCTCCTGGCTGCGGCGATGGTGCCGGGCGAGACGATCATCCGCAACGCTGCCAGCGAGCCGCACGTCGTCAACCTCGCGCGAATGCTCGAGGGGATGGGCGCGGAGATCGCTGGAATCGGCTCGAACGTGATGCACGTCCACGGAGCCGAGAAGCTCCACGGCGTCAACCACCGCATTTCCCCCGACCACATCGAGGTCGGCAGCTTCATCGCGCTCGCCGCCGCGACCGGCGGGGAGCTGCGCATCAAGGATTCGGCTCCCGAGGATCTGCGCATGACGCGGCTCGGTTTCGAGCGCCTCGGCGTGCAGATCGACTTCGACGGCGACGACACGATCGTCCCTGCCGACCAGGAGATGCTGGTCAAGTACGACGCCGGCGAGATGATGCCCAAGATCGAGGACGGCCCGTGGCCGGCCTTCCCGGCCGACCTCACGAGCATCGCGCTCGCGCTCGCAACACAGGCGCAGGGCAGCGTGATGATCCACGAGAAGATGTTCGAAAACCGCCTCTTCTTCGTCGACAAGCTCGTCGCGATGGGGGCGAACATCACGCTCTGCGATCCGCACCGCGCGATCGTCATCGGGCGTTCGCGTCTGCGTGGTGAGCGGCTTGAGAGCCCGGACATCCGCGCGGGCATGGCGCTGCTGATCGCAGCACTCTGCGCCAAGGGGACTTCCGAGATCGGCAACATCCGCCAGATCGACCGCGGGTACGAGAACATCGACCAGCGCCTGCGTGACCTCGGGGCTCATATCGAGCGAGTCTCGACAGAGCCGGTCCACGCGTAGTCTTTCCCCTGCAATGACCGCAAACGAGCCCACAGCGATGGGCGCCGCCGCGACGCCTGCGGCCGCCCCGATTCCCGACACGATCCCCGTTCCGATGGGGACCCGCGACGTTCTGCCCGAGGAGATGGCGGAGCTGCGCGAGATCTCCGGCAAGGCCCTGCGCGTCTTCACCGACGCAGGCTACGGCGAGATCGCCACGCCTGCGCTTGAGTTCGAGGAGACGATGAGGCTGGCGGGGACGGACCTGAGCGACAACGTCTACCGCGTTCCCGACAAGGACGGCCAGGTCTTGACGTTGCGATTCGACTCGACGGTGCCGATCGCCCGGCTCGCCGCGACGCGCTATCGCGCCGCCGAGCCGCCACTGCGCTTTTGTTACATGCAACACGTCTACCGGGCGATCGAGCCCAAGCGGGCTCAGTCGCGCCAGTTTCTCCAGATCGGCATGGAGCTGCTCGGGGAGTCGGCGCCCGGTGGTGACGCAGAGGCGATTGAGCTGCTCGTCGCCGTGCTGCGGGCGGCGGGGCTGAGCGACTTCAAGATCGCCGTCGGCGACGTTTCGTTCTTCGCGCAGCGGCTCGCGGCCGCCGGCATCGAGGGCGCGACCGCGGACCAGGCCCTGCACGAAATGCACACGCGCGACCTCGTGGGATTCCGACGGATCCTGCACGATGCTTCGATCGGCGACGAGGCCGAAGCCGCGATCGAGTCGCTCGCCGTGGCCCGTGGCGGACGGGAGCTGCTCGAGCGCGAAGGGGCCTCGGCCTTGCTCGAGCTTGACTCACGTCTGCAGGCTTCCGGGGTCGCAGAACAAGTCATCTACGACCTCGGTCTCGTGCGGCCTCTGAATTACTACACCGGCACCGTCCTTGAGGTCTACGCGCCGAGCAGCGGCTTTCCCCTCGGCGGCGGTGGCCGATACGACAGTCTCGTCGCCCGGTTCGGGCGCGACCTGGCCGCGTTCGGCTTCTCGCTCAACATGGAGCGCCTGCACCTCGCGGTGCTCGCCGAGCAGGAGGTCGCCTCGTGACCAGCGAACGCGTTGTTGCGGCGGTCCCGCGCGGAACGCTGATGGGGGACAGCCTCGACCTGCTCGAGCGCATCGGATACGACGTCGACGAGGTGCGCGAGAACGATCGCAAGCTGTTCTTCGACGAGCAGGCACTGATCACCATGCGACCGAGCGACGTGCCGACATACGTCGAGCGCGGCGTCGCCGACGTCGGCATCGTCGGCAAGGACGTTCTGATGGAACAGTCCGACCGCGATCTTTACGAAGTGGTCGACCTTGACTTCGGCGCTTGCAGCATGGTCGTGGCGATCGTCGACGGGAGCGAACACGCGACCGAGGCGCAGCTTCGCCGGCGCGGGACGCTGCGCGTAGCCACCAAGTACCCGAAGATCACGCAGAACTACTTCGGGGCGACCGGCCGTCAGGTCGAACTGGTCGAGGTCAAGGGTTCGGTCGAGCTCGCGGCGATCGCCGGCCTCGCAGACGCCATCGTCGACCTCACGGCCACCGGCACCACATTGCGCGAGAACGGCCTGGTGATCAGTGAACACATCGCCGACTGCACCGCCCGTCTGATCGTCAACCCCGGGTCTTACCGCCTGAAGTCCGAGGCGATCGACAGGATCGTCGACGACTTGAACGCGCTCGTCGCGCCCGCGGAAGGGGCCTGACCATGCCAGTCGAGCGCTTCCCGGCCGACGTCGGCGCGGAAGCGATCCGGGCGATGACGCCGGAGCCGCCGACCCGCGACGTCGAAGAGATCATCGCGGCCGTCCGTGCCGGCGGAGACGCGGCGGTCCTTGAGCTCGAGGCGAAACACGGATCAGCTCCCGCGGCGTTGCGCGTTCCCAGCGAAAAGATCAAGGCGGCGCCAGGCGAGATCGACGTCGACCTCCTGCAGGCCCTCCGCCTGGCGATCGCGAACGTTCGCGATGTCGCGGCGGCCTCACTGGCCGAGGCGCCGAGTGTGAAGCTGCGCCAAGGACAGACGGTCGCGTATCGCGACCTGCCGGTCGCCCGGGCGGCGGCCTACGTTCCCGGTGGACGCGGCTCCTACCCCTCGACCGCCGTGATGTGCCTGACGACAGCCGTTGCCGCCGGTGTCGAATCGCTCTGCGTCTTCAGCCCGGTACGCGAAAACGGCGAAGTCGACTCGGCCGTGTTGGCAGTCTGCGACCTGCTCGGCGTCTACGAGGTGTACGCGGTCGGCGGAGCCCAAGCAATTGCCGCCGCGGCGCTGGGAACGGAGTCGATCACCCCTGTTGATGTCGTGGTCGGGCCTGGCAATGCGTGGGTTTCGGAGGCCAAACGCCAGCTCGTCGGAACGGTGGGAATCGACTCCGTCGCAGGGCCGAGTGAGCTTGTCGTGGTTGCCGACGCGAGCGCCGATCCAGAACTCGTCGCACTTGACCTGCTTGCACAGGGCGAGCACGGACCCGATTCGCTTGTCGCGCTGATCACCAACGACAGGCCGTTGATCGACGCAGTCGCCGAGCGCTGCGCGGACATCACCGCGTCGTTGGCGCTGGTCGAGGTGCCGGATCTGCAGGCGGGCATCGCGCTCGCCAACGAAATCGCGCCCGAACACCTCCAGTTGATCGTCGCGGGCAGTCTCGGAGCCGAACTGTCGCCGCTGATCACCACGGCCGGTTGCCTGTTCATCGGCCAGAACGCGGCTACGGCGTTCGGTGACTATGTGACCGGCTCCAATCACGTGCTCCCGACCGGCGGGTCCGCTCGCTTCTCGAGTGCCCTTTCGGCCGCGACTTTCCGCAGGCGTATGGCCGAGGTGAGCATTCCGGACGACGCCCTGCCCGCGCTCGCCGATGCAGGAGCGACGATCGCCCGCGGCGAAGGTTTCAACTGGCACGCCCGCTCGATGGAAGCGCGCGCCGAGAAGGACTGAAAGGCAGACAGGCAGACATGAGCCGTACGGCAGAAATCTCACGCAAGACCGGCGAAACAGACGTCCGTCTCGAGCTGGGCTTGGACGGCGACGGCAGCGGGTCGCGCGACACGGGTGTCGGCTTTCTCGACCACATGCTCGACCTCTTCGCCCGCCACGGCCACTTCGATCTGACCGTCAAGGCGACGGGCGATCTGAAGACCGGATCACACCACACCGTCGAGGACGTAGGGATAGTCCTCGGACAGGCTTTCGACGAAGCGCTCGGCGACCGGAGCGGCATCACGCGTTACGCGACCGCGACGATTCCGATGGACGAAGCGCGCGCCACCTGCAGCATCGACATCTCGGGCCGTCCGTACGTGGCTTTCGATGACGGCGGACTCGGGAAGGTGATGATCGCGGACTTCGACAGCGAGCTGACGGAGGAGTTTCTGCGCGCCTTCGCCAACAACTCGAACCTCACGCTTCACCTGACGATCGAGGCGGGTACGAACGCCCATCACATCGTCGAAGCTGCGTTCAAGGCGCTCGCGCGGTCGCTGCGTACAGCCGTTTCGATCGATCCCGCTCAGGACGGAGTACCTTCAACCAAGGGCACTCTCACCGACTGATCTGACGCGGACGGTGCCCTTGCAATGACTGCGCTGTCCCCGCTGGAAAACTCCGACCTTGAAATCGCGATTCTCGACTACGGGATGGGAAACCTCCGTTCCGTCGAGAAGGCGCTCGAACACGTCGGCGTGCGTGCACCGATCGTCGACAACGCAGACGCCGCACACGCTGCGGACGGCCTGATCCTTCCCGGCGTCGGGGCCTTCCCGGAAGCGATGCGCCGCATCCGCGACGCGCACTACGACGAGCTGATTCCGGAATTCCTCGCCAGCGGCAAGCCGGTCCTCGGGATCTGCCTCGGCATGCAGGTGTTGTTCGAGAGCTCGAGCGAGCATGAGGGTGCGTGGGGACTCGGACTGCTGCAGGGCCGCGTGGACGATCTTCCGGCCGGCGACCTGAAGGTTCCGCAGCTCGGGTGGAACGAGGTGCACTGGACGCGCCAGTCGCCGCTGATCGAGGGGCTCCCCGAACCCGGATACTTCTACTTCGCCAACTCGTTCTCTGCCCAGGTGCTCAACTCCGACGATCTGCTCGGCCAGTCCGACTACGGCAATCCCTTCACCGCCGTCGTCGAGCGCGCGCCGCTCTACGGCGCGCAATTTCACCCCGAGAAGTCGAGTACGCACGGCCTGCAGTTGCTGGCGAACTTCGCCAAGATCTGCCTCGAGGTCAAGGCCGCCGTGCAGGCCTGACCGATGATCCTTTTCCCTGCAGTTGACATTCGTGACGGCCGGGCCGTACGGCTCACGCAGGGCGACTACGACCGCGAGCAGGTCTACAACGACGACCCGCTCGACGCGGCTAGCGACTGGGCCCAGCAGGGGGCGACGCACCTTCACGTGGTCGATCTCGACGGGGCGCTCAGCGGCGAGCGGCGAAATCTCGAGCACCTGCGCAGGATCGCCTCCGAGACCGGGCTGCCGGTCCAGTACGGCGGCGGGCTGCGGGACCTCGAATCGGTCGAGTCCGCGCTCGACGCCGGTGCATGGCGCGCCGTGATCGGCACGGCGGCGTTCCGAGACCGGGCTTTCGTCGAACAGGCGCTCGATCAGTTCGGCGATGCGATCGTCGTTTCGGCCGACGCCCGCGAGGGCCGGATCGCCGCCCAGGGCTGGACAGAGGCGACCGACATCCCCGTGACCGACGCCGTCGAGAGTCTCGCCCAAGCCGGCGTGAAGACCTTCGTCTACACCGACATCGCTCGCGACGGCATGCTGGTCGGGACCGACCTCGACGGACTGCGGGAGGTTTCGCGGGCGGCCGGCGACGCGAACGTGATCGCCTCCGGCGGAGTAGGCGAGTTGGCCCATCTTCGTGCGCTGGCCGACCTTGGGCTCTCGAATCTTGAAGGAGTGATCGCCGGAAAGGCGCTTTACGAGCGACGCTTCACGCTCGCTGAGGGACTGCGTACGCTCTGATCATGCCGCCGCTCAAGCGCATAATCCCCTGTCTCGACGTCGACAACGGTCGCGTCGTCAAGGGCACCAACTTCGTCGATCTTCGCGACGCCGGCGATCCCGTCGAGTTGGCGGAGCGCTACGACTCCGAAGGTGCCGACGAGGTGGTGTTTCTCGACATCACCGCCACCTCGGACGACCGCGAGACGATCGTCGAGTTGGCGCGGCGCGCTGCCGACAACGTCTTTATCCCGTTCACGATCGGCGGCGGAATCCGCTCGGTCGAGGACGCCCAGGCAGTGCTCGATGCCGGCGCGGACAAGGTCGCCATCAACTCGGCCGCGGTCAAACGCCCGGGCCTGATCGGCGAAATGGCCGAAGTGTTCGGCAGCCAGTGCGTGGTGCTTGCGATCGACGCGAAGCGCACCGAGGAGTCGATCCACGGGCGCTCCGGATGGGAGGTCTTCACGGCCGGAGGCCGCAATCCGACCGGACTTGACGCGGTCGCCTGGGCGGTCGAGGCCGTCGAGCGCGGGGCGGGGGAGATCCTGCTCACAAGCATGGACCGGGACGGGACCAAAGACGGCTACGACCTTGAACTGACGCGCGCCGTCGCCGAGGCCGTGTCTGTGCCGGTGATCGCCTCCGGCGGCGCGGGCACGCTGGGCCACATGGTCGCCGGAGTTGCCGAGGGCAACGCCGATGCGGTGCTGGTGGCGTCGCTGTTCCATTTCGGCGAGTACTCGGTGGCCGAGGCGAAACACGCGATGCAGGACGCCGGCATCAGCGTGCGCATGGTCGAACCGGCCTAGCGGCTCTTCCGCTTCGCCTCGCGTTTTTCGCGCTCCTCTTTGCGTAGCGCCGCTCGTCGTTCGCGAGCCTCGCGGGCGTAGTCCTTGCGCTCGACGAGCGCCGAGATCGACTCGTAGCCCGTCCAGTAGATCCGGTTCCCGTCTGAGATCACGGGGTTGTATGCACCGCTCCCGCGATACATCCGTCGATGACCGTTGGTCGTGCTCAGGCCGTACGTGTTCGTCGTGTCGATCGTCGAGAAGTAGACGACCTTGCCGACGACGGTGGGAGCGCCGGAGATCTCGCCGCCAGAGTCATAGACCCAGCGCGTGTTTCCGTTCGCGGCATTGAGCGCGTAGAACTTGCCGCTGTAGGAACCGAAGAACACCGTCGGTCCGAGGTTTTCGACGTTGTCCACGGCGACGGCGCCGTAGACGTAGGAGCCGGTGCCGCGCGACCAGCCGAGGCGGCCGTTCTTGGTCGAGAACGAGTACATCTTGCCGTCGGTATTGCCGATGTAGACGCGCCCGTACGCGACGGCGGGGGTGGCATAGAAGTTGCCGGAGCCGAACCCGAAGCGGGCACCGCTGGTGGTCGCGCGCCAGACGCGGCGTCCGTTGGACGCGCGCACGGCGTGCACGCTTCCACCGTATGCGCCGACATAGACCTTGCCGTTCGCGTACGCGGCGCCTCCCTTGATCGCCCCGCCCGCGTCGTAGGTCCACTCGGTGCGCCCGTCTTTCTGGCGCAGGCGGTAAAGCTTGCCGCTCTCGGATCCGAAAATCACGCTGTCGCCGAGGATCATCGGGGATGATTCGGATCGCGATCCGAGCTTCTTCGCCCACTTTATGTTGCCGGTTTCGGCGTCCATGGCCACGATTCGTCCGCTCAGCGTCACGACGAAGATTCTGCCGTCGTCGTACGCCGGGGACGCGGCCGAGAGACTGCCGACTTTGTGGGTCCAGCGTTGCTTGCCGGTCTTTGCGTCGATCGCGTACACGCGAGCGTCCTTGCGGACGACGTAGAGCGTGCCGCGCACCAGGATCGGGGAAAATTCCAACAGTTGGTTGGCGTTGAAGCGCCAGAGTGGGCGAAACGGCGGCTTGACGTCGGCGACGAGGTCGCGCGTGCGCACCGACTTGCGCCCGTAGATCGGCCAGACGAAGGTTTCGGGGCGGATCTTGATCCCGCTCTGCTTCTGAGGGGCGTTGAACTCCACATCGGAGTTGGTGACGTCGGAGTTCTTGCCCGCGATCCAGAGGTAAGCGATCAGCGCCAGCGCGCCGACAGCGAAGATCAATGAGGCCAGGCGGACCAGTCCGTCGATGCGTTTCTTGGGCACAGGGGCACGATAGGCGCAGCCTCGGGCACACCTGCCGGGACGCGGTGCGGAGTTTTCGGCAACGCTATGTTCGCGTCATGCCCTATCTGCCGGAAGCAAAGACCGAAGCGCTGAGAAACATCCCCGGCGTCGCGCAGCTGCTGGAAGCGGTCGCCGATCAACCAGGGACCTACCTGGTCGGAGGCGCCGTGCGAGACCTCATGCTCGGCTTCGCCCAGTTCGATTTCGACCTGATGACAGAATCCGACGCCGGTGCACTGGCCGAGTTGCTGGCCGAACGCATCGGCGGCGAGGTCAAGCGTCACGACCGCTTCTTGACCGCGACGTTCACGCCGGCCGGGGGCGGTCTCTCGGTCGACATCGCGACGGCGCGCACCGAGCGCTACCCGGCTCCCGGCGCGCTACCCGAGGTGACGAAATCGGACCTCGAACACGACCTCATCCGCCGCGACTTCTCGATAAATGCGATGGCACTGAGCCTCTGGAGCGACCGTTTCGGCGAACTGCATCAGTTCGACGACGCAGACGCAGACCTGATGGCGCGCGTCCTGCGTGTGACGCACGACGAGAGCTTCATCGACGACCCGACGCGTTTGCTGCGCTTGCTGCGCTACGGCGCACGTCTGGGTTTCACCGCCGAACCTCACACGGAGGACCTGGCGCGTGCAGCCGTCGAGTCCGGCGCGCCGTCCACGGTCAGCGGGGCGCGGATCCGGGACGAGCTGCTCGACCTGCTCGGCGAGCGGGCCGCCGTCGTCTCGGTTGAGTCGATGTACGCGCTGGGCCTCGACCGCGCGCTGCATCCGAAGTTTGATGCCGATGAGTACGTCGTCTCGCGGGCGTTGCTCGACCCGCCTGCTGCTGCACGCCAGGAACTGATGCTGCTGGCGCTGTGCTCACGTGGGATGGACGCGGACACGCTCAAGGAATGGACGACGCACCTCGGTCTGGCGAAAGCGGATTCAAAGATCGTGCGAGAGGCCGTGGCCGAAGGGCCTGGCCTGCTCGCGCGCGTCGCGTCTTCCGACGACGGCGCAGTCAGCGCCGAAGTCCGCGACCTGGCGCCGGAGACGATCGGATTCGCATTCGCCCTGCCCGGTGCATCGGCCGATTCGGCCGAGCGCGTGCGTGAGGCGCTCCGCGCCACGGTGGGCTCGTGATCGAGGCACCCCTGACCGGTGCGCGGGCCGTGTTCACGACGCGGACCGGGGGGCAGAGCGCGGGTCCGTACGCGTCGCGGAACCTCGGGATTTTCACCGACGACGACACGCAAACCGTCCGTGAGAACATCAGCCGGCTCGCGGAGGGATTCGGCTTGACCGGCATGCAATTGCTGCGCCAGGTCCACGGGGCGGAACTGCACGAGTTCGGGGCTCACTCGCTCGCGGAGACTCCGATCGCCGACGGCGGATACACCAGCGAGCGCGAGATCCCGATCTTGATCACCGGCGCCGACTGCCCCACTGTCTTCCTGAGCGACGGCGAGCGCCTCGCCGCGATCCACTGCGGCTGGCGCCCGGTCGCCGACGGGATCGTCGAGGCCGGGGGCGAACTGTTCAAGGACGGGTTTGAAGCGGTGATCGGTCCTGGGATCTGCCGGGACCACTTCGAGGTCGGCCCCGAGGTGATCGAGGCTATGGGGCGCGACGGCGAGCTGCACAGCAGCGGCCGACAACTCGATCTCACCGGCGTGATCCGCGCACGGCTCGAGCGCTGCGGCGCGGGCTCGGTCCACGTGGTCGAGCGCTGCACGTTCTGCGAACCGGATGTCTTTTTCTCGCATCGCCGGGACGGCGGCGTGACCGGACGGCAGGCGGGTGTCGCGTGGCTGGTCTGAGCGCCGATCTGGCGACCGTGCGCGCCAACCTCGAGCGTGTCGAGAGTGAAGTTTCCGCTGCCTGTGATCGAGCCGGACGCGACCGCTCCTCGGTGACGGTCTGCGTCGCGACCAAGTACGTCGACGAAGCGGGCCTTGAAATTCTCCGCGAGGCCGGCGTACGGGTTGCGGCGGAGAACCGCCTGCAGGACATGGTCGCCAAGCAGGAGCGCTTCGCCGACGCCTTCGACTGGCATTTCATCGGAGCGATCCAGTCCCGCAAGATCCCGGAGATCGCATCGCGCGTGTCGATGATCCATTCGCTTGCCAGCGAGTCGGCGCGCGACAAGCTGGCCGGTGTTGACGATCCGCCACGCGTTCTGGTGCAGGTGAACGTCTCGGGGGAAGAGTCAAAACAGGGGGTTGCGCCGACGGACCTGGACGAGTTCATCGCCGGTTCGCCCGTGCCGGTCGCGGGCTTGATGACGATGCCGCCGGCGACGGTCGACCCCGAGGCGGCTCGGCCGCATTTTCGCCGCCTCGCGGAGCTCGCCGCAGAGCGCGGCCTCACGGAGCTATCGATGGGCACGAGTCAGGACTATGTGGTCGCAGTCGAAGAGGGCGCCACGCTGATCCGTGTCGGGTCCGTGCTGTTTGACCGCGATCCTCAATAGACTGGCCGGCAGGAGATCGCGAACCCCTCGCGAACACCGCTGCAAATGGCTGTTAAAGACAACTGGCACAAAGCGCTCGTCTACTTCGGTCTTGCCGAGTCGAACCACGACTACTACGACGAGGAGGACGACTTCTACGAGCCCGAGCAGGAGCTCCAGCAGTCCTACGACGAGCGGCCGAACGTCCGCCGTATCAGCTCCCGCCGCAAGCGCGACGACTTCGACGACATCTTCGCCGAGGACGTCGGCGACACGCCTACGCGCACGCTGAAGTCGGTTTCGCCAAAAAACAGCGGACAGATGCACTTCTCTGCGCCGCAGAGCTTCAATGAAGCCCAGCAGATCGCGGACAAGTTCAAGAATCAGGTCCCGGTCATCCTCAACCTGCAGGAGACCGACACCGACATGGCCAAGCGCCTGATCGATTTCGCGAGCGGACTGACCTACGCGCTCGACGGCGGCATGCAGCGAATCGCCGACAAGACCTTCCTGCTCACGCCGCGCAACGTGCATTTCTCCGCCGAGGAGCGTGCGCGCCTGATGGAGCGCGGCTTCTTCAACCAGGCCTGAGGCCATGACTCTCGGCTTCATCGGCAGCGGGAACATGGCCCGCGCGATAGCCGTGGGAATCGGTCAGCCGGCGTCGTTCTGCGACAGCGGTTCCGGGCGTGCACAGGCGCTTGCGCGCGAGGTGAACGGCACCGCCGGTTCGATCGCCGAGGTCGCAGCGGGTGCGGACGTCCTTTTCCTCTGCCACAAACCGAAGCAACTCGGTGAGGTTGCCGGCGAGATCGGGGGCTACACCGGCACCGTCGTGTCGGTGTTGGCTGCCACGACGCTCGACCAGCTGCGATCGGCGTACCAGGAGGCGACGGTCGTTCGAATCATGCCGAACACGCCCGTGGAGCTGCACGCCGGCGTCACGGCAATAGCGGCGGAGAGCGACCCCTCAAGCGAAGTCGAGCGCCTGTTGGGGCGCCTCGGAACCGTCGTAACCACGCCTGAGGCCGATTTCGAGGCCGTGACCGCGGTTGGCGGGTGTGCACCGGCGTTCTTCGCCCTGTTCGCCAAAGAGCTGATCGCGGCCGCAACGGCGCGTGGGCTGGATCACGAACAGGCCAAGATCGTCGTTGCAGAGACGCTGGCCGGCACGGGCGCGCTGTTGCGGGTGAACGGCGTCGACACTCAGGCGACGATGGACGCCGTCGCATCGCCCGGTGGTCTGACCGAGAAGGCGCTCGAGAGCTTCGCTGCTTCCGGGTTGGGGGCGACGGTTGACCGGGCTGTCGCTACCGTCCTCGGCGAATGACCCTCGCCATCACCCGAGTCGACATCGCCGCGTATCTCAGCGCGCTGCTCTGGATCTACACGATCCTGATCCTGATTCGCATCCTTCTCACCTGGGTGCCGAGCCTTCCGGACAACCCCGTGCTGCGCCCGATCGTCGGCTTCATCGAGGACGTGACGGAGCCGTATCTGGCGCTCTTCAGGCGCGTTATACCGCCGATCAACACCGGCGGGGTGCTGATCGACATCAGCGTGATCGTCGCCGTGTTGGTCCTCCAGATCGTCGGCGGAATCGTCGTCAGCATCGTTCACGGCTGAGGTCTTTTGCTCTCGTGACCTGGCTCACGGACAAAGGAGACGGTTGCGACCTGGCGGTGAAGGTGACGCCGCGCGCTTCGCACGACCGGCTTGGCGGCGAGCGGGCCGGGAGGCTCGACGTGCGCGTCACGGCCGCCCCAGAATCCGGGCGGGCGAACAAGGCTGCCGAGCGGCTGCTCGCTGACGCGCTGGGCGTGGGGACAAGCAGGGTGACCGTCGTTTCTGGTCATACCGCGCGCCAGAAGCGTGTGCACGTGAGCGGCATGAGCGCGGCGGAGGTTCGTGGTGCGTTGGCGGCCTGACCGGGCGCTGATCACGGCCGTGCTGGTGGTCGCCGCCGACCAGGCGACCAAGTGGTTGGCGTTCCACAAGCTCTCGCCGGGCGAGAGCGTCGAGGTGCTTCCGTTTCTCAGCTTCGGGCAGACGCGTAATGACGGGATCGCCTTCGGTGTATTCGCTGGCCGGCCCGCCATCGTGTTCACGCTGATGGCGATCGCGCTGGCGGTGCTGCTCGGCTTCTATCTGCGTAACCGGGACCGTTCCGGCCTCTGGCTTGCGACCGGGCTGCTGCTCGGAGGGGCGATCGGCAACGCGATCGACCGGATAACGCTCGGCTACGTACGCGACTTCATCGAGTTCCCGCATTTCCCGTCGTTCAACGTGGCCGACATCGCGATCACCGTCGGGGTGGTCGTGCTGGTGCTGGCGGTGGATCAGGTCGGCAAAGGCGACGAGACCCCCGAGGGGCCACAGGATGAGCAGCCCTGACATCGAACTCGTGGTCGACGCGTCCTCGGCCGGCCGCCGACTAGATGCGGTGGTTGCGACGATCGAGGAAGTCGGCTCACGTGCGCGCGCCGCGAAACTGATCGAGGACGGCCACGTCGAACTCGATGGCGCCCGCGCCCGAAAGAGCACCAAGGTCGAAGCCGGCCAGGTGATCGTCGTCCGCGAAGCCGTCGGCGAGTTCTCGGGCGACCCGCAGGTCCCGGCGATCCCGTTCGAGATCGTGTTTGAGGATGCGCACCTGCTCGTGGTCGACAAACCCGCCGGCCTGGTCGTGCATCCGGCCCCCGGCAATCGCACTGGAACCCTCTCGCAGGCGCTGGCCGGCAAGGCGGGCGGCGGCGATGCCGAGCGGCCCGGAATCGTTCACCGCCTTGACAAGGAAACCTCGGGTCTGCTCGTCGTCGCCCGAGACGATGCAACGCTGCGCGCCCTTCAACAGGCGCTTCAAAAGCGCGAAGTCCACCGGCAGTACACAGCGCTGGTGCGCGGCGTTCCCGACTCCGCCGGCGGAACGATCGACGCGCCGCTCGGCCGAGATCGCCGCAACCCCGAGCTGATCGCGGTCCGGAACGACTCGGAGCGCCCAGCGATCACGCATTTCGAGGTCGTTGAACAGCTCGGCCCTCGAGCGCTGCTCCATGTGCGGCTCGAGACCGGCAGGACGCATCAGATTCGCGTGCATCTCGCCGCAATCGGACTGCCGGTGTGCGGTGACCCTCAGTACGGCCCGGAGGGGGATCTCGGGCTCGAACGGCAGTTTCTGCACGCCAGCGAGCTCAGCTTTCACCATCCCGCGACCGGCGAACTGATGGTGTTCGCGTCGCAACTGCCCGCCGATCTCGCGTCGGCGCTCGGGAAAGCCCGGCAGACGGGCTAAGATTCCCTCTCAATCAACCCGTGCCCGCTGCCCGTCGAACGGGGCCCCAAAAGCAACTGGAGTCCTGGTTCGAGAGCGATAAGCGCTCGGCAGTGCGGAGTCTCCTGCGCAGCACAGCTGCGTGATCCGCGCGGTACGGACACTTTCAAGCAAGAACTCAAGGAGCTTTTCACATTGGCTACTCCAGCCGCAGTTACCCCTGATCTCAAAGACCTGCTTCAGGCAGGCGTCCACTACGGCCACCAGACGCGCCGCTGGAACCCGAAGATGCGCCGCTACATCCACGGCGAGGCCGGCGGCATCTACGTCATCGACCTTGTCCAGACCGAGCAGCTGCTGACCGACGCCAGCACGTTCCTCGGCCAGATCGCCCGCAAGGGCGGCACCGTGCTGTTTGTCGGCACAAAGAAGCAGGCGCGCGACTCGATCGCCGAGGTTGCCGGCGCCGCGAACATGCCCTACGTCAACCACCGCTGGCTCGGCGGAGTGCTGACCAACTTCGAGACGATCAACAAGCGCATCAAGCGCCTGCACCAGCTCGAGGACCTCAAGAAGGAGGGCAAGCTCCAGCTGCTTCCGACGAAGGAGCGGATCAAGGCCTTCAAGGAGCTCGAGAAGCTCAACGCCAACCTCGGTGGCGTAAAAGACATGACGCGCATTCCCGACGCGATCGTCGTGATCGACGTCAATGCCGAGGAGATCGCCGTCAAGGAGGCCAACCGCCTGCGAATTCCGGTCGTGGCGCTCGTCGACACCAACTGCGACCCCGACCCGATCGATTACGTGATCCCGGGCAATGACGACGCGATCCGCTCCTGCAAGGTCGTGCTCGGCGCCCTCGGCGCCGTGATCGCCGACCGTCACGGCGAGTGGCGCACCGAGTTCGAGGCGCAGAAGGCCGCCGAGGCCGAGCGCCGCAAGCAGGAGGAAGAGGCGCGCGCCGCCAAGGAAGCCGAGGAGAAAGCTCGCCGCGAGGCCGCGAAGGCCGCCGGCGAGGAAGTGCCCGAAGAGGCCCCCGAGGCGACCTGGCAGGGCGAAGCCCCGAAGGAAGACCCGGAACTGCCGCCGCGCGGTGGCCGCGGAGGACGCGGACGTGGCCCGCGCCGCGAGGAGGCGCCTGCGGCCGAGGCCGCGCCTGAGGCAGCCGCTGAGGCGCCGGCAGAGAAGACTGAAGAGACCCCGAAGGGTGAGGAGAGCTGAACCCCATGGCAGAGATCACTGCTGCAGACGTGAAGGCGCTGCGCGACCAGACCGGCGCCGCGATGATGGACTGCAAGAAGGCACTCGTCGAGGCCGGCGGCGACGTCGACAAGGCGATCGAGGCGCTGCGCGTGAAGGGAGCGGCCTCGGCCGCCAAACGCGGCGACCGTGAGGCCTCCGAGGGTCTGATCGCCGAATACATCCACGCCAACGGCAAGATCGGCGTGATGGTCGAGGTCAACTGCGAGACCGACTTCGTCGCACGCAACGAGGACTTCGCGGCGTTTGCGAAGGACATCGCGCTGCACATCGCCGCCGCGGCGCCCGAGTACGTCAGCGAGGACGAGGTGCCCGAGGAGGCCAAGGCCGCCGAGAGCAAGATCTTCGCCGAGCAGGCCGCCGACAAGCCCGAGAACATCCGCGAAAAGATCGTCGAGGGCAAGCTGAACAAATGGCTCGAGGAGGTCGTGCTGCTCAAGCAGCCGCACGTCAACCCCGAGAAGCACGACGGTCAGACGATCGAGCAGATCCGCGCCGCTTTCGCCGCCAAGACCGGCGAGAACGTGGTGATCCGCCGCTTCGCACGTTTCCAGGTCGGCGCGTAAGCTACGCGTCGGCATGAGCGCGCCGGCTTTCAAGCGAATACTCCTGAAACTCTCGGGCGAAGCCCTTCAGGGCGACCAGGACTACGGCGTCGACCCCGAACGCATCGACGAGGTCGCCAAGCAGGTTCACGACGTCGTCGAGCGCGGGGTGGAGGTGGCCGTCGTCGTCGGTGCCGGAAACATCTACCGCGGCATGAGTGGCGCGGCGGCCGGCATGGACCGAGCGACCGCCGACTACATGGGAATGATCGCGACCGTACTGAACGGCATCGCGCTGCAGGACGCACTCGAACGCCAGGGAACCCACACGCGCGTGCTCAGCGCCATCACCATGGCTGAAGTGGCAGAGCCGTACATCCGCCGACGCGCGATCCGGCACCTCGAGAAGGGGCGGGCTGTGATCTTCGCCGCAGGCACCGGAAACCCGTTCTTCACCACCGACACAGCCGCCGCCCTGCGCGCGCTCGAGATCCACGCCGACGCGATCCTGATGGCCAAGAACGGCGTGGAGGGCGTGCTCGACAGCGACCCGCGCAGCAACCCGGATGCGAAGCTGATCGAGGAGATCAGCCACCACGAGGCGATCGCGCGCGAGCTCAAAGTGATGGACGTTACGGCGCTGTCGCTGTGCATGGACAACCGCCTGCCGATCTATGTTTTCAACATGAACGACGAACAGAACATCTCGCGCATCCTCGACGGTGAGCGAGTGGGAACGGTGGTCGCCACGTGAGCGAGCTGATCGACGCATTGCTGTCCGACGCCGACGAGCGCATGGTCAAGTCGGTGCAGAACACGAGTGAGAAGTTCGGCACGGTCCGGACGGGCCGCGCCAGCCCGGCGCTGCTCGACCGCATTCAGGTCGACTACTACGGCACCCAGACCCCGCTCAACCAGATGGCCAACATCGCCGCCGCCGAAGCAAGGCTGCTGACGATCTCCCCATACGACAAGTCCTCGTTGCCGTCGATCGAGAAGGCGATCCAGGACTCGGACCTCGGCCTCACGCCGAACAATGACGGAAACGTCGTACGCATCCAGATCCCCGAACTGACCGAGGAGCGCCGCAATGAGATGGTCAAGCAGGCGCGCCACCTCGCCGAGGAGGGTCGCGTCGCGATCCGCAACGTACGCCGCGACATCATGCACGAGCTGAAAGAACTACGCACCGGCGGCGACGTCGGCGAGGACGACGAGAAGCGCGGCGAGGACGACCTCCAGAAGCTGACCGACCGCCACATCGGCGAGGTCGACAGCCAGCTCAAGAACAAAGAAGCCGATCTCCTAGAGGTCTGATGGAGGCCGCCACGCGCGCGCGTTGCGTCGCGATCATCATGGACGGCAACGCTCGCTGGGCTGCCAAGGAGGGCGTTTCGACGCTCGACGGCCACCGCGAGGGCGCGCAGGCCTTGAAACGCACGGTGAAGGATGCCGTCCGTCTCGGGCTCGACGAGCTGACGGTGTACGCCTTCTCGACCGAGAACTGGTCCCGCCCGGACGACGAGGTCAAGGGCCTGATGGCGATGTTCGCCGAACTGCTGCGCAGCGAGACGCCGGAGTTGAAGGAAGAGGGCGTGCGGATGCAGTTCATCGGTCGCAGGCAAGGCCTGTCTGCCGAACTTCGCGACATGATGGACTGGGCGACGACCGAGACGGCCGAGAACGACCGCCTGAAGCTCTTCGTGGCTTTCAACTACGGCGGCAGGGCCGAGCTGGTCGACGCCGCCAAACGGTTCGACGGAGAGACCGAGGAGGAGTTCGCTGCGCTGCTGTACGCGCCGGACATGACCGATCCGGATCTCGTGATTCGCACCAGCGGCGAACACCGCCTGTCGAACTATCTGCTCTGGCAGACCGCCTATTCCGAGCTGTATTTCACCGATGCGCTCTGGCCTGACTTCGACGAGAGCGAGCTGGTAGCGGCGCTCGATGACTTCGAGCAGCGAGGGAGGCGTTTTGGCGCCCGCTGACGAACCCCGGCCACGCCGGAGCCGGCCGCCGCGCCCGGAGCGCGAGCGCCCCGCGGAGCCACGTGAACCGAGGCCGCCGAGGATGAGGGGTCCGCGATCGAACCTCGTCGGTCGTATCGTGGTCGCGGTCCCGGCCGGGATCCTCGCCCTGATCTGCATCCTCACTTCGCCGGAGACCCTCACGGCTCTCGTGCTCGTGGTCGGCGCCGTCGCCCTGCACGAGCTCTATGTGATGGGTCACGAGGTCCAGCCGATCCGTGCGGCGGGCTTTCTCACGCTGATCGCCCTGATCCTTGTCGGACTTTGGGGTGACCAGTTCCAGCTGGTCGCCGTGATCGCAGCGTCCTTCCCTGTGGTGTTCCTGCTCAGCGCGCTCACCGGCGCGCGTGAGAACGCGACGTTCGGAATGTCCTTCACGCTTTTCGGGGCCTTCTGGCTCGGAATCCCGCTCGCCCACGCGCTTTGGCTGCAGCAGCTCCCGCACGGCGAAATGATCATCATCGACATCCTGCTCGGCACGTTCATCGGCGACACGTTCGCCTACGCCGGAGGCCGCATGTTCGGACGCACGAAGATGGCGCCGGCGATCTCCCCGAACAAGACGGTGGAGGGGCTCGTCATCGGCATGGTCGGTGCGACGCTCACAGTCTGGTTCGCCGGTCTCTACCAGGACTGGATCACCGGGCAGAACGCCCTGCTCCTCGGAATGGGCGTGGCGATCGCAGCCCCGCTCGGCGACGTCTTCGAGAGCTACATCAAGCGCGATTTCGGCGTGAAAGACAGCGGCAAGGCCTTCGGCGCGCACGGCGGTGCAATGGATCGCGCCGACGCGGCGCTGTTCACGATCGTCGTCGGCTACTACATCTGGTTCGCGATGGCGCCTCTGGCGTCCTGACCGCCTACCTTCGGAAGGCGCATGCGCAGGGTCTTGATACTCGGATCGACGGGGTCGATCGGAACCCAGGCGCTCGACGTGATCGAGCGCAACAACGACCTGATCGTCGTCGGTCTCTCGGCCGGCAGCGACGTCGACGCGCTGGTCGCACAGGCCGAGAAGCACCGCGTCGAGACGATCGCGCTCGCCGACCCGCACGCCGCAGCCCGCGCCAGCGAGCAGTGGGACCGCGGAACCGTGCGAAGTGGTCACGAAGGAATCATCCAGCTGATCGCCGAGACCGAGTGCGACATCGTCCTGAACGCAATAGTCGGCTCGGCCGGGCTGGGACCGACGATCGCCACGCTCGGCGAGGGGATCGACCTGGCGCTCGCGAACAAGGAGTCGCTGGTGGTGGGCGGCGACCTCGTGACGCAGCTTGCAGAGGGCACGGGAGCGGATCTGATTCCCGTCGACTCGGAACACTCGGCGCTGTTTCAGCTGATCGATGGCCAGCAGCCGGGTTCGGTCGACCGGATCGTCCTGACGGCCTCCGGCGGGCCGTTCCGCGGGCGTACGCGCGACGAGCTTGGGGAGGTGTCGATCGAGGACGCGTTGGCGCACCCGACGTGGGACATGGGCGGAAAGATCACGATCGATTCGGCAACGCTCATGAACAAGGGGCTCGAGATCATCGAGGCCCACCATCTCTTCGGCCTTGACTACGACCAGATCGACGCAGTGGTGCACCCGCAGTCGATCGTGCACTCGTTGATCGATCTGAATGACGGCGCCACGCTCGCTCACCTCGGCTATCCCGACATGCGCGTGCCGATCTCGTACGCGCTCAACTACCCGGCGCGCGCGGACGTGCCGCTTGAACGGCTTGATCTTGCGTCCGTCGGCGCGCTGACCTTTGAACGGCCTGACCGCGAAGCGTTCGCCTGCCTGGCGCTCGCTGAGGCGGCCGGTCGCGCAGGCGGTTCGATGCCCTGCACGATGAACGCCGCGAACGAGGTCGCCGTGGCGGCCTTTCTGGCCGGCGAGATCCCGTTCCTGGCGATCGCCGAGGTGATTGAACGCACCATGGAGTCCGTCGAGGTCGCGCCGATCGGCCATTTCTCGCAGCTGGCCGCGATCGACGAAGAGGCCCGGATAAAGGCGAGGAACTCAATCGCCGAAACCGTGTTGTAGGTCGCAGATGAGTTGGTTCTACGCATTCGTCGCATTCGCAGCGCTCGTCGTACTCCATGAGTGGGGGCACTTCATCGCGGCCAAGTCCGTCGGCATGCAGGCGACGCGGTTCTCGCTGTTCTTCCCACCCGCACTCTTCAAGTACAAGCCGAAGAACAGCGAGACGACCTACGAGATCGGCGCGATCCCGCTCGGCGGCTTCGTGAAGATCACCGGCATGAACCCCGAAGAGGAGATCCCGGTCGAGGATCTTCCGCGCGCGTACTTCAAGCAACCGGTCTGGAAGCGAATCGTCGTGATCGCCGCCGGACCCGCGATGAACGTTCTGATCGCCTTCGTCCTGCTCTTCGTCCTGTACGCGTTCATCGGAACCAGCACCGGAGTCTCCAACCGCGTGGCCCAGGTCGATCCTTCGGGTTCGACCGCGGCTCAGATCCGACAAGGGGACACGCTCAAGGCCGTCAACGGCGTCAAGGGGACGCCGGAGACGCTTGTCAAGGAGCTCGCCAGGTCGAAGTGCGCGGGGGCAAAGACGAACGGTTGCAAGGCCTCAGAGCCGGTCCAGGTGACGATCGAGCGCGGCGGAAAAACGATCACCTTCGACGCAGTCCCGCGCTACGACGCCGAGGTCAAGCGAATGCGGCTCGGGATTCAATTCGGAAGCATCACCGAGACGCAGTCGATCCCGGCGGCGTTCACCCACTCGATTGACGGGATCTGGCGCGTGACGAAGCTGACGCTGTCTCTGCCGGCGCGCATCTTCAACGACGAACAGCGCAAGCAGATTTCAAGCGTCGCGGGCGGGTACAAGAGCACACAGCAGGCCTTCAAGACCAACACAGAGACGACGATTCTCGTTATCGCACTGATCTCTCTCAGTCTCGCGATCATCAACCTCTTCCCGTTCCTCCCGCTCGACGGCGGACACATCTTCTGGGCGCTGGCCGAGAAGGTGCGCGGCAAACCAATCCCGGTGCCGGTTCTCGAGCGCGCCAGCATCGTCGGAATCGCCTTGATCGGCGTCCTGTTCGCGATCGGACTGACGAACGACATCGACCGATTCACCAACGGCGGTTTCGGGCCCTGACGGGCCCCGACCACCTACCCTCAGGGCATGGCCTCAAAGAAACAGATCTGGGTCGGCAACGTGCCGATCGGCGGCGGCGCGCCCGTTGTCGTGCAGTCGATGACCAAGACCGAGACCGCCAACAAGCAGGCGACTCTCGACCAGATCCAACGCATGCACGAGGCTGGCTGCGAGATCGTCCGCTGCGCGGTCCCGCGTGACGAGGATGTCGTCGCGCTGAAGGACATCGTCGTCCAGTCGCCGATTCCCGTTATCGCCGACATCCACTTCAACCACACGCTCGCGCTCAAGGCGATCGATGCCGGCGCACACGCGATCCGCCTGAACCCCGGCAACATCGGCGGTCCCGAGAAGGTCGCTGAGGTGGTCGCGAAGGCCAAGGAGAAGGGCACGCCGATGCCCATCGGCGTCAACTCCGGCTCGTTGCCGAAGCATCTGCACGAGCTCGAAAAGGAAAACTCCGTCGAAGCACTCGTCACCGCAGCCACCGAGTTCGTCGAGTTGATGGAGCGTCTCGACTTCGAGAACTTCAAGGTCTCGATCAAGTCGACGAACGTGCCGAACACGATCGCGTCGAACCGCCTGCTCTCGGAGAAGATCGACTACCCGCTGCACCTCGGCATCACCGAGTCCGGCACCAAGTGGTCGGGATCGCTGAAGTCGAGCGTCGGGCTCGGCACGCTGCTTGCCGACGGCATCGGTGACACGATTCGCATCTCGCTCTCGACGTTCCACGCCGAGGAAGAGGTCAAAGTCGCCTGGGAGATTCTCAAGGCGCTACAACTGCGTGAGAAGGGCCCGGTCCTGATCGCCTGCCCGACCTGCGGTCGCCTGCAGTTCGACATGGACACGGTCGTCGCCGAAATTGAGCAGCGCCTCGAGAGCTATGAAGAGCCGATCGAGGTCGCCGTGCTGGGATGCGCCGTCAACGGAATCGGCGAAGCCGCGGCCGCGGACTTCGGGATCGCCGGCGCCAAGAATGAGGGCGTGATCTTCGCCCAGGGCAAGGCGATTCGCAAGGTCCCGACGCCGCGCCTCGTGGACGAGCTTTTCGCGGAGATCGACAAGTCGCTCGCGATGGGTGGCAAGGTCGAGTTTGACGAAGCGGCATCCGCCGAAGGCGCCGAGTTCATCCGCAAGATCGAAGAGGAGAACGCGGGCGACCTCACCCCGGAGAAGCTCGCCGCACTCGAGGCTGCGAAGGCTCGCGAGGGCGAGGACTTCACCGATCCCGCTGAGCTGCCCCAGGTCAAGCCCGTCGTGATCGACGAGGCCGCGTCACCCCAGGCGGGGCGACGCTTTGCCCGCAACTGATCAGCTCCGCGCGCGCGGCTTCGTCTGCGGCTTGGCCTCTCGGCTCGTGCCGCCGTCCCAGAGGATGCGGTAGGTCTTCGACTTGGCGTTGCTGAGCTTGAGGTTGGTCGAGAAGTACCCCTGCGAACTCTTCACAGACACGTTTGCGACCGTCGACCAGCTGTCGCCGTTCTTCGTCTGGATCTGCGCGACCGCGGTGCCCGAGCCCTTCGCCCGTAGGGCGCCCCAGACGTACACCTTGCTCGAGCTTGAGGTCTTGAACACGACGAGCGGGTTCTGGTAGGCCTCGTAGAGGCCGGGCTTCTTCTCGCCGTTGTCGAAGCGCAGGCCAGACTGGAAGGCGCTTATGTCCACGTCGTCGATCAGCAGGTATTGCGAGTAGGTCGCGATGCGCTTGTCGGCCCAGGTGATGTATTCGCTGAGGTTGAGGTATCCGGGGGCTTTCTTGAGCGAGACCCCGGTGTACTTGTCCGGCGGATTCGTCTGCACACCGAACTCGCTGTTGTAGATCTTCATGCGCTTGGTCTTGATGCGCTTGGCCGCATATGCCTGGTCGAGGATCTTCTCGATTCGCTTCAGATAGATGATCGGCGCGTTCTCGGAGTACGGCTCCTTGAAGAGGGGACCGGAGGCGTTGAAATACGGGTGGTAGGCGAGGCCGGTGGCGCGGATCGTCTTGAAGTGCGAACACTCCTGCTTGCGCGCGGCGCTGCCCTTGAGCTTGCGGCCCTTGCTGTCAATGCAGAAGAAGGCGCGAAGGAAAGTGACCGGCGGGGTTGCCGTCGGCGACTTCACGGTGCCGGTGCGCGGCAGCAGTTCGCCCATCAGGATCGAAGATTTGCTGTGGCCCGATGAGACGAGCCCGTTGTACGCCGCGAGATACATCTTGCGGTAATGGATGGCCGAGTAGACCTTCGAGCCGGAGCGCTGCGGCTGGATGTAGCGCTGAAGGTTCACCTCGTTCCAGATCGAGAACATGTTCACCGACTGGAAGCGACGTCCGACGGCCTTCGCGAACTCGCCGAGATAGGTCGGGCTCGGCTTGTAATTGCCCTGATACGAGCCCGACTCCTGCCGCACAGCCCATCGCGGGGCGGGGACGGTGATCACGAGCCAGGGGCGCAGGCCACGCTCTTCGGCGAGCTTCACCGCGTTGTCAAGAATCGCCCACGAACCGGCCGGGTAGGCGTCGGGGTTGGTGAGATCAAGCCCTGGCTTGACGGTGTTCTCGGAGTCCGGAGCCACCGAACGCCAGGGAATGCCGATCCGGACGATCTTCGCGCCCAGCGCCTTCACCTCGTCCATCGCCGCTGTCTGCAGGGACGGGTCGGCGCTGTAGATCCGGCGCGGGTCTTCGATCACCGACACCTGAGATGTCGACGCGGATGCGGCCGAAACGAAAACGCCCGCAGCGAGCAGGGCGAGAAGGGCGATGAAAAGCGTGGATTTGCGGGCGAGAAGCTGCATGAATTGAAAATGGTCCTCCGCGGCGCGACCGAGAGCGCGTGTCAGGCCCGCGCTCCGAGTCCGGGTGCGCGAGATTTAGCCTTGTTCGAACAAAAAACCGCCCCGTGCTCAGAAGTTGCGCGCGGCGCGCGGGCGGTAGAAGTCGACCGATCCTACATACCCAGTTCCCGCCACGCCTACAACTAGGATCACCGCCGATGACGCGCCTCTCCGAATATCTCCTCCCGACCGTGAAGCAACCGCCGGCCGACGCCGAGGCGATCTCGCACAAGCTGATGGTGCGGGCTGGATTGATCCGGCAGGTCGGATCCGGCCTGTGGACGTACATGCCCGCCGGATGGCGCGTTCAACGCAAGGTCGAACAGATCATCCGCGAGGAGATGGACGCAGCCGGCGCCATCGAGATGCTGATGCCCGTGATCCAGCCGGCCGAGCTGTGGCAGAAGACCGGGCGATATGGGATCACCGAGCTATTCAAGCTGAAGGACCGCAAGGACGCCGACCTCGTCCTGGCGATGACCCACGAAGAGGCGGTGACGAATCACGTTGCACGCGAGGTGCGCTCCTATCGCGACCTGCCCCTGACGCTTTACCAGTTTCAGACCAAGGGCCGCGATGAACCGCGTCCGCGCGCAGGGATGCTGCGCACGCGGGAGTTCACGATGAAGGACGCCTACAGCTTTGATCGCGACGTCGAGGGGCTTGAGCGCTCCTACGCGACCCAGGCCGCTGCTTACAAGCGGATCTTCGACCGTGCCGGCCTCGAGTGGTACATGGTCGAGTCCGACGTCGGGATGATGGGCGGATCGGGGGCGGATGAGTTCATGGCCCCTTGCCCCGCTGGCGAGGACTCCGTGGCGCTGGCACCGGGCTACGCCGCCAACGTCGAAGTCGCGTCCGCGACCGCTCAGCCGCGCAGTGCCGGCCCCGTGCTCAGTGCCCCGGAAGAGGTTTCCACCCCGGGCAAGACGACGATCGAAGAGGTCGCAGGCATGCTCGACGTGCACGCCAGCACGCTGCTCAAGGCGATGCCGATGATCGACGAAGAGGACGGAACGCCGCTGCTCGTGATGTTGCGGGGCGATCACTCGCTGAACGAGATCAAGCTCCAGAACGCCCTTGGCAGGCCGATGCGCCAGGCACGCGAGGACGAGATCGCGTCGCGCTTCGGGTCGGCCGCGGGGTACACCGGCCCCGTGGGGGCCTCTGTACGCGTCCTCACCGACCGCGCGTGCGAGGGCCAGCCAGAGGGCTGGATCACCGGCGCGAACACGCCGGACGCTCACCTGCGGGGCGTCGAGATCGGCCGCGATTTCCAGACCGAGTTCGCCGACGTTCGTAGCGTGGAGGCCGGCGACACCACCGATTCGGGAGAAGCGATCGAGATCGTCCCGGCGATCGAGATCGGAAACATCTTCAAACTCGGCACGCGCTACAGCGAGGCGCTCGGCGCGACCTACCTCGACGAACAGGGCAAAGAGCACCCGATCGTCATGGGCAGCTACGGCATCGGCCCGGCGCGTGTGGCCGCCGCAGCAGTCGAGCAACTCGCCGACGACGCCGGCATCGTCTGGCCGAAGTCAATCGCGCCGTTCCAGGTTCACCTCGTTTCACTCGCAAAGGGCGAGGGGTCCGAGGAGCAGCGCGTCGCTGACGCCCTCTACGACGAGCTGCGCGGCGCAGGAGTCGAAGTTGTCTACGACGACCGCGACGGCGGCCCGGGGGCGAAGTTCGCTGACGCCGAGCTTTTGGGGTGCCCGCTGCGGGTGACAGTCGGCAAACGCGGGCTTGAGAACGGCGAGTTGGAGTTGCAGATTCGTCGCGGTCAGGCGGGAGAGTCGATCCCGGTCGACGGCGCCTGCGCGGCGATCGCGTCGCGGCTTGCCACGATCGATTGAGCACGGCGACGCGATGCCACGCGAACGCAACCTGAAGCGGATCGCAGGAATCGACCGTTCCGGCGGCCCGGACGCGCGCACCGGCGACAGCGAGCCACTGCGACCGTGGACCATTCCAAATGCGATCGGCTACGTCCGCGCGCTGCTGATCCCGGTGTTCTTCGTGCTGGCCTGGAACTCGCCTGACGGCCGCGATACGACCGCGAACATCGCGATGTTCATCTGCGGAGCGAGCGACTACCTCGATGGCCTCGCCGCGCGTCTGACCGGCCAGTTCAGCCGTATGGGAAAACTGCTCGATCCGCTGATCGACCGACTCCTGATCATCGCCGCCGGGATCATCATCTACAAGTTCGAACTGCTCCCGCGCTACCTGATAATCCTCGTCTTCGTGCGTGAGGGGTTGATGCTGGTGATGTCGCTCTACGCCCTTAGGCGCCACATCTCGATCGAGGTCAACTGGATCGGTCGTCTGTCGGTCTGGCCGTTGATGGCCGGCGGATTCATCGCCCTGTGCGCCGACACTCCGGTCGCGAACGTGCTTGTATGGGTGGGAGTGGTTGGTTCTTACGCGGCGACTGCGCTTTACGTCAAGTCGGCGCGCGAGAGCTTGAAACTGCAGCGGGAGGCCCAGAACGCAAGACCTCAACCAAGGGTCGAGCCTTAGGGATTTGTTTGCTTATACTGCCTGAACCTGCTGGACACGTGTTTATTTCGAGGGGAGCGCCGCGTTGGAGGAATGGGTTTCAGACATCGGCTCGATGAGCGACGCCGAACTCAAGGGATTGATCGGTGACCTCGCGTCGACCGAACAGGAGATTTCCTACAGCAGGCGCATTCTCCACGGCAAGATCGACCTTCTGCGCGCTGAGCTGGTCAACCGCCTGCGCGCGCGCCACGACGCCGGCAACGAGTCGATCACCGACGCCGACGTGGCCAAGCTCACGGACCTGATCACCACCGCCGAGAGCGACGCCTCGCCCGGCGGCCCGCTGGCAGAGGCCGACGGCGACGTCGATGTGTCCGCCGACACGGAGCAGGGGTTCCCCGACCTCAGCGCGCTTTCCGATCCCGAGCTGAAGGACCTGATCCGCAAGCTCACCGAGGAGGAACGCGAAATTTCCTACCAGCGCCGCATCCTCCACGGCAAGATCGACATTCTCCGCGCCGAGCTCGTCAACCGCATGCGCACGCAGCGCGAGGAGGGCGAGGCGACGATCACGGGCGAGGACATCGAACAACTCACCGAGATCCTGTCGGGCAAGGCGGCCGCGCCGGCCGAAGGCGAGTAGAACCAGATGGCGCTGCACTGTCCTGAATGCGGGTTCGTCAACCCGCCTGGCGCGAACTACTGCCAGAAGTGCGGTGCCTACCTGGCCGACGAGGCGAGCCCGGGCTCGACCACGGCCCAGTACGAGCTGGGGGAGACCACCGAGGGCGAAGCCGTCAGCAGCGTCGACGCCGGCGCTGGCGGACCCTCACTGGTGATTCGGACCGGCGGCCGCGCCGGCGACAGTTTCACACTTGAAGGAGAGCGGTTCACCGTCGGCCGAGACACGGACTCGGATGTCTTTCTCGACGACGTGACCGTCTCGCGCAATCACGCGGTGATCGTCAAGCGCGCCGACGGCCTGCACATCGACGACCTCGGTTCGCTCAACGGCACATATGTCAACCGTCGGCGCATCGAGTCGCATCATCTCGCCGACGGCGACGAGCTGCAGGTCGGAAAGTTCAAGCTGACCTTTCTGGAGCGCTGATGTCAGGCGTCGACTCGCAGACCGGAGTGGCTTCCGCCGCCAGCGCCACAAATGGCAATGGCGCCGCCGACCCGATCATCGCTCCGCGCGAGAAGGCGCTCACGATCGGCGCGGTGCGCAAGACGCTCGCAAAAGAATTCGGCGACGTCTCGATCTCCAAGATCCGCTACCTCGAAGACCAGAAGCTGCTCACGCCCAAGCGCACCGAAGGCGGCTACCGCGTCTACTCGCAGAACGACGTCGCGCGTCTGCGCACGATCCTGCGCCTGCAGCGCGACGAATACCTGCCGCTCCGCGTGATCCGTCAGGAGCTCTCCGCCGGGCGCTCCGAGGACGAGATTCCCGCTCCATCTGCCGCGCCCTCAGGCCGTAGCAGCGGACGCAGGTTCAGCCTCACCGACGAGCAGGCCCAGACGCTCTACGCCGCCGACGACGTTCTCGCTGACACCGGGGCCGCGCCGGAGCTGGTCAAAGAGCTGATCGACTTCGGTCTCGTGACCGGGTCCCGTCGCGCCGGCGCCACATATTTCGACGAGAGCGAGCGAGAAATCATCCGCGCCGTCACCGAACTTGCCCGTTACGGCGTCAGTGGGCGCAATCTGCGCGTCTTCAAGACCTCCGCTGACCGCGAGGCGGCACTGCTCGAGCAGATCTTCGCGCCGGCACTCCGCTCACGCAGCCGCGAGTCGAGGGGTGAGGCCGTTGAGGCGCTCGAAAACCTCACCGCCGTCACCTCGCACCTCAAGCACCTGCTGCTCGTGCGCGACCTGCGTCGCCTGGTCCAGCAGCGGCCTTAGTTCGGGATCTTCCCGCGCAGAACCGTTTTCGCGGTCTCAGGTTTACGCGTAACGCGGCGTAGCTCGACGCGCTTGAAACTGTGTAGCTCGGTTGCCGAGACCGGCGATTCACCAACAAAAGCGCCGTCCTTTCCGACCACCTCGGTGCCGAGAAGCTTCTCCGGTTCACCGCCGGTCAGGACCAGCTGGTAGGCCTGGTTGTCGCCGGACGACGGCTTGAGCTGCACCGCCAGCACCCGGAACCCGTCCTTGTCCTCACGTCGCACGAGCTCGCCAAGGCCCCGCGCGCTCGAGCCGTCCACCGGCTTCAGTGGGATGCGTTCGACGATGACCGGCGCCTTCAGCTTCGGCTTGGCGGACGGCTTCTTGGTGCCTCCTGAAAGCGTCAGAACGCCCGCGACGATCACAGCGGCAAGGGCCAACGACGCGGCTGCGTAGAGAATCAGGCGGCGCCTGCGGATGTCAGGGGCCTGTTCAGCGGCCTTCTGGTCGTCGTCCATCGAACGGGAATCCTAAGCCCGCCGGTACCGTCTCCGGCCATGAGTGACTACCCCGAACCAAAAGTGCCCCTCGACAAAGGCCTGAACGCCGCCCTCGGCATCACGGTCGACGACCTCGAGGAGGGCCGGGCGACCGGCCGATTCGCCGTTGAGGATCAGGTGAAGCAGCCTTTCGGGATCGTTCACGGCGGAGCGCACGCCGCGATCGCAGAGACACTCGCGTCCGTCGGCACCTATTACGTCGTCGGAAAAGAAGGCAAGATCGCGATGGGGATGAGCAACAACACGACGTTTCTGCGTCCCGTGTCCGAAGGCAGCGTGACCGCGGAGGCCATCGCAATCCAGCAGGGCTCGACGACGTGGGTGTGGGACGTGACGATGAGCGGCGACGACGGCCGTACGGTCGCGGTCAGCCGCGTCACGATCGCCGTTCGCGAAATGCGCTCCTAGAACGAGAAAGGCCGGACCCGCAGTGCGGATCCGGCCTCCTCAAACAGAACTTCTTGTCCGGAACTACTCGCGGACGATCGAACCAAAGACGTCGAGGTTCTTGAAGCTCTTGATCGTGAAGATCGGCTTCTTGCCCTTCTTCGGCTTCGGCGCAGTCAGCTTCAGGGTCATCGACGTCATCGTGATGGTGCCCTGCGGCAGGTACTGCGAGATGATCGGCGGCAGGTCGCTCCACGCCGGAACGTCGGCCGTCAGCGTGTTGGACTTGCTCCAACCGGTGTACATGTACTGGTACGCGTTCGGCACCGGGGTGTCGGACTGGATCAGCACGACGGTACCGAGGCGGTCGCCACTACGCGGCTTGAAGTTGTACGCGTAGAGGTTTCCCTTGATGCAACCGGCCTGAGAGCAGTCGGCGGCCTGGCCGACGGTTCCGTCGACGGCGGTGAACGTGCCCTTACCGATCAGCGAGTTCTTCGGGCAGGCCTTCGTGATGGCCGAAGAGTTGCTCTTGCCCGGGATGTAGGTCCGCTGGGTCGAGTCGTTGTTGCCGGCGGCGTTCGTCGGAATCGTGATGTTGCAGTAAGGCAGGGCCTTGCTGTTCACGGCGACGGAGTTCGACTTGACGACGAGCTGCTTGATGCGCTCGGTGACCTTGCCGTAGCCAGGCGTGCCAACGCTCTCGTCGATGTTGTTGAGCTTCAGCTCAATCGAACCCGGTCCGCCAGCCTTGCTGAACTTGACCTTGGCAGAAACGCTGTTCTGCAGGGCGGCGTTGGCAGTTCCCGCGCCGATGGCGAGCGCTGCGACAACCGTCGCGAGTGCAATTAGCTTGATACGCATGCAGCCTCCTCAAAAACTGGCTTGCTCAATTGGTTTGGATGGACTTGTGTCCCGATATTCCAGATGGTGGACCAAAGATCGGGACTTCCTCCCGTTGTGTCCATCACCTCTAACCCTTGGTTTCCGCGCAAGTTGCGGCGCATTGCCCAGGGCGGTCGGTTTCCTCCCGGATCCCGCCTTTACGGCGCAGGATCCTATTAGAAAGTGCCCCGTGACGCCGAACTGAAAACGTCTTCCCAGATTGGGGGATTGTTGAGGATCACTCGTAGCGACGCCGGGCGGTGATCGGCATCCGCCGGTCGCGGCCAAACGCGCGGTGGGTGATCTTCACGCCCGGGGGAGCCTGACGGCGCTTGTACTCGGCGAGGTCGATCATTCGCAGGATTCGGCGGGCAAACTCCTCGTCGACTCCTGACTGCACGATCTCGGCGAGACCCTGATCCTGTTCGATGTAGCGCTCGATCACGTCGTCGAGCACTTCGTACGAACCGAGGGAGGCTTCGTCGGTCTGGTCCGGGCGGAGTTCTGCGGAAGGCGGTCGATCGATGATTCCCGTCGGGATCGGGTCCGCTGCCGACGAGCGCCCGTTGGCCGGGCTGCTCGCATTTCGCCAGCGGGCGAGCGCGAAGACGAGCTGCTTGGGGACGTCCTTCAGCGCCGCGAACCCGCCGGCCATGTCGCCGTAGAGCGTCGCGTAGCCGACGGCCATCTCACTCTTGTTGCCGGTTGTGAGAACGATCGAACCGAACTTGTTCGACAGGGCCATCAGGAGGATCCCGCGAATCCGTGCCTGGATGTTCTCTTCTGTCTGGTCCGGCTCGCGACCGGAGAACGGCTGTTCGAGCGCCGCCGCGAATTCATCCATCATCGGTTTGATTGCGAATTCGTACCTCGCGCAGCCGAGCCGGGCGATCAGGTCATCGCCGTCGCCGCGGGTCTCGGGGCTGTTGTAAGGCGAGGGCATCGTCACCGCCGTCACCCGCTCGGGGCCGAGCGCGTCGCAGGCAAGCGCGAGCACGACCGCCGAATCAATGCCTCCAGAGACGCCGACGAGAACCCCCGGAAAACCGTTCTTCTCCACGTAATCGCGCACGCCGGTCATCAGCGCCGCCCAGGACTCGTGCTCGCGCGGTGCGAGCGTGTCGGCCGGCGGGTCCGTCTCGGGCGCACCGGCCGGCGGTAGCGGCACCGCGGTGAAGTCGGGATTGCGCCTGGAGGGGGGCTCCACGACGTCGAGCGAGCAACGGATCAGCGCGGAATCGAACTGCGGGCCACGGGTGATGACGCTCCCGTCGGCCCCGACCACCACACTCGCCCCGTCGAAGACGAGTTCGTCCTGGCCGCCGACGAGGTTGCAGTATGCGATCGGCGTGTCGAACCGCTTGGCGCGGGAACTGAGCATTTCTTCCCGCTCGCGCGATTTACCGATGTGAAAGGGCGACGCCGATGCGTTGAGGATCACCCGGGCGCCCCTGGCCGCGAGTTCGGAACAGACGGGTTCGTCGAACCAGACGTCCTCGCAGATAGAGAGGCCCACGGGGATTCCACCGGCCTCGATCACGACGGATTCGTCGCCGGGAATGAAATAGCGCCGCTCATCGAACACGCCGTAGTTGGGGAGCAACCGCTTGCGATAAACCTGTGCGATCTCCTCGTCAGCGAGCACGGCAAGTGCGTTCGCGACCCCCTCTGGGTGCGCCGCGGGAAATCCGACCAACGCGACGATGCCGCTGGCCCGAGCGGCGATCCGCTCGAGCTGGCGGGAGGCCGACACAAGAAAGTCCTCGCGCAGAACGAGGTCCTCCGGCGGGTAGCCGCTCAGTGCAAGTTCCGGAAACACCACGATCTGCGCACCGCGCTCTTTCGCCAACTCGAGCTGCGCGATGATCATCTCGGCGTTGCCGACGAGGTCGCCCACGACGGGGTTTATCTGGGCGAGGGCAAGCTCGAGCCTCGGTGTCGCGTCGTCGGCCATGCGGAGAGCCTATTGCCCGACTTTCAGGAGGGGAAAAGTCCAATTGGACCCGTCGACGTAACGTTTCGCCGCGAAACAGCCGAAAAGGGAGGTGATGACTTCTCCCCTGGAAGGCGTCCGGCTACAGGCTGCGGATGAGCCCGAGCTGGAGCACGACATACCCCAGATCATTCCCGAGGCGCCCCGACGCGTCGCGGCGCCTCAATCGCTCGTCGGTCGCAGGATCGGCGAGATCGTGGTCGCGCTCGGCTTCGCGAGCGAGGATGAGGTTGCTTCCGCCGTCGAGGAATCTCGTGAATCCGGTCGGCCGACCGGACGCGTCCTGTTCGATCGCGGGACGATCACGAAGGATCAGCTGGCGCAGGCGATCGCGGCGCGTACGCAGCTTTCCTACATAGATCTGCGCGGGCTCGAGCTCGAAGAGCGAGCGCTCAACGCGATCGACAGCAACACGGCCGCCCGCTACCGCGCGGTGCCCGTGAAATACGTCGACGACGACACGCTGATGGTCGCGATCAGCGAACCATCGAACGTTTTGGCCGTCGACGACATCGCTCTGATGACCGGCCTCAACGTGCGCGCCGCCCTGACCACCGAGGAGCAGCTCGAGGAGCTGCTTTCGCGGTTGAGCAAGAACGACGTCCAGCGCGCCACAGAGGACGCACACCGCAAGTCGGGAGTAGCCACCGCCATCGGCGAGCCCGACGGGGAGGACGAGACGGCATCCGCGAACCTGCTCGAACAGCTCTTGACCAATGCACTTCGTCAGCGAGCATCGGACATCCACCTCGACACGCTGGAAAACGGGAGCGTCCGGGTGCGCTACCGGATCGACGGCATCGCGCACGACACGACGAACGTCGCCGCGCAGCTCGGTGGGCGCATGTTCGCGCGGCTCAAACTGCTCGGAGGAATGGACATCTCCGTCCGCCAGCTCCCGCAGGACGGACGCGCGAGCTTCGGGCCCGACGGTCAGCAGGTGACCCTGCGGATCGCGACGCTGCCGACGATCTACGGGGAATCGGCCGCCGTTCGTGTGCTCGACCGAAAAAACGTTCCGCCGCTCGACCGGCTTGGACTGGACCCGGAAGGAATGAAGGCGCTCGAGCGAGCACTACGCAAGCCGCACGGAGCGATCCTGGCCACCGGACCCACGGGGTCGGGCAAGACGACAACCCTTTACGCGGCGCTGGCTGAACTGAACCAGCCTGAGCGCACGATCATCACGATCGAAGATCCGGTCGAATACCCGCTCGTCGGCGTGCGCCAGGTTCAGGTGAACAACAAGCGCGGGCTGACCTTCTCCGTCGGCCTGCGATCGATGCTCCGCAGCGACCCCGACGTCGTGATGGTCGGCGAGATCCGCGACCACGAAACGGCGCGCACGGCGATCGAGGCTGCCCTGACCGGGCGTCTCGTGCTGACCACCCTGCACACCAACAACGCGGCGTCGGCGGTGACACGCCTGACCGAGATGGGCGTCGAGCGCTACCTGGTCGCATCTTCGGTCGAGTGCGTCGTGGCCAGCCGCCTTGCGCGAAAACTCTGCACTGAATGCCGTCGTCCGGTCACGATCGACGGGACGGCGATGCTCGAAGCCGGCTACGACGTCGACCTGCAGGATTCGTTCGAGGGGTTCGAGGCCGTGGGCTGTGCGCGGTGCTCGAACACCGGCTATCGCGGGCGCACAGGGCTGTTCGAGGTACTGACGATCGATGACCGCATCCGCGAGATGGTGCTTGAGAAGTTCCCGGCCAAAGCGATCGAGCAGGCCGCACAGGAGCAGGGAATGGTCACCCTTGCCGATGCCGCGCTCGACCGGGTCCGCCAGGGATTCGTGTCGCTCGCGGAAGCCGCGCGCGTGACTCGCGCGGACTGAATACCCGCTGTTTGCAGGCACTTTCTGCAATTTTCGTGATTCTGCGCCCGAACGGCGTGTTGTGTGAGGAAACGCACATAGCCATCTGATTGCGGCTCTACTCTTCGCCGCCAACTCAAACAACAGGCGCCGAACCGTCTCGCTCATGTCGGACGGGGGACCCAACGTGCTTCATGCACACCTGGGGCGAATCGACCGGTGATCCGGTCGTAGCGACACTCGAGGAGAGACCGTCGCGAGCCCGTCAGCTAACTCCGTAGGCGCTGGAAGGAGCATTTTCAAGAATGCACAAGAAGGCCCGCACGCGGGGTATTGCTCTGCGCGCTCAGACAACGCTGAACTCCATCAAACTTCCGATCGGCGTGGTGCCGCTCGCTCTCGCGACGTTGGTCCTAGTGGCCGTGCCGATCGCTCGCGCCGCCGGTACCGACGGTCAGAAGACCGGCGGAGCCACGAGCCAGAAGAGCTCGAAGGCGTCGAAGGCGGTTCACATCAGTGGCAGGTTCACGGCTCGCCGCGCGACCGGTCGCGGCGGGATCAAGGTGCGAGGGATCGTCACCGGGGCGGTGAGCGGAAGCGCTCGTGTGCGCCTGAAGGTCCGTCGCATCGGGACCAACAATTGGCACAGTGTCGCGACGCGGGTCGTGCGCGGCGGCCACCACTTCACCTTGAAGTGGACGAAGGGCAAGCCGGGCCGCTACCGCACGCGCCTGACCGTGAACAAGGCCGGCCGCGTCGTGTCGGACACGCTCGGAAACGCCTACATCTTCCGCCGCAGCTTCGCGTCCTACTACGGACCCGGGCTCTATGGCGGAGGGCTTGCGTGCGGCGGCCGCCTCTCGCCGTCAACCGTCGGCGTCGCGCACAAGACGCTCCCGTGCGGGACGCAGGTCACGTTCAAGGTGGGATCTCGCACCGTGACCGCCCGAGTCATCGACCGCGGGCCGTACATCGCCGGCCGCGACTGGGACCTGACGGCGGCCCTGAAGCACAAGCTCGGCTTCGGCAGCACCGGCACGGTCTACAGCACTCACTGAGCGAAGGCCCGGTGGCCGCTTGCGCTTCGGCGCCGGCGGCCACTAGGCTGCCGCTCGATGCAGGACGCACCGAGTCCAACCTCCGTTGATTTCTCCGCTGCCGTCGCGGTGACGGGCGGCGACCGCCGCTACAAAGGGGTGGTTCAACCCAGTTGGGCGGGACCGTTCTTCCCGCACGGCGGAATCCTTGGCGCAATCGCGCTGCGGGCCATAGCTGCTGAGTTCGACGATCCGGCGCTCCAGCCGCGGTCGCTCACGTGTCATTACCTGCGCGCCCCGTCGGACGGTGAGGTCGTGGTCGACGTCGACCCCCTGCGCAGGGGGCGCCGCTTCGCCTCCGCGCGGGCGACGATGTCCCAGGGCGGTAAACCGTGCCTCGCCGTCCTCGCGACGTTGTCGAACGAGGTCGCGGCGGCCGACGCATGGGAGGCTCCCGCGCCGGCAGGCGTCAAGCCGGCGCCGCCGCGCGACGCACCCCTGATCGACGCCGGCGAGTTGTCGCTCGAATCTGAGGGTTGGATGGCACCGCGTGACTTCGGACCGAAGTACTTCGACCGGGTCCTTGTTTCGCCGCGGTTCGGCAGCGCACCGTTCTCGGGGACGCCCGTAGATCCGCAGACCGGCGGCGAGAACGGAGGCTGGGTGCAGCTCTCGCAGCCGCGACCGATCGATCACGCGTGGCTTGCCTTTCTGGTCGACGTCTTGTGGCCGACCGCTCTGCAGCCGCTGACTGCCCCCGCGATGTCGCCGACGCTCGACCTGACCACACATTTCCGTCGTGCCCTGCCTGCCGGTGGTCTGCCGGATCAGCCGCTGCTCGTACGCAACACCACGCGCGGCGTGATCGAAGGACTCGCCGAGCAGGACTCACTCGTTTTCACCGCCGACGGAGAGCTGCTCGTGCAGGCGCGGCAACTTCTGATGCTCAGCCCGCTGGAAAGCTGATTCCGTACGACATAATGCCGTAACTGAACATTCGACCCCCGCGAGAGTTCCATATGCACCACACCGGCACGAAGCCCGACCCCGCAGCTATCGGCCTGCCCGACGGGATCACCACGCTGCTGTTCGACCTCGACGGGGTCATAACCAAGACAGCGGTGGTACACGCGGCCGCATGGAAAGAGATGTTCGACGCCTTTCTCGAGACGCAGGAGACGGCGAGTGGCGAACCGCAGCCCGATTTTGACCCGCGCACTGACTACGACAAGTACGTGGACGGAAAGCCGCGCTACGACGGCGTTCGATCGTTCCTTGCCTCGCGCGGCATCACGTTGCCGGACGGCGACCCGTCAGATCCGCCGCAGGCGGAGACGGTCTGCGGGCTCGGAAACCGCAAGAACGAGCTGGTCGGCGCGCTGATCAAGCGCGACGGCGTCGAGGCGTACGCCGGCACCGTCAAATACCTCGCCGCGGCCGAATCCGCAGGCATGCATCGTGCCGTCGTGTCGTCTAGCGCCAACTGCCGCGCGATCCTCACAAGCTGCGGACTGCTCGACGAGTTCGAAGAGATCATGGACGGGGTCGTGGCCGCCGAACGGGGCATCCCCGGCAAGCCGGCGCCCGACACGTTCATCGCGGCGGCAGAGGCGATCGGCTCCTCGCTCTCGGAGTCAGTCGTCTTCGAGGATGCGCTAGCGGGCGTTGAAGCCGGCCGCGCTGGAGGATTCGGATATGTGGTCGGCGTGAATCGCGTCGGCCAGGCGGAGGCGCTGAAAGAACACGGCGCCGACAAGGTTGTCGACGACCTGGAGGAGTTGATCGGATGATGGCGCAAAACGAAATGCCGGCAATGGACGTCGATCCATGGGCGCTGCGTGAGACCGAGCTGAGGATCGGCGCGCTCGCGCAGGCCGAATCTCTGTTCGCGCTCTCGAACGGTCACATCGGAATGCGCGGCAATCTCGACGAAGGTGAACCGACCGGAGTGGCCGGAACCTTCCTCAACGGCGTTTACGAGATCCGCCCTCTGCCGCACGCGGAGACCGCCTACGGGTATCCAGAGGCGGGGGAGACGGTCGTCTCGGTGCCGAACGGCAAGCTGATCCGACTGCTCGTCGATGACGAACTGATGGACGCCCGCTACGGCGAGGTTCTGCGCCACGAACGCGTGTTGGACTTCCGCGAAGGGGTGCTCAAGCGCTCGATGCACTGGCGCTCGCCGACGGGCCAGGAGGTGCTGGTCGAGAGTTCGCGCATCGTCTCGCTTTCGCAGCGCGGCGTCGCCGCGATCCTTTACGAGGTCACCCCGCTCAACCGCGACATGCAGCTCGTCGTCCAGTCAGAGCTCGTCGCGAACAGCGACGGCGGCAGTGACCACCACGACCCCAACGATCCGCGCATGGCCGCGGTGCTCGAGAACCCACTGATCAGCGAGGAGCACTTCCTCCACGAAGAAATGGCGATGCTGATCCACCGCACCGAGATGAGCGGGCTGCGAGTCGCGTCCGCGATGGACCACGACATCGAGGGTCCCGAGGACATGTTCATCGAGGGAGAGACGGGCGCGGACATCGGTCGCCTCACCGTCACGGCTCGCGTCGAGGCCGGCAAGAAGCTTCGCGTCCTCAAGTACCTCTCGTACGGCTGGTCGGGCCGACGCTCGATCTCGTCCGTGCGGGCACAGGTGCGCGGGTCGCTTTCGGAGGCCCGGCACACGGGCTGGGACGGTTTGCTCAAGGACCAGACCGAGTTCCTCTCCGAGTTCTGGGACAACGCCGATGTTGTCGTCGAGGGTGACGACGAGATGCAGCAGGCCGTGCGATTCGGACTGTTTCACCTGCTTCAGGCCAGTGCCCGCGGCGAACGCAGGGCGATCCCGGCCAAGGGCCTGACCGGCTCTGGCTACGACGGCCATGCGTTCTGGGACACCGAGACTTTCGTGCTCCCGGTTCTCACCTACACGTGGCCGACGGCGGCTCGCGACGCGCTGCATTGGCGCCACGCGACGCTCGATCTGGCACGGGAGCGCGCGCAGCAGCTCAACCTGGACGGCGCGACGTTCCCCTGGCGGACGATCGCCGGGCGCGAGTGCTCGGGCTACTGGCCGGCCAGCACGGCGGCCTTCCACGTTTCCGCGGATGTCGCCGACGCGGTCCTGCGTTACGTCCGTGCCACCGGTGACGAAGACTTTGAACGCGAGGTAGGCGTGCCGGTGCTGATCGAGACGGCGCGGATGTGGCGCAAGCTCGGCGCCCACGACAGCCGCGGCGAGTTCCGCATCGCCGGCGTGACCGGTCCGGACGAGTACAGCGCGATCGTCGACAACAACGTCTACACGAACCTGATGGCGGCGCGCAACCTGCGCGGCGCCGCCGACGTCGCGCTCAAGTTCCCGGAGATGGCCGATGAAGTCGGCCTGCTTCCCGATGAGCCCCAGGCCTGGCTCGCGGCCGCCGACGCGATGCACATCCCTTACGACGACGGCCTCGGCGTTCATCCGCAGGCCGACAACTTCACGCACCACGAGCTGTGGCCGTTCGACGACATGGAACAGGCCGACTATCCGCTGATGCTCAACTACCCGTACTTCGACCTCTACCGGAAGCAGGTCGTCAAGCAGGCCGACCTGGTGCTGGCCCTCTTCACCAACGGGGACTACTTCACCAAGGAGCAGAAGCGCAGGAACTTCGAGTACTACGAGGGCGTGACCGTGCGGGACTCGTCACTGTCCGCCTGCGGACAATCGGTCGTCGCGGCCGAGACCGGCCACCTCGATCTCGCTTGGGACTACCTCCAGGAGACCGCGCTCGTCGACCTGCACAACCTCGCACACAACACGAGCGACGGCCTGCACCTGGCCGCGTCGGCGGGCACCTGGATGGGTCTCGTCAACGGCTTCGGCGGGTTTCGTGACTACTACGAGCACCCGTCCTTCGAGCCTCGCCTGCCGGCGCAGCTCGAGCGGCTGGCATTCAACCTGCGACTGGGAGAGAGCACGCTGCGCGTCGACATCGGCAAGGAGGATGCGACGTACAGCCTGCTCCGCGGGCACGGCGTGGAATTGACCCACTACGGCGAGGCGCTGATCGTCGAGGCCGACGCACCGATCACGCGCAAGATCGAGCCGATCCCGAAGCCTCCGGTCGTGCACCAGCCCAAGGGTCGCGCCCCGGACGAGATCAAGACGACCGGAACGCACCTCGACGACACTGGCGCACTGCTCGAGGTCGAGGGCGACTACCCGCACCAGTCGGGCAGCGCGGTCTGATCACCGCTACGGCAGCAGCTTGATCGAGACGAGGTTGAACAACCCCGTCGACTCGCCGGTGCGCGTGCCGACGCGGCCGCGCGTCCACTTGGCTGCGTTCTTCGCACCGCGCGCGACGGCGTCGTAGGCGATGTTGAGCCCGGCCGGAGCGCAGGCGTATCCCGTCCAGCGCACCGTCGGGCGGTTCCCGTAATCGTTGAACACTGGGCTGGCAAACGTCGCGGGCCAGTCGAAGCAGCGAGAGAACTTGACTTTGAAGCTCATCGTCGCGGAGTGACCCGGCTTCACCGATACCCGCTTGCCCGGGCCGGTGTAGCTCTCGGACTGACCGTTCACGAAGCTGTTGGTGTCAGTGGTCAGCAACGCGCGAACCTGGATCTTGCGGCTGCCGAAGGTGCGCTTGTACGAGTTGTTCACTCCCGTGCCGGACGTCGCGCATCCGATCGGTCCGTAGGGGACCTGCACGCAGTAGTTGCCGACCACCGTTGATGAGACGTACTGGAACTTCACCTTGACCGTCGTGCGCTGCCCGATCCTGAACGCGTCCGGCAACGTGTAGGTGATGCGAAGAGGAGAGGTGCGGAAGGGCTGCACAACCGTCGAGACCCGCGTGGTGTCACCGCCGTAGGCCGAGAAGTAGGCCGTGTTCGGCTGCTTGTTCGGGAACGTCCAAGGGTTCGCCTGGCGGGCGTGCGCCGGCGCTGTCAGCGCGAGCAGCAGCAGGCAGGCCGTGACGAACGGCAGCGATCTGCGGATTTGGATGGGGGAAAGCGCCATAGGTTTCGGACACGCCGAGCGGTCGAGGATATAACCGCCGGGGGCGGCCGAAGGTGCGGTCAACGCGACGCCGGATCAAACGAAACGGCGCCGTGCTGACCGAAATCGCTGCGCGGATCGCCGAGCGTCTCGATCGGAAGGGCGGTGAAGGCGACGGGTCGGCCGTTGATGCGGGTGGTGACATCCACGCCGTCGTTGGCGCGATAGGTGTTGCCGACACCGAGAAACATTGAGAACCAGCGCCAGAACCCCAGTCGCCCCTCGCGCACCAGCACTGCGCGAAACAGCAGATGCCCGTCGTCGACCGTGTAATCGGCGCCTTCCTTCTGTTCGACGCCGTTGACGTAAACGCTGAACGGCGGGCGTAGGCCCTTCGGCAACTCCACGCGTGAGCCGGGATCAAAACTAGGTCGGGGCTGCGGCATCCCCCGATCGTAACCCGCCTTCTGCCGGATTCGGCGGCATGATTGGACGATGCTCTCGGAACGCAGCCTCGATCGCCTCGCATCGTTCATCGACGCAATCGTCGCGATCGCGATCACGATCCTGATCCTGCCGCTCGCCGACCAGGTCACGGAGCTTCACAACACCACCACCGGCAAGCTCTTCCATGAGCAGAGCGACGCTTTCATCTCGTTCCTCATCAGCTTCATCGTGATCGCGGTCTACTGGATGCGCGAACACGAGCTGTTCGAGAACCTCGTCGGTTACAACACGGCGCTGCGGGCCGCCGCGCTGCTTTGGATCCTCGGGATCGTGGTCCTGCCGTACCCCACGGCGCTGATCTCGAACTCAGAGGTCCGGGACGGGCTGGCCAACGCCCTGTACATCGGCACTCTGCTCTGGCTTTCGGTCACGGCATTCGCGCAGGCATGGATCGTCGACCGCCACCCGCAGATGCACCGCGCTGACTCGCCGCCGGAACCGTTTGACCTCGTCAGCGCGTCGATGCTCGTGGTACTGATGCTCGTCGCGCTGACGATCTCGGTGCTCGCGCCCGGTGTCGGCATGCTCTCACTCCTGATCCTGTTCCTGATGCGCCCGATCGAGGCTTGGCGTAGACGGGTCGACGCCGCATGATCGGAGCCTGGTTCATCGGCGACTTCTGGCAGGACCAGATCGTCGCGAACGACCGCGTGTCGATATTTCTCGTGTTCGCTGGTTTCCTTGGGTCGTTCCTTTTCATCCGCACCAGCGCTCGCCTCGGCCGCAGCACCACCTGGTGGCCCGGCAGCGTCGTGACGGACGACGGCCTCCACCTGCATCACCTGGTCTGGGGGATCTTCCTGATGATGGGGTCCGGCGTGCTGGCCTTCGCGCTGCACACTGAGGACGGATGGTTCTACCTCTGCGCAGCGCTTTTCGGGATCGGCATGGGTATGACGATCGACGAGTTCGCGCTGTGGATCTACCTGAAGGACGTCTACTGGTCTCACGAGGGACGCGCATCGATCGACGCCGCGCTTTACGTGACGGCGATCATCGGTCTCATCCTGATCGGCGCCAACCCGCTCGAGGGCGAACAGGGGATAGGGGCGATCTTCCTGACGCTGATCCTCAACCTCGCCCTCGCGCTGGTCTGCTTCTCGAAGAAGCGCATCTCGCACGGGCTGATCGGCCTCTTGATCCCGTTCGTGTCGCTCTACGGCGCGGTGCGCCTGGGCAAACCCGACTCGATCTGGGCCAAGCGCTTCTACGCGAAGCGAAACCCCAAAAAGCAGGCCCGATCGGAGCGGCGGTTCACCGACCGCCGGACCGATGCTTTCAAGCAGTGGCTCGTGAACGCGGTTGGCGGTAAGACAAACGCGGAGCTGGAGGCCGACGGTAAGACGCTGAAGCGGCCGGGAGGATCAACTGACGGGTAGAGGTCGCGACCTCTCTATACTCATGTAAACCGATCAGGATTTACCCATTTCCCTCCAGGAGAGTTTCAACATGGCACTCACAATCGGCTCTGAAGCCCCGAATTTCACCGCACAGACAACAGAAGGCGAGATCGACTTCCACGACTGGATCGGCGACAGCTGGGCCGTACTGTTCTCGCACCCGCGCGACTTCACTCCGGTCTGCACAACCGAGCTCGGCTATCTCGCCAGCATCAAGCCGGCGTTCGACGAGCGCGGCGTGAAGATCATCGGCCTCTCGACTGACCCGCTCGACAACCACGAAAAGTGGTTCGACGACATCGAAGAGACCCAGGGCACCAAGCCCAACTACCCGCTGATCTCCGACACCGACCACAACGTCAGCAACCTCTACGGCATGCTCGAACTGCTCGAGGACGGCGACTCGACCGACCGCACGGCCGCCCAGAACGCCACGCTGCGCAACGTCTTCGTCGTCGGCCCCGACAAGAAGATCAAGCTGATTCTCGTGTACCCGATGACGACCGGGCGCAACTTCGACGAGATCCTCCGCGTGATCGACTCGCTTCAGCGCACCTCGGCCGAAGCAGTCGCAACGCCGGCGCAGTGGCAGCCGGGCGACGACGTGATCATCGCCGGCTCCGTCAGCGACGAAGCCGCAAAGGAGAAGTACCCCGACGGCTGGGAGGCGCCGCGCCCGTGGCTGCGCATCGTCCCGGACCCGAAGGCGAAGGTCAGCGCCTAGAGGCACGAACAACCCTGTTGGAAATCCGCCCGGCGGCCGCGAGGTCGTCGGGCGTTTTTGTTCTACGCGCAACGCTGTGCCAAGTCCGCGCAACTTCTGCGCAGCGGCTGAGTTTTCAGCTTCATGCTCACATTTCGCTCGTTGCTCACCATCTCAGCAGTCGTGTTCCTCTTCTCAGTCACAACTGCAAACGCCAGTCCCGTTACCTCGCTGGACCGCAGCTTTGGACACAGCGGTTCCAGGCTTGTTGCTCTCGCATCGCCGGTTGACTCGGTCGATGCCGTCCGTCGCGCAAAGCAGGGCCGATCTCGAATTCTTGCCACATACCAGCACTTTGGCGACTCCGGCGGGACTGCCCTGATCCAGCTGACGCGTTCCGGGCGACTCGACCGCTCGTTTTCTCGCGACGGCGTTGTGCCGAATCCGATCGGATCGAACGGTCAAGAGGTGGTCGCCGACATCGCCGTCGACTCGTCCGATCGAACATACGTACTCGGCGTCGCAAGGCCAGAGAGCAGCTACACGTTTGCCGCGGTCTCAAAAGTCACGCGGTTCCTGCCAGACGGCCGCCGCGACGGCAGCTTTGGACCCAATGGAGACGGATCGGCATCGGTCGTACTTCCGCCGCACGACGGAGAAGTGTCCCAGGAGCCGGATCAACTCATGTTGGACTCGCAGGGGCGAGTGTTCGTCACGCTCAACGCCAGTTTCATCGGCGAAAACCGCACACTCGGTTGGGTCGTACGACTCACGTCCGACGGCATTGTTGACACCGGATTCGCCGGTGGCGGGTTTCAGATCCCGTCGGCCGCCGCCGATCTGTCGACCTTCGTCGGAACGGTTTCGCAGGCGCGGGACGGTGGCCTACTTGTGACGGGTTCACGAACAGGGTCGACGAGCGCCCAGGCCGGATGCATGGGTTTCCGGCTTTCCGGATCCGGCGCGGTCGACGGCACGTTCAACGAATCTGCGTGGACCGCGCCAGGACCGTGGTCGATGGATCTGTGCTCGAAGGCCTGGGAAAATCCGAATGGGAGCTGGAGCGTCCAGGCCGCAAACCTCGACCTCGGATACAAGCGAGGCGAACCAAGGACCAACCTCTTGAGCGTTTCGAAAACTGGTGTCCTCGAAACGAGCGTACGAATGCTGCAGCCGTTGCAGGAAAGCCCGTCGCTGGGGTACGGACTGTCTCTGACACGACTTGGCCAACGCGGATACGCGAGCGTTGTCGCGACCGCAGGGCAGTACATAACCCGCTTCGGCCGCTACGACGCCAAGGGAAACCTCATTCCCAACTCCAAAAAGAACCCGTTTCTGCGGTTGTCTAAATCTGAATGGCGTACTGCTGCTTCTCCGCTGCGAGTGTCATCGAGCCGGATGCTCGCGGCAGGTGCGGTTCGCTCAAGCGATGAACGAAGCAACGGGAAAATCGAGGTTGTTCGAATCAAGGTTCGCTGACGGGCGCCCGCTGTCGGTCTGCCGACCGGATTGGTCGGCCGGCGACTGCCGCGCCCGAGGCAAGCACGACCACGCAGACAAGGGCGGGGAGGAGGTATCCGGCCCCCGCGAGCACGCCGGCCCCAAGGGACCCGGTGAGCTGACCGCCGCCCCAGGCGATGTTGGTTGCAGCGGACGCGTACCCCTGGTCGAGGCTGGCGCCATCGGCGACGTCGGCAACGAGTGCCAAGGACGGGGTGAACTGAAGGCCGGCTGAGAACGACGTTGCCACGAGCGCCGCGATCACAAATGCCGGCTGTTCCAGTACCGCCAATAGGACGACGGCTACGGAACCGGTGAGGATCCCAAGCTGATACGGCCGAGTACGCCCGATCCTGTCGCTGAGTCGCCCGATCTGCGGACCGAGAATCGTCTCGACGAGCGAGCCGGCCGCGAAACCGCCGGCAATCGCAGCGGCAGACGCACCGAGCTCGTCGAGGTGCAATGGCGCGATGACCGTTGTTGCGCCGAAAGCAAGCGCTGCTGCGGCGACGAGCCACATCGCCGCTGGAAGGTCCCAGCCGCTGAACGCTGCTCTCGCCTCGTGAAATGTCTGGGACCTCTCTGGCGCCGCATCCGGAATTCCGAGCGCGATCAGCATCAGAATCGCCGACACGACGCCGACGACGCTGAAGACGATCTCCATTCCGACGGCGTGCGCGAGGGCCCCTGTTGGCGCTCCCAGGAGCTCGCCGACCGTCGCGGCGGCAACGAGCAGCCCCACGAGCGCGCCCCGTCGCTCGGCAGGTCCGGCGTTGATGATCCACGCCATCGCACCGACCCACATCAACGCGCCGCCGGCACCTTGCATGAAGCGAGAGGAATCGAGCAGCCAGGGCGCGTCCGCGAATCCGAAGATCGTGCTGAACACTCCCATCCCGACGAGTCCGAGAATCAGCGTTCTACGCGGGCCGAACCTCGCGCAGAACCATCCGCTCGGCAGAGCGATCAGCAACACCCCGGCGGCGTAACTACCCGAGAGGAGGCCGGCTCCGGCCGTCGACAACGAGTATTCGGCCCGCAGTTCGGGGAGGATCGGCGCGAGCGCCGCGAAGAACATGGCGTCGAGGAACGCCGACGCGCAGCACACGATCAGCAGTCGTCGCATGGTGGGATCGTAGGGGCATTCAGCCGCACCCAACCGCGTCTCGGATGACTATCCTGAGGGCCGCGAGATCACCCCTAAAACCTTGAAAGGCCCCGCCGTGTCTGACGCCGACAAGCCCGACGCAGTAGTTGGAGAAATGAACGAAGAGGAGGGCGCTTCGGGCTGCCCCGTAGACCACGGACGCATTCCGAATCCGACGCAGGGGAGCGCGAACAGCGCCTGGTGGCCGAACCGCCTCAACCTGAAGATCCTCGCCAAGAACCCCGTCGAGGCCAATCCGCTCGGCGAGGAGTTCGACTACGCCGCCGCGTTCGAGTCACTCGACCTCGAGGCCGTCAAGTCCGACATCGCCGATGTGCTGACGACGTCACAGGACTGGTGGCCGGCCGACTTCGGCCACTACGGCCCGTTCATGATCCGCATGGCGTGGCACAGTGCGGGCACGTACCGCATCAGCGACGGTCGCGGAGGCGGGGGAGCCGGCCAGCAACGGTTCGCGCCGCTCAACAGCTGGCCCGACAACGGCAACCTCGACAAGGCTCGCCGTCTGCTCTGGCCGGTCAAGAAGAAGTACGGCCAGAACCTCTCATGGGCCGACCTGATGATCCTCGCCGGCAACGTCGCGCTCGAGTCGATGGGCTTCGAGACCTTCGGCTTCGCCGGCGGCCGCGCCGACGTATGGGAGCCCGACGAGGACGTCTACTGGGGCGCGGAGACGACGTGGCTCGGCGACACCTACCGCTACGGCGGCTCCGAGGCGGTCCGGCTCGCCGCCCAGGACTCGAAGGAGCTCGAAGAGCCGCTCGGCGCCGTTCAGATGGGCCTGATCTACGTGAACCCGGAGGGACCGGGCGCAAACCCCGACCCGGTCGCTGCGGCGAACGACATCCGCGAGACCTTCGCGCGCATGGCGATGAACGATGAAGAGACCGTCGCGCTGATCGCAGGGGGCCACACCTTCGGAAAGACCCACGGCGCAGCGGACCCCGACAAGTACGTCGGCCCCGAGCCCGAGGCCGCGCCGCTCGAAGAGCAGGGCTTCGGCTGGATCTCCAGCTACAACAGCGGAAAGGGGGAGGACGCGATCACTTCCGGCCTCGAGGTCACCTGGACGACGACGCCGGCCCAGTGGTCGATGAACTTCTTCGAGAACCTCTTCGGCTACGAGTGGGAGCTTGAGAAGAGCCCCGCCGGCGCGAGCCAATGGGTCGCCAAGGACGCAGAGGCGACCATTCCTGGCCCCGCAGAGGGTTCGGCGAAGCGTCTCCCGACGATGCTCACAACCGACCTCTCGCTGCGCTTCGACCCTGAGTACGAGAAGATCTCGCGCCGCTTCTACGAGAACCCGGATGAGTTCGCCGACGCGTTCGCGCGCGCGTGGTTCAAGCTGACCCACCGCGACATGGGCCCGGTCGCGCGCTACCTCGGCCCCGAGGTACCGAGCGAGTCGCTGATCTGGCAGGACCCGCTGCCGGCACCGACGGCGCCGAGCGAAGCCGACATTGCCGCGCTGAAGGAAAAGCTCGCCGCGTCAGACCTGTCGGTCGCAGAGCTGGTCAAGGCTGCGTGGGCATCCGCGTCGTCGTTCCGCGGCAGCGACAAGCGTGGGGGAGCCAACGGCGCCCGCGTCCGCTTCGCTCCGCAGAAGGACTGGGAGGTCAACGACCCCGACGAGCTAGCGGCGACGTTGACCAAGATCGAAGATCTCCGCGCCGGAACAAGCGTCTCGCTCGCCGACGCGATCGTCCTCGCCGGCAACGTCGGCGTCGAGCAGGCCGCAAAGGCTGCAGGGGTCGACGTCACCGTTCCGTTCACGCCCGGCCGCGCCGACGCGCTACTTGAGGACACGGACGTCGACTCCTTCGAGGCGCTCGAGCCGAAGGCCGACGGTTTCCGCAACTGGATCGCCGCCGGCCACCCGCTGCCTGCCGAGAACATGCTGCTCGATCGCGCCAACCTGCTCACCCTGACAGCGCCCGAGATGACGGTTCTGGTCGGCGGCCTGCGCGTACTCGGCGCCAATCAGGGCGGGTCGACGATCGGCGTGTTCACCGACACGCCCGGTCAGCTGACGAACGACTTCTTCGTCAACCTGCTTGACCTCGACACGGCGTGGACGCCGGCTGATGACGGCACGTACAAGTCGTCTGACGGCAAGTGGACCGGTAGCCGCGTCGACCTCGTGTTCGGATCGAACTCCGAGCTGCGCGCCCTGGCCGAGGTTTACGCGAGCGATGACGCGAACGACAAGTTCGTCGCGGACTTCGTCGCCGCATGGACGAAGGTGATGGACGCCGACCGGTTCGACGTCAAGTAGAACTGCGCTTTCGCGCGGCTCGGAATGCCTACTTGGCGTTCTGAGCCGCGTTGAAGCCGAGCCAGCCGCCGTAGGCGAGCAGGCCAAGGCCGGCGAAGCGCTTCTTGCCGGCGACGAGCGCGAGGCCGAGCGCGGTCTCGATGCCGCCGTTGATCTGGATGGCCTGGTCGGTGTTGTCCGGGAACGCCGGCTTCGTGATGTCCTTGAACAGGTCGGGCTGGACGAAGTGGGCGATTCCAGTGGCGGCGAGGATGAGTCCGAAGAGTTTGGTCATGCTGCGGAGAATAAACGCGTTCCACCGGCGCGCCGCCGTAAAATTGGAAGCATGGGTTGGGGAGTCGCACTCGCCGTCGCAGTTCCGATCATTTTGATCCTGCTCGTGGTGCGCCGCCGGAGGATTCGAGCGGGGGAAGCGCTGCAGTTGATTGGGCAGGTGCCGAGCGCTCCGACGCTGCCGGGACTCGAGTATCTGTATCCGGGGCGTGGCGCCCCCAAGGATCCCGACGTGCGCGAGACGGCCGTAACGTCAATCGACCGCCGTCCGCCGGCAACTCTGCCGCCGGGAGTGAAGCCGACCGACGAGCCTTGACGGCGGCTCTAGCCGTCTATCCGCGTGCGCAGCTCTGCAGCAAGCCGAACCGCTGCCTCGATCTCAACCCGCCTGATCGACACGCTTTCGACGTTGATCCCGAACGGCATCTCGATCGAGCGGCAGTAGTCGATCAACTCTGATGCGATGTCGATCGCCTGCTGGTAGGAAGCTTCGAGCGGATCGGCGCTGTGGGCGAGGTCGTTCTCGATCCACCGCGGCACATCGACCCCGAGCCATCGCAGAAACGCGAGAGTCTTCATCGACCCGCACACCGAGAAAGTGAAAACCAGAGGGACGGCCGTGACCCCGCGCGCCTGACACTCATAGTGGTAATCCGAGACGAGGTTCTTTGCCGCGTTGACGTCGTAGACGACCTGGGTGACGAAGAACTGGCAGCCGGCCTCTTGCTTGGCCAGCAGCCTCAGGTGCTCGTCCTCGCGCTGCGTATGACGCTCCGGGATCGCCACGCCGCCAAGCGGAAGGGGAGAGTCGACCTCGCGGCGGAGCGCCTGAGCTTCTGCGAGAGAAGTTCGCGGAACCTTCGTCTTTGACGGGGCTCCGACAAACACCGTCATCCGCTGGGCCGGATCTTGCCGCGATATCCACTCGCGCAGTTCATCCGGGTCGTACTTGCTCACCGCGCGGTACACGATCACCGGCTTGTGCCACTCGCCGAGATGGTCTGCGAGATAGTTCGCCGGATCGATCGTCGGCATGAACGGAAAAGGCCGCTCCTCGGGATTGCGGTCGCTCTCGTCGTCGATGTCGTAGAGAATCAGACCGTCGACGTCCAGCGACTGAAGGCGTTCCATCGTCGCCGCCGCGATCTCATCGGCTCGCGCAGGTTCGGTCGTAAGTGACGGCGGCGTGACCGCAAACAGCAGAAAGTCGCCTTCGCCAGCCCTGATCCGGTCGGTCAGATTCACGCGCGGGAAGGTATCGGACGGGCCGTTCGGCGACAAGGGACCCCGCTTTTTGATCGAACGCACGATAATTGACGTTATGTGAACTCCCAGGCACGCGCCCGCAGGCGGCGTCCCAGTTACCCCGGGAACAGGCCCGCACGACAAATCCAGTCGAATATTGGGTAAGGTGACTAGTCAGTAGTACAACTTTCGGGAAAGCCAGGAGATTCAGTGTCTGAAGACAACGACGCTACGAACGAGGCCGGCGGGAATTCACCACAGGCAAGTAGTGCCATCGTCACCGGAAAAGTCGACGATGGTCGTGCGGATGACAGCACTCATGACCAAGAGCGACTCGTCACTATCGCCGATCTGGAGGTCGCCCTAAAGACCACTCGACCTAACATTTACGCGGTTGCCGCATGGTCCCTGTTTGTCAGCATTGTCGCGGCTTGGCTCGTAGCGATCTCACTGTACGCTGCGGGCGCGTTCGACCGGCAGCTCGCCACGGCTGGCCTTTCTGTCAAAGACTGTGCCGTAAACATTTCTGGGACAGTTCTTTGTGGCCAACAACTTGACAGCTTCAAAGAACTTACCGACGGTCTAAATTCCGACTCCTCCGGCACCAGCTCGTCAAGCAGCTCAAACGAGGACCTATCCGGCGACGACTACTGCGACGAGAGCCTTGACTATGACTACGACTGCCCCTGATGGGACGTCTCTCGCCCAACTCCACCGAACGGGCCACGTCCTGGGCGTGATGCCAGCCCAACTGGCGCCCCCTGATATGCGCAGCCGGATCCTAAGACTCGACTTGGCTGTAGGGTCCGAAAAAATGACGACTTCAACAGACACGTTCACAGCGCTGCTTGCCGACCGCAAGGATCTCTCCCAAATGAAGGAAGCCCACGGCGTGCGGCCGAGTGCCGATGAGGGCGAAGTCGTTATGGAGATCCAACGTTTCGGCTTCAGCGCCAACAACATCACCTATGCCGCCCTCGGCGACGACATGGGCTACTGGCGCTTCTTTCCGACCGAAGATGGATGGGGACTCACTCCCGTCTGGGGTCACGCAGAGGTCGTTGAATCACGCTGTCCGGAGGTTCCGGTGGGTGCTCGCTATTTCGGCTACTACCCGCTCGCGTCGCATCTTGTTGTACGTCCGGTGAAGGTCACTGACGGCGGATTCGTCGACGGCGCTCCGCATCGTGCAGAACTTCCGCCCGTTTACCAGCGTTACGTCCGGGTCGCCGGCGCCGGGGAAGCCGACGTCGCTCAGGAAGACCAGGAGGCGTTGTGGCGGCCGCTTTTCGTCACCTCATACGGCGCGGCCGACTTCCTCAAGGAAAACGGGATGTTCGGTGCGGCGACGCTCGTTCTCACCAGCGCGTCGAGCAAAACGGCGATGGGCATTGCTTTCTGCATGCGCCAACTCGACCCCGGCGTCGAACTGGTCGGTCTCACCTCTCCGGGGAACGTCGAGTTCACCGAAGGGACCGGCTACTACGACCGAGTCCTCGCCTACGACTCTCTGTCAGACATCGGAAACGGACCGATCACTGTGGTTGACATATCGGGAGACGACGCGTTGCTCGATCGCCTCACAGAACACGCCACCGACAACCTTCTCAAACTGATCGTCCTTGGCGCAACCCACTGGCAGGACCGTGAGCGCAGCCTGCTGAATCCCCGGCCCGGATCCGAGTTCTTCTTCCTCCCCACCTGGATCCTCAAGCGCAACGAAGACTGGGGCTCGACGCGCTTCTTCGAACTCGCCGAGCAGGCCTGGCGAGATTTTGCCCCCACCACCAAAAGCTGGCTCACGATCGAGGAACACGTAGGCGTCGAGCAGATCTCAGCGGTGTACGCATCCGTGCTCGCCGGCGAGAGCCGCCCTGATCGCGGCTACGCGCTCAGCTTCGGCTAGATCTCGATCTCGTCGCCGAACTCGGCGAGCAACCGGACGAATCCGTCTTCGGTTGCGGTCGAGTCGTTCTCGAGCTCGAAATACCGGGTGACGAACTCCTGCCAGCGCAGCGCAGGAGTCATCTGTACGCGTATGTGTGCCGGGCCGCCGACGTTCCGCGCGCTGTGGCGCACTCCGGCCGGCGCGACCACGACATCACCGGGTCCGGCGAAGATCTCCTCTTCGCCGACGGTGAACTCGACCGCCCCGGCGATCACCGTCCACGTCTCTTCCATCGTCGGATGAAGGTGCAGCGCCACCTCGTGGTCGGGGTCGCCCCAGAAGTCGTCCATTTCCAAGGCCGAGCCGTTCGACTGCTCGGCAGTCACGCGGAAGACGATCCGTTCGTTGGCGGACCGGTTGTGAATCTCTGCGGGCTGGCTCACGCGTCGGACGGCCAAGGGCGATTAAGTCGCGGCGAAATCACGCCTGCCAGTCCGCGAATGAGACCGACGAGCAGATCGAGCCAGTCAAAAGAGTCGCGCCAGACCGCGATCCGTCCGTCGACGATCTCGAATCGGCCCGCGACCCAGAAGCGTTGATCGAAGCGACCGAGCGTCATCGCGTCGGTGCGTTGCGTCAGCACCACGTCACCCTCGGCGGCGACGGCGTGAAAGTAGACACGGAAGCCGCCGCCGGCCTTCTGCGCGAGTCGGAAGATCCGCTCGATCCCCCGCTTACCGTGGACCGTCGGGAGCGAAACGTTGATCCACGCCACGTCATCGGTGAGAAAGCTGAGAGCGCGGTCGAGATCATCATCCTGCAGCGCGAGGAGAAATTCGCGCACAACCTCGACGGCCTGTTCGGTCTGCTCCATCCGCCCACGATACAGGCGGATGGAGCGACACGCGACTAATCCTGCGGGCTCGGCTTCGAGAGCTCGTAGAGAATCACGACGGACAGCAGGAACAGGCAGAGCGACCAGAACGGCGCCGCTGGAATCGTGAGCAGGTACGCGATGGCGTTCAGGCCAGCGGCGATGATGCCGACGAACCTGCCCCATCCCCCGCCCATGAACAGAGAGAATCCGGCAGTCAGCTGGATGACGCCGATGATCAGGATCACCCATCCGTAGGTGTTGAGATCCGTCGCGATCAGGGTGACGTTCTCAGTGAAGAATTTCGAGTCGCCGACGGCGGCGATTCCGTAAATGATGTTCGCCACTCCGGCGACGAACAGAAGGACACCGGCGAGTACCCACCAGCCGGTGACACGGTTTGGATTGGCAGACATTTTTCTCGTCCTCCAGGGTGAAGTTGACAGTCCGACAATTGTGTTCCGCGCGTCGGAGGTATTTCCTACCCGAAACGGGCTATTCGAGCGCCCGAAATCAGCGATATGTTGATTTGCGGATATCATCAACCCCATGTATAGAGATATCCCGCAGCTGAAGGCTGAGTTTTTTCGTTCGATGGCCCACCCGATCCGAATTCGCGTTTTGGAGCTGCTTTCCGAGAGCGACGAACTCGCCGTTTCCGAACTGCTGTCCGAGATCGACGTCGAACAGTCCCACCTGTCGCAACAACTCGGAGTTCTGCGCCGCGGCGGCCTCGTCGGATCGCGACGCGTCGGCTCTCACGTTTATTACCGGCTCGCTGAACCGCGCATCACCGAATTGCTCGCGCTGGCACGCGAGATGCTGCTCGAGATGCACACTGCTTCCCAGTCCGGGTTGCTGGCGCGTTGATCTTCGCGCGGCTACGTGACCTTCTGCCCCGCCGCTCGGACTACCGCGGAGTGACACGGGACTGGCGCTTCGACCTGCTTGCCGGCATAAGCGTCGCGGTCGTAGCCCTCCCCCTCGCCCTCGGCTTCGGAATCGCCTCCGGACTCGGCGCCGGTGCAGGTCTTGTCACAGCCGTCGTTGCAGGGATCGTCGCTGGGGTCTTCGGCGGTTCGAACTTCCAGGTTTCCGGTCCGACCGGTGCGATGACTGTCGTCCTGGCGCCGATCGTGGCGCGCTACGACGCCTCGACGGTCCTGGTCGTGACACTCGCCGCCGGACTGCTGCTCGTCGTCGCGGCGGCGCTGAAGATGGGACGCTTCGTGGCCTATCTCCCGTGGCCGGTAATCGAGGGCTTCACCGTCGGAATCGGCGCGATCATCTTCTTACAGCAGGTTCCTGCCGCACTCGGGGTGACGCCTGCCGACATCGACAACACGGCTTTGCGCGCCGTCGACGCCATGCTGAACGTCGCCGCTGGGAACTGGCAGGCAGTCGCCGTCTGCGCCTTCACGGCAGCGGTGATGCTTGTCCTGCCCCGGCTCCACCGCACTCTCCCCGCTGCGCTCGTCGCCGTTGCTGCCGCCACCTTCGGCACCAGCGTGCTTGGGCTGAACGTCGCGCAGATCGGTTCGATCGCCGACACGCTCGCCGCTCCAGCTCTGCCACACGTCAACTTCTCCGACCTCGCGCCCCTCGCATCGGCGATCTTCGCCGTCGCCACCCTCGCAGCGATAGAGAGCCTGCTTTCAGCCGAAGTGGCCGACGGAATGGCCGACACCGAACATCGGCACGATCCCGATCGCGAGCTCGCGGGACAGGGCGTGGCGAGCGTGGCTTCCGCACTCTTCGGCGGAATGCCGGCTACCGGCGCGATCGCCAGAACCGCGGTCAATGTCCGCGCCGGGGCGCGCACGCGGATGGCAACCATCATCCACGCATTGACGCTGCTCGTGTTCGTTGTCGCGCTGGCCCCGGTTATCTCGGCCATTCCGCTCGCCGCGCTTTCCGCGGTGTTGATGGTCACGGCCGTGCACATGGTCGAGTTCGGCAAAGTCACGCGCCTCGCGCGCTCGACACGCGGCGACGCGGTGGTGATGGTCGCGACCGCGCTCGCGACGGTGGCCTTCGACCTGATTGTGGCCGTCGAGGTAGGTGTGGTCCTGGCCGGTGTGCTCGCACTCCGGAACTTCGCGAACGCCTCGACCTACGATCGCGATGACCTCGACGACGTCGAGATCGACCCCGACCTCGAACACGAACTCCTCCAGCACCACATCGTCGCCTACAGGCTTGACGGTTCACTGTTTTTCGCCGCCGCACAGCGATTTCTGCTCGAACTCGCGCAGGTGACGGATGTCGACGTGGTGCTCCTGCGCTGTCGCGGTCTGCAGGTTCTGGACGCGACCGGCGCACAGGCGCTCGGAGACTTGATCGCGCGGCTCGAGCACCGCGGTATACGCGTGATTCTGTCCTGCCTGCGTCCGGACCACCGGCAGCTACTTGAGAACGTCGGCGCGCTCGACGCGCACGGGCAGGGCGCTGAGGTCGTGGCGACTGCCCGCGACGCGCTTGGCGTCATCCCGCGCCTTGGGTCGGAATCACAGATTCAGGCGCGCAAGGCCGGCGGCGTCATACCGGGTGTCTGACACATCCGGCAGCGACGTTTCGATCTCTGAGAGCTCCTCCTCGCTGAGCGCGAGGTCCGCCGCCGCGACATTCTGCTCCAGGTAGCTGCGCCGCTTCGTCCCCGGGATCGGGACGACGTCGTCGCCCTGGGCGAGGACCCACGCAAGTGAAAGCTGCGCCGGCGTCGCGCCCTTTTCTGCCGCGATCGACTCGATCACGTTCAGGAGAGCGCGGTTTTTTTCGAAGTTCTCCTCGGAGAAGCGTGGGTTGTGCGCGCGGAAGTCCCCTTGCTCGATGTCGTCGCGGGAATCGAACCGGCCGGCCAAGAATCCGCGCCCAAGCGGCGAATACGGGACGAACCCGATCCCGAGCTCGCGCAGCAGCGGCAGCAGCTCGGCCTGTGGCTCGCGCGACCAGAGCGAGAATTCCGTCTGCACAGCGGCGATCGGATGGACTGCGTGGGCCGTGCGGATCCGCTCAGGCGATGCCTCGCTCAGGCCGATGTTGAGAACCTTGCCCTCCTGGACCAGTTCCGCGAGCGCGCCTACGGTCTCCTCGATCGGGGTATTGGGATCGGGTCTGTGCTGGTAGTAGAGATCGACGTGATCGGTGCCCAGGCGGCTGAGCGAGCCTTCAATCGAACGTCTGACGTTTTCTGCGCTCCCGTCGACTCCGTTCGTGGCGGCCGTTCCGCCGGGCCGTCCGGTCACGATGCCGAACTTCGTCGCGATCTTCACCTCGTCGCGGCGACCGGCAAACGCCCGCCCGAGGAGTTCCTCATTGGCATGTGGCCCGTACATTTCGGCGGTGTCGAAGAAATCGACGCCGAGCTCAAGTGCTCGGTCGATCGTCGCGAGCGACTCGGCCTCGTCCGTCGACCCGTAGAACGCGGACATGCCCATGCAGCCGAGTCCGATTTCGGAAACCTCGAGAGAGGCGCCAAGCTTGCGCTTTGCCAAAGTCATTTCAACCTCCGATGGTCGCCGGCGCCGGCAGCGAGAAACACGCGAAGAACCTTTCCGCGGCGCTGCGGTCGCCATCGATACGGATATCACCAGCCGCGATCAGATCGGGCAGTTCGGCGCCGTCGTACGTCGCCGCAGCAAGGATCTCGCTCTCGCCACTGATCACGGCTTCCGGATCGGGGTGTTCGCCCGGCTCTATCGAGAGAACTCCGTCCTCGATGCTCACGCGGAACGGCCGCTCCGGAATCTGGAGCTCCAGCTCCACGCTGACGCCTTTCGCAGCCGCGGCGTCAAACATCGTCCGGTACGAAAGAACGATCGAACTGACACTCAGTGGATTGTCACGGGGTAGCCCAGGCGATCGCGCGCCCCAGCGACCCAGCTCGCAGAGCACCGGCTCGAGACCCTTCCCCCACTCGGTCAGCTGATAGACCGTCGCGCCGTAAGGGGCCGGTAGCGTCCGCCTGACGATCACGCCGTTTTCGGCCAGGTCAGACAGTCTCTGGCTCAGCACGTTCGGACTGATCCCGACGAGCGACTCGCTCAGATCTGTGTAGCGTCGCGGACCGAGCATCAGCTCTCTGACGACGAGCAACGCCCATCTGTCGCCCACGATGTCGAGCGCGTGCGCGCCTGCGCACGAGTCCGGATAACTCTTGGACATGCCCTTACTCTAACCCGTTTGTAAGTTTTTCATAGCGGTAACTACTTATTTCGTAGTCGTGTGATACGTTCCTGCGATGGATCATTCGGCTCCTCAGAACTCAGCTCCGGCGGAGCAGGTGAACGGCAATCCTTGGGTGGCGCTCTACGTGCTCTGCGCCGGGATGCTGATGATCGTGCTCGACGCCACAGTCGTGAACGTCGCTCTCCCGTCGATCAAGGAGGACCTCGGATTCACGCAACAGAGCTTGGCGTGGGTCGTCAACGCCTACATGATCACGTTCGGCGGCCTCCTGCTGCTCTCCGGTCGACTCGGCGACCTGCTCGGCCGCAAGCTCGTGTTTCAGACCGGGCTCGTGGTCTTCACGGTCGCGTCCTTGGCCTGCGGCCTCGCCCAGAGCCAGGAAATGATCGTCGCCGCCCGCCTTTTGCAGGGCGTCGGAGGAGCGCTGTCCTCGGCCGTGATCCTCGGAATGATCTTTCTGATGTTCAATGACCCCGGCGACCAGGCCAAGGCGATCGGGGTCTTCGGCTTCGTCGCTTCGGCCGGCGGGTCAATCGGACTGATCCTCGGCGGCCTGATCACCGAATCGATCAGCTGGCACTGGATCTTCATGATCAACATCCCGATCGGCCTCTTCGTCGGTCTGATGGCGCAGCGCCTGCTCGTGCGCGACCCAGGCATCGGCATCGACAAGGGGATGGACGCGCCCGGTGCGTTCCTGATCACCGGCGCATTGATGCTCGGCGTCTACACGATCGTGAAGCCGGCTGCCGATCACGGCTGGGGCGCGACGCAGACCCTCGCCTTCGGCGCCGTGGCGATCGCGCTTTTCATCGGCTTCATTGTCAGAGAACAGACGGCGAAGACGCCGCTGATTCCACTCGGGATTTTCCGCTCGCGCGACGTGTCCGGTGCGAACATCGTTCAGGCCCTGATGGTCGCTGGGATGTTCGGCATGTTCTTCCTCGGCGCGCTGTATCTCGAGCAGGTGCTCGGCTACAACCCGCTCGAGATCGGCCTCGCCTACCTGCCGGCGACGCTTATCATGGGCACGATCTCGCTGAAATTCTCCGAGCCGCTGATCATGCGTTTCGGCCCGAAGCGCATCCTCATCCCCTCGACCGCGACGATTGCCCTCGGACTGCTCTACTTCTCGCGGGCACCCGTCGACGGCAACTACTGGACCGACATCTTCCCCGCCATGGTGATCCTCGGTCTCGGAATCGGCCCATCCTTCCCCTCGCTGATGACGCTCGCGATGTCGGCATCCACCGCCGAAGACGCCGGTCTTGCCTCGGGCATGATCAACACTTCCGCGCAAGTCGGCGGAGCGCTGGGGCTGGCCGTACTCGCGACGCTGTCAGCGACCCGGACCGAGAACCTTCTCGCCGACGGCGTTTCGCAGGTCAACGCCCTGGTCGAGGGGTTCCAGCTCGCCTACATCATCGGCGCCGGGTGCCTGGTGCTCGGCTGCCTGGCGGTGATCTTCGTGGTGAAGGGCGAGAACGCCCCCGAGATGCACGGCGCTCACGCACCCGAAGGCGAACCGGCGACCGAAACGACCTGAGCTTCCTCCCCGCGCGGCGCCCGCTTGATGAACGTCATCGCGCCGTCATCGATTTTGCCGTGGCGAAACATCCGCGCGTCGCGGGGATAGCTCTGGTAGACCCGCCACGGGACGGCGTCGCCCTGACGCGGCGCGTCGTCGATCGCTCGCTGGACGTAGCCCGCCGAGAGGTCGATGAACGGTGAGGTCTCCTTGAATGTGGCCGGCGGGACTGCGACGAACTCGTCGTAGCCACCGGCCTTCATGTGATTGACCAGGCGCGCGAGGTACTCGGAGACGAGGTCGGCCTTGAGCGTCCAGGAAGCGTTGGTGTAGCCGATCGTGAACGTGAAGTTCGGGACCTCGCTGACCGAGAGTCCCTTGTATGAGTAGAGATCCCCGTAGGGCTTCTCCTCGCCGTCGACGGTGATCTTCGCTCCGCCGAACAGTTCGATGTCGAAGCCCGTGGCGGTCACGATGATGTCGGCGTCGATGTGCTCGCCCGAGACGAGCTGAATTCCGGTCTCGTCGAACTGCTTGATGTGGTCGGTGACCACGTCGACGGATCCTTCCTTGATCGACTTGAAGAAGTCGCCGTCCGGGACGACGCAAAGGCGCTGCTCCCACGGGTTGTACGGCGGCTTGAAGTGTTTGTCGACGTCGAACCCTTCGGGCAGGGACTTCACCGCGAAATAGCGGATCAACTTCTTCGCCTGATTCGGGAATCTGCGGCTGAACCAGAACGTGCCCATGAACTGCCCGATGTTCTTCCAGCGAATCAGTCGGTAAGCGAGCTTCTCCGGCAGGTATTTGCGGATCGGCTTCGCGAGCGGGTCGACGGCCGGCATCGGAAGGATGTAGGTCGGCGTACGTTGGAGCATCGTCACGTGCTCGGCGTCCTTTGCCAGCTCTGGCACGAGGGTGACCGCCGTCGCGCCGCTGCCGATCACGATCATCTTCTTGCCGGCGTAGTCGAGGTCCTCGGGCCACTTCTGCGGGTGGACGATCTCGCCTTTGAAATTGTCCCGGCCCGGGAACTCTGGCGTGTGCGGCTCGTCGTAGGCGTAGTAACCGGCGGCAGAGTGCAGTACACGAGCTTTGATCAGCGACTCCTCGCCGGTGTGGGAGTTCTTCGTGGTGACGAACCAGCGTGACTCGTCGCTGTTCCAGTCGGCCGCGATCACCCTCGTGGCGACCCTGATGTGCTTGCGCAGGCCGAACTCATCGACGGTCTCGTTGATGTACGCGAGGATCGAACCGGCGTCGGCCAACGATTTCTCCCCGAGCCACGGCTTGAAGCGAAAGCCGAAAGTGAACATGTCAGAGTCGGAGCGCACGCCCGGATACTTGAAGAAATCCCAGGTTCCACCGATGCTGTCGCGCGCCTCCAGGATCACGAACGTCGTTCCCGGGGAATCGGTCTTCAGGTGCACGCCGGTGCTGACGCCGGAAACGCCGCAGCCGATGACGAGTACGTCGACGCTGTCGTAGTCGGAAACTGCAGGGGTCTGGGACATCGATTGATCCTCCAACGAGATTTGCCGGCGCCCCCCAGCACCGTTGAAGCGCAGTGTACGCGAGGAATGGACCGATCGGGTCGGAGTGCACCGCCGCGACGAAGGTGTATCTTGATTTCCGAGATGTGCCGTGTGTTCGGAGCAGTTTCGTCGGACCCGATTTCAGTCCGGCATGAGTTGGTCGACTCGACCAACCCGATGATCCGACTCTCCGAGAGTCACGACTCCGGATGGGGTATGGCGGCCTACCGTGAGTTGCTTCAACCGGCCCCCGCGACGGAGCGCTTCGCCGTCGCTGCACACAACGACGCCCGTTTCGACACTGCGACGAACCTCCGCGGCCGGCTGTTCAACGTCCATGTCCGCCGCGCCACGCTGGGCGGCCTGAAGGACGAGAACACCCACCCGTTTGAGTACGGCCCGTACAGCTTCGCCCACAACGGGACGATCCTCGGCTGCCGTCGTCTGCTGCGCGCCGGGATGGGCGAGCCGGCCGGCGAAACCGACTCGGAGTGCTTCTTCATGCGGCTGATGGCGGATTTCGACCCGGCCGATCCCGTCAGATCGATGCGCAGCACGGTCGCGGCGCTGGTCGCCGGACACACCTTCTCCGGTCTCAACTTTGTGTTCAGTGACGGCCTCAAGCTGTACGCCTACCGACTCGGGATCTTCGAGCTCTGGTGGACGACCCGCCGCGGCGTGGCGATGGTCGCCAGCGAGCCGCTGACGGACGAGGTGTGGCACGCGGTGCAGCAGGACGTGCTGCTCACGCTCGATCCAGAAAGCCCTGAAGAGGTGATCTCGGAACGGTTGCTCGGCGACGAACTGACGGCGATCGCGCGTATCGAGCGCCTTGAGCCTGATCCAGCGCTGCGCGGCGAAGCTCGCGGCGACTGGGCGGCCAACTTCGCGCGCGAGTCCGCAACTGCGTTGGCATAGGCAACTGCCGTCACTCCACCCGCGATAATCACGGCTTCGATGGAAGCCTCGGTCTCGCCATTCAAGCTCGGTCTCGCGAAATCCGTCGGTGCCGCGAGCCGGATTTCCGGGCGCGGCGGCGGCACATCGCTCCCCGGCAAAGTCCTGCTGCGACTGCAGCCCGACGCGATCGAACGGCTGTCCCAGCGACTCGAGCGCGGCGCCGTCGTGATCTCGGCGACCAACGGCAAGACCACGACCGCTTCGCTGCTGGCCGGCGTTCTACGTCGCTCGGGGATCTCGACGGTGCACAACCGTGCCGGGGCGAACATGGCCGGCGGAGTCGCCACGGCCCTGCTCGATGCGGCTCATCGTGACAAGCTTGCCGGCGAGCTCGGCCTATTCGAGGTCGACGAGGCGTGGACCACCGACATCGTCGACCAGACCCGGCCCAAAGTTGTGTTGCTCGGAAATCTCTTTCGCGACCAGCTGGACCGCTACGGCGAGCTCGAGACGCTCGCCGATCGCTGGAAGGAGATGGTGAACGCGCTCCCGGGCGACACGCGCGTTGTTCTGAATGCCGACGATCCACTCCTCGCCGGTATCGGCGAAGGCCGCGAAAACGTCGTCTACTTCGGACTGGACGACCGCTCCCAGTCCGAGGACGCACCGCGACACGCTGCCGACTCGAAATTCTGCCGCAAATGCGGCGCGCCTCTGGAGTACGAGGCCGTGCAACTCGGGCATCTCGGCATCTACCGCTGCCCCAACGGCGACTTCGAGCGTCCCCAGCCACAGATCGCCGCCTCGTCGATCGAGTCACACGGGATGGAAGGCAGCTCGATCGAGATCGCCACTCCAGACGGTTCGTTCCACGTCGAGCTGCCGATCCCAGGTCTGTACAACGTCTACAACGCCGTGGCCGCGACGGCGGCGGCCTGGGCGCTCGATCTCGAGCCCAGCGCGATATCTGGCGGGCTCGCCTCTGCGCGCGCTGTTTTCGGCCGCGTCGAGACGATCGACATCAACGGGCAGAACGTGGCGATCATGCTGATCAAAAACCCGACCGGCGCGAATGAGGTCCTTCGCACGATCACCGCCGAGCACCCCCCATTCGACCTCTGGATCGCGCTGAATGACAAGATCGCCGACGGCCGCGATGTTTCGTGGGTCTGGGACGCCGATTTCGAGATGCTCGCCGGGAAGGTGCGCCGCGTGGTGTGCTCCGGTACCCGCGCCGAGGAAATGGCCCTGCGCCTTGCGTATGCCGGAGTCGACCGCTCGCGGATCGCGATCGACAACGCGATCGAGCAGTCCTTCGACTCTGCCGTGTCCGGCTCGATCGCGGCGGCCACGCCGATCTTCGCTCTGCCGACCTACACCGCGCTGCTCGAACTGCGCACCGCGATCGCCCGGCGCGGTGACGCAGCCGACTACTGGGGCGGCGCATGAGCACGTTGCGGGTCTGCGCCCTGTACCCCTCGCGGATGAACATCTACGCCGACCGCGGCAACCTGCTGCTGCTCGCGCGACGCGCGGAGGCGCGCGGAATCGGCTTCGAACTGACCGCCGCCGAAGCCGGTGACTCCGTCGATCCGGGTGCGCACGACCTTTTCTACATCGGCGGCGGCCAGGACAACGACCAGGTACAGATTGCCGGAGACATGCTCGAAACCAAACGCGATTCACTCGCGGCGGCGGCCGACGACGGCAAAGTGGTGCTGGCCGTCTGTGGCGGCTACCAGCTGCTCGGCGAGTACTACGAGCTCGGTGACCGCAAGGTCGAAGGTCTGGGAATCGTCGACCTGCGAACGGTCCGCGAACCCGGCGAGCGGCTGATCGGCAACGTGATGATCGAGTTCGACGTCGAAGGCGAACGCCGCGAGCTGGCAGGGTTCGAGAACCACGGCGGGCGCACCTACCTCGGCGGGTCCGCCGAACCACTTGGCAAGGTGGTGAAGGGCTTCGGCAACAACGGGAAGGACGGATTCGAGGGCGTGCGACGCAACAACATCTTCGGCACATATCTGCATGGACCGTTGCTGCCGAAGAATGCCTGGTTTGCTGACCACCTGACCTCGCTCGCGCTCGGCGGAATCGAGCTCGAGCCCCTCGATGACGGACTCGAGGACCTCGCACACGCTTCTGCGGTCAGGGCAGCGGGGGTTCGCGTATGAACATTCTCCCGTTCGCCGCCGGAACCAGTGAGGTATCGGACGCGCTGCTCCATCTGTTCATTCTTCTGCTGGCCGCAAAGGTCGGCGAGGAGGTCTGCCGGCGTTTGCATCAGCCCGTCGTGATCGGCGAGATCCTCGCCGGCACGATCGTCGGCTCCTCTGTGCTCGGGCTGATCGAGATCGACACCGTGCTTGAGGTGTTCGCCGAACTCGGCGTGATTTTCCTGCTGTTCTACGTCGGGCTCGAGACCAAACTCGGCGACATCCGACAGGTCGGGCGTTCCGCGTCGTTGGTCGGAATACTCGGAGTGGTTCTACCGGTCGCACTCGGCATCGCTGCCGCGCTGGCCTTCAACGCCAGCACTGCGACCGCCCTGTTCATCGGCGCGGCGCTTGCGGCTACGAGCGTCGGCATCACCTCCGCGATCCTCGTCGAGCTCGATCTGCAGAGCGGCCGAGCGGGGCGCACGATCCTGGGCGCCGCGGTGATCGACGACGTACTCGCGCTGATCATCCTCGCCGTGGCAACTGGCGCCGCAAGTGCAGGCGGAGTGGACCTCGGAGAGATCGCGATCCTGCTCGTACTTTCTGTTGCGTTCCTCGCCTTCATCGGGCTCGGCGGGTCGCAGCTGCTGCAGCGTCGCCCGCAGATCCTCGAGGCTCCGAGGTTCGCCGACTCCCCGCTCCTCCCGTCCGTGTTGATCTGTCTCGGACTGGCCGTGCTGGCGGCCGAGATCGGTCTGGCCGCGGTGATCGGCGCGTTCCTCGCGGGAATGATCATCGCCGAGACGCGCGAGCAGAACTCGATCGAGTCGGAAATCACTCCGATCTACGCGTTCTTCACGCCGTTCTTCTTTGCCGTGATCGGCGCGCAGCTCGACGTCGGAGAGCTCGCCGACTGGGAGAACCTCGCGATGCTTGCCGGCATCACGATCCTCGCGATCATCACGAAGTTTGGTGGAGCGTGGCTCGGCGCCAAAGAGCTCGGACCGCGCGACCGCGCGATCGTCAGCGCCGGCATGGTGCCGCGCGGCGAGGTCGGCGTGATCGTCGCAGCGCTCGGCTACTCGAAGGGCGTGATCAGCAACGAGATCTTCGCCGTCGTCGTCGGTATGGCGATCCTCACAACGCTCGTCGCGCCGTACATGATCCGCGCGGCCGCGAAGCGGAAACCGGCCGGCGATTCAGTTGCGGCCTGACGAGCCGAACCCGCCGTCGCCGCGATCCGTCTCGTCGAACTCCTCGACCTCGGCCCACTCCGGAGCGGCGTAGGCGACGATCACCAGCTGCGCAATGCGGTCGCCGGCGTGGATCTCGAAGTCTTCGCCGCGATCCGTGTTGAGCATCAACACCTGAAGTTCGCCGCGATACCCGGAGTCGATCAGGCCGGGCGTGTTGGTGAGCGTGATCCCGTGCTTGTGGGCCAGGCCGGAGCGCGGTAGGACAAGGCCGGCGTGTCCGTCGGGTATCGCCACCGCGACCCCGGTGGCAACCTTCGCCCTGCCGCCTGCGGGGATGACCAGCCCTTCGACGGAGTAGAGATCACTTCCGGCGTCACCGGCATGCGCCTGCGTCGGGACGATCGCGTCCGCGCGCAGCTTCTTGAAACGCAGCTGCACTACGCGATGGCCTTGACGCGAAACGGCGAAAGGCGTTCGGCCAGCGGCCGAGGCAGGCGGGCCGTCACATGCACGCCGTCCGGGCCGTCGTCGCGGTGCAGGTCGGCGGCCTGGCGGTGGAGCGTGTCGAGAATCTGGCCATCCGTGTAGGGCACCAGCAGGCTCACCGGGACCATTCGCGTGGCCAGCTTCTCGCCGATCATGTCCATCAGATCGTCGAGCCCCTCGCCCGTCTCGGCGGAGACGAGCGACGCCTCCGGATGCCTGTAGCGCAGCTCCTGAGCGCGCTCAGCGTCAACGAGATCAATCTTGTTGAGCACCAGGTGCGAGTCCTGCTCGACGACGCCGATCTCGGCCAGCACGTCGTCAACGGCGCGGATCATCTCGTTCAAGTCGTCCTCGTCCATCGAGGCGTCGACCACGTGGAGGACCAGCTCGGCAGACAACGCCTCTTCGAGCGTCGATGCGAATGCGTCCACGAGTTGGTGAGGAAGCTTGCGGATGAATCCGACGGTGTCGGTGAGCAGCACGTCACGTCCGTCGACCGCGAGCGTGCGCGTCGTCGGATCGAGCGTCTCGAACAGGCGGTCGCGCACGATCACCTCAGCTCCGGTCAGCCGGTTCAGCAGGCTGGACTTGCCGGCGTTGGTGTAGCCGGCAAGCGCGACGGTGCCGATGCTCTTCCGCTCTCGCTCGCTGCGCTGCGTCTCTCGCGCCGCTCGCACTTGCGACAGCCGGCGCTTGAGCGCAGTGATCCGGTCGCGCGCAAGTCGGCGGTCGGTCTCGATCTGCGACTCACCAGGACCCCTCGTGCCGATGCCGGCTCCGAGGCGCTCGAGGTGGGTCCACAGTCCGCGCATGCGCGAAAGGTTGTACTCGAGCTGGGCCAGCTCAACCTGCAGCTTGCCCTCTGCGCTGCGCGCGTGTCCGGCGAAGATGTCGAGGATGATCTCGGTGCGGTCGACGACGGACATGCCGACCGCCTTCTCGAGATTGCGGGCCTGCCGGGGCAGGAGCTCGTCGTCGCAGGCGATCACGTTGGCGTTGACCTCCTTGGCCAGAGCCTTCAGCTCATCGAGCTTGCCCTTGCCGAAGTAGGTGTTGGGATCTGGTTCGTCGCGGCGCTGCGTCAGCTCCCCGGCCACCGCGACGCCGGCCGTGCGCAGAAGCTCGCGCAGCTCGGCGAGGTCCGGATCCATTGGCGAAGACGCGATGCAGAGCGCGCGCTGCTTGGCGCGCGGGTTGACGATTCCTTCGCCGTATCTGCTCTGACGTTCTTCTGCCACTCAGCCAAAGCCTAACGTCCGGCCCCGTTGGCGAGGCCGAAAGACGCGGCTATGCGGCCAACGTCGAGCGCAGGCGCTCGACTGCTTCGGTGAGGCGATCGTCGGGAGTGGTCAAGGAGATGCGGAAGAAGCCCTCGCCGCTCGCGCCGTAGGCGCCGCCGGGCGAAATCACGACGGCCGACTCCTCGAGCACGTGCTCGCAGTACGCGGCAGCGTTTTCGTATCCCGTCGGGATCGGTGCCCAGATGTAGATCGTCGCCTTCGGTCGTTTGACGTCCACACCGATCGCGGCAAGGGCGTCGCAGACGAGGTCGCGGCGGCGTTCGTAGATCTTGTTCATCTCGGCGACGGAGGCATCGGTGTTCTCGCTGAGCGCCTCGATCGCGGCCAGCTGAACGGCTTCGAAGTTGCCGGAGTCGATGTTCGTCTTCAGCTTCCAGTAGATCGCGATCGCCTCGGCGTTGCCGACGATCGCGGCGGCGCGCCACCCCGTCATGTTGTAGCCCTTCGAGAGCGAGAAGACCTCGATGCCGACCTCCTTGGCGCCTGGCGTTTCGAGAAAGCTCGGCGGCTTGTACCCCTCGTAGGCGGTCTCGGTGTAGGACGCGTCGTGCACGACAAGGATGTCGTTGGCCTTCGCGAAGGCGACGACCTCTTCAAAGAAGCCCTCGGGCACGGTCGCGCCGGTCGGGTTGTTCGGGTAATTGATGAAGAGCAGCTTCGCCTTGGCGAGTTTGTCGGCCGGGATCGCCTTGAGGTCAGGCGCGAAGCCGTTCTCCGGGAGCAGCGGCAGAAGCACCGGCTCGGCGCCGGCGAGCAGCGGACCTGCCGTGTAGACGGGATATCCCGGGTCCGAGGCGAGTGCTACGTCGCCCGGGTCGAGGAACGCGAGATTGAGGTTGAAGATGGTCTCCTTGGCGCCGATTCCCGGCATCACCTCGGTTGCCGGGTCGAGCTCGACACCGAAACGGCGCTGGTAGAACGCCGCGACGGCCTCGCGGAAGTCATCCCGCCCGCGGTTCGAGGGGTACTGATGCGTGCCGGGATCGGCCACAGCGGCCTGCATCGCGGCGACGACGTTTGGCGGAGTCGGCTCGTCGGGGTCGCCGATGCCGAGTGAGATCACATCGATCCCCGCTGCCTTCTTGTCGGCGATTTTGCGCTCGAGCTCCGCGAAGAGATACGGCGGGATGGTCTCGAGTCGTTTTGCCTGCGGGATCAAAGCTGCTCCAGTTCTGCGATGAATTCTTTTGTCAGTTCGCCGTCGAATACGGGCACGGCCCACCCGGTCAAAGTGATGTTGAGGTCGTCGTCGATGCCGACCAGAAGTTCGCCGCCGTCCAGTTCCACGGTGACAGGTGCGGCGACGCCGCGCAGGCTGGCGGCGACAGCGGCGCCAGTCGCGCCGGTCCCCGAAGAGAGGGTCTCTCCCACCCCACGCTCGAAGATGCGCGCGACGATCGAGCCGGCGCCCGTGCGCTGCCAGAAACTGACGTTGGTGCGGTTCGGGAAGCGCGGGTCGTTCTCGAGCGCCGGTCCGATCGCCGGCAGGTCGAGCGCGAGCAGTTCGTCGCGGCCACCGGGAATCTCGATCGCGAGCTGCGGATTTCCGATCTCGACGTGCTGAAACTCGAGCTCCTGGCCGTTCACGCTGACCGTGCCGCGACCGTCCTCGGGCCCCTCGGGGAAGTTCTTCGAGGTGATGTGTGCTTGGCCCATGTCGACTTCGCACTCGGTGTCGGAGACGATTTTCGGACGGATGATTCCCGCGGCAGTGCTCACGGCGAACTCGTCCTTGTCTGTGGCGCCGCTGCGACGCAGGTACATGACGGCCTCCCGCACGCCGTTGCCGGAGAGCTCGGCCTCCGAGCCATCGGGGTTGAAGATCTTCACGTTGGCGACGATCTCGGGGTCGTCAGAAGGCGAGATCAGCAAGATTCCGTCGGCCCCGGCACCGAAGTGGTAGCGACAGATGTGCTCGATCCGCTTCGGCGTCAGCTCGAAGCCTGGAGCGTCGTGTTCGACGACCATGTAGTCGTTGCCGAGTGCCTGCCACTTCTGGAACCTCATCGGCGCGGCAGTCTAATCGGTGACCGAAGCGGCGATTTCCTCCGCTACATCGGTGCTGGAGCGGTCGGTGACATCGATCAGAGTCGCCCCCGCGAGCTTGTTCAACCAGGTCAGCTGTCGCTTGGCGTAGCGGCGCGTGTTGGTCTTCATCTGATCGATATCGCCGGCGAGGAGCTCCTCGAATCCGAGCGCCTGCCGCGCGGTTCGACCGGCGAGCGGTTCGGCGCCGCGGACCTCTGCCTCGGCCCCAAGCTCGACCATCTCGTCGACGCGCGACTCGATCCGCGCGTAGAGCTTCTCGCGGTCCATCACGAGGGCGTACAGGTCGGTAGGGACGCGGGTGTCGTCGGTCCAGAGGCGGTTTTCGTCGCGATCGGCGGCGCTTGCGCCCTGTTCGAGCGTCTCGAGGGCCCTGATCAGTCTGCGCGGGTTTCTCGGGTCGACCTCGGCGGCCAGGTCGGGTGCATCACGTTCGAGCCGGGCGTAGAGGCCCTCGACCCCGTCCTGCTCGAACTCGGCGGTCAGGCGCTCCCTCACGCCCTCCTGTGGCTGCGGGAGAAGGTCGAGCTCTGCCAGCGCCGCGCGGAGATAGAGGCCGGTCCCGCCGACGACGATCGGCCGCCTCCCCTCCCCGCGCAGTTCGTCGATTTCGCGATGGGCGTGCCTAGCGTGGGTGGCGACGTCGTACGTGTCCGCGACGGAGACGTTGCCGACGAGGCGATGCTCGAGGCGCTGCTGCTCCTGATGATCGGCGGCGCCAGTGAGGATCGGCAGCTCGCGGTACACCTGCATCGAGTCGACAGAGACCGCGACGGGGTCCTCTCCCCTGCTGCGCAGAACTTCGGCCAGTTCGATCGCGATCGAGGTCTTTCCGATCCCGGTCGGACCGAAAAGCGCTACGACGCTCGGCTCGTTGGACACTTCGATCAGACGAGCGCGCGGGCGAGCAACGACTCTTCGCCCGCGAGCGTCTGAGAGGTCGCGTTCTCGATCTTCACCGTGGTCATCTCGCCGGGCTCGGCGAGGCCCGTGAAGTTCACGACCTTGTTGTGCCGGCTCCGCCCGCGAATCTTGTCGGGGTCCTTGCGCGACCGGCCTTCCACGAAGACTTCGAGCTCGCGACCGACGAAGCGCTGCGCGCGCTCGTGTCCGTGGTGCTGCACGAGCTCCACGAGACGCTGCATGCGCTCACGCTTGACGTCCGATGCGATTTGGTCCTCGAATGTCGCGGCCTCGGTGCCGCGGCGCGGCGAGTAGATGAAGGTGAAAGCGGAGTCGAACTGCACGGCATCCACAACTTCAAGCGTCTGCTTGAAGTCGTCTTCGGTTTCACCGGGGAATCCGACGATGATGTCGGTGCTCAGCGAGATGTCCGGGACGTGCTCGCGGATCAGCTGCACGCGGTCGAGATAGCGCTCGCGGTTGTACGTGCGGCGCATTCGCTTGAGGACGGTGCTTGAGCCCGACTGCAACGGCAGGTGGATGTGCTCGCAAAGACTCGGGAGCTCGGCGTGCGCCTCGATCACGTCGATCTTGATGTCCTTCGGGTGCGGCGACGTGTAGCGAATGCGCTCGATGCCGTCGATCGCGTCGATCTCGTGCAGGAGCTGCGCAAAGGTGATGCGCTGCTCCTTGGGCAGCGAGCGGCCGTACGAGTTGACGTTCTGCCCGAGGAGTGTGACCTCCTTGACGCCGTCGGCCGCCATCGTCGCGACGTCCTTGATCACCTCATTCGGATCGCGACTGACCTCGCGCCCACGCGTGGAGGGAACGATGCAGTACGAGCAGACCTCCTGGCAGCCGATCGAGATCTGGGTCCAGCCGAAGAACTCGCGCTCGCGCCGCGCCGGCAGGTCACCGGTGAAGCCTTCGAACTCGAAGTAGCCCTGCGCGGTGAGGCTGTCGGAGTTGAGGAACTCGGCGAGCTTGTGCACCTGTCCCGGCCCGAACGCGACGTCGACGAACGGAAACTGCTCGAACACCTCGTCCTTGACCGACTGCGCCCAGCAACCGCCGACACCGATCACGGTGTCGGGACTCTCCGACTTGATGCGCTTCGCGTTGCCGAGGTGCGCGACGAACTTCGTGTCGGCCGCCTCGCGGATCGAGCAGGTGTTGAACAGGATCAGATCAGCCTGCTCCTGCTCCGGCGCCTCGTCGTATCCGAGCGACTGGAGCATGCCCTTCATGCGCTCACTGTCGTGCTCGTTCATCTGGCACCCGAAGGTTGTGACGTGGTACTTCGGCATCTGGTTCAGGTTAGTGACGGACCGCGACTCTTGTTCTTGAGGCCGGTTACCGATAAATAGCCATGCTCGCTCGCTACACAACACTCAAAAGCTTCACCTTTGCGTTGGCGGCGCTCGTCCTCTACATCGCCGGGTTCTGCGCGAGTGCCGATGCTTCCGGCACGCCAGTACCTGGCTTCGGCAACGGCGGAATCGCGTACGCGCAACTCTCAACCCACCCGGATTCGGAGTTTCCGAACCACGCGAATGACGCCATTGTGGACCGTTCTGGTCGGATTCTGCTGGCCGGCGCTCGAACGGTCCGAAATCGCCGGCTTGACGTCAAGGACTTCACGGTGGTCGCCTTCGACCGGCAGGGAAAGCGTGACCGGAGCTGGGGCCGCAATGGCGTCGTCATCGAGCACTTCCCCAAGCGCGCGTACATCCGCACCCGCGAGTCATATGCCACGACGATCGCTCAAGGTGCCGATGGCCGCATCTACGTCGGTGGTCTCGTCGACTACGTCTCCGACAGGGACATCACTGACGGCTACGACACCGAAGGCGACGACGGTGGCGAACTGAACATCAACCGGCTCTACTACGTGGTCTTCGCATACGACTCGCGCGGACGGCGCATCAAGTCGTTCGGTGACAACGGCAAACTACTGGTGAGATCCGTCGCTGACTCTTGGAGGCTCGACTCCCCCACCCGGATGTTCGACCTGTCGGTTGCACCCGATGGATCGATTTACATCTTTGGCGAGGACGACTCGTGGCGCTACAAAGTGCTTCGTCTGAGCTCGCGGGGGCGACCGGTTCGCTCGTTTGGGGAACGCGGCACGATGCGCTTCCAATGGCCGAAAGCGGCCGATAATGAGGGTGCGGAAGGAGCCGAGCTGTTTGCGGACAGCTCGGGCGTCACCGTGACCTACGCAACGACGTTCTACACGCGCAAATCAACCCGCGCCAGCTGGTCTGCGACCAGATTGACGAAACGAGGCGTGGTCGACCGTTCATGGGGAAGCAAGGGGCGCTTCCGAAAGACGTGGCCGCTGCGGACCGCTGTCGACCTGCCGGTCCACGTCGAGCAGGACTACGCGGGGAACCTGGTCTTCGCCGGAACGTTGACCATCCGTGGCCCGATGGAGGGTCGGGAGCAGACCGTCGACAACATGGGCGCGGTACTCAGGCTGTCCAGCTCGGGAATCCTCGACAAGGCCTTCGGCATCGATGGCGTCTTCCAGCCGAAAAACCCTGACGGGTCCGCCAAGCCGGTACTCGCCTTTGCGCCCACGGCAGGTGGCGGCTACGTGTTTGGTACCGCCCTCTGTCCGCTCAGCACCGACGACAACGGCGAACCGATCCGCGCCTGCGCACAGGCGTTTTCAACCGAGGAACTCAACCTAGACGGTGCCCCGCTTCCATCCTGGGGCATTGGCGGGCTCGGAGCCCTGCCTGGCAAGTTTGACCAGATCATCCGGATGATGGCGACACCCGACCGCATCTACGCCGCCTTCGGAGAGGCGTGGCCTCCGCCGAAGGAAAGCCCGGTGTTCGGCGTGGCCGCTCTGACCCGCTGACAGAGCGACAACCGCCTGCCGTCAGGCGGCGGCAGTCTCAGCCGCAGAGACCGACGGCTCAACATCAGCCTCGATCACTTCACCAGTCTCGTCGTCGACCTTGACGTTCAGCGGGCGACCCTGTGGGTCGAGGCCCAGCTGCGCGTAGACCTTGCCCTCGATCTCCTTGGCGAGATCGGGGTTGTCGCGCAGGAACTGCTTCACGTTGTTGCGGCCCTGACCGAGCTTGACCTCTCCATAGGAGAAGAACGAGCCCGACTTGGTCAGGACGTTGTGCTCGATGCCGAGGTCGACGAGGCAGCCCTCCGAGGAGATGCCCTGACCGAACTCGATGTCGAACTCGGCCTGGCGGAACGGCGGCGCGACCTTGTTCTTGACGACCTTGACGCGGACGCGGTTGCCGACGACCTCGGTGCCCTCCTTGAGGGACTCGATGCGGCGGATGTCGAGGCGCTGCGAGCTGAAGAACTTCAGGGCGCGGCCACCGGGCTGCGTCTCCGGCGAGCCGAACATCACGCCGATCTTCTCTCGGATCTGGTTGATGAAAATGCAGGTGGTGTCGGTGCGGTTGAGGTTTCCGGCGATCTTGCGCATCGCCTGGCTCATCATGCGCGCCTGCAGACCGACCGTCGCGTCGCCCATTGCGCCCTCGAGCTCGCTCTTCGGCGTAAGTGCGGCGACCGAGTCGACCGCGACCACCGACATCGCGCCCGAGCGGACGAGCATGTCGGCAATCTCGAGCGCCTGCTCGCCGTAGTCCGGTTGAGAGACGAGCAACGAGTCGATGTCGACCCCAATACGCGCGGCGTACTCCGGGTCCATCGCGTGCTCGGCGTCGATGAAGGCGCAGGTGCCTCCGGCCTTCTGGGCCTGAGCGATGATCTCGTAGACGAGCGTCGTCTTACCCGAGGACTCAGGGCCGTAGATCTCGACGATGCGGCCCTTCGGGACGCCGCCGATGCCGAGCGCGAGGTCGAGCGAGAGTACGCCGGTCGGGACGGCGCCGATCTTCTGGCGCGCGTCGTCGTCGCCCATGCGCATGACCGTGCCCTTGCCGAACTGGCGCTCAATCTGCGTGAGCGCGCCGTCGAGGGCGGCGGACTTCTGCTTGTCGTTCAACTCAACTCGTTCCACGGGGTTCTCCCAATCTGTGTCGTTCCGCATTTCACCGATTAGACCCGGTGGACGCGTTACAGGTCAAGACCGGAATCAAACGAATCCGGCAAAACTCAATGACAGAAGAGAATCAATCCCGTCGGACGGAAAAACACGAACAAGCGTTCGTAGGAATGTCCGGGCCTATGGAAGCCCTGATTTCACTCCAACACCGTTTGGATCAAAGAGCCAGTCATCAATCCGCTCTTCGAGCCATCTTCGCGTTTGCTTATCGACCGAAATGAGGGTCAACCCCTCGCAGACGATGATCGCATCGACGAGCCGAGGGACATCGTCGATGAAAGGCTCGATTTCCTCGACTCGGTAGTTCGCGCTACACCAGCCTCGAGTCAGGCAGATGTCACCCAACAGTCCTTCGAGTCTGGTTTGAGGTATCTCTCCCACGAATTCACCGCTGAAAAGGGACTACGACGGATCAACCAGCAACTGCCGCACCATGTGCAGCGCGACCGTCGCGGCGCGTTCCTGGACGTCCTTCCGGCGGCCGGGGAGCACGATGTGGAGCTCGCGGTGGCGGCCATCGCGCGAGGCGGCGTGGAAGTCGACGGTGCCAACGGGTTTCTCGTCGGAGCCGCCGTCAGGGCCGGCGATTCCGGTGATCGCGACGGCGAAATCAGCGTCGAAAGCGGCGAGCGCGCCCTCGGCCATCGATTTCGCGACCTGGGGCGACACAGCGCCGAAAGATTCGAGCTCGGACTCCGGGACCGAAAGGATCCGGGCTTTCGCAACGTTCGAATAGGTGACCGCTGATCCGACGAAGTACGAGGAAGCCCCCTCCTTCTCTGTCAATCGTTCAGCGAGCAGGCCGCCCGTACAGGATTCGGCCAGGGCCAGTTTGCGACCGTCAAGCAAGCGGATGATCTGCTCGTCGACGGTCTCGCCGTCTGGAGAGAAGATCGCGTTCCCGTACTGAGCTTCGAAAGCCGCCACGAGTGCGTCGCGCTTGGCGTGCTCCTCCGGCCGATGGCTGATCAGGATCTCCATCTCGCCCTTGCGCAGGCAAGTCGTGATCTCCATGTCTCCAAGACCGTCTGAGGCGTCGAATTCCCGCAACGTCTTTGCGATGTCGCTCTCCGGGATCCCGAGCATGCGGATCATCTGCTCCTCGAAGACGAACGTGCCGTCCGTCAAAGCCTTGAACGCGTCGGTCTCGATCGCCTCCGCCCAGATCCGCTGCAGCTCGCCCGGCGGCCCCGGGAGCACGATCACGGTCGGCCTGTCGAGGCCCTCTGCCGGCGTCACGACAAGTCCCGGGGCCGTTCCTGCCGGACCGAGGATGTCCGCGCCCTCGGGCACGGTCGCCTGTTTGCGCGAACCGATCTCGAGCGCCTCGGGGTCGAACCGCATACGCGACGCAAACCCGGCGATGATCTCGTCGATCTTCTTCAGCGTCGGCTCGTCGAGGTACATCTCGCGGCCGCAGAACTGCCCCACGAGCGCCGCCGTCATGTCGTCGGCGGTAGGGCCGAGCCCTCCTGTCGTGCAGACGAGTTCGACGCCCTGCGAAGACATGAACTCAAGCTGGGCGAGGATGTCCTCTTCGCGGTCGCGGCAGATCGTGATGTGCACGACGTCGAAGCCGAACTCCCGCAGGCGCTCCGAAAGCCATGGCCCGTTGCGATCGACGATCCTCGCCGTCAGCACCTCGGTGCCGGTGACGATGATTCCCGCGCGAACCTGCTTCTCCCCTGCTGCCATGGCGGGCAGCTTACGCCCTGCCGGTTCAGGAACCGCCGAGCGCGCCGAGCGCGAAGAGGATCAGCGCGACGACGATGATGATCACCACCGCAGCGATCACAAGTCGATAGGGCGAACGCGACTCCGTCGAGGGCGGCACGTAGACGAAATCCTCTTCCTGTTTGTGCCCCTGAGAGCGGTACTGATCGACCAGCACGCGTGAGTCGAGACCGAGGTAGTCGGCGTAAGTGCGCAGGAAGCTCTTGACGTACGCCTGCCCCGGGAGCAGGTCGTACTCCTCGTTCTCGAGCGCACGCAGGTACTTCGCGCGGATCTTCGTCTCCTCCTCGACCTCGTGGACGTCGATCTTCATCGCCATCCGTCGCTCTCGGAGGGTTTCGCCGATCTCTCCAGCCATAGTGCAGAAGTTAGGCGAAAAGAGACGCTTTGCAGCGAATTTCTCAGTCGCCGTCGACGGGCGGGTGCTCGAGCGTGTGCTCGGCGGTCGTGCCGCTCAGCACGGCCTCGGAGTCGGGCAGCTCGGGCTGTCCGCTCAGCATCGCCAGCACGCGTGGCAGATCACCCTCGCTGATCAGCACCTGGCGGGCCTTGGAGCCCTCGTACCCGCTGATCACGTTGCGGCGTTCCATCATGTCGATCAGGCGACCGGCGCGGGTGTAGCCGACGCGAAGACGGCGCTGGAGCATCGACGTCGACGCCGTGCCCATCTGCACAACCGTGCTGATTGCCTCGCCGAGTAGTTCGTCGGTGTCGGGGTCGAGACCGTCGCGGTCTTCGGACTCCTCTTCCTCGGGCGCCTCGAGCAGCTCCTCGTGAAACTCCGGCTCGCCCTGTGCGCGCCAGAAGTCCGTCAGCTTGATGATCTCCTCTTCGGTCACGTACGCGCCCTGGATGCGCTGCAGCTTCGAGGATCCGATCGGGCTGAACAGCATGTCGCCCTGGCCGAGCAGCGATTCGGCGCCGTTCTGGTCGAGGATCACGCGCGAGTCGGTCTGCGAGGACACCGCGAACGCGATGCGCGACGGCACGTTCGCCTTGATCATGCCGGTGATGATGTCCGCCGACGGGCGCTGCGTGGCGAGCAGGAGGTGGATGCCGATTGCGCGAGCCTTCTGCGCGAGGCGGATGATCGCGTCCTCGACCTCTCCCGGCGCGACCATCATCAGGTCGGCGAGTTCGTCGATCACGCAGAGGATGTACGGAAGCGTGGCCTCCCCTTCCTTTTTGCGCTTCTCGTTCAGCTCGACGATGTTGCGGCACTTGTATGCGCTCATCAGCGTGTAGCGCTGTTCCATCTCGCGGATCAGGTTGTTCAGCACGTTCGCCGCCATGCGCGGGCTCGTGACGACCGGCGTGAGCAGGTGCGGGATCTGCTCGTAAAGGTTCAGCTCGACCTGCTTCGGGTCGACCAGCACGAGCTTGACCTCGTTCGGCGTCGAGCCGAGCAGAATCGAGCAGAGCAGTGTGTTGATGCAGCCGGACTTACCGGCGCCGGTCGTGCCCGCAACGAGCAGGTGCGGCATCTTCGCGATGTCGGTGCCGATCGCCTTGCCGGCGATGTCCTTGCCGAGCCAGACAGATACAGGCGACCAGTCCTTCGGCAGCGGCTGGTAGACGTCGCCCAGGCGCACCATCGCGCGGTTGATGTTCGGGACCTCGACGCCGACGGCCTGTTTGCCGGGAATCGGGGCGAGGATGCGGATGTCCGTGCTGGCGAGCGCGTAGGCGAGGTCGTCTTTCAGGCCGGCGACCTTCGACATCTTCGTACCCGGCGCCAGGCGCAGCTCGAAACGCGTGACGTGCGGGCCGGCGACGGTGCCGACGAGCGTCGACTCGATACCGAAGTGCTTCAAGGCCTCCGTGAGTTGCGTGGCGACCTTCTCCTGCGCGGCCTGGTTGTTCGTCTTCGGGTTCGCCTTCGAGCGCTCAAGGACCTTGGCGTTCGGAGTCTTGTAGAGGAGCTCGTCAGACTCGGTGACGTTCGCCTGCGCGGCGCGACCGACGCGAATCGCGCCCGTGTCTTCGTCGGGAAGGACGATCGGCTCGGGCTCGACATCGGGCTCTACGAGTTCGACCTCGTCCTCGACGGGCGTGAACTCTTCCTCCTCAACCATAGGAAGCTCTTCCTGCACCGGAGCGGCCTCAACGTGCGTGGCGCGCACAACCGGTTCTACGCCTTCCGGCTCCGGCGGAACGACCTCTTCGGCGGGCTGCTTCATGCGGCGCGCGACCGGAGTCTCGGCTCGCGGCTCGGCGACCGGGTGACGGAAGCGGTCGACGGCTGCCAACGCGTGCTCGCCGATCTCGACGATTGGGATGCCGCTCATCTGGAGCGCGCCGATCACCATCAGCGCCAGCGCGACCAATGAGGCACCGAACCCGCCGAGCAGCTTCGCAACGGGCCAGTAGATCAGCTCGCCGATCAGGCCGCCGTGGCCCTTGTACCAATCGGGGTTGAAGACGACGTGCTTGGCCGGCTCGGAATCACCGAGTCCGGCAGTGCCGGCGGCCAGAGCCAACAGCACGCCGGCGCAGAACATCGTTACCGCCGGCCAACGGAACGCGCGCTCAGGCAGCACCGGGCGGAAGATCGCCACGAGTCCGCCGCCGGCGAGCAGCAACGGAATCAGGTAGGCGCCCTGGCCGGCGACGAACTCACCGACGGTCGCGATGGCCTCGCCAAGCTTGCCACCCTGCCAGCCGAAGTAAAAGACGAACGCAAAGAAGACGGCAGCGGCCATCAGGCCCAGACCGAGGGCGTCGAGGCGCTGTTGGTCTGTCATCTGCGGCGCGCGGCGCGGCGCAGGTCGCCCAGTCGTGGCACGCGGACGCTGCTGAACGCGCGTCTTAGCTGTGGCCGACTTCGGCTTCGACTTCGCGCGCGCAGCGGGTGTGCGGGCGCCGGGGCTCTTCTTCTTCGATTTTGTCGCCATAAGGATCCTGAGCGAATCCTTCGACGGGAGTGGCCCTAAGCCTGCCTCAGACTTCGACGACCACGGGCAGCACCATCGGACGGCGCTTGGTCTGCTCGTAGACGAAGCGCGCGACATTGTTGTGCAGCTTCTCGCGCAGCTCAGACTCGGCGATCCCCTCGCTCCCCTTGACCTTCTTGGCGAGGTCGGAGATGGTCATCTCGACGGTCAGTCGCAGCTCGGAGAACATGTCGTCGTCCTCATCCATGAACGGGACGCCGCGGAAGATCACTTCTGGCGGGCTGACCGAATCGCCGGACTTCTCGTCCACGGTCGCGACGACGATGAAAACTCCGTCGTTGCTGAGCATGCGGCGGTCGCGCAGGGCGACATCCTCGACGTCGCCGACCTCGAGACCGTCGACGAAGATCATGCCGCTCTTGACGCGTTCGCCGATCCGTGCGCCGTTCTCGTCGATGACGAGCGGCAGGCCGTTCTCGAGACGGAAGACGTCGTCGGGATCGATCCCGACTTCTTCTGCCAGGCGCGAGTGGAGGATCAGTCGCTGGAAGTCACCGTGAATCGGCATCACGTAGCGCGGCTTGGTGAGGTTGATCATCATTTTCAGCTCTTCGCGGTACCCGTGACCCGAAGCGTGGATCGGAGCGTCCTTGGCGGTGATCACGGTGGCGCCGATGTGGAAGAGCCGGTCGATCGTCTCGTTGACCGCGCGCTCGTTGCCGGGGACCGGCGAGGCGCTGAACATCACGGTGTCGCCGTCGTGCAGCGTCACCTGACCGTGGTCGTTGTTGGCCATACGACGCAGAGCGGAGAGCGGCTCGCCCTGGCTTCCCGTGCAGATGATCGTGATCTCGTCATCCGGAAAATCATCGATCTCCTTGATCTTGATGATCTGGCCCTCTTCGGCGTAGATGTGGCCGAGCTTGCGGCCGATCGCGAAGTTGCGGCGCATCGAACGACCGACAAGGGCGACTTTGCGCCCGTGCGCCGCGGCGGCATCGATCACCTGCTGCACGCGGTGGATGTTCGACGCAAAGCTGGTGACGAGGATCCGGCCTTCGCGGTGAGCGAACGCCTCCTCGAGGTGCGGGCCGATCGATGACTCACTCGGCGCGATGCCGGGGCGGTCGGCGTTGGTCGAGTCGCCGCAGAGCAGCAGCAGACCCTCGGCGCCGAGTTCGGCGAGGCGCGACATGTCTGTCGGCTGCCCGTCGACGGGGGTCTGGTCGAACTTGTAATCGCCGGTGAGGAAGATGTTTCCGTGCTCCGTGCCGACGACGACGCCGCAGGCGTCCGGAATCGAGTGCGAAACGTGGACCAGCTCAAGCGTGAACGGACCGGCCTCCCATGGCTCGAGCGTGTCGCGCTCGATCACTTCGACAGCGTCCTGCAACTTGTGCTCCTCGAGCTTGCTGCGCGCCATCTCGGCCGTTAGCGGAGCGGCGTACACCGGCGGCGTCTCTTCCGGGAAGAGCTCGCGGATCACGTACGGCAGCGCACCGATGTGGTCCTCGTGGCCGTGCGTGATCACGATCGCCTCGATGTCGTCGGCGCGGCCGCGCAGGTAGTCGAAGTCCGGAAGCACCAGGTCGATCCCGAGCATCTCTGCGGTCGGGAACATCAGGCCGGTGTCGATGATCACGATCCGGTCGTCGAACTCGACGACGGTCATGTTCTTGCCGATCTCCCCCAGCCCCCCGAGCGGGAGGATCTTCAGCTGACTCACGAGGCGGTCACCCCGATGAGGCCGCGTGACTCAAGCATCGTGCGAATCACCTCGGTCTCGGTCTCGTCGGCGTCGACGTACGGCAGACGCACAGACCCCGCCTCGATGCCGAGAAGATTGAGCGCCGTCTTGTTCGAGATCGCCGCCGGCAGGGTGCCGAGCGCGTCGAACACCGGCAGCAGCGATCCGTGAATCGCCGTGCGATTCTCGGGCTCGTCGACCATGCGGCGCATCTCCGGCCCGACAATGTGACTGGCTGTGAGGATCCCACCCGAGCCGCCCATGTCGAGCACCTGGCCGAATATGTCGTCGTTGCCTGCGTACAGCTGAAGGCCGTCGATCATCGCCAAGTTGTCGTTGTTGGCCTGCTTGACGCCGACGATGTTGTCGATCTGGCCGAGCTCGGCGAGCAGGTCATTCGGCACATCGGTTCCCGTGCGACCGGGAATGTTGTACAGCAGGATCGGCAGCTCGGTCGACGCGGCGACCTCCTCGTAATGCCGGATGATCCCGCGCGGAGTCGGCTTGTTGTAGTACGGCGTTACCGAGAGAATTCCGTCGATCGCGTAATCGGAAGCCGCAGCAGTCAGGTGAACGGCGTGCCGCGTGTCGTTGCTGCCGGTGCCGGCGACGACCTTCAGCCCTTCCGGCTTCTCCTCGCCGGCCAGCTTGATCAGCGCTAGGTGCTCCTCGTCGGTCAAGGTCGAGGCTTCGCCGGTGGTGCCGGCGACGACGATGCCGTCGCTGCCGTTGGCGGCGAGGTGCTGCATCAGATTGACGAACGCTGCCTCGTCGACAGCCCCTTGGGCGTCGAACGGAGTGACGATCGCGGTGATCACGGTTCCGAAGTCGGGCATCGCACAAGCATACGCGCCGCCCGACAGGGCACAATTGACACCCGTGACAGAACGCGCGTCGGCGCCAGCGGCGATGTCGACGAAGCCGCTGAGCTCACCAAGGGGTTCGACCTCGTTGACAACAAGATCTGTTCGGTCGACGACACGCATTCAGCGATTCGCTTCGTCGTGCCGAAGAGTCTTAGAGCGAAATCCTGAAAAATCACTCTGGACCGATGGTCGATGAGCATCGCTCCCGATCCGAGTGTGTTGATTCAATGGATTCCTAGTCTCCGCCATGGCACGTAAGAAGCACAAGTCCAGCTCCAAATCCGTGAAACTGCCCGTCTATACGGGCAGGTTCGGCGACGAGCAGGCCGAGCGACTGCTCTGGCGCGCCGGTTTCGGTCCGAAGCCCGGCGAGATCAAGAAGTACAAGCGCATGGGCATGAAGCGCGCCGTCGACAAGCTCGTCGACCACCGCGGCGGCACCAGGCTGGTCGGCCCCGGTCCGAAGCTCGACGATCCGCTTTCGCCGAAGGACATCTGGGGTCACGATCACATCTGGTGGCTCGACCGCATGGTCCGCACGAACAACCCCCTTCAGGAGCGGATGACCCTGATCTGGCACGACTGGTTCGCGACCAGCAACGACGGCGTCGGAAGTCAACGCCTGATGCTCAGGCAGAACGACACGCTCCGCCGCAACTCGCTCGGATCGTTCAAGAAGATGTTGCTGCAGGTGACAAAAGACCCGGCGATGCTGATCTGGCTCTCGGGCAACCAGAACACCAAGTGGGCACCGAACGAGAATTACGGCCGCGAACTGATGGAACTGTTCACCCTCGGCGCGGACGCGAAGTACAGCGAGAACGACGTTCGTGAGCAGGCACGCGCCCTGACCGGCTGGAAAAACGACTGGAGCGAGGGCGTGGGCGCGAACAACTTTCGCTTCGACCCGAAGCTGCACGACACCGGCCGCAAGAAGATCTTTGGCAAGTCGGGGAATTTCGACTGGGAGGACTCGTGCAACCTCTGCCTCAAGCACGGCGACCACGCTGAGTTCTTCGTCAGGAAGCTTTGGAGCTATTTCGTGCCGGTTGAGCTCAAGGGCAAAAACCTCCGGGCGTTCAAAAAGCTCTACGTCGCAAGCGGTTACCGGATCAAGCCCGTCGTCAAGGCGATCCTGATGCACCCGGCGTTCTACAAGGGCCCGCGCATGGTCAAGCCGCCGATCGTTTTCACGGCCGGCCTGATGCGCACGCGCGGCGTCGGGATCACCACCGATGCCTGGGCGTGGATCAGCGAAGGCACCGGTCAGCGCCTCTTCTTCCCGCCGAACGTCTCGGGCTGGGACGACACGATGTGGCTCGACACCGGCACGTTCCGCGGCCGCTGGAACTGCGTAACCCAGGCCACGCGCGATGACCTGCTCGACCCGGGCAAAGACGAACTGGTCGACAACTGGCCGATCGACGAGACGCCTGAACAGGCCTACGAGAAGGTCGTGACGTATTGGTGCAATCCGTCGGTCTCGGGACCAAGTCGCGGTGTGCTGCTTGATTTCGCCCGGAACGCCGGCCAACAGGCCGACTCGGCGAAGTGGAAGAAGCAGTCCTTCCGCGTGATGCGCCAGAACGCGCTCCGCACCCTGTTCGCAATGAGCCCCGACCACCAGACCTGCTGAAGGAACACGCGATGAGCCAGCCACACCACAACGCCTGCGCCGAGTTCAACCGCGCGCGCCTCTTGCGCGAGGCGGCGGTTCGCGCCGGCGAGGGGCTGCCGGCGATCGAGGCGGGAATGCCCGCGCCGGCCGGCACGGGCCTCTCACGACGCCAGTTCCTGATGCGCAGCGGAGCGTTCATGCTGACCGTATACGGAGCGATGCACCTGAATCCGCTCGGGCTTGGCGAGGCGATCGCCGAGGCGGCCGGCGGCCCTCCGAATCCGGTGCTTGTGTCGGTCTTCCTCGACGGCGGCGCCGACTCGTTGTCGATCCTTGCGCCGGTCGAGGATGCCAATTACCGCAAGCTCCGCCCGACGCTCGCGCTTTCGCCAGACGCTGGCGCACCGTTTGCCGACGACCCTCGACTGCGCTGGAGCCCCGCCGTCGACTCCTTCCGCGTCCTCCATGAAGAGAACAAGATGGCCGTCGCGCCGTCGATCGGCTACCAGAACGCCGACCAGTCGCACTTCACGAGCCGCCACTACTGGGAGGTCGGCGACACCGACGCCCGGCTGCAGACCGGCTGGCTCGGCCGCTACCTCGACGTCGTCGGCTCGCCCGACAACCCACTTCAGGGACTCTCGCTCGACTGGTCGCTAAATCCCTCGCTCGCCCCGAAGCACGCACCCGTGGCGGCGCTGTCGGCGCCGAGCGCCTACCGCTTCTGGCACAGCAACGTCTGGGGCGGCCTTGAGGACACGATGATCGACTCGCTCGGCAAGCTCGGCGACGCAAACCTCAAGAACAAAGACTCTGGCATCCGTTACGCCGCCAGCGCGTCGAGCCAGTCGATGAAGCTGCGCAATCAACTGCTGCCGTTCGCTGTCGACGAGGACGAGCGTTCGCCGCAGCTCAACGCGCCGGTGCCCTACCCAAAGACCAACAACGACTTTCCCGAGCGCCTGCAGGCGTTGGCGGCGATGCTCGCGATCGGCCTGCCGCTCAAGTGCGTCTCGATTCGCGCCAACGGCGGCTACGACACGCACGACCAGCAGAAGCAGGACTTCGACGAGGACATCAAGCTCACCGCCGATTCGCTGCTCGCCTTCCAGCGCGACCTCGAGGCTCGCGGCCTTCAGGACCGCGTCCTGATCGAAGTGTGGAGCGAGTTCGGCCGCCGCCCCGAGGAGAACGGCTCGCAAGGCACCGACCACGGCGCCGCCGGCATGGCGATGCTGATCGGCTCGCGCGTGAAGCGCCAGCTGCTCGGCGAGTTCACCGGCCTCGCCGTTCTCGACGAGGACGACAACATGCGCCCGAGCGTCGACTACCGCGCGATGCGCAGCGCGATCCTCGACCAGTGGTTCAACTTCGACGCGGCCCAGATCATCCCGAAGGCGCGCAGCTACGGCGGCGTCGGCGCGATCCTCACCTGATGAATCGCCTGCTCGTAGCCCTCGCGGCGTGCGCCGCACTCTCGCTCGGCGTCGCCGCGGCGGCGCTAGCCAAGACCCCGAGCAGCGCCGTGCAGGCCAGCGGCTCGGAGTACGCGATCGGACTCTCGCGCGGAAGCATCAAGGCCGGCAAACTCCGCCTCGAGTTCGTCAACTACGGCGAGGACGACCACGACCTGGCGATCCGTCGCGTCGGCACCAACAAGGTGACCTATCTGCCGGAAGTCCACCCGGGCCAGCGAGATGTGATCCGCATGCGCGTGAAAAAGGGCACCTACAAGCTCTGGTGCACGATCAGCGACCACCGCTCGCGCGGAATGCGGGCCAGCCTGAAGGTGAAGTCGCCCTAAAAGAGCTGCTCGAGCCCGACCGTCACGGGATCGGGAAGATCCGCGACCTTGCGCACGGCGAGCAGCACTCCGGGCATGAACGATTCGCGCGAGTAGGTCTCGTGGCGAATGCTGAGCGTCTGGCCGGTCTCGCCGAACGTGACCTCCTGCGACGCGATCACGCCGGGGAGGCGAATCGAGTGGATCGGCTGGTGCACGTTGCCGCCGGCCTCTTCGATCAGCTTCTTCGTGCGGATCGCAGTGCCGCTCGGCGCATCGAGCTTCGCCGGGTGGTGCAGCTCGACGATCTCGCACTCGGGCATGAACTTCGCCGCCGTTTTCGAAAGCTCCATCAGCATCACCGCGCCGATCGCGAAGTTGGGCGCGAAGAACAACTTGCCCTCCCCCTCTCCCTCAAGCTCGGTGAAGTCAACTCCGGTCGTGCCGATCACGCAGTGCGTGCCGGAGGCGATGATCGTGCGGGCGTTCTCGAGCGCAGTGTCGGGTCGGGTGAAGTCGACCACCACGTCGGCACCGTCGAGCACCGCTTCGAGCGGCGTTCCCAGCGAGGGGTCGGCCTGGCCGGTCAACTCCATGTCGTCCGCCCCTTCAACGGCGGCCACGACGGCCTGCCCCATCTTTCCGGCGGCGCCGGAGACGGCGACGCGGATCATGCGGCGAGCGGCGCTTCGGCCAGTTCGGGGTTGAGCTTCGTGAGCGCGCTGCGGATCTGTGCCTCGTCGGCGCCGACGGCCGCGACGTTGAAGCGCTGCGGCGCATAAAACTCCGCAGCCAGGGCGTGCAGGTCATCCATCGTGACGGCATCGATCTTCTGCTCGATCTCGTCGAGTGAGAGAATCGGCACGTCGAACAAAGTCGATCCGCCGATCTGCATCATCCGCCCCATCGGCGATTCCATACTCAGCGCGGTGCGACCCTTGAGGTTCTCCTTGGCTCGAGTGAACTCGTCGGGCGTCGCCGGCTCGTCGACCAGGTGCTGCAGCTCGCGCGAGAAGATCTCGATCGACTCGGCAATGCGGTCGGGACGCGTGCCGACGTACAGGCCGACCTCGCCGGTGTCGCGGTAGAGCTGGTTGTAGCTGTAGACCGAGTACGCCAGGCCGCGCTTCTCGCGGACCTCCTGAAACAGCCGCGAGGTCGTGCTGCTGCCGAAGATCGTGTTGAGGATCATCAGCGCGAAACGGCGGTCGTCTCCGCGAGCGATGCTCGGCGCGCCGAGCGCCACGTTGACCTGCTCGGTTTCCTTTTCGAAGAAGCCGAAGCTCGGCGTGGCGGGCGGCGTTGCGGCTTCAAATGACGGTGCACTGCCCGGCCGGTCGAAACCGAATGACTTGGCAAGCTCGACGATCGCATCGTGATCAACGGCGCCGGCGGCGGCGATCACGAGGTTGCCGGGCACGTACTGGCTGTCGCGGTAGGCGGCGATGCGCTCGACCGAGACTCCGCCGACGACCTCTTCGGTTCCGATGATGCGGCGACCGAGCGGCGTGTCGCCGAAGACCCGGCGACCGAGCAGGTCGAAGACGATGTCGCTGGGTTCGTCTTCGTACATCGCGATCTCTTCGATCACAACCTGGCGCTCTGCGTCGATGTCCTGGAAGGTCGATTTCATCACCATCTCGGCGATGTGGTCGAAGGCGCCCTCGAGGTGGCGGTCGAGGAAGCGGGCGTAGACGGTCGTCACCTCCTTGTTCGTCGAGGCGTTGACCTCGGCGCCGATCGAGTCGAAGTACTCGTCGATCTCGTTCGAGGTGTATTTGTCGGTGCCCTTGAAGAGCAGGTGCTCGAGGAAGTGCGACAGGCCTGCCTGGTCGAGCTCCTCGTTACGGGAGCCAACGCCGATCATGATCGACAGCGCGATCGAGCGGACGTTCGGAAAGTTCTCGGTGACGATTCGTAGACCGTTGTCCAGCGTGGTCACCCTGTGTGTGCTCTCAGCCATAGGAGCGGGATCCTATTCCAGCTCCTCAGCGAGCAAGTCCATAATCAGTCCGTCGCTCCACTCCCCCTCGCGGAGTTGCTCGTACTTGCGCGCCGTGCCGATCGGTTTGAAGCCGACCTTCTCATAGGCGTGAATCGCATGGGCGTTCTCGGCACTGGGATCGATCGTGAAGCGGTGGTGACCACGCTCGACGAAATGGTCGATCACGCAGCGCAGCGCCTCCGGTCCGTAGCCGTTGTTGTGGTGGGCCGGCGAGACCATGATGTCGAGCGCGACGCTCGGGTACTTCAACGCGGTCTCCTCGTGCGCCGCGAGCCAGCCGATGATCTCGCCCTCGCGACGGATCGTCCAGCCCTCAAGCAGCTCGTCATCGTCCTCGCTTCCCTCGAACACTCCCCACCATTCCGCGGTGCCGGGCGACTGGATGATCTCTCGCAGCTTCGGGAGATCGGCGACCTTGGTTTCATGAAGGGCGAGGCGTTCGCTGAAGAGATCCATGCGCGGCATTAAACGCGAACGGGCCGCCGGAATGGCGACCCGTTCGGTCAATCATGTAGTCAGCGTCTAGTCGCGCGAACGCTCGCGCGGACGACGTTCGCCGCGACCGCCACGGTCGCCGCCGCGTCCTCCGCGGTCTCCGCCACGGCCGCCACGGTCACCGCCGCGGCCTCCGCCTCCGCCGCCGTTGCCGCCGGCGCCGATCTCGGCGAGCTCCGAGGCGCTCTTGCCCTGGATCGCCGGGTCGTCTGCGAGACGCAGGCCGATACGGCCGCGGTCGGCGTCGACCTCGACCACACGGACGTCGAGCTGCTGGCCGCGCTCGAGCACGTCCTCGACGGTCTCGACGCGCTCACCGGGCTTGACGTTGCTGATGTGCAGCAGGCCGTCGGTGCCCTTGGTCAGCTCGACGAAGGCGCCGAACGTGGTGGTCTTGACGACCGTGCCGGTGAACTCGTCGCCGAGCTCGACTTCCTTGGTCATCGACCGGATGCGGTCGATCAGACGCTCGCCCAGGGCACCGGAGGTGCTGTAGACCTGGATCGTGCCGTCGTCCTCGACGTTGATCTCGGACTCGAACTCCTCGCACAGCGCGCGGATCGTCTCGCCACCCTTGCCGATGACAACACCGATCTTGTCCTGGTCGATCTTGATCGACGAGATACGCGGGGCGTACTCGGACATCTCGGCGCGCGGGCGGTCGATCGCCTCGAACATCTTTCCGAGGATGAACGCGCGTCCCTCCTTGGCCTGGGCCAGGGCGTCGCGCAGGATCTCCAGCGTCACGCCGGCGATCTTGATGTCCATCTGCAGGGCGGTGATGCCGTCAGGCGTACCGGCGACCTTGAAGTCCATGTCGCCGAGGTGGTCCTCGACGCCGGCGATGTCGG
>CAYVWQ010000009.1:0-97585 GCA_964455545.1 uncultured Thermoleophilaceae bacterium | reverse complement strand
ACGGGCCGTAAAGCCCACAAGGCCCTCAACCTTGCGCGTCTACCAATTCCGCCACTGGCGCGAGGGCACGGGGAGTGTAGTTGCCGGGCTCAGCCTTCCGGCGTCAACACCATCTGCGTGTTCATGAACTCCGCGACGATCCTGCCCTCGCTGCGGATCTGAACCATCCAGACCTGGGTGCGGGCACCGACGTGCAGTGGCGTCGCCTCTGCTTCGAGCACCATGCCGAGCTTGCCGGCGCCGATCACGTTGACCTTGAGGTCGCTGCTGGAGAAGACCTGTCCTTCGCGTAGGTTCTCGCGCGTGCCCCAGCCGGCGACCGTGTCGCCGAGCGTGGCCCAGACTCCGCCGTGCATGAAGCGACCGCTGTGCAGGTGGCGCTCGTCGATCTTCATCCGGCCGAGCGCACGGCCACGGCCGATCTCGATTGCCTCGATACCGAGGTGGGTCGCGTACGGCCCCTGTGGCTCGTCGAGCGGCTCGACATCCGGGGTGCGCTCATGACCTTCGCGGCCGACCGCCTCCGGCGGGACTTCGCTGGTTGACTTCTTCGGCGTGTCGCCCTTCGGCGCCAGCAGCACCTGCGTGCAGATGAAGTTTCCGACCTGCAGGCCTTCTCGTGCGATCCGCACCTCCCAGACGTGGGTGCGGGCGCCGACGTGAAGCGGGACGCCGAGCGCCGTCAACTCGTCGCCGACCTTCGCGGTGTGGAAGATGTTCATCTTCATCTCCGCCGTGGTGAAGTTCCAGCCGACGGGGAGGAGGCGCGCAGCGCCCCAGCCGGCGATGCTGTCCGCGAACGCCGTCCACGCGCCGGCGTGCATGTACTCGACGTTGTGCAGGTGGCGGTCGCTGACCGTCATCGTGCCGATCGTGCGCTCCGGGCCGAGCTCGACGATCTCGAACCCGAGCCACCCGGGGAACGTGCCCTTGGTGAACTTGTGCGTGATCTCGGGGTCGAACGCGTACTTCGGATCGATCTCGATCTGCAGGGGGCGACCGCTGGACACGGCGCGAGATTAGCCGCGCGGAGCCTGCACGAGGACATGCGAACAAATGTTCCGTCCGGCGGCCCCGCTTATATTCGAACAGATGTTCGCCTCAGAGATTGGGCATCGGCTTCGGCCGGGTCCACGGGAGGTCCGAGGGGCGGACCACAAGCGCTAACACGGCGACGAGTCAAAAGGTGACAACTGATGACAATTGAGCAGGTTCAGGACACTTCAGAAGCACAGCTGACGAAGCGACAGACAGAGATCCTCGACTTCATCCAGGAGTACCTCGACACCAACGGGTACCCGCCGACCGTCCGCGACATCGGTGGAGCAGTCGGGCTCACCTCCTCGTCGACCGTGCACGCGCACCTCGCGAATCTCGAAAAGGCCGGCGCGATCCGCCGCGACCCGACCAAGCCTCGCGCGCTCGAGATCCTCGCGTCACGCACGAGCGACGCCGTCGAGGCGACGCGTCGCGCCGCCGGCCGGATCAGCGACGCGGTTGTGAGCACGACTTCGGGGCTTCCGCTGATCGGCTCGGTCGCTGCGGGTGGCCCGATCGTCGCTGAGCAGAACATCGAGGAGTACATCGATGTGCCGAAGATCCTCGGCGGCGCCGAAGCCGACTTCGTTCTCTCCGTTCGCGGAGACTCAATGGAGAAGGCCGGCATCCTCGACGGAGATTTCGTGGTCGTCAAGTCGCAGCAGACCGCGCGCGACGGCGAGATCGTCGTCGCGATGATCGAGGACGAAGCGACCGTCAAGCGCTTCTTCCGCGAGGCCGATCACATCCGCCTGCAGCCGGAGAACGACGCGTACGAGCCGATTCGCACGGCCGACGCCGCGGTCGTCGGCTCGGTGGTCGGCGTCTTCAGGCAGGTTCTGTGACGGCCTCGGCGCTCGTCTGCTCGAGCGCCCACGTCAGCGCGTAGTCCGCGACCTCCTGCCAGTTGTCGGCGGCGGGGAGCAGGTGTGGCCCCGGAAAGGTCATGTGCTCGGTGACGAGTTCGTCTGCGTAGTGCTTGACATTCGACTTCTGCACGGCCTCCGGCATGATCGTGTCGTCGGCGCCGGAGATGATCAGCAGCGGCGGGCGCTCCTTCTTGAAGTCGAGCCACGTCTCCTGGTGTCCAGGTTTGATGTTTGCGAGGACGCCCTCCCAAAAGAGCTCTCCCGATGCCGGGATCGCGTAGCGCTCGTATGTCTCGAGCGATCGTTCGTCAGAGAAAGTCGTCGCGAAGGAGTACTTCCACTCGTCCGCGGTCCAGCCGACGGCCTCGTGCCTGGTTGAGGGGTGCAGCAGGATCTTCTTGGTCGCCTTCGCCTGGGACGGTGGGTTGACGCGGACCCCTTCCGGGGCGACCGAGTTGATCGCAACGCCGGCGGCGCCGTATCCGTCAGAGAGGAGCAGCTGCGTGATCAGACCGCCGGCCGAGTGGCCCATGATGATCGGTGGGGAGTCGAGCTCGTCGATCGCCTTCTTGAAGGTGTCGACGACGGCCGGGAGCTCCAGGTCGATGAGCGGAGACGGATCCTCGTTGATCGATTCGACGCTCTTGCCCTCGAGACCGGGATAAGCAGGTGCGATGACCTTGAAGCCCTTGCTCTCGAAGTGGGGGATCCAGGTTTCCCAGCTGAGCGGGGTGACCCAGAAGCCGTGGACAAGGACGATTGTGTCGGGAGTGGGGGGCATGGCGGACTCCGTTTTTATCGGGGGCTGAGCAAGCGCCGAATTGGCCGCAGCGGTTGAGATCGCAAACTACCGAAGCGAACCGTTCGGTGCTTCGAGGCTCAGGACTCCCCGCTATTTGGAAGAAAAACGCGCTTGCATTCCGGCGCAGCGACTGATCTCCGGCGGTAGAATGACTTTGTCAGTTTCTGCAGGCCAGACGGCCGCGGGGGTGGCCAAACCGGAGCGGCGGATTCGTCCGCAGCGTCGGTGGAGGCGACTCTCGAGGAAAGTCCGGACACCACAGAGCAATGATGGTCGGGGGTCATAGCCCGACGCGGCGAAAGCCGACGGAAAGTGCCACAGAAAATAACCGCCTAAGTCGTGCGGCCGGGGTTCACACCCAGGCAGCCGATCGGTGAGGAGAGGTCCGGCAGCGAGCAATCGAAGCCGGGCGGATCCCCCGGACGGTGCTTCGCAAGAGGCGCGCGGACGGTAAGGGTGAAACGGTGCGGTAAGAGCGCACCAGTGTCGCGGTGACGCGGCAGCTAGGTAAACCCCATCAGGTGCAAGAACAAACAGGATTGTCGAAGCTGCTCGCTGAGATCCAGGTAGTTCGCAGGGTGCTGAAGACATAGAAGCGTTTCACCGGAAGGGGCTGGTCCTCGGACCGAGCCGGAAGGTGACCGCAGGAGAGGCCGCTTCGGTGGCCGAGCCGGCGGAGTTTCGATGAATACAGCCCCCGCCTTTCAGGGCGTACGCCTGAGAAGGGCTGAGATAGATGGCCGTTCAACGACAGAATCCGGCTTATCGGCTTGCTAAGGGATCGACCCGCCTCGTGCGGGTCTTTTCTATTTAACGACGTCTCGCGCCCGACCTCGAGGCAATCCGCACGTTGCGGCGTATGCGACCGAAGAACCGTCCGCGCGCCGTATATGATGCCCGCCGATGAACGCCTTGCTCTTCGTCCTCGCCTGGATCGGCCTCGCGCTGATCGTCTTCTTCGTGGCGATTCTCGCTGGCCGCAAGACCGACGAGAAGCCGACCTACCGCAACCGCATCGAAGGTGGCGGACGCTTCGCCATCGCTCTGGGTGCCGCCCTGCTTGTGATCGGCATCCCGGCCGCCGTCATGGCGAAGTCAAACGATCGGATTCCCAGCGGAGCAGGCACCTACACGCTCAGCTCGACCGAGTCCGAGCGCGAGGGCCGCGTGATCTTCCGCGAGACCTGCGCCAGCTGCCACACGCTGAGCGCGGCCAATGCGCGCGGCGTCTACGGCCCCGATCTCGACACCACACTCGCCGGTACCGGCGCTGACGCTCCGGCCATCGCCGCCCGCGTCGAAGGTGCGATCAAGACCGGCGGCGCGACCGGCAAGCAGATGCCGGCCAACCTGCTGAGCGGCGAAGACGCCAAGCTCGTGGCCGAGTACGTCGGCCAGGTCGCCGGCAAGTAGCCGGCCCTACTGCTCGCTCGCCGCAAGTCCGACTTCCGCGCAACCCGCGCGCAGTTCTTCCAGCCCGAACGCGTCGACCGGGCCAAGCGCGCCGGCCGGAAGTCGGTGGCCGCCGAGAATCTTCTCTGCCGCCCACGCGGTGAGCAGGCCGCTCATGTCGTAGGGGTTCGGGCCGTCGACGTTCACCGTGGCGAGCGGCGAGCCGTCGGCCGCGCGTGCGATCGCGATGATCCGTGCGCGGCTCTCGGCGCGTTTGCTCGCGGCGGGCCCTTCGGCTTCGCTCGTGCGGTCGCGTTCCGGCTTCTCGCTGCCGGGTTGGAACCAGCCGAGGCCGACGTTCACCTCGCGTAGCCATGGAGCGAATCGCGGGAGCGTGAAATGTTCGGTTCCGCCGATCGCGATGGCGGAGATCTGCTCGCCGTCGAGTTCGTAGTCGAGCGCGCGGCGCGGTCCCTCGACGTCGGCGAGCACTCCATCGCGGAACGCAAAGCCGCGCTCCCGCGATGACGCCTCGAGCGAATCGAGCGTGCCCTTGCTGAAAGAGCTGGTGTCTCGCTTCTGACTGCCTGCGAGGAAGTAGGCGATGTCGATGCGAACGGCGCGCTCGCCTGCTGCGCTCAGGGCGACGGCGCCGGCGAGATTCCCTGGGACGTAGTCGTAGCCGAACGCCGGAATCAAAGGCACTCCGGCCGTCCGCGCTCGCTCGTCGTACTCGCCGAACACGCGCCGCAGCCACGCCGGCTCACCGGTGATGTCGACGTAAGGCACGCTGACTGCGAGGGCTGCCTCCATGGCGACGTGGCCGAGCTTGGTGTAGGGGCCTACCGAAGTGATGAGCATCGCCGCGCCTTCGGCAGCGGCGACAACGGTTTCGGGCGCCTCGACGTCGGCTGCAACCACTTCAACGCCGTTCAGTTCGGCGGCGAGTCGCTCGAGCTTGTCCAGCGAGCGCGCGGCGGCGCGGACGCGAATGCCCCGCGCGACCAGCTGTTCGACGATCATTTTTCCCGAGAAACCGGTGGCGCCGAAAACGAGGACGGGGGGCTCAGTCATGCGACGAAAAAACGTAGCAATTTGCGGCGAGTTGACCGATAACGCCCGGCGAATTCCCCAAAAATGGTGAAAAAACCAAGATTTGCAGGATTTTTTGCAGCAGGTCGTCGGGGAGGGTTGTTAGCATCCTGCTCCAGTATCCGCTGAAGTCTGAATCCTGCAAATGAGCTTGCGCTCGAATGCAGATTCAACAAGACGCGGGGGACCCATTTGTCACCGAGAGGTGGCGGGGGCGAATCGCAAAGGGTGCCGTTCCGGCCCGGCGCGTAGCGCGGCTCTTTCCGCGCGAGTCCGTCAGCTAACCCCGTAAGCGCAGTGCGATTTTCAAAAGCACAGAGAAAGAGGTTGTCCCGAAGTGAACAACGCTGGAAAGCTTCGCCGCTCCAAACAGCGCAACGATGTCCCGGTGATCGGAGATGAATTCGATCTCGAGACCTACGGTCGCCCCACGACGGGGACCGGCCACGCCGCTCGCGCACACCGCCCCCAGCGGGTGACCAGCTACTCGCTTCGCACCACGCCCGTCGAGCCGCAGCCCGAGACGCCGCGTCGCCGGCCGGCACGTTCCGCCGAGGTGGCCGAGCCCGTCATACGCGCCGAGCGGATCGAGGGCGAGAGCGTGCGCACTGTGAAGATCAAGGGCCAGGCCACTCCGGCCCGACGCCGGGCAGCGGTTCAGATCGAGCGTTACGAGCGCCGCCCCGACCGCGCCGCCCAGTGGGCGCTGTTCATGGGCGTCTTCATGATCGTCGTCGCGATCGTCACCGGTACCTGATCGCCTCGCGCGGCAGGAGCCGCCCGCACTGCCGCGACTGGCACTAGGATTCGCCCGAGCGTGGGCAGGCCGCCTACGCCTGCAACTACGAGGAGAGGGTTGTGCCGGACAAACCGACTGCAGAAAGCGTGCTCAAGACGATCGAGGAGCACAACATCCGTTTCGTGCGGTTGTGGTTCACCGACATCCTCGGACACCTGAAGAGCTTTTCGCTCAACGCCGACGAGCTGCCCGATGCGTTCAACGGCGGTGCCAGCTTTGACGGATCCTCGATCACCGGTTTCAACGCGATCGAGGAGTCGGACATGGTCGCGATGCCCGACCCGGCGACGTTCTCGATCCTGCCGTGGCGCCCCGAGGAGCAGGGCGTCGCACGGATGTTCTGCGACATCGTCACGCCCGACCTCCAGCCCTACGAGGGCGACCCGCGCCACGCGCTGCGCCGCGCTGTGGAGCGCGCACACAACATGGGCTTCGACGTCTTCAACGTCGCCCCGGAGCTGGAGTACTACTACTTCAGAGAAGGCGCGCTGCAGCCGGGAGGCAGCCCCGAGCCGCTCGACACCGGCGGATACTTCGACCTGACCACGCTCGACGCCGGATCGGACATCCGCCGCGACACCGTCCTTGCGCTCGAGCAGATGGGCATCCACGTCGAGTACACGCACCACGAGGTCGGTCCGTCACAGCACGAGATCGACATCCGCTACGCCGACGCCATGAAGATGGCCGACGACTGCATGACCTACAGAATCGTCGTCAAGGAGTACGCGCAGAAGTACGGCTACCACGCGAGCTTCATGCCGAAGCCGCTCTACGGCGAGAACGGCTCCGGCATGCACACCCACCAGTCGCTGTTCAAGGACGGCAAGAACGCCTTCTACGACGAGAACGACCGCTACAAGCTCTCCGATGTCGGCAAGGCTTTCATCGCCGGCCAGCTGACGCACGCGCGCGAGATCACCGCGATCTTCGCGCAGTGGGTCAACTCGTACAAGCGCCTCGTGCCGGGCTTTGAAGCACCGGTCTACCTGGCTTGGTCGCGTCGCAACCGCTCCGCGCTCGTGCGCGTTCCGCCGTACCGCAGCACCGGTTCGAACGCCGACGGTCAGGCGATGCGCGCCGAACTTCGCTGCCCCGACCCGGCGTGCAACCCGTACCTCACCTTCGCCGCGCTGCTGCAGGCCGGTCTCGAGGGAATCGAGAAGGGCTACGAGCTTCCCGAACCGATGGAGAAGAACCTCTACCACCTGAACGCCGAAGAGGGCCGTCGTCTCGGTGTCGAGCACCTGCCGGAGACGCTGGGCGAGGCCGTCGAGATCGCTTCGGGTTCGGAGCTGGTGCTGCGCACCCTCGGCGAGCACATGTTCAAGCGTTTCATCGAGATCAAGCGCAACGAGTGGGAGAGCTACCGAACGCAGGTGACTCAGTGGGAATTGGAGCGATACCTGCCAATTCTCTGAGCCGGCGATAAAGCTGCGCCGGTCAGCGCCGATAGAAGTGGCAGTCCCTCGAATGGGGGTGTGATTGCAATCACCATCCCTTTCGTGAGCCATCCCTAATATTTGGCATCCCGTATGAATCTCTTCCGCATAGCTGCCGGTCGACGCACCAAATGGTTGGTGTTGGCTGGCTGGACAGCCATCGTCCTGGCATTGATCGGTTCGGCGCTCGAGTTCAACGACGCCCAGAACAACGCGGACGAGGCCTACCTGCCGCAGTCGGCCGAGTCGCTGGCCGCGATCCGGGTCGAGCAGAAGGCGTTCGGCGATGAGTTGCTCACCGGTCTGCTGACGTTCCAGAACCCCGCGGGCCTGACGCGGCAGGACAAGCTTGCGATCCGCAAGGCGACCGTGGCCTTGACCCGGCAGCCGCTCGAAGGGCAGCTCGGGAAGCCGATTCCGATCTTCTTCGAGGACGGCAAGACGGCCGCGATCTACACCCAGCTGCGCGCACACGGCGAGAAGGAGGTGCTGTTCTCGGCGGCCGACAGGCTGAACGCTTTGGCGGACGCGGCTCCGCAAGGCCTGACGGTGAAGCTGACCGGTCAGGCGGGCTTCTTCAACGACTCGGCAAGGATCCTCGACAGCATCGACAAGAAGTTGCTCGTCGGCACGGTGATTCTTGTCGCGCTGCTGCTCCTGCTGATTTATCGAAGCCCGTTCCTGTGGTTGCTGCCGCTGGCATGCGTCGGTTTCGCGGAGATGACGGCGCGCGGACTTGGAACCCAGCTGAGCGAGGCGGGCGTGACGGTCACCTCTCAGGCCGCGGCCTTGATGACCGTGCTCGTGTTCGGCGTGGGCACCGACTACGCGTTGCTCGTGATCGCCCGATATCGAGAGGAGCTGCGGCGCACGGACGACGTCCATCAAGCGATGTCCGACGCTCTCGCGACGTCCGGGCCGACGATTCTCGCCTCCGGCGCAACCGTGATAGCGGCTCTGCTCTGCCTGACATTCGCCGATGTGAACGCGACCTCGGGCGCCGGTCCGATCGGCGCGATGGGAATCGGCGTGTCGATGCTGGCGATGCTCACTGCGCTCCCTGCGCTGCTGCTTGTCTGCGGGCGGGGCGTGTTCTGGCCGAAAGCGCCGTTGGTCGGCCAGGCCGAGGCCGTTGACGCACCAGGGATCTGGTCGCGGCTCGCCGACGGGATCGCGCGTCGACCTTGGCGCGTGATCGTCCTGATCTTCGCGCTCATGGCGGTGATGGCGGTCGGATTGACTTCCAGACCGGGAGGACTCGACCTGACGAAGAGCTTCCACGAGGACGTCGAGTCGGTCCAGGGGATGCAGCTGCTCGAGAAGTCGCTGCCACCGGGGGCGACCGGTCCGCTCACAGTGCTCGTCTCGGACCCCGCCCAGGTGCCTCGCGTCGTGCGCTCCCTGCAGCGCAACCCTGACATCGCCGTCGTGGGCGTGCCGCAGGAAGGGAAGGGGGCCGCCCGCATCGAGGCGACCTTGAGTTACGCGCCGTATTCCGACGAAGCGATGGACGCGGTGACGCGCGTGCGCGACAACCTCCAGAACGTCGCCCACGGCAGCGCGCTGGTCGCGGGTGCGCCGGCCATCGAGGCCGACAGCCGACATTTCGCCGTCGAGGACAACAAGCTGATCATGCCCTTGGTCCTGCTGGTCGTGTTCCTCGTGCTGGTCCTGTTGCTGCGCTCGCTGGTCGCGCCGGTGCTGTTGATGGTCACCGTCGTCGCCTCGTTCCTCGCGGTCATGGGCGTCAGCTACTGGGCCTTCCAGCACATCTTCGGCTTCCCGGGGGTGGACGAGTACGTGCCCTTGTTCGTGTTCATCTTCCTCGTCGCGCTAGGCGTCGATTACAACATCTTCTTGATGGCGCGCGTGCGTGAAGAGGCGCAGCGCCACGGCGCGCGCGAGGGGATGAGGCGCGGCCTGATCGTGACGGGCGGCGTGATCACCTCTGCCGGAGTCGTGCTGGCGGGGACGTTCTTCGTGATGGCGGCGATGCCGCTCACCATGCTCACCGAAATCGGTTTTGCGATCGCGATCGGCGTGCTGTTTGACGCGTTGATCGTGCGCACCACGCTCGTGCCGGCGCTCGCGTTCGCGCTCGGCAGGCGCATCTGGTGGCCGTCAAGGATCGAGGACGGACCGCCGCGGTCCGACGAAGCGGATGCCGGCGCGCCCTCGCTACCCGGGCCGACGCAGCTCAGGCCGCCGCAGCCGGTGGAACCGCCGGTTGCCATGCCGCAGGCGCCGCGCATCGGCGGCAGCTCGCGCTATCGCTGAAAGCCGCTAGGCGGCAGCGGGAATCTCGAGGCCCTCGCCCGAGAGCAGCGCTCGCTTGAGCGCGCTGCCGAGCGCGTACTCGCCGATCGTGCCGTCGCCGCGCACCACGCGATGGCAGGGGACGACGAGCGGAATCGGATTGGCACCGAGCGCGTTGTTGACCGCGCGAGCCGCACTCGGCATGCCGATCTGGCGCGCCATCCACTGGTAGGTGCGAGTCTCGCCACGCGGGATCTCGGCCGTCGCCTCGAGCACGCGGCGTGAGAACGGCGAGAGGTCTGAGAGGTCGGTGAAGGAGAGCGAGGGGTCGCCGGCGCGCACGGCGTTGACGATTTCCCAGTGCTCGGCCGGGTCGGCGGGAGTGGCGAAGCGCCCGGTGCGCTCCATGTGCCGCATCACGAACTCGGCCGAGTCGCGGGCCGGTGCGACGTGCGAGATGCCGCCGTCGTTGAACGCCACGAAGACCGGCAGACCGTTGGCGGCGTGCGCCTGGATCCAGAGGTCGGGGTCGCGTTGACGGAGCGGACTCGAGCGAAGTGCGGTCTCCATCCGAGGATTTGTACCAGCCGGTTCGGGTGGACGAGTGTTCGATGCGACTGAAAAAGTCGGTATTTGCGGGAAAACTGGCGCTCAGGCGAGCATTTCCAGCAGTTTTTCGCTCGTCGATACCGGAAGTTCGCAGACGAAATCCCTGCAAACGAACGCCGCGGCGCCGTCATCGACCGGGCGACCCTCGAGCAGGGGCACCTTCGCGCCCGTGCCGTCGTCGGTGGCGACCACCACGCGAGGCCGATAGGCGGCGAGCAGCGCGGTTCGCAGCTCGTCGCGCGCCACCGGCTCGCCGACGATCGCGACCTCGAACGCCGGTCCCACGTGGAAGTCGATCGCCTGGAGGGCGTTCCCGAAACCGGTGGCGAACCGCGCAGCCACCCGCTGGAGCATCCGCAGCGTGTGCGAGGCGGACTCGCGGTAGCGCCTGTCGGCAGTAAGAGCGTGCAGTCGCAGCAGCGCCAGTGCGATCGCAGAGTTGCCGCTGGGGACGGGGGAGTCCTCGATGTCCTTACGGCGCACGATGAGCTGCTCGTGAAAATCGGCGACAGAGAAGAACCCGCCGGCAGGGTCCTCGAAGTGTTCCAACGTGAAGTCGGCCAGTTCGCGGGCTCGCAGGAACCAGCGCGAATCTCCGCCGAACTCGTACAGCGCGAGGTACGCGTTGATCAGGTCGGCGTAGTCCTCGAGACCGCCGTCGGGACCCGGAACGCCATCCATCCACGAGCGCAACAGGCGACCGTCGGACTGGACGATCTCGCGCTCGATGAACTCGGCGGCGCCGGTCGCGACCTGCAGCCAGTTCGGCTCGCCGAGGACCGCGCCGGCTTCGGCAAGCGCCGCGATGGTCAGAGCGTTCCACCCCGTGACGCGCTTGTCGTCACGGCCCGGCCGCGGCCGTTCCTCGCGGCGGCGAACCAGCGCGAGGCGGATTTCTTCGAGCACCTCCGGCGGCGGCCTGCGCTCAGGGGCGTTGACGAAAAGAACGTTCTTGCCTTCGAACTCGCCGTGGTCGACCACGCCCCAGTAAGTGAACAGATCTCCGATGTGGCCCGGCGCGACTGCCTCGGCGACCTCACGCAACTCGTCGATGTCCCACGCGTAGAAGGCTCCTTCCGCGCTGTGGCCGTCGGCGTCCAGGGAGTCAGCGTCGAGCGACCCGGCAAACCCCCCGTCTTCACCGTGCAGATCGGCGAGCATCCATCCGACTGTGTCGCGCACGACGTCGGCCATCGCCGCTTCGCCGCTGACCTGGAAGCCGTGCAGGTAGGCCCGTACGAGCTGAGCGTTGTCGTAGAGCATCTTCTCGAAGTGCGGGATGTGCCAGCGCTCGTCGACGGAATAGCGGGCGAATCCACCGCCGATCTGGTCGTGGATTCCGCCGGCCGCCATCTTTCGCAGCGTGACGAGCGCGAGCTCGCGGTCGGACGGGTCGTCGCGCGCGAGCAGGAAGTCGATCACACCCGCGGCCGGGAATTTCGGCGCGCCGCCGAAGCCGCCGAACCGTTCGTCAAAGGCCCCGCGCAGGATTGCGGTCGCCGCGTCGATCGTCTCCGGCGAGACGGGGTCCTCGGGAGCCTGCATGCGGGTGGTCGCACTCAGCGCCTCGAGCATTCGCGGTGACTGCTCGTCGATCTCGGCGCGTTGCTCGCGCCATGCCTCGATGACCGACTGCATGATCTGCCGGAAACTCGGACGACCGGGCCCGGGCTCCGGCGGGTAGTACGTGCCGGCAAAAAACGGAACCTGGTCGGGGGTGAGAAAGCAGGTCAGCGGCCAGCCGCCGTGTCCGGCGATCGTCTGCGCCGCCTCCATGTAGATCGCGTCGATGTCCGGCCGCTCTTCGCGGTCGACCTTGACATTGACGAAGTGCTCGTTCATGTAGGCGGCCGTCGCATCGTCTTCGAACGACTCGTGGGCCATCACGTGACACCAATGGCATGAGCTGTAGCCGACCGAGAGCAGGATCGGAACGTCGCGATCGCGCGCCTCGTCGAGCGCCTCCTCGCCCCAGGGGAACCAGTCGACGGGGTTGTCGGCGTGCTGCAGCAGATACGGCGAGGCTTCTCCGGCGAGGCGGTTCGACATCTTCGGGACGCTATCGCGGGAAGGTAGGCTGGCGGTCATGGGCGACAGGTTCTCAGCAGCGCAGTGGTCTGCGATCGCCGGCTGCGGTGCAGTACTTCTGTGGAGCGTCCCCGGCCTGTTCATCAACCCCGACTTCGCGATCGGGTCGGATGCGACCTCGGAGCTGTTCCTCGGAGTCGACATGAACGGCTGGCACGCGGTGTCGGGGTTCCTGATCGTCGTCCCTGTGCTGGCGGTGTTCCGGAACGCGGAGCTGCTCAACTGGCTGCTCGCGGCGGCGGCGGCTTCGCTCTACGGCACGGCGCTGTGGAGCCTGCTCAGCGAGCGTCCGGCGGGCGGCCTCTTCTATTTCCCGAACCCGACCGGTGACGTGATCCTGCATGTCCTGACCGGGTCGATCTTCCTGGCGGGCGCGATCGCGGGCTTTCGTACTCAGGCCGCCGTGGCCGAGGTCTGAAGCACGGCGTCGAGCAGACCGGGGAACCGGGCGTCCAGGTCGGTGCGCCGCAGGGACACGAGGCGGCTCGTTCCCTCGAGCCGGGTGTTCGTCACGCCGGCCTCGCGGAGGATCTTGAAGTGATGCGAACGGGTCGCCTTCGAGACCTCAAGGTCGACCGACTGGCAGGCCAACTCGCCCTCTGACGCGAGCGTGCGCACGATCGTCATGCGCGTCTCGTCGGCCAGGGCGCGGAGGACGGCCTCCATCTCGATCCGCTCGGTGTCGGGCTGTTCAAGATTTCCCATCACTGGACACCCTACCTAAATTCGAAAACCATCGAACCTGTGATATGTTCGATGAATGTCGAACCAAGAGCATCACGCCTTTCCGATCCCCGGGCCGCTGCTGCCGGCGATTGCCGGCGTCTCGTGGGGCGCGATGTTCCCGATCGCCGACTCGGCGTTCGACCACGTCGACCCGATGAACATCACGGTGATCCGGTACGTCGGAGCGGCCGTGATCTTCATCGCGCTACTTGCCGCGGTCGAGGGGCGCGGAGCCTTCTCATACGACGGCCACGCCGCGCGCACCAGCCTCTTCGGCGTGATCGGCTTCTCGGGTTTCAACATCCTTGCTTACGTCGGCCTGTCGCACACGGAGCCGCAGAACGCCGCCGTGCTTATGGCGACTCTCCCGCTGATCACCGTGCTGGTGCGCTGGTGGCGGTTCGGCGAGAAGCCGCATGCCGTCACGCTCGGGCTGATCCTGTTCGCGATCCTCGGCGTCGCTCTGCTTGTCACGAACGGAAAGCTCGACGATTTCCACGGCGGAGTCGGCGACCTGCTGGTCGTGGTGGGGGCGGTCTGCTGGGCGATCTACACGACCAGCGCCGCCGACACGCCTGGGTGGTCCTCACTGCGCTTCACGACGCTGACCGTCATTCCCGGCGCCCTTGCGATCGTCGCGCTGACGGCCGTCGCGGATGTTCTCGGTCTGCAGCACGTGCCTGCCGCGAGTGACGTTGGATCGGTGATTCCGGCGATCCTCTTCATCATCCTCTTCGGCGCCGTGATCGCGGTGCTCTCCTGGAACGAAGGGGTGAAGCGGATCGGCGCGCCGAACGCGACTCTTTTCATCACGCTCGTTCCGATCACCGCATTCGCCATCCGTATCGCGCAGGGCGCGCAGCCGTCGGCCGCAGAGCTGATCGGCGCGGGAATGATCCTCACCGCGCTGGTCGCCGCGAACGTTCACGGTCGGCGATCGGCTGCTCCGAAGCTGGTTCCGCAGCCGGCACCGGCCGTCAGCCGCTGAATTCCTCGCGTAGTTGCGCCCGCCTGATCTTTCCGCTCGGCGTCTTCGGCAGCGCGTCGGTGAACTCGACCATGCGTGGGTACTTGTACGGCGCGGTCACTTCCTTGACGTGGTTCTGCAGCTCTTCGGCAAGCGCGCTCGAACCTTCATAGCCGTCCTTCAGCACGAGCACCGCGCGCACTATCTGGCCGCGCTCGGCGTCCGGCGCGCCGACCGCGGCGGCCTCCGCGACGGCCGGGTGTGAAATCAGCGCGCTCTCGACCTCGAACGGACCGATCCGGTAGCCGGCCGACGAGATGATGTCGTCGTTGCGTGAGTCGAACCAGAGGTAGTCGTCCTCGTCCTGGCTGACGAGGTCGCCGGTGCGCCACCAGCCGCGGCCGTCCTGCTGATGCAGGTCGACCGGTGCGAGCGTGCCGGGGCGGCCGTAGCCGGCGAAAAACGTCGGGACGGTGGCGGGATCGACCCAGAGTTCGCCGTCTTCGATGCGGATTTCGATCCCCGGCATCGGGCGGCCCATCGAGCCGGGCTTGATCGCGTCGTGTGGCCTGACGGCCGTGATCGCACCGGTTTCGGTCTGGCCGTAGCCGTCGTGGATGTCGACGCCGAGCCCGTCGCGCCAGTTCCTGAAAATCTCTGCATTCAGCGCCTCGCCGGCAGATACGCAGTGGCGCAATGACTCGATCGGCTCAAGCTCCATGCGCCGCGCGATCACGCGGTACTCGGTCGGCGCCATGCACAGCACGTTGACGTTCTCGGCGGCGATCGTCTCCATCCGCTCGGCCGGGTCGAAGCGGACGTCGTGAAGCACGGCGGCCGCACCGCAGAGCCAGGGGGTGAGGAAGACGTTGCGCGCCGACTTGCTCCATCCGCTGGCAGCCGTGCACCAGGCGACGTCGCCCGGCCTCGCGTTGAACCAGTTGACGGCCTGAAGCTCCTGCCCCGGCAGGCACCCCTGCGTGTGTACGACCGGCTTCGGGTCGCCGGTGGTGCCGGAGGTGAAGATCATCATCGCCGGGTCGGTGGGGGACAGCTCGGCGTCTGCAAGGGGTTCGCCCGCGGCCGGATCTTCTTCAGGGATCAGAATCGTCGGACCGTCCCAGCCGGAGGCCTCAAGTTCGGCTCGATTGCGCTCGTCGCAGACCACGAGCTTGGGCTCGGCGCCGGCGAATCGCACCCTCAGATCCTTGGCGCGCAGCATCTCGTTGCAGGGCAGTACGACGGCACCCATTCGCCAGCAGGCGAGCATCGTGAGGACCCACTGCGGGCGGTTACCGATCAACGTGAGCACGACGTCGCCGCGTCCGACGCCACGTGCCGCGAATGTGCCCGCGTAACGCTTCGAGCCCTCCACGACCTGCGCGAATGAGTACTCGCGGCGCGAGCCGTCGCGCGCCAGTTCGACAAGCGCCGGCCCGGGCGGGTCTGCGGCGAGGTCGTCGACGATCCCTGAGAAGCTCTTGAAACTCACGGCGGCGAGGCTAACGCGCCTTGTCGATCGCCGCCTCGATGCCGTCGAGCAACCACTTGAGGCCGATTTCGAAATCGTGCTCGACCTTTGGCGGGCCCTGGCTGATGCGCTTGACGGTCTGTTCAGCCGAACCGAAGTACTCGGCGATCAAGGGAACCTCGCCGGCCTCGAACATCGCGCGCAGCTCGGCCTCGTGTGCGGCGTCGGCGCGTGACGGCTCCGCGCCGGTCGTCTCGCGGGTGAGCCTCGCGCGATCGCGGGCCACGTTGTCGAAGGCCTGTCCGTAACCGGCCGCGGGGTCGGGCGCGCGGCGCGGTTTGGTCATCGCGTAACCGACGGCGTAGTGGTCGATCGCCTGGAGGACGACAGATCTGGTCTCGATGTCGAGATCGAGATTCTTCACGGCTCGCAGCGACTGGTCGATGTGGCGCAGCATGTTCGTGCCGATCCGGCGGCTCGAGCGGGGGCGACTGAGCATCCACGGATGCGCCGCGAACGTGTCGCGCGCGGCAGTTGCGATCAGCGTCAGTGCCTCGCGCCAGTCCTCGGGCAGCGGCTCGGGGACGAGTAGACCTTCGCCGAGCACGTCGCTCATCGCTGCGATCAGGTCCTCCTTGCCCTCTACCCAGGTGTAGAGCGTCATCGTGCCGACGCCGAGCCGCGCGGCGATACTCCGCATCGAGACGGCGTCGATGCCTTCCTCGTCGGCGATCGCAACCGCCGTCGCGGCGATCTCGCGGCGACGTGCGAGCAGTTCGCGCTCGGATTCGGAGAGCTGGAGGTCGGCGCCCATGATGTCCGTACAGTGTACTATCGTTGCTCCGTACGTTGTACGAAAGGAATTTGATGTCTGAACCCCAAGATTCACAACCGGCCGTCATGGTCGAGGAACTGCGCAAGTCCTACGACGGTTTCGAGGCCGTCCGCGGGATCAGTTTCGAGGTCGGAGCCGGCGAGGTCTTCGGCTTTCTCGGACCGAACGGGGCCGGGAAGTCGACGACGATCAGCATGCTCTGCACGCTGACCGGCCCGACCGGCGGGCGCGCGAGTGTCGCCGGTCACGACGTCGCCACCGAGCGCGATGACGTCCGCCGCCACATCGGCCTCGTATTTCAGGACCCGACGCTCGACGGCAATCTCACCGGCTCCCAGAACCTGAAGATGCACGCCGAGCTCTACGGCGTCCAGAAGGATCTCGTCGACCCGCGCATGGAACAGGTGCTCCGCATGGTCGCGCTCTGGGAGCGAAAGGATCAGAAGGTGCAGACCTACTCGGGCGGCATGCGGCGCAGGCTTGAGATCGCCCGCGGCCTGATGCATTCGCCGCGCGTGCTGTTCCTCGACGAGCCGACCGTCGGTCTCGACCCGCAGACGCGCGCCTCGATCTGGGGCTACATACGCGAGCTCAAGGAGAACGAAGACATCACGATCTTCATGACCACGCACTACATGGACGAGGCGGAGTTCTGCGACCGCATCGCGATCATCGACCACGGCGAGATCGTCGCGATCGATACGCCGGAGGCGCTCAAGGGCGCCGTCGGCACCGACACCGTGCGGATCCACACCGACGACGACGCCCTCGCGATCGAGCGCCTGGCTGAGCGTTTCAACATCGAGGCGACGATGTCGCAAGGGGCGGTGACGTTCGGCGTCGCCTCCGGCGAAGAGTTCGTCCCTCGGCTGTTCGCCGAGCTCGGCGTCTCAATCAAGTCGGTCAATGTCGCGAGACCGACACTCGACGACGTCTTCATGAAGTTCACCGGCAGCTCGATCCGCGACGTCGAGCAGTTCGACACGAAGGCGCAGAACCGCGTCGTTATGCAAGTGATGGGAGGACGATGATGCGTTCAACGACAGATTTCACCGTGGGCGACGCCGCGCCGCCGCGCATGCCGACCGTGCGGGTGCACGTCCCGGAGCGCTCCTGGCGCAGCGAGTGGCGGGCGATCAAGATCATGTGGCGGCGTGAGCTGATCCGTTTCGTCAACGATCGCATGCGCATCGCCACATCGCTGGTCCAGCCGTTCCTTTTTCTTTTCGTACTTGGCTCGGGGCTAAACGCCTTCGCCGGCGGAGCGGCCGACGGCTTCAACCTGAAGACCTTCATCTTTCCGGGCATCCTCTGCATGTCGGTGATGTTTGCCGCGATGTTCTCGGCAATGTCGATCGTCTGGGACCGGGAGTTCGGCTTCCTGCGGGAGATGATGGTTGCGCCGATCCGGCGCAGCTCAATCGTGCTCGGCAAGGTGCTGGGCGGGGCGACGGTCGCGAGCGTGCAGGGCCTGCTGCTGATCCTGATCGCGCCGCTGGTCGGCGTCCCGTGGAGTCCGGTGTTGATTCTCGGCTGCTTTCTGCTGATGCTGCTGCTGGCGGCGACGATTACCGCGTTCGGCGTGATGATCGCCGCGCGCATCAAGCAGATGCAGAGCTTCATGGGCGTGATGCAGATGATCATCATGCCGATGTTCTTCATCTCCGGCGCGCTCTACCCGGTCAACGACCTGCCGGGCTGGCTCACGGTGCTGAACCGCCTCGACCCGCTGACTTACGCGGTCGATCCGATGCGCAAACTCGTCTTCAACCACGTGGACAACATCCCGCCGCAGCTCGCGAACACGACCGGCGTCACCTGGTTTGGCTGGAGCGTGCCGACGGCGCTCGAGATCGTGATTGTCGCGGTCCTCGGGCTCGCGATGCTCGGTGTGGCGATCTGGGAGTTCAAATCGGCCGAATGACCTGTTGGGGACTATGCTTCCACGCGTAAATCTTCCGTCCCGGAGCGGCATCGCGCCTTGGCAGGCGTACTGACCATCTCGTCCAGCGCGAGCTGCATCCACTCCCACGAGGTACCCCACACAGATGTCAATCAAAGTCGAGAAAGTCGCTCGCCCTGTCCGCCTGCGCCGCTCCTGCCACGCAGTTCCGGGCTCGAGCGAGAAGATGCTCGAGAAATCGGCCGGGCTGCCCGCCGACCAGGTCTTCCTCGACCTTGAAGACGCGGTCGCCGTCGACAAGAAGGAAGAGGCGCGCGGACTGATCATCAATGCGCTGAAGACTTTCGACTACCAGGCACCGACCGTGGTTGTGCGCGTCAACGCCGTCGACACGCACTTCGCCTACCGCGACCTGATCGAGGTCGTCGAGGCCGCCGGCGAGAAGATCGACTGCATCATGGTTCCGAAGGTCGAGTCGGCCGAGCACGTGACGTTCATCGACCGCCTGCTCACCTCGATTGAGATGACCAAGGGCTGGGAGCTCGGCCGCATCGGCCTGGAGCTGCAGATCGAGAACGGCGAGGGCCTGATCAACATCGAAAAGATCGCCTCGGCTTCGCCGCGCATCGAGACCCTGATCCTCGGCCCCGGCGACTTTTCGGCCGCGATGGGCATGCGCATCCTCTCGGTCGGCGGCGACAACCAGAGCTACCCCGGCGACATCTGGCACTACGTCAACTTCCGCATCCTCTCGACCGCCCGCGCCTTTGGTCTGCAGGCGATCGACGGCCCCTACAGCCAGGTCAAGAACGACGACGGTCTGCGCGAGGCGGCCGTACGCACGGTGACGATGGGCTTCGACGGGAAGTGGAGCCTTCACCCGCAACAGATCCCGATCATCAACGAGCTTTACTCGCCGCCGCTGGAGGAGTATCAGCGCGCCGAGCGCATGCTGGCCGCCTACGACTACGCCACCAATGTGGAGAAGAAGGGCGCCGTCATGTTCGAGAACGAGATGATCGACGAGGCCAATCGCAAGATGGCCCAAGAACTTGCAGCAAAGGGCCGACTGATCGGCCTCGACCCCGGCGAGCCGTGGGCCCCTCCGGTCCCAGAGCCCGTCGCCTAAACCCTTCAAAGGAACTCACACATGGAAGCCGCAGCAATTCCCGCCCAGATCGACAAGACCGAGGAGCAGCTCGCGATCACCGAGATGGTCCGTCAGTTCGTCGATGAGCAGGTCATCCCCGTCACCGAGAAGCACGACCACGAGGACTCGTTCCCCGAGGAAGTCAACGAGCAGATGAAGGAGCTCGGACTCTTCGGCGTGACGATCCCCGAGGAGTACGGCGGAATGGGCCTCGACCTCACGACCTACGCGATGATCGTCGAAGAGCTCTCGCGCGGCTGGATCTCGGTCGCCGGCATCGTCAACACCCACTTCATCGGCAGCTACCTGCTGATGAAGTTCGGCACCGACGAGCAGAAGCAGAAGTACCTGCCGCGCATGGCGACCGGTGAGATCCGCGCCGCCTTCTCGCTGTCCGAGCCGGAGCTCGGATCGGACGTGCAGGCGATCAAAACGGCCGCCAAGAAGATCGACGACGGCACCTACGAGATCAACGGCCAGAAGATGTGGGTCACCAACGGTCTGCGCAGCGCGCTCGTCTTCGTGCTCGTCAAGACCGACCCGGAGGCCTCGCCGCCGTTCAAGGGCATGACCTGCTTCATCGCTGAGAAGGAGCCGGGCGTCCACGAGAACGAGGGCGAGTACAAGGGCCTGAACGTCCCGCCGCAGCTGAAGAAGATGGGCTACAAGGGCGTCGAGTCGACCGAGCTGGTGTTCGACGGTTACAAGTGCCCGGCCGAGAACATCCTCGGCGGCGAAGAGGCCGGCCTGAACAAGGGCTTCATCCAGATGATGGACGCGCTCGAGGTCGGCCGCGTAAACGTCGCCGCCCGCGGAGTCGGCATCGCGCAGCGTGCGTTCGAGCTCGGCATCAAGTACGCCCAGGAGCGCAAGACCTTTGGCAAGCCGATCGCCGAGCACCAGGCGATCCAGTTCAAGCTCGCCGACATGGGCACCAAGCTCGAGGCGGCGCGCCTGATGGTCCGCCGCGCCGCTCGCCTGAAGGACGCCGGCGTGCGCTCCGAGGTCGAGGCCGGTATGGCCAAGCTGTTCGCGAGTGAGGTGGGCAAGGAAGTCGTCGAGGACGCCTTCCGCATCCACGGCGGCTACGGCTACTCGAAGGAGTACGAGATCGAGCGCCTCTACCGTGACGCTCCGCTGCTCCTGATCGGCGAGGGCACCAGCGAGATCCAGCGCATGGTGATCGGCCGCAAGCTGATCGCGCAGAACAAGATCTAGAGCCTGTGAACCAGGCCGACACGAAAGCGCAGCTGGAAGAGGCCGGGAAGCGGTTCATCGCCGCGGTCCCGGCGCTCAGCCCGCTTGCGCTGATCGTCAACGTCGACCTCCAGGCGAAGGGCGACCACCAGCAGTACAAGCTGAAATTCCCCGGTCCCGAGGTCGCCAAGTCCGACGGCTCCCCGGCGATGATCGACGTGCTGGTGATGCGTCACGACTTCAACGAAATCATCGATCCGCGCAAAGGGCTGCCCCAGTGGATCGAGGCTTACGACCAGGGCAAGATCAAGATCAGCGGCGAAGGCGGCATGGTCAAGCTGGTCGCGAAAGTGATTGAAAAACAACAAAGGAGACACGGTGGCTGACACCGCAGAAGCACAGGCAACTGAGCCGACAGGCACGACTTTTGACGCGATTTCCCGCGAGGAGACCGGCGCAGTGCCGCTGGGCCGCTACTTCGACGAGTTCGAGGTCGGGCAGAACTTCAAGCACTGGCCCGGCAAGACGATCACGGAGAGCGACGACCACCTCTTCTGCCTGATCACGATGAACCACCACCCGCTGCACCTCGACGACAACTACGCGTCGAAGACCCAGCAGGGCCGCGCCGTCGTCGTCGGCAACCTGATCTACTCGGTCGCGCTCGGCATGAGCGTCCGAGACATCTCGGGCAAGGCGATCGCCAACCTCGAGATCCAGTCGCTCAAGCACACGGCGCCGGTCTTCCACGGCGACACGATCTATGCCGAGACGCAGGTGCTCGAGGTGACCCCGTCGAGCAGCAAGCCCGACCGCGGCGTCGTCAAGGTGCACACCTACGTGTTCAACCAGGACAACGTCAAGGTCTGCGAGTTCATCCGCAAGGTGCTCGTTCCGCGCAAGCCGGAGTAAGCGCTTCCGAGCGGCATTTCTTCCAAACCTCCGCCCACCTGGGCGGAGGTTTGGCATTTAAGGGGCTCAGTCATGGATGTTTCTTGGATCACTCAGGCTGGTGCTGTCGAGCTCGCCCTCGGTGCGTTGAGTGGGTGGGTCGTTTGGATGGCCACCGACACCGACTGGTTGAAGCGGATCGGCGTTCGCTCGCCGCGACGGATCTTTCAGGCGCACCTTGACCTGATCATCATGGGCGTGATCCTGATCGCGGCCGGAACCGCCGCGCCGGATTTCCCGGCTCCGTGGTCGTGGTTTCTGGTGGTCGGCGCGTGGACCAACGCGCTGCTCTTCCTCCCGGCTGCATGGCACGACTCGAAGCCCAAGGATTTGAAGGCGATCGTCGCGCAGGCAGCGTCGTTCACCCTGGTCAGCGCCGGCACCGTGGCGCTGGCGGTCTACTTGCTCTCGACGTAGGTCCGGAAGTCGTCGCCCATCTCGCGGGCGAAGCCGTCGAGATAGTTCTTGATCACCGGTCCGAGTGCGCGCTGAACGAGGGAGAGCTTCACCTCGATGGAAGCATCCCAGACGGACCCGTTGCCATCGGTCTCGATCGTGCTCGTAATCGTGAACGGGACCTGGAAGCCCTCGAACCGGTGAACGTGACCGTGCGGCGCGTCGACGCTCAGGACTTCCACGCTGAGTACCAGCGGGCCGTCATTGCGCGGATATTCGAGTTGATAGCGGTCGCCCTTCTTCGTGCCGTCGCCCTTGAGCGCCTCGAAGTTCTCGAGCTTCGTGAACCACTCGGGCATCAGCGAAGGGTCGCCAAGCACGTCCCACACTGCCGCCGGGTCGGCGGCCACATCCACGCGATGGTCGACCTGCATCAGTGGGGACCGTTCGGGGTCGTGGCCGGCGGGCGCGACTCCTCGGCGAGCGAGGCGATCGTCAGTTCTCCGCGTGAGGCGCTCTCGAGCACCTCGGCGGCCTCGTCGGCGTTGCGGGCGTAGAGCTCGACAAGCATGTGGATGATGATCTGGCCGTCCTCGTGCTTGTGGAAGCGCACGTGGGCGAAGAACTCGCGGATCCCGGCCTCGCCGAATGCGGCGTGGGTGAGCGATTCGGCGGCCTCGGGCCCTGCGCAGACCTCGACAGACTCCTCAGGAACGGCGACGATCGCCGAGGCGACCCACGGCGTGCCGGTGACCATGCGTTCCCAGCGGTCCTCGACCGGGGCGATGCGGCCGTCCATCAGCGTCAGGTGCGGCTGGTCGTGCAGGCAGTCGACGCACTGGATGACCGCCTCGTGCAGCTCGTCGACGGTCTCGGTGCGCTCTGCGCTGTCCGGGTCGATCTTGTAGATGCCCTCGACGTGCAGCTGGACCTCGAGCGAGCGTGACCAGCAGCGGTAACAGCGCAGCCAGGCGCCGACGTCGTCGGGGGGTCCGAAGGAAGATTCCACGCTCTTGAGTTTAGGGCGCTCAACCACAGCACAATCTGCCTGCAAGCGGGATCAAAGAGTCGATGCAATACCGTATGAAACATTGATTAAGGGGGCCGTTCCTGCATAAGGAGCGGGGCTGTACCTGCCGAATACAACCTCGGCAGATGAAGACTCGAAAGGAACTTTTGATGAAGAACGTTGGATTCGCGGCGCGGCTGCTCGCCATCGTCGCGGTGCTGTCACTGGCCGCGTTCGTTGTCACGGGCTGTGGCGACGACAAGAATGGGTCTGGTGACACCGCCTCCAACAACAGCGGCGACACCAACGGTGGCGACACCAAGCAGTTCGACCAAGGGGACACGGTCGGCAGCGCCAAGAAGGTCGAGGTCGACTCCGACCAGGACTTCTCCGCTGAGGAGCAGGCGATCATCGAGCGCGTCGGCGAGTTCGGCGACGCCACGGCCGACCAGAACTACAAGAAGCTCTGCAACGACCTGCTTTCGAAGGCCGCGCGCAAGATCGGCAACGGCGACTGCGTAGGCACCTTCGAAAAGACGGGCGCTCAGCTGAAGGACTTCAAGATCGTCGTCAAGAGCGTCGACGTGAACAAGGACGGCAAGACCGCGACGGCCACGATCGACGTGTCATCGAACGTCCAAAAGGCTCAGATGCAGCAGACCCTCCCGCTGATCAAGGAAGGCGGCGAGTGGCGCATTCAGATCCTCGGGCAGTAGTCCGGATCTGACAAGCAGTTTCGAGGGAGCCCGCCGCAAGGCGGGCTTTTTCGTTCCTCTAGGCCGCGGCGTCCTCGAGCAGCTGCCGCAGTTCGCGGTGGCCGAGCAATGGGTCCTGACCGGCCAGCAGCTTCTCGGCCGCGCGCCGCCCGCCGAGCGAGCGCAGGCCCCTCTCACCGTGCTCGTGGGCGAACGCGTCGAGCGCTGCGTAGCGGCGGACTTCCGCGCGACGCGCGGTCACGTCGAGTTCTTCGAAGGCGCCCTCAACTGCGTCGATCAGCTCGTCCACTCCCGTCGGGGGCGCGATCGACGACACGCGCAGCACGGGCGTGTTCGCTCCGAGCGAGCGCAGTGCGGCGTTCAGGTCGCGCGACGCGTTCAGCGCGATCTGACCCAGGTCGGCCTTGGTCACGACGAGGATGTCGGGGATCTCCATCACACCTGACTTGATGAACTGCAGCGTGTCGCCGCTGGCCGGCTGCACGATCACGACGGTGATGTCGGCCAGCTCGGCGATGTCGGTCTCGGACTGGCCCACGCCGACGGTCTCGACGATCACGATGTCGAAGGCGGCCGCAAGCGCGATCGCCGACTCGCGGGTGGTGGGGGCGAGTCCGCCGAGCCGGGTCGCCGTGGCGCTCGAACGCACGAGAACGTCGGCGTCACGCGAGTCGACCGCCATGCGCGCGCGGTCGCCCAGCAGCGAGCCGCCGGACCGCTTCGATGACGGGTCGATCGCAAGGACGGCGACGGACTTGTCGCGAGCGCGCCAGCGATTGATCAGCTCGGACAGGAGGGTGGACTTGCCGGCGCCGGGCGGGCCGGTGATACCGACGATCACGCCCGGAGCCTCTTGGCCCGTCTTCGACGGTGCGATCTCGGCCAGCAGGGCGTCGGCCTGCGCCTGTGCCGAGGGGCCGCGTTGCTCAAGCACGTTGAGTGCGGCCGGGGCCGCGCTTCGGTCGCGCGCAGCGAGCCGTTGGCCGAGCCCGGCGGCCGTTTCGACTGGATCCGGAGGATTCACTGGGCGGGAGTCTACGGGCACCCCGCCGTCCAGCGGCACAACTTCCAATCGACCACCCCGCGGGGTGGTCGATTGGCGGATTTGTCGCTTGAACGTGCGACGAAGGGGTCTAGGCTGCTCGCTCGCATGCCGGTCAACGAGCTCCACATCACCACCGTCTCGGGGACGACGCAGCTGCTCGCCGTGATGATCCTGGCGCTCGTCGCCGGAGCAGCAGTCTCGCTGGTGACCGTGCACTTCCTCGACCGCGGAGTCAATCCGCTGCGCGACGCCGTGTCGGATTACGGCGCACGCGAGTACGCGTGGTTCTACCGCCTCACGGCGATCTGGCTCGGTCTAGCCGGCCTGTTGACCGCCGTGATGCTCGGCGATGCGATCTTCCCGAAGCCGACCTGGATGATCCTGCTGCTGCTCGTCTTCGCCGCCGTTCGCGGCGCGATCACGATTTTTCCGACCGACATCGAGGGTGAGGAGTCGACCTCGATCGGCCGCTCGCACTTCGTTCTCGCCGTCATCGCATTCGCTTCGATCGCGATCGCTGCCGGAACTTTCGCCGAGATCGTGCACCTCGACCCGTTCTGGAAGCCGCACCTCGGCCTGCTGCGATTCCTCGGCGGCTTCGTCGTTTCGACGGCCGCGCTCAGCGCCATCTCGCGGCAGGTCTTCTTCACAGGACTGTTCGGCCTGTTCGAGCGCCTGCTCTACGTGGCGATGTTCGCCTGGCTCGCGGGCCTGGCGCTGATCCTGCTCTAGCTCAGGCGGTTGCGCCGGCCGGGGCCTGTGAACGCTCCGCGACCAGGTCGACGATGTCGCCCATGATGCGGTTGAGCTCGAAGTCCTTCGGCGTGTAGACCCGCGCGACACCGGCGTCGAGCAGCGGCTGGACGTCGTGGTCGGGGATGATCCCGCCGCAGACGACCGGCACATCCACTCCCGCCTCGCGCAGGTTCTCGATCACGCTCGGGATCAGCTCGCGGTGCGAGCCGGAGAGGATCGACAGGCCGACAACGTGGACGCCCTCCTGGACGGCGCTGGTCGCGATCTGCGACGGCGTCATGCGGATGCCCTCGTAGACGACGTCCATACCGACGTCACGGGCGCGCACGGCAATCTGTTCGGCGCCGTTGCTGTGGCCGTCGAGTCCGGGCTTGCCGACGAGGATCTTGATCCGGCGGCCGAGCTGCTCGGAGACTTCCTCAACGCGCTCGCGCACGGCTTCGATCGCCTCGTCGTCGCTGCCCATAGCTGCATCGCCGATGCCCGTCGGGCCGCGGTAGGCACCGAAGACGTCGCGCAGTGTGGCGGCCCACTCGCCGGTGGTCGCGCCGGCCTTGGCGGCTGCGATCGAGTACGGCATGAGGTTCTCGGCGTCGTTCGCCGCTGCGGTCGCGAGGTCGGCGAGGGCCTTGTCGACGGCAGCCTGGTCGCGTTCGGAGCGCCACTTCTCGACCTCGCCGATGATCTCGCGCTCGACTGCCGGGTCGATCACCATGATGCCGCCCTCGGCGTCGGCCGTCAGCGGCGACTCCTCGGTCGACGTGAACTTGTTCTGGCCGACGACGGTGAGGTCGTGGTTCTCGATCGCCTGGACGCGGCGCGAGTGGCTCTCGACCAGTGCGGACTTCATGTACGGCACGGCCTCGACCGCGCCGCCGTGCTCCTGCACGACCGCCATCTCCGCCTTTGCGCCTTCGACGAGCTCATCGACGAGTCCGTCCATCACGACCGATCCCTCGAAGATGTCGGGGTACTCGAGCAGGTCGGTCTCGAAGGCGAGGACCTGCTGGATGCGCAGCGCCCACTGCTGGTCCCAGGCGCGCGGCAGTCCGAGTGCCTCGTTCCAGGCCGGCAGCTGCAGCGCGCGGGCGCGGGCGTCGCGGCCGATTGTCACGGCGAGCGCCTCGAGCACGATGCGCTGGATGTTGTTCTCGGGCTGGGCCTCAGTAAGACCAAGGGAGTTGACCTGAACGCCGTAACGGAAGCGGCGGAGCTTCTCGTCTTCGACGCCGTAGCGGTCGGCCAGCTCCTGCCAAAGCTTGCCCATCGCGCGCAGCTTCGCGTGCTCCTCGATGAAACGGATGCCGGCGTTGACGAAGAAGCTGATGCGGCCGAAGACCTTCGGGAAGTCCTCGTCACTGACTTGCCCGCGCTCCTTGACCGCGTCGAGCACCGCGATCGCGTTGGACATCGAGTAGGCGATCTCCTGCACCGGAGTCGCTCCGGCCTCCTGAAGGTGGTAACTGCAGATGTTGATCGGGTTCCACTTCGGCACGTTGTTGACCGTGTAGCTGACCATGTCGGCGATCAGGCGCATCGATGGGCCGGGCGGGAAGGCGTAGGTGCCGCGCGAGAGGTACTCCTTGAGGATGTCGTTCTGCGTCGTGCCGGAAAGCGCGGACTGGTCGACTCCGTTCTCCTCGGCCGTGGCGATGTACAGGCTGAGCAACCACATCGCGGTGGCGTTGATCGTCATCGACGTGTTCATCTCGCCGAGCGGAATCTGGTCGAGCAGGGCCTCCATGTCGCCGCGGTGCGCGACCGAGACGCCGACCTTGCCGACTTCGCCCTTGGAAAGCTCGTCGTCCGGGTCGTATCCCGTCTGGGTCGGCAGGTCGAACGCGATCGAGAGGCCGGTCTGGCCCTTCTCGAGGTTCTTGCGGTAAAGCTCGTTGGACTTCTTGGCGTTCGAGTGCCCGGAGTAGGTGCGCATCACCCACGGGCGGTCGGGCTGGGGGAGTCGGTGGTTGCTCATGTGACAAATTGTATTTGCCGACGGCCGAAGAGGCTAGTTTTGACCGGCCGTGTGGAAGCTCATCCGCAGAGTCCTGCTCGCCCTGCTGCTGATCGCAATCGTCCTGAACTGGACGTGGGCGAGGCTGCCCGCCACGCCGCCGGCGCTGCCGAACAGCCACTATGTGACGGTCGACGGCAGGAGCATCCACTACGTGGAGAAGGCCGGGCGCGAGCCGGCTGTGGTGATGATCCACGGACTCCCCGGCACGTGGGGGGACTGGGATGATGTCGCCGCCGCGACAAAGGGACGACGCACGATCCAGATCGACCGGCCGGGCTACGCCTATTCGCAGGAGGGGTACGTGCCGTTTGACCAGCAGGTGCAGATCATCCACGATCTGACCCGCAAGCTGAAGCTGAAGGATCCGGTGATCGCCGGGCACTCGTACGGCGGGACGATCTCCCTGATGTACGCGAAGCGGTTCGCGTCTGACGTCAGCGGAGTGGTCGCGGTCGATCCCGCGGTCAACCCCGATGACATCACCCACCAGCGGATTTTCCAAGCCCGCTTCGTCAGGCTGATGCGGCTCCCGGTCCTGAAGCAGATCGGCAACCTCACTGTCTCAAACCTGTTCCGCACGGTCTCGGCCAAACAGGGCGGGAAAGAGGCTTTCAGCCCCGACGAGGTCAACGAGGGCTGGCTCGATCGGGCGCTGGAATTGAACATGCGTGAGCGCGACCTTGACGCGTGGTCAGAGGAGGTCTTGAACGCCGAGGACGCGATCGGCTCCGTGGCCGACATCCTCGACGAGATCCGCGCGCCGGTCTGGTTCGTTCAGGGGGATCAAGACAAGCTCGTCTCGGCTGCCTCGGTTCAGAGCGCCGCCGAGAGCGTCCCGGGCGCGAAGCTCACGATGCTCGCCGGCGGTCACATGCAGCCGTACACGCACCCGCAGGTAATCGCCCGCGACATCGCGGCCGCGGCACGATGAAGCTCTGATTAAGCCCGCGGTCGCGGCGCCTGTCTTCCTGTAGTTTCCACAACCCTCACTAGTTGATCGCGGAGGGCCGCGCCGAAATGGCTGGCCGCGATCCGGAAATGATTAGGAGGCGTTGTGATGATGAAGCTCACAACGGGACCGTTGAAGGTCAAGTCGGCAATGACGATCGTTCTGCTCGGAACGCTCTGCGGCTTGTTGTTCGAGAGGCTTGCCTGGGGGAAGATGCCTGGCATCGGCCTGTTGCTTGCGTCTGCGCTGCTGTGCGCGGCGGTGATCGCCGTTCGCCGGCCGACCGGACCCGCCGGTCCGCTGCTCGCGCTTTCGGCGCTGGGACTGGTCGCGTGGACCTTCGTGCGCGCCGCTGGTTACCTGAATGCGATCGATCTTGTGGCCGCGGCGGCGATCTTCACGATCGCGCTGTCTGCGATGTCGACGGAGCGGCCTGCATGGATGCTTCGAACGCGCGATCTGGCGCTCGGCGCGTTTGAACAACTGTTCGCGGTATTCGCCGGCGGATCGCGCGCGGTCGGCGCGGTGTTGGCCGCGCGGACCGGGTTCAAGCTCGGCGGCGCCGCCGCGTATCTGCGCGGCGCTCTGGTTGCGATTCCTGTGATCGCTGGATTCGCGGTGCTGTTCGCCTCAGCCGACGCGATCTTCGCCCGGGGCGTCGAGGCCGCGATTCCGTCCCTGGACTTCTCACCCGGCCAGGTGAGTCTCGACATCGTTCAAGTGATCATCTTCGCCTGGATGGCAATCGGCCTGCTCACGTTCGCGGCCGCCTCTCGCATGCAGTCTCATGAAGAAGCACCCGAGGCGCCTGCCCAGCGCCGCGACTGGAGCGTCGAGATCAACGTCGTGCTCAGCGCCGTCGGTGCATTGTTTGCTCTGTTCGTAGCCGTCCAGTTCGCCTACTTGTTCGGCGGCAGAGCGCAGATCGACGGGACCGGGATGACCTACGCCGAGTACGCCCGCGCCGGGTTCTTTCAGCTGCTCGCTGTGGCGGCGCTCACGGTGGTCTTGCTCTGGGTAGCGATGAAAGCCGTCGGACGAGGGGGTGAGGGGCGGAGGGGATCCGTCTTCCGCATCGCCTCCCTGACGATCGTCGCCCTGACGCTGGTGATCCTCGTGTCCGCCCTAAAACGACTCGGACTCTACGAGGAGGCCTACGGATTCACGCGAATGCGCCTGCTCAGTCACGTGTTCACTTACTGGGTCGGTGCGGTGCTTCTCCTGCTGGCCGCTCAGATGCTCTCAAGCAGCCGCCACGTGCTTCTGGCTGGTTCGTTGATCAGCGGCTATCTGCTCCTGACCGGATTGAACGCGATCAACCCCGACGCCTGGATCGCCCGCGGCAACCTCGGCCGGGGTGACGACTCGGCGGCGTACATCAGCACGCTCAGCGCCGACGCGGTGCCGACGGTCGCTGCTTCGCCGCCGCGTCCAATGCTGGAGTGGCGCGCCTGGGTGTGCTCTCTGATGGTCGAGCGTCCGACCGATTGGCGGTCGCTCAACATCGGCTGGCGACGAGCCGAGCGCGCGGCGAGGGCCGTTGGCATGCACGGCGACTGGCCCGAGTGCGTGGGCCTTGGTAGCGGGGCGGCACGCGCAGGTACCCGGTAGCCTGCGCGCGACCGTGGGGATGGGACCGATGAAACGCGGCGGGCGCCGATGATCGCCCTGTACGCCCTGCTTGCGCTACTGGCGCTCGTGGTGCTCGCGAACCTGGTGCTCGGCCGTCTTCCCGCACCGCCGGTCGACGCCAGCGGGATCGTCGAGACCGCAGGGGGGCCGGTGCACTATCTCGAGCACGTCGCCCAGGGTCGCCCGATCGTGTTCATCCACGGGATGCCCGGGATCTGCCGCGAGTTCGACGCCGTCCGGGCGCAGCTCGGCGACCATCACACCGTCGCGTTCGACCGCCCGGGATACGCCTGGTCGACCGGCGCGCCCCAGGACTTCGGCGCTCAGCTGGACGCGATCGTCGAGGCGGCCGGCACGCTCGGGATTGATCGCGCGGTGGTGGTCGGCCACTCGTTCGGTGGTCTTGCGACGCTTGGCCTCGCGATTCGGCACCCGGACTTCGTCGAGCGGATGCTGTTGCTGGCGCCGGCGGCAGGGGGGACACGGCTCGAAGAGCCGCGGATTCGCCAGGCGAGGCTGATCATGCGTATCGAGCGTCCGGGCGTGCGGCAGGTCTGCGACCTGTTGTTCCTCCGGCTTCTGCGCAAGGTCGCGGCGCGGCAGGGCTCTGTCGCCGCCTACGGGCCCGACCCGGAGTTTGAGCGCCAACGCGCGCTCGCGGTGTCGATGCTCGCGCGGCACAACAGCATCCGTGCGCTCGCCAATGACCGCCTGATCTTCAACGACGCCGAAAGGCTCGTCACCCGTAATCTCGGGCGGATCGTCGCACCGTCGATCATCCTGCACGGTCGTGAGGACCCGACGGTGATTGTGCGCAACGGACGCCGGCTGGCCGAGGCCCTCCCCGAAACCGAGCTGATCGAGACAGACGGAGACCACCAGCTTCCGGCCAAGAACGTCGACGACGTCGTGGCTGCGCTGCGGTCGCTGCTTGCCCGGTAGATTCGCGGCCATGAGCTTCGAAATCATCGACACACGTTTTCAGGAGATCGAGCGGGCGATCGCATGTCATCGCTGGGAGAACGTCCTGATCGATCCCGGCCCGGAATCCTCACTCCACAACGTGATCGACGCCCTCGGCGATCGGGTGCCCGAGGTGGTCCTGCTCACACACGTGCACCTCGACCACGCCGGCGGAACCGGCAAGCTCGTCGAGCACTATCCGGACCTGCAGGTGTACATCCACGAGGTCGGCCTGCCGCACATGGTCGATCCGACCCGCCTGCTCGCCTCCGCAGAGAGGATCTACGGCGACGAGATGGACAAGTGGGGCGAGGTCGTCCCGGTGCCGGAAGCAAACATCCACCCGATCGCCGACGGCGACGTGGTTGCTGGATTCGAGGCGATCCACACTCCCGGACACTCCGGCCACCACATGGCCTACCTGCACCTCGAGACCGAGTACGCGATCGTCGGAGATCTCGTCGGTCAGACGATTCACGGTTTTGACCTGCGTGTCGTCTCGACCCCTCCGCCCGAAGTCGACATCGAGCTCTGGCTCGCGTCGCTCGACCGGCTCGCCGAGCACGACCCGGTTCCCTCGACACTTGGTCTGACGCACTTCGGCCGCGTGCCCGACGTGCTCGACTCGATCGAAGCGGCCAAGCGTGAGCTCCGGCGGCTCGCCGAGCTGGCGCGCTCGGGCAGCTCAGAGGACTTCATGCGTGACTTTGAAGCCAAGCTCGAGGGGGTGCCGCCGGACGTTGCGGAGTCGCTGGTCGGCGCACTGCCGGTCGACCACAACTACGCCGGGCTCGAGCGCTATTGGGCCAAACGCGCGGCCCGCGAAGCTGAAAGCGCCTGAATTCCCTAGAATCTTCCGCATGTCGAACGAGGTGATCGAACGCCCAGTCGTCCGCGGCCCGGGATCCGGGATCGGCGGCCTCTGGCACATCATCGTCCGAAACGACGACCACAACACCTTCGACGGAGTCGCGATGGTGCTCTCGCGCACGCTTCCCGGCGTGTCGCTCGACCGCGGCTACGAGTACGCCAACGAGATCCACAACAGCGGTCTCGCAACGGTCTGGACGGGACAGCTCGAGCCGGCCGAGCTCTATTGGGAGCAGCTCGCCGACTTCGGTCTGACGATGGCCCCGCTCGCGCAGGGCTGAGCGGCGGACAGGACTAGTCCGGCTCGACGACTTCTCGGTGCGGCGCAGCCGTGACCTCGAGGATCGTCTGAGCCACCAGCTCCGGGTTGTCGCTCATCGGCACGTGGCCGACGTCGGGCATCGTCACCCAGTCGGCGTCGGGCAGTACGGCACGCCAGGCTTCTGAGTAGCCCTCGTAAGGAAGGATGCGGTCCTTCTCGGCCCAGGCCACGCGTATCGGGCCCTCGAGGCCGTCCATCGTCTTCGGCGCGTTGACCTTCGGCGCGTACTCGAGCAGCATCCGCCAGGACGGGCAGCGCGCGGCGGCGCGCACCCACTGCTTTGCGAGCGATCCAGGCAGGCGGCCGGGGTAGGCAACCGGGTCGCGCATCAGGATCTTGCGCGTGCGCGGACGCGCGCAGAGTTCGTAGGCGATCGGCTCAAGGTTGACGATCTGGGTCTGGTTGACCTTGAAGTACTTGATGATCCGCTTGTGCGCCCAACTGTCCATCTCCCAGCCGCCGCCGGGGGAGAGCGCGACCGTCGTCAGGGCGCGCTTGCGCTCGGCCAGCAGCAGCGCAGCCCATCCGCCGAGCGAGTTGCCGACGATGTGCGCCCGCTCCCATCCACGCTCGTCCATCATCTCCTCAAGGACGTCGGTGAGGGCGTCGGCGATGTTCGCTCCCGGGTCCTCGAGCGATGGTCCGAGGTAGTGGCCCGGAAGGTGCGGCGCGTAGATCTCGTGGTGCTCGGCGAGCAACGGCAGCACCGGCTCCCACATCAGGGGAGTACCGGTGAAGCCGTGGAGCAGCAGCAGTGGCGTCTTGCCGGAACTGCTGCCGTTGCCGTTGCTCGTCATCGCGCTACTCGGCCGCGACGGCCTCTGTCTCGGCCGCCGGCTCCGGCAGGCGATGGTGCGTCACGACTTCCTGCCAGGTGTAGAGCACCGGCACGGCGAAGTGGCCCGTCAGCTCCGCGCGGCACTGCTGCATCAGCTCGGAGTTCCAGTAGCGGTCCCAGTCAGCCTTGTTCTCGAAGAAGGCGTACTGCTTGACGACCAGCTCGTCGTCGGCCTGGCGGACGATCAGGTAGCCGGTCGCGCCGTAGTTGATCGCACGCTCGGCGTACGGGCGCAGCGCCTCGACGAACTCGTCACTGCGGAACGGCGTGAGGTTCCATGCGACCTCGACGGCCTTCGGGTACTTGCCCATGTTCGATCAGCCTCCCACTTCAGCGTGGATTGCGCCGGGGCCTTCGGCCGTGCGGCCCTGGCCCTCTTCCGAGACCCCGACGAGGATTGCGATTTTTCCAAGGTGCTTGTTGTCGCGCAGCATCTGGTGCGCCTCCGGTACGCCTTCGAAGCCCATCGTCTTCCACAGCACCGGGCTGATCTGACCGTCCTCGATCAGGCGGTTGGCCTTGGTGGCCTCCCAGGCGTTGGCGAAGTGGCTGCCGAGGATCTCCTTCTGGCGCATCCACAGGTAGCGGACATCGAAGTCGAGGTTGTAGCCGCTGGTGGCGCCGCAGATCACGACCTTGCCGAACGGCTTGACCGTCAGGACCGAGGTCGGGAAGGTCTGCTTACCGACGTGCTCGAAGACGATGTCGGGGTCGCCGCCGAGGATCTCGGCGACGTCCTGGCCGAAGCGCCGCGACTCCTTGAAGCGCGCCTTCTCTTCTTCCGGCGTCTCGCCGCCCTTGCGCGCGAAGCCGTAGTCGTTGCGGTTGATGTATCCGGCCGCACCGAGCTTCATGATCAGCTCGCCCTTCTCGTCACTGCTGACGACGCCGACGCTCTTGCCGCCGGCCATCTTGACGAGCTGTGTGGCGAACACGCCGAGACCGCCGGCCGCGCCCCAGATCAGGACCTTGTCGCCGGCCTGCAGCGCGGCGCGGTTCATCAGCATGCGGTAGGCGGTGAAGTAGGTCAGGCCGTAGCTGGCGGCCTCTTCCCAGGAAAGGCTCTTCGGCTTCGGCAGGAGCTGCTGGGCCTGGACCTTGAAGTACTGGGCGAAGCTGCCCCATGTGGTCTCGTAGGCCCAGATCTGCTGGCTCGGAGCGGCCAGCGGGTCGAGACCGTGGACCTCGACGTCCTCGTAGCTGGCCTGGTTGCAGTGCACGACGACCTCGTCGCCCGGCTTCCAGCGCGTCACGCCCTCGCCGACCTTCCAGACGATGCCGGAGGCGTCGGAGCCGCCGATGTGGTGGTCCTCGGGGTGGTAGCGGAACGGGCTCACGGGCTCACCGAGCGAGGCCCAGACGTTGTTGAAGTTGACTCCGGCGGCCATCGTCTTGACGACGACCTCGAACGGTCCGGGCTCAGGACACTCGATCTCTTCGAGCTTGATCGCGTCTTCGGGCTCGCCGAACCGGTCTTCGCGGATCACCCAGGCGAGCATCGTCGCCGGCAGTTCACCGAGCGGCTGCGAGTCGTCGGTGAGGGTGGTCAGATCGATGTCGTTGACTTCCAGTACAGGCATGTTGCTCCAGGGCTGAAATTGGTCGGAAACTCGGCGCGAAAGGGTATCGCTCCAGCATCGCCTGTAACCTCTTGCGCGGTGAGAGGGAGGCTCTTTTCAACGTTGTGCGCATTGGGAGCGCTGTTCGTCGTGCTGGTGGTCACCGGCTGCGGCGAGGTCGAGAGCTACCCGAACGAGCCCAAGCCGCCCGCCACGCTGACGGTTTCGGTGATCGTGGGTGAGGACGACATCGCCGTGTCGCCCAAACCATTCGGAGCGGGACCGACGCGGTTCATCGTCGTCAATCAGACGGGAACGGACCAGAACGTCACCTTCTCGTCCGACAAGATCGAGCGCAAGGTGCCGGTCGGCAAGGGCCAGACCGCGAACTTCAAGCTCACCACCGAGCCCGGCTTCTTCACGATCTACGCCGACAACACGGCCGCTGACGCCGTCGAGTTCGACGTCGAAGAGGAGCGCCCGAGCGCTCAGCAGGACCTCGGGCAGCCCTAGCCCTCGACCGATACGCGCATCGCTCCGGCGAGCGTGAGCCCGAGCGCGTGCTCGCGGCCGGCGATACGGACGATCGCCGGGCCGTCGAAGGGCTGGTGGCCGACCATCTCGACACGGTCGCCGATGCCGATGCCCTCGTCGGTGAGAAAGCGCAGCATGTCCGGGTTCGAGTCGGACACCCGCACGAAGATCGCCTCATCGCCCGGCTCGAGCGCCGACAGGCTGATCGTCGGGCGTGGTCGGATCCTGCCGTCGCGCGTGGGGATCGGGTCACCGTGCGGATCGAACTGCGGGTCCCCGAGCTTCTCGGCGATCAGGTCGACGAGCCGGTCGGACATCGCGTGCTCGAGGATCTCGGCCTCGTCGTGGAGGTCCTCCCAGGGCATGTCCAGCGACTTCGCGAGGAACAGCTCGATAAGCCGGTGTCTGCGCACCACACGCAGCGCCACGCTGCGGCCCTCATCGGTCAGCTCGACTCCGCGATAGGGGACGTGGCTGACGAACCCGTCGTCGTCGAGCCGCTTGATCATCGCCGAGACCGAGCCCGTGGACACGCCGAGGCGCGCGGCCAGGTCGTTCGTCGAAGCCGTCTCGTCGACGACCGTCAGTGAGTAGATCGCCTTGAGGTAGTCCTCGACGGCCGGTGAGTTGGTCGAAGCGCTGTCGGCCTTTGTCGCCATGAGTTCCACTATACCCATCACGAGACAAATTTCTTGGCAAGCCAAGAAATCTTGTTACAGTTACTTGACAATGAACCTCGAGCAACAGGTGTCAGAGGAGACGACGAACGGTCTCGACCTACCGGACTCGCCGCGTCTCGATCCCGAGAGCAACCTCTCGCACGCGCTCGCGAGCGGCCGCGTCCGCGGCACGATCGCGATTCTCGGGCCCGCTTTTGTGGCGTCGGTCGCGTACGTCGACCCGGGCAACTTCGCCACCAACTTCGCGGCCGGCGCGAAGTACGGCTACCAGCTCGTATGGGTGATCGTGATGGCCAACCTGATGGCGATCCTCGTCCAGTACCTCACTTCAAAGGCCGGTCTCTACACAGGCAAGAGCCTGCCGGAACTGTCGCGGCAGCGCTTCGGCAAGAAGACCAACACGGCGCTGTGGCTGCAGGCCGAGGTCGTCGCGATGGCGACCGACCTGGCCGAGTTCGTCGGCGCGGCCGTCGGTCTCTATCTGATCTTCGGGATCGACCTGCTCCCGGCCGGAATCATCACGGCGTTCGTGGCTTTCGGGATCCTCGCGCTTGAGCAGCGTGGCTATCGCAAGTTCGAGTTGGCGATCATCGGCTTCCTCGCGATCATCGGCCTCGGCTTCATCTACACGTTCTTCGCGGTCGGCGACCAGGACTACGGCGAGATGGCCGGCGGCCTTATCCCCGACCTCGGGGGTGCCGGTGCGCTGAGCCTCGCCGTCGGCATCATCGGCGCGACCGTGATGCCCCACGTCGTCTATCTCCATTCGGCGCTTCAGAAGAATCGCATCCGCCCGAAGAACAAAGCCGAGATGCGCACGCTGCTGAAGTACAACCGGCTCGACTGCTTCATCGGACTCGGGATGGCCGGACTGATCAACCTTTCGATGCTCTGCATCGCGGCCGCGCTGTTCCATGTGCCGGGACTCGAGAACATCGACGACCTCATCCAGATTCACGACGAACTGGGGACGCTTGTCGGTGGCGGCGCGGCGCTCGCGTTCGCCGTTGCGCTGATGGCGTCGGGCTTTTCGTCGTCAAGCGTGGGCACGTACGCGGGCCAGGTCGTGATGGCCGGCTTCATGAACTGGAAGATCAACCTTCACGTGCGCCGCATGATCACGATGCTCCCGGCGCTGACGATCCTCGCGCTCGGGGTCAACACGACCGACGCGCTCGTGATCTCGCAGATCGTCCTCTCGTTCGGAATTCCGTTCGCGCTCTTTCCGTTGATCGTGATCACCAAAGACCGCAAGATCATGGGTGAGATGGTCAATCAGCGGATCACGACGATCGCGGTGACGATCGTTGCCGTGATCATCGCCGGGTTGAACGGATACCTGCTCTACGACGCGTTCAGCGGCGCATTCTCGTAAGCGCCTGTGGGCTCCGGCTGTTCGCGCGGCTCGAGTCGCCCGGCGGTGAAGCAGAACCACAGCGCCGATATCCAGCAGAGCGTCGCGAAGATCACGTGCAGCCAGACGAGTTCGGCGGGCAGCTGCTCGCGCCACTGGATCGAACCGATCAGGCCCTGGATGCCCACCAGCACGACGAAAACCGTCGCGTTGATTCGCAGCTCAGGCGAGGCCTTGCGCCGCCAGAGCCACACCCACACGAATATCGCGGCAAGACCGAGCAGGTCGGCGACGCGGCCGTGGCGATGGACGACGAATTCGAGCGAACCGCTCTCCTTCGGCTCCCAGCGCGGCGAGACGGTCTGGTCGGCGTGACCGCCCGCGTGGGGGCCGGCAGCGGTTGCGCCCATGCCGCTGATCCACGCGGCGGCCGTGAGCACAAGCAGTGTGCGGATCATCCAGACCTCGGCGCGGTGCTTGCTGCGCGGCCGCTCGCCGGGCTCATTCAGGCAACGCCAGATCAGGGCGACGCCGAAGATCGTCAGGATCATCGAGGTCGCGAAGTGGGCCATCACCCACTCCCAGCCAAGGTCGCTCTTGACGCTCATCGCGCCGAGTGCGGCCTGCACGAACGCCCCGAGCGGAAGCGTCCACGCCAGCCAGACGAGGTCGCGTCGGTACGGGCGCCGGCGCATCGCCGCGATCGCGGCGCCGAGCACTACGAAGGTGATCAGGCCGGAGATCACCCGGTTGCCGAACTCGATCAGCGAGTGGAGGTCGGTCGGCACCGCGAGCTGGCCGGGGCGGCAGGTCGGCCAGGACTCGCAACCGAGGCCGCTGTCGGTCAGACGCACGCCGGCACCGGTGGCGATGATCAGTGTCAGCAGCGTCACCGCGCTGATCGCGATGACGTTGAACTGCTTGGGCGTGACTGTGTAGCCGTTGGTCTTCTCGCGGAGTCGCGCAAACATCGCGCGCAACTCTAGAGCGCGGGTGGGCTAGGACCCGTCGTTCGCGGCGACGAACTCGCTGACCGCCTGGATCTGCTTGTCGGTGAGATCCCCGGAGAAGGCCGGCATGCCGCCGCCTCCGTTCTTGACCTGCTCGGCCACATCGGCGGCGCTGATGCCGATCGAATCGAGGTTGGGGCCGCTGCCGCCGTTGGTGCCGGCGGCGGAGAGCTGGTGGCAGCCGCCGCAGCCGGCGTCGCTGAAGATCTGCTTGCCGTCGCCGGCCTTGTCGCCGGTGGCGGTGGTGGTCGGCCCGCCGCAACCGGCGAACGCGAACGCCGCGACGAGCGCGGTCAGCGCGAACGCGCGAACGCGCAAGCGGCTAGTTGCCGCTCGTGCTGTTGTGGCTCTCGCTCGCACCAAGCTCGGCGCGACGGGTCTCGATCTGACCGAGCTTGCGCTGGAGGCGCTCCCAGGAGCGGTCCTCGGCCTCGTCGTAGGCCGAACCGTCAAGGCCTTCGAGACTCTTTGAGTAGATGCGCCATGCCTTGGCTTTGGATTCTTCGAGCCGGGCGAGCTCTGCGTCGACGCCTGCGCCTGTCGGCTGTTGGCTGACTGCTGCCATGTCGGTCCTCCATTCTCCTTGCCGCCCCGTCACCGGGGTGGCTTTGCCACCGCGTCTGACTACAGCGTATCCGCCACGGGGAAGGATGACCACCCACCCGCTGAGCGTCACGTTCGCCAGATCGGCCTTCGTGAAGATGAAACACCGCCGACCGGCGGATCGATGCGCGTCAGGCCTCGGCGACGGTTGCGGCGACGCTTCCGGCCTGGACGGTCTCGCCGACCTCGGCCTCACGGCGGAGAATCGCCAGCGCCACGGGCCCGCGCTCGGGTGACACCACGGCGGTGCCGACGGTACCGAGTTCGCGGCCGTCGGCGGCCGTCACCGGGTCCCCTGACGTGAGTGGCGTGTCGGCGGTGAGCAGGCGCAGGTGGCGGTTCGGCTTGCCCTTGTAATGCATCCGGGCGACGGTCTCCTGTCCGACGTAGCAGCCCTTCTCGAAGCTGACGGCGCGCTCTTCAAGTCCGGCTTCGGCCGGGAAGGTGTCTTCGTCCATCTCACGGCCGAACGACGGCACGCCGGCGCTCACGCGTGCGGCGTCGATTTCGTCGGTCGTCAGCTCGGCGAGTCCCTGTGCTTCGAGCGCGCCGGTCAGGGACGGTAGGTCGCCGGTCTCGACGAGCAGGTCGACGCCGAGCGGGGAATCGAGCTCGACCACGGGTACGGGCAGCGACTCTGCCGTCGCGCCGACCAGTTCAACGAGACTCCATTCGCCGGTCGCGTCCTCGGTCGAGAAGAAGTAGCCGATCCTGTAGGTGTCGATTGTGTGACGGATCGCCGGAAGGTGGGCCGGGTCGCACACGACGACGGTCTCGTCACCGTCGCGCGCGATCCGCATGTCGGCGCGCAGCTTGCCCTTGGGGGTCAACAGCAGCGCGTAGCGCGATTCACCGTCGGCCAGTGAACCGACGTCGTTGCTGACCTGGCCGTTGAGGAACTCGCCGGCGTCGTCGCCGCGCAGGATCAGTACGGCCGGGTCTGGCGCTCGGTGGTATCCGCTGCTCACGGCCGCCAGATTAGTCCCGGCCGGCGGCGGCGGAGCCGGTGGGTAGGTTGTCTGACGTGCACGGTCCCGGACACAACCACGCGCACGGACACAGCCACGGCGACTCCTCGCGCGAGGGCAACACCCGGCGCATGATGCAGGCGCTGCTGATCAACGTCGCGATGATCGTCCTCGGCGTGGTCGGCGCCGTCGTGACGGGATCGCTGGCTCTGTGGGCAGACGCCGGGCACGTGCTGTCGGATGTTCTGGCGATCGCGCTCGGCATCGCGGCCGCGAAGGTCGCCGCGCGGCCGGCGAGCGGGCGCGGAACGTTCGGGCTCGGTCGCGTGGAGATCCTCGCCGCACTGATCAACGGGCTCGCGCTTGTCGCGGTGGCGGTTTTTGTCGCGATCGAAGCGTTTGGACGTTTTTCGGACCCGCCGGACGTTGACGGAGCGGGGGTGCTCATCTTCGGAGGATTCGGACTGCTCGGGAACCTGCTGGCGACCTGGGTGCTGGTGCGCGGCGACCGCAGCGACATCAATCTCGAGGGCGTGCTGCGGCACTCCGCGGCCGACGCTCTCGGCTCGCTCGGTGTGGTCCTGGCAGGAATCGGAATACTCGCGACGGGCTGGGAGATCCTCGATCCATTGATCGGACTTGCGATCTCGCTGCTGATCCTGCTCTCGTCGTTCCGCCTGATCTGGGAGCCCGTCGAGGTCTTGCTCGAACGTGCGCCTCCCGGAATCGACGTCGAGGCGGTCGGCATGGCGATCGCACGCGTGCACGGCGTGCAGGAGGTCCACGACCTGCACATCTGGTCGATCACTTCCGGGTTTCCGGCGCTGGCGGCGCACGTGATGGTCGACCCGCGCTTCGACATCAAAGACACGCGTCACGAGATCGAACAGATGCTGCGCGAGGATTTCTCGATCGACCACACCACCCTGCAGATGACGCTGCCGGATCTGATCCAGATTGAGACCTGACGAGGCGGCGAATCTTCCAATCGACCACCCCGCGGGATAGTCGACTGGAAGATTTCCGGCTTAGCCAACCGAGGCAAGCTTTGGCACTTCCACCACCTGCCGCACTAAGCTCAAACGCGATGTCACTCGCCGCGGAATTCACTGAGATCGTCGAATCGCTTCCGAGCGACTGGACGCATCTCGAGTTCGACCTCCGCATCGACGACGAGGACTACTACGTCGACGCGTCGACGCTGCTCACGCAGTGCAACGCGCGGCCCTACTCGAAGGCCGACTGGCACTGGAAGCTGCTCGTCGCCAACAAGTTCGGCCACGGCGCGGCTCCAGAGGCCGTCTCCGCGACGCTCAAGCTGCTCGACGACAACGACATCACCGGCGAGCTGGCGGTGCGGCAGGTCCGCGAGGGTCGCGCCGAGACCGTCCAGATGTGGGGCAGGCCCGAGGCCGTGCGCCGCGAGTTCTACCAGCGCCGCGGGATCTGACCGAAGCCGTGGCAGGCAAGGTCGTTCTGCTCACCGGCGACCTTCTCTTCGGGTCGAAGGTTGAGTCGATGATCCGTGAGGCCGGGTACGAGCCCGCTCTCCCGGGAGCCGAGGGCGTCGCGCTCGCCGTTGTCGACCTGACCGACGCCGCGACCGACGCCGCTGCGGCGCGGGCCGAGGCGCTGGCCGGCGCCGACCTCCCGACGCTCGCCTATTACGCCCACACCGACGACGACGTCCGGAAGGCCGCGCTCGGCGCCGGCTTCGACAAGGTCGTTCCGCGCTCGCGAATGATGCGTGAAGGCGCGGCGCTGATCGCTCAGCTGACCGGTTGAGCGCCGCCTGCAGCGTGACTTCCGCGTGAACGGGTAGGAATGCGTAAGGCGCCTCGGCTTTCTGGCGCTTCTCGTACCCCCCCGAAAAGCTCAAAACATTCACCCGGAAGGACGTCCCAGTGGAAGAATCGAATTCCAAGGCGTTGATCGCCGAGGCCGTCGGCACGTTTCTGCTCGTGCTGTCGATCGTCATGGCGGTCACTCTCTACAAGGGAGTGCTGCCGCCCAACGGGCAGCTACCGAACCTGATCATCCCGTTTGTCGCGTTCGCTCACGGCTTCGCGCTGTTTGTCGGCATCCAGACGCTGGGGCGGATCTCTGGTGGCCACTTCAACCCGGCCGTGACGCTTGGCCTGCTCGCGATCGGCAAGATCAAGGGCGGCCTTGCCGGCCTCTACATCGTGATGCAGGTGATCGGCGCGACGCTTGCCGCTTTCCTCGTCGCGCTCGTGCTCAATGACCAGGGCCAGGCGGTTGGCTTCGCCGCACCCACGATCGACTACGGAACCGCAGGCGCACCAGGCATCACGCTCGGCGCCGGCATTCTGCTCGAGGCGCTGTTCGTGTTCTTCCTCGTCTGGACGATCGTCGCGACGGCCGTCGCCGATGAGGGGCCGAAGGAGTGGGCGCCGATCGCGATCTCGACCGTGCTGGCGCTAGGCGTCCTGCTGATCGGGCCGTGGACCGGCGCCTCGCTGAACCCGGCGCGCGCGTTCGGTCCCGATCTCACCAACGCGCTGTTCGGCGCCGCCGACGGCTCGGGATTCGGTCCGTTCAAGGACTTCATCCTCGCCTACGTGATCGGGCCGATCGCCGGCGGTGTCCTCGCGGCGACGCTTTACAACGCGCTGTACATCAAGAAGCCGATCGTCGCCCCGCCCGACGACATCCCTTCGGAGCAGTCGCCGATCTAGTCCTCTTCACGCTGTCTGACGCACGGATTACCCCCTTCCGGCACAATTGCCGGAAGGGGAGAAATCCGAAGAAGGAGTGTCCAGATGGCCCATCAGAAGCTCTTGGTGATCGCCAACGAGACGATCGCCGGTGAGAGCCTCCACCGCCACATCCGAGAGATCGTGGCCCCCGGCGGACGCGTCGTGATCGTCGCGCCCGCGCTCAGTTCTCGACTGAAGTATCTGTTCTCGGACGTCGACGGCCCGCGCGCAGAGGCGCAGGTGCGACTCGACGATTCACTTGAACTGCTGACGTCTCAAGGTCTCGCTGCAGAGGGTGAGGTCGGGGATGCGAATCCGGTGCGTGCATTCGAGGATGCGGTTGCCGTCCATGAGCCGGACGCTGTGCTCGTGTCGACCCATCCGCCCGGCCGCTCGAACTGGCTCGAGAACGGCGTGGTCGAAAAGATCAAGGCCCACACCGACCTGCCGGTCGAGCACGTGGTCGTCGATCTTGAGGTCGTGAAACACGCCGTCGCCTGACTCGCGACGGGCAAATCCGGTCGGCCCGGAAGTAGAGTGGCGCCATGCGTCGCGTCACCTACTCGCGCAACTTCACGATCTCGTTGTCGCGCACGTGCCGGTGCTACTGCAAGTACTGCGCCTTCGCCACGCATCAGCCGCACCTGCGCACGCCGGATGAGGTCGAGCGACTGCTGGACGACGCCGAAAAGCGTCGCGCGAAGGAACTGCTGATCCTCACCGGCGAGGCGCCCGACGAGCACCCGAAGGTGCTCGCGCAGCTGAAGGCGCTCGGGCACGACGACTTCGTCGATTACGTCGTGTGGGTGAGCGAGCGTGCGCTCGAGCGCGGCATCCTGCCGCACACCAACCTTGGCGTGATGGAGCGTGGCGACATGCAACGCCTGCGCGAGGTCACGGCCTCGCAGGGCCTGATGCTCGAGTCGATCTCGGAGCGCCTGATGGAGACGGTCCACGCCGGCTCACCGACCAAGCACCCGAAGGAGCGCCTGCGCACAATCGAACTCGCCGGCGAACTGAAGGTGCCGTACACCACCGGGATCCTCGTCGGCATCGGTGAGACGCCCGACGAGCGGATTGAGAGCCTTGAAGCGCTTGCCGAACTGCACAACCGGTACGGCCACATCCAGGAAGTGATCCTCCAGAACTTCGTCCCACACCCGCGCTACCACGGGCAGGACGTCGGCGAGATCGCGACCGACGCAGCGGATGACCTCTGGCGCACCGGCATGGCGCCGGGCGGCGAGAAGCCCGACGACGCGCGCCTACCGGACTGGGCGTGCAGCGTGTCGATCGACGACATGAAGGTGCTGGTCCGCGCGACCCGCGAGCTGATGCCCGACGTAGGGATCCAGATCCCGCCGAACCTCGCGGACTGGTGGCCGGAGTTGGTCGGGGCAGGGGCGACCGACCTCGGCGGCCTGTCGGCCAACGGCGACCACATCTCGCCCGAGCACCCGTTTCCCTCGCCGAGCCAGGTACGTGACCGCCTCGCCGATGACGGGTTCGCATTGTCCGAGCGACTCTGCGTCTATCCGCAGTACATCAACCGCGACTGGATCGCACCGGCGGTGCTCGACACGATCACGCAGCGCTTCTGGACGTTCATCCCGCGCGGTGAGCGCACGCGCGCGCAGCGGCCGGAGCTCGCGGACGCCGACTACGTGCTCGACGCGATCGGGCAGGGAAGGGCCGGCGAGCCGCTCGACGAGGATCAGCTGACCGCGCTGTTCAGCGAGACCCGTCCGGAACTGATCGAACAGATGCGCATCGCGGCCGACGGCCTGCGCAGCGAGCTCGTCGGCGACGACGTCAGCTTCGTCGTCAACCGGAACATCAACTTCACCAACGTCTGCACCGTCGGCTGCGCTTTCTGCGGATTCGGACAGAGCCGACGCTCGCCCGACGCCTATGAGGCCGACGAGGCGAGTTTTCGCGAGAAAATCCGCGAGGCCGCCGAGTACGGAGCGACCGAGTTGTGCATGCAGGGCGGCATCCACCCTGACTACGAGTTGGAGGACTACGGCCGCTGGCTCGAGGTCGCCAAGGACGAGGCGCCCCAGCTGCACCTCCATGCTTACTCGCCGATGGAGGTCGCGAACATGGTCGACCGATCGGGCCGTACGCCGCAGGAGGTGTTCGAGTATCTGAAGGAGCGCGGGCTCGGCTCGACGCCGGGGACGGCCGCGGAGGTCCTCGACGACGCCGTTCGCGGGCGCATCTCGCCGAACAAGCTTCCGGCCGCCCGCTGGGTGGAGATCGTCGAAGCCGCGCACGCCGCGGGAGTGACGACGACCTCAACGGTGATGTTCGGTCACATCGAGGAGCCGTGGGAACTGGCGCGACACATGCGGGTGATCCGCGAGCTGCAGGAACGCTCGCTGGCCGCGGGAGCTGCGTCGATCAGCGAGTTCGTCCCGCTTTCCTTCATCCCGTACCAGACCTTGCTCGGGCGCACTCACGGGATCAGCGAGATCACGCTCGAGGAGAATCTCAAACACACGGCCGTGTTCCGTCTTGCGCTCGGCCGCACGATCCCGAACGTGCAGGCGAGCTGGGTGAAGATGGGCCTGCCGGCGGCGACCGAAGCACTGCGATGGGGCGTGAATGACCTCGGTGGGACGCTGATGGAGGAGTCGATTTCGCGCGCCGCCGGATCGCTGCACGGGTCACGTCTCGACCCCGTCGACCTGGTCGGCGCGGGCCACGCCGCCGGCCGCCCGGTGTTCCAGCGCGACACGCTCTACCGCGAGCGTCTGGCCGAATACCCGTTGCCGGTGGCGGCAGAAGCCGCGTGACGGTGCAAATCTCGTGAACGACCTCGTCGCGGTGGTGCTGGCCGGCGTCGTGACAATGCTCGCGACCGGTCTCGGCGTCATTCCGGTGAGGCTGCTCGGCCCGCGGGCGGACCGCTGGCGGCCGTTCCTGCTCGGGACCGCGATCGGCGCGATGACGCTCGCGGCGGCGATCGGCCTGATCGCACCGGGCCTCGATCTGGGTGACCCGCTGGAGGTGTGGGGCGGGGTGGTGCTCGGCGCGGTGCTCTTCTTCGTGATCCGGCGAGCCCTGCGGACGCACGAATACGAACTGGCACAGGCCGGCGGCGCCGACCTGCGGCGAGCCATGCTTGTTTTTGCGGTGCTCTTCGTGCACAGCCTGCCCGAGGGTTTCGCGGTCGGCACGGCGTTTGCGTCACCGGAGCGCGATGTCGGGCTATTCGTGATCCTCGCGATCGCGCTTCAGAACGTCCCGGAGGGGACGAGCGTGGCGATCCCGATGGAGGACGCGGGGATCGGCTTCTGGCGCCAGTTCTGGGCGGCCGTCGCGACCAGCGCGCCCCAGCCGGTCGGAGCGCTGATCGCTTATCTGCTGGTCGACTCGGTCGACGGCCTGCTGCCGATCTCGTTCGGCTTCGCGGCGGGCGCAATGCTGCTGCTCGTCGCCGTCGAGATGGTGCCGGACGGGTTCGCGCGGGGAACGCGCACGATGGCGGCGGCCGGTACGGCGGCCGGTGCGGTCGGGATCCTTGTGCTCGAGTCGATCGTGGTCTGAGGCGCGGCGGCGCTCAGTCCACGTCGTCCGGACGCGGTGTGGTCGCCCGCGCGGAGGCGCGCCCGAGCTTGCTCGCCAGGTTGGCGCTGCGCTGCGGCCGGGCGACGCGGCGGCGCTTCTGCCAGTACATCGCCTGGTCGGCCAGCTCCATCGCGCGGACCGGAGAGTTCGCGTCGGCAAGCGAGTGGTGGCCGGACGAGAAGCTGACCCGGGCGTTCTCGCCCTTGAGGTAGCGCTCAAGCGTGTGGTGGGCGCGTTCGCGGAAGAGCACGGCGTCGTCGGCGCTCTCGCAGCCGACAAGCACGGCCGCAAACTCATCGCCGCCGATACGACCGATCACGTCGGTGCCGCGCGCGGCCTCCTGGAGCGCCTGGGCGCAGAGCTGGAGTACGCGGTCGCCGGCGGAGTGTCCGAAGCTGTCGTTGATCGCTTTGAAGCCGTCGAGGTCAATCAGGACGAGGTAGGACTCGACGGTGCCGCGGCGGCTGAGCTTCCACTCACGCGCCAGCGCGCGTTCGAAGCCACGGCGGTTCGCCACGCCGGTGAGGGCGTCGGTGAAGGCGTCGGTGCGCAGCCGTTCGGCGTGCTCGACGAGATCGGCGTGCTTCTTCTCGAGCTCCTGCTCTTTGATGTCTCGGTCGAGTTCGTTGACGATCACGCGGCCGAGCACGGTGAGCAGCTCGACTTCGTTGCGGTGGAATCGCTTGGCCGTGTCCGAGACAGCGCAGAGCGAGCCGAAGTGGCTGCCGTCGTGCATCTCGAGCGGGATGCCGATGAAACTGTCGACGTTCTTGACGTCGGCGCTGGTGAGGATCACGGGGGCCGGGTCGACCACGCCGCCCTGGTGGCCGGACGGCAGGGCCAATGTCTGACCCTTGCGCAGCGCGAACTTGTCCGGACCGCGCAGGTCGACTACGCGAAGCAGCTCGGCCTCGGCGTCGTGGTAGGCGACGAACACGGCGCAGTCGGGAAGCTGGGTCGCGAGCAGGTCGAGGACCGTGGTCGTCGCTTCGCTGACGTCGAAGAAGCTGCGCGCTGTGTTCGGAGTGGAGGTGTTCACGATCGTGTCTGCGCGCTGGTGGTTACCTGCGCGTAAGGTGGCGGTGCGAGGCCGCCGAGAAGGTCGAAATAGCTCAGTCCTTGGGTACTGCGGGGGTCTTCAGGGGAAAACTCGCCGGATAAGAGCAAGCCCGGTCAACCGGTGAGTGCCCTGAAATATGCCAGAAATAGTCCTTTTCGTGTGGCGCCAAGTCACAATTTACCGAAAAACCATGAGTCAAATGGCGCCCATGGCGGATCATTATACCAAAACTGTGGTATGTCAACCACCGATATTTGCTGTGGATACCAACAAGTAATTGGTTCACCGGAACAGGTCGTCGGTCCTGGGCCTTGGGATCGAACTTGCGCCGGCTCCGTCGTCTCCGAGCAGCAGCGATTCGAGTCCACGAATCACGCTGACGGGCTCGCCGGAGGCTTTCGACCGGCTCAGGTCGGCCGCGGCGGCCAGCGAGTCGGCGGTGGCAGCGATGCTGGCCACGAGCTCGCGGCCCTGGCGGTCGCGCGCGCCACGCTCGTCGCGCAGAGGTTCGATTCCGGAGCAACCGATCGCGACATCAAGTTGCCCGACCCGCCAGGCCCTGCCGAAGCTGTCGGTGATGATCACGGCGTGGTCGCCGCCCGTCAGATCCCGAAGCTGGGCGCGCAGGCGCCGGGCGGAGGCGTCCGGGTCGACCGGCAGCAACAAGACCCGCGTGTCACCGGGCACGTTCGAACTGTCGATGCCGGCGTTCGCGCAGACGAATCCGTGGCGCGTCTCGACGATCAACAGTCCCTCGCGCACACGCAGCACCTCGGTGCTCTCGTCGAGCACGAGCTGTACGAACCTCGGATCCTTGCCGGTTGATGCGGCGAGCTCGAGCGCCCGAGGACTCGGCTGCGTTGCGTGCGGCTCAGCGAACCGGCCCTCGGCCTTGCTGACGATCTTCTGCGCGACGACGACGATCTCGCCGCCGGCAAGCTCGGCGCGATCTGCGATCAGCTCCGCGAGGTTGTCGCCGGGCTCGACTTCGGGGATGTCCGCTACCGCGGTGACGGAAAAGGTCATCGCGCGTAGCCGCCGGGCAGTTTGCGCCGGTCGACCAGCAGGGCCGCGATCGCCTGTTCGGTGTTCTCGGCCTCGTGGTCGCCGCCCGCGACCCGCTCGGCCAGTTCGGCGAGGTCGTCGGCGGTGTCGAGGTCGAGCGCCAGTGAAGGCACTTCGTGTTCGGCTGTGCGCCGCGAGGCGGCGAGCCCGATCGCGATGTGGCGCTGGCGACTGCCCGGTCCGAAGGCCGGTGCGACGGCGTCTGGCGGGCTGATCACGAGGGCGTTGGTGCCGGTGCCCATTCGGTCCGGAATGATCGCGAACTCGATGCGGTCGTCCTCGCAGCGGCGCAGCAGGTCGTCGAGCTCGTCGACGTCGAGCAGCGGGCAGTCGCCCGGCAGCATCACGACGCGGGCGAAGTCGTGCTCGATCGCCCACGCGACTCCGGCGAGCGCCGCGTCGCTGTGGCCGGTCTGCTCGTCGGGGATGACGGCGTCGGCGACACCTTCGGCGATCGCTGGGACTTTTGGCTCGTTGCTGACGATCACGACTCCGTCGATCTCGCGGGCCCGGCCGATCGCGGCGACAACATCGCGGACCATCGCCTCGGCGATCATCCGGCGCTGCTCGGCGGCGAGGCCCGTGGCAAGACGTTCCTTGGCGTCACCGAACGGCTTGACGGGCAGGATCGCGCAGGTTTTCAGCCGGCGGCTCACGCGTTCATTCTTGCGCGTCAGGAGGTTGCCGCGAGCGATGCGCCGTAGCGCAGCGTCTCGGCTGCGACGGTGCGCTCGCCGTCGCGATCGTGCATCGCGACTCCCGCAAGGTGGTGCGCGTGATCGACGACCGGCTCGTCGGCGATCCAGGCGTCGGCGAGGTCGCCGAAGTGGTCGGCGACGCCGGTTGGCGTTGCCGGGTGCCCGGTCGCCTTGACGAATTTCTCTGTCGGGCCTTTCATCACCGCTCCGGCGACGAACGGGCTGACTCCGAGCACCGGAGCCCGCGCAGCCGCGATCGCTTCGCGCATCCCTGGGACGGCGAGGATCGGCCCGATGCTGATCACGGGGTTCGAGGGGCCGACCACGATCAGGTCGGCCGTCTCGATCGCGTCGAGGACCGCCGGCGTCGGCAGCGCCGCGTCGGCGCCGTCGAAGTCGACGCCCTCGATCTCCGGCTCGCTGCGCTCCTGGATCAGGAACTGCTGGATGCCTATCGGCCCGTCGGGCGTGCGGACGACCGTGCGCACCGGCCCGTCGCACATCGGCAGCACGCGAGCACCGCCGGTGGGGTAGGCGGTGGTCGCCCTTGCGTGCGCTTCGGTCAGCGGGACGCCGGCGTCGAGCGCTTCGCGTCGGGCCGCACACACGGCCATGTCGTCGTCGCCGAGTTCGAACCAGATCTCTTCGCCCGCCGAGCGGCGCGCGTCCATCAGCGAGTGGCCTTCGCCCTCGATCCCGTAACCGGCGGCGTTCAGCACGCCGGCGAGCCGGAAGGTGATCAGGTCCGGGTCGGGGGAGACGTGTACGCCGTAGATCTCGATGTCGTCGCCGGTGTTGGCGATCACGCTCAGTTCGCCGGGCTGGTCGGCCACCTCGCCGTCGAAGCCGTGGAGGATGTCGCGCAGGCCGACGGCGAGCTTCGCGCCGCCGGTCCCGCCGGCCAGGAGCGCGACCTTCACGCCGAGCTCAGCCCCAGTCGCGGTCCGGGAGGTCGGTGAAGCGGATCCCGGCGTGCGTCTTGTAACGGATGTTGATGCCGATCAGCAGCGCGGTGATCTGCTCGGCGATGCGCGCGGCCTCGAGCGGTCCGCCGTCGACCGGCCGCAGGCCGGGGATCAGCTCGATCAGCGCGGCGACCTTCGCGCGGGCGGCCTTCTTGTCGCCCATCACCAGCACGTCCTCCTCGTGGACGTTCTCGAGGTCACCGAGCGTCACGGCGCTGACGGTGTGCAGCGAGGAGACGACGATCACGCCGTCGGGAACCATCTCCTGCGCCTGCTGGGCGGCCGATCCTTGCCAGACGCCGATCGTTCGCGTCGCCTTGCCGCTGACGGCCGCCGCGAGCGGAACCGTCGCGTCGACGAGGATCTGACCGTCGACGAGGGCGGTCTTGAGGTTGGTGAGGTTTTCGGACTGGGCGCGGAACGGGACGGTGAGAAAGACGACATCACAGCCCTGGACGGCGTCGTCGTTGACGTGAGCGGTGACCGGGGCGTTCGGGTCTTCGAGGCGGCTCTTGATTCGCTGCGCGGCCTCTTCGGCCGACTCGAGCTTGCGCGATCCGAGCCTGACTGCGACGCCGGCGCGGGCCAGCTGGAGGGCGAGGGCGGAGCCAAGGGCTCCGGTGCCGCCGACGATTGCGACGGGTGAGGTGGAGGCTTCCATGGGCGCGATCCTAGATGAGCAACAGAGTTTTGCCTTAGGCTTCGCGCGATGGCACTTGAACCCGGCCTGTCCGCCGAGTATCGATTTGAAGTCACGGAGGATCTCGCGACCGACGTCGCCGGAAGCGTCGCCAATCGTGTGCTCGCGACGCCGCGGATGATCGGCGTGATGGAGCGCACCTCGATGCAGGCCGTCTGGAGCGAGCTGCCAGAGGGTGCGACCTGCGTGGGGTACGCGGTGAACATCAAGCACGTGTCGTCGGCGCCGTTCGGTGGCGAGTGCGTGGCGACATCTGAGCTGACCGCAGTGGAGGCGGGGCGGAAGCTTTTCTTCGACGTGCGCGTCGAGTACGACGGCCGGACGGTCGGCGTCGGCACCCACGAGCGGCGGATCATCAATCAGTCGAAGTTCGACGACCGCAACGCATGAGCAGCCTGCCGCAGAGCGTCAAAATCCGCGAGGTCGGACCGCGCGACGGGTTTCAGAACGAGCCCGAGGTGATCGAGACGGCGAAGAAGATCGAGATCATCGACAAGCTGACGGCGACGGGCCTCGGCAATATCGAGATCACGTCGTTCGTGCGGCCGGATGTGATCCCGCAGCTGGCGGACGGCGCGGAGGTGCTCGCAGGGATCGAGCGCAGGCCGGGGGTGAGCTACAGCGTCCTGATCCCGAACCGCCGCGGACTCGAGAACGCCTTGGAGCAACGCGACCGCTTTGACGAGATCAGCGTGTTCCTCTCCGCGTCGGAGACGCACAACATGAAGAACGTGAATCGGACGATCGGGCAGTCGTTGGCTGACCTGACCGGGGTTGTTGCGGATGCGCGCAAGGACGGACTCCGCTGCGTCGCGGTGATCTCGACATCATTCGGCTGCCCCTACGAGGGGCATGTGGAGCCTGGCCGCGTTTCGGCGATCGCGATGCAGTTGGCGGAGGCCGGCTGTGAGGAGATCGGCTTCGGAGACACGACCGGTATGGCGAACCCGCTGCAGGTCGGCGAGTTCTTTCCGCGCGCGGCCGAGGCGCTCCCGGGTGTTGAGCTGACCGCTCACTTCCACAACACGCGCGGACAGGGACTGGCGAACGTGCTCGCCGCGTTGCAGGCCGGCTGTTCTTCCTTCGAGTCGTCGTTCGGCGAACTCGGTGGCTGCCCGGTCCCGCCCGGCTCAACCGGCAACGTCGCGACGGAGGACGTCGTCTCGATGTTCGAAGAGATGGGGGTGGCGACCGGCATCGACCTGCCGGCGCTCGTCGAATGCGCGCGCCTGATGCAGGACGCGCTGGGCCGCAAGCTCGGCAGCCACGTGCTCACGGCCGGTCCGGTCGACTGGGCCGACGCTTCCAACTGAAGCCGTCCCGGCTTCAAGCGACGTTTGCTCCGAGGTCCGGCCCGTTTAGGCCGCACCTCGGAGGATTTCTGGCTTGAAACGGCCTCCAGAGGCGAAAAACTTCAAAAAACTTGCGAAATTGGGGTCAAAATACCTAAAACAGTGTATAAAGTGGCACTCAAATAGGGCCGATGTAGGAGTCATCTACGGACCCTTCAATGTGGTCCGGTCCAGATCGAAACGCTTTGGGGGCCGAGCCCAAACCGTTTTCCGAAAGCGCCTTGGGGGCCGAGCCCGAGGCGCTTTCCTCGTTAAGCGAGGGAATTCTCCAGACGGTTCGATCCCGTAGACTCCGCCCGATGTCTGGGGAGACGGCGTGGACGCCGACTGAGGAGTACCTGGCGAACGCCAACGTCGCCCGCGTGATGCGTGAGTTCGGCGTCAAGACCGCCGACGAGCTGCGCGCGGCCACCGTCGCCGACATCGAGAGCTACTGGGAGTTCGTCGTCGACGATCTCTCGATCCCGTTCATCAAGGACTACGACCAGGTGCTCGACGATTCCGCCGGCATCAAGTGGTCGAAATGGTTCGCCGGCGGCGTCATCAACATGACCGCCGTCTGCGTCGACCGATGGGCTGCCGAGGCGCCTGATCGCCCCGCCGTGGTCTGCGAGCGCGAGACCGGTGAGACAGAACAGTTCACTTTCGCCGAGCTGAAGCGCGAGGTCGATGCACTCGCTCTGGGCCTGCAGGACCTCGGCATCGAACGCGGCGACCATGTAGGCGTCTTCATGCCGATGACGCCGCGTGCGGTGATCGCCAGCTACGCCGTGGCCAAACTCGGCGCCGTCTATCTGCCGATCTTCAGCGGCTTCGCGCCGAGCGCCGTCGCCGCACGCCTCAACGACGCCAAGGCGAAGATCCTGATCACTGCCGACGGCGGTGCGCGCCGAGGCAAGGCCGCGCCGATCAAGCCCGTCGCCGACGAGGTCGCGCGCGAGGTGACGACGCTCACGCACCTCGTCGTCGCCCGAGAGCAGGGCAACGAGATCGAGATGAACGAGATCGACGTCGAGTACGAGGACGTCGTCGGTCCGCACCGCGGTGAGTCGATCGATCCCGCGCCGACCGGCAGCGAGGACCCGGTGATGATCGGCTACACGTCCGGCACCACCGGCAAACCGAAGGGCGCCGTCCACGTGCACGGCGGCTTCACCGTGAAGATGATTTCCGAAGTCGCCTACCAGCTCGACGTGCACGAGGGCGAGCGTTTCATGTGGGTCACCGACATGGGCTGGATCATGGGCCCGGTGAACATGCTCGGCGCCCACGGTCTTGGCGCGACGATGGTGATGATGGAGGGCGCGCCCGACTGGCCCGACGCCGGCAGGCTCTGGCGACTGGTCGAATCGCAGCGGATCAACGTCCTTGGAATCTCGCCGACGCTCATCCGCGCACTGAAGGTGCACGGCGAGGAGCTTGTCGCCGCCGCCGACCTCGAGTCGCTGCGAATCCTCGGATCGACCGGCGAACCGTGGAACGAGGAGCCGTACAAGTGGCTGATGAAAGTCACCGGCGACCGGGTGCCGATCATCAACATCAGTGGCGGGACTGAAGTCGGTGCCTGCTTCCTGACGCCTTTCGTCGTCGAGCCGATCAAGGTCTGTTCGCTCGGCGGGGCCTCGCTCGGAATGGACGTGGATGTCTTCGATCCGGAGGGAAATCCAGTCCGCGACAAGGTCGGCGAGCTCGTCTGCAAGCAGCCATGGCCGAGCATGACGCGCGGGGTGCTGGGCGACCCGCAGCGCTACGAGGACAGCTATTGGAGCGTGTACCCCGACGTCTGGCGCCACGGCGACTGGGCGATGATCGACGACGAGGGCGACTGGTTCCTGTTCGGCCGCTCCGACGAGGCGATCAACGTCGCCGGAAAGCGGCTGGGCCCGGCAGAGGTGGAGAGCGTGCTCGTCGCCGACCCGCGGATCGCCGAGAGCGCCGCGATCGGCGTTCCCGACGAGAAGAAGGGGGAGTCGGTGTGGTGTTTCGCCGTGCCGGCGCCAGGCGCCGAGGCTGGAGAATCGCTGGCCGACGATCTGGCCGAGGCCGTGGCACACGAGCTCGGGCGCCCGTTCAAGCCCTCACGCGTGGTGATCGTTCCGGCGCTGCCGAAGACGCGCTCGGCGAAGATCCTGCGGCGCGCGGTTCGCGCCGCTGCGCTGGGCGAGGACCCCGGCGATCTCTCAAGCGCCGAGAACCCCGAGGCGCTTGACGCGATCCGCGCCGCACTCTCCTAGGCCGTCCTGAAGCCGTCGGCGCCGGCCGGCTCGATCCATTCAACGTCAAGCTGCTCGACCTCGGCGCGCGGTGAGCCCTCGCGCGCGATGTCGATCATCATCTCGACGTCCTTGCGCTTGCCCTCGAAGTGGCATTCCACCGTCCCGTCGCCGAGGTTCAGCGCGTAGCCGTGCACGCCCAGGCTGAGCGCGCCACGGCGCATGGTGTCGCGGTAGAAGACTCCCTGCACGCGGCCGTGGGCCGTCACGAGAGCTGCGGCGAGATCTGAATCGTTCATCGAAGTGCCCGGGGTGGGACTCGAACCCACACGACCGCAAGGCCACAGCATTTTGAGTGCCGCGCGTCTACCAATTCCGCCACCCGGGCAGGGTGAGCAAGCGTCAGAGAAGCTAGAAGATCAGGCCGCCGGAGCGGGGTTCGCCGGGCCAGTGGCGCTCGGGCGTTCGGCCGGCGGGACGGGGCGATCGGCCGGCCAGTCGGGATCGGTCGGCTTGATCTCTTCCTCGACGTTCCACTTCTGGTTGAAGCCCCACATCGCGACCATGATCAACAGCATCTGGATCGGGATGAGCCCGAGAGTGATCACCCCGAGCAGAGCTGATGGCAGCGAAGGATCGTTGAAGCCGTCTTTGTCCCGGGCAAACCAGTCGGGGCCCGCGACCAGCGCGAAGACGGCGAGGATCACCGAAAGCCCCGCGATCACCGGCAGCACGCCGCGGTTCCAGCGCGAGACGTAGTAGGCGAACCCGGCGTAAACGGCGACGTAGACAATCACCAACGGCTTGCCGCCGACGAGCGTGTTCCAGCCGCCGAGCAGCACGATCAGCAGCATCGCAACGGTCACGATGAGCAGCGCGACGGTCCCGACGCGGGCCGTGTTCGACTCCGGCAGGTCGCGATTCGGGTGTCGTACCGGCGGAGCCATCTCCGCCAGCTGTTGATCCTCCCACAGCATCAGTTGTTGGAGTCTAGAGCCTCAGGAGGAGGCCCACAAGCCGCGCTAACGCAGCTTGCGGACCTGCTTCTTGAGCGACTTGAGCGACTTTGCCAACGACTTGTACTGCTTCGCGAGCTTCTTGTTCGACTTCTTCAGCGACGCGTTCTGCGTCTCGAGCGTACTGACCCGGCTGGTCAAGGCCGTGGTTTGGCCGGGGATCGCGCTCAGCGACTGGAGGTCGGAGGCGTTCTTCTTCACGCCGGCGAGTGCGAGCGAAGCAACAGAGCTCGGATTGAGCAGAGTTGCGCTGCCGCCGAACTGTGAGCTGAGTTCTGCGAGGTTCGGCCGGTACTGGGTGTCGGGTGTGCCAGTCGACTCGTAGGTCTCGAAACTGACGCTTCCGAGCTTCGAAACGACCGTCGAAGGGTCGAGCGCGTTGATGTTCGTTCCGGTGATGTTGAGGGCGAACTGCTGCGACGCCGTCGAGTACCCGTTCGCACCGATGTCGATCGCGCTGGTCGGCGCGCCCGGGCGGACACGGAACGGGAGCTTGCTTCCGCCGGTCACGTCGCGGACGAAGAAGTTCGCCTCGTTGCCGGCGACGTCCCAGATCTGCGGGGTGAATCCGCTGCCGTTGGTCTGGTCGAGCCGCACGACCGGCGTGTCCGTGTTGCGAACCATGAACGACTTGTCGAGTGCCCCCGCCGACGGGCAGGCGATGCCGATGCAACCGCTTCCGACGACGTAGAGGTTGCCGTTGACGAGTTGGTCGGCAGCGGACGCGCCCGCTGCCGGGATAAGCAGGGCGGTAGCGGACATTGCGACAAGAAGGGTTGAACGAATTGGACGGGCGAACATTGGATCCTCCGGGGATTAGTGCGAGAACGCGTTCTATGCCTATCGGCACGTGAGCGCAGACCTAGAATCTGGATTCAACGCCCTGCGGATGTGGCGGAATTGGTAGACGCGCCGGCCTTAGGAGCCGGTGGGCGCAAGCTCGTGGGGGTTCAAGTCCCTCCATCCGCATTCATGATCGACGGGAAGTCACTTCGCGCCCTGGGGAGGGCGCTGACGCCGAAGACGCCCGAGCGCGCGGTCTTCCTGGCCGCGTCCGCCGCGCTTGTCGTCGGCGGCGTCAAGAAGTCGCGGAAGATCGAGACGGCGGCGAAGCCGCTGGTGATGCTGTCGATAGGGGCCGGGCTGTGGCGGACGCGCGGCGAACGCGACAGCGTCGACAACGCGTTGCTCGGGATCGCCGCGGCGGGATCGTTCGCCGGCGACTGGCTGATGCTCGAGGAAGAGTTCGCCGAGGACGACGCCGCCTCCGACCGCTGGATCCAGCGCGGCGCCTCGGCGTTCGCCGTCAACCATCTGGCGATGATCGCGGTGGCGGTCCGGCACGGTGCCAGGCCGCCGGTCACCGAATTCTTGATCCGCTCGGTGGGACTGGTCGAGGGGTTGCTCGTCCTGCGCGCCACGCGACCGCATCTGTTGCTCGGCCTCGGTGCCTACTCGAAGCTGCTCGCGGCGATGTCGGCGGTGATGGCTTCGCCGCAGCTTGAGGACGACGGGCTCGAGCTTGGGGGCCTCAGCTTTCTCGCGTCGGACGCGACGCTTCTGCACCGCCGGTCTTTCCTGGCAGCGGAGGGGCCACGGGCTGCAGCGGAAGCGGTCGTTCTTACGACGTACACCGCAGCCCAGGCGCTGTTGTTCGACGGCCTGGCGCGCATCGCACGGCGCTGAGAGGAAGAAGCGGGCGACGGGAATCGAACCCGCCCTAAGAGCTTGGAAGGCTCCTGTGCAACCACAACACTTCGCCCGCGTGGCGGGCCAGCCAGGACTCGAACCTGGAATCCCCGGTTTTGGAGACCGGTGCCTTAGCCAATTTGGCCACTGGCCCGTGCGGCACGCGAGTTTACCGCTGGCCGGTCTCTCCGGGCGGTCAGCTACGAATATGCCAGCCCCGATGTTCATTCGCATACCCCATTTTCAGGCCGCGCGAGCGGCCGCGTTTCTTTGCAGCCTCGTTCTGGTTCTCGCCTTCGGCGCCGATCGCGCCGGCGCGGCCTCGTCCGGCGAGCCGATGCCGAACGGCGACCTCGACGGCTTCAAGCAGGTCTTCAAGGACGACTTCAACACCAACGTCAGTACGGGCAGCTTCCCGGGCTCGGCGTACCAGTCGACCTGGGAGACATATCCCGACGGCATCCCCGACACGTTCAAGATCGCGACTCAGTACCCGTCCAAGGTGCTCAGCGTCACCGGCAGCAACCTGACGTGGAACTTCCGCTACTCCGACGGCAAGCCGCTCGTCGCGACGGCAGTTCCGAAGGTGATGGGGCCGAACGCGAGCCCCTACTCGGCCTTCGCCTACGGCCGCTACAGCGTGCGCGTGCGCAGCTCGAATCCGACGCCCGGCTACATGCCCGTCTTTCTGCTCTGGCCCGACAGCGGCAAGTGGCCGGACGACGGCGAGATCGACTATCCCGGCGGCGACATCTCGAGCACGATCTACGCCTCGCTGATCCGCGCGGCGAATCCGCGCGAAGGCGACCACGTCGCGACGCAGTACACGTGGACGAGCTGGCACACGATGACGATCGACTGGCGGCCGGGCATCGTCACCTTCTTCTTCGACGGCCAGGTGATCGGCAGCTTCACGACCAAAGTTCCGACCAAACCGATGCACTGGGTGCTGCAGGTCGACTCGAGCGACGGCAACCCGGCTGCCTCGCCGACGGCTACCGGAAACCTCGAGGTCGACTGGGTGTCGGTCTGGCGCTACCAGCCGGGCACCGTCGCGACGATCACGCCGCCGACGGGCGAGGCGCAGACCGGCGGCACCGTCATCGGCTCGCGCAAGAACCTTCAGATGTGCAAGGGCAAGGCAAAGCCGAAGGTCGTCAGCGGAATCCTCAGCGTGAAGTTCCCGAAGAAGAGCAAGAAGCGCAAGGCCAGCATCCCGAACACCAGGCTGACCAACTTCCGCAAGATCGACTCGCGCAAGATCGCCAACGGCAACTACCGCTTGATCACGAAGTACAAGCGCAAGAAGCACGGCAAGTGGCGCACCGCGCGCGGCTGCCGTCGCATCACCGTCGCCAACTGACGCCGCGCAGCGAATACCATCCATCCCTGACCGGGGAGTGGCGCAGTCTGGTAGCGCACTCGGCTGGGGGCCGAGCGGTCGCAGGTTCAAATCCTGTCTCCCCGATTTGCACGAAGGCCCGAGGACATCTGCGGAAAGACGCGAGTTGGGGAAGCTCGCGCGCAGCCAGCTTTCGCGTGAAGCGCTCGGCAACTACAGCTCGCTCGATGAGGTTCGCGACCCGGTCGCGATCCTCCATGACGACGACGCCGACCGCGTCCCAGACCTGATCCCGATCCGCTACGGGCGGATGCTCGTCTCGCCGTTCACCTTCTATCGCGGGGCGGCGTCGATCATGGCGCACGACCTCGCTCAGTCACCGAACACCGGGCTCTCCGCTCAGCTCTGCGGCGATGCACACCTCTCAAACTTCGGCCTCTTCGCCTCGCCCGACCGCAGGCTCGTGTTCGACATCAACGACTTCGACGAGACACTTCCCGGTCCGTGGGAGTGGGACCTCAAGCGACTGCTCGCCAGCGTCGCGATCGCCGGACGCTCACTCGGGATCACCGAAGAGCAGTCCGCAGCGGCCGTGCGCACCGCCGCCAACGGGTACCGCGACCGTATCCGCGAGCTCGCGGGCGAAACGAACCTCTCTGTCTGGTACGCAAGGCTCGAGGTCGACCGGGTGATCGAGGTGCTTGAGCAGAACAAGAACGCCGAGGCCCTGAAAACAGTCCGCCACGCCGCCGACAAGGCCCAGACCCGCGACAGTATGCGCGAATTCAACAAACTCGTCGAGGTGCGCGAAGGCCGCCTGCGGATCAAGGCCGACCCGCCGCGAATCGTGCCGATCGAGTCTTTGCTCGAGCAGTACGACGACAATCGCTTCGACGAGGTCGAGGTACGGCTGCGCGAAATCATCAACAGCTACAAGTCGCGGCTTCTGGTCGACCGCCGTCACCTGCTCGACCAGTACGAGGTCGTGCACATGGCGCGCAAGATCGTCGGCGTCGGCAGTGTCGGCACGCGCGTCTGGATAGTGCTGCTGATCGGCAGGGACGTCAACGACCCGCTGTTCCTCCAGGTCAAGGAGGCCGGCGTGTCGGTGCTCGAGCAGTACCTCGGCAAGAGCCGCCACGACTACGCCGGCCAGCGCGTGATCGCCGGCCAAAGGCTGATGCAGGGCGCGACGGACCCTCTGCTCGGTTGGGAGAACGTGGTCGGGCTCGACGGGGTTGAGCGCCAGTTCTACGTGCGGCAACTGAAGGACTGGAAGGGGTCGGTCACGATCGAAAAGCTCGACGCGAATCAGCTGGCCAATTACGGCGGCCTGTGCGGGCGAGTGCTGGCACGAGCGCACGCACGCTCCGGTCAACGCGAAGCGATCGCCGCGTACATCGGGAAAGGCGAGAAGCTCGCCGACGCGATGGTCGAGTTCGCGACCGCCTACGCCGACCAGAACGACCGCGACTACGCGCGGATGCGCGAAGCTGTCGACCGGGGAGAGATCAAAGTCGAAGAGGGAGTGTGAGTATGCGGGCGATCCGTATCTACGAGACCAAGGGGCCGAGCCACATCGTCGAGGAAGAGGTCGCGGCGCCCGAGCCGGGCGAGGGGCTGATCATCGACGTTCGCGCAGCCGGCGTCTCGTTTCCGGACCTGCTGCTGACCAAGGGCGAGTACCAGATCAAGCCTGAGCCGCCGTTCACGCTCGGCTCGGAAGGGGCCGGTCGCGTCGCCTATGCGCCCGAGGGAAGCGGTTACAGCGCCGGCGACCGCGTCGCCTTTCTGACTCTTGGCGCGTGGGCCGAGCAGGCGGTCGCCGCGCCGATGATGACCTTTCCGCTGCCCGATGAAGTGAGCTGGCAGGCAGGCGCGGCGCTGATCATCAACTACCACACGGCGCTCTTCGCGCTGCGTGACCGCGGGGCCTTGTCCGAAGGCGAGACCGTGCTCGTGCAGGGCGCGGCCGGAGGAGTCGGAACGGCCGCGATCCAGATCGCCAAGTCGATGGGGGCGAAGGTGATTTCGGTGGTGTCGACCGACGCCAAAGCCGACGTCGCGCTGACGGCCGGCTCCGACGAGGTTGTGTTCGCCGGCCCCGACTGGGTCAAACGCGTGAGGGAGCTCTCCGGTGGCGGCGTCGACATGGTCGTCGACCCGGTCGGCGGCGAGCGCTTCACCGACAACCTGCGCTCACTCAGTGAAGGTGGCCGCGTGCTCGTGATCGGCTTCGCCGACGGGACGATCCCCGAGGTGAAGGTGAACCGCCTGCTGCTGCGCAACACCTCGGTCGTCGGTGTCGCGTGGGGCGCTTACGTCGGTACCCGCCCGGCGCTGGCGCAGGAGATCGGCGAAGTCGTCAATGAGATGGCGGTCGATGGCTCAATCGATCCGATCATCGGTTCTGTTTACAACCTTGAGGACGCTTCGGCCGCGGTCGCCTCGCTCGAGGAGCGAACGGCTACCGGCAAAGTCGTGCTTCAGATATCCGAGGATTGACGCATGCCCAAGTTGATGAGCAAGCCGCTCGCCGACGGCGAGAAAGCCCCGGACTTCACGCTGCCCGACCAGGACGGCAACGAGGTGAATCTCTACAAGATGCTCGAGAACGGCCCCGCCGTCGTCTTCTTCTACCCGAAGGCCTTCACCGACGTCTGCACCAAAGAGGCCTGCAGCTTCCGCGACAACTTCGAGATCTTCGCCCAAGCCGACGCCCAGATCGTCGGCATCAGCAGCGATCCGATCGAGCTGCAGAAGAAGTTCCACGACAAGTTCAAGCTCAGCTTTCCCGTCCTCAGCGACGTGAACGGCGAGGCGTACAAGGCGTTCGGACTGCGCAACGCCGGAGGATTCAAGCTCGGCTGGGCGATGAACGACCGCGTGACGTTCGTGATCGATCGCGACGGATACGTCAGGCACCACTCGACGGGACTGTTCGATCACAACGGACACGTCGAGGAGTCGCTCAAGACAGTCCAGGCGCTCCCTTGACGCGCCGCCGATAAGCGCCGATACTTGGGGGAAGATGACTCCCCCGATCATCGCGCTGGTCGTGGTCCTCGTGATCGCGGTCTGGGCGATCTACACCTACAACAGCCTTGTTCACGCTCGCAACAAGGTCTCAGAGGCTTTCAGCGGGATTGACGTCCAGCTCCGGCTGCGCCACGACCTCGTGCCGAATCTCGTCCAGGTCGTGAAGGGCTACGCCGAACACGAGAAGTCAGTGCTCGCGGCGGCAGCGGCTGCGCGGGCGAACGCGATCGCTGCGAAAAAGCCGGAAGCGATCGGGCAGGCTGAAGAAGAGCTGGCGACGAGGCTGACCTCGGTGATCGCTCTTTCGGAGTCGTACCCCGACCTCAAGGCCTCGGAAGAGTTTCGACGCCTGGTCGAAGAACTGAGCGAGGTCGAGGACGAGGTGCAGGCCGCGCGCCAGATATACAACTCGAACGTCGAGTACTACAACTCGCGCGCGCAGGTCTTTCCGGCGATGGTCGTCTCCAACTGGATGCACCCGATCAGCTTCGACTTCATCAACTTCGCGCCGGCCGACCTCGACATGGCGCGATCGCTGGTGGGAGAATTCGCGACATGAAGCCCGACGGAAACGAAGTCGGCTCGCGCTTGAGTACCGCGGTGCCCTCGCCGAGCGGCAAGGGTCAGCGCGAGGTAGTGATCGCCGGTCACCGGGCGCCGGCCAACGCGCGCTCTACGCGGGCGAAGCATCTGCGCCAGTTGATCGGCGCACGCAAGTACATCTGGGCTCTGACGATTCTCGGCGGCGGCAGCTTTCTGATCGGGGCGAGCACCGGTGAGTTGGTTTACGCAGTCGTGCCGCCGCTCGTCGTGTTCGCAGGCGTGATCGCGTTGATCTGGCGCGACGCCACGCAGATGGCTGCGCGTGACTTCTTCAAGGGCTTTGCCCTCGACCACGGTTTCAACTACAGCCAGCAGATGGGCCTGCTCGAAACGACGCCGCTGCTCGGCGCTGGCGACAAGCGCCACTGCGAGAACTACATGGAGGGGCCGCTCGAGGGGAAGAGCGATGTCGCCGTCGGGCTCGCGCACTACGTGTTCGAGACGCGCGACGAGCGCAGCGACCGGCGCAATCGACCGATCTCGGTGTACACGCCGCACTGGTTCACGATCGCCGTCGTCGACCTGCCGCGGGCGATGCAGGCCTTCCCGGGTGTATTCCTGTCTCGTCGTGGCGGGCTGTTCGGCCGCGACGACTGGCTCGAGCGACCCGGTCTTGAGTCGGTCGAACTCGAGAGCTCGCAGATCACGAACAAGTACGAGCTGCTCGCGCGGCGCAGCCAGGACCGCGGGCGCCTGCTCGAGCTGTTCAAGCCGACCTTCCAGACCTGGCTCGCGGACCTGCCGGTGCAGCTCTACTTCGAGTACTCCGGCGGAACACTCGTCGTGTATGTGCCCGGACGGGTCAAGGAGGGGGCAGAGCTTCAGTCGATGCTCGAAGCGACGAGCTGGATCGCCCGACGGATCAGCGAAGAGGGCGAACCACTGCGCGTCGCGCCGACCCCGGTCGAGGAGCTCAGCACCCCGCCGCCGACCGGAACGGCCGCATTCCCGCCACCGCCGCCGGCCACGAAGCCGGCTGTCGAGACCTCACTGCGTGCGGTCGCGGACCTGCCGGAGCCGACCCCGGCGCGGTACATCGACCCGACCGCTTCAGTGCCGCCGCCGTCGGCGCACTAGTATCCCCGCCGCTGCACTCTCGCGGATGTGGCGGAATTGGTAGACGCGCGGCGTTCAGGTCGCCGTGGGGGCAACCCCGTGGAGGTTCGAGTCCTCTCATCCGCACCAAGCTTTCGACGTACGAACCTTCACGGTTAGTCGTCAGAGACGAACAAGGCTGAATTAGACGATCCTCGATACCCCCGTGAAGCTCCGGCGACGCGGGGGTTTTGAGCTTCTGGGGCGAAGCCGCCTCGCCGTCGCGAATCGGCGCGAGTTCTTCACTCAACAGAGTCGCGAAAGGTTCCGCGAGTCCGGCTTCGGTCTCATTCTCCCGCTCGACTTTGATCCATTCAAAGATCGCCTGGTTGAGCAGCCGACGAATACCTGGCCTCGCCGCTTGGTACGCGCCATGGACATCTTTGGTGAGCGCGAGCGCGTCGTCAAGATTCTCAAGTGCCTCTCGGTGGTCAACTTCGAGGAGTGAAAGTTCGTGTTCCGCGTCCGCGCGCTCTCGTTGGATCCGGCTTTGTTCTGACTTGAATAGATCGGGGGAGATCTCGTCGTCGTAGTGGGCTCGCAAGAGCTTCTTCTCTTGCGCGGCGAGTTGTTGGAGGTCAGCCTTGACGCGAGATCTCTCCGGCGCGCCGGCATCCTCTAGGGCGTCCACGCGCTCCCGAATGGCCCTGCGAATTGACTCGCGTTGCTCGTCAGAGAACTCAACCTTCAAATACTCACGCTCGACCGCCTCTTCCACGGCTGCAACTCGGTGATGCGGTTGAGGACACGTTCCGCGCTGGCGTCCTGCACAAGAGAAGTATTCGTAGACACCGCCGTTGCCTTTGGCTTTTGTGTAGTAGAGCCGAGAGTCGCACTCGCTGCAATAGAGCGTGCCGCGTAGGTAGTGGTGATGTTTCCAGTTCCGTTCTCCGGACTGCTTGTGCGCGTCGAGAATCGTTTGGACTTTGTCAAACGTCACGCGATCGATCAGGTGAGGGTGGCGTCCCACACTGACTTTGCCGGCGTAGCGAACGACGCCGATGTAGTAGTCACTGCGAAGAATCTCCGAAAGTCGGTTGACTCCAAGCGGCTGAGGCACGTTGTTTCTCGGCGGGCGATTTCGCAAGCCTTCTGCCTCAAGCAGCGTCGCCAACTCGCCGAGCGTGTACGTGTCGGTCGCGTACAGCCTGAAAGCACGAGCAATCAGAGGGCCGCGTTCAGGGTCTATAGCGATCGTCCGGATCGTTCGTCCCTCGACAGTGTCAAAAACGTTCAAGTAGCCAAGTGGAGCTCGGTGCGGCGTGCCGCCTTTGCGTGCTTTCTCACGGGTGCCCTTCTTGACTTCGTTCGAGAGGTTCTGCGAGTAGAACTCCGAGATTGAGGCGATGACGCCGTGGAGCAGCATGCCGCCCGGAGTTTCGTCGACGTTCTCTGACACCGACACGAGCGTTGCTCCAGCAGCGCGGATTTCCTGGACGATCAAGACGTCGTCCATCCGGTTGCGCGCCAGCCGGTCGATCTTGTGGACGATCACATAGTCGATGTCGCCGTGCTTCACCCGATCGAGCATCGCGCGAAGGGCAGAACGGCGCGATGTGGACTTGGCGGACTCGCCGCGCTCAAGAAACTCGTCAACAATCGTGGCGTCGAGTGCCGCAGCTTTGGATTCGCAGCCGCGGCGCTGTGCTGGAAGCGAGAAGCCTTCCGGGTCGTAGTCCTTGTCGGCTTGACCTGTGCTTGAGACGCGAAGATATGAGACGGCACGCTTGAGCGGTTCGGCCGCTGCCTCGGCCCCGATCAGGACGCCGTTCCTCGCCATTGTGGTTTCAGAATTCATTGTCCCTCCCTCTCGCCGAAGCGGCTTATTTTGAGTCCATGTTTGCGTTCTATCGGGCAGAAGTCAAGTCGGACGCGAGGCCGAATATTTCGCTCCACAAACGCGTTCTGGGGTCGCTTGGCGACGTTAGCTCTCATCCTGGACCGCCTCTTTCGACCAGTGTCGAAGTCGCGCCAAGGCGATTTCCACATAGTCGTCCTCACGCTCTATCCCAATGAAGCGACGGCCGGCGAGCATTGCGGCACAGCCGGTCGAGCCCGATCCAGTGAATGGATCTACGACCAGGCCGTCAACTGGCGTCACTAGCCCGATCGCCCATGCCATCACGCCAAGCGGCTTGACCGTGGGGTGGAGGTTCTTGCGTGGCCGCGCCCGGTACTTGGCCGCTGAGAAGATCGGCGTCACTTTGGCCTCGAGCGCTTCGAGGCCAGCTTCCCTTTCGGACTGACTGGCCTTAGAGGAATGGAAGATTCGAGACGTCGGACGATTTGGATCGTCTCCCTGAGAGTCGATGATGGGCACGGGACAACCGTCCGCGCATGAAGCTTCGGTGCAGGCGTCATCGTGGGAAAGCATCACGTTTGGCGGCCAATAGTCCTCATCTCCCGGATCAGTCGATCGGCGCGCGATTCGTGACTCGCTGATGTTCAACGCGCCAGTTCCAAAGCGAGCTACCGAGTCGGACACGGTTCCCGGTTTGCCGTCCAGGCGCGGGACCAATGGCTTGCGGGCAAGGATCAACGGTTCATATGCCGGCTTGAGTGAGGTGCCTTGTCCGTTCGGCAGTCGTCGGGATTTCGGCATTCCGCTGGCGTACATCCAGGCGAGGGTGTCGCGAATTTCGAAACCCGCGTCTTCGATCCCGACCGCGAGTCGGTGGCCTGTCCGCGCCGCTCCAAACGCCAGCATGTGGCCGCCGGGCTTGAGGATGCGAAGCGCCTCGCGGGACCAGTCTCGTGTGAACGATTGAAATCCGGCGGCGGTCGACGGGTAGTCGCTACCGGAAGCTCCGTCCCATGCATTCCCATTGAACGCCAACCAGTACGGCGGGTCGGTGCAGATCGAGTCGACACTGTTGTCGGGCAGGAGCTTCATGAACTGGATGCTCTCCGCCTGAACCAATGCCCACTGCGACAGGTTGCCGTAGAGGGGTGGCAGCGGAGTCAAGATGCATCTCCTCTGAGGGCGTCGACGGCCGTGTCGGCAGTTACCGCAACGAACCTGCAGTTTCCTCCGGCTGAGCGCGCAATGGTTTCGATGCGCTCGGCTCGCGCCTTCGTTGGCGTGATCCAAACGACATGCGGCAGCACGCCGTCCTTGGACATCGACTCGCCCGACGCCGCATAGTCAACGTAGGCCCGAATCTTTCGGCGAAGGGTGCCGGCGCGTTCAGTTCCGCGATCGACCTCGACGAACCACGAGTAGGAATAGGTGGAGTCGGCGGTCACGACGGATGCGTCGGGTCGCAGTTCTCGACGGTCGCCGTACGGCCCAATGTAGGGTCGCCAGCAGTGCGGCTCGCTCTTCCACTCGAGAAGTTCGAACTCTCCGTCCCGGGCGCGTTGATTCAGCTCGACATAGATGCCCGACACGTGGAGGGTGTGGTCGACGAAGGGAGCGCCCGGCTCCCAAGTGCTTGACGCTCGAGCGAGTCCATCGCCGCTCCAGAATTCAACTGCCCGGCGACCAATAGGTCCGAGTGAATACACCGTTCCTTCCGAGCCCGCCCGCTGTCCGCCAATCCGGCGCTCCAGCCGATGCAGCAGTCTGTGGTCCGTCAGCCAGGCCAATTCGCGCCTGGCGTGTCGCTGGTCGGCAGCAACCGTTGAGCCGTCCGTGAAGAGCAGCCGTTGAATCTGACCACCCGACATCAACCGAAACTCAGCGATCAGCTGCACGATTCGCTGGCGCCGTTCGCCGCACTCTGACAACAGGTTTTCTAGCTGGAGACGGCCTGTTCGGGTCATGGTTGCCTCCAGAGGTGGGGCCAACGTTTCCCACGGCTAAATCCGGCGATAGCCGCTGTAGGCGCGGGCAAGCGCACCACGCGACTTGCAGCGAACGGACGTGCGAACGGACCTCTGTTGATCGCCGTCATTCGCTTCGCCTCCGGCGGTTCGAATCGGTGGATTCCACCTGAGAGGCCAAGAGTCGTGGCTCGGTCGTGTCGTCCACCGGTTGGCCCCAGTTCCTCGCGGCCAGTTCTCGGATGGTCTGCGAGTCCGAGACGCATTGCTTAGGTGGCGCGTGCGTGGTGGCGGTCATCGTGCGCGTCGCGTGACCTGGTCCGAAGCTGAGGCGCAGGGCGATTTCGAATCGCTCGAGCTGCATGAGTTCCTCAGCGCTCACTCGCGGCAACGCGCCGGCAGCAAGTTTGGCCTCTTGCTCGCCGGCCTGCCGGAACGCGACGAACGATCCGGCGTTGGCAAGCGCGGCCGACTGAACGGATCGACTGAGCTGTGAAAGCGATTGCGGCGAGAGCGTGAGGCCAACGCCAAGTCCACGCGCTCGCTCAAGTACTCCTTCGAGTGGCAGCGGCAAGGCGGTGAGAGCTGCGACCTCATCGATGTACGCCATAAACGGCCGTCGATCTACCGCCGGAATCGCCGAGCGCGCTTCTACTGCTGCAAACAACAACCATGTGGTTAACCCGGCGAGCAGTCGTGTGGCGGGCGCGCCGAGCTGGCCCGGTGAAAGGCGAACCAGCACGATGCGATTGCGTGCGAGTACTTCGCCGAAGTGGAGCTTCGGATGCCGCTGGCCAAGCACCGAACGGAGCGAGCGTCGGCTGACGAGCTCATCCACCTTGTTCATCGGTGAGCTGAGGTGTTGTGCTTGCTCAGCCGAGCTAAGCGAGTCGAATCTCTGCCACGCGGCGACAAGATGTGGATCGGTGACGCCGGAGAGCACCCGGCCGCGAAAAGCGCGGTCGTGAAACAAGCGCGGGAGGTCGAGCAGTGTCGCGCCCTGGTGCCATCCGAGGGTGACGAGGCCGAGCCGGAAGTATTGGCGGCTGCGGACGCCGAAGGAGTCTTTGAAGAGTTCACCAAGCGTCGCCAGCATCAGGTCGGCTGAAAGTTCGACGTCGGCTCCCGGAGGGAACAAACGGAGTCCGGGTTGAGCCATGGTGGACGATGGGTCAAGCAGGATGACGTCGCGCTGGCGGTGTTGCGGGATGTGCTCCAGCAAGGTGTCGACGAGGTCGCCCTTGGCGTCAAGCACGAATACGCCGCGGCCGGCATCAATGTCACTCTTGATGAGGTGCAGCAACAGTGTCGACTTGCCAGCGCCAGTCGGCCCGGTGATCACCGTGTGATTGAGTGCGCCTTCGATCGGCTGGGCGATCCGACGTCCGGAAGATTCACGCGCATTCGAAACACCGAACGGCCGGCCGTCTCGTGGAATGCCGATCGGCGCTGCGAGTCGGGGTGCTGCGCCCAGCTCGAGACCGGCGAGTTCTGGACCGCCAAGGGGCCATCCGATTACGCCGGCCGCCTCGGCTGGGGACATAACGAGGCTTGACGCCCAACCGCCTCGATTGGCAGGTGGGATCGTTGCCTTCGGTGCGTCTCTGCGGGCGTGTAGGCGACCGCAGGGCCCTTGAACATGTCGAAGGGCAGCCAGTACTCGTGCCACCAATTGACGCGCTCTGACCTGCGTCTTGGCACGGGCGTGCACTGTGACCTCTGCCGCGACGAGCGGTCCGTCGTACTTGGCGTCGAGCTGAACTCGGTGCCGTCGCTCGACGTGATTCCGACTGAGGAACGGTCGAGATCCTTCCGGGTGCAGCCTTCTCGGTGCCGCTGGGCGAACCCTCGTGCGCAGCAGGACCCGCTCATCCTTGCCAAGAGGCTCGGTGAGCGCGGCCAGGATCGCGGCAGACGCCTGAGCGCCGACGTCACGACGTATGAGTAGATGCCGTCTCGTCGAGGACACGCGAGCGCAGACGGTCGGACTGAACCCGACGGCCGTCACAGCCGAGAGTTGAACGCTCGGCGCATGGGCACGCATTCGAGACGTAAATTGCTCGAGGAAGCCAGTTGGTGCGTGCACCGAGTGTCGGACGCCGGACGGAGTCCCTTCGACGTCGAACGCCAACCAGTGCCGCCGGTCGGCGGAACTGATTGCCTCAAGCAGCGAGATGAGGTCTTCTTCTCGTAGGCCGCCTCCGAACCGGAGTTCCAGAGATTTCGTCGTGACCGGCGTACCGCTCAATGCCGACCGGTTGCCGACGAGCTTTCGTAGAGCCGTCTTCACGATTGCTCCTGACCACCCTCGGTGGAAGGGGTCTCGTCAATCGACTCCGCCTGCATGTAGACGTTGTCTTCCGAAAGCTCGACGCCCTCGGTTCGGTCTTCCACCAACTGACGCGCGAGCAGCCAGTAGGCCAGCGCCACCTTGTCCTGGTCGAGCTCGTCGAGCCGCTTGCTCCGGACCTTGATTCGGTTGATGTTGCTCGGCGCGAGTTGTCTGCTCGATCGCGTCTGGCCGGTCTTCTGGCGATGTGATTTGTTTTTCTTTCTGCTCATTTTTTTTACCCCCCTTCGTTTCTGTTTTTGGCTGAGCCAGCCTCGGCGTCCACTATGCGGTGGGTAGCGATTTCGGTCAACGCGAACGCGGTGTGAAATTCACGTCGCCGGCTATCGCCTTGGCGTTGAGGTGGCGGGTGGGGACAACCTGTGGAACTCACAGCGCGGTCCTTGACCAGACGACTCGAAGAGCCATCACCAGCAGCAAGACGACACACAGTCCGATCACCGCATCCAGGTGGTGCTCGATCAACGAGATGGCGGCGGCGAGCACCAACACGAGCGCGACGACAACCGCCAGCAACTTCGCGAGCGACGTGATCCAGGCGCTCATTGCTCGTCCTCGCGATCGAGTTCGCTGGCGTCGACGACGGTGACCTTCCCGAATTCGGGTTCGATCGCTGCTGCGAGGAGCCGGTGGGTCGCACGGCGCATCTCCTCCTTGATCTCTCGGGTCGCGGTGGCCGCCAGTCGTTCTTCGTGATCGAGCACCTCAAGCTGTCTGGCGACTTCGCGCTCGATCTGCCAGCGAAGCACACAGCCCCAAACGACGAGGACGATCCCGACCGCGATGAGTCCCGCCAGACTCATGACCGCGCCATCTTCGTGACGACATTTGCCAACGCGACGGAGCCGGCATCGGCAACGAACTTGAGTCGGCCTTCGGCGTGGGGGACCATTCCGACGAGGTGAGCCTCCAACGCCGACACTTCAGCTGTCGCCAGAAGCGCTGACTCCGTCACTTCGGTAACGACGTCTAGGCGTGCCTTGTGTTCGGTTGCGACGAGCGTCGCTGCTCGCCCGATGCGAGCGAGGTGTCGCGAGTTCACGCGATCCGCATACGACTCTTTGAGAGCCGCTGATTGGGTGATGATGTCGGCCATTGAGTTCTCCTTTGTCTTGATCGCCTTGCCGGGAGCAAGCGATCTGCAATTGAGGAGAGCCTGAACCTGGACAACGGTCATCTCTAGGACGCGTATTGGACCGATCGGCAACCCGTGTCAGCGTCGGACCCGCAGCGACGTTCGTCGTTGAAATGTCCAATTGGACATCATTTCGGGGTGCGCCGCACGCTCGGGCGAACACCGACTTATGATGGCCAGCATGGACTTTGACCAGCTGCTTTCAGATGCGACTGACGAACTGAATCGTGTTTTGCCCGGGGGTGCCGAACCGCCACTGGACGAACACCTTCCCGTCCTCCTCGCCGCGAGTGAACAATTCGAACCTCGCGATCCGTTCGAAGAGACTTTGGGGTTTGTGGCTCAAGGCATTCTCGCCGGATGCACGGTGCTCGGCGACACGCAAGCCGGTCGCACGGCTGGCAAGCTATTCGGGGTGACGGAAGGGTCGATAGGGGCACTTCTTGGGGAGCGCCAAAGCCTTGCCTCGGTCGAAATTCCAATGAGCACGCGACACTTCCGTCGACCGAACTCCGCGCAACAGAAGACCATCGCGCGCTTGGCAGAAGCAATCGCGTCCACCTTGTCCTTCGAGAGTGGGTCAGGCCACAGTCGCGCGCGCCTCGAACAGATTGTGCGCGTTCGAGAAGCGAACGAGGGGGATCGTGAGTTCGTAACCGGTCTTATGGAGTCGGCCCTCTCGCCGTACTACGGAGGCGATCATGCCGCTCACGCGGACCGGATTCTCTCCACCCATTTGGAGGGCGGTTTTGACGCCCTCGGCTTCTTCTCCACCGAGCAAAAGATGTTCATCGCGACGCTCGGAGACGAGCCTGATGCTCCTCAGATCGGAATGATCCACGTCGTTGCCAAGCGGCAAAGGACCTTCAAGATAAGTCCGCTAATCGTCGACAGGCGAACCCGCGGTCGACTGCGGGTAGGCACGCTCCTGCTCCAGCATGCCGAGCAGTACGCGCGCGAGGAGGGTGCCCGCCAGATGTATTGCACGGTGGCACGAGAGAACGTCGCTGCGTCTCGCTTCTTTCGCGCCAAGGGATTTGTCTCGGCAGGGCAGTCAGCCAGTCATTACAAGGCCGACATCACCGAAGAGATGCTTTACAAAATCTTGAGAATGCCGGACAATGTGAGCATGTTCGATCGACCAAACATCAGCGTGACTCCATTTGAGCCCAAGCACGAGGCCCAGGTTCGACGGCTCTTGATCGAAACGCTTTCCCCTCATTTCATGGGGATAGATGACAGTTGGGTCGACGCGTTGTTTGCCGGCCACGCCCGCCGTGAAGAAGCGGATGTAAACAAGAAATTCAAGCTCATTTTTGTGGCTACTGATCGGCAGGACAAAGTGCTCGGCGTTGCCGGTGCCACGCCGAAAAAGGGTGAGCCAATCAAGATCATGCCGCTTATCGCGACAACGCCCCCGGCGTTCGCCGCGCTCATCATGGACATTCCGTTCGAGCTTTCAAAGTACGGGCACAAGCTCTACACCCACATTTCGCCGACCACGGAAGAGATCGAACTTCTCCAAGCGAGCGGGTGGAAGCACGATGCGGATCTGCCGGAGGCATACATGGATGGAGTCACGACTCAGCAGTGGAGCGTGGACGTGAAGAAAGGAGAACAAATGAGAACACTAAGACTGAAGCAGCGCTATCTGAACCTTGTCAAATCGGGGACTAAGCCGCTGGAGGTTCGCGTCGGGTACGACAGCATTAAGGAGATCCAGTCGGGAGATCGGATTCGGTTTGCTTCTCGCGATGACGAGCAGGTCGTGTTGGTGCGTGACGTGAGGAACTACTCCAACTTTGCAGAAATGGCGGCGTCAGAGAAATTGAGTGAGATCGTTCCTGGCCAAAGCGAGGCGCAAGTACTCCGCACGCTCTCCGAGATCTATCCGCCAAAGAAGGAAAAACTTGGCATCGTGGTCTTGGCGATCGAGCCCACGGAAACCACATAGGCGCTCTCGAAGTATCGACCTCTGGGTCGGTCTTCGGTCGCTACTTCTTCTTGGCTGACTTGCCACCTGCCGAGGTGGCTTTTGCGGCCGGCTTTTTGGTCGCCGGCTTTGGCGAAGCCCCAGGCGACTCTGACTTGCTCCCTGCAGTCGTTGGCTGGCCGTATTGCAACCAGTCGTAGAAACAGACGAGTTTCACCCATTGCGAGAAGTACGTGTCCTCCTGAACCAAACGGTTGTCAACCAACCATGTGCGAAGCTCTTCGAGGTCGATCTTGTCAGGGTCGAGTCCCAGTATCTCGAACAGGGGATTGCTCGGTTTTGCTTCGAGAAGCTCGGCCAGAGTCGGGGTCTTCTTCAGCTTTTTCGCGATTCTGGCCCGGTCCTGCTTGAAGACTGAGATTCGCTCGTCGCGCGACTCAATGTGGTTGAGAATCTTCGCGTCAACGCTGTCTGGGTTCTGCAACTGACCATTGTCGTCAAGCAGCTTCGCCTCCGACAAGTACTTGAAGATCGGCACATTTCCAGCGCGCGTAAGAATTTCTGGAAGAGCCTCCTTCACCACCCGGAGCGGGTCAAACTTCGATGACGAGTCGCCGTCGGCGAGCACGTCGTCGATTAGTTCCTCGCGATGCAAGCCGGTGTACGCGGTCACCGACGCAATTGCGCCGACGCCGAACACGACGTCCACGTCGCGCGGGTCCATGCCTGGCTCAAGATTCTGCACGTACAGGCGACCCTGCGGATCGTCGGTGGCGACAAGCTCGTAGACATGTTCTTTGAGCTGGCGAAGCAACTTCGCCGGGAAGCTGCGCTGAATGCCCCCGAGAACCGAGAAGAGTTCGAGGAAGTCCGGGACTTCGACGCGAAGCACCGGAATCTGATTTTCCGAGATCGGCAAGACGGTCTGGCTCATTGTCGCGGCCTTGGCATCTGGGTTCCACTCGACGAACACAAGTCGATCGGCCAGCTCTTCTATGCGCTCCTGTGTTTTCAGGCAAGAGACAATCTCGCGGAGAATCGCCTGGACGTTTCTATCGCCCATCGAGTAGCCGAGAAACACAACCGGGTGTTCGACGAACACGGTCATGAGCTTGGCGGCTAGATATGCGTTTCGTTCATCGAAGTCGTCGTAATCGCTTGAGGTGAGGACGAGCGAGTCGGGAGCTGCAGAACTGCCATGGATCTCGTAGATCTCGCCGATGGCGTACGACTTTCCTGCCAGCAATTCTTCTTGCCCAACGAACACTTTGAACTCCGGAAACAGGTGCTCAAGGAGCGGGTCGTAGTTAGTGGTGATGACGCCGTCAATGACGAGCTTTCGAAAGAGTGCTAGTTCGTCTGCGAGATCGCCATCAGTCGGGAGGTTGTCCATGCTCGCATCCACGTACGCGCAGACCTCCGCCTTGAGAGGTGACTGACGGGTTGCCAGTAGATCTTTGTATTTCTCACGATTGTCAGAAAACCGATCGTCGGCCCACCAGGTGTCAAAGAGCTCGTAGGCGATCTCCGTTGCCATTTGCGCGAAGTCCCCGCTCGCTTTCGTTAGGTAGTACTCGTAGGGCTTGTCCGTGAGGGCGGCAACTCGGGCCAGCAGACCTGACCAGTCATCGAGGTTGAGATATCGACGCGAGACTCCCGCCCCGACGAAAAGGAACGGCGCGGAGCTGAACTTCTGGAAATGCTCGGCTAGATCTTCCGAAAACGACACAGTTCATCTCCCGCCGGCTAATGCGACTCGAGGATCTCGAGGAACTTTTCCATCGGGATGTGCTTCCCATTGCCGAGTCGCGTTTTGCCTCGACACCACTCAACGGTGGCTTGCCCGATTCGCAGTTTTCCCCGGTGCTTGCCGTCGTTGTCGGCGATGTAGAGAATCATGCCGTTGTGGCCGAGCTTCGCCTCGATCTCGGTTACTAGAACCTGCATCGTGCGCTCCCTTCGATTGAGTCGGTGGTCATTTTATTTCGGGTTTCGCTAGCCGGGGACACCGCGTCCTCGGCTCGGGTCATCCGGTTGGTCCGCAGCTTTGAGAAACAGCGCGAAGGCGATTCCGCTTAGAAGAATCGCTATCGCTGCCCATACGCCGGAGCAAATTGCCGTCAGTGCTAGCCACTCCTTGCCGCGGGCGTGCGTGTCGATCGCGGTCCCCAAATGTGCGCTCACGAGAGTGAGCAGGCAGAGAGCGGCCGCTGAAAGGAGGGTCGATTGAAGATGTCGCCATGTCGGGCTTGAACGGAGGTCCTTGACAACGGGGCGATCAGGCAGTGCGACGAGAATCGCCAGCACGGTGAGGGCCACCGCCAGCATTGCGACTGCGCTCTGCGCGAGCTGTCCGTATACCTCGTCGCGCTGGGCTGGGGCAAGCTTGGCGAGAAGGATCAGCGGGCCTGAAAGGCTGGCCCAGAGGCTGAGCCCACCCAGGGTCAGTGCCCACCCGGCGAAGATGATTCGGGCCGGGTGTCGGTCGGCTCCCTCGGCGGCCGAAATGAGGCCGCCGGACATTACGAAGCCTCGAGCGCGGCTCGGGCTTCGACCGCGTCGGCCAGGCGCCCGTCGCCCTTCAGCCCTGAGTATGCGCTCGCCAGCGCACTAAACACGGCGTCGCGATCCGGCAGGCTGGGGTTGTCCCCATCACGCGGGAGGTGCTGCTCGACCTGTAGGCGCTGACTGAGCAGATTGATAGTGATCGTTTTCGGATTCCCTGCCGCGGTGCGCTCGGTCTTGCTGCGCCCCTTGATGATGAGCGAATCGAAAAAGTGCTCGGCGTCATCCACTAGTCCGAGCACTTCATCCGCCACCTCGGGATCAATGTACGCATCGTGAGGCCCGTACTGACCCATTCCCATAGAGACCTGAAACGACGGAACCTTCTGGCGCATCTTCTTCGTGATGCCGCCGATTAGACCGTCGTCGTCGCTTTGATTCGCCTTGTGCGGCGTGTTGATGCTGTATTTGATGCCGCGAATCCCGTCGAGCTCTTTGAGTTTCTCCGCGAGCGACTGGTCGTAGAGCGCGCGAAATACCGCTCGCTCCTCAACCTTCTTCCATAGGTAGTGCGTGAGGCGTCCCATGCCGGGCGCGTTGCCGTACGAATCGAAGGCAGCGATGTTGTCGCCCCAGATCGAGACGTGCGTGACGAAAGCTGTGTACTCGTCGTCGCCAACGGTGATCGTGCTGGTGCCCGAATCTGGTCCGTACGCGCTCGGACGGTTGGACGCGTCGTGTAGCGCTAGGAGTTGGAGGCGAGTGGGGCGGTCCTCTTTGCCGACCTTGATGACTTCGACTGCCGTCAACGCATCGCCGTGCTCAAGCACGCGCTGGTTTGCCGGGATCTTTTTCAATGCCTTCGCTGCAGCGATCCGGTCGAATTCTTCGCCCTCCACCGGGTTCGCCCATGCGACAAAGCTGAGTTTGCGTTTCACATCTGCTGGTGCCATGACCCGCGTAGGGTACCCCGCAGTTAGGCACATATTGGGAGTTTTGTGGCAATTGCGTAACTAATTTGCGTCAATTTGCAGGGACTTGACCGCGCGTGCGATGTGGCGCACTATGGGAAACATGTCATCTGCGCCCCGCGCCGGCAGGGCGCGCCCGCCCCGCAAACCGGATTTCACCAGGAGCTCCGATATGAGGGTTCGCGACTCGGCCGAAGAATCAAATCCGCGCGCTACGAAGTCGCGCACTGCTCTCATGCCCACATCCTCCGCACAGAAGAAGTCGGACGGTCATTTCGTCCCAGACCACCTCGCGTGGACCGCTATGCCGTCTGGCGATCGCTACGTGCGGTTCCAGGGCGCGGATGCTGACGGAAGCCCGAACGTGCTGGTCGTGCCAGACCGGGTATCAGCCGACTGGACCGGAGCGCACCGCCTCGACAGGCTTTGGCTGCCGCGCTCCACGCGCGAGCTGATCCCGGAGTCGGCCTACAAGCAATTGGCCGCAATCTCACCGATCGTCCGCGTCCCGACGCGGACAGTCTGGGAAGCTGCTGCAACCGCGATCGTCAGGCAGGTGATCCACCGCGACCAGGCACGAATCGTCTTCTCGAGAATGTGTGCCGAACTGGGTGAGCCCGTGAAATACGACGGGACCGACGTCTCTGTATTTCCCGATCCCGAGACCATTGCCGCATGCTCAGACGCGCAACTCCGATCTACAGGCATCGGGTTCAAGGCCAAGACGCTCAAGACCCTTGCCGAGTGGTACGACCCGACCGTCGACAAGCTCGGCGTCGACGAGATCCACGCCGAGCTGCTCAGCCTTCGGGGCGTCGGACCATGGACTGCATCGGTGGCTGTCTGCGACCTCTTCAGCGATTTCTCGCGCTACCCGATCGACGACTTGGCCGTGCGCGCACAAGTCGCAGCGCTCTGGCCGGATCGAGCTTGGGCCAACGGCCCGGGCGAATTCGCCACCGAATGGCAGCAGGCCACTGAGCCCCACACCGCCGTGCTCACCGCGTTCGTCCTCGCACGCGGCGCGATTCGCAGCTAGTTACCGGCGAATTCATCAGCTGGACACACGAACGGCAAAATGACACGAATGTTCCATCCGCGTCGTCGGGCACCATGGGAAGTTCCTACGTATTTGAGGAGTCCATTCCATGCCAGACCCACGCATACTCGGCGCGAATCCAACACTTCCTCTTGACGCTGTCTTCGTCAACAGTCCGTTGAAGGACTATGACGCGGCCGTCAGACATAACGATTTCACTTTGCCCGTTCTTGGGCTGGGGTACATCGCTACCTACGCCAAGAAGGCCGGCTTCAATGTCGGAGTGCTCGATATCGAGTCGCTCGGCATCGGGCTGTCAGATGCCGCCAAGCTCATCAACGAGGCGGCTCCGCGCTGGGTCGGGCTGAATCTTCTCGCGCCGACGTACAAGCACAGCGTGACACTGCTCTCCAAACTTGATCCCGGGATCAAGGTGATGCTCGGCGGACATCAGGCCAAGGCGATGCCCGACGAAATCCTTGCTGACGAGCGGATCTCGTCGATCGACGCGCTCGTCGTGGGTGAGGGGGAGACCCGAGTCGCAGCGCTCCTCAGTGATGTCGAAGCCCGAGCTGAGCTCCCCGGTGTTCGGTGGCGCGGAGATGGCCGCGAAGGTGTCTGTGAGACCAAGCCCGACGACGGTTCGTGGATGGCACCACAGATCGACAGCTTGCCGTTTGTCGACCGTGGCTACTTCTCCGAGGATCCGTACCGGGCTCCGGACGGTCGTCTCGAGGCGAACATGGTTGGCTCCCGCGGTTGCCCGTACGACTGCTCGTTTTGCGGTGCCGCAATCTCGGCCAACCCGGATGTACTGGTGAGAACGCGGGACCCAGAAGACATCGTCGCCGAGATGGAACGCCTGGCAGACCAGCACGGCGTCACCGCCTTCCGCTTCGTTGACGACCTGTTTTTGGCACACCCCCGCTTCATGCAGAAGTGCCTGACGCTGTTCGTCGAGCGAGGAATCGGCGATCGGTTCGTCTGGGACGCGACCGGTCGCATCAACGTCCTGGACAAGGTCGGCGACGGCATGATCGAACTGATGAAGGCCTCTGGCTGCCGTGAAGTCGCGCTCGGCATCGAGTCTGGTTCTGAACGGGTGCTGAAGCACATCGGCAAGCGGATCAACCCCGAAATGACCGAGCGCGTAGTCCGCCGGCTCAACGTCGCCGGCATCAAGGTGAAGGGATACGCCATCCTCGGCTTCCCGACGGAGACCCGTGAAGAGATGAACGCGACCGTCGATCACCTCAAGCGGCTCTGGGCAATCGCAGACGAGGTCGGTGGCGATTTCCGCGCCAGCGTGTTCGAGTTCCGGCCGTACCCGGGAACGCCTGAGTGGAACCGCCTGATGGCGTCCGGCGAATACTCCGCTGAGCAGCTGCTCACATACGAGCACGTTGACTTGACGGAGCACGGCGCGAACGACGCCATGCGCGAGCGCGACGAGTTCAACTTTTCCGTCGGCATCCAGTTTGGCGAACCCGCGGTCGACGAGATCCGAGCAGCCCTCAGCGAGCTCACGCAGATTCAGGATGCTCGAAAGGTCCAGGTGACCCGTCAGCTCAAAGAAGCACCCGTTCGCCGCTAGGCGGCGGTAGCTACCGCGGGATCAGCTTCGTCGCTGGCAGTTCAAGGCCTCGGGCGAGGCTCAACATGCTCTTGTAAGTCAGGTTGCGCTCGCCGCGCTCGACCTGTCCGACGTAGCTCCAGTGCAGTCCGGCTGCATCAGCCAAAGACTCCTGCGTCATGTCCGCCTTCTCGCGGAGTGCCCGCAGGTGGGAGCCGAACTCGACTAGCTCGGCGTCCTTCGATTTCTTTCCTGCTGGGTTCATGGAGAACCCGCATCAGATCACCACGCAGACTATAAATCCAGAGACTAATCGTATAGTGTCTAGTCGTATAGAGCCTCAGTTGAGGCACGACGAACACTCGGTGGAGGAACTCATGGCAACTCGGTTCAGGCAGACGATTCGGACTCTGGCGATGGCGGTTGGGGTGGTGATGGCCCTGCTTTGTGCGGGCTCGGCGCAGGCCGCCGCGCCGTTCGAGCCCAACGACAATCTCGGTCAGGCGTACGGGCCGCTGGTGGGAGATCTCGACTCAGCCGGGGGTTTCGAGACCAGCAACGACAACGACTATTTCTACTTCTACACATCGGGCCAGGTGCAATTCCAAGTCGAGGTCAAGCTCCTGTCTGACCAGTGCAGCTTCTTCGCCGACATCCTGCGCGGCGACGACGGCAAGAGCATCGTCGGAGACGTCTTGGATCCGTGGGGCGACGCCATCAAGACGTACACCTACACGTCGCCTGGCCCTCGTAAGTACTACCTCGCACTCACCCATGGCTCTTGCGGCGAGCAATACAGCTTCAAGCTTTCGCCGGCCTCTGCATTTACGACCAACGCCCCGGCACCTGCCCTTTCGGCGGCGTGCGTGATTGCGAAGGGCGGAGTCGACGTGTGGACCGTTCGCCTTGCCAAGGCGATCAAGCGCTACAAGCGAACGCACGAAAAGGCGAGAAAGCGTCGCAGGGCGCGAGACGTGAGGATCGCCCGCGCCAAGCTGCGTAAGGCGATTCAGCGTTCGAACAGCGCCTGCGCCCAGCCTGCGGAGTACTGAAATGAAGAGTCGAATTGCACGCAACGCAGTCGTGATCGCCAGCGTCTTCTTCGCCCTTTCGGGTTGTGGGGGGAAGACCGAATTCACCGCCGCAACGCTCTGTTCCGAGTACAACCAGGGCAACGTTGACCCGGACGCCGCCGCAGCTCGACAGGCGTGGGACGACAAGGTCGCCGCCCGCTACGGCAACAGCTCGAACATGACCGTGTCGAACATTCCGCAGTACTGCATCCAGAAGCCGAGCGCCTCGCTCAATGAGGCGACGATGGCCGCAGTGAAGGCCGCCGGCAAGCAGTACAACGGCATGAACTGACGAATCGCAAGCCGAGCGCGGGCGCTCTCAATGCGAGATGCGTCTGCGCTCGACTGCCCTACATAAGTCCGCCGTCTGGGGTACTAACTTCTCGGGATCAATCGATTCGGCGCGTGTTGACTCTGCCCGCCGACGGTGGCACAATCGGTAGGTGAAATGGGCAAATCAATCCGACTCGACTTCACTCCGGACGAATCCGAACGCGGTTTTCGTCTGACGTTGCCCCGGCCGATTCCGGGGGCGCTTCTTGACGCTGTCGCCGTGAGGTTCGGCCAGCGGATTGTGACCGGTGACTCACCGATTCACCTCTTCGCAATCGCCAACTCCGGAGTGCCGATGGCCGCGGCGATTCTCGCAAAGCGGCAACCCGCCGGACACGCCAGAACCACCCTTGGTCGCCGGCTGATTGACGACGTCCTGACGGTCGTGGTCCCAGACCAGTACGAACTCATTCCTCGAGCCCTCGACAGTTCCGCGGTACCAATCATCTTCGACAACTCTGTGCGGTCCGGCTGCACCGTCGAAAAGATCGTTGAGACAATGCGCAAGAACAAGTTCACGGTGAACCAGATGGTGACCCTCGTGGACTACGGCGATTCTCAGGACGCGGCGATCAAGGCGAAGCTCCGGCGCGAGAGTGGAATCAATCTTTTCTCCCTCTTCGACATCGAGGAGATCGCCTTCGACGATCCCCGCGGCGTGTCGAATACCTATCCGAAATTCAAGAAGGTCGCCTGAGCGCACTCGCTCGCGCCAACGGGGGAAAGTCGAATGCTCGCAATAGCACTCGCGGTCGTGGCTACCGCAGCGGCTTTGGCCACGCTTCTGGATTTCGCCGAGAACTTCCGGATCAAGCGCACGCGAAATCGAACCACGAAGATTTTCTGGCCGATTCGCTACGGCACCGTCCTGAAAAAGATTGAGCAGCTCCGCGAGCAGTACTCGATGGAGCAGCCGTCACTGGTGATCGGCGTTCACTATGGCGGCATGGTGTTCGCGTCGGAAATCGCGCGCCATCAGTACAAGCCGCTGTCGATGATGTACACCGAGTTCGAGAGCGATCCAGAAACGAACATTCGTCGATGCACCTCCGTGAAGCTGCTTGGCGACGGCGAGGACGAGCAGCGCCTGAAAGGGCAGATCGTCTGGCTGGTCGACAACCAGATTCACACGGGTTCAACCATGCAAAAGTGCAAGGAAGAAGTCCAGGCACTAGGTGCGCGGGACGTCCGCACGATCGTGGTTCATCGCAATGGCCGCGAGAAGCCGATTCAGTACCGGCCCAACGTGGTGCTTTTCAGGTCACGCCGAAAACTGCCTCGGCTCGTCCGCTAGTCGAAGATCTCACTCAGCCACGACTCTCGGCGCCCTTTTTTCCGACCGTCATGAGAGCGGCGCGGAGAGTCGCGAAAGTCATCCTCGCTTCGGCCCAGCGTGCCGAGCGAGCGCTCAATGATCTTGTCGAGCTCGCCGCGGTCGAGCCAAACGCCACGGCACTCCGGGCAGTAGTCGATTTCAATCCCCTGTCGATCGGTCATCGTCAGGTCAACATTGTCAACTGGGCACTTCATCGCTACCTCGCTCACTGGCTTGATGGGGGGCGGGCGACATCGTCGGTGGACGCACGACGCGCTCGATCGATGGCGATCGTAAGCAGGAGCGGCAAGAAATACAAGCGCTCTCGCGGCGTCTTAAATCAATCACCAACAAAGACCATGGGGTCGAAAACTGCTCGCTATCGCAGGCTCAGCCTGTGACGGCAAGGCACTCACGACCGACATCATCCGCCGCCCTCTCAAGACAGGCTTAACGATCGGGAAAGAGGTCGCGGTGCAATCTGCGCGCCCGGCGCTCTGGGTTCAGAGCGCGCAGATTGCGACCCGACTTACTTGCAGCGCTGCGGCTTGCAGGCCGTACGTGAACAACGCGAGGCGTCCTCGGCAATCCATGTGCCGTCGGCCGGCTCACCGAAATTCGTGCGGTACTTCTCGATTGTCTCGGCGTAGGCGTCGACGAGTGCCTGGGCATCTTCTTCGCCGCGCATACCGAAGTACGGGAAGTGGTCGAGAAACTTCCCGAACAGAGCGTCGCAGTCCTCGCGGTATGCGGCGGTGTCAAGAATGTGTCGGTGCCACATCTCGTCGACGATCTTGCACGGCACGATCTCGTCGGTTGGATATGCGAGGTGGAGCGCGAGGAAGCGGAAGTACTCGCGCTCCATCACCACCAGTTCGTCAGGCGAAAGGCCGCGGCCCTCTTCAGGATCCGCAAGCTTCATCTTGACGTTGGATAGGTCAACTGTTGCCTCGACAATTGGCAGCACTTCGCGCGCTGCCGCAGTCGTTTCGAGTGTCGTACTCATCAATTAGCTCCTGTGATTTGTGTAAGCAATTGTGTGATGAATCCTCATCGTGTCTACACCGTCGGATGGAGGAACTGGTGTTCGTATTTTGAGCAGCAGCGACGCGCATGGTCGAAGGAGGCACCGCCCAAAGCGCGAATCATCCGTCAGGGATACCTGTACAATCCACCGCCAATGCAACGCCGAGTCCCTGGCCAACCGGGGAACGGGGGAACCAAACCCTTGGGGCGAACTCGATTTTTCGAGAGCGCAAGCTCCTTTAGCGCTAGCCCGTCAGCTAACCCCGTAGGCATTCGAAGGAGGACGTTTTGCCACGCCCAGGAATTCGCGGGACGCAGTTTTTGAAGCTGTCCCTCGCGCTATCGATCGCCGTAGTTTTGTACGCCGTCCCGTCGGCGATGGCCGAAGACAGTTCAGGCGGCGCTCAGTTTGATCCCAACGCGCCTGCAACTCCGATCACACCGACGATCGCTGGATCCAAGGCCAAGCTCTCAAAGGACGGCCGTACTGCACTCATTCCGGAGGATGCTCCGCAGAACGTGCAGGACGCAATCAAGGCAGCCAATGCGATCGCCGGCAAGCCCTATCAGTGGGGTGGCGGTCACGCGTCCTTCAAGTCCAAGGGCTACGACTGCTCTGGGGCAATCAGCTACGCGCTCCACGGAGCTGGCGTGCTCTCGAGCCCGCTCGACTCGACGTCATTCATGTCATGGGGCCACGGCGGCCGCAACGCATGGATCACGATTTACACGAACCCCGGGCACGCTTACGCGATCATCGCTGGACTGCGATTCGACACTTCTGGCGTCGGTGGCAAGGGTCCGCGCTGGCGGCCTGAGGCTCGCTCGAGCAGCGGCTTCAAGGTGCGCCACCCTAAGTCGTTCTAGTCCGAGTACGGGGGGTCTTCGTCTTCCCACGTGTCCGAGTCGCCGCGCTCCTTGCGGGCGCGGCGGTCGGCACGTCGCTGGTGCAAAATGCCGAGTCCGAGGATGAAGACCGGCACGAGGTAGAGCATGCTGGCGGCCCAGTGCCCGGCATGGGCGAACGGAACGATCATGACTATCCGTTCGAGCGCTGACCAAGCGCGGCCTTGACCGCATCGTCAAATTCATCGACGCCTATGGCGCCTTCAATTCGAGCCGCAACACGACCTCGCGCGTCGAACGTGAACACCCACGGTTCGGTTTTCAATCCGAACGCGGTGAGTTGGGGACGGTAGCCGCGGTTGGCGTCGTTGTTCTCGAACACCTCGTTGTGGATGAAGGCCACTTGGTCTCCGTACTTGGCCTGAAGTTGGGCGGCAACGTCTGTCACCGGTCCGCAGACACGTGAGGTGCAGAGCTGAGGAGTTGAGAACACCAAGGCGACCGGCTTTTTGCCGACGACGTCCTTGAAATCGACGTCATGCATCGAGTCAAATGGCCTCCGGGTGTCGATCTTCGACTGCGCGCCCTTGACGCTCGCGACCGTCGGGGTCGAAATTCTTGGAGCCTGCGAGCCGACCGCGGGAATGCCGGGACGTGGTTTGACCGGCAACGCCAAGATGCCGGCGTTCCATCCTTTGCCGTTCTTGGTCAGGACCAGGATCTGGTAGCCGGCACTCTTCTTGATTGGCAGCGTCGACGTGTAGATGCTCTTCGGTTCGTCCGATGAAGCGGTGGCGCTCCGGAACGGCGGATCCGGTTCCAGCGATTCAAACTTAGCCGGGTACGGACCCTGTGCCTTGTCTTCTCCGCGCTCCGCGAAGTAGACCGCAGAGGGTCGATCAACGACGCGCTGCTGGTCGTCCAACAGGGCGAACGCAAAGCGGGTTTTCCCCGGTGGGAAGACGGAGGAAGCAGCGATCAAGTTGAGTTGGCCCTTCGCCAAATCCGCCATTTCTTGCAGTGACCGAGAGTCTCCCTTGGGAAACGAGACACCCGACGCGGCGGGTGCCGGCGGCGTCGGAGCCTCGCTGGATCCGCACCCGCTGACGGTCAAGCAGGCGAACAACAGAAGCGCGATCAGGGCCGCCGCAGGTGGCTGTGACGAAAGCCGGTTCAAAGCGATCGGACCATAGCGCGGTGAAGTGCTTCGCTACTCTGCCGCCCGGTTTCGTCGTCAGAAAGGTCAAACATGACTACTCGCAAGCGCATCGCAGCCGGAATTATCGCCGCACTCGTCATCGTTGTGGCATTCGTGATCGCCCGGCCCGACGGAAATTCCTCCACGGATTCGAACGAGGTTGCGACACCAACCGCACCGACTTCCAGCACCGGGTCGACCGCCGATGTCGCAGCCCACAAGGACCGTCCGAAGGTCGATCAGAACGTCATCGTCGTGAAGAATGGCAAGCCCGTGGGCGGGGTCGAGAAGATCACCGTCGACAAGGGCGACAAGATCAAGTTCACGGTGCGCTCTGACGTGTCGGACGAGGTCCACTTTCACGGCTACGACATTTCCAAAGAGGTTGGTCCGGGCGAATCAGCCAAGTTTTCTGTGCCGGCCACCCTCGATGGCATCTACGAGGTTGAGCTCGAGCAGCGGGCCGTGCCGATCGCGGAGATTCGTGTAAACCCGTGATGCGACGCGCAGCAGCGGCGCTGGGAGTTCTCGTCTCTATCCAGCTGCTGCTCCCGACAAGCAGTTTTGCTCACGGCCTGATCAACCGTCGGGACCTGCCGATTCCGCCGTGGCTGTTCGCTTGGGCGGCGGTCGTCATTCTCGTCGCGTCGTTCCTTGCGCTGTCGTCGATGTGGCGCGAACCAAAGCTCGCTGGAGCACCGACCCGAGCGTTCGGCCGCGTGCCGGTCGGCGTGGACATCGCGTGTGGCGCGATCGGCACGGCGATCTTTGCCTTCATCGTCTACTGCGGTTTCGTCGGAAGCCAGGTCGGTGTGGAAAACATCATTCCGACTTTCGTGTACGTCGTCTTCTGGGTCGGCATCCCAGTCACCAGCGCGATCTTCGGCAATTGGTTCTCGGCGTTCAACCCTTGGGTCGCGATCGCGCGCTACTTCGCGTTTGTCTCCGCCGCTCGCTTTCCGAACGGTTCGCCGTGGAAGCGGGCTTACCCGGAGTGGCTGGGTCGCTGGCCGGCGGCGGTTGGGCTTTTCATCTTCGTGTTGGTCGAGCTCGCCGTGCCGAGCAAGACCGATCCGAGCACGCTCGCAGCACTTGCGGTGGTCTACGCCGTCGTGCAGTGGATCGGCATGAGCTTCTTTGGCATCACTGAGTGGACCGAGAAGGGCGACGCGTTCGCCGGTTACTTCGCGCTGTTCGGCAGGATCGCACCGCTCGGTCGCAAGGACAACAGCTTGTCGTTGCGCGCCCCGCTGACGGCGCTTCCGCCGCTGCCGGCGTTGGCTGGTTTGGTGGCGATGTTGGCGGTGATGATCGGCACGACGTCATTTGACGGTTTCACGAACGGACAGCTCTGGCAGACGTTGCTGCCCACGCTCGACAGCGTCTTCAACATCTACGGAAATGGAGCCCAGGGCAACTACGTATACGCAGCGGCGCTGTGCATGCTCGTGGCGGTGGGTTTGGTCGCCGGCTTGTATCTGTTCGGCATCTGGGGCATGACGTCGATCGGGAAAGGTCACTCGATCAAGGAACTCGCTCGCAGCTTCGCCCACTCGCTGGTGCCGATCGCGTTTGCGTATGTCGTGGCCCACTACCTGACGTTGCTGGTCTACCAAGGACAAGCAATGTTCCACCTGATTTCCGACCCACTCGGTCGTGGGGCGGACTGGCTTGGGACGGCAGGCATCGGCGTCGACTACTCGGTGATCGGTGGCGATGTCCAGTGGTACCTGCAGGTGATCGTGCTTGTGGCCGGCCACGTTGCCGGGCTGATGCTGGCCCACGATCGCGCGCTCGTTCTCTACCGCAATCCGCGCCACGCGTCTCAATCGCAGTACTGGATGCTGGTCGTGATGGTCAGCTTCACCAGTCTCGCGCTGTGGTTGTTGTCGGACTTGGCGCAGTAGCCGAGATCCTGTACACTTGCCACTTCGCTGAACACATCTGCGCATACGTACAGATGTGACGGGGGACCCACCGGGACTTCCCAACGGGGCGAATCGTCGCTATTGCTGCGACGTAGCGCAAGAAGCATTGCCGATTGCGCGAGCCCGACAGCTAACTCCGTAAGCGATGCAAACATGCACCACCCGATGCGACCCCACCAGGTCCGGCTGCGCGAACACGAGGTTCGTCGTGACCGCCAAGCGTCAGAAGGACTCGCAATGTCAAGCAAGTTCGCCAGCACATCCCGCAGCTTCCGGTCGCTCCTATGGGGCGCCTTTGTCGCCCTCATTGTGAGCGGGCTCTACCTCGTCTCGCCGCTCGGTTCGTCCGCGCAGACGGCGGACGAGTTGCGATCGGACATCGCGCGCAAGCGAGCAAAAGAAGGCGTCCTCACCGGTGACATCCAGCGGATGTCTCAACGCATTCGTGGACTTCGCGGTCGGATCGACACGCTTCAGCGTCAGCAGAACTCTGCTCAGACCAGTCTCAATGTCGTCGCCGATCGTCAGCGGACGATCGCCGGTGAGCTGGCGACCAGCCGCGCGCGACTCAAGCGCGTCAAGCGGAAGCTTGCCCACGCAAAGCGAATTCTGTCGAAGCGAATCGTGCAGATCTACAAGCAAGGCCAACCCGACATCGTCACGGTCGTACTCGAGTCCGACGGGTTTGCCCAGATGGTTGAACGCACGACCTACCTGAGCCGAATCGCTGGCCAAGACAAGGCCATGATCAGCACGGTGAAAAAGCTCAAGACGTCAACGACCAAAGAAACGGTCCGCTTGGCGGGACTCGAGAAGGAAGCTTCGAAGCTCGTCGCCCAGGCCAAGTCGCGACGTGACGAGATTGCTCAGGCCAACTCCCAGCTCAAGCAGCGTCGAGCGTCGCTCGGTAGCGCGGTCGCTGGTCGCAAGACCACGCTTGCCGGCGTCGCACGCAGCAGGCGCTCCGACGAGGAGGATCTCGCGGCTATGGCGCAGAGCAACTCACAGGTGCAGGGCATCCTCGGCGGTTCCGATGCGCCGATCAAGCGCGGCAGTGGCAAGCTCATCTACCCGGTCAACGGCACGCTGACCTCGCCTTTTGGATCACGATGGGGACGTCTTCACGCGGGGCTCGACATCGCCGTGCCAACTGGAACTCCGGTTCACGCTGCCGATTCCGGCACTGTTCGGTACGCCGGATGGATGAGTGGCTACGGCAACTACACCTGCGTTCAGCACACCAGCACGCTGAGCACTTGCTACGCGCACCAGAACTCGATCAGCGTGAAGGTTGGTCAGTCCGTGCGCCAAGGGCAAGTGATGGGTCAGTCGGGCAACACCGGCAACTCGACTGGTCCGCACATGCACTTCGAGGTGCGCTCCAACGGCACGCCGGTCGATCCGATGGGTTACCTCTAGTCCGACCGAAAGCTCGTCCGGCGCAATAAAGAAACATTTGCGCATATGCGCAGATGTTTATACAATGGGCGCATGTACCGGAGGGCTTTTTCTTAGTGTCAGGCGACCACGGCCACGCGGCAGTGATGTCAGCCGGAGCTCGCAACAAGCGACCTCTGCTGATTGCGTTCCTGCTGACGCTCACCTACATGTTCGTCGAGGCCGGGGCCGGCCTCATCACTGGCTCGCTAGCCCTCCTCAGTGACGCCGGCCACATGCTGACCGATGTCGTTGGCCTCGGAATGGCGATTGCGGCTGTGCAGTTTGCTCAGAGCAAGCGCAGCCGGTCGCACACCTACGGGCTGTATCGCCTTGAGGTCTTGGCCGCACTCGCGAACGCGCTGCTCTTGTTCGGCGTGGCCGCGTTCGTTCTGTTTGAGGCATATCGCCGAATTTCGGATCCGCCTGACGTTGCCGGCGGGCCGGTGATCATCGTTGCGGTCATCGGATTGTGCGTCAACCTGATCTCGTTCTCACTGCTGCGACGTGGCGCGGGGGAGAGCCTCAACGTGCGCGGTGCCTATCTCGAAGTCATGTCCGACGCGCTCGGCTCGCTCGGCGTGATCATCTCCGGCATCATCCTGATCACGACTGGTTGGGAGTACGCGGACGCCATCATCGGTGCGGCAATTGGCCTGTTCATCCTGCCGCGCACCTATCGCCTTGCGCAAGGCGCGCTTCGCATTCTGCTTGAGGTCGCTCCGTCGGAAATTGACGTCGATCTGGTTGAGCTGAAGCTGCGCGGAATCCCTGGTGTTGAGGAAGTCCACGATCTCCACGTTTGGACCCTCACATCCGGCCTTGAGGCGGCAACAGCCCACGTCACCATCACGAACTCCGATTCTCTCGGTTTCGTGCTCGACGCGGCCCGGGACGTCTTCGAAAACGATTTCAACGTCCATCACGTCACGCTCCAGTGCGAGCCCGCCGGGGCTGCACAACCTCACGAAGCCTTGGTCTGATCTTGCACCAGACCTTGGAAATCCCGCTCGACAAGGTCGAGAACTGTGAGAGTTGCGCCGAGCGAGTCACTGCTGAGCTGGGCGAGTGGACCGGTGTCGACGGGGTGAAGTCAACTCGGCACGGCGCGGCTCTGGCTGTTGAGTTTGACCCCGCGGTGTGCGATTTGGCGAGCGTTGAAAAGGCGGGCACCGCGCTGGTGGCGGAGTACGCGACGCGCTTCGACCACATCGAGCTCGGTATCGAAGGAATGGATTGCACCGACTGCGCGACGAAGATCGAGCGTGCCGTCGATCGCCTGGACGGCGTGTCGCACGCCGACGTGAATTTCGCGACTGCTCGGATGAGGGTGGAATGCGAGCGGGAGAAAATCGACTCGGACAGGGTTGCGGCCCAAGTCCGCCGCCTCGGTTACCGCACGACAACCGGTGACGAAGGACCGTCTGCCGCGCCGACCAGCAGGTTCGCACTCGGTCGCGAAGAGCGTCTGACGCTGGCGGCAGCCGCCTTGATGCTCGTTGGAGTTGCGCTTGAGGTGATTGCGCAGCGCTATGCGGCGTATCTGTATGGCGCGGCGGTGCTGGTCGGACTGCCGCCGATCGCGCGGTCTGGCGTTGCTGGACTGATCGCGACGCGCCGTCCGGACATCAAGTTTCTAATGACGGTCGCGACGATCGGTGCCGGCTTGATCGGCGCGTGGATGGAAGCGGCGCTCGTGGTGGTGCTGTTCTCATTCGGAGAGGTGCTCGAAGGTCGGGCCGTCGCAAAAGCCCGCAACGAACTCAGCTCGCTCGTTTCGTTGACGCCAGACACAGCGCACCGATTCATAAACGGAGATCAGGCATTTGAGTCGGTGCCTGTCTCTGAACTCGCGATCGGCGATCTCGTGCTGGTGCGACCCGGCGAACGTGTCTCGGCCGACGGCGTCATCGAGTCTGGATCTTCGTCGATTGACCAAGCGGCGGTGACCGGAGAGTCGGTGCCGATCGACAAACAAACCGGCGACGGTGTCTTCGCCGGCACACTCAACGGCGAGGGCATGCTGAAGGTTCGCGTCGACCGCGAACCGGGCGACGCGACTGTCGCCAAGATCGCAAAACTCGTCGCCGAGGCGCAGTCGCGCAAGTCGCCATCTGAGCGGTGGGTCGACGCGTTCGCTCGTGTCTACACGCCGATCGTCATTGAGCTAGCGGTCGTTGTCGCAATCCTTCCGCCGCTGGCGTTTGGCACGGCCTTCGCCGATTCGTTCTACAGCGCGCTTGCGCTACTGATCCTTGCCTGTCCCTGCGCGTTGGTTCTTTCGACGCCAATCTCGATCGTCTCGAGCTTGGCCCGCGCCTCCGCGGCTGGTTTGTTGGTGAAGGGCGGTGGCGTGCTGGAGCAGACCGCCGCTATCCAGACGCTTGCTTTCGACAAGACCGGCACGCTCACGTCTGGCCAACCGCGCGTCACTCGTGTCGAACCGTTGTCTGGCTCCGAGGACGATGTACTGCAGATCGCCGCGTCGCTTGAGCAAGGGTCAGATCACCCGTTGGCCCTGGCGATTGTGGACGCAGCCGAAAAGCGCGACTTGCGGGTGCCTGTTGTCGGCGACTTCACCGCAGTCGCCGGGTTCGGCGCGCGCGGCACGGCTGGGGGCAAGCTCATTGAGGTGGGCCGAGCCGAAATGTTCGAGCCGCGCCGCATAAGCAAGCGTGCTGCCGCGCTTTTGAGTGAGGTGGCAAGCGCTGGGGCCACTGCCGTGCTGGTCATCGCCAATGGCAGTGAGATCGGTGTACTTGGACTGGCCGACGTCGAAAGGCCCGAAGCTATTGAGGCCATTCAGATGTTGAAAAACATGGGCGTCGACGAGACGATCATGTTGACCGGAGATAACGAGCAGACGGCCAAGACGATCGCCGATCGCGTTGGAGTTGGGAAGTTTCGCGCGGGACTGCTGCCGGCGGACAAGACGCAAATCGTCGAACAGCTCGGTTCCGGTGTTGCGATGGTTGGTGATGGCGTCAACGACGCTCCGGCGCTGGCAAGCGCCCAAGTTGGCGTGGCGATGGGCTCAGCGGGGAGTGATTCAGCTATCGAGGTGGCCGACGTGGCGATCATGGGTGACGACCTGCGAAAGATCCCGCAGCTAATCGGCACGGCCCGCTGGACCAGAAGCGTCGTTCGTCAGAACGTCGTGTTCTCACTCGGAACCAAAGTGGTTGCCGCTGGCTTCTTGGCCGCTGGCGCCTTGCCGCTGTGGGCGGCAGTTGCGAGCGACGTTGGTGCATCGTTGGTCGTCGTATTCAACGGATTGCGCCTGTCAGTGGGTACGCCGGTCGGACGAGTGAGCCGTTCGCCGCTGCTGCCCAAAAAGCCCAGGACATCAGGCCAGAACGAGAGCGAGCATGACCACGATCACGACCATGGACATGACCATGGAGACCATGACCACGGTCACGCGGACTCGTCGGAGCATTCACGCGAACACGCTCTGCCGCTCGCGTCAGTTGAATCGGGCTGCGAATGTTGCGATCATGAGCATGAATCTGACGTGGAGAGCGAGAAGAAGTAGTTCTAGATGAGTCCCAAGAACAACGCCAAGGATGAGGCTGTAGTCCCGCTGGATATGTGCCAGACGCGTCTGGTCGACCCTGAACGCGTCAAATCGGTACGCGAGCGGCTACCCGATGTCGAGACGCACGATCGCCTCGCATCAATCTTTCGCGCGCTCGGCGAGTCAACCCGACTGCGAATCGTGACCGCTTTGCTCGAGGCCGGTGAACTCTGCGTGTGCGACCTTGCTGCCTCGGTCGGCATGTCTGAGACTTCAACGTCTCGTCATCTCAGGATCCTTCGTAGCGATCGCATTGTGCGCAATCGGCGTGACGGGCGAGAGGTCTACTACTCACTCGACGACGCGCACGTTCGCATGTTGCTCGACGTAGCGCTGGCTCACGTCGGCGACGACGACTGATCGTTGACGTGTTCCTGGTGGTGCCGGATTGCTGCGAGCAGTTCCGGCACATGATGGTCATGCAGGCTGTAGAAGACGCTGCGACCGTCACGTCTGGTCGAAACTAGACCCGACTCTCGCAGCTTCCTGAGGTGGTGCGAGGTCGCGCTCTGCTCAAGCCCGATCGAATCGACCAACTGCTCGACCGAGCGTTCACCGTCGAGTAGCGCCCAGAGCATGCGCAATCGATTTGGCGATCCGATTGCGCGCATCGTCGCGGAAAGGCGTTCGGCCTCACTCGGGTCAAGATCGCGCTTTGGGTCTTGGTGTTCCGACGGCTTTGGCATACAATGAAGATTATATATGAACAACTACTCATATATGCAAACCGCGTTCGAACGAGGTCGTCGATAGATGCACGATCATCACGAACACTCGCACGACCACGAGTCGGCTCACGGCGGACATGGCCACAGCCACGGACTGGTAGATCCCTCGATCAAGCGTTCTCGCGCCGGCCTAAAAGCTGTCTTCTTGTCGTTCTCGGTTCTCGGGGTGGCGGCCGTTGCGCAGACTGTCCTCTTTGTCGTGACGGACAGCGTCGCGCTGCTTGCCGATCTCATCCACAACTTTGGCGATGCGATGACCGCGATACCCCTCGCGATTGCGTTCCTACTTCGCTCACCGCGCGCCGAGCGAGTCGCAGGATTGTTTGTTGTGGCGGCGATTTTTGTCTCGGCGTGTGTCGCCGGCGTTGAATCGGTCCGCCGTCTGATCGACCCGACGCCGCCGGATCACCTCTTCACGCTCGCAGTCGCCGGCGCGATTGGCTACGTCGGCAACTACATCGCGGCGCAGATTCGGTTGAGGGCGGGGCGGGAGTTGGACAGCCCGGCGCTCACAGCCGACGGACATCACGCGCGTGCCGATGCGTACGTATCGCTGGCAGTGATCGCGTCGGCTGCGGTTGTGGCGATCGGCGTGCCGATCGCGGACCCCTTGATCGGCCTTGGCATCACCGTGGTGATTCTTCGCATCACTTGGCAGTCATGGGGAGTCATCAGGACTGGCAACCATGACCATTGAGTCCGGCGGACGCCACCCGTTACTTACATATGCGCATCTGCGCAGACATGCGCAATGGCGTCTAGACTCTCCGGCGAGCTAGAGAGATAACAGCATGCCAAACGCTCGTCACTTCCGAGTGCGAGTGGCCGGGGACCCAACTATCCCGGGGCTAATCCGCTTCCCGTAGCGGAGGCGCGAACTCCTTTTGAGCGCTAGCCCGTCAGCTAACCCGGCAGGCAATCCAAGGAGACTGAATGTCGTCGCAAGACCCGCCCGGCGAATCCCGAACGAACCAGCAGATTTTCGTCGGATCTGCGAGGCGATCGATTTTCAAACCGAGCCCGAATGACTGGCCATGGTGGGTCGCGGTGGCAACCGCGCTCGGTGGCTTGACTGCGACGGCGGTCGTCGTAGGAGCATTGGGCGCGGTCTATATCTCGCTCGGCGGAAGCACAGACAGCACCGCGTTCACCGTGTTCTCGATGGGAGTGCAGGACTCGCTGTTTTTGGTCGCTTCGATCCTCGTCGCCGCGACGGTAGGCCGCTTGACGTACAAGAAATTTGGGATCTCAGGTGCCAGTCCCGTCGATTCGGTCGTGACGGTTGCGGTGCTCTGCGCTCTGTACGCGGTAATGATCGCGCTCTACAGCCTGATCGTGGAACCGTCGGCCGACTCGACCCCGGAAAAGCTCGGAGCGAACTCTGGGGTGGTCGGCATGATCGTGTTCTGCCTCATGGCTGGACTAGTCGCTCCAGTGACTGAGGAAGTGTTCTTCCGGGCTGTGATCTTTCGGTCGCTTGCGAATCGCACCGGTGTGATTGTCGGGGCAGTTGTGTCCGGCCTTTTCTTCGGCGTCCTCCACTGGGATTTCGCAACTCTTGACCGTTTGCTCCAGATACTGCCTTTGGTGCTGTTTGGGGTGGCGTTGGCGCTTGCCTATGCGATCACCGGATCGCTGCTGGCAGCGATCATTTTGCACGGGACTAACAACGCCCTGGCCATCGGCGTTTACGCAGTTGGTATCGGCTCGACCGTAGGAACGATGCTCGGCGTCGCGGTGTGGTCGGTGCTGGTAGCCGGCTCTCTCTATCTGCTGCGCGTGCTTCCAAGGGCCGAGGATGGTCGTCCCGTATTACGCCCTGCCATGGCCTAGCGCCGTCGCCTCCTTCTTACGTCGAAAGCATCGAAAATGAACTCACCTGTTGAAACGAACGATCAGGACGCGGAGGCGAGCTCTGCTTCCAGCAGGCGCGCCCGCGTCGCCGCAATTCTCGGCGGACTCGTGGCTCTCGCCGCAGTCGTTGCGATCGGTTTGCTGCTGTCCAATACAGGTGAGGAACGCAAAGCACCTCCCGAATGGGCGAGCGCATCGGCGCCTGTGGACGCAATCAACATCAAGCAGTCCGCGCCCGGGCAACTTGAGTCAGCAGCCAAAGCTGCTGGATGCGAGTTGAGGAAGCAGCGCAATGAGGGAAACACTCACAGGGATCCGGCGCAGGACTTTCGCTATCGCGCCAATCCGCCGACGTCTGGCGACCACACCCCGACGTGGGCCGAGGACGGCGCGTACTCCAAGGAGGACTGGTCCGCGCCCTATCTCGTTCACGCCTTGGAACATGGCCGGATCGAGTATCAGTGGGATGCGAAAAAGGTGTCGCGCGCGGAGCTTGGGGCGCTCAAGCATTTGTACGACGACGATCCGTACCACCTGATCCTCGCTCCGAATCCCACGATCATGCCGTACGCCATCGCCGCTGTGGCTTGGGATCGGTCGTTGACATGCCCCGAGATGAACGATCAGGTGTACTCCGCGCTTCGCCTATTCCGACTCAATTTCATCGACCAGGGTCCTGAGCAAGTCCCGTGAGAGGCGTCGTCCAAATCACCACAGTGGTCGTGCTGCTGAGCTTGATTGCCCTCCTGATCTTCGGCGTGGTGAAGCGGGCACCGTCTGGGCGGATTGATTCGCGGCTGGCTGATGCGAAGTCCTCACCGGTGCCGAACTTCAAGCTGCGAGTGCTCGAGTCCAAGCAGGCGCTCACGGTGCCCGACAGTCTCAAGCGCGCAACGGCAGACGGATGGCTCGAATCGAGCGAGCTTCGCGGTCAGCCGACGGTCTTGAATTTCTGGGCGTCTTGGTGCCAGCCGTGCCGTGAGGAAGCTGGATTTCTAGAGCGTACGGCTCGAGCATCCTCCAGAGATGGCGTTGCGTTCGTGGGTATCAACGTGCTCGATATTCGCGAGAAGGCTCAGGCATTCATGAGTGAATTCTCGCTCAGCTTCTTGAACGTTCGCGATACGAGCCTTGCCACTGCAAAGCGATTCGGCGCGAGGGCCATGCCGGAGACCTATTTCCTGTCGGCGGAGGGTGAAGTCGTTGGGCACGTCGTGGGCGTCGTCCGCGTTCCTCAAATGGCAAAAGGTCTGGCTGCCGCGAGGACGGGCAACCCAATGGCAGTCGCGCAAGGTGGCGCGTCGCGCGCAGTCGAAGAAGAGCTACCTGACGTCGACATCAAGGTGAAGGACTAGTGGCTGTCGAGGCGCCGAGCATTCTGCTCGCAATTGCCGCCGGCTTTGTTTCCTTCGCGTCGCCATGTTGCCTGCCGCTCGTCCCGGGATATCTCGCGACCATTTCGGGGCCGGCGGACGTGGGTCGTGCGAGCACGCTCACGATGCTCGGCCGGAGCCTCCTCTTTGTCACCACCTTTTCGACGATCTTCATTCTTTTTGGGCTCGGAGCAACTGCCGCGGGAGCATTCCTGTTTGACAATCAGACGACTCTCAACACCGTTTCCGGCGCTCTGATTATCGCGATGGGGGTGCTTCTCCTGGCCTCGCTTGTAGTGCCAAGGCTCAACCTCGCTTGGCATTCGGAAGGCTTGATGGAATCTGCTGGCCGCGGTGGGCCGGTCGTCGCAGGCGCAGCATTCGCGATCGCCTGGACTCCTTGTGTCGGCCCGACGTTGAGCGCGATCCTGAGCCTTGCCGCGACGTCTCAAGGGACCGCGCGGGGTGGGGCGCTGCTCGCTTTCTACGCGATTGGATTAGGAATTCCGTTTGTTATCGCGGCTCTCGCGTATGCCCGCGCGTCCAACGGATTTTCGTGGCTCCGCCGTCATCCGGTGGCCCCGCAGGTGTTCTCCGGCATCACGCTGATCGTCATGGGGATTCTGGTTGTCAGTGGACAGCTCTTTCGATTGAATATTCAGGCGCAGTCCTTTCTTGAGAGCGTCGGCGCGAACTTTTTCAACAGCGTCTAGTTGGTGAGAAAGCAACCGGCTTCGGACGTCCCGGGTCTGTGAACCGGCGACGAGTCTCTCAATTCGCGGTGCCGCTGCTCGTCATCGTCGGCGTGCCAGTCGTATATTTCGCCGTCTACGGACCGCCGTATCTCAACTACGACGCGTCGTACTCGTTGCTGTGGGCGAACGACATCGCCAACGGCTTCACACCCGACTACGGCGGGTTCATCGCGCCGACGCCGCACCCGCTCCAGACGTTCGTGAGTTTCCTCGCGCTGCCGCTGGGATCCGCCACGACGGGCGTGCTCGCCTGGCTCGTGATGCTCTGCTTTGGCGGGCTCTGTTACGTCGTCTACCTGATCGGCAAGGAGCTGTTCAACGACTGGGTCGGTGTGCTCGCCGCGATCGTGATCATCACGCGCCCGGCGTTCGCGAAGAACGCTCTCGCTGCCTATCAAGACATCCCGTTCATCCTGCTCGTCTGCTCGGCGCTGCTTCTTGAGATCAAAAAGCCCCACCGCGGCGCGCCAGTCTTGGCTTTGCTCGTGCTCGCGGGGTTTCTCCGGCCCGAGGCGTGGCTGCTCTCCGGTTTGTACTGGCTCTGGATGTGGCCCAAGCGCGACATGCGCGGACGCGTGCTGCTGGCCCTGATCGTCGGCAGCGCGCCGATCCTCTGGGCGCTCTCGGACTGGGCGATCAGCGGCGACCTGCTGCATTCGTTCCACGGCACGAGTGCGCTGGCGGCGCAGCTCGACCGGCCGCGAAGTCCGCTCGTCGCTCCGTTCTGGACGCTGAAGTTCTTCGCCTGGACGTTGCGCGAGCCGTTGATGATCGGTGTTCCGATAGGTCTTGTCTATTGCTGGTTCTGCGCGCGCAGGCAGGGGCTGATCCTGTTCGGCGTCGCGACGGTGATGTCGCTTGTCTTCATCCTCAGCACGATCGGCGGGCTCCCGCTGATCGCGCGCTACGTGCTCACTCCGACCGTGCTGCTCGCCGTGATCTACGCGGCCGGCGTGTTCGGGTGGATTTCGCTGCCGAAGGACTTCGAGCGACGCGACATGTGGAAGTGGATCGGTGCCGGCTCGCTCGCGCTCTCGATTCTCTTCATCCCGTGGTTCATCCCGATCCTCCAGGACAACGCGCGCAAGATCAACAACTACCAGTCGATCCAGGCCGACCTGCGCGAGGTCGCGCAGTCGCCGGTGCTGCAGAAATACAACCGCCTCTGCGGCCGGATCTCGACGACCGACCACCGCCCGGTGCCGACCTTCCGCTACGAGATCGACGGTCAACCCGGGTCGGTTCAGACGATCGGCGACCCCGAGACCCCGATGGCCGCGATCGCGCTCTTCCCGGCGAGCCAGGACATCGTCGATCGTTTCTACAGCTTGAAGAAGCCGAAGCTGACGCCAGGCGAGTACAACACCGCCTACTCCAACTATGAGCCGGTGCTCAAAACTTTGGCGTGGACGCTCTGGGCATCGCCCGAGTGCGTCGCCGCCGTCAAAGCGAACCAGCCGCTCCCGAGTGCTGAAAAGGCCGGAGACCCGGACTTCAGCGATTACGTGTCGCCATCCGGGGTGTGATTGTGCTGACTGTCGCGGGGCTTTCACCGTCCGCTCGGCGGCGGATCAATTGAAGGTTCGATCACGTACCAGCCGGGCTTCACACGTTTGACCGGCCACTTGCGGCTTCGGGCCGCCACTGACAGGAAGCTGGCGACGGTGTCGTAAGAGATTTCCTGATCCAGCTCAAGTACGACGCGCAGGCGCACATCGGTGGGGCGAAGAGCCTTGCCATTGCGCCTGAGGGCGGCTATTGCGGCATCCTGAATAGCGCCTTGCTTGGGCCGTATAGGTTTCCGCCTTGACTCAACGGCGTCCTTAATGGTTAACTTGGACCGAGCAGCGATGGCTTTTCGTATCAGTATGAACTGAGAGTGGAACTAACCCGCTTTCCCGGACACCAACAGGAGGATCTGAGATCCTCAGGA
>CAYVWQ010000008.1:0-109549 GCA_964455545.1 uncultured Thermoleophilaceae bacterium | reverse complement strand
GGGAACGAGGAGGCGTCCGGCTCGGCCTGGATCAGCTCCTTGCCGCGGAACTTGGCGATCGCCTTGCCGTCCTTGGGCTCGAAGAAGGAGTCATGCTTCTCGGCAGTGCGGCCGGTCAGCGGCTGGAACCAGTGGGTGTAGTGCGTGGCGCCGTGGCTGAGCGACCACTCAAGCATCGCGGCGGCGACCGCGTCGGCGACGTCGGGGCTGATCGCCTCGCCGGCCTTGAGGGCGGCCTTGTACTGGTCGTAGGCGGCCGAATCCATCAGCTCCTTGGCGACTTCATCCGTGAAGACGAGCTGGTTGAATGCCTCTTCCTCGGTAGCGGGTTTGCCGTTCCGCGGAGTCCATTTTGTGCCGAATACGGCGTGCTGGCGTGACATGTTTCTGTCCGTCTCCTTCTGGTTTCCAGAGAAATTTCGGGTGAAAAAGCGGCGATGGTGGATTTGCCGCGGATGTTTGCCTCAATGACCCAGATGTGGTGTACCGGAGGCGATCAAGAGACTAAGCGACGAGGCATCACAGCGCGCTTGTCCAGTTGTACAAAACCCGGTGGTAGCGGTTGTCCGGTGCTTTTTCGGTAGTCGCGGTCAGGTCGTGTTCGCGATCGCGATCATCAGGAAACAGATCGCGATCGAGAGCGGGACGTAAAAGACCAGCGCGCCGATGGCAAAGTGGCGGCGCTTACCGGCGATCACGTCGCGGTCCTCGGGATCCCCCTTCAGGCCGACCCAGCGCCGCAGGCCGAACACCCAGCGGCCGATCAGAACCGCCGTGAACGCCGCAAAGAGACCGAAGGCGATCACCGCCCACTGCGGCCATTCCGAGTTCGAGTTCGCCGAACCGGCGAAGTACTGGATCAGCGCGAGCGCCGTGGCATCGACCATCGCACCGAAAACGGCCGCGACCGCGCCCATCACCGCTCCCCCGAGCGTGAACGGGTACAGGTCGCCGGCGTCGGCCGAAGAACGCCTGGGCTGGTCGGTGACCGAAGCTGCGCTCATTCCTTGATTGTGCCCGAAACCGGCCTTCCGCGCAGATACAGCAGACCCATCCCGAGATAAATCGTCCCGATGATCAGGATCGCCGGACCGGAGTCGTTGGCGAGCGCCCCGATCACCGTGCCGGCGAGACCGCCGACCATTCCAGCGCGCAGTGGCCGGTAAAACGCCGGGTCCTCCCCGCCCTCGGTGAGTCGCGCAAACAGCCGCTCGCGCTTCAGCCACGCCCAGGCAAGCAACGCGAGCGAGACGATCACGATGATCCAGATCCCGTCGGATTTCGCGCCGTTGATGCTGGCGCTGAAGCGCCGGTCGGCGATCTTCCAGAGGTCCCCCACTCCGTTCGCGTCGACGACGCTGCGGGTGAGGTGGGATTCGCCGCCGGTCACGGCGTCGAGCACGGCGATCAGCGCGAGCCCGATGAACGGCAACGCGATCAGCGCCGCAACGCGCAGCGGCGTGAAGCGCATCTTCGCCACGTACACGGCAGCCACTCCGAACGCGGCACCGGCAAAGATCACGCCACCGACGTCGGCGCCGATCCGCCCGGCGCCGAGATACAGCGCGAGCGCCGCACCGGCCCCGGCAAACCACCAGGCTGGCTTGCGAATTCGCTCGCTGCAGAGGGCAGATCCCGTCGCCATCACTGCGCTGACCGTGAGGACGGTCTCGAGCTCGTTGCCGACGCCGAAGAAGCGGGCACCGTAGAGCGGGTTCGAGCCGAGCAGGGACTCGCCGGTGTACTCACCGTTCTGGAGCAGGAAGTCGAGGCCATGGGCGATCACGACTGCGGCCACCGGCACCCATAGCGCTCGGGGCCAACGCACGACGCGGTCCGTGACGAAGGCGAGCAACAATGAACCGACGATTGCGACGTCGGCCTCGACCCGCTGCGAGGGCCTCAGCGCTGCAGTCACCAGCAGCATCAGCGGAAGCCAGAGCAATGCGAGCCCGGTGAGGCGTTGGGCGAGTCGCGCCGTCTCGTCGTACCGGCCTGTGATCCGGCCCGCGAGCAGGAGCAGAATCAGCGCGATGCCGCCGATCACGATCACGCTGCGCCCGAGCGGCGCGCGGCGACCAGCGACGAGTGAAAGGCGGGCATTCATTTCAACGAGCTGCGCCGAGGTCTGCTTCGCCGCCCCTTCGATCGGCTGGCCCTGAAGCTGGTCCGGGTCCTTGAGGCCGAGACGCTGGATCACGGTCGCCGCAACGTCTGTCGTGGCGATCAGTCCGCTGCGCCGAGTGGTCGCCGAGGTGAGCCCGCCGTCGCCACCGACTCCGCGGACGGCGACCGAGAGCAGCCGCGTGCGTGCGGGATCCGGCGGGGATTGGACCACGATGATCAGCCGTCCGGGATCGTCAGCGGAAACATCCTTGATCGCGGCCAGCCCGGCCCCGCCCGCCGGCAGCGCCGCGACGACGAAGCTGCTCCTTCGCTGCGCCGCGGCGATCTCGTCGGCCAGCTCGCCCGGCTTGGCCAACGACACGTCAGCGACCCGGCCGCCCTGGTCGGCCGCCGCGACGGCGGAAAGCGTCGGAGAACCGGCGGCGCCGACCCACGTCGTGTCGAGACCGCCGTCGCGAACTGTCTGCCCGAGCAGCCCGGGGACGATGTCGCCCGGCACCGCGTCGGCGCGCACCACCAGCGGATCCCAGCGGTCGAACACGGCCGATCCGCCGAGGTAGACCAACCCCGGAGCCTGCGGAGTCACTGGCTTGTAGAGGCTCGTCGCAACGCGAGCCCCCTGCGAAATGTCGAGCATCATCTGTGTCGGGCTGTAGCGACCGATCGTCGGACTCATCAGTCCGACTGAAAATCCCGGAAGCCGTTCGAGGTCGGCGGTGAGGACGGGTTCCGGCGTTCGCAGCGGCCCCGGAATGAAAAGCAACGTCGCCGACTTCGCCTGGTCCGGCGGCGTGGCAGGCGGCACCACGCCGCTTTTCGCCGTCGACGTCGCTGCGGTCACGACGAGCACGATCGATGCGAGCAGCACTACGCGGATGATTCGTCGGGCGCCCGGGAGCATCGCGGCGACTCTACCCGCGTACGTGGTCAGCCCAGCGGCATAAGCTGTGCTGCATGGCTGGTCAATCCTTCGTCAAGTTCACGTTCATCACCGTCGACCCGACCTGGCGCCGCCGCCTCCCCGAGGAGCGCACGCGCGACAAGCAAGAGTTCGCCTCGGCCTGCGAGGACTTCGCAAAAGACGACTTCATCCGCGCGTACTCGACCGTCGGCACGAAGGGCACCGCCGACCTTGCGCTGTGGACGGCGTCGCCGAACCTCGACCACATCCACGAGCTGCACGTGCTGCTGAACCAGAGCGGGATCATGCGCTACGCCGAGATCTCACACTCGTTCCTGGCGATGACGAAGAACTCGCCGTACACGAACGAGGACCGCACCAAGGTGCGCCCCGGCGAGGGCAAGTACCTCTTCGTCTACCCGTTTGTGAAGACCCGCGAGTGGTACCTGCTCCCGATGGAGGAGCGCAAGCGGATCATGATGGAGCACATCGCCGTCGGCCGCGAGTATCCGCACATCAACCTCAACACGTCGTACTCGTTCGGCCTCGACGACCAGGAGTTCGTCGTCTCGTTCGAGGCCGACGACCCGGCCGACTTCCTCGACCTAGTCCAGCGCCTGCGCGAGACCGAGTCGAGCCTCTACACCCTGCGCGACACCCCGATGTTCACGTGCCGCGCAATGACGGTCAACAAAGCGCTGAACGCCTTAGACGGCAGCGCCCCCGTCACCGAACCAATCCCGGGCTAACCCAGCCAGATCGCGAAGCACGCCGAATCAGCCTGCCGGGGGACGCGAAACCGTCCCCGCAGGTGATCCCCCTACCGAGGAGACGGTTTCCCGTCCCCCGGCAGGCGTAAATCAAGCCGAAGCGATCCTCTTCATCTCGTCAATGTCGACGAGCTTCACGCGCGGACGGCCGGCCGGCTCGCCGAGCGACACCTCGTGGGCGTCGATCTTCTGCCAGCCATCCCACTCGACCAGGTCCGGGACCTTCTCGAGCAGCCAGTCGCGGTTGTCGCCGAGCGGCTCCTTGGCCGGGATCTTGCCGGCGTCGCGATCCTCGACGATCTTGGCGACCGTGTCGGCGCTGTCCTTCTTGTTCGTACCGATGACGCCCGACGGGCCGCGCTTGACCCAACCCGAGACGTACTCGCCCGGCAAGGGATTGCCGCTCTCGTCGGTGACGCGTCCGCCCTCGTTGTTGATCAGGCCTCGCTTGGGCTCAAAGGGAATGGTGTCGACGGGCTCGCCGCGGTAGCCGATCGAGCGGAAGACGAGGCCGCACTCGATGTCCTCGGTGACGCCGGTGCCGACGGCCTTCGGGTTGCCGTTGCCGTCGTCGACGATCTCGTTGACCTCGACGCGGATGCCGGTGACCTTGTCGCCGTCGCCGAGGATGGCGACCGGCGAGCGCAGGTACTTGAGGACGACTCGATGGGATTTGCCCTCGGGCGTGCGCTGCGAGTACTCAGTCATGATGTCGACGTTGCGGCGGTTGGTCGGTTCGGCGAGGTCGCTTTCGAGCCAGCTCTTGCTCAGCTCGTCGAGCTCCATGTCGCCCGGGTCGACGATCACGTCGGCGCGCTTGAGCTCGCCGAGCTCGAGCAGCTCCGGGTTGGTGAAGGCGGCCTGCGCCGGTCCGCGGCGGCCGAGGATCACGACCTCCTTGACGCCGTGGCTCTTGAAGGCCTCGATCGCGTGGTCGGCAGTGTCGGTCGGCGTGACCTCGTCCTCGTCAAGCACGAGCATGCGCGCGACGTCGATCGCGACGTTGCCGTTGCCAATCACGACGGCGCGTTCGCAGTCGAGATCAAACTCGTTGTCGACGGCGAACGGGTGGCCGTTGTACCAGGCGACGAAGTCGGTGGCCGGGTAGCTGCCCTTGAGGTCCTCGCCCTCAATGCCGAGGCGGTTGTCGCTGCTGGTGCCGATCGTGTACAGCACGAGGTCGTAGCGCTCGAGCAGCTCCTCGCGCGTGATGTCGCGGCCGAGCTGGACGCCGCCGAAGAAGCGGAAGTCGGGGTTCTCGGCCGTCTTTGAAAAGACGCGCGTGACGTTCTTGATCTTCGGGTGGTCCGGCGCGACGCCGAAGCGCACAAGGCCGAAAGGCGTCGGCAGCTGGTCGATCAGATCGACCGAGAAACCCTCGGCGAGCAGCTGGCCGGAGGCGTAGAAACCGGAGGGACCGGCGCCGACAATGGCGGCGCGAAGCTTGGGCGAGTCAGTCATGGGGCGTCAAGAAGTCTTTCGATTCGCGGTCTTTTGTGGACGTGTTGGGGTCGACCGAGCCGGTGATGTTATCTGCAACACTTGCCTCCGGCATGCCGCGCCGAGCCCTCCCAGCACTGACCATCGCGCTGCTCGCGCTCCTACTCGCGGGCTGCGGCGGTAACGACGAGAAGCAGTCGACTGCATCGGGCCCGGCCGCAGCGAACGAGGTCAACCAGAGCGACTTCCCGACCACGGACGGCAAAAAGACCGTCGCCGACCTCCAGCGCGAGGTCAATGCCGGCCAGAACGCGCAGGCCCTCCCCGCCGCCAACGACTTCGTGCTCGGCCGCGAGAACCGCTTCCCCTTCGGGATCTTTGACGCCGACCGCAAGCCAGTCTGGGGCCCGACGATGATGTACATCTCGAGCGGTACCGACGCTCCGGCGAAGGGGCCCTTCCCGGTAAAGGCGCACGACTTCGACGTGCCGGCCGAGTTCCAGAGCGAGACTGCCAAGCACGACATCCAGACGATCGGCAACGGCTACTACTCGGCGACCCTGCCGGCATCCACCGGGCGCACAGCGAACCTTCTGTTCCTGACCAAGGTCGGCGACGGCTTTGAAGCGTCTGCCGCCGGCCTGACCCTGCAGAAGAACGACCCGGTTCCGGCGCCCGGCGAGAAGGTGCCGGCGATCGACACGCCGACGCTCGACGACGTCAACGGCGACGCGTCGAAGATCGACACCCGTGTCCCGGCCGACGACATGCACGACGTCAGCTTGAAGGACGCTTTGAAGCAGAAGAAGCCGATCGTGCTGATCTTCGCCACCCCGAAGCTCTGCGCCTCACGCGTCTGCGCGCCGAACGTCGACGTCGCCGAAGCAGTCCACCACGAGCTCGGCGACGACGTGATCTTCATCCACAACGAGATCTACAACGACAACGACATCAACAAGGGCTACCGCTCACAGGTCAAGGACTTCGGCCTCCCGAGCGAGCCGTTCACGTTCGTGATCGGCCGCGACGGCCGCGTCGTCGAGCAACTACAGGGCCCGTTCGACCAGGCCGAGCTGATCGCCGCGATCAAGAAGGCGCAGTAGCCGCGTCTTCCGACGCGTACTCCTCGAGCAACTCGTTCTCGCGGTTGTGCTTCGGGAACATGAAGAACGTCAGCGTCGCGCCGAGGGCCACGAGCAGGATGCCGGCCACATAAGCCCAGTCCTGGCCGTCGACGAACGCGGTGCGCGCTCCGGTGATGATCGTCTGCGAGTACTGCGGGTAGCTCTCGGCGAGGTCGGCGGCGCTGCCGAAGGACTTGGTGAGCGCCGCCTGGGTCGAATCGCTGACCTTGTCGGCGTTCGGAGAGCCGGAAATCTGTGAGGACACGCTCGCGGCGTACCCAGCGGTGAGCAGCGCGCCAAGGATCGATTGCATGATCGCTCCGCCGAGGTCGCGCTGGAGGTCACCGGTGGCCGACGCCATGCCCGCGCGGCGGCGGGGGACCGAGCCGGTGAGCGAACGGGAGGCCGGCGTGCCCGCCAGGCCGACGCCGATACCCATCAGGGAGTATGCGATTCCCACGTGCAGATAGCTGATGCCGGCTTTCCAGAACAGAAGCATCCAGACGAAGGACACGAGGCACACGAGCTGGCCGCCGAACAGCACCGCCCGGCTGCCGTACTGCTCGACGAGCTTGCCCGAACTCGGCGCCACCAGCACCATGAAAACGGCCGCCGGGAGAATCGAGAGGCCGGCGTCGAGCGAGCTGTAGGCGAGCACGTTCTGCAGGAACTGCTGACCGACGAACATCGCCGCCATCAACGAGCCGAAAACGATGATGCCCGAGGTCGCCGCAACCCAGAAAATCCGTCGGCTCGCCACGTCGAGGTCGTAGAGCGGCGGCTTGGCGCGACGCTGACGGAGCACGAACAGCGCGATCGTCACGACGGCGATCACGCCGCACAGCGCCGCGAACGCGCCCTTGCCCTGAACGGGAGCGAAGTTCAACGCCATAACCAGCGATCCGACCATCACGATCGAGATCAGACCGCCGAGGTTGTCGACGGGCTCGGTGCTCTCGTTGACGTGAGCCGGGACAAAGAACCAGGTGAGGACCAGCGCGACAACTGCCAGCGGGATTGTGATCAGGAACACCGACCCCCAGTGGTAGTGCTCGAGAAGGAAGCCGGACGCAAGCGGCCCGAGCGCCGAGATCGCTCCGCCGATGCCGGACCAGAGCGCGATCGTCTTGGTGCGCGCCGGGCCGGCCCAGAGCGCGGTGATCAGCGCGAGCGTCGTCGGGAACGCCATGCCTGCGGCGATACCGCCGACCAGTCGCGCGGCGAAGAGCATCTCGACCGAATTTGACTTTGCGGCAACCAGCGAGGCGGGGATCGCGATTCCAACACCGATCAGGATCATCTGCTTGCGGCCGTAACGGTCGCCCAGCGCGCCGAGGTAGAGCACCGATGCCGCAAGGCCCAACGAGAAGCCAACCGCGATCAGGTTCAGCGCCGTCTGCGAGGCGTCGAGGTCCTTGCCGATCTCCGGCAGGGCGACGTTGGCGACGGCGAGGTTGAGGTTGGCGACGGCGGCGACGAGGATCAGCGCGGCGAGCACCGCGCCCGCGCGCTTCGGGACCGAGCCGTCCCCTGATGTCTGCACGCTTGCCTCCATCGACGGCCACTCTATCCGCCCGGGGTTCCGTAATCTCACCCGTCGTGGAAGCCCAGGGCAGAATCAGACAACTCGGTTCGCGCGAACAGCGCAAGCGCCGCGATCGTGTGACGCGGCTGCTCGGCGGCGACGAGCAGCCGATGCGCCGGTTCGGGCCGCTCTACTGGGCGCCGCGCCACATGTCATGGCTGATCGGCGCGCTGTTCATGGTCGGCTCCGCCTGCTTCGCCGTAGGCACGATCGTCGCCGTCTCGGAGGACCCGAAGTCGTCGGGAATCATTTTCTTCGTCGGATCGATCTTCTTCACCGCCGCCGGCTACGGGCAGTTCCTGCAGGTGATCAACGGCGACCGCGGCGAGGGAGTCGACGCGAAGATCAAGCTGTTCGCCTGGGAGCCGCATCTGATCGAGTGGAAGGCGGCCGCGATCCAGTCGTTCGGGACACTCTGCTTCAACGTCAGCACCGGGTTCGCGCTCGTCGAGGCGCTCGACGCCAATCAGGTCCACCGCCTCGTCTGGTCCCCGGACGCCTACGGCTCGGTCGCGTTCCTCGTCGCCAGCTGGTACGCGCTGCGCGAGGAGAGTTCGAGCATCACCTGGCTGAACATGGTCGGCTCCGTGTTCTTCGGCCTATCTGCGATCGGCGCATACGTCGTGCCCAACGACGGCACGCTCTACAACGCCGCGTGGTCGAACGGCGGCACCTTCCTCGGCGCCGTCTGCTTCTTCCTGGGGGCCTACCTGCTGTGGCCCGAGGCAGCTCGCGCTACAGCGCGGCGCCCGAAGGACAGTTGACTTCCGCGCCCTCTTCGTCCTTCACGCGGAAGGAGCTGCCGCAGCCACAGGCGGCGACGACGTTCGGGTTGTTCACCTGGAAGCCGGCGCCGGTGAGGCCGTCGATGTAGTCGACCTCGGAGCTGTCGACGTAGCGCAGCGAGAGATCGTCGACGAGGATCTTGATGCCGTTGTTCTCGAAGATGTGGTCACCGTCGCGCGTCTCGTCGATTGCGAGTGAGTAGGTGAACCCGGAGCAGCCTCCGCCCTTCACGCCCACGCGCAGGCCGGCCTCGTCGATGCTCTTGCTCTGTCCTTCGACGTAGGTCTTGATCTTTTCGGCTGCGATGTCGGTGAGAGTGACCATGGGGTGGTTGTCGCTCCTTCGTGGGCGTAACTTGACTACAGTCCACTTTAACCGACCCGCAGACGAGAATGGCCACGACCGAAGAAATCAAGCAGCGCATCGAAGCCGGTTTGCCCGGCTCGACGGCCGAGGTGATCGACACCGCAGGCGACAGCAACCACTTCCGCGCCGAGGTCACCGCCCCGCAGTTCGCCGGTAAATCGCGCATCGAGCAGCACAAGATGATCAACGCGATCTTCGCCGGAGAGCTCGGCGGGTCGATCCACGCACTTTCGATCAAAACAATCGTTCCCGAAGGAGCAGCGACATGACAGACGAGACGAACGAGCTGCGCGAGCACCTCGCGAAGCTGATCGACGAGAACGAGATCATCCTCTTCATGAAAGGCACGCCCGAGGGCCCGGCCTGCGGCTTCTCCGCCCGCGCCGTCGCAGTGCTCAACGAGCTCGGCAAGCGCTACGCGGCCGTCGACATCCTGCCCGACCCGCGCATCCGCCAGGAGCTGACGGCACTTTCGGACTGGCCGACGATCCCGCAGCTGTTCGTCGACGGCGAGCTGATCGGCGGCAGCGACATCATGATGGAGATGTTCGAGAGCGGCGAGCTGGCCAGCGTGATCGGCGCAGAACAGCCGGCCGAGGCCGTGGCACCCGAGGCCGCAGCCACCACCCCTGCCCCCCAGGGAATTCAGCTCGAGAACAACCTCGACTAAGGTCGGCGCATGGCCGTCCGCATTGTTGGCGACAGCACGTCGTACCTGACGCCTGCGCAGATACAGCAGTACGGGATCCAGGAGGTCAGCCTCTCGGTCGTCTGGAACGATCGATCTGTTCCTGAGCTCGACATCACGGACCTCGACGGCTTCTACGACGAACTTCGTGCGATGAAGGACCTGCCGGGCACATCGCAGCCCTCGGTCGGGCAGTTTGTCGAGGCCTTCGAGCCGATCATCGAAGCCGGCGACGACGTCTTCTCGCTGCACTTCTCGTCCGGGATTTCCGGCACCTACGAAAGCGCCGTCCAGGCGAAAGCCGCGATGGAGCGCCAAGGCGTGAACCCGTCGCGAATCTCCGTGATGGACACCGGCTCGGCATGCGGCGGTTACGGCCTCGTCCTGATGGCTGCCGGTGCCGCAGCGCTGCGCGGAGGCACGCTGGCCGAAGCCGAGAGCGCCGCGCGGGCGATGCTCGACGGGCTGAACTTCTGGTTCGCGATCGACACGCTCGAGTTCCTGCGCCGCGGCGGACGCATCGGCGCCGTCGCCTCGGCCGTGGGCGGCGCGATGAAGATCAAGCCGATCCTCACCGTCAACAGCGAGGGGATCGTGCCGGTCGAGAAGGTGCGCACCGAGTCGCGCGTGCTCGCGCGGATCGCGGAACTCGGCGCCGAGAAGATCCCGCAGCACGGCGGCGGCTACATCGTCCAGCAGGTACAGGCGCCAGAGCGCGCCCAGAAGGTGATCGACGACCTGACCGGCCGCCTCGGTTTCGGGCCGAGCTTCATCCCCGGCGAGATCGGCCCGGTGATCGGGGCGCACGTCGGGCCGGGACTGATCGGCGTCGGGGTCTTCCCTCAGGCGCTGATCGAGCTTCCGTAGCCGCGGCGTTTCTGGATCTCCGGCCATGCGTCACGCGCGACCACCTGCAGGATCGCGGCGACCGGAATCGCCAGCAACACCCCGAGCACTCCCAGCAGCACGGCGCCGATCATCACCGAGATGATCGTCAGCAGCGGCGGCACCGAAACCGTGCGCTTGTAGATGATCGGCTGGAGCATGTTGTTCTCGACCTGCTGGTACGCCGTGAGCACGATCAACCAGATGATCGGATCCCAGGGGAAGTCGCCGAGAGCGGCGCAGGCGATCGCGATGATGCCGCCGCCGATCGACGCCCCGACGAGCGGGATCAGATCCATGAACGCCATCAGGATCGCCAGCGGCGCAGCGAACGGCACCCCGAGAAGGATCAACGTCACGTAAGTGACCGTGCCTGCGGCGACGCTGATCAGGAAGTTCCCGATCACGTAGCCGCTTACCACCTTGTAGATGTCCTCAGAGAAGCGTTCGGCGCGCGCGCGGCCGTCGGCCGGGAGTTGCTGCGTAAGCCAGCGGACGATTCGCGGACCGTCGAGCAGCCAGAGGAAAACGAGCGTGAGCACTGTGACCAGCTGGATGAACGCCGAGAAGGCACCGACAGTGATCGACTGCAGGGTGCCGGCGGCGGTGCCGAGCTGGTTCGGCAGGCCGGTCGCCGACTGGCTGAGTTTGTCGACGATGTCGTACTGGTCGTTGAGGTCACGGATCCAGCCGGTGTTCTTGAGCCGCTCGACCTGGTCGGGAATCGTGTGGGCCAGCTCCTGCACGCCGGTGATGATCGGCGGCACGATCACGAGCCCGATCAGGACGATCGCGGCCGTAACGAGGATGTACACCACGATGATCGCGATCCAGCGCGGCATCCGCGAGCGCGACTGGAAGAAGTCGACCGGCGGTCCCAGCGCGATCGCCAGGAAAAGTGAGATCACGACCAGGCCGATCGCCTGGCGCGAGAGGTAGACGAGTCCTGCGAAGACAGCGAGGCCGATCGTGACGAGCACGACCTTCGCGATCGTGCGCGCCGAGACGGTCACAGGGATCGCCTCGCCTGTCTGCTGAGGCGTAGGTGCCATACCGGCAAGCTACCGGCGGCACATGACGCGAGCGACTAGCGGCGCCGGCGACGCAGGCCCTTGAGCACGAGAGCTCCGCCCACGAGGAATCCGACCGCGGCGGCGCCCATCTGGAGCTCCTGCTTGTGGTCGGCGATGTGCTGGCGCCAGTCGGTGATGCGGGCGACTTCCTGTCGCGCGTTGGTGACTGACTTGACGAGCTCTTGGCGGTTTTCCTCGATCGAGGCGCGGATCTCCGCGGGACTGCGCTTGGACTGGGGTGACATCTACTTGTCCTGGCTCGGGTCGTAGGGCTGGGAAGGATCGGTTGGCGGCGGAGGCGGCTCTTGCGCGCTCGGCGGCGCCGGAGGTGTCTGCGGGGCCGGCGGGGCTTTCGGGGCCTCGGGGACGGCAGTGGTCTGGATCGTCGGCGCCACGTAGGTCTGGCCGGTCGCCGGGGGCTGTTCGGGCTCGGGCTCCTTACCCTTCTTGGCAGCCTTCTTGGCGGCCTTGGCGGCCTCCTTTTCAGCCTTCGCCTGCGCCTTGGCCTGCTCGGCCTGGAGCTTTTCGGCCTTCTTGGCGGCGACCGCCTCGGCCTTCGCCGCTTCGTCGGCGGCCTTCTTTGCGGCCTTCTCCGCCTCCTTCGCCTCTTTGGCCTCCTGCTTCGCGCGGCGCTTGGCTTCCTTTGCGTCCACCTGGAGCTCGTCGGCCTCTTCGCGCGCGCCCTTCAGGTCTTCTTTCAGGGCAGCATTCGCCTCAGCCAGGACCTTTTCAGCCTCGCTGGCCGCAGGATCCTTCTCGATTGGCGGTTTGGTCGCCGGGGGTACGGGAGTCTCCTCGACGGCCGTGCCCTCGAAGATCGTCTGCTCGACCGCATCGACCGTCTTGTCGCCTTCGGCCTTGAGCGCGTCCTTGGTGACCTTTGCTTCGTCGATCGCCTGCGTCGGGGTGATCTGTGACCCCCCCTTCTGAATCTTCTTCAGCGCGATGAAAGCGAGCAGACCGCCGAGTGCAAAGAGAAGAAACGCGACGATGAAGAAGCCCGGCCAGAGTCCGAAGTCGATCAGGTCGGAGATGAAGAACGAAAGGCCGATCAACAGGATGAACAGGCCGAAGAAGGCGAACACGCCCCCGACTATTCCTGCGACCGACCCGCGCAGAAGGTTCTGGGCCGCGACGGCCATCTCGGCCTTCGCCAGCTCGATCTCCTCGTGCACGATCTTCGTCGTGCGATCGATGATTTCGCCGATCGACTCGCCGATCGGAGGGGTGTCTTCTGGGCGCGGCACGTCAGTCGATCGGTGGCGGCTCGTTGAAGATGCGGACCCAGACCTGCTCGGCGATCTTGCGGGCGACGATCGCGGAGACCGCACCGACCCCGGCCATCACGCCGCTCCAGACCAGCTTCTTGACCACGTCGTTCTGCATGACGGCCGGCAGCCTTTCGTTGCTTTCTGAGCTCATATAAGTGACTTACCCATCGCCGGAGAGTTCACCATGAGTAGGTGTCCGGCATGCGGTTCGCGAGGTTCGGCAGCTTATCGCGGACTGCGGTCTGCGCGTCGAAATCGAGCGTCGCGGAAACCACAGTTTCATCGCTGTCTCCCGCCCGCGCAAGGACGGTGCCCCACGGGTCGACGATCATCGAGTTGCCGTACGAGCGACGGTCACCGTCGTGAAGGCCGAACTGGTTGCTGGCGACCACGAAGACCTGGTTCTCGATGGCGCGGGCGCGCAACAGCAGCTCCCAGTGCGCCTCACCGGTGGTGTACGTGAACGCCGCCGGAACGAGGTGCACGAGCGCGCCTCTGACCGCGAGGATCCGGTACAGCTCGGGAAAGCGCACGTCGTAACAAACGGTCAGCCCCAGCGGAACGCCGAGCACCTCGCTGGTGACGATCTCGTCGCCGGGCTCCTCGTGGTCGGACTCCCGATACACCTGGCCACCGACCTCGACGTCGAACATGTGGATCTTCCGGTAGACGGCCTTGATCTCTCCGTCTGGCCCGGCATGGACGAGCGTGTTTGCGAGCTTCTCGCGGCCCTCGACCTGCTCGACGATGCTGCCGGCCACCAGATCGACGCTCAGCTCATCCGCGAGCTCGCGCGCCCAGGTGACGGTCGGTCCGTCGAGCGGCTCGGCGCCGGCGAAGTAGTCCTTCGTGTTTCCGAGCAGGTTGAACTTCTCTGGCAGCAGGATCAGCTGCGCACCGTCCGCAGCGGCCTCCCGCACGAGCCGGTCGGCGCTCGCCATGTTCGCGGCCTTGTCGGCCTGAGAGTTCATCTGGACGGCTGCTGCGATCAGCGTCTCCGACATGGGCCTGAGGCTATCTGTCAGGTGTCGTCGCGCCGCCGCCGCAGCTCGGCGACGAGAAGCTTCACATGCATCGCGCTGAGCAGGTCGCGCATCGGACCGTGGCCGCGTTCGATCAGGTCAGCGGCGTCGTCGGCGGACAGCTTGCCGGGCAGCTTCTCGTTGATCACGTCGACCTCGTCGCGAGCCAGCGCCTCGAGGTGGCGCATGTAGATCAGCGCGTCGTAGATCGTAAAGCCGAGGGCCTCGCCGTAGCCGGACTCTCGAAACTGCGCGATCGCGGTCAAGAATTCGGCGTCGGGCTGGTTGTACCGCGGAGTCTTGCCGCCGATGCGTTCGATCGCGCCGATGCGCTCGAAGCCGTCGAGCACGTCCTCGGGCAACCCGAGCTTCTTCGTGGCCTGAGCGCGCGTGATCCCCCTGCCGCTGACGAGCTGGTCGCTGCGCGCGAGCAGCGTGTCCCCGAGCTCGAGGCGCGCCTCGACGCTGTCCGGCTCGTTTTCGAGGATCCGCTTGATCACGTTTAGCGGCAGGTAGCGCTCTTCCTGGAGCCGCTTGATCAGTTTGATGCGGTCGACGTAATCCGGCGGGTACCAGGCCGAGTTGCGGCTGGTCTTGACCGGCGCCGGCAGAAGCCCCTCGCGCAAGTAGTGCTTGATCGTCGCCGCAGGAACCCCGCTCCGCTCGGCGAGCGCGCCCATGCGCAGCAGCCCGTCGGTCTTCGGGGTCGCGGTGCTCACGCGCGCACCCCCTTGACGGCCCCGCTCTCACGCAATGAGTTGATCTCGTCTTCGTCGTAGCCGATCTCCAGCAGGACGGCGTCTGTGTGTTCGCCGAAGCCGGGCGCCGGCTCATCGCGGCCGGGACGCTCGCCGTCGAAGACGAACGGCGGCGCGAGTTGCTCGACCGGTCCTACGCCGGGCTGGTCGATGTTCATGACCATCCCGCGCCCGCGAACGAGATCGGAGGCGAGCGCCTCGTCGATCGCGAGTACCGGCTCGATGCAGCAGTCGTGTTCGTCGTTGAAGGCCGCCCACTCGCCGCGGGTCTTCGAGCGGAAGACCTTGGCGATCTCGGCGTGCTCATCGCTGCCGGCCAGCGCGAACTGCTTGACCAGCAGGTCTTCGCGGCCGACACCGTCACAGAATGCCTTCCAGAACTTCGGCTCGAGCGCACCGCAGCTGACCCATCCGTCTGCGCACTCATAAGGCATGTAACACGCCCATTTGCCGGCCAGGTCGACGTCTCCGCGCAGGCGCGTGTCGCCGGCCAGCGCCGCGGCGGCCGGCATCGCCAACCACGAAAGTGCTCCGTCCGTCATCGAGATGTCGATGTTCGAGCCCTTCCCCGTCGCGCGAGCCTTGAGCACGGCCGCAAGGATCCCGATCGCGGCCATCTGGGCTCCGCCGCCGATGTCGGCGATCTGGCCGGCCGCCTGGACGGGCGGCCCGTCCTTGGCACCGGTCAGCCCGAGCAGGCCGTTCAGAGCGAGGTAGTTCATGTCGTGGCCGGCGCGGTCCCTGAAGTCGCCGTCCTGGCCGTAGCCCGTGATCGCGCAATAGACGAGGTCTGGCTTGACCGACGTCATCTGCTCGTGCCCGACGCCGAGCTTGTCGAGAACGCCGGGGCGGAACGACTCGAGCACGACGTCGTGTCGCGCGACGAGCTTCAGCAGTATCTCCTTGCCCTCGCCGCTCTTGAGATCAATCTGGATCGACCGCTTGTTGCGGTTGAGCGCGGCGAACTGCACACTGGCCGTGCCGAGTGCTCCGGCGTCGTCGGAATCACCGGCGTAAGGCGGCGTCCAACGGACGTAGTCGCCCATGCCGGTGTCTTCGACCTTAAGCACCTCGGCGCCGAGATCGGCGAGCAGCAGCGAGCAGAAAGGCCCGGGAAGCAGGCGCGAGAGATCGAGGACCTTCAGGCCGTTGAGCGGGAGCTCAGACACTGACGGCCGCCTCGCGCGGGACGCCGAGCAGCTCACGGGCTTCGGCGATGCTCGCGACCTTGCGGCCGCCGGCCTCGATCTGTTTCGCGGCCTCTTCGCAGAGGTCGCCGTTGGAGCCGGCCATCTCGCCGCTCGGGAGATAGAAGTTGTCCTCGAGCCCGACGCGGACGTTGCCGCCATTCTCGACCGCGACGGGGACGAGGTCCCACTGCTCGCGCGAGACGCCGACGAGCCCCCAGTTGTTGACGCCGTCCCCTCCGAAACCGTCGGGCTGCGGCACCTGGCTGGCGGCGTGCACGAGGTTGGCGGCGCGCGCGGGCGTGCCGCCGAGCACGCCCATCACGAGCGAAATCTGCAGTGGCGCCTCGAGAATGCCCATGTCGACCAGGGGCTCGAGCGACGCCAGGTGTCCGATCTCGAAGCACTCGTGCTCGGGCCTGATGCCGTACTCGTTCATCGCCGTCAGGAACTGGACGATCGTGTCGAAGCTGTTTTCGAAGACGAACCCGAAGACGAACTCTTTGCGGCGCTTCGAGTACTTGGCGTAGTTCATCGAGCCCATGTTCAGGGCGGCCACGTCCGGGCGGATCGCCTCCAGATACTCGAGCCGCTTCTCGACGCTGATGCCGACGGCGCCGGTCGAGAAGTTGATGATCACGTCGGGCACCTCGGCCTTGATCGCGTCGGTGATGTTGCGGTAGTCCTCGATCTCGAAGGACGGGTTGCCATCGGGAGTGCGCGCGTGGATGTGGATCATCGACGCGCCGGCATCGACGGCGCGGCGCGCTTCGGCCGCGTACTCCTCGGGCGTGTACGGGATCGCCGGGCACTGCTGCTTGTTCGCGACGACGCCGCTGATGCTGTTCGTGAGGATGCATGGCTTGTCGAACCCGCTCATACCGGCATCACTCCATGCTTCTTCGCCGGGCGGTCGACGTGCTTGTTCTCGGCCATCTCGAGCGCGCGGACGATGCAGTGGCGGGTCTCGCGCGGGTCGATGACGTCGTCGATCATTCCGTTACCGGCGGCGAGGTACACGTCGATCTGCTTGCGCGCGTGCTCGAGCAGCTCCTCGCGCTTGGCCTCCGGGTCCTCGGCGGCCTCGATCACGCTGCGGCCGATGATGTTGACGGCGCCTTCGGCGCCCATCACCGAGATCTCGGCGGACGGCCAGGCGAAGATCGCGTCGGGCTCATAGCCGGAGCCGTTCATCACGTAGTAGCCGGCGCCGTAGCACTTGCGAATCAGGACGGTCACCTTCGGCACCGTCGCGCGCGAGGTCGCGTAGAGCATCTTCGCGCCGTGGCGGATGATGCCGTCCTCCTCGACCTTGCTGCCGACCATGAAGCCGGGGACGTCCTGCAGGTAGACGAGCGGGATGTTGTACGCGTCGCAGAGGTTGATGAAGCGCGCGGCCTTGTCGGCAGAGTCGTTGTCGAGGATGCCGCCGAGCGCCTTCGGCTGGTTGGCGACGATGCCGACGCTGCGCCCGTCGAAGCGCGCGAAGCAGGTGATCACCGACTTCGCCCACTTGCCCTTCATGTCGAAGTACTCGCCGTCGTCGACGATCAACTTGATCAGGTCATACATGTCATACGGCTTGCGGTTGCTCTCCGGCAGGACCTGGAGCAGTTCGTCGGGAGCGCGTTCGACCGGGTCCTCGGTCGCCTTGTACGGAGCCTTCTCGCCGCTGTGCGAGGGCATGTACGAGAGGTAGTCCTTGATCGCCTGGATGCAGGCGGCGTCGTCGTCGCACTCCATGTCGGCGACGCCGCTCTTGCGGTTGTGCACCTTGTAGCCGCCGATTTCGAGGTCGGTGACTTCCTCGCCGGTCGCCGCGCGCACCAGGTGCGAGCCGGCCAGCGCCATCGACCCCTGGTCCTTGACCATCGGCAGGAAGTCGGCGAGCGCCGGCACGTATGCGGTGCCGGCCGCGCACGGCCCCATAACGGCGGCGATCTGCGGGATCACGCCGCTCATCGTCACCTGCTCGCGGAAAAGGTGGCCGGAGCCGGCGAACAGCGAGCCGACGGCCTCCTGGATGCGCGCCCCGGCCGAGTCGAGCAGCCAGATCATCGGCATCCGCTTGTTCAGCGCGAGTGCGCGCAGGCGTGAGAGCTTGACCTCGCCGGTGTAGCCCATCGACCCGGCCATCACGGTGAAGTCGTAGGCCGCGACGCAGACCATGCGGCCGTCGACCTTCCCGTAACCGGTGATGACTCCGTCAGCGGGTGCGTCGACGCCGTCGAGCGCGCGCTGACTGAAGTGCGGACGGCCGTGGAGGCCGAGCTCGACGAAGCTGCCGTCGTCGATCAGCAGGGCCAGGCGCTCGCGTGCGGTCAGTTTGCCGCGCTCGTGCTGTTTGGCGATCTTCTCTTCGCCGCCGCCCTTGAGGTTGTGCTCGCGCCGCGCGAGCAGGTCGTCGACGAGGGCTTCCATACGCGACTCGAGCGCCGCGGCTTCCTCAGGTGACATCTAGCGTCCCTTCCATTCGGGTTCGCGCTTCTCGAAGAACGCCATCGCGCCCTCGATCGCGTCTTCGGTTGACAGCGCAACGGTGAACTGCGTGTGCAGGTACTCGAGTGCGGAGAAGTACGGCAGGTCCTGCTGGTTGACCATCGAGTCGTGCCCCAGGCGCATCACGACCGGCGCCTTCTTGGCGAGCTTCTGAGCCCACTCGTCGGTCGCCGCATCGAGTTCTTCGCGCGGCACGGCCTTGTTGATCAGGCCGTACGAGACGGCCTCCTCCGCGGTCATCCGCTCGCCCAACAGAAGCATCTCGTTGACCTTCTTGCGCGGCACGTTGCGGTAGATGATCGCCATGATCATGAACGGGAAGAGGCCGATGTTGATCTCGGGCGTCGAGAACTTCGCCTCGTCGCTTGCGACGATCAGATCACACGCAAGCGCGACCCCGAGACCGCCGGCGACGACGTGGCCGTTGGCTTTGCAGATCGTCGGCTTGCCAAGCTCTGCGATCACCCTGAAGAGGTCGAGGAAGCGGGTCGTGCCGTAGTACTTGTGCGCGAGCGGCAAGTCGGCACTGAAGCCCGAGAGGTCGCCGCCGGCCGAGAAGACCTTGCCCGCGCCGGTGAGGACGACGACGCGGACCGCCTCGTCGGACTGCGCCTGCTTGAAGGCACCGACGAGATCGTCGAGCATCTCGTGGCTCAGCGCGTTGCGCTTGTCCGGCTGGTTGAGGGTGATGGTCGCCACACCATCGGTGACCTCATAAAGGATGTTCTCGTACACGCCCCGGTTTCGCTTTCGTCAAAGTGAGAAGTAAGAAGTTCGACTTCCCACTCTAACGGATCGGCGGTCAGGGTCGGGGGTCGCCGGCTTCGAAGCTTGGTTTCTCGCCGGCCTTGACCTGTTCGATCGCCTGTTTGAAGTCGTCAGACGACTGCGCGAGTGCCATGTACGACGAGGCCAGGTCGTAGTGGACGTCGCGCGGCAGCGCGGGTGCGCTGTAGACGGCGCGCTTGATCAGGCGCTGAGCGAGCTGCGGGCCTGCGGCGAGCTTCTCGGCCAGCGCGTACGTGGTCTTGGCAAGATCGTCGCGGGGCACGGCCTGGTTGACCAGGCCCCAGTCGGCGGCTTCGGCGCCGGTCAACACCTTGCCGGTCCACATCAGCTCGAGCGCGCGTGCGGGGCCGACGAGGTTCTGCAGCAGCCACGCGCCGCCGTCTCCGGCGATCAGGCCGAGGTTGATGTAGGCCTCGCCCACCTTCGCCTCGGCGGCCGCGATCCGCATGTCGCAGAGCAGGGCCATGTCGAGGCCGGCGCCCATCGCCGCGCCGTTGATCATCGCGATCACGGGCTGCTCGACGGACTGAAGTGCCTTCTGAACCCGGTGGACATGGTCGCGCAGGAACTCCTTGCGGCCGAGCGGACCGGCGTCCTCGCTGAGTGTCGAGAGGTCACCGCCGGCGCAGAAGGCCTTGCCCGCGCCTGTGACGACAATGGCGTGGACGTCTTTGTCTGCGGCCAGCCGCTCAAGCGAGTCAGCCCAGTCGTCGACGAGCTCGCGGTCGAACGCATTGAGCTTGTCGGGCTTGTTGAGCGTGAGCGTGGCGACCTTTGTCGCGGCGTCCACCTCGGTGAGGATCGCGTCGGGCATCGCGGGCCGACTTTAACGGAAAACGACAAACCCGCCGCCCCGGCATAAATTGGTAGTTTGCGATCCGCACGGCATTCTCGTGCGGACCACATACATGAGGGGAAAGTGATGGCAGGAGAGATCGTCGAGTTTTCGACCGTGGACGGGCCGGCGCGGGGCTACCTCGCGACGCCGGAGACCCCGAACGGCAAGGCGTTGGTCGTGGTCCAGGAATGGTGGGGGCTTGTCGACGAGATCAAGGGGATCGCCGACCGATACGCAGCCGAGGGCTATTTCGCGCTGGTGCCGGACCTCTATCGCGGCGAGACAACCGACCAGCCCGACGAGGCACAGCAGAAGCTGATGGCGATGAACGTCGAGCGCACAGAGAAGGATCTCGACGGCGCCGTCGACTACCTGGCCGAACGCGCCGGCGTCACAAGCGTGGGCAGCACCGGGTACTGCATCGGTGGCGCCCTGTGCCTGTACGCGGCGGCGCTCAACCCCAAGGTCGTCGCCACCTCGAGCTTTTACTACGTCTTCCCGCACGGCAAGCCCGACTGGAGCCAGATCAAAGGCCCGGTGATCATGCATTTCGGGACCGAGGACGGCTTCATTCCGCTCGACGAGGCAAAGGCGCTCGTCGCGGAGGTCGCGGCGGCCGGCGTCGACGTTGACGCTGAGTACTACGAGGGCGCCGGACACGCCTTCTGCAACACCGCCAACCGCCTCGGGACCTACAACGAGGAGTACGCCGAACTCGCATTCGCACGCAATCTCGCGTTCTTCGAGAAGCACCTCGGCTGACCGCGATGAAGCGAGGCAACCCGATCGTCCTTGCACTGCTGACGGCGGTGCTGGTGGCCGGCTGCGGCAGTGACAACGGTGGTGCGACGAAGGAGTTCACTGCGGCGGCGTTTCCCTTCACGTTCGACTATCCCGCCGGGTGGACGGTCGCGCGCGATGCGAAGTTCAGTTACGGATCGAATGCCTCGGCCCTCCGGGCGGCGACGGCCACCTACAAGAGCCCGTATGACCAGGTCTCGATCACTCAGTACAAGCTGAAGAAGACCCTTCCGGAAGGTGTCAACGGCTACCAACCCGAGGTCGACAGAATCGTCAAACAGCTGGCCAGAGAGGCCGGCGGCACGGCAGGTGACGCCGAGGTCGTCACCTACGGCGGCATCCCCGGTTACCAGTACGTCGTTCAGTACCCGGGCGGATCCCGCGGCGAGACGCTCCAGAACAAGTTGACGTTCCTCTTCGACGGTGGCTCCGAGTTCCAGGTCAACTGCCAGTCCTCGAAGGCGAATCGCGTGAAACTGAACGCGGGCTGCGACCAGATTCTCGGCTCGCTCAGTTTTGAGTGAGCTGACCTCGACCGCATAGGGTTCGGGCGCAACTTCGAGCCAGGAAGGGCGTTCAATTGATCATGCAGGGATTTCGCCGGGCGATCGCGGGAGCGGCGCTTCTGTTCACATTCGTTTTTGCCGCCTCGGCCGGCGCAGCCCAGTTGACGCCGCTCGCGACAAGCGCGCAGTGGAGTTCGACGCCGATCTACGCCGCTTCGCCGCCCGGTGATGCCCGGCTGTTCGTGGCCGAGAGCGGTCGCTCAGGCTCGGGGTGCACGACGGGCACCGGCGCGATCCGAGTGATCAAGAGCGGAACCCTGCTTGCCACTCCGTACCTGACAATTCCTGTTTCGTGCGATGGAGAGCGCGGGCTCACGTCCTTCGCCTTCGCTCCTGATTTTGCGACCAGCGGCAAGCTCTACCTGTTCGTGGCGACCGGCGGACTCCTGAAGGTCGTCGAGTACGCGACCCCCTCCCCTTCTTCCGACACCGTCGGCGCCGCAACGACTCGCGATCTGATCTCGATTCCGGACACCGACCCGTACCACAACGGCGGGCAGCTGATGTTCGGCCCCGACGGGGTGCTGTATCTCACGGTCGGTGACGACAACGACACGACTTCGGCCCAGTCGGCGGGGAGTCCGAACGGCAAAATCCTCAAGATCAGCCCCTCGGCGGCGTTGAACAACTACTCGGTGGTCGCCCTCGGTTTTCGAAACCCGTGGCGCGCGTCGTTCGACCCTGCCGGCCGGCTGATTGCGGCCGACGTCGGTCAGAGCGACCGCGAGGAGATCGACATCGTCACCGCCGGCGCGAACTATGGCTGGCCACTTTGCGAAGGGGACCGCAACTACGCGGGTAGCTGCAGCGGCTATTCAGCGCCGTTCTACACCTACGCCCACGACAGCACCCACAAATCGATCATCGGCGGCTACGTCGCGCGCGACGCCGGGCTGACCGGGATCACGGGTTGTTACGTCTTCGGCGATCTGGCCAAGAAGACGATTGACATGGTCGACGTGTCGAGTCCCGGCGCGAAGCCGGTCGCCACGGGACTGTCCGTGAACAACGCCTTCTCGCTCTGGTCGTTCGGAGAGGACTCCGCCGGTCACCTCTACGTGATGGCCGACGGAACGGTTTACCGCGTGGACGCCGGCGGCACGGCCCCGGCGACGTGCCTTGTGCCCAAGGGCACCAGCGGCGCAACCGCCGCGGCCCGCCTCCGCATCCAGACGCCGAAGCTCAACGCCAGCCGCAAGCAGCGCGTGAAGATCCGATTCCACTGCGTCGGCCCGGCCGACTGCACCGGCGGGGTCACCGTCCGCTCGCGGAGTCGCCTGAAGATCTCGGGCAAGCGCCGCAGCGTCGTCTTCCTGAGCACGTCGGTCGGAACCATCAAGGCCGGCACGTCGAAAACGAAGACCTTCAAGCTCCGCAAACTCGGTCGCCGGGCACTCGCGACGCGACGCTCGGTGAAGGTGAAGATCACCACGCGCTCCGTCAAATCGGGGCTGTCGACCACCATCGCCACGCGCTCAGCCACGCTGCGCCGCTAGATCTTCTACATTGCCGCGCAATGCGCCGCGTCCTTACATCCGCGACCGCGCTCATCGTCACGGTCGCGACACTCGCGCTGTCCGGATGCGGCGGGAGCACAACGGGAAACCTCACGTTCGAAGACGACGCCTACCCGTTCAGCTTCAGCTACCCGGCCTCGTGGACGCTGTCACGCAACGTCGAGTCGCAGGGCGCCGACGCCAACGCCGCGCAGAAGGCGGTCTCGGTGGCGCTGAAGGAGCCGTTCGACCAGGTGACGGTCTCGCAGTTCAAGCTGAAGAAGGAAGTGCCGGCCGGTGAGACGGCCTTCAAACCAGAGGTCGACCGCATCGTCAAGCAGACGGTCGCGCAGGCCAATGGCAAGGCGAGCAGCGCGAAGGCCGTCGAGTACGGCGGGGCCAAGGGGTACCAGTACACGCTGACCTACGCCGCCGGCAGCGAACGCCTGCAGAGCAGGTTGACCCTCCTCTTCAAGGGCGGGCTGGAGACTCAGGTCAGCTGCCAGTCCTCGGCCGACAACCGCGACGCGCTGAACGCGGGCTGTGAGCAGATGCTCGAATCGCTCGAGATCGACTGAGAGCCCTAGGGTGCATTGACGCGCTACCGCCGAAGCGGCTCGGCAACGGTCCTCCACTTACCGGAGCGCTCGCGCACGGCTACGCGCGAAACGATCCGACTTTGAGCGGCGTCGGATTGCGCGACCAGCCGAACGGTCTGCTCCGACGCCTCGACGCCTCTGCGCAGACGTCGGCCGTCTGAGAATTCCACCATGATCCACCCCGGCGAGTCCAGGAACGTGGTCACATCCAGTTGCGCGTGCACGACGCCCGTTTCGCTGTCCATCCCTGAGACGATCGCGAGCAGGCGCGGCCGTCCACGAGTTTCCACAAGGATGTCCCTTGCGCCCGCAAGCGCGCCGGTGAACGACATGCTTGACACCTGATCGCGGAAAGCCAGCGAAAGCAGGCCACCCTCAATCAGCCAGTTTCGCGGCGGCGGCGAACACCGCGAATCCTTGAGCAGAAAACCGTCAGCGGACCAGCGGAACCGGCAGGCACCCGTGTAGAACGGCGGGGATGAAACCGGTGGGTCGGGGTTGGTCCAAACACTTGTGATCGACGGGTTGAAGAACTCGAGTTGGTACGTACGGGCGGACTTCGACCCCTCAGCGAACAGCAGACCGACGGGACCCTCGCTTGCCCGATCAACTGCTTCGGCGCCCGGGAGCATCGCCCGCGCACCCGCCGAGTTGATTTCAAGATATGACCATGATTTCGCCGAAGAGAATCCGAGGAATGCGGCCGACAGAGCGATGGCGATCACGGCCGGGACGTTCGTGCTGCCTTCGACGCGGCCGGGTCTGCAACCAAGCACGTACGCAGCCCCAAGGATCGCAGCGAAGGCCCCGAGCCACAGGCCCAGGTGATGTCCGATCCACTCGTGCTGGTCCAGCAGGAACCCGATGTAGCTGAAACCGAACGCGTCGATGGAGAAGGGAACGCGAATCGCTTCCAGGCCGAGCAGCGAGACGACAACCGTCCCAAGGACCGCCGAGGTCGAGGCAGCCCGAAAACTCACCCGCCCCCGGGAGGCGACGAAGCCGGTGAAGAACAGCGGGCCGAGATACACGAGGTAGCGCTCGAAAAACTCATGCAGGTCGTTCCACGAGACGAGAACCCGCGCCGAGAACCAGGTGACCTGCAAAAAGAAGCACAGTGTTGCTGCCGCCGTCAGCGCGAGGAGCGACCCGACGCGCGGATCTCGGCGGTTCTCCCCGTCACCGAACATCGCGATGGTCGCCACCGCCGGAACTATTCCCGCAACCAGCCAAATGTCTGCGAGCGACGTGCGCCCCCAGAATCGGACGGCTTCCAGCGAAACGGACTGACCTTCGAGGACTCCGAGGTGGACACCGACTATGCCTCGCCCTTCGATCAGCGCGGCCAGTCCGAGCAGCGAAGCGGCCCCGAGCGACATGACGACCAAGGGAAGCTGGCTGCGGACGTACTCGCGCCGCGTTTCGCGCTCGAGCATCGCGGTGCGAAGAATGAGCGCACCGACCAGAGCCGGCAGGAGAACAATGAGCTGAATCCTCACATAGGTGGCGACGACGATCAGAGCAAACGCGAGCAGGGTGTGTTTCCAAGACGGCGCGGCCAACGCCAGTAGGCAGGCCGCCAGGGCCATGGTCGCCACCGGATACGCGAGGTTCTCCTGGGCGACGACACCGGCGTACACCATCACCGGGGAGACGAGTACAAAGCCCACGGCCAGAAACGCCGCGCGTCGCCCGACGTACGCGCGCGCCATCAGGTAAGTAGGAACAATGGCCGACGAAACCATGAACGAGTTGATCGTCTGGACGCCGCGATATCTGGCCTCAACACCGGAGGCAAGATCGAACGCCGGCGAGATCAGCACCGGGTAAAGCGTCGATCGCAACCCGCTCGGCATCCCACGCCACGTCAGCCCGTCACCCGCGGCAAAGCTCTTTGCCAGCCCCCAGTAAAGGAATTCGTCGAGGTAGTGAGTCGGTGCGGCGACCTCGCGACTCAGCAGGGTCAGAACGACTCCCGCGAACAGCCAGAGGAGAACGATCGCGAACCAGTCGACCCGCGACAATCCGTCCGCAGACCGCCGCACCCCGCTCAGAGAATCGACTTCCACGGACCGTCTGGCTCACGAACGTCGAGTCCGGCTACGGATCCGACGGCCGCTTCACCATCGCCTGTGCGGAACGTGACCGTCGTCAGCTTTTCGTTGGCCGGGATCTTCACCGTCACGGTCGAGGTCTTCCCGGGCCTGATCGAGATCGGCGCGTTGCCGCCGATGCGGACGATCGTTTCGGCGCGGGCCCGACCGAACCGCAGGCGCAGCTCGCCGGCGTCGTCGAGGAACGTGCGCACGTTCATCGTTCCGCCCTGAACCAGGCCGTTCGCGACGGCTCGCCCGTCGACCATCGACAGGATGCGCGCCGGCGGCGCGCCGACCATCAGGGTCAACGAGTTGAACTGCGGCGCCGGATGGACGCGCTTGATCTCGTCCTTCAGGTGCATCGAAACGGTCTCGCTGCGCAGGTACCAGGCGTTCGGCGGGTCTGGACATTCCCCGCCGCCGAGGATCTCCCCGGTTTCGCTCCACTCGAAATCACACTTCGGCGAGTACATGATCGGCGTCTGGATAGGGGTTGCGTCGGTCGCGTACGCCTTGACGATCCGGTTGTTCCAGAACTCGGTCTGGAAGTACATCTCGGGCGCGTCGGTCGACGTGATGATCATGCCGACGTCCTGGTCGGTGTTCTGGTCGATGAAGTTCGCGGGCTTGGGCACCTGCTCGAACGCCTGCTTCGAGAACGTGCGCGCGTAGTCCCAGGTCTGCCACTGGGTCGCCACAAGCACGGCGAAGGTGAATATCACGAGCGCCCAGTGAAAGATCCGCGCCACCGAGTCTCGCTTGACGGTCGATACGACGTAGAAGATCCCGATGAAAAGGGTGAGGCGGGCGAGCGTGAGGCCGATCTTGGCGGCCGAGTCGGGATGCAGCTCCATGTGGCGCCCGATCAGCGACAGGCCGAACGAGTCATAAGAGAACGGAATCAGCACGGCGTCGGTCTGGAAGCCGCTGACGATCACCGTCGCCACGGCGACCGAGACCAATGCGGCCGCGACCGACACGCGGCGCCAGGCGACAAGCAACCCGGTGAAGAACAGCGGCCCGAGATAGAACATGTAGCGCTCGTAAAAGATGTGCCGCGTGCGCCAGTCGTACGGGTTGGTCGCGGAGAACCATGAGACCTGCGCCAACAGCAAGAGCGTCGTGACCAGCGTGAACGCCAGCAGCGCCCCGACGAGCGGGTCGCGGCGGTTTTCCGAACGCGCGAACATCGCCGTCGTCGCGATCACCGGCACGACCGCGGTCATCAGGTAGATGTCGGCCGAGAACGCCTTGACCCAGAACCAGAGAGCGCTCGCCGTGAGCGGAATGCCGTCGAAGATGCCGCCATAAAGGCCGACCGCGCCCTTGCCCTGAACGAGGAAGACGAGGCCGCCGAGCACGAAGAGGACACCGAGGGTCCCCATCAGAGGTCGCTGGCTCTCGATGTATGCGCGGCGCTTTCCGGGTTCGCGCATCCACGCGACGAGCAGGGCGCTGGCGAACAGACCGGGCAACATCACGACGAACTGCGTACGCGTCAGAGCGGCGACCAGCACGAGCACGACCGCCAATCCGGCGTTGCGCCAGGACGGCCGCGCGAGCGCGAGCAGGCTCCCTCCGCAAGCCGCGGTGAACGTGAGATATCCGAGATTCTCGGTGCCGATGATGCCGGCGTAGTTCATCGCCGGAACGGCGACCGCGAGCAGCGCCGCGACGAGCGCCGTCCAGCGGCCGAGGAAGAGTCGCGCCATCAGGTAGGCCGGGAAGATCGTCCCGACGATCATCATCGAGTTGATCAGGTGGACGCCGGTGTACTCGCCCGGCACGGTGCCGGAGATCCAGAAGGCCGGCGCGAGCAGGACCGGATAGAGCCAGCTCTTCATCTCGATGCCGACGCCGCGCCATGTCAGCCCGTCGCCGTGAGCGAAGTTCTTCGCCAGCGCCCAGAAGAGGAATTCATCCTGGTATCGACGAGGCGACTCGTGGCCGATCGCGAGCAGGTAGATCACCACGGTGAGCACTGCCCAGATTCCGGTGATGATCCAGAGCTCGAGTCCGTGCGCGCGCAGCCAGCGGCCCGCGTCGCCGCGCCAGTTCTCGAAACCCCCCTTCAGGCCTGCCGAAGTCACGAGCCGAGACTAATCGCGCCGTGTGACGGGCCGACCGGCTCGCAATGCGGCCTTCGTTGATGTAAAGTAAGAACTAGAACTTCTTACTTTCTATTTTGCCCGACTTCGGAGGAAGCCGTGTCCGCCACGATCAAGCCCGACCACGGCGCCAGCCAGCGCCACTTCATCTTCACCGACGAGCACGACCAGCTGCGTGAGACGATCGAGCGTTTCGCCAAGGAGGAGCTCGCGCCCCATGCCGCCGAGTGGGAGGAGACGACCTTCCCGGACTCTGTTTTCAAGCGCATGGGCGAGCTCGGATTCCTGGGCCTGACCCAGCCGGAGGAGTACGGCGGTCAGGGCGGCGACTACTTCACCAGCGTCGTGCGCGCCGAGTCGATGGCGTACTCCGGCAGCGGCGGCCTGAACATGGGCATCGCCGTCCAGACCGACATGGCGATGCCGCCGATCGCGAAGTTCGGCAGCGAGGAGATCAAGCAGAAGTACCTGCGCGGCGCGATCGCCGGCGACATCATCCTCGCGCTCGGCATCACCGAGCCAGACGCCGGATCAGACGTGGCGGCGATCAAGACCCGCGCCGTGCGCGACGGCGATGAATACGTGATCAACGGTTCAAAGGTCTTCATCACAAACGGCCTGCGCGCGGACGCGATCGTGCTCGTCACCAAGACCGACGACTCGAAGGGCTACGAGGGTTTCACGCTGTTCGTCGTCGACACCGACACGCCGGGCTTTGAGGTTTCGCGCAAGCTCGAGAAGCTCGGTATGCACGCCTCCGACACCGCGGAGCTGTCGTTCACCGACATGCGCGTCCCGGCCGAGAACATGCTCGGCGAAGAGGGCAAGGGCTTCTTCAACATCATGTGGGAGCTGCAGAGCGAGCGGATGGTCGCTGCCTGCGCCTGCACCGCCGGCGCCCAGCGCGTGCTCGACATGACGATGGAATACGCGCGCCAGCGAGAGGCGTTCGGCCGCTCGATCGGCAAGTTCCAGGCGATCCGCCACAAGATCGCCGACATGAGCACCAAGCTCGAGGCCTCACGTCAACTCAACTACTACACGGCGTGGCTGGTCGACCAGGGTCGCTATCCAGTACGCGAGATCTCACAGGCAAAGCTCTACTCGTCGCAGATCGGCTTCGAAGTGATGGACGAGTGCCTGCAGATCCACGGCGGCTGGGGCTACATGAAGGAGTACGGCATCGAGCGCGCCTGGCGCGACATGCGCCTCAACCGCATCGGCGCCGGCACCGACGAGATCATGCTCGACGTGATCGGGCGCAGCTACGGCTTTTAGCCGCGTACCGAACGTTCGTGCTGACTAAGCTCCGCGCGGACTTTTTGATCTTCCATCCCACCCCATCAACTCACTAGAAAAGAGATCTGAATCACAATGAGTGAACTCGCGATTCCGGGCATGCTCGAAGGCAAGACCGCCATCGTCACCGGCTCCGCCCGCGGCATCGGCCGCGCCACTGCAGAGCTGCTCGCCGGCTCTGGCGCCAACGTCCTGATCACCGACCTCGACGGCGACGTCGCCGAGCAGGCCGCAGGCGAGATCGGCGGCAACGTCGTCTCGATCGGCGGCGACATCACCGCCGAAGGCGAGCCCGACAAGATCGTCAAGAAGGCGATCGACGAGTTCGGCCAGCTCGACATCCTGATCAACAACGCCGGCTACACCTGGGACGCGCCGGTGCACAAGATCACCGACGAGCAGTGGGACGCGATGCTCAACATCCACCTCAAGGCGCCGTTCCAGATGATCCGCGCCGCCTCCCCCTACTTCCGCGAGCCGGCCAAGGCCGAGCGCGCCGAGGGCAAGGAGGTCTTCCGCAAGATCGTCAACGTTTCTTCAACCAGCGGCATGTTCGGCAACGCCGGCCAGGCCAACTACTCGTCGGGCAAGCTCGGCGTCGTCGGTCTGACCAAGACCGTCGCCAAGGAGTGGGGCCAGTTCAAGGTCAACGTCAACGCGGTCGCCTTCGGCTTCGTCGACACCCGCCTGACGGCCGCCAAGGAGAACGCCGAGGTGATCGAGAAGGACGGCGAGCAGATCCAGCTCGGCATCCCGGAGCAGATGCGCCAGATGGCCAACATGCTGATCCCGCTCGGCCGCCCGGCCACGCCGGAGGAGGCCGCCGCGCCGGTCTTCTTCCTTGCGACGCCGCTTTCCAACTACGTGCACGGACAGGTGCTCAACATCACCGGCGGCATGTTCGGCGGCATGGCCTTCTAGCCACGGCGTCACTGCTGTTCGCGAAAGGCCCGGTCGGTTCACCGACCGGGCCTTTTTCGTGCCCTCCGGTCCGACAAATACATTGGCGTTCATGCCGGAGATCGACGCACCGGTCCTGCGCGAGCCACTCGCGGGCGGCTCGCCCGACGCACGCGTGACCATGAGGCCGATGTCGACCGGCGAGTTCGGCGTGCCGCGAGGCTTTCTCAACCGCGGCGACATCGGTGGTGGCAGGATCGCCCGAGCCGGGGCGATGTGGCGAGGACTGCGCAAGAACTTCCAGTTCTGGACTCCCTGCCCGATCTTCCTGGTCGAACACCCGACCGCCGGGTTGGTACTGGTCGACACCGGACTTCCGACGGCGGTCGCGCACGACCAGCGCGCCGCGCTCGGCTGGGCCGGCGACAAGATGTACGGCCTGCGTGCGACCGAGGACCAGCCGCTCCCGGCGCGTATGCGCCAACTCGGGATTCCCCGCAGCGGCATCGGCACGGTCGTGATGACTCACCTTCACCTGGACCACGCCGGCGCCCTGACCGAACTCGAGGACGCGACGGTGGTGATGAGCAAACGCGAATGGCGCAGCGCGCACAGCGGTAAGGCCTTGCTGCGCGGCTATCTCCCGCGCCAGTACGACCTCGCCCACGACTTCCGCATCGTCGACTTCCTCAGCGAGGACATCAACTCGTTCGCCTCGTTCGGACGGTCCTTCGACCTCTTCGGCGACGGCTCGATCATCCTCGTCTCGACCCCCGGTCACACCTGGGGCCACATCTCAGTCATCGTGCGATTGAAGGACCGCGAATGCCTGATCGCCGGCGACGCGATCTACACCCGGGGCAACCTCGACGCCGGCGAGCTGCCGCTCGTACTGGCGGACGAACACAACTACAAGCGCTCTGTCCGTGAGATCCGCGCCTACAAGCAGATGACTCCGAGCGCCCTGATCATCCCGGGTCACGACGGCGAGTTCTTCGACTCGCTCGAAGAGATCTACTGAGCCGGACGGCGCGGGACCTCGCCGGTCTTCGCGCGCTGCTCGCGCCGCCACTTCGGTTCGTACTGGTCGTCGAGCTCGAACCACATGTCGGTGACGCGGCGGAAGATCTCACGCGAGGCCACCAGCTGCTGCTCCTTCGTCGGATCGGCGATCGGCTCGAACTGAACGGGACGGCCGTAACGCACGACGACTTTCGGAAAGCCGTGCCGCTTGACGTCACGCAGGAACTGCGACCCGTAGATCGCGACCGGCACGACGGGCGCACCGCTCGTCAGCGCCAATTGGCCGGCGCCTCGCTTGGCCTCGGTCGGGTAGTAGTCGCGCGAGCGGCCGCCCTCGGCATACATCTGCACGACGCCGCCGCGATCGAGGATCGCCTGCGCCGTCACGAAGGCCTCGTCGTCGCCCTTGCCGCGCATCACCGGGAAGACGCCGCCGTGGCTGAACACGAAGTCCATCGGCGGCTTGAAAATCTGCGACTTCGCCATGAACTGCAGTTTGCGGCGCAGGTGGATGCCGGTGTAGAAGTGGTCGATGAAGCTGAAGTGGTTCGGCACGAAGATCGTCCCGCCGCCACGTGGGACGTTCTGTGGGTCGATCGCTGCAACCCGGTCGAGCAGTCCGTAGCTGCCGGTCATCAGTACGCGGACCAGGTCGTACATCGCGCTCGGCTTGTGATTGCGCACGCGCTCGTGATAGGCGCGCATGCCCTCGGCACCGCGCTCATCCACGTACTGCTGTTCTTTCATCGCCATCGTCTGAAGATCCTCACGGTTGCACCGGGGTGCCGCGGTCACGGACGCTCCGCACGGTCGCGGCCCACTCGTCGAGCAGCGCCGAGCGCGTCGATTCTTGCATCTGCGGTTCGTATCGGGCCTGTTCGCGCCAGATCCGCTCGACGTCCTCGCCGCTCCAGAGGCCGGTCGCGATACCGGCCATCATCCCGGCACCGAACGCCGTCGTCTCGGTCACCTCGGGGACCACGACCGGCACGCCGAGCACGTCGGCCTGGAACTGCATCAGCCAGGAATTGACGACCGCGCCGCCGTCGGCGTGCAGCTCGCCGAGCCTGAGGCCGGCGGCCGCTTCCATCGCGCGGACGGCGTCGACGGTCTGGAACGCCATCGCTTCAAGCGCCGCGCGGGCGAAGTGCGCGCGGGTCGTGCCGCGCGTGATCCCCATGATCGCGCCGCGAGCGTCTGGATCCCAGTACGGCGAACCCAAGCCGGTCAACGCAGGCACGAAATAGACGCCGTCGTTGCCGTCGAGCGACCGAGCGAGCTGCTCGGTCTCGGCGGCGCTCGGCAACAGCCCAAGGCCGTCCCTCAGCCACTGGACCGCAGCACCCGACACGAAGACACTCGCTTCGTACGCGTAGGTGGCGTCGGCGTCCGTGCCCCAGGCCACGGTGGTCACCAGTCCGTCGGCCGGCGCCGGCGCGTCGTCGCCGACGTTCATCAGCACGAAGCTCCCGGTCCCGTACGTGTTCTTGGCCAGCCCGTCGCTGAAGCACGCCTGGCCGAACAACGCGGCCTGTTGATCACCGGCGATGCCGGCAAGCGGCACCGACACTCCGCCGAGGATGCTCGCCTCGGTCTCACCGAAGCGCCCGATCGACGGCCTCACCTCGGGCAGCGACCGCCGGTCGACGCCGAACAGCCCGCAGAGCTCATCGCTCCAATCGAGCCGGTTGATGTCGAACAGCATCGTGCGGGCCGCGTTCGAGTAGTCGGTCACATGCTCGCCGGTCAGGCGAAAGGCGATCCAGCTGTCGACCGTCCCGAAACAGACCTGCTCGGGCGGGCGCGCGGCCAGGCCTTCGACGTTGGCGAGCAGCCATTCGATCTTCGTCGCCGAGAAGTACGGGTCGATCGTCAGCCCGGTCAACCTGCGAACCAGCTCACCGTGCCCGGCTTCGGCCAACTCGCGGCAGCGTTCGGTCGTACGGCGGTCCTGCCACACGATCGCCCGAGCCAGCGGCTCTCCGCTCGCGCGATCCCAGGCGACGACGGTCTCACGCTGGTTTGTGATCCCTACCGCGGTGATGTCGGTTCGCTTGATGCCGGCGGCGACGATCGCCTCGCCGATCACGCCGCTCGTCACCTGCCAGATCTCGGCGGCGTCATGCTCGACCCAGCCGGGGTGCGGAAAGTGCTGCGCGAACTCACGCTGCTTCGAGGCGACGATGTGGCCGTCTCCGTCGATCACCATCGCCTTGTTGCCGGTCGTCCCGGCGTCGAGCGCGAGGATCATCGGCCCTGCTTTCCCAGCGAGCGGTACACGGCGATGAAGTCTCTCAGTTGGCGGCCGCGGTGGGCGAAGCCCTTCAGGGACTTGCCGGTCGCCCGGTGCGCGAGGTCGAGCTCGATCTCCTTCACCGCGAGTCCGGCGCGCACGGCGTCGACGGTCATTCCGATCTCCATGCCGAAGCGCGGGTGGAACGGGGTGACGCGCTTGAGCGCGTCGTACGAAATGCCCCGCTGGCCCGAAATCGGAGCCTGCGTTTCGAGACCACAGCGGCGCTTGATCGCCCAGTGAGCGAAACCGAGCGCAAGCCCGAAGCCACCGCCCACCCGGCTCGCAAACATCGCGACGGTCAAGTCGGCCTCGCCATCGGCCACCGCCCGGGCGAGTGGCGCAAGTTTGTCGGCCGTCCGCGCAAGATCCGCGTCGGCGAGCAGCACGACCGATCCGGGCCGCGGCGGGCCGTCGGCCAGTACCTGCTCGGCGGCCAGCGTCGCGGCTCCGCCTTTTCCGATGTTTTGCTCGCTGCGCCGTACGACTGCTCCTGCAGCCTCAGCGGCCGCCGCAGTGCCGTCGGTCGAGCCGTCGTCGCCTACGACGACGGTCGCTCCCGGGAAGGCGCGCGAAACGGCCGCGACGGTGTCGGAGATGCGGTCAGCCTCGTTGAACGCGGCGACGATCACGTGGCCGACGTCGGGTCCGTTCTCGGTTGGTCCTGCCGCCATCACGACGGATATGTTGTCAGCAGTCCGCGACGACGCAACCCGAAAGAGACCGCGATGAGCGAAATCGAAGCCCACATCACCGGAACCGTCTGGAAGATCGAGGTCAAGCCCGGCGACGAGGTCGCCGAGGGTGACACGGTTGTGATCCTCGAGTCGATGAAGATGGAGATGCCGGTCGAGGCAGAGGACGACGGCGTCGTCAAGGAGATTCTCTGCGCCGAAGGCCAGTCGGTTTCCGAGGGCGACGCCCTCATTTCGCTCGGATAGAGCCCGCTCCGGCTCTATCCTCGGGGGGGATGTCGATCGACCTCCCCCCTTCCCAGAACCAGCGCGAACTCGCCTCCGGAAAGCTGATCTACGACGAGCCGGCCGAGCGCGTCGCCCGGCTGCGCATCGACAACCCGGTCAAACGCGGGGCGCTCGACCAGGAGATCCTCGACGCGATCGCCCACACCGTCGGTGAGATCGACGCCAGCTGCCTGATCATCACCGGCACCGGCAACGTGTTCTCGGCCGGGTACGACATCGGCGGGCTGCCCGACGACCGCTTCGCCGAAGAGGCCGAGAAACTCGTGGCCCACCCGTTCACCGAGGCGATCGAGGCCGTGACCAACTTCCCGTTTCCGACGATCGGCGCACTCAACGGCCACACGATCGGCGGCGGCCTTGAGCTTGCGCTCTCCTGCGACATCCGGATCTGCGCCGAGAGCGCCAAGCTGGGGATGCCGCCCGCGAAGCTCGGGCTTGTCTACAGCTACGACGGCCTGGCGAAATTCCTGCAGACGGTGGGCCCGGCCCGGACCCGCGAACTCTTCTTCACGGCGCAGAACATCAATGCCGACCGCGCCCTGAAATGGAGCCTCGTCAACTACGTGCGCAGCGACGACGCCGTCGCAACCGACGCCGTGGTGATGGCCGAGGCGATCGCAGCGAATGCGCCGCTTTCGCTGCGCGGCAACAAGCGAGTGATCAACACGTTGCTCTCGGAAGGGGCCGCCGACGAGGCGACGCTCGCCGAACTCGCAGAGCTGAGGCGCGACTGCTTCCTCAGCAACGACTTCCACGAGGGGGTCAAGGCGTTCGCCGAGAAGCGTCCTCCGGAGTGGACGGGCACCTGAAACCGTCCGGCAGATCCCCTATTTTCTCAGGGAATCGTGGGATCGGATCCCGCGATTGGGGCACTGTGTTGAAAGCACAATTCTGTGACTGATCTTGAACAGCATCTCGCGAACCTGGAGGACTCGGGTCTGTATCGCCGCATGCGGTTGATCTCGGGTCCGCAAGGCGCACGCGTCCTGCTCGACGGCAAGCCCGTCCTGCTGATGTGCTCCAACAACTACCTCGGACTCGCGGACCACCCGCGCGTCCGCGAGGCGGCCGCTGACGCCGCTCGTCGCTGGGGCGTCGGCTCCAGCGGATCGCGGCTGATCAGCGGCAACATGACCGTCCACCGCAGGCTCGAGTCGCGTCTGGCCGAGTTCAAGGGCACAGAGGCCGCCCTGCTGTTCGGCAGCGGCTACCTCGCCAACTCGGGGATCATTCCGGCGTTGACGCAGCGCGGCGAGGTGATCTTCTCTGACGAGCTCAACCATGCCTCGATCGTCGACGGCTGCCGCCTCTCGCGCGCCGAGACCTTCATCTACGACCACAACGACCTCGAGCACCTCGCGTGGGGACTGCGCCAGGCCCGCGGCCGGGCAAGCCTGATCGTCACTGATTCGGTGTTCAGCATGGACGGCGACGTCGCGCCGCTCACGGGCATCGTCGAGCTCGCAAAGAACCACGACGTGCGCGTGATGGTCGACGAAGCGCACGCAACCGGCACCGTAGGCCCCGGCGGACGCGGCGCAGTCGCAGCCCTCGAGCTGACCAGCGAGGTCGACGTGATCGTCGGCACGCTCGGCAAGGCGCTCGGAAGCTACGGCGCCTACGCGGCATGCGACACGCAGATGGCTCGCTACCTCGTGAACACCTCACGCAGCTTCATTTACAGCACGGCCCCCGCCCCTCCCGTCGCCGCGGCGGCCGCGGAGGCCCTCGAGATCCTGATCGAGCAGCCCCGCCGGGTCCAGCGCCTGCGTCAGAACGCAGAGTTCTTCCGCCGCGAGCTCGCACGCCGGGGCTTCGACGTCGACACCGGCTTCGACGGACTCGCCGGCTCGCACATCGTGCCGCTGGTGATCGGCGCCCCCGAGACCGCGCTGAAAATGTCACAGGAGGCGCTCGAGCGCGGCGTCTTCGCCCAGGCGATCCGCCCGCCGACGGTGCCCGACGGCATGAGCCGCATCCGCGCCGCCGTGATGGCCTCGCACAAGCAGGACGAGCTGACCGCAGCGGCCAAGGTGCTCCAGAAGGCAGCGATCGCCGTTGGCTTCACCCCCGGCGAGCGCATGCCCGGCGAGTTCTCCGCACCCGTCACCGGCCGGCCGGCCGGTGATGAACCCTTTCAGGCCAGCAGTTCCGGCCGCGGCGTCTACGACGAGGACGCCGACAACCTCGCCAGCGTCGCCTGACGCACCGCTCGCGATGAAGCGCGGCCTTTTCGTGACCGGCACCGGCACTGGTGTCGGCAAGTCGGTCGTCGCCGCCTCCGTCGTCGCATCGCTCGCGGCGACCGGCGCACGCGTGGCCGCGTTCAAGCCTGCAGTCAGCGGGCTCGACGAGGTCACACCCGGCTGGCCCCCGGATCACGAGCTGTTGGCGGCGGCGACCGGGTGGCAGAGCCCGGCCGACGTGGCGCCGTTCACCTTCGGGCCGCCGGTGTCGCCGCATCTCGCCGCGGAGCAGGACGGCGTGCGAATCTCGCTCGACGCCCTCGAAGCGGCACTGGCGCGCGTGACCGCCGACGCCGACATCGTCGTGTGCGAAGGCGTCGGCGGGCTGTTGGTGCCGCTCGCCACCGAGCCTCCGCTCAGCGTTCTCGACTTCGCGAAGGCCGTAGGACTGCCGGTCGTCGTCGCAACTCACCCGGGACTCGGAACGATCAGCGACACGCGCCTGACCGTGGACCGACTTCAGGCCGAGGGGCTCTCGGTGGCGGCCGTCGTGATCTCGGGCTGGCCGGCAAACCCGTCCGAGTTGGAGCTGTCGAACCTCGACACGCTCGCTCGCCTGCTCGGCGTGGAGGTCGCGACGCTGGGCGTGACGAACCCTTCCGCGCTCGCCGACGCTGCGGCTCACCTGCCGGTTCGTCGGTGGCTCGATCGAACCGGCCGATAGCCACGGGGGTGAAATAGGATCCCCACATGACCGGTGGAGAATTGTCGACGCAGCAGCTTGAGGCGATCGACCTGCGCCACGTCTGGCACCCGTTCACGCAGCAGCAGGGCTGGCAGACCGAACACGCCCCGATCATCACCGAAGCGCACGGCTGCACGCTCGTCGACAGCGAGGGACGCGAGTACATCGACGGCGTCTCATCGCTCTGGTGCAACGTCCACGGCCACCGGCACCCGAAGATCGACGCCGCGGTTCAGGAGCAACTGGGCCGCGTCGCGCACTCGACGATGCTCGGCCTTTCGCACGAGCCCTCGATCCTCTTGGCCGAGAAGCTGATCGCGATCGCCCCCGAGGGACTGACTCGCGTCTTCTACTCCGACAGCGGCTCGACGGCGACCGAGATCGCGCTGAAGATCGCCTACCAGCACCACCAGCAGTCGGGCTCACCACAGCGGACCAAGTTTCTCTCGATGGTCGACGCCTACCACGGCGACACGATCGGCGCCGTCTCGGCCGGCGGCATCGACCTGTTCCACGCGACCTACCGGCCACTGCTGTTTGACACGATCAAGATCACGGCCGGTGATCACGCAGCTCTCGACGCGGCGTTCGCGCTGCACGGACACGAACTTGCCGCCGTGATCATGGAGCCGCTGGTGCAGGGTGCCGCCGGAATGATCACTCACCCGCAGGGGTGGCTACGGCGGATGCGCGAACTCTGCGACGAGCACGGCGTGCTGCTGATACTCGACGAGGTGGCGACGGGATTCGGACGCACCGGGACGATGTTCGCCTGCCAGCAGGAGACCGTCCGCCCCGACCTGATGTGTGTCGCCAAGGGCCTGACCGGCGGTTATCTCCCGCTCGCGGGGACGCTCACGACCGAGGAGGTCTACGCGAGCTTCCTCGGGGACCACACCGACTACAAGACGTTCTTTCACGGTCACACCTACACCGGCAACCCGCTCGCCTGCGCCGCCGCGATCGCGACGCTCGACGTGTTTGCGCGAGAGCACACGCTCGACCACGTCGCAGAGCTCTGCGTCCAGGCCGGCCGCCTGCTCGAGCCGGTCGCCGCGATGCCGAGCGTGAAAGAAGTGCGCCGACGCGGCCTGATGATCGGCATCGAGCTCGAGGGCTTCCCGCCCGAGGCGCGTATCGGACACGCCGTCACGCTGGCGGCGCGGCGCCGCGGCGCGATCATCCGCCCACTCGGCGACGTCGTCGTCCTGATGCCGCCGCTGGCGCTGAGCGAAGCCGAGCTGGCGCGCCTGATCGCGATCACCGCCGAATCGATCGCCGAGGTGTCGGCCGGCGAGGCGACCAGGAATGAGCCGGGCGTCTCGCGACCGGAGGTGCACGCATGATGTCGACGGACCCGCGTCCGGCGGCGAGCGTTCTGATCATGCGTGACGGCGAGGAGGGCATCGAGGTTCTCTTTGTGCGTCGCTCGCCCGAGCTCAAGTTCATGGGCGGCGCGTGGGTCTTCCCGGGCGGCACGTTGCTGCCTGCGGACGGCGACGCCTCGACCGAGCTCGCCTGGCAGACCTGCGGCGTACGCGAGACCTGGGAAGAGGCACGCGTGAAGCTGCCGGACGCGGCTGCGCTGGTGCCGTACAGCCGCTGGATCACGCCCGAGATGGCGCCGATGCGCTTCGACACGCGTTTCTACCTGACGATCGCCCCCGAAGGAGCCGAGCCTGCGCCCGACCGCCGCGAGGTCGACCGCGCCGAATGGTGGACACCCGCCAAGGCACTGCACCTGTTCGTCCGCGACGAGGCGGATCTGCACTTCCCCACGATCAAGCAGATCGAACGGCTCGCCGATTTCGAAACGGCCGCCGATGCGCTCGAGGACGCGACCGGCCGCGAGATCGTCACGATCCTCCCGCGGGTGGCGGCGAGCGAAGAGGGGTTCGAGATCCTGCTGCCGGGCGACCCGGGGTACGAAGACATTCGCTGAGGATTCCCGACCGACCCGGGAAATCCCCGGGAAATCCCCCTTTTGGCCCTGATCTTCAGCCCGTCACAGTTACCGTGGCTGAATGATCGGAAAACTCGGCGTTCTCACCCTGATCACTGTTCTACTCGGAGCCTCGACGGCGCACGCCGCTCCCGGCGGACTCGACCCCGCGTTCGGCGCCGGCGGCCTCGCGGTTTCGAACCAGCAGGTCGACAGCGGCGCGAACGTTGGTTTCGCCCTGCTTCCAAACGGCGACTCTGCCGTCGTCGGAACGCTCTACGGAGACCAGCCGACGGATCTCGACATCGGGAAGCTCGCCCGCTTCACCAGCGCAGGACAACTGAACGAGACTTTCAGGTCGGGCGGGAAATACGAATTCCAACTGGGAACAGCCGCCAATATGTCAGCACTCGCGGCGTCGCCAGACGGTCGCCTGATCGGGCTTGGGGACGTCGTGAGCGGCGGTCAGCGCGGACTCTGGGTAGCGGAATTCAGCCCGCTCAGCCCGTTCAACTACCACGGGCGCCTGGTGAAGCTCGGTGGCCTTTCCTGCTTCGGCAACGGAGCCGCGGTCCAGAGCGACCTGAAGATTGTGGCGGCGAGCTCCTGCTCGCCGAACCCCTACATCGCTCGCGTCAACACAAACCTCGAGCTCGACACGGGATTCAACGGTTCGGGCTACGCGCCTGCGAGCTCCTCCCAGGGGATTTTCCGGAAGGTGGCGATGCAGCCTGACGGCAAAGCCGTGGTGGCCGGCACGCGCTTCGTGACGGGCGCTCCGGACCGCATGCTCATAGTTCGCTACGACGGAGACGGATCGCTGGATTCCGGGTTTCACGATGCCACCTCCGGTAGCGGACGGGTGAACATCTCGCCGCCGGGAGGCAGCGACGCGAGCGCTCACGCGGTTGCGATTCAAGCCGACGGAAAGATCCTTGTGGCCGGTCAGGGGAGCGTGGCGGGCGTCGTCCACCCGGTGGTGGCGAGACTCAGCCCTGACGGATCGCTCGACGGCAGTTTCGGGAGCGGCGGGATCGTCGTCGCAACCGATCACCCGGACAACGCGATCTACACCGGTGTTGCGATCCAGCGCGATGGCAAGGTGGTCGTCGTGGGCCGCCAGACCACCACCTCCGCCGGCCGCTCGAGTGTGATCCGACGTTTGAACTCGGACGGATCGCCTGACCCGGCCTTTGGATCCGGCGGCGCCGTAATCGGAGTACCTCTGGCGAGCGAAAGTTCAGCCGCCGGCGTGGCGGTCCAGCCCGACGGAAAGATCATCGTGGGCGAACAGCTTCGAATCGCCGGCACGTACACCACCGGTGTTGTGCGTCTGCTCGGCGACGACCCGCCCGGCGCCGGGAGTGCTCCGGCCGCCAAACCGTCGACGAAATTCAAGTCTCCTTCGAAGGCGAAGCTCAAAGCCAGGAAGTTCAAGGAGATCTCCGGTACGGCAACGAACGCGTTCGCCGTCCAAGTCGCAGTCCTGAGGAAGGACAAGTCATTGCTCAAGAAGAAGAGGCGATGCAGCCAGCTCGCCTCGGCGAGGGCGAGGTTCACGAAAGTCAAGGCCGTCAACAAAAAGTGCCAGCCCGTCAAGTGGCTCACCGCGACCGGCGCGAGCGGCTGGAAGTTCAAGCTGAAAAAGACGTTGCCCGCGTCGAGCTACACGATTTACGTGCGCGCGACCGGACCGGGCGGCCTCTCGACGCCGCTGAAAAAGTCGCTGAAGCTGACGGAGTAGCGGCTCAGGCCGGCGAGAGCAGCGCCAGCGCGAAGCGGCCGTGGTCGTCACTGAACCAGTCGGCGAGTTCAAAGCCACCGGCTTCGACGTCGCCGTCAAACGCCTCGCGCGTGAACTTGCGTGAGATTTCGGTGCGGATCTCCTCGCCTCCAGTGAATCCGGCGACGAGATCGATCGCGCGAATTCGCACCGCCTGATCTGCCAGCGAGCGCAGGCGCATCTCGATCCACGAGTTTTGCTCGTCGAAGAATGCGACGTGTTCCCAGGCGTCCAGATCAAAGTCGCCGCCGAGGTCGCGGTTGATCGCGGCCAGCACGTTCTTGTTGAACTCCGCGGTGACGCCGGCGCTGTCGTTGTACGCAGCTTCGAGCTCGGACTTGTCTTTGACCAGGTCAATCCCGATCAACAGCGAGTCGGACGGGTTCATCAGCAGGCGCAGACGACGCAGAAAGAAGCGCATCTCGTCGGGAGTGAAGTTTCCGATCGTGCCGCCGAGGAACGCGAAAAGGCGCGCCTCGGCCTCGGGCAGACCGCCGAGGTGCTTCTCGAAGTCGCCGATCACACCGTGAACGCGAAGACCGGGATGATCGCCGATCAACCGTACCGACGCTTCGCGCACCGCGACTTCGGAGAACTCGATCGGCACGTAGAGCGCCTCGCCCATCGTCGCGAGCAGCGGGCGCAGCAGATGCTCGGTCTTGAGCGACGAACCAGACCCGAGCTCTACCAGCGCGGTGGCGCCGGAGCGGTCGATGATGTCCGGCCCGCGCTGGGCGAGGATCGACTCCTCGGTGCGAGTCGGGTAGTACTCCGGCAGCTCGCAGATCCGGTCGAACAGCTCCGACCCGCGCGCGTCGTAGAAATACTTCGGTGAGAGCCGGCGTGGATCCGCGCTGAGTCCCTGGTGGACGTCGTTCGCGAACGAAGTCAGCCACTCCTCGCCGCGGTAGATGTCGAGCCGCACGTCCGGCCGGACGTCGGCGAACTCCAGGTCTGCGAGTTCTGCGGTTGCCGAGCTGTTCACTGCACACTCCTTGCGAGTCTCAGGCCGGAGAAGATCTGCCGGCGTTGCGGGAAGTCCCAGTTGCGGAAGCGGTTGCTGACTGTGCGCGCCCGCGTAGCCCAGGATCCCCCACGCAACACGCGGTAGCCGGCGTTGAAGAACGGTTCTGAATATTCCCTGTACGCACCTGCGACGAAACCGGGGTACGGGGCGAACTCACTCGAAGTCCATTCCCACACCTGGCCGCCCATGTCGATCGGTCCGAATCCGTGATCCGTCGATCCGGTCGGCAGTACTCCGAAAGCGAGTTGATCGAGGTTCGCGTCACCTGGCACCCAATCTTCGTCGCCCCAGGCGTGCCTGCGCCTCGGGCCGGCGGGCCCGGTACGCGGGTCGTAGGCGGAGGCGACTTCCCACTCGAATTCGCTCGGCAGTCGTGCGCCATGAGCCCGGGCGAAGGCGTCGGCCTCGAACCAGTTGACGTGGCACACGGGCGCGTCCGGGTCGACGGGGCGCTCGGCGCCGAAGCCGTTGGCGAACCATTCGCCGCCGTGACTGCGCCAGTCAAGCGGAGCCGCTGGAGTCGCCTCGGTGAGCCACTCGACCCCGAGCGGCGACCACCACTCGTGCTTGTTGTAGCCGCCGAGTTCGATCCATTCGATGAACTCGCCGTTGGTCACCGGCCGTGCGGCGATCTCGAAGCGCTCGAGCGAGACGTCGTGGGCTGCGAGCTCGTTGTCGTAGATGAACGGTGCTTCGCCCGGTTCACTGCCGACGCGGTACTCACCTGCCGGAAACTCGATCCAGTCGCGCGACCGCGTCGGGCGGTACGCGCGTGAGGCAGCCTCGCGCAGGCGCACGCGCTGCGGCCCCGCCGGAGCGACGTGATTTGCCGTAAGTGACTCGGGCGGCGTGTATCCGTCCATCTGCCGCAGCAGCTGGAGCATCGTCTCGTTGTGCTGCTGCTCGTGCTGGATCACGAGCTCGACCAGCGCCGGATCGAGCGATTCCAGACGCGGCTCGACCTGCGCACGCACTGCAGACATGTAGTCGAAGCATTCGTCACTGTGCAGGAAGGGAAGCTCGCCGCGCAGCGCACGTGGCTGCTCGAACGGGTTGTAGATCGAGTCGAGGTCGTCGTCGCCCGAGCCGAGCAGCCAACGCTGCTCGAAGTTCGCGATGTGACCGAGATCCCAGAGCAGCGGCGAAAGCAGCGGATCGACGACGCGGCTCAGATCGGCCTCGCCCAGCCCTTCGACCAGTGCGAGCGTGCGTGCGCGAGCCTCGGCGAGTGCCTCAGCCTGGGTGGCGACCTGCCCCCTCCCTTGCTGCAGTCGCTGACTCATTGCAGGCACGATACGCATAATTTGCCGTACGCGCGCCGCACTTTTTCAAGCCGGTTTGCAGAGCCCGATCGCAACAACTGCGTTGGTTAGGGTGTTCTTCAAGTTGGTGCAGCTCGCCTCCCGCAAATCGACGCTTCTCACGGCCGCCTGTGCGGCCGTTCTGGTACTGGCCCTCGCCGCCGTGCTCGCGGCCCCACGCGCGGACGCGGCCACCTACAGGCCGAAGGCCGGCGCGCCCTACTACATGGGCCAATCGGGCCGCTACCAGCTCAGCGGCGACTGGTACCTCAAGCGCGACACCGCGAAGGTCGGCGTCAAGCAGCGCTGGAACCGCACGACGAACTTCAGCTCGTGGGACAAGATCTCGATCCCGTATGCCTTCAACGCGGGCGACACCTCGGAGCTCAGCTACACCGGATACGTCGCCTGGTACGCAACCGAGTTCCGCCGCCCGTCGAACGGCCGCAACTGGATCTTCAGCTTCGACAACGTCAATCTCAACGCGACGTTCTACCTGAACGGGCGGAAGATCGGCAGTCACCGGGGTGGATATCTGCCGTTCGACATTCCAGCGAAAAGCCTGCGCGGCGGCAAGAATCGCCTGATCGTGCGGATCGACAGCTCGCTGACGAGCTACTCGATCCCTTCGGTCGAGGAGCGCAGCGACCAGTTGACCGGCGGTTGGTGGAACTTCGGCGGAATCCTGCGCGAGGTCGTCCTGCGCAAGGTCAACAAGTACGACATCACGACCCTGACCACGCGTTCGTCGTACAAGTCAAAGCGGGGCCCGGCGACGATCACCGTGCTCGCGAGGGTCAAGAACTACAGCAAGGCCAAGCGCACGAAGATTCGCCTGCGCGGAAGCTACGGCGGACGCAAGATCAGCTTTCGCACAACCGTGATGCGGCGCGGCGCGACCGCCGAGTTGACCGGCCGTGTGCGGATCCGCAAGCCGAAGCTCTGGGAGCCGGGCTCGCCGCACCTGTACAAGGTCAAAGTCTCACTTCCGGGAGTCAGCTATCGCGAAAAGGCAGGCATCCGCAAGATCACCGTGAACAAGGGCGTGCTGCGCGTCAACGGCAAGCGCACCCGCTTCCGCGGCGTCAGCTTCCACGAGTCCGACCCGACGACGGGAGCTGCCTGGACTTCAGCCCAGCGCAAGGCCGACATCGGGCTGATGGTGAAGCTCGGCGTGAACATGATCCGCTCGCACTACCCGCTGAGCCGCGAGATCCTCGAGTGGGCCGACGCCAACGGCGTCTTCGTCTGGACCCAGGCACCGGTGTTCCGCCCGCGCAACACGCAGGTCAAGTCGAAGCGCTACCGCGCAGCCGCAGCCGCGTACGTCCGCGAGATGGTCGTCGCCCACCGCATGCACCCTTCCATCCTCACCTGGAGCCTGATCAACGAGCCCGTTCCGGCGACCTCTGGCTCGCCGTACCTGACGAAGCTGATCAAGGCCGAGAAGGTGCAGGCCAAGCAGCTCGATCCGCAGGGCCTCGTCAGCGTCGACTACGCGACGGCGCCCGAAGACTTCGTGCAGCAGGAGGGCTTCAAGATGCTCGACATCCTCGGCGTCAACGAGTACTTCGGCTGGTACCCCGGTTCGCTCGGGTCAACCCTCGACATTGCCGGTCTGCGTCCGTACCTCGACTACATCAACCGCACATACCCGAACCAGGCAAAGTTCATCACCGAGTTCGGCACCGAAGCCAACCGTGGTGGCCCCGTTGATGAGCCGGGGACCTACGGCTTCCAGGTCAACTTCTTCAACACCCATCTGCGGATCCTGCGCGACGTGCCATACCTGAACGGCATCTTCGCCTGGGCTCTGAAGGACTACTGGGTGCGTCCCGGCTGGACCGGCGGCAACCCCGACCCGCAGCCGCCGTTCTCGCGCAAGGGCCTGTTCGACGAGCAGGGCAACCCGAAGCCGGCCGAAGCTGTCGTCGAGCGCGAGTTCAAGAACACGCCGCCGTTCCGATAGGCGAGCGGTTCAGCCGCGGTGCTGCCAGCTCTTGCGGCCCTCGGTCTCGAAGTCGTCCGGGAGCCGGCCCTCGAGGTCGAGCTTCTCGAGGTTGGTCTGCATCGTCACGTGCGCGGCGATCCGCAGCTCTGGCGAGACGTCGCTCCAGACACGGTCCAGCAGCGCCTCGCGGTCGTAGAGGCCGTCTTCAAGCGCGGCGACGAGATCGCGTTCCCGCCGCAGCCGATGCTCGCGCTGCCCCTCGACGGCGGATACCGCGTCCGAGATCGGCTCTCCGTGTCCGGGGAGGATCAGCGCCGGATCGAGATCAAGCACCTTGCCGAGCGACTCCAGGTAGGCGATCAGCGTTCCGCCACCCGGCGGGACGATCGTCGAGGACTGGCCGAGGATCAGGTCCCCGCTGAAGACAACGGTGTGTGCTGGCGGTCCGAAGCTGAAGATCAGGTGGTCGCTCGCATGACCCGGCGTGTGGGTGACGACCAGCGGAACCTCTGAGAAGTCGTCACCGTGGCGCAGTGCTGACACGCCGAGCGCGGCGGCCATCGCCTCGACCCCTTCCGAGTGGTCGAGGTGGTCGTGCGTGAGCAGGATCGCGGCGGGTTTGCCGAGTCCGCGCGCGAGCTCCGCCAGGCCGGCGATGTGGGCGGCGGTTGTCGGCCCAGGGTCGATCACCCAAGAGCGTCCGCCGCTGGCGACGACCCAGGAATTGGTGCCGTCGAGCGTCATCGGCGATGGGTTGTCGGCGCGCAGCAGGCGCACCTCGTAGCCGTCGACGCCGGTCTCGATCTCGCGTGGTGCAAGTGGACGATCAGTCACTTAGTGTCATCCGTTACTTGTAGAACACCACTGGTGTAGTTGTAATTGGCGTGACCTTGTGGAAGCGCCACGGCCCGCGGGCCGTATATTCACCGTCGAATTGATGAAGAAGGTGGTTGCGGTGGAAGCACATGGAATGAAGCTCAAGGACTACGGCAGTGGTGTGATGCACGGAACGCCCGCCAAGATGTTCGCAGTTGTCGTCGGCGTGATCCTCACCCTCGCCGGTGTGGTCAGCCTGATCGTCAACCCGGACTTCGGCAGCGGCACCGGCATCGTCACCGACCGGCTGTTGTTCATGGACGTGAACGGTTGGAGCGGCGTGTTGATGCTGCTCTCGGGCGTGGTCCTGCTGGTCGGCAGCCGAGTGGCTGCGACGGCCAAGAAGGTCTGCCTCGCCATCGGCGTGGTCTACCTGGCTCTGACGATCTGGAGCCTGTTCGACGAGTCGATCCTCGGGATCTTCCCGGTGAACGACATGACGGCGATCCTCTACGCCGCGATCGGCGTGCTCGGAGTGACCGTCGGCGTCGCGCCGGACAAGCCCACGGACGCGTAGACGCAACTAGCCCACGGGTGGCCTCTGACCGAGGCCCGCGTCGGTCGCCTTGGCGATCGCCGCGGCCCGGTCGGCCACCTGGAGCTTGTTGAAGATGTTGCTCACGTGGTTGCGCACCGTCTTCAGACTCAGCATCAGATCGTCCGCGATCTGGACGTTGGTGCGTCCGAGCGCGATCTGATCGAGAATCTCGCGCTCGCGGTCGGTCAGCTCGGGGAAGACCGTTCGCGGGGCGCTCGCGAAAAAGTCCATCAGGCGAGTCGCGATCGACGGACCGAAGACAGCGTCGCCGCTGCTTACGGCGCGCACCGCCCGCAAGATGTCCTCGCGTTCGGCGCCTTTCAGCAGATAGCCACGGGCCCCGGCGCGCATCGCCGCGAAGACGGAGTCGTCATCCTCGAACATCGTCAGGACGATCACCTTCGTCTCGGGGCGCGCGGCGACGATCTGCCGCGTCGCCTCGATGCCGTTGACGCGGGGCATCTGCAGGTCCATCAGGATGAGATCCGGCGCGAGCTCGGCGGCCAAGGAGATCACTTCGCTGCCGTTGACGGCCTCTCCCGCTACCACCACCTCGCCGGAGGCCTCGAGCATCAGCCGCAGCCCGTCGCGAAACGTCGGGTGATCGTCGGCGATCAGCACGCGCGGCAAGTCGCTGCTCATGCCTGTTCCACCGGGAACCTCGCCGACAGGACGGTGCCGCCGGCGGCACCAGGCGCGATCTGAAACTCTCCGCCGAGTTCAGCTGTGCGCTCGCGCATCGAACGCAGTCCGACGCCGTGACGCGCGGTGTCATCGAAACCGACTCCGTCGTCGGCGACGGTCACGAGCACGCCGCCGTTCATCGCGATCGTCACGTTGCAGCGGCTGGAGCCGGCGTGTTTCGCGGCGTTGGTCATCCCTTCGAGCGCAATCCGGTACACGGCGACCTCGACGGCGGCCGGCAGCCCCGGCAGATCAACCGGCGCGCTGACGTCGAAGCGGGCGCCACGCGTCGACATCCGCGCGGCCTGCTCGGACAGCGCGCTGACCAGGCCGTACTGGTCCAGCGCCGGTGGGCGCAGCTCGTAGACCAGTCGGCGAATGTCGGCGATCGCGTCCTGCACCTGCGCGCCGAGCCGATCGACCAGCGCAGCATCGTCCTCGCCGACCCGCTCACGCAGGACATCCAGTTGCAGCGACATCGCAGCCAGGCTCGGACCAACCCCGTCGTGCAGGTCGCGGCGCAGACGGCGGCGCTCCTCCTCGCGGGCGGTGATCAGCTCTTTGCGCGACTCCTGCAGGTCGATCGTCAGGCGCACGGACTGCACCGCGGCACCTACGTGGCTGGCGAGCTGATCGAGCAGACGTCGGTCCGATTCCGAGAGCGGCCGCCCCTTCGGCACTTCAACGGCCAGTGATCCGACAAGCTCGCCGCGGTGCCAAAGCTCGCGGCGCTCGAGCGCGCCGCGTCCGCGGACTCCGTAAGCCGCGATCGTCATCCCCTCGCCCTCTCGGTCGAACTCGACGGCCGTCCACGGCAGACGCAGCGATTCAGCGACCGAGTCGACGACGGCCTGGACGACGTCCCCGGGGGTCTGCGTCTCGAGCAGCCGCGCGTCCAGCCGCTGGAGCGCTGCGTACGGGTCTGAGCGATCGCCGTAAACCCAGCGGTCGACGCGGCGCTGCAGCCGCGCGTGGAGTGGCTGTACGAGCACCGCGACCACGCCGGCGCCGATCACGCCCGCCGCGGTCGAGCTGCCGATCAGCGCGCCGAAGCCGGCGACGATCGCCGCGTAGATGCCGGCCACGACGAAGGTGAGCATTCCGTAGACCAGCGTGCGGTTGATCACCAACTCGATGTCGAACAGGCGGTAGCGCAGGACGCCGATGCCGATCGCTGTCGGCATCAGCGTGACCATCAGCACCAGCGCGATCGTCGTCAGAATCCCCTCGCCGCCGGCGTTGTTGAAGACGACGCCGTCGACCAGGCAGAGGGCAAGCGTTCCGGGGATCCAGATCGCCGCCCAGGCGATCCAGAGCATCTGCAGTCGCAGCTCACCGGTCGCGCTTTTCAGGCGGGCGCGCACCGAGAATGCCGCGGCGAACAGCGAAAACAGGCCGACGAGCAGGAGCAGCCACGCCACCGGCTCCAGGGCCGGCACGTGGAAGACCGCAAGTGGGTTGACCACCCAGTCATATGGCGCGTCGAACGGCGCGTCGGTGAACGTCGCGATCAGCAGAAAGACGCCGACTGCCGACGCCCCGGTGTAGGCCCAGCGGCGGTCACGCGGCCGGAAGAAGCGGCCGTCGGGAAAGACATAGGCGATCCCCGCGAAGCCGAAGAACAACAGCGGCCAGTAGCTCTCGGCCCACAGCACGCCGAGCCGCTCCGACACGCTTGCCGCCAGCGGATGCGAGAGCGCCCGCGCCTCGAGGCCGTCGGTCAGCGCCATCAGCGAAAGCACCAGTCCCTCCCCGAGCAGCAGCCAGCCGATGGCATTCCTCGGCCGGGCGCGCACGATCAGCTGGCCGAAAACGAGTGGGAGCACCACCACACCGGTGACAAGGGCGTTCTCGGCCACCGCGCCGGTCGAGTGGCCCGCCGTCGCCCAGGCCAGTGTCAGCGCAGCGGTGGCCGCAAGCGTCAGAACCCATGCAAAGAACGTGGACAGCGCACCGGACCTTCCGCCGCTGCGCGGAGCGGCAGCGATCGACCCGGCCGTTTCGGTGAATTCGCTCACGTGGGCATTCTGCACGAGCGGAGCGCCGTCGTGGGGTGTGTTCCCGGAGATTTCCCGCCGCAGACGGGAACGGTGCCCCTTGTCGACGGGAACGCGGGCGGGGAGCCTTGTCGCACTTCAACCCAATCGCTCAGAGGGAGCATTGACATGACCAACGACAGTTTCCGCAAGCTTCTACCGATCTCCGGCATCATCAGCGCCCTGATTCTTGCGGCGTCGATCTTCGCGACGCCAAGCGCGCCGCAGGTGTCGGCGACCAACCACGCCGAGGTCGTCGCGTTCTACAGCGATCATCAAACCGGCCTCTTCGTCGCCAGCATCGGCGGACTGCTCGCGATGTTCTTCTTCGTGCCCCTGCTTATCGAGTTGCGCGCGACGTTGCGTTCGGGCGAGGCCGGCGAGTCGATCTACTCCTCGCTCGCGCTCGCCGGGGGGATCGCGCTGATCGCCGGCACCGGCCTGATGAGCTTCACGATCGCCGCAGCCTCCGGCGCCGCCGAGGCGAAGCTCGGGGCCCAAAGCATCCTGACGGCAGCGGTCGCAACCGACTACTCCTGGATGCCCTGGGTACTCGGAATGGCGATTCTCCAGTGGGCCGTCGGTCTCGGCGCGCTTCGAACGGCGACGCTGCCGAAGGCGCTCGGGTGGGTATCGATCGTGCTCGGCATCCTCTGCCTGTCCGGCCCGGGCGGATTCGCCGTCTTCATCGTCGCACCGCTGTGGATTCTCGGCGTCTCTGTGGTGCTGCTGCGCGCACGCCGTTCGACGGCTCCGCACCGCCTTGCGGAGCCGAACCCGGCCGCCGCCTGACGCACGGCGAATGTGACGCGGCGGGGTATTACGATCCCTGCCGTGTCACTCGTCGCCGCTGAACAGTCCGTGATCGACTCCGTCCCGAAAGGGGCGTTGATCAACGGCAACTGGGTCGACACCGGCAGCACGCTCGAGGTGATCGACCCCTCGACCGGAGAGGCGCTTTGCGAGATCGCCGATTCCGGTGAATCAGAGGCGCTGGCCGCGCTCGACGCCGCAGAGGCCTCCCGCAAGGAATGGGCGGCAACCGCGCCGCGTGACCGCGGCGAGATCCTGCGGGCGGTCTACGAGAACATGATCAGCCGCATCGACGAGCTGGCACTGCTGATGACGCTCGAGATGGGCAAGCCGATCTCCGAAAGCAAGGCCGAGATCGCCTACGCCGCCGACTTCTTCCGCTGGTTCAGCGAAGAGGCGGTGCGCATCAACGGCCGTTACGGCACGATGACGAACGGCGTCGGACGCATCCTGACGATGAAGCAGCCGGTCGGCCCGTGCGTGTTCGTCACTCCGTGGAACTTCCCGGCCGCTATGGCCACGCGCAAGATCGGACCGGCGCTCGCCGCCGGCTGTACGGTCGTGATGAAGCCGGCGAAGGAGACGCCCCTCTCGTCTTTCGCGCTCGCGCAGTCACTGATGGACGCCGGCCTTCCCGACGGCGTCGTCAACATCGTCGTCGGCAAGAGCGCGTCGAAGATCGTCTCGCCGTTGCTCAAGGATCCGCGCACACGAAAGCTCTCCTTCACGGGCTCGACCGAAGTCGGCAAGATGTTGATCAAGGACTCGGCCGACCAGGTGCTCAAGGTCTCGATGGAACTCGGCGGCAACGCCCCGTTCATCGTCCACGAGGATGCCGACCTCGACGCGGCCGTCAAGGGCGCGATCCTCGCAAAGATGCGCAACAACGGCGAGGCCTGCACCGCCGCCAACCGTTTCCACGCCCACGAGTCGATCGCGCAGGAGTTCGCCGAGAAGCTCGCAGCCCGCCTCGGCCAGATGAAGGTCGGGCGCGGCACCGAAGCAGACACGCAGGTCGGCCCGCTGATCAACGAGGACCAGCGCGAGATCGTCGAAGGCCTCGTGCAGGACGCCGCCGACAAGGGCGGAAAGGTCCTGACCGGCGGCACGCGGCTCGACGGCCCGGGCTTCTACTACCCGCCGACGGTGATCGGCGATCTGACGCCGGACGCAAACATCCTCGTCGACGAGGTCTTCGGCCCCGTCGCGCCGATCAAGTCCTTCAGCAGCGAAGAGGAAGCGCTGAACAGCGCGAACGCGACCGAGTACGGCCTCGCAGCCTACGTCTACACGCAGGACCTCGGCCGGGCCTTCCGCACGATTGAGGGCCTCGAGACCGGCATGGTCGGCCTCAACCGCGGCGTGATCAGCAACCCGGCCGCCCCGTTCGGCGGCATCAAGCAGAGCGGCTTCGGCCGCGAGGGCGGCTTCGAGGGCATCGAGGAGTACCTCGAGACGAAGTACGTCGGGATGGACTTCTAGGCCGGAGTTCCGGAGGCGCACCGCGCATAATGCGCGGTATGCACATATTTCGCCTCCTCAGCTTTGCCGCGGCCATCGCCGTCGCTCTGACCCTCGCCGGAACCGCTTCGGCCAGCGACCTTTACGCCAGTCCCGGCGGTTCGACTTCGGGGACGACGTGCCCGGCCGGGTCTCCGTGCTCCCTCCAGCGGGCGATCCAACAGTCGGCCGTGAACGACACGATCAACCTCGCACCAGGTACGTACGGCAGCCTCGCTGCGCCGATCGCGGACGTGGGCGCCGATCTCTACTACCGCAGTTACCGCGGCGTCCCCGGTAATCGCCCCACCGTGTACGCCACAACCTCGACCAAGACAGTCGCGTTCAGCGCGAACTACGGCGACACGAGCGACCTCAACGTCGTCGTCGTCCAACGAGCCGACCTCGGTTATCCCCTGCTCGGCTTCGGCGCGTCGAACGGATCGATCCAGCGCGTCGCGGTCACCGGCTCGATGGCGTGGGACGCCTGTCTCGGCGACCAGGACATCTCGAACTCGATCTGCGTGAACGACCGGCCGAGCGGCGGCGGCATCTACTACGCGATATCGGCCGGCGGTGCGATCCCGCCGCGCACTTACACGTACCGCAACGTGCTGGCGGCCGGCCTGGCCTACGGCATCGAGGCGCACAGCGATGATTACGTCCAGACGACGTTGAACGTTCAGAACTCGATCGTGTCCGGTGACACCAAGGACATCGTCGCCGTCTCGAACGGCGCCAACGGAGCCACGCTGACGGTGACCGCAGAGCACTCCAACTTCGACACCGTGCTGGCGTCGGGACCGGCAACCGTCACGAGCCCCGGCACCGGCACCAACCAGACGTCCGCACCGCTGCTCGACTCCGACCATCGCCCGCTCGAGGGCTCGCCGACGATCGACGCAGGCGACGACGCCACCACGACCGGCACGACCGACCTCGACAACACCGCCCGCATCCAGGGCGCGGCAGTCGACATCGGTCCGTACGAGTATTCGGTCGCCGTTCCCGGCGCCACGCCGACCGGTCAGACCCCGATCCTCGCTCCCGTGACGCCGGTCGCCCCGACCGCGTCGAAGTTCAAGCAGTCCGCACGCCGTTTCAAGGCGGCCAGAACCGGCGCTGCGTTCCAGTCTGCGTCGAGGGCGAAAAGGAAGTCGAACGCGGGACGCGGAGCAACGGTCTCGTTCCAACTGACGGCCCCCGGAACGATGCATTTCCGTCTGTTCAAGCGGGTGACGAAGGAGGGCAAGAAGAGCTGGCGCCTGGCCAAGGGCGTGGAAAGCGTTGCGGCGTCAGCAGGGGCGAACAAGTTCTGGTTCAGCGGGCGCTGGAAGAAGAAGGCGCTCGTGCCCGGCGTCTACCAGCTGCGTGGCACGCCGACCCTCGCGGGCGGCACGATCAAGACGTCCGGCGGAGACGAGCCGGGCACGGTCAAGGCGCCGTCGGTCACCATCGTGAAGTAGCTTCCCCGACATGCCCGACTTCGCGACGATCGAGCAGCGCTACAAAGGCCCGCCCGGTTCGGGCAACGGCGGCTACAGCGCAGGCATCATCGGATCGCTGATCGGTGACTGCGCCGAGGTGACGCTTACGGCGCCACCGCCGCTCGACCGGCCGCTGGCGATCACCGAGCGCGACGGAGAATGGACTCTCACCGACGGCGAGCAGCTGATCGCGCAGGGCCACGCTACCGAGTTCGGTCTCGACGTACCGGCGCCGCCGTCCATCGAGCAGGCCCGAGCGGCCGAGTCGGAATACACCGGTCATGCGCACCACATCTTCCCCGGCTGCTTCGTCTGCGGCCCAGATCGCGCCGAGCACGACGGCCTGCGGCTCTTCACCGGACAGGTCGAGGGCCGAGAAGTCGTCGCGAGCCACTGGCATCCGGCCCAGGACATCGCCGGCAGCTTCGGCTCGGTGATGGCGCGCGTCGTCTGGGCAGCGCTCGACTGCCCGACCTATTTCGGCGCGCAGCTCGGTGGCGCACCTCCGCACGCCGTGCTCGGCAGACTCGCCGCCCGCCAGCTCAGTCCAGTCTCCGTCGACCGCGAACACATCGTGATCGGCTGGCCGATCGGAATCGAAGAGCGCAAGTTCTTTGGCGGCTCGGCGATCTACACGTCCGAAGGCGAGCTCTGCGCTTACGCCAAGGGGACCTGGATCGCGATCGACCCAGAAGCTTCGGCGTTCGCCGTCAGCTGATCACATCGAGCCGCTGACGATTCCGAGGATGTTGCCGTCGGGATCGCGGAACCATGCGTTCTTGAAGGCTCCGCCGTCCCATTGGTGTACGTCACCGACGATCTCGGTGTCAGGGAGGTCATAGTGCTCGAACTTCACGCCTTTGGCGGCGAGCTCCGAGGCGACCGATGAAACGTCGTCGACCTCCCACATCGCGGCCGTCGCCTCGCCGGTGCCCGCCGTGTCGGAGACATAGACGAAGATGTTGCCGCCGCCGCACTCAAAACCGACGCCGCCGACGTTCTCTTCCATCTTTTTCAGGCCCAGCGTGCCTTCATAGAACTCGTGCGCCACGTCGAAGCTGCTGACCGCGACCGTCGCGAAGACCCTTCCATCGGAAATACCCATGCCTGCAACGTAGCGGCGATCCCGCCGGCGTGTCGAGCCGTCAGGCCGCCGACTGCTCGGGCAACTTGAAGCGGCCCGAGAGGTCGGCCAGCGCGGTCGCGGTGTCGGCGACCTTCTGCGCCGACGCGGTGACCTCCTGGGCCGCAGCCGAGGTCTCCTCGGTTGAGGCGCTGACCTCTTCGGTCGAAGCGCTCGACTGCTCGGCGACGACGGCGACCTCGGCGACGTGCTCGCGGGCGCGTGCCGCGGCCGCGACGATCTCGCCGGTCAAGTCGGTGATCTCGGCGGAACGGTCGCCGAGCTGGTGGATCGCACCGCTGATGTCGTAGAAGGTCTGACGACTCTCGCCCACGGTTGCGACGCTTTCGCGCGTGCGGACGATTCCCGATTCCATCGCCTCGATCGCTTCGGCCGTCTGGCGCGCGATCTCGTTGACCACTTCGCCGATCTTCGCGACCGCATCCTGTGAGTCCTCGGCGAGCACACGGACCTCGTCGGCGACGTTGGCGAAGCCGCGACCCTCCTGGCCGGCCCGCGCGGCTTCGATCGAAGCGTTGAGCGCGAGCATGTTGGTCTGCGCGGCAATTTCGGCGATCGACTGGACGATCTCCTGAATGCCGCTGGAGCGTTCGGCCAGCTCGCGAACGATCTCCGAGGTCTTGTCGGCCGCATCACTGGTGACCCGCATTGCCGCTTCAACCTCTTCGGCACGCTCGATGCCGGCATCGGCCAGCTTGGCGGCGTCGGCACTCTGCCGGCGCACCTCCCCGGCGTACTCGTAGGCGTCCTTCACGGCCTGGTCGATCGAGTCGATGTGCTGCGCAGATCGCGAAACAAGCTCAACCTGGTGCGAGGCGCCCTCACTGATCGCCGAGATCGCCTGCGCTACTTCACCGATCGCGCCGCCGGCCTCGTCTGAGGTGTGGCTCATCTCCGCCGCCAGCTGGCGAAGGTCGCGCGCTGCACGGTCGATCCGCATGATCGTCGAGCGGAAATTGGCCATCAGCCGCGCGAACTCGCGCTGGAGGTCGCCGTATTCGTTGCCGAGCGTGATCCTCGGCTCGATCGAAAGGTCGCCGGTCGCCGCGGCGCGCATGTCCTCGATCATCTGATCGACGGCCCGCAGCGTGACGTTCCCGAGCACGACGCGGATGATCGCTCCGGCGATGACGAAGGTGATTACGACGCCGGCCAGCCAGAACCAGACGTTGTGGTGAAAGGTCAGATCGCCGAGGGCTCCGCCCTCGAACTCGGCCGGGGCGCTCGCGGCGGCATCGGCGATTCGAGTGGCCTCGGCGTTCGAGTTGCCGAGCTGCAGGTAGAAGTAGATGCCGAACGTCGCAGCGGGGATGGTCGCGACGATCGTCGTGATCACGTAGGCCTTGGTCAGTGGCATTGAAAGCAGCTTTTTCATCCTGCCGCCGCCTCTCCTAGTCGGGGATCCTCGGAGTCGCCGTTCTCCTCCGGTCTGCCCGACCCGCGCGGCACGAGCCGGTGGACGTTGCGCGCACCACGCTCAAGCTTGAACTCGCCGACGACGGCCGCCAGTTCGGTGGCGGTTCCGGCGACGCGCGACGCCGCTGCGGCGACCTCCTCGGCCGACGCCGACGATTCCTGGGTCGCAGCGCTGACCTGCTCGGTTGAGGCGGAGGATTCTTCCGCAACCGACGCGATGTCCTCGATCTCGGCCCGCACCCGGGCGGCGTCGCCGGCGATTCCTTCGGCCAGGACGGCGATCTCGGCGGTCGCCGAGTTGAGCGCCGCTGCGGCATCGCTGATCTCACCGAATGCGTCGCGGTTCTGTTCGACGGCCTCGATGCTGCGCATCACGGTAGGCGTGCCTTCGCGCACGGCGTCGATCGCACGCTCGGTGCATTCGCGGACATCCGCCGTCATCACCGCGATCTCGGCGGCTGCGGACTGTGCCTCTTCGGCAAGCTTTCGCACCTCTTCGGCGACGACCGCGAAACCGCGGCCCTGCTCTCCCGCGCGAGCTGCTTCGATCGCGGCATTCAACGCCAGCAGGTTCGTCTGTTCGGCGATGTCGGCGATCGACGCGACCATCTCGTCGATGTCGGTCGACTTCTTGCCGAGCAGGTAGATGACGCGGCCCATCTCGGCGCCGGTGTCGCGGACGTGTTCGATCGCGGCCTCGATCTCTGCCGCGCGAACAACGCCCTGCTCGGTCAGTTCAACGGTTGCGGCGCTCTGGGTGCGCACGAGCGCCGCATGCTCGACGGCGTCGCGAACGGCTTCTTCGATCGCACCGACCTCACCTGAGGTGGCGCCGATCAAGTCAACCTGGTTTCCGGCACCGACGCTGATCGTGGAGACCGAGTGGGCGACCTCGCCGATCGCACCGCCGGCCTCGTCAGTGATTCCGCTCATCTCGATCGACGCATCCTTGAGATCGCGGGAGGCGCGCCCGATCCGCTCGACCGTCGCGTGAAAGCTTCCGATCATCTTCCCGAGCGTCTCCTGGATGTCACCGATCTGACTCTTGTTGTCGCGCAGGATTTCCGTTGTGAGATCGCCGTCGGCGGCGCGGCGAACACGCGTCGTGAGGTCGCTCAGCCAGTCGGCCGCAAGCTTCGAGGTCGTGTAGGCGATGAACATGGCTCCGATCCAGGCGATCCCCGCCGTGAGAATGATGCCGCGCTGCGCGCTCGAGTTGGCGCTCTCGAACTGCCGCGTGAGCTCAGCGACCTGTTCGCTGCTCCCGCCCTTGGCCAGCAACGTCTCGAGCCTGGCCTGCAGCGACGACGCGTGGTTCCATGAGCGGATCGTCATCGCGACAAGAGGGGCCGCAACCACGAGCAGGATGCCGGATGACACGACCGGCTTGACGGCTGAATCGAGGTCTTTGAACCACTGGGGAAACAGCCGCGTCATGCGCAGCTCCCGCGAGCTGAAGTCTTTGTCGTCTGCCATGTCCCTTGTCCTCGGTCCGGACCAGGGTCCGAACCTCAGTCCTGTTGTCGGCTCACCGCGCGCTTACCATGAGCGCGGTACGCCTGTTTGCGTGAAGAACGCGCGTGTTCAGGCGGCCTCTGCGTTGCGCTCAGGCAACGTGAAGCGCCCGGAGAGCTCGGAGAGCGCGGCCGCTGTGTGGGCGACCTTCTGCGCCGAAGCGGACACCTCTTGGGCCGCCGCCGACGTCTCCTCGGTCGAGGCGCTGACCTGCTCGGTCGAGGCGCTCGACTCCTGTGCAACGCTCGCGACCTGCTCGATCTGCTTGCGCACCTGCTCGGTGCCCAGCGCGATCCCTTCAGCGAGGTCGGTGATCTCGTTCGAGCTCGCATGCAGAGCTCGCACTGCGCCGCCGATGTCGTAAAACGTCTGGCGATTGCGGTTGACCGTCTCGAACCCTTCCTCGACGCGGACGACGCCGTCCTCCATCGCCGCAACCGCCTGTTCGGTCTGAATCTTGATCTCGTACACGAGGCGCGCGATCTCCTCGGCGGAAGACTGGGCGTCCTCCGCGAGAACGCGGACCTCTTCGGCGACGTTCGCGAAGCCGCGACCCTGGTCGCCGGCGCGGGCTGCCTCGATCGAAGCGTTCAGCGCGAGCATGTTGGTCTGCGCGGCGATGTCGGTGATCGCCTGGACGATCTGATCGATGTCGGCGGACTTCTCGCCGAGCGAACGGACGACCTCGGCTGTGCTCAGCGAGCTCTCACGCACGGCCTGCATCGCCTCTTGAACCTCCGCGGCACGCTGGAGGCCCTCCTCCGAGAGCTTCTCGGTGTCGGCGCTCTGATGCTGCGACTCCCGCGCGTGCTCAGATGCGTCGCGGATCTGGCCTTCAATCTCCTCAACCACGTAGGACGAGCGCGAAACCAGTTCCACCTGGTGCGAAGCGCCCTCGCTGATCGCGCTGATCGCCTGGGCGACCTCGCCGATCGCGTTACCGGCCTCGTCAGAGGTGTGGGCCATCTCGGCCGCGGCCTGGCTGAGCTCGCGTGACGCAGTCTCGATGCGCTGGATCGTCGTTCGGAACGAGCCGATCATTCGGCCCATGCTCGCCTGCAGCGTGCCGTACTCGCTGCGAAAGACCGGCCGCGACTCAGGGCGTAGGTCGCCGCCGGCGACCGCGCGTGCGTCTGCCACGAGCAGTTCCGTGACCGCCGTCGTCGCCTTGGTCAGCGTTGCGCGCACGAACAGGCCCCCGGCGATCACCACGATCAACGTGAAAATCACCCACGGCGGGACGATGTTGTTGAAGTCCGGACGCGCCGTCACAGCGCCCTTCGCGACGTGGCCGCTGCTGTTCACGCTCGCCGCCTGGACCTGCTGCTGGACCGTGTCGACGTTGTCACCGACACCGCCGGTGTAGACGAACACGGCGATCGCGATGACGAAAATCGGCACGGCGGAAAACATCAGTGCGAGCATGTAGGCCCGACCGATCGGCATGTTGAGAAGACGCTTGATCATGCTGCCTGCCCCTTCGAGGCGGCGGCTTCGCCGGCCAGGTCAGGCTCGCGCTGCTCCGGCATCGCCCTTACGCCCGCCTCCGTGAGCTTGTAGCGCCGCGCGAGCGTCGCGAGATTGTCGGCGGTCTGCGCCACCCGGTGAGCCGATGCGGTGACCTCTTGGGCCGCCGCAGAAGTCTGCTGCGTCGAGGCCGAGACCTGCTGCGTCGACGCGCTCGACTGCTGCGCGACGGATGCGACCTCTTCGATCTGGCCGCGCACGGAGCTGGCGTCGCTTGCGATGCCCCCGGCAAGCTCGCTGATTTCGAGCGAGCTCTCGTGCAGGGCGCGCACCGACCCGCTGATGTCGAAAAAGGTCTGGCGGTTTCGGTTGACGGTGTCGAAGCCGCGTTCGACGATCTCGACCCCGTCCTCCATCGCGCGCACCGCGCTCTCGGTCTGCGCGCGCACGTCGAGGATCAGCTCGGCGATGTCGCCGGCAGATTCCTGCGCGTCCTCAGCGAGCTTGCGCACCTCCTCGGCCACGACGGCGAAGCCGCGGCCCTGTTCGCCGGCGCGCGCGGCCTCGATCGCGGCGTTGAGTGCGAGCAGGTTGGTCTGGGCGGCGATATCGGTGATCGACTGGACGATCTGGTCGATGTTCGTTGACTTTTCACCGAGCGAGCGGACCATCTCCTGGGTCGCGAGCGACGTCTCGCGGACGCTCTGCATCGCTTCCTGAACCTCGGTGGCGCGGTGCACGCCCTCGTCGGTCAGCGCCTCGGTGTCGGCGCTCTGTTGCCGCGCGCGTGCGGCGTGTTCGGCTGTATCTCGCACGGACCGCTCGATCTCCCCGACCACTTCAGAGGTCTGTGTGACCATGTCGACCTGATGCGAGGCACCCTCGCTGATCGCGCTTATCGCCTGAGCGACTTCACCGATCGCGTGTCCGGCTTCGTCAGAGGTGTGGACCATCTCGCCGGCGGCGCCGCGGAGTTCGTCCGACGCCGACTCGATGCGCTGGATCGTGGCGCGGAAGGACGCGGTCATCTTGCCGATCGCCTCCTGGATGTCACCGATCTGGCTGCCGTTGTCGCGAACGACCTCGCGCGTCAGGTCGCCGTCCGCGATCTCGTCGGCCGCCTCGGCGAGGTTCAGTAGCCAGTCGTGGGAGAGCTTCGTGGAAAGATGAACCTGAATCAGCGGGACAAAAAACGCCCAGAGCGCGCCGAAAAGAATTGAAATGCGCATCGTTCGGACCTGATCGCTCATCGTCTCGGTCAGCCGCATCAGCTGAGCTTTCGTTCCCGTGCCAGAGGCGAGCAGCGAGTCGATCGAGGTCTGGCTCGCCTCCGCGTGGCGCGAGCTGATCCACGCAATCACGAGCGCCGGTATCAGCCCGGCCAGCACGAGCACCGAGCCGACCAAGGGCTTGACCTCTACATCGAGGTCGACGTAAAACGTTGGCAGTAGCCGGGTTGCGCCCTTGCGGTTGTCCGGGCGGTCGGCCGGCATGCTCAGGCCGCCGCGACGGCCTCGTCGCCGTCGGCAAGGCTGGTCAGCGCATGCGGGTCGAGCAGGATGATCAGACGATCGCCGGCCTTGACCACGCCGTCCACGACCTGGTTGCCCGACGCTGGAAGGTCCTCGAATTCGTCGGCCTCGACGGTGAGTACCTCAGAAACGTCGTCGACCACGACTCCCGCCATGCGATCGTCGATGTTCACGAGCACGATCTTCTCGTCGTCCTCGTCCTGCTCATCGCCGACCGTCGGGAGCGGATCATGGGCGATGTTCAGCTGGGGACGGACGTCGTGGACCGGAACGATGCGGCCGCGCAGATTGATCACGCCGAGCAGTGACGGGTCGGAACTCGACACCGTGCGCGGCTGCTGGAAGCGGATCACCTCCTGAACGGTCTGGATCGGCAGGCCGTACTCCTCGTTCCCGAGTACGAACACCACGAGTTGCTTGGCGATCGTGCCTTCTGCTGAGCTCACTGTCTGCTTGTCCCCTTGAATCGAAAGTGGTTGGACGCGTCCCCCGGCCGCAGCCACTCGTTGCCTTATCGGTCGTCAGCGCCCTTGACTGAACCCCTCCGGGAGCGTGAATCGTCCAGCGAGTTCGGCAAGGTTGTGCGCGGTCTGAGCAACCTGTCGCGCCGCCTCGCTGACATCGGCGGCGCCCGCTGACGTTTCCTCCGTCGCGGCCGACACTTCTTCGGTCGACGCGCTCGACTGCTGCGCCACCGCAGCGACCTCTTCGAGCTGCTGGCGCACCTGTCCGGCGCCGAGCGCGATTCCCGTCGAGAGCTCGCTGACGTCGCTCGCGACCTGGTGCAGGCTCTGGACGGCCGTCGAGATGTCGAAGAAGGTCTGACGGTTGCTGTTGATCGTTTCGAACCCCTCCTCGACCGCCACGACGGCCTCCTCCATCGCGTCGACGGCCGCTCCGGTCTGCGACTGGATCTGATCGACGAGCGCCGCGATCTGGTCGGCGGAGCGCTGCGCGTCGTCGGCCAACGCACGGACTTCGTCGGCGACGTTGCCGAATCCCTTGCCGGCCTCGCCGGCCCGCGCCGCCTCGATCGAGGCGTTGAGCGCAAGCATGTTCGTCTGCTGGGCGATGTCGGCGATCGCGCGGACGATCTGATCGATGCTCTTCGACTTGTCGCCGAGCTCGCGGATCACGTCTGCCGTGCCGAGCGATTCGCTCCGCACCGACTGCATCGCGTCGAGCACCTCGCTCGCGGCCGCGACGCCGCTCTGCGCGAGCTGCTCGGTCTCGGCCGACTGGCGCTGCGCCTCGATGGCGTGCTCGGACGTGTCCTTGATCGTGCGTTCGATGTCCGCCATCACGTCTGAAACGTCCGAAATCAGGTTCGACTGGTGCGCGGCACCTTCGCTTATCGCGCCGACGGCAACGGCGACCTCGTTGATCGCGCGCCCCGACTCATCTGAGGTGTGGGTCATCTCGTCTGCCGCTCCGCGCATCTCGAGCGAAGCGGCTGTGATCCTGCTGATCGTGGTGCGAAAGGCGCCGAAGACGTCGCGAACCCCTGCCTGCAGCGCCCCGTACTCGTTGATCATGTTCGGCTCGACCTCCGGCGTCAGGTCGCCTCCGGCGGCGGTGCGAGTCGCGTCCACCAGGACGTACGTCTCGCGCATCAACACGTCGGTCAGGGCTCGGCGCGTGAACAGGCCGCCGAGCAGCGCCCCGGCCAGCACGACCAGCGCAAACTCCTTCGAAAGGTCCGTGAAGTCGGGAGCCGGCGAGAGTTCGGCCGTCTTCACCTGGTCGCGTTCACCCGACGGCCGGGTCTGGGCGGCCGCCTCGGCCTCGGTCGCCAGCGTCTCGGCGTCGGACGCGACGCCGTGTGCGTAGACCACGAGCGCAATCGCCATCAGCAGCAGCGGCACGGTGTAGCCCAGCGTCGAGATCGTGTACGCCCGCCGCAGCGAGACCGACCGCATCCAACGGATCAAGGAGCACCCCCGTCGACGATGAAGCGTCCGGCCAGCTCGCGCAGGCTGACGGCCGTTTCGGAGACGCGCTGGGCCGCCGCGGTGAGCTGCTGGGAGGAGGCGGAAGTCTGCTGCGTCGAGGCCGAGACCTGCTCGGTCGACGCGCTCGACTCCTCGGCGACCGAGGCGACCTCTTCGATCCGCTCGCGCACCCGGCCGGCGTCGGTGGCGATCGAAGCGGCGAGTCCGGCGATCTCGACCGAGCTCTCGTGGAACAGCTGGACTGCGCCGCTGATGTCAAAGAACATCTGCCGGTTGCGGTTGACGGCCTCAAGGCCGCCCTCGACCGTCGACATGCCGGCATCCATCGCCGTCACGGCCTGCACCGTCTGGCGCTGGATGTCGTCGATCAGGCCGGCGATCCCCTCGGCCGAGGACTGTGAGTCCTCTGCGAGCTTGCGCACCTCCTCGGCCACCACGGCGAAGCCGCGCCCCTGCTCGCCTGCACGCGCGGCCTCGATCGCAGCGTTCAGCGCCAGCAGATTCGTCTGGCCGGCGATCGACGAGATCGTCCGGACTATCTCGTCGATGTCGGCCGAAGTCGCCTCGAGCGAACGGACCGTCTCGACGGTCGACTGGGTCGCGTCGCGGACTGTCTGCATCGCCGCCTGAATCTCCGTGGCGCGCTCGACCCCGATCTCTGTCAGACGCTCGGTCTCGGCGCTCTCGCGCTGCGCCGCGTCGGCGTGCCTCGCGGCGTCGAGGACCGAACTCTCGATCTCGGCAACAACCGATGAGGCGTTGGTGATCAGCGCAACCTGGTGCCCGGCGCCCTCGCTGATCGAGCTGATCGACTGCGCGACCTCGCCGATCGCGCGTCCGGAGCCGTCCGAGGTCTCGGCCATCGAGCTCGCCGCCTGCGTCAACTGCTCGGCCGCGCGCTCGATGCGCATGACCGTCGCGCGGAACGACGCAGTCATCTTCCCCATCGACTCCTGAATGTCGCCAACCTGGCTCTCGTTGTCGCGCAGGACCTCGGTCGTGAGGTCGCCGTCGGCAATCCGATGCGCTGCGCGCGTCAACGACAACACCCAGTGCGCTGCGACCTGGGCGGCGATGTAGGCGCCGCCGACGGCGACGAACGTCGCCCACAGAAGCGCCCCGATCAGGAAGACCGCGTACCGGACGTAGTCGGAGTGGATGCCGTTGGCCAGCGAGCTGATCTCGCCGACGTCGGCGGTCGGCTGATTCATCAGGTCGGCCAGCTCCTGGGTCTGCGAATGCAGGTCGCCGGCAGCGATCACCGCCAGCGCAAGCAGGGGCACGGTGCCCAGCAGAACGATTCCGACGATCGCCAGGGGCTTGCGCGCCGCGTCGAGGTCGAGAAACCACTGCGGCAGCATGCGCTGATAGACCGAGCTTGTCGCACGGCTCTCAATCTGGGACAGATCGCTCGCCACGCTTTCGGGTTCGCCGCGGGCGCCGCCCTCCCTACCGGGGGTACTGCGTGCGGAAAGTCAGGCTGCGAGCGCTTCGCCGACGGCCGATACGACCTCGTCGGGGTCGAACGGCTTGACAACGAACGCCTTGGCGCCCGTGTCGATGCATTCCTGCACGACCGTCTCCTCGCCGAGGGCGCTGCACATGATCACGCGAGCTTCGGGCGACGTGGCCATGATGTGGTTGAGTGCGCCCATCCCGTTGCGCTCCGGCATCGTGATGTCCAGCATCACGAGTTCCGGCTGCAACGAGCGATACATGTGGATCGCCTCTTCCCCGTCCTCGGCTTCACCGATCACGTCGTGCCCCTCACCGGAGAGGATGTCGTTCAGGCGCTTGCGCATGAACATCGAGTCGTCTGCAATCAGAACTGTCGCCATCGGGTTACTGAGCTTCCTGGTGGGTCGTGTTGGCTGGCTCCGTCTTCCAGATGTCCTCCGGAAACGGCTCTTCCACCAGATCGGACGGGATTTCAGAAACCTTTACCTGCATCGGCACGGGAGAGGACGGGAGTTTTACCGGTTCGCCGGCACCACTGCGGACGAACACCTGCAGGTCGTCGAGCGCGAGGTGAACGCTGCGACCCGATGTGCCGCCGACATCCTCCGAGGCGACGCCGATCCCGTTACGGGTCAGCTGCTCACGAACTGCCTCGACGTTACGGTCGCCGACGCCGGCGAGCTTCGAACTGTGGGAGTGACCGAACATCGTCGAACCACCGACGAGCACCGCGTAAAGGTCCTCCGGCTTTACGCGCAGCGCGCGCAGGCCGTAGAGCATCGCCGCAACCGCCGTGTCGGCGAACTTGCCGGGCGGCGCCTCGCGACCCCCCGTCATCCGTGCTTCCGGCAACACAACGTGGGCCAGAGCTGCGGCGCGCTTCTGCGGCGCGACAAGCACGACCGCCACACAGGATCCGAGGCCGACGACCGAGAGGACGTCGGACGAATCGTTTGAGACGGCCAGCTCCCCCATGCGCACGGGGATCAGGTTGACCGCGGATGAATCCGCGGGGCCGTTCATGAAGCAGAACCGATGTTGGAAATCAGCGCTTCGACGCTGGTGTCGCTGGGAATGAAGAGGAACCGCACGGTGCAGTCGTTCTTTTCAACCTTCAGCTGCGTGTCGACGAGGACCGCGTAGTTGGTGACGACCGTCGACATCGCGAGGACGGTCGAGAGCACGGCACCGAGCATGCCTTCAGACACCTCTGGCGGCTCGGGCTCGAAAGTCAGACCGCACGACTCGGCGATGCCGAAGACGTACTGGGTGCCGATGATGTTCGCCATCTCCTGCAGGGCTGAGCGGGCCATCTCGGTGTAGGGCTCAAGTCCGAGGACGTCGTAGATCTGCTTCTCGCCCTCGGGATCAAAAAGCAGCAGTACGCTGGCCTCGATCTGACCCACGACGGGCAGCCATGCCGCGGTGACCTGCTCGCTGGGCGAGCCGAGGCGCTCGACCGCCTCGTTCAGCGGGAGCACCTCAAGATCCGGGACCTTGGCGGAAACGTCGGATCCGAGCAGCTTCGAGAACGCATCAGTGGCCTTCTCCGAGATCGTCTCGGCGACCTGGCTGAGCGCGCTCTGCTGCTCATCGGAAATCGGCGGTGCGGGCTCGCCGAGTGGCATCAGCATATTCATGGATCCTCTTTACTCGATTGCTGCCGCGACGCCGATCTCGGGGACCGCCCCCTGGACCGGGTCGACAAGTGTTCTTCGAATCAGCTCTTCACAGTCGACGATGAAGGCAATCTCACCGCTCGCCAGCACCGCGCCGCCTGAAACCGGCGAATCCCTGCGAATCCGCTCAGGCACCGGGCGGGTGACCAGCTCGCGCCGTCCGACCATTTCGTCAACCAGCAGAGCAAGTTGTCTATCGGCAGAGCGGACCGTGACCATGAACCGGTCCGAGCCGTCTGCGGACGGTCGATCGAATGCCTCGGAAAGGTCGACGACGGGCATCGCGCCCTCATCGAACACGACCACCGGTTGGCCTGCGGTGGTCGTGAGCTTGACCTCCTCGAGCTTGAAGGTGCGGTCGACGCGGTCCAGCTGCAGGGCGTAGGGATCACCCGCGGCGCGGACCACCAGGGCGGGAAGAATCGCGAGCGTGAGCGGCATCCGCAGCTCAGTGGTCGTGCCCCGGCCCTTCTCAGAAGTGACGCTCACGTCGCCGCCGAACCCTCGCACGGCAGAGCGGACCGCGTCCATTCCGACGCCGCGACCGGAGACGTCGGTCACCTCGGCGCGAGTCGAGAACCCGGGCGTGAACAGCAGTTCGACCGCCTGAGACGGCTCGATCCGAGCCGCAGTCTCGGCGTCGATCAGGCCGCGCTCGGCCGCGCGCTTCGCGACGGCATCGAGATCCACGCCTGCGCCGTCGTCGCTGATCGCGATGACAACCTCGCCACCTTCATGGCGGGCGGCGATGCGAAGCACTCCTTTCTCGGCCTTGCCGGCGGCTTTGCGCTCTTCGGGAAGCTCGATCCCGTGGTCGATCGCGTTGCGCACGAGGTGCATCAACGGCTCTACAAGGGCGTCGACCGCCGTGCGGTCGAGCTCGGTGTCGCGACCCTCAATGACCAGATCGATCTCTTTGCCCAGCTGATGCGAGAGGTCGCGGACCAGTCGCGGCAGGCGTGCGAAGGCAGTGTCGATCGGCACCATGCGAACGCGCATGACCATGTCCTGGACCGACTGTGAGGCACGCGTCAATTCTCCCACCGCCGCCAGCAACCGCTGTTCGCCGGTCTCCGCGGCCAGTTGCTCGACGGCGCTGCGGCGCACGACGAGCTCGCCGATCATGTGCAGGAGGTTGTCGAGTCGGGCCGCCTCCACGCGGACGGTCGCCCGCGACTGCGCGTCGCGCACGGCGGCGCCGACCAGGTCGGCGGCGGCCTCCTCGTCGGTCGCGGTGACGACGGCCTCTTCAACGGCGGCGCGGGCTTCGCCCGAGGTCTCATCCTGGGTGCGGATGAGTCCGCGCAGGCGCTGCTCCAGGGCGTCCGGGTCGGTCTTCGACTCGCCGTCGGCGGCGATCTCGTCGACCATCTTCGAAAGCATGTCGAGGCACTCGAACAGGACGTCGATCGCGTCGCGCTGCAGGCCACCAGAGCGCTCGCGCAACAGCGCGAAGGCGTCTTCCATCGCGTGCGTCAGCTCGGCGACCTGGTCGTATCCCATCGTCGCGGCCATTCCCTTGACGGAGTGGGCGACGCGAAAGACCGCGTCGAGGTTGGCGCGGTCGGACGGGTCGGACTCGATTCCGACGACGGCGTTGTTCAACGTCTCGAGGTTCTCACGCGCCTCGGCGAGGAAGAGTTCGACGTACTCGGAGTCGTTGATCGCCATCAGGCGACGGCCTCCCCGAACTGCGGTTCTGCGAGCTTGCGGAACATGAACGGGCGGGCGCGCTCCAGGCCCAGCTCGGCCGGGTTGACGATCATCTCCGTGGAGCCGAGCACCAGCATGCCGCCGGGCAGCAGTGCGTCGGCGAGGATCGCGTGCACCTCGTCGCGGCGCTCGCGCTCGAAATGGATGGCCACATTGCGGAAAAGGATCAGGTCCACTGCATCGGTCTTCACGGTGTCATTCTTCGACGGGAACAGGTCCTCGACCTTGAACGAGACGATCCCCTTCAGCTGGTCCTTGGCCGTCCAGCCGGCAGGCGTGCGTGAGAAGTACTTCTGCAGCAGCCGCGGCGGTGCGTCGCGCGCATCCTCGTCGGTGAAGCTGCCCTTGCGCGCGCGCTCGATCATCCGCGGGTTGATGTCGGTGCCCTTGATCTGCGGGAGGCTCCTGAGCTTCGGACCCATTTCAAGGCAGACCGCGGCGAGCGTGTACGGCTCAGCGCCGTATGAGCACCCGGCCGACCACAGTTTCAGTCTTCTGCCTCCGGCGTTCGCGTCGAGCTCCGGCAGGATCTCCTCCTCGAGCGCGTCGAAGATGTCGGTGTTGCGCCAGAGCTGGCTGACCGTGATCGTCATCCGCTCCATGAAACGGTCGAGCAGGACGGCGTCCTTCTTCAGCATGTCGAGGTATTCGGAGAGCGTCTCGGCGTGGTTGCGCGACGCGAGCCCGCGCGCACGACGCTCCATCTGTTTGCGCTTGTACAGCGACAGATCGACGCCCAGCAGTTCCTTGACGCCGGCACAGAAGTTCTCGAAGTCGCCGGGTGGCAGCGGCTTCTGTGGCTCCGGCACGTACGGCAGCGGCCGCCCCTGCTCGTTCTTCACGAACGGGTTGCGGGTCTTCGGGCGGTCGCTCCTCGGGTTGAACCGTTCAGCCACCTGCCGCCTCCACGACCGTCTCTCCGATCTCATCGATCGGCAGAACGGCGTCTGCGAGTCCTGCCTCGGCGACGGCGCGCGGCATGCCGTTGACGGTCGTCGTGTCGCCGTGCTCGACGATCACCACACCGCCGGCGTCGCGCACCAGTCCCGCGCCCTTGCAGGCGTCGCGCCCCATACCGGTGAGCACGACCAAAAGGATGTTGCCGCCGTACTCCTTGACGGCGTCGGTGATCGCAATGTCTGCGCACGGCCGCAGACCACCGACCGGCGGTTCGTCGGAAAGTTCGACGCGCCTACGTCTGATTCGCAGGTGGCTGCCGCCGGGCGCAACCCAGCCGTGATTCGCGTCGATCTTCGCGCCCGGCTCGGCTTCGGCGATGTTCAGCGGGGTGTCGGAGTCGAGTCGGTTGGCCAGCGACTTGGTGAACCCGGCCGGCATGTGCTGAACGATCACCAGCCCCGCGCCGAGCTCTCCGGGGAACTTCTGCGCGACGGCCGTCAGCGCGCGCGGGCCGCCGGTGGAAGAGGCGACGATCACGAGTCGCGCGCTTTCGGGCTTGAGCAGAGAGCGCTCGATCCGCTTGCGCGGCGGCGGTTCGGGCTGTGGTGCCGGTGTCAAGGCGATGCGCGGGGACTTCCGCTCGAACGTCGCGGCCTGGATCTTCGAGAGAAGGTCGTCGAGAAAGTCTTGGAGTTTTCCGCCGGTCGAACGCTTGGGCACGAGCTCGAAGGCGCCTTCGGCGAGCGCGTCGACGGCGCGGATTCCGCTCTGCTCGCTGAACGACGAGACGACGACGATCTTCATTTCGCGCATGCTGCGTAGCTTGCGCAGCACCTCGAGTCCGTCGACCTCGGGCATCGCGAGGTCGAGCGAGAGCACGTCGGGCTCGTGCTGGCGGCACGCCTCGATCGCCTCGCGACCGTTGGCGGCTTCGGCGACGACCTCCATACCGTCGCGCTTGAGCACGTCCGAAATCAGCCGGCGCATGAACGCCGAATCGTCGGCGACGACAACACGTGGGGTTGCCCCGGTCGCTGGACGGGTTGCACTCATCTGGATGTCTTCGTTCTCGGCAGTGAGTTCTGCGGCGCGAACGCCGCGTCGGTGGGTGTTTACCTACCGCGCCGGCCGAAGTTGATCCCGACCGGAGCGACAGCCCTTATGTCGGCAGCTTCGTCCATAACCTTGCGTGCCGCAGCGAAATCCCCATTCTGGGCGGCCAGTGCGGTGTCGGTGTCGATGCCCATCTTGAAGCGAACATCCTGCTCGCTCGTGCCTGGTCGGCGGATCTCGCGCACAGCAGCCTCGACCTCATCTCCGAAGATCGCCTTGACGTGCGTGGCGAGCACGTTGATCGCGCCGGTGCGGCTCTCGACACGGCCGGCGACCTTCAGCAGCGGCTCGCTGCGCACGGTCGATCGAAAGACGTCGTAGACCCGCGGCGGGAGGATCACATTGACCACTCCGGCCTCGTCCTCAAGCAGCACGAAGACAACTCCCTTCGCCGTTCCCGGGCGCTGGCGGGCGACGACCAGACCGGCGACCTCAACCGTCGTGTTCTCGGGCAGGCGCGGCAACGTCGTGCTGAGCGTCACACCCTCGCGCTCGAGCCGCGGCCGCAGCAGCTTCATCGGGTGGTCGCCGACGGTCATACCGGTGGCGCCGTAGTCGGCGATCATCTCGTCCCAAGCGTCGAGTCCGTTGAGCCGCGGCGCCGGCAGCGGGGCGATCGGCAGTGCCAGCTGGGCCGACTCGTCAGCTTTGATCTCTCCAGCCGGCGCGGCGCCGAGCAGCCACAACGCCTCACGGCGGCCGTTCGGGCCGAGGCGGTCGCAGGCACCGGCCCAGGCCAGCTTCTCGAGCGTCGGACCGTCGGCGCCCGAGCGCCCGGCGAGATCCTCGACGGAAGTGAACGGACCGGCCTCAGCGCGCGCGGCGACGAGCGACTTCAGCCCCGCCTCCTTCGCGCCCTTCACGTACCCCAGCCCGATCCGCACGGCCAACTCGTTCTCGACCCATTCGACCGAGCACTCGACCCCGCTCTCGTTCACGTCCACCGGCAGCACGCTGATCCCGCGCCGCTGCGCTTCGTGGGCGAGCGCGTCGGGCAGGTAGAAGCCCATCGGCTGCTCGTTCATCAGACCACAGACGAACTCGGCCGGGTAGTGGGCGCGCAGCCACGAGGTCTGGTACGCCAGCAGCCCGAACGCCGCAGCGTGGGCCTTGGGGAATCCGAACCCAGAGAATCCGATGATCTGCGCAAACACGCTCTCGGCGGTGTCCTGGTCCACCCCGTTCGCGGCCGCACCAGTGACGAAGCGCTCGTGGTACGCGGCCAGCGCCTCGTGGCTGCGCTTGCGTGACATCGCCCGGCGCAGCCCCTCGCCCTCGGACGGCGTGAAGTCGGCGAGGGCGCGCGCGACCTCGATCACCTGGTCCTGGAAGACGATCGCGCCGAGCGTGTCGCCGAGTACGTCTTCGAGCAACGGATGCGCGTACGGCACCTTGTAGGAGGGATCGGCTCGCAGCAGCTTGCGCCGTTCGAGATACGGGTGCACGGCACCGCCCGTGATCGGCCCCGGACGGACGATCGCGACCTGGATGAAGATGTCGTTCAGCGTCTCGGGCCGCGAGCGCACGAGCATCTGCATCTGCGCGCGGCTCTCGATCTGGAAGACGCCGGTCGTGTCGCCGGCGCGGATCATCTCGAAGGTCGGCGGGTCATCGAGCGGGATGCGCGAGAGATCGACGGTCTCGCCGCGTGCGTCGTGGATCAGATCGACGGTGCGCTCAAGCGAGCTGAGCATGCCCAGACCGAGCAGGTCGATCTTCGCGAAGCCGGCGTCCGAGCAGGAGTCCTTGTCCCACTGCACGATCTGCCGCCCCTCCATCGCAGCCGGGACGATCGGGCAGACGTCGATCAGCGGATCGGTGCTGATCACCATGCCGCCAGAGTGCTGCGAAAGGCCGCGCGGCAGTCGGTGGATCTGCGGCAGCAGCTCGAGCAGCGCACGCCAGCGCGGCGACGAAAGCAGGTGCTCGCCGCCGGGCGACTCGCGGATCGAGGCCTCGACGCGCTCCTCGAGCACCTCGCCGTAACTGCGGTCGGTCGTGCGCAGGATCCGCTCGACCTCAGGCGTAGGCAGCCCCAATGCCTTGCTCAGGGCGCGCAGCGAGCCGCGCGTTCGGTAAGTCGGGAAGGCCGCGACCAGGGCCGAGTGCCGATCGCCGTAGCGCTTGTGGATACGCGGGATCAGTTCTTTGCGGATGTCGCGCGGGAAGTCGAGGTCGATGTCCGGCAACGAGGTCAGCTCGTCGTGCAGGAAGCGCCCGAGACAGAGGTCGGCCTCGAGCGGGTCGACGTGGGACAGGCCGGTCAGGTAACAGACGATCGACGACACCGACGAGCCACGTCCGCGCCCCGGCGGCAGCACGTGCCGCGCAGCACTGGGCCCGCGCACCTCGAACGCGATCTCACGCGCCAGCTCGAGCAGGTCGTGGTGGATCAGGAAGAAGCCCGGCAACTGCAGCTTCTCGATCACGCGCAGCTCGTCATCGAGCCGGGCGCGAGCCTCTTCGAGCGTGACGTGGCGCCGACCGACGCTGCCGCCCCTGTGGTCGCCGCCGGGGCCGTAGCGTTCCTGCAGGCGCGCCTCGCAGACGGCGCGCAGGCGACGGATGCGCGTGGGATCCTGCGCGCCGGGGTAGCGGTAGCCGAGGTCGGAGGTGAGGTCGAAGTCGATCCGTTCGGCGATGTTGACCGTCTCGGCGACCGCCTCGGGGTGCTCGGCGAAACGACGCGCCATCTCGTCGGGCGCGACCATCACGTGCGAGCTGTTGCCGCGGCGCAGCGGTTCCGTCTCGTCGAGCGAAGCGTTGTGCTTGACCGCGACGAAGACATCCTGCAGGCGGGCGCGCTCGCGCGCGTGGACGTGGACGTTGCCGGTCGCGACCGTCGGCACCCCCAGCCGCCGTGCCAGCTCGGACAGCGCGTGCATCAGCGCCCGGTCGTGGCGCGCGAACGGACGCTGCAGTTCGATCCGGAAGTTGTCGGTCCCGAAGGCCTCGAGCAGCCGCTTCGCCACGACTTCCGCCTGGATCCCCTCGCCGCGCTCGATCCGCGCCGCCACCGCCCCGCGGCCGGCGCAACCCGACAGACAGATCAGTCCGTGGGCGTGACCGGCGACCTGCTCGAGCGTCACGCGCGGCTGCTGCGGCGTGCGCTGGGCGCTGCCGTCACGCGTCTCGGCGTGAGCGAGTGTGAGCAGGCGGCAGAGCGAGCGCCAGCCGTCGCGGTTTTCGACGATCAGCGTCAGGTGGTGGCCGTCGCCCAATGTCACCTCGGCGCCGTGGATCGCGGTCAGCCCGAGCGGCTGCATCGCGTGGGCGAACTCCATCAGTCCGTGGATGCCGTCGTGGTCGGTCAGGGCGAAGTGGCTGTAGCCGTGAGCGGCCGCGGCCGCCGCGAGCTCGTGCGGGTGACTGACGCCGTCGTGGAACGAGTAGGCGCTGTGGGCGTGCAGCTCCACGTATGCTGGTCTTCCTGACACGAACATATGTTCGTATCCTACAGCGCTGCGAAAGGCGCGGCTCCCCGTAGTCTTTCCCCCGTGTCAAGCGGGGAAATGACAGACGCACGCCAGCGACGGCTGCTGCACCTGATCTACCTGGCAATCGCGGCCGCCGTGCTGACGATCGGCCTGAAGACGGCCGCCTGGCTGATCACGGGCTCGATCGGACTGCTGGCCGACGCCGCCGAGTCGCTCGTCAACCTCGCCGCGGCCGTCGTCGCGCTGATCGTGATCCGCTGGGCCGGACAGCCGGCCGACGAGGACCACGCCTACGGGCACGACAAGGCCGACTACCTCTCGGCCGGCGCCGAGGGCGCGATGATCATCGTCGCCGCGCTGCTGATCGCCGTGCCGGCCGTCGAGCGCCTGATCAATCCGGTCGCGCTGGAGTCGGTCGGAATCGGTCTTGCCGTCACCGCCGTCGCCGCGGTGATCAATCTCGCCGTCGCCCTGAGATTGATCCGCGGCGGACGCGATGAATCCTCGATGACGCTGCTGGCCGACGGCCGCCACTTGATGACCGACGTCTTTACGTCGATCGGCGTGATCGCCGGCGTTGCGTTGGTCGCGTTGACGGGCGTCGAACGACTCGACCCGGTGATCGCCCTGATCGTCGCCGTCAACATCGTTGTCACGGGCGTCGCGCTGGTACGCGGGGCGCTGTCGGGACTGCTCGACCGTGCGCTCGAACCCGAGGAGATCGAGCGCGTCGAGAAGGTGCTCGACGACTACCGCGCGATGGGGCTCTCCTTCCACGCCCTGCGCACCAGGCGCGCGGCGCACCGCGCGTTCATCTCACTGCACGTGTTGGTACCCGGCGACTGGAGCGTGCAGCAGGGCCACGACACGGCCGAGAACATCGAGGCCGACCTCCGCGAACTGTTCGAGACAGCGACGATCTTCACCCACCTCGAGCCGCTCGAGGATCCCGTTTCCTTCGAGGACACTGAACTCGATCGCGACGAAACGCTGCACCCTGAGCAGTACTAGGCAGCTTGTGAGTACCAGCGGCGGCTGGCGAGATCCTGGAAGACGGTGACGCACGACCCGCCCTCGAGCACCAGCTCGAAGTAGCGGCGGCGGACCGGGCGAGGCGTCCACCAGCGGTCTTCGACGACCCAGCGCTCGCGCTCCTGCTCGACCCCCTGCCCTTTCAGTCGCACCGGCGCGCCGTCGCCGCCGAGCTGCACGACGACCGGTCGCGGCACCGCCAGCGGCACCGGCCCCGGTGAGAGCGCGGCGCGGCGCTCTGGCACACGCGACCCCTCGTCGAGGCGCATGATCTGGGCGACCTTCTCGGGCGAGCCGGCCGCCTGGCGCGCCTGTTCGGCCGCCGTCTTGAGTCTGGCCCGGCGCTCCTCCGGCGAGTCGTCGCCGAACAGCGTGGCCGTCTCGTGGTCGAGCGGGCCGAAGCCGTCGACGACCAACTCCAGTACGGCGGCCGGCTCGGGCAGGTCCTTCAGTTTCGAGTGGGCCACCAAGCGGACCTTCGCGGCGTCGGCCGTCGGTTCGCGCATGATCCCGCGCGCCGTCCACGAGCCGCCCTCGACCAACTGCGCGTGCAGCCGGAACCCGCGCAGCGTGCGCCCGGCGCGCTCCGGCCGCGCCAGCAGCCGCTCGATCAGCAGCGTCAGGGCACGCTCAAGGTCGCCGGTCAGGCCGCCGCGCGGCACCTGTCCCTCGGCGTCGTCGACGAGCGCGATCTGCTCGCCGAGCAGCTCGGCCGGGCGGCGCGGACGCAGCGGCGGCTCAAGACCGAAGACGAGGTCGCGCGCGACCAGACCGGTGCGGCCGAAACGCTCGGCCACCTGCGCGCGGCGCAGCACGGCGAACTCGCCGAGCGTGTCGATGCCGAGCTTCGCGAGCGTCCGCGCCAGCTCTGCGCAGGCCGGCGAGTGCATCTCGAGCCACGCGACCGGCGCGCCGGCGAGGAAGTCGCGGCGCTCGATGTCGGTGCGGATCACCCGCGGCCGGCGCGGGCGCGCGGTGCGCGCCGCGGCCTGGGCGATGAAGCGCGTCGGGCCGGCGCCGATCCGCACGGGACGGCGGATCGCGTCGCGCACCGCGGCGATCACCCCGTCGAAGCCGCGGTACAGCGGCTCGAGCCCATCCGACTCGAAGAACAGCGTGCCGGGGCGCTCCGGGTCGCTCTCGACCTCGGCGCCGAGCGACTCGAGCGCCTGCAGCACCCACTCCCACGCGCTGCCGGCACGCGCGGGATCGGGCGGCACGAGTTTCAGCTGCGGACAGCGCGCGAACGCCTCGCCGACGGCGATCCCCGGCGTGACCGCGAACGCCTCGGCCGCCGCCGAAACCTGACCGATCACCGGCCGTGACCCCGGCGCCGGCGCAAGCGCCAGCGGCTCGCGCATGTACCCCTCACGATCGATCCCGTAAGCCGCCTTGGCGGCGACCATCAGCTCGAAGCGGGGCAACATGACACAGACCACAGACACGAACATATGTTCGCATACGGCGAGGATGTTGTCAAGGACGGGCCGTTGACTGCCGTCGTGGGCTGCCTCGCATTGCCGGAGGCGGTGGAGGCGAGGCCGCTTCGCGGCCGGCGGCGAAGATCGTTGGAGCGCCTGGGTGTGTTGTGTTGCGTACCTTGGGGCACCAAAAAGGCTTGTCAAAGCCATTTCTCGCCCCAACCTACGGACTTTGGGGCGCTCCAACCTCCATGGGTTGGGGCAGAAAAGCGCACAGACAAGCCATCCGATCTCGCAGCCATCGCCGCCGGCGGCGAAGCCGCCTGCACTCAACCGGAAATCAGCAACAAACCACCGCCCAAGACGGCAGTCAACTACGTCAACCGCGAGCTTTCGCGGTCATCTGCGCGTCAGAGACGCGGCGAACATTCCACGCCAGACCCGTCTTCTCGAGACCCCACACGACCCAGCCGGAGGGATCCATCGCCTTCTGCCAGCGCTTCAGGCCGTGAAAGGCGGAGGTCGGAAAGGCGTGGTGGTTGTGGTGCCAGGCCTCGCCGAGCGTCGGCAGAGCGAGCAGCCAGTTGTTCGTGCTCTTGTCCTCGGTGGTGAACGGCCGGCGGCCGAACATGTGGCAGATCGAGTTGACCGACCAGGTCACGTGGTGGGTGATGAAGATGCGCACGAGGCCGCCCCAGAACGCGCCGGTCAGGGCGCCCCACCAAGAGCCGCCGGTCAGCACGAACCCGAGCGCCGCGGGGATCGCGACGGCGAGCACGATGAACCAACCGAACTGGCGGTCGACGGCCAGCACCACCCGGTCCTTCAGCAGGTCGGGGGCAAAACGCGAAGCCGGCGTCTGACCCTCCTCGAACAGCCAACCGACATGCGCGTGCCAGGCGCCGCGCAAGGCGTTCCAGAAGCCCGGCTGCTCGAAGCCGACGTGCGGGCTGTGCGGATCGCCGTCTTCGTCGGCAAAGGCGTGGTGGCGGCGGTGATCGGCGACCCAGTGCACCGGCCGGCCCTCGATCGCCAGCGAACCGGCGATCGTGAACAGACCGCGCACCCACGGCTTGGTCTCGAAACTGCGGTGCGTGAGCATGCGGTGGAAGCCCACGGTGATCCCGAGCCCGGCGATCACGTGCATCGCGATGAGCAGGCCGATGTCGACGGCGCCGACCGCGGCCGTCTCCCAGAGCAGCACGATCGCGGTGAGGAAAGCGAGGAACGGCACGACAACGACCATCAGCGTCCCGATCATGTGCGCGCGGCTCGTGTGCTCAAGTTCGACACCCGGCCCCTTGGGTTCGGCGCGCATGTCCGACGCGTCGCCGGTCAGCGAAGTGTCCTCGACCGCCGGGATCTCGGCTTGGCGCGGCTCAAGTGTCATCGCTGGGTCAGTCCTCGTACGGCTCGAAATCCTTCGGGCGCGCCCCGCAGACCGGACAGAACCAGTCCGGCGGGATCTCGCTGAAGGGGGTTCCCGGCGGAATCCCGCCGTCCGGATCTCCGACCTCGGGGTCGTAGATCCAGCCGCAGGTGACACACATCCATTTCTGCGTCGCCGCCGGAGCCTCGTTCATCGTGCGCGCAGGATAACCGTCACGTCACCGACGGTTTCGCGCCGCTCCCCTTCGAGCGCGCCAACAGCGGCCGTTCGACGAAGCGCCAGGTCAGTGCGCCGGCGGCCGAGGCGACGGCGACCAGCAGGACCCACGTCAGCAGACCGGAGCTCGGCATCCACCCCTGCCCCTTGATGAAAAGCAGCAGCGGCAGATGCCACAGGAACACCCCGTACGACCAGCGCCCGAACGCCTCGGCCCAGCGCAGCTTGTCGGAATGCCCGACGACCGGCTGGGCGCACGCCGCGATGATCAGGCCGTAACCGACCGCGCCCGGCAGATCGCGCAGGACGCCGAGCGCCCAGTCTCCGAAACTCAGCGCGTGCCAGAGCGAGTCACCGAACGCCAGCGCGGCGCCGCCGAGGATCATCCACACCGCGGCGCGCCGCGTCTGCACCGGCGGCAGATGGGCGATCAGCATGCCGAGCGCAAGATACGGCAGCATCGCGAACAGCGACAGGCGAGCGATCGGCCCCCACCCCTGTTCGTAGGCAACCCAGTTGAAGATGACGCCGAAGACCACGAGTGCGAGCGGCACCAGCCATGCGCGCCGGCCCATCCGCGAAGCGAAAACCAGGAACAACGGGAAGACGAGATAGAACGCTGCCTGCACGGCGAGCGTCCAGGTCGGCGCATCGAGCGTCAGCAGTGTCTCGCGCGAGTAGTTCTGCAAGAAGAACGCGAACAACCACAGCTGGTCGGCCGGAGGCAGACGCACGCCGGGCGTGTCGGCCAGCCCCCAGAGCAGGATGATCGAGCCAACGATCGCCAGGTAGTACGCCGGCACGATGCGCACGATCCGCCGCCAGTAGTACTGCCCGAGCGGTACGACGCGCGGCGCCGAATCCCACGCTGCGACCAGCGGCCGGTAGAGCAGGTAGCCCGACATCACGAAGAACACGACGAGCCCGATCCGCCACTCGAAAAGCACGTGGTCGACGAAGCCCTCACGCGTCGGCTTGTTCGGGTTGGGTAGCCGGTAAAGCCAGACGTGGTAGGTCAGCACCGCCATCGCCGCAAACGCGCGGATCAGGTCGAGCGCCTGGGCGCGATGCTTCATCCCTTTGCGACCTCGGCCTCGAGCCGCCGCAACACCTGGCGGCAGCGATGCTCGAGCCAGGGCGTCGCGGCCGACAGCAGCAGACGGTCACGCAGGCCGCCGGGCTCGATCCGGGTCGCGAACTCAACGAGCGTTCCGGTCGCGGCGTCGCCGAGCAGCCAGTCGATCGAGGCCAGTGTCGAACCGGCCTCCGCGACGCCGCCGAAGCGACGGTCTTGTTCGATCGTCGTGACCTGCGTGATGATCCGACGCTGCAGCCCCGGAATCGGGCCGCGCACCACCAGCTCGGCCGATTCGCTGCCACCGTCGCGGATCCCGGCTTCGACGAGATCGGCGCCGAGCAGAGGCCAGTGCCGGCGCAGGTCGCTGAGGACGGCGAACACCTGTCCACGCGGATGCTCGAGCACGCGCTCGGCCGCCAGCAGCACGCTGCGTCGGCTGAAATCGATCGCCGCTTCCATCAGACCGCAGCCCCGAGCGGCACGGTGAAACTGTCGATCACGGCCGGGGACTCTGCGTCGCGCGCCAATCCCGTCACTCCGTACGCCGTCATCGTCAGCACGTCGCCGGACACATCGAAGCGGACGAAGTTCTTGAACAGCGGCGGCACATCCCAGTCCAGTGCCTCGGAGATCTTCGACGGCGAGAACCAGCGCAGATGCTCGGGCGGATAAAGGATCCACGAGAGCAGGCGCGTGCGCCGGGACACGCGAATGCTTCCAGCCGGAGGCTCCGACCGCTCACCGCGCGCGAGCTCGCCGCCGAGATCGAGCCCGTGGCGGCGCGCGAGCACCGCCGCGGCTTCGTCGGCCGGTACGCCGCGCACGCGCCCGCGCCGCCACGGCATCAGCTTGCGCTGCAGGATGATCGAGTAGGCACGCAGTGAGTCGGCGCGGGTCGGGTAGACCGTCCACTGTTCCTCGCCGACGTCGCCGACGGCGACGCGCGGGATCTGGTGGGTCGACGTCGTGAACGCACCGCCGCCACCGCTGATCACGCACTGGATCGTGCGTCCGTCGGGCAGATCGACCTGGTGGCGCTCGTAGTGATGCACGTCGCCCGCGATCATCGCCACATAGTTGTTCGCCGGGTCGCGGATGACGTTCCAGAGCAGCCCGCTTGCGCCCGCCTCGCTCCCCTCGGGCGCGAGGATGCGTCGCGGGCTGAATCCTTCGCCGCTGTAGATCGGCTTGCCGCTGACCAGCAGCTTCGGCTTCGGGCCGGCCGAGACACGCTGAAGCCATTGCCCCTGCTCGTGGTCGAGCCGCCCGAGGATGCCGGTGTCGATCGCGACTATCCGCAGCTTCGGCGTGTCGATCAGGAAGTACATGTTCGGCTGCGGCGGCTCGCCGCCGGCGACGCGCCCGCGCAGGCGCGCGGCCGCCTCAAGCGTCTCCGTCTGAAGGTCCCGCGGCCGGCGCCACAGAAGGCGGTGCAGCACAAGCGCGAGCCGCGCCCACTTCGCGCGCCGCGGCGGGCGGAACTTGTCGGCCGGCGGCGAGTCGCCGCAGAAGTGACGCATGAATCCGACGAGCCCGTCGAGCCAGTCGTGGTTGCCGGGGATCGCGTAGACCGGCTTCGGATAGCCGGCGAACGGCACGAAGAACTTCTCGACGTACTCGTTCACGTCGCCGGCGGGGTAGACGACATCACTGGCGATCACGGCGAACTCGGTCCCGGCGGCCACGTTCAGGAAGGCCGGCACGACCGAGTACTGCGATCGGTCGCCCTCGCCGGTGTCGCCGATGACCATGAACGAGTGGTCGCCGAGGTCGTCGCGCACGATCGCGAAATCCGGATCCGCCCCGTTCGCGATCCGTCCGGCCACCCAGGATCGGCGTGCGTTCTCGGTCGGATCGCCGATCAGCGACGCGAGCACGTTGTTGCGCGAGCGCCACAGCGTGCGCGGGCCGAGCCAGCTGAAGCGTCGTCCCGGACGACCGACAGCGGTCAGATCGACCGGCGGAAGCGTCCAGTCGGAGTCGGCGTCGAGGCGCGCGGAGCGCGGAATCACGCCGCGCACTCAGTCCACCCTGTAGCGCAGGAAGAGGTGCTCGTCGCCGGCGTATGCCGTCATCAGATGAAGCTGTTGGCGCGTCGGCAGCTCTCCGGCGATGATCGGAAACGGCGGATCGGGAGCGCCCGTCAGTACAGGCGCAACCGTCAGGAAGAGTTCGTCCACGAGTTCGCCGGCGAAGAACGGCGTGTTGATGTGAGGCCCGCCCTCGAGCAGCAGCGATCGGACGCCGCGCTCGCGCAGCGCGGCGAGCATCGCCGCCGGCTCCTCCGTCTCGACGACTTCGACCCGTGCGGCGACGTCGCCCAGCTCGACCGAACTCTCGCTGAAGACGACGACCGACAACTCGGGGTCCTGGAACAACGGCGCAGACGCCGGCAGATTTCCGCTGCGTGTCGCGGTGGCGACGAGCGGACGCGCGGTGAATCCGCCGGCGATCCGGCGCGCCTGGGTCTCGGGCTTCGCCGCCGGGGCGTTGTAGCCCTCGACGGCGATCGTCGTGACTCCGGCCATCACGCAGTCGACGCGCTCGCGCAGCGCGGCGAAAAGCGCGGCGTCGGCCGAACCGCCGAGCTCAGCGGTGTCGGCGCCGATCCGCCCCTGTCCGTCGGCGGTGCTGACCATGTTCACGACCACGTAGGGACGCTCCTCCTGCGCGCCGGCAGAGAAGTCGAGCTCGGCGTAGGCCGCGCTCGCGTCGACGTGCGGCGCGTCCGCGCGCGCGGGAAAGATCTGTGTGACCGGACCGGCAGTCATCTCTGCCAGCAGTATGCCCGCACTACGACCTGAACGATTCGGGCGCCAGGTGAACGATCTGCTTGATCCGTTCGGCGTCGCCGTCCACGCGAAGCCCGGTCACGACGCATCCGATCAGCGTTCCGGCGAGCAGTTCGACGAGTTGCTCGCGCTGGATCTCACGCCCGTCGAGCCACTCCATGACCAGTTGGTCGAACAGCGCCACCCAACCTTCGACGGCGAGTCGCACCGTGTCGGAGCCGTCCGGATCGACGAGTTCGACGATGCGATCGATCTGTCGCGAGCGGCCCTCGGTGACGACGCTGCGGATCTCTTCGTCGACGCTGAAGCGGCCACGGTTGATCGCACGGAACGCCGGAGCGTTCTCCTCGATGAAGCTGATCAGGCGGTCGAGTCCGAACTGCAGCCACTGGTCGGGCGGCAGCGCTTCGTCGGGCTCCGAGAAAGCGAAAGACTCGCGCATGCCGTACCGGACGATCTCGGCGTAGAAGTCGCGTTTGTTCGGAAAGTAGTGGTAAATCAGCCCGCGCGACACGCCTGCCTCTTCCGCCACCTGCTCGATCCAGACGTCGCTGAACGGCCGCTCGCCGAACAGCCTTGCTCCGATCTCGACCAGCTGCTGCCGTCGGGCTTCGGGAGAGAGTCTTGTGCGCTTCCGTGTCATCGAGATAGCTTCGCCAGGACTGCGGCCGAAAAACCCTTCAAATTGCGGGGTTTTCCATACTTTCCGGGTGACGGTGAGGTTACCCCGCAAAACGTCGCCCCGATGCTTTATTGTGCGACTTGTCGGTAAGAAGTTCCGACAATCCACCATTGGGGACACGACTTGCGGAGATTGTCCATCCGGACTCTCCCCCCAGTCCGTTCGCAGCTGGACCACCAGCCGGTTGCACCGGGCACCTCCGCGAGACCGGTCAGCGCCGGCCCATCCAGCCAAATTCTGCGACGTCAGGGATCCGATGACGTGTAGGCGGGGTGGGTCGGTGCGGGCACCGGACATGGATGAACCGAGCGGTTAAGCGGAGCATGCACTCCGGATTTGGTAAAGTGGAGCGCCCAGTCCGCTTTACCCCCGAACGCTTGAAAGGTCCATCCCCAAATGAACCCCACTGAATCCCAGGCCGCCCCGGCCGTCCCCGAGGGTCACATGGGCACCAGCACCCACGGCCACTCGGTCAACCCCTGGGTCGTTCTCGTCGTGGTCTGCCTCGCTCAGTTCATGGTCGTTCTCGACGCCACGATCGTCAACGTCGCCCTCCCCTCGATCCAGAAGGATCTGAATCTCTCCGCGATCAACCTGCAGTGGATCGTCAACGCCTACACGCTCGTGTTCGGCGGCTTCCTGCTGCTCGGCGGCCGCATGGCCGACCTGCTCGGCCGACGACTGTTGTTCATCGTCGGCATCGCCGTGTTTTCAGGCGCGTCGCTCGTGAACGCGCTCGCGACCTCCGGCGAGATGCTGATCATCGCGCGCGGTTTCCAGGGTCTCGGCGGCGCGCTCGTCTCGCCCGCGGCCCTCTCGATCATCACCACGACGTTCGACGAAGGTCCCGACCGCACCAAGGCGCTCTCGGTCTGGGGCGGAATCGCCGCCGGCGGCGCAGCCTTCGGCCTGCTGCTCGGAGGCATCCTCACCGACTACCTCTCGTGGGAGTGGAACTTCATCATCAACGTGCCGATCGGCCTCGCGGTGATGTTCGCCGCCCTGCGCCTGGTGCCGGAGTCGCGCCACGAGACCGACCAGCGGCACTTCGACATCGCCGGTGCCTTCACCGTCACGGCGGGTCTGATGGTGCTCGTCTACGCAATCGTCAAGGCCCAGGGCTGGGGCTGGGGGTCGACCGAGACGATCGCCTGGTTCGCCGGCGCACTCGTCCTGCTCGGCGCGTTCGTCGCGATCGAGCTGCGCTCCAAGCAACCGCTCGTAAAGTTGTCATTCTTCAAAAAGCGTTGGGTGACCACCGCCAACCTCGCGATGTTCCTCGTCGCCGGCGGCATGTTCGGCATGTTCTACTTCGCGTCGCTCTACGTGCAGCAGATCCTCGGCTACGACCCGCTGCAGGCAGGCGCAGCCTTCCTGCCGGTCTCGCTCGGCATCATGATGGGCGCCGGAGTGTCCCAGCAGCTGATCGGCCGCGTCGGTGTCAAGCCGGTCCTGCTCACCGGCATGACGCTCGCCTCGATCGGCCTCATCATCCTCGCCTCGACGACCAAGGTCGACGGCACCTACCTCGCGCTGCTCGCGGGCCTGCTGCCGATGGCTCTGGGTATGGGCATGACGTTCGTGCCGCTCACGCTGGTCGCGACGGCCGGCGTCGACCCTGTCGACGGAGGCCTGGCCTCGGGTCTGTTCAACACCTCGCAGCAGGTCGGCGGTGCGCTCGGCCTCGCGATCCTCGCGACCTTCGCCGCAAACAAGAGCTCGAGCGTGGCCGAGGGCTTCAGCGGCGCACCGGACCGGCTCCAGCAGGCGACGGCGCTCGTAGAGGGCTTCCAGACCGCGTTCATCGTCGCGGCGATCCTGATGGTCGTCGGTCTCGTGGTGGCGTCGGTCGGCCTGCGCAAGCGTGACATTGAAAGTGTCCACATCGGCGAGGGCGACGCGGTGCCGGTCCCGGCATGAGCGACGCCCCCGCCACCCGGCGCCCGCGCGCCGACGCGCTGCGCAACCGGCAGCTGATCATCGAGGCCGCCACGGATTCGTTCCGCGACCACGGCCTCGAGGTCAGCGTCGCCGAGATCGCGCGGCGCGCCGGCGTCGGCACCGGCACGCTTTTCCGGAACTTCCCGACCAAGCAGGACCTGATCCGCGCGATCGTCGAATCGCGGCTGCTGCGTTGGCAGGAAGTTGTGCGCGAGTCGATCAGCGCGCCCGACATCGAGCAGGCGTTCGGCGAGTTCATCGACGAGGTGCTGCGCTTTTCGTACTACGACAGAGGTCAGATGGAGGCCTTCCGCGAGCGCATCCTCGATGAGCCCGAGCTCCTCGACTGCAAGATGCAGGCCTTCGACCTGACCGGCACGCTGCTTGACAAGGCAAAGGAGGCCGGCCTGCTGCGCGAAGAGCTCTCGACCGAGGACTTCTACAGCCTGACCGCCGGCTTCACCGAGTCGGCGCGGATCGCGGCCGGCGACGAGGAGACGACCGATGGCGACCCGGCCCTTCGCTACCGCGAGATCCTGCTCGACGCGCTTCGTCCGCGTTCCTGAGCGGCGCGTTCGAAGTCTGCGATAATTGCCGACGCATTCGGGGCGTGGCGCAGCCTGGTAGCGCGCACCGTTCGGGTCGGTGAGGTCCCCAGTTCAAATCTGGGCGCCCCGATGTTTTTCTTTCGAAGTCGGTCCATCGCGCGCTAGCGCGCTGCGCCGATTGGGTCGGTGAGGTCCCCAGTTCAAATCTGGGCGCCCCGATGTTTTTCTTTCGAAGTCGGTCCATCGCGCGCTAGCGCGCTGCGCCGATTGGGTCGGTGAGGTCCCCAGTTCAAATCTGGGCGCCCCGATTTCAGTTCTACCGACCACGAGGAAGCCCGTCGGCTTCCTCTTTTTTTGCCCGACCGTGAGCTAACTCAACTCCTGTTCGAGCACCTTGAGGGGTAGTTGCCTGTTTTTGGTAGTTTCCCGGCGCGCGGGTAACTCCGCGTGCGGATGGGTGAGCGCACGTGAGCACGGCTCACGGCCCGGCAGACCCGCGACAGGACATCTTCAGAGCCTTACGTCATCTGGCCAGTCAAACCCCTACTGGCTAACCAGTTTGCGGTAGAGGCCGATACCCCCGAAGGACTCTCTCTCCTTCAACTCAATAACGCATGACCCCCGAAACCACCATCGAGGGTGACTCCGGATGGCCTGAACGGCCGCACGGAGTCGAGGACCCCTCAACCGAGAATCTGTTCGCGGGCGCCGGCGATGTCGACGACACGCTCGGTACGAGAATCGCATGGCGCACTGCCGCCGTGCTCTTCGTCGTCGCCGGTGTCGGCGCGCTGTTCGAGCTCGCGGTCGGACTGATCGACACCCACGTCGGCCACGAGGGGATCACGATCGGCCTGTCGCTCTTCGCGATCGCAATGAGCGGAGTCTGGTGGTGGCTGGGCGAGCTGAACGCGAGCCCCAAGCTGCTCCACATCGGCGTCCTGCTGTCGTACTTGATCCTCGCCGTGATGTTCTCCGACGCGCCCGAGGTGCAGTCGCAGCTCGGCATGGTCTACCTGGTGCCGCTGATCTACGTCGCGCTGTTCCTGCCATCAAAGTCCCTGTTCTTCTACGTCGGGCTCTCGATCACTCTCATCCTCTGGGCGAGCTTCCGCCACGTCGACGAGGAGTTCGGGATCATCCCGGGTGTAATCGCGATCGTCTCGCTCGTGACCACGGCCGGGCTGACCCTTTACGTACGCCTCGAGCTCGATCGGATCGGTCGTCAGGCTGCGGCCCTTTCCGGTCGCGACCCCTTGACCGGCCTCGCCAACCTGCGGCCGTTGTACGAGCGGGTCGACCTCGGCCTGCGCGAGTTCGAGCGCGGAGGCGCCGGCGTGACTGTGATCATGCTCGACCTTGAGGGCTTCAAGTCGGTCAACGAGGAGTACTCCCACTCGGTCGGCGACGAGACCTTGCGCGCCGTCGCCCGCGCAATGAGCGACACGGTCCGCCGCGACGAGTTGGTCGTGCGCCGCGGCGGCGACGAGTTCGCGATCGTCACCCGTGCGACCGACCCCGAAGACGTCTCGACGCTGATCCGCCGCGTCAGCCACAACGTTTCGGACGCCCGCGTCGACCTGCTGCCGGGTCCACGCTCCGGAGTGACCGTCGGCTCGGCATCAAACGTCGAGGGCGACTCGGTCGGCCGGCTGCTCGCGCGCGCCGACCGCGCGCTGCACGACGCCAAGTCACGGGCGAAGATCGAGCGCTGGTCGTGGCGCCAGCGCAAACTCGACGACCTGACCGACGGAGTCAGCGAATGAGCGGCCCGACCCGCAAGCACGGCCTGCGCAAGGCCCTCTCCGACTGGGGCATGCGCCACAGCGCCGACAACGTCTACCGGCCGATGCGCCGCCCCGGAGAGCCGGACATCCTCGTCACCGACGAGCGCCTGCGCGTACACCGCAACGTCTTCTGGTTCGGCGCGGCGATGCTCTACGGCCTCACCGGCGGGCTGACGCTGATCGGCATGTTGCTCGCGTCGGCGACCGACAGCGTCGAGATCCCGGCCGAGGCGTTGACGCCGCTCAACTACGCGATCGCAATCGCCGCCCTGCTGATGACCGTGTTCTGGCTCACGATGGCCGCCAAGGACCAGCCGGCGCTGCCGTGGATGAACATGATCGTCGGAGTCGGCACGCTGCTGATCTCCGTGTCGTCCCTGCAGTCGGGCAGCTTCGGACCGATCATCCTGCCGTACCTGCTCGCGCCGGCGATGGCGGCGGCCTTTTACATGGTGTTCAAGGAGGCGGCGTTCCACCTCGCGGTGATCTCTGCGGTGATGATCACGGTCGCGTTCGTGACCTCTGGCACCGAGACCGGCAAGGTCGTGTCGCTGAACATCCTCTTCTTCACGCTGATGGGCGCGGCGATGCTGATGGTCGCCCGCAAGCGCATTCAGGACGGAATCATCCACAACGTTGCGATCGCCGGGCGAGACCCGCTCACCGGCGTCGCCAACCTGCGCAAGTTCAACGAGCGTCTGGCGACTGAGATCAACCGGGCCGAGCGCAGCGGCGGCCCGCTGACGATGCTGATGATCGACCTCGACGATTTCAAACGCGTGAACGACGAGTTCAGCTACACCCTCGGCGACGCGGTCCTCGCCGCCAGCGCACAGGCGATGAACGGCGTGGTGCGCTCGAACGAACTGCTCGCCCGGCGCGGCGGCGACGAATTCGCTGTGATCGCGGTCGGCGCCGACTCGGCGCACTCCCTGCGCCTCGCCCAGCGGATCCGCGAAGTGGTTCGTCGCGAGCGGCTGCGCCTGTGCCCGGACGTCTCGCCCGACGCCAGCGTCGGCGTGGTCGAGTGGCAACCCGGACAGACACCGGAGCAGCTCGTCAAGCTCGCCGACGCGGCGCTCAAGTCGGCGAAGAGCGACGCGCGGATGAGCTGAGCGCCCACCCGGGCGATCAGAGTCCTTCGAGCATCTCCTGGCTCGGGATCCAAGGCTGACCCTCGTCGATCAGACGGCCGAAGCCCTGCCACAGCACAGCCATCGCGGTCGCCGCCATGCGGAAGACCGTCTCGTCGGGGTGCTCCAGCCAGAAGTCAGCAAGCGCGTGGCAGGCCCCGACGACGGCGTGGCCTGCGGCGGTGGCGTACTGCGTGAGAATCGGCGATGAGTCACCGCGCGATTCTAGGTCCTCGATGAACACTTGGGCGATCGTTTCGGCGAGCTCGGCGTTGAGCGTGTGGATCCCCTTGATCATCGAGTCGTCGATCTCGACCGCGTCGCGGTAGAGCACGCCCCAGGCCTGCTTGTTCTGCTCGACGAAGGTGAAAAAAGCGACGAAACCGCGCCAGAAGCGCTCCTGCTGCGGCTTGTCCTCGGCCCACGCCGGCAGCACGGTCTCGGCGATCTTGTGCTGGAACGAGCGCATCACCTCCATGTAAAGCTCGTCCTTGCTCTCGAAGTGCTGGTAGACCAGCGCCTTCGAGACCCCGGAGGCCTCGGCGATGTCGTCCATCGAGACGTTGTGGTAGCCGCGGCTGCCGAAGACATCGATCGCGTCCTCGAGGATCAGCTCGTAGCGCTCGCCACGCGACAGCCGCTGTCGCGTGGTGACCTCGTTGCTCTCAACCGGTTGACCGTCGTTCACCCTGTCACCTCGAAAATCGCCTTCTGCAGTTCTTTGCGGTCAAATGCAGCGTACGCCTCGGCGGCGCCGGACATCGGCAGCCTGTCGGTGATGATCTGCGCCGCGTCGATCTTCCCTGCGGCGATCAGCCGCAGAAGCTCGTCGCGGTGACTGTACGGTGCGCCGAGGACCGGAATCACCTTGGTGTTGCGCAGCCACAGGTCGCCCGCGGTCAGCGGGAAGTGCTCGTCGACCAACATCCCGACGAGCACGACTGCGCCGTTGGGCCGCGGCAGGCTGAACGCAGTCTTCATCGCCGGCTCGTTGCCCGCGGCCTCGAAAACCGCGTCGCACATCAACCCGCCGGTCATCTCTTTGATCAGCTTGCGCGGATCCTGCTCGCGCGGGTCGATCGTGATCGCGCCGAAATTCGCGGCCTCGGCCAGTCGTTCTTCGACAACATCGATCACGAACACGAGACCGGCTCCGAAAGTCGGGGCGCACATCGCCAGCAGTTGGCCGACGGGGCCGGCGCCGATGATCGCGATCGTGTCGCCCTCCTGGATGCCGGACTGCCGCAGGGCCGTGAACGCGGTGGCGAGAATGTCGCCAGTGAAGATCGTCGACTCGTCGGAAAGGTCCTTCGGGATCGCCCGGAGCGTCATGTCGGCAAGCGGGACGCGCACGTACTCGGCCTGGCCGCCGGGAAGGTTGCCGAAGGCGATCCCCATGCCGAACATCTGGAACTTCGCACAGCGGCGATGGTCGCCGGAGACGCACGCGGGACAGCGGCCGCAGGCGACGTACATCGCACTGACCACGCGGTCTCCGGGCTTGAACTCGGTGATCGCGTCGCCGACGTCCTCGACGACGCCGCAGAACTCGTGCCCGACGATCCAGCCGGCCGGGACGTTGGGAATCTTGTCGTGGTAGATGTGCATATCGGTGCCGCACAGCGCCGAGGTCGTGACGCGCACGATCGCGTCGGTCGGGGCCTCGAGGCCGGGCTTGGGCACATCCTCGACCCGGATCTGCTCCGGGCCCTGGTAAGTCACGGCGAGCATCAGCCGACGATCGCCTTGTAGTAGCGGACCGCGAGGCCGGTCAACAGGGTCTGCAGGCAGGCGTCGAAGGTCAGGTCGTTCGCGGCGGCGTAGGCCTGCAGTCCGACGCTTTCGATCGCGTCGGACTCGGCGAGAACGTCGTCGACGAGGTCGGGATGTTGGTCGCAGAAATACGCGCCGACGCCGTACAGCGACGTGTCCATCATCGACTCCGCGAAGGTCGCGTAGTCGATCCCGTAGTCCCGGTTCCCCTCCGGCGGCTTCTTGCGCTTTGCCATCGAGAGGCGAGGTTACCGATGTGTACGCGTCGAAGCTGCGTAGGATCCCGACTTATGGCCGAGCGCGATCAAATCGTCGAATTCCTCGACCGGCTGCTCGATTCGCCCGGTTACCCGGACTATGGGCCCAACGGACTCCAGGTGCCGGGCGCGGAACAGGTCTCCAGCGTCGTCACCGGCGTCAGCGCAACTCGCGAACTGTTCGAGATCGCCGATCAACGCGGCGCCGAGATGGTGCTTGTGCACCACGGCATTTTCTGGGGCGACGCAGGGCGCTTGCGTCCACTTCAGGCCGGCCGCCTGCGCGCACTGCTGACCAGCGACATCAACCTCGTCGCCTACCACCTTCCGCTCGATTCGCACGGCGAACTCGGCAACAACGCGCTGCTGATCCAGGATCTCGGCATGACCGTCGCGGAGCCGTTCGGCGATTACAAGGGTCGCCCGATCGGATACGTCGGCGAACTCGCCGCGCCGGTCAACGGCCCCGGCCTCGCCAACCTGCTGTTCGAACGCCTCGGGCGACAGCCACTGCACCTCGACTTCGGTCCGGACGAGATCCGGCGCGTCGCCGTGATCGCCGGTTCGGCCCCCGATCACATCGAAGAGGCGGCCGCGGCCGGCTGCGACGCGTTCATCACCGGTGAGCCGGCCGAGCGCGTCAACTCTGCCGCCAAAGAGCTCGGCATCCACTTCTATGCAGCCGGCCACCACGCGACCGAGAAGCTCGGAATCAAGCGCATCGGCGAACTCGTCGCCGACGAATTCGGCGTCGCCGTCGAGTTCGTCGACATCCCAAACCCGATCTAGTCGCTCTGTGTCCGCCGGCGCACACACGGCGGCGAGAATCATGACTATTCTCAAGGCTCGCTTGATCCCCCCAAGGAGCACCACTTGAGCTACTTCGTCACCGGCGGAACAGGATTCATCGGTCGTTACGTCCTCGAGCGGCTGCTCGAACGAAAGGGCCGGATCTACGTGCTCGTCCGTCCGCAGTCGAAGGAGCGCATGGACGCCGTGATCGAACGCCTCGGCGCGCCGAAGGGCCGGATCGTCCAGGTCAGCGGCGACATCACCGAACCGAACCTCGGCCTCTCGCAGGCCGACCGGGAGCGGATCAAGGGCGTTGACCACTTCCTGCACCTCGGCGCGATCTACGACATCACCGCGAGCGCCCAGCAGAACCGCGAGACCAACGTCGGCGGCACGATCAACGCGGTGCGCCTGGCGAACTCGCTCGACCACGCGACGTTCCACCTCGTCAGCTCGATCGCCGTCGCCGGCCGCTACAACGGCGTCTTCAAGGAGGACATGTTCGAAGCCGGCCAGCGCCTGGAGTTCCCGTACGACCGCACGAAGTTCGAGTCCGAGCAGATCGTCCGAGAAGAGGTCAACGGACCGTGGCGGGTCTACCGCCCGGCCGTCGTCGTCGGCGACTCGCGCACCGGCGCGATCGACAAGATCGACGGGCCCTACCTGCTCTTCAAGTGGATCAAGCGCGCCTCGAACAACCTTCCCGCATGGCTGCCCACTCCGGGCATCGTCGGCGGCCGCGCGAACATGGTGCCGGTCGACTTCGTCGCCGGCGCGATCGACCACCTGATGCACAAGGACGGCCTCGACGGTCGCGCCTTCCACCTCGTCGATCCGTACCCGCCGAGCATCGGCGAGGCGATCTCGATCTTCGCCAACGCCGCCGGCGCGCCGTCATTCTCGCTGCGCACCGCCAACCCGGTGATCCAGAGCACTCCGCGCCTGCTGCTGCGCGCCTCGGAGCTCACTCCGGCCACCAAGGTTCTCGGCGATGAAGTCCTCAAGACGATCGGCCTGCCGCGCCAGTTCGTCGCCTACCTCGACAACCCGACCCGCTTCGACTGCTCGGACACGCTCAAGGAACTCGACGGTTCCGGGCTTTCGGTGCCGCCGCTCGAGCGCTACGCGAAAACCCTCTGGGACTACTGGGAGCGCAACTTCAGCGACGCCGCTGTCGCCAACCGCAAGCTTTTCCGCTCGGTCAACGGCAAGGTCGTCGTGATCACCGGCGCTTCGAGCGGAATCGGCGAGGTCGTCGCGCATCGCGTCGGCAGGGCCGGCGCCACGGTCATCCTCGTCGCCCGCACACAGTCGAAGCTCGACGTGATCAAGGACGAGATCATCGACGCCGGTGGCGACGCCGATGTCTTCACCGCGGACCTCTCAGACATCAAGGACTGCGAGCGCGTGATCGACGACATCATCGCCAAGCACGGCCGCGTCGACATCCTCGTCAACAACGCCGGCCGCTCGATCCGCCGCTCGCTCACCAGCAGCCAGGACCGCTTCCACGACTTCGAGCGCACGATGCAGCTCAACTACTTCGGCGCGCTGCGCATGATCATGAGCGTGCTGCCCGGGATGCGCCAACGCAAGTACGGCCGCATCATCAACATCAGTTCGATCGGTGCACAGGCCTACCCGCCGCGCTTCTCGGCTTACGTCGCCTCGAAGTCGGCGCTCGACGCGTTCAGCCGCTGCGCCCAGCCCGAGGTGATCGGCGACGGAGTGATCTTCACCACCGTCTACATGCCGCTGGTCAAGACCCCGATGACGGCGCCGACGACGATCTACAAGGCCTTCCCGATGATCACGCCGCAAGAGGCCAGCGACCTTGTGATCAAGGGCATGATCGGCACCCCGAGAAAGGTCACCACCGGCCTCGGCCGCACCGGCGAGGTGATCCATGCCGTCTCCCCGGAACTCGCCGACCGCATTCTCGGCACCGCATACAACCTCTTCCCGGAGAGCGCAGCCGCCAAGGGCACCGCGGGCAGCCGCGACCAGATAACACCAGAGGCGATCGCCTTCGCGCACGTGATGCGCGGCGTGTACTGGTAAGGACGTAAGTAACCGGAAAGTCACTCCAGGCGCGGGTTTCCGAGCCGCCGCCTCTGCTGAACCAGTCAGTTACTATCGGCCCATCTGGGGGACTACAAGTCTCTGAACTGATCAAAACTGGGGACCCGCTTCGGCCTGCGGGCCTCCGAACGGGAGTAGACACCGATGGAGTTGACGACGGATCCGACCAATCCAGCGACCCTGCGCGAGTACTCGTCTCCAGAGGCCCCGCCACACCCGCAGTCGACCGGTTCGACCACGATGGCGCAGCTGCTCACGCTTGCCGCCGAGAAGCACGCCAACCGCACCGCCGTGCAGTACCACGCCGGCGATGAGTGGCACTCGATCAGCTACGCAGAACTCGGCGAGACGGTCAAGTCGATAGCCAAGGGCCTGATCGCGAACGGCGTCGAGGCCGGCGACTTTGTCGCGATTCTCGCCAACACCCGCCCCGAGTGGAGCTTCTGCGACTTCGGCGCGCTGGCCGCCGGCGCCGTTGTGGCGCCGGTCTACCCGACCAACTCGGCCGAGGAGTGCGAGTACGTCATCAACCACGCGGACGCGAAGGTCCTGTTCGTCGAGAACGGCGCCCAGCTCGCGAAGATCGGGACGATCCGCGCCCAGCTGTTGTCGCTGGAGCTCATCGTCGTGATCGACCCCGACACGGACGACCTCGACGGCGCGATCACGCTGAGCGAACTGAAGAGCCAGGGCGAGACCGTCAGCGACGCGACCTACGACGAACGCGTCGCCGCGATCAAGCCGGAAGACCTCTGCACGATCGTCTACACGTCCGGCACCACCGGCCCGCCGAAGGGGTGCATGATCACCCACGAGAACTTCCGCAACACCACGACCATGGGGACGGCCACGATCGCGTCGGCGGACAGCATCGAGTCCGAGACCTGTTACCTGTTCCTGCCGCTCGCCCACGTTTTCGCCCGGTTGACGCAGTTCGTGATCCTCGACGTCGGCGGGACGCTTGCCTACTGGCGCGGAGACCCGCAGCTGATCGTCCCCGACCTGATCGAGGTCAAGCCGCACAGTCTCCCGTCCGTCCCGCGCATCTTCGAGAAGATCTACGCGCTCGCCAACACGGTTGCCGCCTCGAAATCAGACGAAGAGCGCGAGTTCTTCAACAAGGCGATCGAGGTCGGTTTTGAGGTCCGCGCACTGCAGGACCAGGGCCTCGACGTCCCGGCCGAGCTTCAAGCGGTCTTCGACGAGGCCGACGAGCCTGTCTACAACACGGTCCGCCAGCTCTTCGGCGGACGCCTGAAGCGTGCGGTCACCGGCGCGGCGCCGATCGCCAAGGAGATCCTCGAGTTCTTCTACGCATGCGGTATCCCGGTGTACGAGGGCTACGGCATGACCGAGACCTCGACCCTCACGAGCGCCAACAACGGCGTCAACGGCCACCGCTTCGGTTCGATCGGCCGGCCGGTCAGCGGTGTCAGCGTTCGAATCGCCGACGACGGCGAGATCCTCGTCTCGGGCAAGAACATTTTCCAGGGCTACTACAAGGACCCGGAGGCGACGGCCGAAACGATCGACGCCGACGGCTGGCTGCACACCGGCGACCTCGGGTACATCGACGAGGACGGCTTCATCTTCATCAACGGCCGCAAGAAGGACATCATCATCACGGCCGGCGGCAAGAACCTCACGCCGGCCAACTGGGAGAACGCGATGAAGCAGAGTCGCTGGGTCTCGCAGGCGGTGATGTACGGCGACCGTCGCCCCTACCCGACGGCGATCATCACGCTCGACCCGGAGGAGGCCGCCGCGCTGCGCGCCGAGGTCGGTCTGGATGAGGCGACCTCACTGCACGACAACGAGGCCGTGATCGCGCTGATCCAGGACGTGGTCGACATGGTCAACGAGAAGTTCGCCCAGGTCGAGCAGGTCAAGAAGTTCCGCATCCTCGACCACGACCTGACGATCGACACCGGCGAGCTGACGCCTTCAATGAAGGTCAAGCGAAATGTCGTCCACGAGAAGTACGCCGCGATCTACGACGGGATGTACGAAAGCTGATCACTGAGCCTGCTCTGCCGCTCCGGTACAGCGGCGGCGCATGAGAAATGGCCGGCCGCCCCGCGATCACCCGGTGGGGCGGCCGGCCATTTTTGTCTCGCGGGGGAGCCGCTCCCCTCGCGGCGAATGTGTGTTGGTACATGCAACCGATGAGCCTCCATCGCAAACGTCTCGGCCTCGCCCTGTTCGGGTGCATCGCGCTGCTCGCCTGCTCGTCAGGCGCCGCTTCGGCGTCCACGAACGCCGACGTCAAGCGTGCGATGAAGTCGATGACCGGCGCCAGCGGCGCATACGCCTACAACGTCACGAAGGGCCAGGCGATCGCCGGACTGCACTCAGGCTCGAGGCGCATCCTCGCCTCGAACACAAAGCTCTTCACCACTGCCGCGCTGCTCACCCGCTACGGAACCGGTGGACGCTTCGCGACCTCGATCTACTCGAACGGCACCCTCGCCGGCGGCGTGCTCACGGGCGACGTCTACTTCCGCGGCGGCGGCGACCCGCTGTTCGGCAACAAGTCCTTCGTCACCACCAACTTCGGCTCGCGCGCAACCGTCGAGCAGCTCGCCCAGAATCTGAAGGCACGCGGCGTCACGAAGATCACCGGTCGCGTCTACGGAGACGAGACCGCCTTCGACTCGCGCCGCGGGCGTCAGGCGTACGTCGGCGGCCAGCTCAGCGGCCTGATCTTCAACAAGGGCTACGTCTCGGGCAAGCTGCAGTCGAACCCGCCCGACTACGCGGCCAAGAAGCTCCGCCTGGCCCTGCGCGACGCCGGCATATCCATCGGAACGAGGACCGGCGTCAAGGCCACCCCGGCCGGCTCCAAGCGCCTCGCTTTCGTGCCGTCCCTGCCGATGAGCGCGCTGGCCCGCCAGACCAACAAGCCTTCGAACAACTACATGGCCGAGATGCTCGTGAAGTCGCTGGCGATGCCCGAGGCAGCCGGCAAAGACGGCGGCGGCGAGGTCCCGTTGGGCGCGAGGCCCGCGACCACCTACGCCGGCGACGCTGCGGCGCGGAAGTTCGCCCGCAGTCTCGGATCGATCGTCCGGCTCTACGACGGCTCGGGCCTGTCGCGCGGCGACAAGGCTGCGCCGCGTGAAGTCGTCGACCTGCTTAAGGGGATGGCGAAGCGCACCGCCTTCGACGACTACTTCGAGTCGCTGCCGACGGCCGGCGTCGACGGCACGCTCGCATCGCGCATGAGGAACAGCACCGCCAAGCGCCGCTGCCACGCCAAGACCGGCACGCTCAGCGGCGTCTCGGCCCTGTCGGGCTACTGCAAGACCGTCGGCGGCGACACGGTCGCGTTCTCGGTTCTGCAGAACCGCGTCAACGTCGCCAGCGCGCACGCCCAGCAGGACCGCATCGCCGGGACGATCGCGGCGTTGAACTAGCCGATCAACTCCTTGAGCGCGTCCTCATCGAGGATCGCGATCTCAAGCCGCTCTGCCTTCTCAAGTTTTGATCCCGCCTCTTCTCCGGCGACCACGTAATCGGTCTTTTTGCTGACCGACCCCGTGACGCGACCGCCGGCGCCCTCGATCAACTCCCGCGCCTGGTCGCGGGTCATGTTCGGCAGGGTGCCGGTGAGCACGAACGTCTTGTCCTTCAGCGGCCCCTCACTTGAGCCCGGCGCGTCACCTTCGAGCTGCAGTCCCGCCGCCCGCAGGCGCGCGATCAGATCGATTTCTTCGGGCTCCGCGAGATGCTCGGCGATGTTCTCCGCGAGGATCGGGCCGATGCCGTTCGTCTCGGCGATCTGCTCGGTGGTGGCCGCCGAGAGTGCGTCGATCGAGCCGAAGCGCCCGGCGAGGTTGCGGGCGTTGATGCCGCCGATGCCCGGCAGACCGATGCCGAAGAGCACGCGCCAGAACGGCTGCCGCTTGCTCGCCTCGATCGAGTTCAGGAGGTTGTCGACCGAGGTCTCCTTGTAGCCCGGCTTATCGAGCAGCTCCTCGCGGCGGGCGCCGAGCGCGTAAATGTCCGAGAGCGACTCGAACCAGCCCCACTCGAGAAACTGCTGCACCTGCTTCTCGCCGAGACCGTCGATGTCCATCGCCCCGCGCGAGACGAAGTGCTTGAACTGCTGGAAGCGTTGGCCGGGGCAGCCGCGGCGGTTCGGGCAGAAGGTCCAGTCGCCGTCTTTCTCGGTCGCAGTGCCGCAGGCCGGGCAGTTCGACGGCGGCGCCGGCGGCGCACCTCTCCCCTTTCTCTTCACCGCATCGGGCGTCGGGCCGACCACTCGCGGGATCACGTCGCCCGCTCGCGTGACGATCACCTCGTCGCCCTCCCGTATGTCCTTTGCGACGAGGTCAACCTCGTTGTGCAGCGTCGCGTGCTGGACCGTCACACCGGTGACGTTGACGGGTTCGAGCAGCGCCTGCGGAACCATCCGCCCCGTGCGCCCGACGTTCCAGATGATCTCAAGCAGCTTGGTTGTGGCCTCCATCGGCGGGAACTTCCAGGCGATCGCGCCGCGCGGCTCGCGCCCGGCCACGCCGGCGCGGCGCATCAGATCCGACTCATTGATCTTCACCACCGCGCCGTCGATCTCGTAGTCGAGCGAGTCGCGCCGCTCCTCCCAGCCGTGACAGGCCGCCGCCACAGCATCGATCCCCGTCAGGACCTCGAACTCGTTCACCGGGAAGCCCCAGTCGCGCAGCTGTTCGAGCGCTGCCGAGTGCGTGTCGAAACTGATGCCTTCAAGCGCGCCCACGCCGTAGCCCCACAATGCGAGTGGTCGCGAACGGGTCAGCTCCACATCGAGCTGGCGCAGCGAACCAGCGGCCGTGTTGCGCGGGTTCGCATAGGTCGCGAGACCGGCCTCGGCGCGCTGCTCATTGAGGGTGTGGAAATCGCCGCGGCGGATGTAGATCTCGCCGCGCGCCTCGAACAGCGCCGGCGGCTTCTTCGTCGGCAAGGTCTTGGGTAGCTCGTCGATCGTCATCAGGTTGGCGGTCACGTCCTCGCCGATCACGCCATTTCCGCGCGTCACACCGCGCTCGAGCTTGCCGTCGCGGTAGACGAGGCTGATCGCCAGGCCGTCGATCTTTCCTTCGACGACGTACTCGAACTGCTCTCGCGTGATCCCCTCCTGGGCCAGGCGGTTGTGCAGGCGGGTCTCCCAGGCCCGCAGCTCGTCCTCATTGCGCGCATTCGCGAGCGAGATCATCGGCTGCAGGTGCTCGACCTGTGGAAATCTGCCGGAGGGCGCGCCGCCGACCTTCTGCGTCGGCGAGTCCGAAGTGACGAGCTCGGGGTGCTCGGCCTCGATCGCGCGAAGCTCGTTCAGCAGCGCGTCGTACTGCGCGTCCGTCAGCTCTGGAGCGTCGTTCTCGTAGTAGAGCTTGTTGTGGTGGGCGAGCTCTGTGCGCAGCTCTTCGGCGCGTACCTGTGGGGACTCGTCTGCCATGGATCACACAGTCTGACGTTCCCATCCGACGCGCTGCGCAGGCGATCCGATGACCCACCTATCGTGTTCGAACTCACATGCGTGCGCGCAATCTCTTAATCGCGGCCCTGGTGGCCACCACGTGTCTTGTGGCCCTTCAGGGCACTGCGTCGGCGTACTACACGTCATACAAGCTCACCACCAACGGGGCGTGGTCCTTTTTCGGCGACCCCCGCGCCTTCCACCACGACGGCAAGACCTACGTCGGATGGACCACGAATCGGAGCAACGTCGTCGTGGCCTCGATCGCCGACGGCTCGAAGAACGTGCGGATGAAAGCTCTCAAACCCAACCTCGGCACGCTCGACGACCACAACAACCCGTCGCTGTACCTGAACCCGGACGGGCGCATCACGGCCTTCTACTCGCCACACTCGGGCACGAAGCTTCCGCTCGCCGAAACGCCGCATATCTACTACACGACCACAACGAAGCCCGGCGACATCGACAACTGGGGCAAGGTCCGCGAGATTCCGACCAACACCGCCGGCGGGCTCGGCTTCACCTACCCGAACCCCGTGCAGCTCAGCAACGGCAAGATCTTCCTCGCCTGGCGCGGCGGCAACTGGATGCCGACGTTCTCGATCGGTGACCTGTCGAACAACCGCTGGAGCAAGGCCCGCTCGGTCACGCACATCAAGGGCGACGGCAAGTTTCCGCCCTCGCGCCCTTACGCAAAGTTCGCCAAGGGCTCAAAGAACAGCGTGCTGATCGCCTACAACGCGGATCACCCGAGCAAGATCCGCACGAGCCTCTACTTCGTCCGCTACCGCCCCGGACACGGCTATTACAGCGCCTCGGGCAAGAAACTGGCCGGCGCCTTCTCGGCCGTCCCGACGTGGAAGACCGACGTCGTTCAGAGCTGGCGCGCGCATGGAAACACCTGGGTCATGGACGTCGCTGAAGACGCGAAGGGCCGCCCCGTGGTGCTGTACACAGCAGGCAACCAGCGCACCGAGCCGACCGTCTTCTGGGTCGCCCGCTACCAGGACGGCCGCTGGCTGCGCCGCAAGATCGTCAGCTCCGGCTACGTGACCGGCGGCTGGCACCACCCCAAGTTGATGGGCCACTACCCGACCGGCGGAGGCGCGCTCGACCACGACGACCCGAGCAGCATCTACGTGTCGCGCGTCGAGGGCGCAAAGCACCGCATGCACGTCGAGATGTGGTCGATGGCAAACGGCGAGAAGTTCCGCTCGCGCTGGAAGGTCAGCCGCCTCAGCCCGCGCGGCGGCAACTGTTTCCGGCCCGGGGACGTGCGCGGTTCGGCCCCCGGAAACGCCGTGATGATGTGCGGCTACTACCGCGACTGGCGCAATTTCACGACTTCGGTGTTCCTCAGTACGACCCCGTGAGCGCGGCGGCGGCGCCCACGCCGCAACCTATACTCGCCAGACGGGTTTATCCGTCAGAGGCCCTTTTTCTCGGCTTCTGCCCCCACTTCACCCGGTGACCTCGACACTCAGAAAAGCCACGCCCAGCCGATGGGTCCCCATGGCCGTCGGAGCAGTGCTCTGCACGCTGATGCTGCTCGCCTCTGTCCCCGGCGCACGAGCTGCTGACGTCGAAACCTCGGCCTCGAAGATTGCGACGCGTCTGACCGACGATGGCGGCTGGTCTTTCTTCGGCGACCCACGCGCGGTGGCGGCCGACGGCAAGATCTACACCGGCTGGACCACCCGTACCTCGCTCACTGCGATCGCGCAGATCGACGAGAAGACGGGCGCGACCACCTCGGTGCGGCTCGGCCCGCGCCTGGGCGCGCTCGACGACCACAACAACCCGTCGATCGTTGTGCGCCCCGACGGCCACATCGTCGCCTTCTACTCGCCGCACTCCGGCCGCGTCCAGCGCAGCTCGAAGCCGCCGCAGCTGTACTACCGGATCACCACGCGCGCCGGTGACATCTCGAAGTGGACGGGCATCCGCCGTGTCTCCAGCAACACCCCCGGCGGGCTCGGATTCACCTACCCGAACCCCGTCGAGCTCTCCGGCAACCGCATCTGGGTCGCCTGGCGCGGCGGCAACTGGCAGCCGACCTACTCGATCCTGCGCGGCAACCGGTGGCAGCGCGCCCGGACGCTGATCTACAACCCCGGCACCCGCGGCAAGCCGCGCCCGTACGCCAAGTACGCGAAGGGCAAGGACGGCTCGATCCTCGTCGGTTACAACGAGAACAACCCGGCGCAGACCAACACCAACCAGTACTTCATCCGCGTCAAGCCGGGCAAGGGCTTTTACAAGGCGAGCGGCCGCCTCGTCAAGCGTGGTTCCGGACCGCTTTCGGCGCGCACCGGCGACATGGTGCAGGTCAACACGACCTACGGGCGTAGCTGGATCATGGACGTCGCCGAAGACTCGCGCGGCCGCCCGGTGATGGTCTATGCCGTCGGCAACCGTGGCCACGAGATGACCTATTGGTACGCCCGCTTCCAGAACGGCCGTTGGCAGCGCACCCGCATGGTCAACATGGGTTACAACAACCCGATCGAGTCGCCCACCAGCTACGGCTACTACGCGACCGCCGGCGCGGGGCTCGACCACAAAGACCCGTCAAAGGTTTACATCTCGCGCGCCGTCGGCGCCGAGCGCAAGATGGTCGTCGAGACCTGGTCGCTGCAGACCGAGGAGGACGTGGACGGCGGCTGGACCGTCACGCGCAACAGCCCCTCTGACCAGAACTGCTACCGACCTTCGGGCGTGCGCGGCGCTGCGGTCGGCACCGTCGTGATGATGTGCGGCGTGTACACGAACTGGTACAAGTTCACGACCAGCATCTGGATGTACCGGCCGGCCGCCGGCTGAGCCTTCCGTCCGAAAAGCTCAGAGCTCGAGGAAGTCCTTCACCCACCGGCGACACTCTTCGAGGGTGTCGTGATCGGCGCGACCGATCCGTGCCCGAATCCGCCGCTTCGAGATCGAACGGACCTGCTCGGTCATCGCCCACGACTTTCCGTCGAGACCTTCGCCTTCGACTGCGACGTGGGAAATCCAAGACTTCTCAGTCCCGGTCAAAGGAACAATGATCGCGAGCTCGGGGAAGCTTTCGAGGTACCGGTGAGCCGAGATGACCAGCCCCGGCCTGCCGCCGCGTTGCTCACGGCCGACGGTTGGGTCCGGCAGCATCCAGAAGATGTCCCCCGGCGCGAGATCAGTCATCGCTTTCCTGCCATTCGGCGTCATGCGGCCAGTCGGCGCTGACCGCGTCCCAGAACTTGATTTCCTCCCTGTACGCGGCCATGTCTTCCTCCGACGTTGCCGCAACCTGAGCCGCCAGGAGATCCATCCGCGCGTGTCGCTCAGCCAGCTCGACAAGGTGCTCGATCTCTCCGCCGAGCGTGCGTCCTTCGGCCTCCGCAAGTGTCTTCAGCCGGTCGCGCAGATCCGAGGTGACCTTGATCGTCGTGTGGAAATGAGCGCTCTTCGTCTTCGGCATACCATCAGTATACCGTCGGTCATACTCAGGAACGCCGTCGCAGCCGCAGCTTCAACAACGGCATCATCCCCGCCCCGATCGCCACACCCAGCGCTGCGCCGACCGCCATCTCCGAACGCTTCACCCGCGGATCCTTGGCGAGTTCACGCAGGCCCGTGACAGCGACCGGCAATAGCGTCGCCACCGCGGTCACGACGCCGGGATCGCGCCGGCGGTGCTTGACCGCCCATCCGACGTGCAGCCCGGCATTGCCGATATGGCTGACGTAGAGCGCCGTCAGCGGCACGGCGCCGCGCGAACCCGCGAACGTCGCCGCACTGAAGCCCCACCCGAACAGCACGTTGATCGCGAAGCCGGTGCGGCGGTCGATCGGGAACTCCTCGTCACCGCCGAGCACCTCCTGGTTGATCCACGGCAGGAACCCGCCCGGCCAGACCCACTCCTCGGTCTGGTGCCAGAGCAACGCCGCCAGAGGTCGCATGCGCGGCTCGTTCGCCGCGAGAGCCGTGGCCGGTACGAGTGCCGCGGCGCCGACGAGCGGCCAGCGTCCGTGCGTCTCGAGAGCCACGCGCGGAGATGCCTCAGTCGAGCAGGGTTGCTTCGGCCGGCGGCGTCTCGGACGCCTCGTCCGGCACCAGTGCGCCCAGGTCGAAATCACTGAGCGCGCCGAGGCCGGTGTGGCTCGTCAGATCAAAGTGGACCGGCGTGACGGCGATCGCGTGCTCGGCGATCGCCTCGAAGTCGGTTCCGTCCTCGTCGACGTAGGACGGGTCATCGCCGTAGATCCGGTAACGCTTCCGCGCGCCCTCCTCGCTCTGGAGCTCGAGACGGTCCTTGTAGATGCGCTTGCCGAGTGTGCAGAGCCGCGCACCGTCGATCGGTCCGGCCGGGACGTTGACGTTGAGCAACGTGCCCTCCGTCAGCGGCAAGTCGTCGAAGTTGGCGACCAGGCCGGCCGCGAATGAAGCGGCGTTCGCGAAGTCCATCTCCTCGCCGAAGCTCCAGCCCATTTTTCCCCTGCGCGCCTGCTGGCTCACGGCGATCGCGGGGATCCCGAGGATCACGCCCTCGAAGGCTGCTGCAACCGTGCCGCTGTAGGTGATGTCGTCGCCGAGGTTGGCGCCGTGGTTGATGCCCGAGACGATCAGCTCCGGCGTCCAGTCGAGCAACCCGAGCATCGCGAAGCGCACGCAGTCGACGGGCGTGCCGTCGGTCTGAAAACCGTACGTGCCGTCTCCGAACTCGACCTTCTCGGCGTAGAGCGGATCGCGCGTCGTGATGCCGCGTCCGATCGCGCTGCGGTTCGAGTCGGGGGCGATCACAGCGAGCTCGACATCCGCGATCTCGAGCAGCGCGCGCCTGAATGCATGCAAACCCGAAGCCTGGATGCCGTCGTCGTTTGTCAGCAGAACCTTCATCGAAGGTGATCCTACGAAACGACCGCTTCGGCGGGTCCGAATCGGACAGACGCCAGGTACAGGCCGTGGGCCGGCGCGGTCTTGCCGCCTTCGGCGCGGGGAGCACCCTCGAGCAGCCGCGCGAAGTCGGTGATCTCGCGCGCGCCGCGGGCGACGTCGAGCTGGAATCCGACAAGCCCGCGCACCATCCGGCGCGTGAACGTCTCGCCCTCGATCCAGAACTCGATCAGCCGCTCGCGGCGGATCCACTCGGCGCGCAGGATGTTCCTGCGGTAATGCTCGTACGGCTGCTGGCTGAGCGTGAAGGCTTCGAAGTCGTGCACGCCGAGCAGCAGTCGCGCGCAGTCATCGAGCAGCGCCCCATCCAGCTTGTGCGAGTCCCACAGAACCTTCTCGCGCAGGAGCGCAGGCCGCTCGCGGCGGTTCCAGATCCGGTAGCAGTAGGTGCGGCTCGTGGCGTCCGAGCGGGCATCGAAGTCGTCAGGCGCTTCCTCGCTGGCGAGCACCGATACGTCGTCGGGCAGGACGGCGTTGAGCGAACGGGCATCTGCCGGCTCGCCGGGGTGCGACGCGACCTGGCCCCAAGCGTGAACGCCGGCGTCGGTGCGACCGGCGACGTTCAGCTTCGTCGGTTCACGCCGGACAGTTGCGAGCGCGCGCTCCAGCTCGTCCTGGACCGTGCGATGGCCGGGCTGCTTCGCCCAACCCTTGAAGTGGGTCCCGTCGTACTCGATCGTCAGCTTCGCCGCCATCGGCGACGAGAGCTAGACGAGCTCGAGGTAAACCATCTCGGTCGAGTCGCTGCGACGCGGACCGAGCTTGAGAATGCGGGTGTAGCCACCGGGACGGTCCGCGTAGCGCGGAGCGACCTCTTCGAACAACTTGTGGACGATGAACTTGTCGTTGTTCAGCGCCGCGAGCGCCTGACGGCGCGCGTGCAGGTCGCCCTGCTTCGCGAGGGTGATCATCTTCTCGAGCTCGGGCTTGACTGCCTTGGCCTTGGCCTCGGTGGTCTTGATCCGCTCGTGGTCGATGGTCTCCTTGATCAGGTTCGCGAAGAGAGCCTTGCGGTGCGCGCTGTCGCGCGAGAGCTTGTTGCGTTTCTTGTTGTGGCGCATGATGCAGGTAGGAAAGGTAGTTGACTAGCCGCTCTGTTGATCAGCCTTTGAGCGCGAGTCCGCGGTCGGCCAGGACATCGACGACTTCCTGGATCGACTTGCGGCCGAAGTTCGGGATCGCCGCCAGCTCGGCCTCGCTGCGCTCGAGCAGCTGACCGACGGTCTGGATGCCGCCGCGCGTGAGGCAGTTGTACGACCGGACGCCGAGGTCGAGCGCCTCGATCAGGATGTCGTCGGGGCCGCCGGCCTCGGGCAGACCGCCGCCGATGTCCTCGGCCTCTTCGAGCTCGCCGCGGAGCGCCGCGACGGTCATTTCGTCGGTGAAGATCGCGAGCGTCTTGATCAGAATCTCGGAGGCCTCGCGCAGAGCCGCGTCGGGCTCGACGCTGCCGTCGGTCTCGACCTCGATCGTGAGCTTGTCGTAGTCGGTGCGCTGACCGACGCGAGCGCCCTCGACGCTGTAGCTGACGCGCTTGACCGGCGAGAAGATCGAGTCGATCGGAATGACGCCGATCGGCTGGTCGGCGGTCTTGTTCTCGTCGGCGGGCGCGTAACCGCGGCCACGGCCGATCGTCAGGTACATCTCGAGCTTCGACTTCTTCTCGAGCGTGGCGAGGTGGGCGTTCGGGTTGAGGATTTCGACGCCGGCCGGCAGGTCGATGTCCTTGGCCTTGACCTCACCGGGGCCGGTGAAGACGAGCGGAGCCTCGACCTCGGTCGCGTCCGAGTGAACCTTGGCGACAAGCGTCTTGAGGTTGAGGACGATGTCGGTCACGTCCTCCTTGACACCCTGGATCGTCGAGAACTCGTGGGCGACGCCCTCGATGCGCAGGCTGGTGACGGCGGCGCCGGCCAGCGAGGAGAGCATCACGCGGCGCAGCGCGCTGCCGAAGGTGTAACCGAATCCGCGGTCGAGTGGCTCAATGGTGAAGACACCACGGTTGCCTTCGATCTGCTGTGCGGAAATGCGGGGCGTTTGGAATTCAAGCATCGAGGAGAGCCCTTTTCTTCTTGGTCGGTGGGCAGCCGTCTACGAGGTGCAGCGGCGCACTGGGGGTTATTGCGGTACGGCGGGGACTGGACTGGATAAAGCGGGGGTCTACAAACGGCGACGCTTACGCGGGCGGCAACCGTTGTGGGCCTGGGGCGTGACGTCACGGACGCCGACGACCTCGAGGCCGGTCTGCTGCAGGGAACGGATGGCGGTCTCGCGACCGGAACCCGGGCCCTTCACAAAAACTTCGACTTTGGCGACGCCGTGCTCCATGCCCTTGCGCGCGGCCGACTCAGCGGTGACCTGCGCGGCGAACGGAGTCGACTTGCGCGAACCCTTGAAGCCGACGGTGCCGGCCGACTCCCAGGCAAGCACGTTGCCGGAGCGGTCGGTGATCGAAACGATCGTGTTGTTGAAGCTGGCCTTGATGTGGGCCTGGCCGAACGGGACGTTCTTCTTGACCTTGCGGCGACCGCCGCGGCCCTTCTTAGCTTCAGCCATTACTTGGACACCTTCTTCTTGTTGGCGATCTGAGCCTTGCGCGGACCCTTGCGCGTGCGCGCGTTGGTCTTCGTGCGCTGGCCGCGAACGGTCAGGCCACGGCGGTGGCGCAGGCCGCGGTAGGCGCCGATCTCCATCAGACGCTTGACGTCCTGCGAGCGCTCGCGGCGAAGGTCACCTTCGACGGTGAGCTCGTTGTCGATCGCGTCGCGAAGCTTGATCACTTCGTCCTCGGTGAGGTCCTTGACGTAGGTGTCGCGGCTGATGCCGGTCTTGTCGAGGAGCTCCTGCGAGGTGGACTGACCGATCCCATAGATGTAGGTGAGACCGATCTCGACCCGCTTGTTGAGCGGGATGTTGACGCCTGAAATACGTGCCATCTGGTGCTTTACCTAACCCTGACGCTGCTTGTGGCGCTTGTTCGTGCAGATGACGTGCACCGTTCCGCGCCGGCGAATCACGCGGCACTTTTCGCAGATCGGTTTAACTGAAGCTCGAACCTTCACGACAAACGGCCCTCTCACAAGGCTTGAAATTGAAAAAAACAGATGCTTCTGCGCCCCTCTGCGAGTGCCGGGCATCGTACGCTGCAGAAAATTCCTGCGCAGGATGGGCACCCCGTTCGGACGCTAAAGCGCGAAGCGGAATGTTATCACGCAGAATGGCACGATTGGGCGTGCCACTGAAAAGCGGTCAGCCCCAAACGTGAATGAGTTCGTGCCAGGGAGTGAGGATCCGTGGCCCGTCATCTGTGACTGCGACCGTGAACTCGAAATGCGAGGTCAACGATCCATCTGCAGAATACACCGACCAGTTGTCATCGCCGACATAAATTTCCGGGCCGCCGGCATTGACCATCGGCTCGATCGCGAGCACCATTCCGGCCTGCAGCTCTGGGCCGGTGCCAGGTACGCCGTAGTTCGGCACCTGCGGCTCCTCATGCATCTGACGCCCGACACCGTGACCGATCAGCTCGCGGATGATCGAGAAACCGGCGCTCTTGACGCGCTGCTCGACAGCGTTACCGACGTCGCCGAGGTGGTTGCCCACGACGCACTGCTCGACAGAGTCGAACAGCGACTGCTTGGTCGTCTCCATCAGGCTGTCCGCGACAGCGGTCGACTCGCCGCCGACCGGGATCGTCACCGCACCGTCCGAGACCCAGCCGCCTAGCGTCACGCCGATGTCGATGCAGAGCGTGTCCCCGGCCTGAAGCACCTCTTCGCCGGGAATGCCGTGGACGACCATGTCGTTGTTGCTGATGCAGATCGAGCCGGGAAAACCGCGGAAGCCCTTGAAGGTCGGGATTCCGCCCTGCTGGCGGATGAACTGCTCGACGGCGGTGTCGACCTCGAGCGTCGTCGCGCCTGGCTTGGCAGCTTCGACGGCGACTTCCATCGCGCGCGCGTGCACGGCGCCAGAGGCAGCCATCTGGTCGAGTTCGTTGGGAGACTTGAGGTTGATCACGCCGGAATACATCTTCGCAAGGAAGAGTCGCAGCTAGAGCGTGTCTTCGAGCCGCACCGTCGCTACCAGCGCACGTATGTGGCGGTAGACCTCGTCGGGCTCGCGGGTGCCGTCGATGCGGCGGACCAGGGCCTTGTTCTCGGTGCTCTGCTCCTCGTAGAAGCCGATGACCGGAGCCGTCTGGTCGTGGTAGACGCTGAGTCGGTTGGCGATCGTCTCGGGTTTGTCATCGTCGCGCTGGATCAGCTTGGTGCCGTCGATGTCGTCGACGCCTTCGTGCTTCGGCGGGTCGTACTTGATGTGGTACGTGCGGCCGGTGTTCGGGTTGACGCGGCGGCCGGAGAGGCGCTCGATGATGTCCTCGTCGGGCACCTCGATCACGACGACGGCCGTCAGCTTGCGGTCGGCCTCGACCATGCCGTTGTCGAGCGCCTCGGCCTGACCGACGGTGCGCGGGAAGCCGTCGAGGATGAAGCCGTCCTTCGCATCGTCCTCGTCGAGGCGATCCATGATCAGTCCGACGACCAGCTCGTCCGGGAGCAGCTCGCCCTTGTCCATGTACTCCTTGGCCTTGACGCCGAGCTCGGTGCCCTCTTTGACGTTGGCGCGGAGGATGTCGCCGACGGAGATGAACGGCAGGTTGAAGTCCTTGACCAGGCGGCTGGCCTGGGTCCCTTTGCCGGCGCCGGGCGGACCGACGAGTACCAAGTTAAGTTCAGCAGGCATCGAAGATGGGCAGATTAGCCGGTTGGCGGATGCGTCCCAGTTCGACCGATCATCCGAGTCCCAAATTCACTCCAAACCATGGCCCCACGCGGCCACTGTTTGGAAGATCTGCGCCTTGAAATGCCAAACCCTGGCCGCCGACGGCCAGGGTTTGGAGAAAATCTGGTTTGTTGCCGTCGCTCGCTGCGGCGAGGGAACGAGCGGCTAGTTGAGGAAGCCCTCGTAGTTGCGCATCTGGAGCTGCGCTTCGAGCTGCTTCATCGTGTCGAGCGCGACGCCGACGGTGATCAGGATCGAGGTGCCGCCGAAGTAGAAACCGGCGCCGGTCTGGTTGATCAGGATCATCGGAAAAGCCGCGACCGCCGCCAGGTACAGCGCACCCGGGAACGTCAGGCGGGCGAGGATGCGGTCGAGGTACTCGGCGGTCGGCAGTCCGGGGCGGACGCCGGGGATGAAGCCGCCGTACTTCTTCAGGTTGTCGGCCTGCTCGCGCGGGTTGAACGTGACGGCCGTGTAGAAGTACGTGAACATGATGATGAACAGGCACTCACCGACGATGTAGGCGGTGCCGTTCGGGCTGAAGAAGTTGGCGATGCTCTGCGCCCAGTCGGTCTGGATCAGCGTCGCGATCGTCGGCGGGAAGGCCATGATCGAGGCGGCGAAGATGATCGGGATCACGCCAGCCATGTTGACGCGCAGCGGCAGGTAGGTCGAACCGCCCTGGGTCATCTTGCGACCGATCTGACGCTTGGCGTACTGCACCGGGATGCGGCGCTGGCCTTCCTGGATGAAGACGACAGCGACGATCACGCCGATCGCGATGAACGGCATCATCAGCTTGAAGACCTGGTCGGTGCTGTTCCACCAGGACGAGATGCCGCCGGGCAGGCCGGAGACGATCGAGGCGAAGATCAGCAGCGAGATGCCGTTGCCGACGCCGCGCTGGGTGATCAGCTCGCCGATCCACATCAGCAGGACGGTGCCGGCCGTGAGGCAGGTCGCGATCAGAAGAAGGTTGCCGAACTTGCCGTTCGTGATCACCGAGTTGCTCTGGCTCTTGAACAGAGCGACGTAGCCGATGGCCTGCGCGGCGGCGAGGCCGACGGTCAGGTAACGGGTGTACTGGGTGATCTTCTGCTGACCGACCTCACCCTCGCGCGCGAGCTGCTCGAGCGAAGGAGAGACCACCGTCAGCAGCTGGAGGATGATCGACGCCGTGATGTACGGCATGATCCCCAGCGCGAACAGCGACAGACGCGAAAGGCTGCCGCCGGAGAAGAGGTTGAGGAATCCGAGGATGTTGCCGTTGTCGAACTGGCCCTGGAACTCCTTCAGCGCGCCGACGTCGACGCCGGGCGACGGGATGTACGAGCCGACCCGGTAGACGAGCAGCATCGCCATGACGAAGAGGATCTTCTTGCGAATCTCCGGCGTGCGGAAAGCGTTGGCGAGTGTCTGGAGCATGCGACGCGCCCTCCCCTAGGCGCTGATCACCGTGCAGGAGCCGCCTGCGGCCTCGATCTTGCGCTGCGCCTCGGCCGAGAACTTGGCGGCCGTCACGTCGAGCTTGATGTCGATCTCGCCGCGACCGAGAATCTTGATCGCGATGTTCTTGCGCGTGGCGAGGCCCTTCGCGGCCAGCGTCTCGGCGTTGACCTCGTCGCCGGCGCTGAACAGGCGGGCGAGGTCGTCGACGTTGACCGGCTGCGTCGACGTACGGAAGGGTTCGATCGGCATCGACGTCTTCTTGGTCGCACCGCGCAGCTTGCGCATGCGCATGTGGATCGGCGTCTGGCCACCTTCGTACGCGGGACCGGGCTTGCCGCCCGAGCGCGAGCCCTGGCCCTTGTGGCCACGGCCGGAAGTCTTGCCCATGCCGCTGCCGTGACCACGACCGACACGCTTGCGGTCCTTGGCCTGCTGGCGGGCGGGCTTCAAGTTGTTGGTGCCGACGAGCTCGTCGGTCTTCTTGTCCTCAGCCATCTTCCTACTCCTCGATGGTGATCAGGTGGCGCACGCGGTGAAGCATGCCACGGATCTCCGGCGTGTCCTTCACTTCGTTCGTGCTGTCGATCTTGCCGAGCTTCAGCGAGCGGAGCGTCTCACGCTGTGCGTGATTCGTACCGTTCTTGCTCTTGACCTGCTTGATCTTGATCGTGCCGGCCATTACTTCGTCTCCTCCGCTGCCTCTGCGGCCTCTTCAGCGACTGCCTCGGCCTCTTCGAGCGCGGCGTCGGCGACCGCGACGGCCTCCTCGGCGACCTCGTTGTCGGCGGCGGCCAGCTCGGCCTCGGCCTCGGCGATCTCGGCGGCCTCTTCGGCGATCTCGGCTGCCTCGACGGCAGTCTCGACGTCGCCCTCTTCGGCGGCGACTTCGGCGATCGTCTCGGCGACCTCGGCCACGGCTGCGGCGTCTTCGGCGGCCTCGGCCTCTTCGACGGCGGCGGCCTCTGCTTCGACGGCGGTTTCGAGCGCGTCAGCGGCAACGGCTACGTCGGCCTCGACGACGGCTTCGGCCGCGTCTTCAACGTTCTTTCGCTCCGGCTTCTCGACGCCGAGCACCTCGTGGACGGTCAGGCCGCGGGCCTTGGCGACGTCCTCGGGGCGACGCAGCGACTGCAGCGCATCGACCGTGGCCTTGACGAGGTTGATCGGGTTCTGGGAACCGAGCGACTTGGAAAGGATGTCGTGGACGCCCGCGAGCTCGAGCACGGCGCGGACACCACCGCCGGCGATCACTCCGGTACCGGCAGAGGCCGGCTTGAGCAGCACCTGGCCGGAGCCGAACGTGCCGAGCGTCTTGTGCGTGATCGTCGACTTGTACTTCGGCACCTCGAAGAGGTTCTTCTTGGCCTGCTCGACGCCCTTCTGGATCGCGATCGGCACTTCGTTGGCCTTGCCGTAACCGATGCCGACGATCGACTTCTCGTCACCCACGACGACCAGCGCCGTGAAGGAGAAGCGACGACCACCCTTGACCACCTTGGCCACGCGGTTGATGTCGACGACGCGCTCCTGGAGGTC
>CAYVWQ010000007.1:0-135419 GCA_964455545.1 uncultured Thermoleophilaceae bacterium | reverse complement strand
CGAGCAGGTCGTAGATCTCCTCCTTGTCAACGCGCACGTTGTCCGTCAACGGAATCGGCTTCGCGTTGTGAATCATGTCGTCGAGCTTGTCGATCAGTACGAGGACGTCCACGGGAGTGACCTTTCGCCTTGCGGGAGTACTACAGCTGACTGTACGTCAATTGTTGGCTTGCGCCTTCAAAGCTTCGCCCAAGCGTACGGAAACTTGCGGCGGAACGAGTTCCGACACATCGCCCCCGAAACGCGCCATCTCTTTGATTCCCGAGGAGCTGATGAAGCTGAACTTCGGCGAGGACATCATGTAGACGCTCTCGATATCTGGCGCCATCGTGCTGTTGAGCTGGTTCATCTCGAACTCGTACTCGAAGTCTGAAATCGCTCGAAGGCCTTTGAGGATCGCAGTCGCCCCGACCTCGCGCGCAAAATCGACGATCAGGATGTCGAACTTGCGGACCTCGACGTTCGGGATGTCCGCACAGGCCTGCTCGATCAGCCCGACGCGCTCGTCGGCCGTGAACAGCGGCTGCGACTTGCGCACGGAGGCGTTGACGACGGCGACGACGACTTTGTCGAACACCCTCGCGCCGCGGCGGATGATGTCGAGGTGGCCGTTCGTGACCGGGTCGTAAGAGCCGGGGCACACTGCGATGCGGCCGGCGAATCCGTTTGAAGTTCCTTCACTCATGGGGCGTTGAAGATGCGCAACAGCGTATCGCCATAGCGGTGCTCCGACCTGAGTGGGAAGGCATTTTCATCAAGCACAAGCGGACTCCGGCGGTCAGACTCCGTGGCGACAGTCGCACCGGGAGCGAGCACTCGCGGCAGCAGGTCGGACAATTTCGGGGCGATCGCCGGCGCGTCGGCGTACGGCGGATCGAGGAACACCAGGTCGAACGGCGCGTCGGCGTAGTCGCCGACGAAACGCAGGGCGTTACTCCGCAGCACGGTGATCCGGTCGTCCTCCGGCCCCGCCGTGACTGACAGGTTCTGTTCGATCACCGCGATCATCCGCCTGTCGCGCTCGACGAGCACCGCCGATTCCGCGCCGCGCGAAACCGCTTCGATCCCGACGGCGCCCGTCCCGGCGAAGAGGTCGAGCGCGCGCAGACCGGCGACGTCGCCGAGGATCGAGAAAAGCGCTTCGCGCACCTTGTCAGAGGTCGGGCGCGTCGCCTTCCCTTCGGGCCCATGCAGCGTGCGGCCCTTGAACTCTCCCGCAACTATTCGCATCAGGCCGGAATCGGGTCGATCTCTTCGCCGTAACGCGCGACGACGGCCTCGCGCAGGAGTTCGAACTCCGGCGTTCGCAGTGCAGGGTCCTGGGAAAGCATTGCGTCCGCCGCGATGTTCGCGCGCTCAAGCAGCAGGTTGTCCTCCGGCAACACCGCGACGCGGAATCGCGGCAGTCCGCTCTGACGCGTGCCGAGCTCCTCCCCCGCTCCGCGCAGTTCCAGGTCGACCTGGGCGAGCTTGAAGCCGTCGCGCTCGGCGGCCACAGCGCGCAGACGCCGCGAGGCCGGATTGCCGAACAGAAAGCAGAACGACTCGTGCTCACCGCGGCCAATCCGACCACGCAGCTGGTGAAGCTGCGAGATGCCGTAGCGGTCGGCGTCCTCGATCAGCATCACCGTCGAATTCGGCACGTCTATTCCGACCTCGATCACGCTCGTCGCGACGAGCACGTCGGCGCTCCCGTCCGAGAACTCCGCCATCGCCGCCTGCTTCTCGGCCGTGCTCATCTGTCCGTGGATCAGGCGCACGCGGAACTCCTTGAACTCGCCGGCGGCGAGCCGCTCGGCCTCGACCGTCGCCGCGCGCGCCTGCAGTACTTCCGACTCGCTGACCAGCGGGCAGACGACGTATGCCTGCCTGCCCGCGCGCAGCTGTTCGCGAATCTGTTCGTAAGCGTCGCCGCGCTGGGCGTCGCCGATCACCCGCGTGCTGATCGGCTTGCGGCCCTTCGGCAGCTGCTTGATCTGGGTGAAGTCGAGGTCGCCGTAGCCGGTCAGCGCGAGCGTCCGCGGAATCGGCGTGGCGGTCATGTGCAGAACGTGCGGCAGCAGATCGCCCGGCGCCTTTTCGTCGAGCGCTGCGCGTTGACGAACGCCAAAACGATGCTGTTCGTCGACCACAGCGAGTCCAAGATCGCGGAACACGACCGGCCGCTCGATCAGTGCGTGAGTTCCGACGATCAGTTGCAGCTCGCCGGTCTCCAGCCGAGCGAGGATCTCCTTGCGCCGCGCGGCTGGCGTCGAACCCGTCAAGAGCGCGAGCGGGACGCCCGGAAGCATCGCGTCGAGGGTGGCGAAGTGCTGTTCAGCCAGCGTCTCGGTCGGCGCCATCAGCGCGGCCTGAGAGCCGTTCTCGGCGGCGCGGAGCATTGCGTGAAGCGCGACGACCGTCTTGCCCGAGCCCACCTCGCCCATCAACAGGCGCTGCATCGGCAGCTCTCCCGCGAGGTCGGCGTCGATCGCGGCCGCGGCCGCCAACTGGTCTTCGGTGAAAGCAAAAGGCAGCTCGTCGCGCCACGGGTCGACCAGCGCACCGTTCGGCGCGAATGCGCGTGCTTTGCGTCCCGCGATCCGGCGCCGGCGGCGCATGCCGAGCGCGAGTTGTTGCATCAGCAGCTCCTCCAGCGCCAATCGCGTGCGCGCGGCCTCGCCGCTGCGCTCGTCGCGCGGGAAGTGCATCTCCTCGAGCGCGTCACGTCGTGGCAGGAGCCGCTCGCGCGACCGGTACAGGCTCGGCAGCGGCTCGATCACGTGCTCAAAGAAGTCGCGTGCCGCCTCGACGAACTCGCGGATGCGCTGCGACTTCATTCCCTCGGTACCCGGGTAGACGCTGATCGTCCCGTCGTCGCTTCCGCTTTCCCCGGCCGCCGCTATCACCGTGTGCTCGCGCACCTGGATTGCGCCGCTCTTGAACTTTCCGTAAAGCCGCAGATGTGTCCCCGGCTCGAGCTGCTTTGCCAGGAACCCCTGGTTGAACCAGACCGCCTTGCCGCGGCCGGAGTCGTCGGAGATCGACGCCTCGACGATGCGCAGGTTGCGCCGCCGGGTCGGACGCACCGCGATCGAGCGCAGCTCGACCTCGACCGTCGCCTCTTCGCCGGGCTTCAGTTCCTTCAGCGACCGGCCGGCGCGGAACTCATGCGCCACCGGGACGTGCTCAAGCAGGTCGCCGACCGAGTGGATGCCCAGCCGCTCCGCCGCCTCTGCAACCTTCGGACCGACGGGAAGCGGATTGGCGAGCAAACTCGGCTTCGGCCAGCGAACCGGAGCCGCCAGGAGCACATCGCGATCGACGGGGTCACCGCCGACCATGCGGAGGCTCACTCGGCTGCGATCAGCCACCACCAGTTCGGTTGCCCTCCATCGAGCAACTCTAACTCCGCGTCGGGCGGTGCCAGTCCGCGCACCTGATCGACGGTCAGCGGTGGTTCATCGCCGGCGATACAGGTCATCAGTTCGGCCCCGTCACCGAGCTGGTCGAGCACGTTCTTCAGCGTGTCGCCGGGCTCGCCCCATGCGACGAGGTCTTCTTCGACGAACCCGACTGCGTCGCCCTTGCCGAAGCGACCCTCGGCGTCATCGCGCGCCGCCGGGGCGACACCACCGGTCCGCACGACCGCCAGAGCACTGCTCATTGAAGAGCCGTTCAGCTCCGCGTTGCTCGCGGGGTTCAGCGCGACGGCCGCCGCAAGACCAGCCTGCTGACTGGAGGTCGGAACGACGACTGCTTCCTTGCCGGCCAGCTCGACCGCGCGTTCGGCGGCGAGGATCACGTTCGATGAGTTTGGGAGCAGCACGATCTCCGGCTCGGGCGCCGCTTCGATCGCCGCGATCAGCTCCTCGGTGGACGGATTCATCGTTTCGCCTCCGTCGATGATCGTCGCACCCAGCTCGCGGAACAGACCAGCGATCCCTTCGGCGCTCACGACCGCGACAATGCCGCAGTTGCCTCGCGGCGCCTCGGCCGGCTCGACGACCTCATCGGCGCCACCGATCCGCTCGCTGCGAGCGGCGGTCATCTCGTGCATGTCCTCGAGTTCGACGTCGACGACCTCGCCGAACTCCTGGAACAGCGACATCGCCTCGTCCGGGTCGTTGGTGTGGACGTGGATCCGCAGCGTCGTGTCGTCGCCGACGACCAGCACTGAATCGCCGAGCCGATCGAGGCCGGGACGGAAGTGGTCGGCCGACAACTCAGTGCCGGTCACGGCGAAGTTTGTGCACCAGCGGAACTGGCTCGACTCGTGCCGAACCCCGCCGCCGACCTTCGGCGCGGCGTGGTGTGCGACGCGATCGGGGGCGCCGAGGTCGCCCGAGAGAGCCGCGAGGATCCCGGACATGATCACGACCATCCCGTAGCCGCCCGAGTCAACGACACCAGACTCCTTGAGCAACGGCAACAGCTCGGGGCTGCGTGCGACGGACTTTTCACCGACGCTCACGGCGCCGTCCATCAGCTGCGCGAGTGCGGAATTCTGCGTCTCGTCATCGACGTCCAGCGGGAACGCCGCGTCGTCGAGGTGGGCGACCATCTGCGACACGCGGCTGGCGATCTCACGGATCACGGTGAGCATCGTGCCTTCCTGGGGCGAGCGCACGGACTCGTACGCCGCGTCGGACGCGCGATTGAGCGCTGCGGCCAGCAACGCCGGATCGATCCGCTGACCGGGTCGCGAAGCGAGCTCCTCGGCGAGACCGCGCACGATCTGGGAGAGAATCACGCCGCTGTTTCCACGCGCACCGAGCAGCGCGGCGCGGGCGACATGCTGAACGATGTCATCGCGCCCGATGTCGTCGATCCGCCTGCCGTCGGCCGTCATGTCGTCGAGCGAGTCGAGCACGGCACGCAGCGTGCGCGCCATGTTGTCGCCCGTGTCGCCGTCAGCGACCGGGAAGACGTTCAAATCGTTGATCTCTTCGCGGCGAGCCTCCAGCGCTTCACACGCTGACTCGACCACGCGGCGAAATCTGACTAGCGAGGGGTCCGGCACGCGGACGAGATTACACGCGCGCGCGACCGGATCGCGCGCGTCCGATCGGCGTTAGGTTGAGCCCCAGACACCTCGGACAAGGAGAACCGCCATGCCACAAACACTCACGGACGCGCAAAAATCAGTGATCGAGGGCAAGAACTTCGCCCACGTCGCGACCTACTTCCCGAACGGCACCGTTCAGGTCAACCCGGTCTGGGTCAACCTTGAAGGGGATCGACTTCTGATCAACAGCGCCGAGGGTCGCGCCAAGGTCAAAAACCTGCGCGCGAACCCGAACATCACGCTTGAGGTCAACAACCACGACAATCCCTACGAGTACGTCGAGATCCGCGGCAAGGTCATCGAGATGACCCACGAGGGCGCCGACGACCACATCGACGCACTCGCGAAGAAGTACATGGGCGTCGACTCCTACCCCCTGCGCAAAGAGGGCGAGGTGCGCGTGAAAATCGTGATCGAACCCGAGAAGGTGCTCGGCAATGCGACGGCGTCCGGCGGCGGCGACTAGCCGAAGATCCGCGCCAGCGCTGGTGCTAGTTCTGGGTCGCTGAACTCGAAACCGCTCGCGGCGAATCGTGAGCTGTCGACCCGCTGGCTCGCGAGCAGCATCTCGTCCGCCATCTCTCCCGCCACGGTTTTGAGCGCGAACTTCGGCGCGGGCAGGAAGGTCGGCCGGTGCAGCTGCTTGCCCAGTGCCTTCGTGAACTCGGCGTTGGTGACCGGGTTCGGCGCGGCGATGTTGTACGGGCCGGCAACCGACTCGTCGTCGATCGCGTGCACGAAGGCGCGGACGACGTCGTCGAGCGTCACCCAGCTCCACCACTGCTCGCCGCTTCCGAGCTTGCCGCCGACGCCGAGCTTGAAGGCAGGCTTCATCGGGCCCATCATCCCGCCGCTCTCGGCCGTGACGAGTCCGAGACGCAGGTTGACTACGCGAATTCCGGCGTCACGCGCCGGCTGGGCGGCGTCCTCCCAGGCCGACACGACCTCAGCGAGGAAGCCTTCGCCCACGCCCGAATCCTCGTTGAGCACCTCAGCGCCGCGACTGCCGTAGATGCCGATCGCGCTCGACGACACGAAGACTGAGGGTTTCGGGTCGGCGGCCGCCAACGCCTCCGTCAGGAGCGTGGTGCCGACCTTGCGCGACTCGACTATCGCCTGCTTCTTCTTCTTGGTCCACAGGCCGGCGATCGACTCGCCCGCGAGGTGCACGACTGCGTCAAAGCCGGCAACTGCCGCGGCGTCAAGCTCACGCTCGGCCGGATTCCAGTGAATCGCCCCGTCGCGCGCCGGCCCACGGGTCAACACCGTGACGTCATCTCCACGGTCACGCAGGAGATCGACGAGCGGGGTTCCGATGAAGCCCCCGGCGCCGCTGACGAGAATCTTCCGAGCCATCAACCGATCCTACGTTCCGGCGGCGTCGGGTGGATCACTCGCGGCTCAGAGAACTTTTGAGAGGAAGCTCTTGGTGCGCTCTTCGCGCGGGTTCGAGATGATCTCGTCGGGATCGCCACTTTCGACAACGACGCCCCCGTCCATGAACACGAGCTGGTCGCCAACCTCGCGGGCGAAGCCGATCTCGTGCGTCACGCAGACCATCGTCATGCCTTCACGCGCCAGGCCTTTCATCACGTCGAGCACTTCGCCGACCAGCTCGGGGTCGAGCGCGGACGTCGGCTCGTCGAAGAGCATCAGCTTCGGCTTCATCGCCAGCGCCCGGGCGATCGCGACGCGCTGCTTCTGGCCGCCGGAAAGCTGGTTGGGATAAGCGCCTGCGCGGTCGCCGAGCCCGACGCGGTCGAGCAGCTCCTGCGCCTCCTTGGTGGCGACATCCTTGCCCACCTTCTTCACCCGTGTCGGCGCCTCGATCAGATTCTGCATCGCGGTCATGTGCGGAAACAGGTTGAAGTGCTGGAAGACCATCCCGATGTGCATGCGGTCGGCGGCGATTTCCGACTCCTTCTGCTCGTAGATCTTGCCTTTGGACTCGCGATAGCCGACCAGCGAGCCGTCGACGCGCAGTTCGCCGGCCTCGATCGTCTCCAGATGGTTGATGCAGCGAAGGAACGTCGATTTGCCTGAACCCGACGGCCCGAGCAGAACCATCACTTCGCCCTTGGCGACCGAGAGGTCGATGCCTTTGAGCACCTCGTTGCGCCCGAAGCGCTTGTGCACACCGACCGCTTCGACCATCGGGACGCTCATCGCGAACCACCGCCTTCGCCGCGAACCGACGGTGGCGGCGGGATCGCCGCGCCCTCCTCGCGTGGATAGCGCTTCGGCAGGAAGTTCTTGATGAAGTGCTCGATCTTCGGCTCCGGCGGTTCGCGGCGCGTTCCGCGCGAGTAGTAGCGCTCGATGTAGTACTGAACGATCGTCAGGATCGAGGTGAAGAACAGGTACCAGACCGAGGCCACGATCAGCAGCTCGATCGTGCGGTAGTTGCGCGAGTAGATCAACTGCGCCTGGTAGAGCAGTTCCGGGAAGGCCACGACGGAGGCGAGCGACGTTGTCTTCAGCATCGAGATCGTCTCGTTGCCGGTCGGCGGGATGATCACCCGCATCGCCTGCGGCAGCACGATGCGCCGCATCGTCTGACCGCGACTCATCCCGAGCGCGGCTGCCGCCTCTTCCTGGCCCTCGTCGACGGACCCGATACCGGCGCGAACGATCTCGGCCATGTACGCCGCCTCGTTGAAACCGAGTCCGAAGATCGCCGCCATGAACGCGGTGATCAGCGTGTTCGATTCGCCGCCGATCAGTTCCGGACCGCCGAACGGTATGCCGATCGAAAGGTGCGGGTAGATCGCGCCGAGAAAGCCCCAGAAAAGGATCTGCACAAGCACCGGCGTGCCGCGGAAGATCCAGATGTAGGTCCAGGCGACGCTCGATGCGACCGGGTTAGGAGACAACCACATGACAGCGAGGACGACTCCGAGCAGAACGCCCATCGTCATCGCGATCACCGTCAGGATCAGCATCCACTTGACGCCGTTGAGGATCTGCGACGAGAAGAGGTACTCGCCGACGATGTCCCACTGGATCTGGGCCTCGGTCGCCAGCGACCAGATGGTGTTCGCGACGAGGATGACCAGCACAACGCCGATCACCCATCGCCACGGGTGACGGACCGGTACGGCCCTTATTGCGCGCGGATCGTCGCTCACGCCGTCAGGTTCCGTACCGGTCTTTTCCGTCACTCGAAATCAGCGCCTACTCGACGCCGTCGTTGATCTTCGACTCGGTGATCGCGCCGGAAGTGAGGTTCCACTTCTCGAGGATCGCCGTGTAGGTGCCGTCGTCGATCAGAGCCTGGACCGCGGCCTGCACCGCGTCGGTCAGACCGGTCTTCTTGTTGATCGCGATTCCGTACGGAGCCGTGTCGTAGTCCTTGCCGGTCGACTTCAGCTTGCCGTCCGACTGCGAGACCGCGTAGAGCGCGACCGGCGAGTCGGCCAGGGCGACCTGCGCCTTGCCGGAGTTGAGTGCGAGGTTGACGTCGGTCTGCTGGGTGAACACCTGCAGGTCGATCGGCTGGTCGCACTTCTTGGACTGCGCTTCGACGTCGTCCTGCTGGACGGTGCCCTTCTGGACCGCGACCTTCTTGCCGCAGAGGTCGGCGAGACCGGTGACCTCGGTCGGGTTGTCAGCGGTCGTGTAGAAGCCGGTGCCGGCGGTCAGGTAGGTGACCATGTCGACCGACTTTTCGCGCTCCTTGGTGTCGGTGAACGATGACATCGCGATGTCGTACTTGCCGGCTTCGAGGCCGGGGATGATCGAGTCGAATGTCGCGTTCTGCTTGTCGACCTTGAGGCCGAGCGTTGTGCCGATTGCGGATGCGAGATCGGCGTCCATACCGATGATCGTCTTGCCGTCGGTGTCGAAGAACTCGTTCGGCGCGTAGGAGGCGTCCATCGCGACCGTGATCGTGCCCTGGTCCTTGATGTCCTGCGGAACCTTCGCGGCGGCCGCTTCGTTCAGCGTGCCGGTGATCGAGGCCGTGTCGCCAGTCGAACCCTCGTCCGAGGACGAGTCATCGCTGCCGCAACCTGCCAGTACCGAGACGACGGCCACGAGTGCGAGGACGGTGAGGACCCGCGTGAGCCAAGACGTCTTGACGTGATTGCTTCCAATCATTGAGAGTTCAGAACCTTTCTGTGCGCCCAGCGCGTTCGCGCCGGACTGTGGATACGCGAAATCTACCCGCACGTTCGTGCGGAAGACTCACCCTGCGTACAAAGGTTCAGGCGCCTGGGCGCCAATCGGGCCTAAACGGCCTTGACGACCTTACCCGCTTTTATGCAGCGGGTGCAGACGTACTCGCGCGAAGAGCTCTTGCCCTTGACGATGCGAATCTTCTGCAGATTCGGGTCGAAGCGGCGCTTGGTCGCGACCATCGAGTGGCTGCGCGACTGACCGAAGGACGGCCCACGGCCGCATGAAACACAAACTTTCGCCATAACGAGGGGTGATGGTAGCGGCTCGTGCCGGGCGTTCTAGTCCTCTGCAGCGACTTTGTCGCGCATGCGGGCCATGTGGATGATCGCCTCGACCGCGTGTGCGCCCTGGTCGCGCTTGCCCCCGCCGCTACGGGCGAGCGCCTGGTCCATGTTGTTGACGGTCAGGACTCCGAAAGCAGTCGGCACGCCGGTTGCCAACTGCACGTTCTGGATGCCCCGCGCCGCCTCGGCGCAGACGTAGTCGTAGTGGTCGGTCTCGCCGCGGATCACCGCTCCGAGGCAGGCGACGCCGTCGTAGTTGCCCGATTCGGCGAGATACATCGCCGCAAGCGGCAGCTCGAACGCGCCGGGCACAGTGAACTCGTCGACGTTGACGGGATTGACGCCGGCCTTGTCGAATGCATCCTTCGCCCCGCTGACGAGACGTTCGGCGAGATCCTTGTAGAAGTCGCCGACGACGATCGCCCAGCGCCCGGTCTCGGTCACGTCGCTCATGCCTTGTCCCCCGGCGTCGGCGCGCCTGCGCGCTCGCGGTCGCGCTCGTGCTCTTCCTGGATCATCTCCTCGTCAAAGGCGAGGCCCTGGTGGTGCAGCGCGTGCTCCATGCGGTCGCGCTTCGTGCGCAGGTAGTCGACGTTGTGTTCGTTCGGGTCGGCCTCGATCGGCACCTGCTCGGTGACCGAAAGCCCGTAGCCCTGAAGGCCGATGATCTTCTTCGGGTTGTTGGTCATGATGCGGATGCTGGTGAGACCGAGGTCGACGAGCATCTGCGCGCCGGTGCCGTAGTCACGCAGGTCGGCCGGCAGTCCGAGCTCGAGGTTGGCCTCGACGGTGTCGCGGCCCTGGTCCTGCAGCGCGTAGGCCTTGAGCTTGTTGAGCAGGCCGATCCCGCGACCCTCCTGGGCGAGATAGAGCAGCACGCCTTTCCCTTCGCGCTCGATCTGCGCGAGCGCAAGGTGGAGCTGATTGCCGCAGTCGCAGCGCATCGAGTGAAAGACATCGCCGGTAAGGCATTCGGAGTGGACGCGGACGAGCACGTCTTCAGCGCCGTCGACGTCGCCTTTCACGAGTGCCACGTGGTGGCTGCCGTCGACGAGCGCGCGGTAGCCGACGACGTTGAACTCACCGAACTCAGTCGGCATCTTGGCTTCGGCCACACGCTCGACGAGCTTGTCATGGCGACGGCGGTACTCGATCAGCTGAGCGACCGTGATCATCTTCAGGTCGTGCTTCTCGGCATAGCCGACGAGGTCAGGGACGCGCGCCATCGTGCCGTCCTCGTTCATGATCTCGCAGATCACGCCGGCTGGCTGGAGGCCGGCGAGGCGGCCGAGGTCGACGGCCGCCTCGGTCTGGCCGGTGCGCTCGAGCACGCCGCCGGGCTTGGCCTTGAGCGGGAACACGTGGCCGGGCTGTACGAGGTCGCGCGGGCTCGACTCGGGGTCGACCGCGACCTGAATCGTGCGCGCTCGGTCTGCGGCGCTGATGCCGGTCGTGACGCCCTCGCGCGCCTCGATCGAGACGGTGAACGCCGTGCCGAAGCCAGACTCGTTTTTCAGCGCCATGAGGTTCAGGCCGAGCGTGTCGCAGCGGTCGGGGCTGAGCGCGAGACAGATCAGACCGCGCCCCTCCTTGGCCATGAAGTTGATCGCCTCCGGGGTGGCGAATTCTGCGGCGAGGGTCAGATCGCCCTCGTTCTCTCGGTCCTCGTCGTCACAGACGATGACCATCTTGCCCTGCTTGTAATCCTCGAGGGCGTCTTCGATCGAACTGAACGGTGAGTCGTTCTCACCCATGATGAAACCTGCTTTTACGGCTGGGGATGGTGGAGCAGACGCTCGACGTGCTTGGCCAGGATGTCGGCCTCGAGGTTTACGCGCGCGCCCGTCTGCAGGGTTCCGAGGGTAGTGCGTTCAAGCGTTTCCGGGATGAGTGAGACCTCGAGCCAGTCGTCACCGACGGCGCTGACGGTCAGGCTCACGCCGTCGATCGTGATCGATCCCTTCTCGACGACATATCGCGAGAGCCCGGCAGGGACCTGCACGCGCACGACGCGGCTGAATCCCTCGTCGGTCGTCTGAACGACCTCGCCGACGCCGTCGACATGTCCCTGGACGATGTGGCCGTCGAGCCGGTCGCCGACCGCGAGTGGCAGCTCGAGGTTGACCTGATCGTCGCTGCCGAGCGCGCCGAGCGCGGTGCGGGCGAGCGATTCGTTCATCACGTCGGCGCTGAAGCTCTCACCGGTCAGTCCAGTGGCTGTAAGACAAACGCCGTTCACCGCGACGGAGTCGCCGAGCTTCAGCTGCGGGGCCAGGTCGGTCGCGATCTCGATCACCGCGCCGTCGTCGTTCTGGTTCACGTCCGTGACGCGACCGGAGTGCTCTATGAGTCCCGTGAACATCCCGGGTTCGTCACCACTCGCGCATCCACGCGGTGATCAGCAGGTCGTCGCCGATGCGGTCGCTCTGCATACGCAGCGCGCGGTAGGCGTCGGCGACCTTCTCAACGCCCGAACCCTCGACGGCGCCGCGGGCAGACTTGCCGCCGAGCACGATCGGCGCCAGGAAGAGCGTGAGCCAGTCGACTTCGCCGGCCTCGAAGAACGCGCCCGCAAGGTGTGGACCGCCCTCGAGCAACAGTGACTGGATCTCGCGAGATCCGAGTTCGTTCAGCGCCGACACGACTCGGGCCGACTCGTTCTCGCCGCTGGCGACGATCACATCGACGCCGACGGCTTCGAGCGAGGCCAGTGCCTCTCGCGGCGCGGCGCGGGAAGCGACCACGATCACAGGCACCTCGCGGGCAGTGCGGACCAGCGCGCTGTCGAGCGGCAGTCTCGCCTCGGAGTCGAACACCACGCGCGTGGGGTGGCGGTCCTCGCCGAATCCATCGACGCGCACGGTCAGCTGCGGGTCGTCGGCGAGCGCCGTTCCGATGCCGACGGCGATCGCGTCGCATTCGGCGCGAAAGCGGTGAGCGAGCTCGCGCGAGGTCTCGGACGAGATCCACTGCGAATCGCCGGTCGCCGTCGCGACCTTGCCGTCGAGGGTCTGCGCGCTCTTGAACAGAACATGCGGGCGGCCGGTCTTGGCGTGCTTGCGGAAAGGTTGGTTGATCATTCGTGCCTGGGCGGCGAGCTCACCCTGTGCCGCCACGACTTCGATGCCCTCGTCGCGCAGCATCCCCGGTCCGCGGCCCGAGGCCTTCTCGGTCGGGTCGTCCGACGCGTATACGACGCGCGACAAGCCGGCGTCGATGATCGCCTCGGTGCAGGGCGGCTGCTTGCCCGTGTGGGCGCAAGGCTCGAGCGAGACGTAGATCGTGCCGCCGGTGGTGTCCCGGCTGCAGGACTCGATCGCAACGCGCTCCGCGTGCGGCGCCCCGTAGGCGTGGTGGTAGCCCTCGCCGATCACGTCACCGTCAGCGTTGACGACGACCGCTCCGACCACCGGGTTGGGACTCGTCTGTCCGCGACCGCGTTCGGCCAGCTCCAGCGTGCGGCGCAGGTGCTTCTCGTCTGTATCCGTAAGCGTTGTCGCGTTCAAGGTCGGTCGGGGCTCCCTGCAACCGAGAGTAGTGGTAACCGGCCGAGGCCGAGTGGTGTAGGCAACCGATAAGATCGCTGCTTTGCGCAGCGGCCCGCGAGCCGCCCGGGCGCCCGCACACCACCCCCCTCCCTTTTCCATGAAACTGATCATCCAGATCCCCTGCTTGAACGAGGAAGAAACCCTTCCGATCACACTCGCCGATCTGCCGCGCGAAGTCGAAGGCTTCGACGAGGTCGAGTGGCTCGTGATCGACGACGGATCGACCGATCGCACGGTCGAGGTCGCCAAGGCCAACGGCGTCGACCACATCGTCAAGCTGACCGACAACAAGGGCCTCGCCGTCGCCTTCCAGGCCGGACTCGACGCCTGCCTCAAGCTGGGTGCCGACGTAATCGTCAACACCGACGCCGACAACCAGTACTACGCCGGCGACATCGGCAACCTCACGGCCCCGATCGTAAGCGGCGACGCCGACATGGTCGTCGGTGACCGCCAGGTCCACACGATCGAGCACTTCTCGCCGCTCAAGGTGCGCCTGCAGAAGCTCGGCAGCGCCGTCGTCCGCCGCGCCTCCGACACCGGCATCGAGGACACCACCTCGGGCTTTCGTGCGTACAACCGCGAGGCGGCGATCCGCATGCAGGTCGTCTCGAAGTTCACCTACACGCTCGAGACGATCATCCTCGCCGGCAAGACCCTGATCGCCACCACCCACGTTCCCGTCCGCACCAACGAGAAGATGCGCGAGTCGCGCCTGTTCCCGTCGATGTGGTCCTACATCCGCCGCAACACCGTCTCGATCGGCCGGATCTACGCGATGTACGAGCCGCTTCGTGTGTTCATGACCGCCGCGATCCTCTGCGGCACGGTCGCGCTCGCGATCTGGATCCGCTTCTTTGTTTCCTACGCGCAGGGTGAAGGCGCCGGTCACGTGCAGTCGCTGATCCTCGGCGCCGTGCTGATGATGGCCGCGCTGCTGCTTGCGGCGCTAGGGATCATCGGCGATCTGCTCGCCGCACAGCGCACACTGACGCAGCGGCTGCTTGAGACGACCAGGCGGGTCGAGCTGAAACTCGGCGTCGAGCCGTCTCACTACGAGCCGGGCAACCCCGACAGCAAACACCACAAGACCACGGGCGCCGACGCCGGCGCCGCCACCGGCAAGACCGAAGAACGAGAGGCTCTGAAGCTTTGACGCCCGACACCCCGCAGACCGAAGCCGCGACTCACGTCGGCAAGACCCACCTCGACGACCTGCACCAGGCCGCCAAGCCCGGCGACGCCTCCGCAGACGCCGTCGTCACCGGCAACACGTACGACAAGTACGGCTCGAGCAACCCGCTGGTCAAGAAGATGATGGCCAACTTTGAGGACACGCTCGACGAGCTCTGGAAGCAGGCCTCACCGAACTCGATCCTCGACGTCGGCTGCGGCGAGGGCGTGCTCACGCACAAGTGGGCCGAGCGCCTCGGCGACGGCCGCATCGTCGGAATCGACCTCGATGAGCCGGAGCTTCAGGAAGCCTGGAAGCACCGCCAGCGCGACAACCTCGAGTACAAGGTGCTCGAGGCCACGACCCTCCCCTTCGCCGACAACGAGTTCGAGATGGCCTCCGCGATCGAAGTGCTCGAGCACGTCCCCGAGCCCGCCAGCACGATCGCCGAGATGGGCCGCGTGGCATCGAAGTTCGTGCTCGTGTCCGTACCGCGCGAGCCGCTCTGGCGCGGCCTGAACATGGCGCGCGGCGCGTACTGGAAGGATCTCGGCAACACTCCGGGCCACGTCAACCACTGGAGCAAGCGCGCCTTCGTGAACGAGTTGTCGAAGATCGGCAACGTCGTCGAGGCGAAGTCGCCGTTCCCGTGGACGATGCTGCTCGTAGACGTCCGCTAGGCGGACTTTCGGCTCCATGAGCGAGCAGCCGGAGTCCGGCGGCACGAAGGACTACGGCCGCGGCGCAGCGATCCTGACCGTCGGCATCGGCGTGACAGGAATCGTCACGTTCCTCTACCTGTCGCTGGCCGCCCACTCGCTCGACAAGTACCAGTACGGCCAGGTCACGCTGCTCTGGTCGGCCGTGTTCCTGATCACGCCGATCTTCTACCGGCCGGTCGAGCAACTGCTCGCGCGGACGATCGCCGAGCGCCGCGTGCGCGACCAGGAGATCGCGCCCGCCCTGCGCATCGCAGGATTCATCCAGCTCGGTCTCGGTGCGCTGTTCGCCGTGATCGCGATCGTCTTCCGTTCGCAGCTCGAGGACTCACTGTTCGACGGCAACACGACGCTCTACTGGATCATGTTCGGTTCGGTGATCGCCTACGCCGTTTCGTTCTTCGGACGCGGGCTGCTTGCCGGCAACCAGCGCTTCGGGCTGTACGGGCTGCTCGTCTTCGTCGAGTCAACCGTGCGTTTTCTGTTCCCGCTGCTGGCGGTCGTCGGGCTGGCGAGCGGTCAGACGTGGATCGCGCTCGGCATTCTCGCGGGCCCGCTGGCCTCCCTCTTCATCGTCCCGCTGGCGCTGGTCGGCCGGCAGCGCTCAATCCGAGACGACCGCACTCCGGCGGAGGCGGCCGAGCAGACGATCGAACGTGAGAAAGCTCTCGATGCCGCGTCGACCGGTTCCGGCGCCGAGGAAGCCGACTTCACGCTGACCGAGGGAAGCGGATTCGCGCTTGCGGCGATGGTGATCATGATCGGCGAGCAGACCTTCCTGAACGCCGCCCCGTTCATCGTTCAGGCGAAGGTCGGCACCGTCGCCGCGGGCGCCGTCGTGTCACTGCTGATCATCGCCCGCGCGCCGATGCAGCTTTTCCAATCGGTGTCCACGAGCCTGTTGCCGCATCTTTCGCAGCACTGGACGACCGGTGACTTTGCGACCTACCGCCGTTCCGTGCGCGTGACGTTGCTCGCGATCACCGCGTTCGCAGCTGCCTGCTGCATCGTGCTCGCCGCGATAGGCCCGTGGATCATGGACCTGCTGTTCGACAACAAGTACGACTTCACCCGGATCGAGCTGGTCGCGATCGCAGCCGGTATGGGGATCTATCTCTGCGCCGCGACGCTGAACCAGACGGCTCTGGCCGCGAGGAAGGCGGCGCAGGCTGTGTACTGCTGGGTGATCGCCGCCGGCGCCTTCGTCGTGTGGATGCTGCTGCCGATCGTCGAGAAGCCGCTGACGCGCGTAGAAATCGGTTACCCGGCCGCCGCGCTGCTGTTGTTCGGGATGCTCTTCGTGCTCTACGAGCGCGTGACGCCGCGGACGTCTACTTCGTCAGCTTCAGTCGCCTGAAACTGCGGTCGCTCGACGAAAACACGGTCTGCACGGCACCCGTGGTGAGCGTGGTGCGGGCGAAGATCTCATAGTTGCCGGGGGCCAGCTTGCGCTTCAGCTTGAACGACCACTTCGTCGTTCCACCAGCCCGCAGCCAGACCTGCCGTCTGCACTTCTTGCCCGTAGACCGGTTCTTCTTGAACTTCGCCCGACTGCTTGCCAGCCAGACGCAGCGCTTCTTTTTGAGGGCGGATCGGTCGACCCGCCTCACGGCAATCTGAACCCGCGAGACAAGCCCGGCGGGGCCGGCGGTGCCCGCGATCCGCTTGAAGGTCTTCGCCCGCTGCTTCCGCTTCGACGGAGACTTGATCCGCGAGGCCGGGACGGCCGGCGCGACGACCGGTGCGGTCGTGCCCTGATACTGCAGCAGCACAAAGTCGTGCGTCTGAACTCCGTTCACGGCCGAGCTCGATCCGACGACGATGTTCAGGTCCGGGCGGACGACAACGTCCACACCTTCGTCGTCGCCGCCGAGGTCCGTGACCACGCGGCCACCGGAGCCAAACCCGGCGTCGAGCACGCCTGACGCCGACGTGCGGGCCAGCAGCACATTGTTCGCGGCGGCGTTTCCGGTCGAGCCGGTCACGACGAGTTTTCCGTCGGGAGCAGCCACGAGCGACAACGCCGAATCGTCGCCGGGAAGACCGATGTTCGAGATGCCGCCGGCGCCGAACGATCCGTCCAGCGCGCCGGCCGGGGTCAGCTTGAGCAGCACGGCGTCGCTCTCCGGGCCGGTGCCGGTGGACCCGGCGGCGAAGACCGATCCGTCGGCCGCGAGTTCGATGTCGTTGATCTGGCCGGTGTCCTCGACGGGCGCGGGGACGAGCGTGATCCCGTCACCACCCCCGAACGTCGGATCGGGGGTGCCGTCCGGCAGAAAGCGGGCTGCCGCGAACTCAAAGCCCGTGCCTGGGAAGCGGGCGCGACCCGCGAGCACGAACCGCCCGTCGGGCATCACGGCGGAGGCGAGCGAAGAGTCCTGATCGGCGGCCGACAGCTGAACTGTCTTGTCCGCGAGGGGACCGGGGTTGAAGATCGCGTTGTTGGCTCCGCCTGCCGTGTAGCTGCCCATCGCGAACCCGTCGTTCTCGGTGCCGGATGCGAGCACCGCTCCGCTCGACAGAAGCGACAAGGAGTTGAGGAAATTGTTCACGCCCCAGTTGCGCGAGAGGTATCCGACGGCGTTGTACGTGGTGTCGAGGCCGCCGTTCGCGCCGAACCGCGCGAGATACACCTCGGTGTTGCCCGTGCCTCCGATGACGAACTTGCCGTCGGCCTGTCGGACCATGCCCGTCGCGAAGATCAGTTGCCCCGCGACGTCGAGGCGCGACACGCCGCCGGTTCCGAAACTGGTGTCGAGCTGCCCCGTGGAGGCGAAGCGAGCGATGGCAAAGCCGTAGTTGCCCGTCGAGTCATTCGAGCTCGATCCGCCGACGACCAGCTTGCCGTCGGCCTCGAGCGACACTCCCGCCACAAGGTCGCCCATGATGCTGAACGACTGACGCGAGACGCCGCCGCTGCCGAACTGTGGATCGAGGTCTCCTGCGGCCGCGGACGCGTTGGTCGCCCCGATGCAGGCGACGGCGAGGACGGCGGCGATCAGGGACAGGAAAGTCGCTTTGCTTGCAAAGTTCATCAGGCCAACATACAGCCGCGCGCGACTACTCGCCGGTTTCGGCCGCGTCGGCGATCGCGCGGAATGCGGCGGCCGGATCTTCCTTGCCGAAGATCGCGCTGCCGGCGACCATCATGTTCGCTCCCGCGGCACGTACTGCCGAGGCGCGTGAGGGATCGATACCGCCATCCACCTGAAGGGCGTGCTGCTCCGGCAACATCGCGCGAAGCGCCTGCAGTCGTTCGATCGTCTGCGGGATGAACGGCTGTCCGCCCCAGCCCGGGTTGACGCTCATGCATAGTGAGAAGTCGATGTCCTCGTAGGCGCCCGCGACCTCGGTCACCGCCGTACCGGGGTTGATCACGATCCCGGCCAGCGCACCGCCCTCGCGGATCTGGTTGGCGACGCGGTTGACGTGCGGCGTCGCCTCGATGTGAAAGCTGACGGCGTCGGCGCCGGCTTTGGTGAACTCGTCGACCTGGCGGTCGGGCTGCTCGATCATCAGGTGGACGTCGAGCACGCCTCCGGCTTCGTGGACCTGGTCGGCGAGCGCCGAGACAATCAGTGGGCCGATCGTGATCGGCGGGACGAAGTGCCCGTCCATCACGTCGACGTGGATCACCTTCGCGCCGGCCTCCATGACCTCGGCGACCTGGGCACCGAGAACGGCGAAGTCCGCGGAGAGGATCGACGGCATCACGTGGACCCCGGCGTAGAGCTCGCGCGCGCGTTCGCTCATAGCTCGGTCAGCATCCAGGCGCCGCAGCTGCTGCAGTGCAGGTCGGACGTGTGACTCATGCGCGCAATTGTGCCATGAGCACCGCACTCCGGACAGGAACTCGTGAGCTCAAAACGGTGCAGGCAGTTGACGCAGCGATAACGGCCGGGCATGTTGCCTGTCGGTCGCAGCCAGGGCTCTTTGCAGCTCGGACACTGCATCCCGACTTCGAACGCCGACGAGGGCTCTGTGCTGTGGCTTTCCATCGCGCCGCCTATCCGATGATCCTGGGGGCGTCATTGCCCCGCAGGTAACTTTCGACGTCCATGGCCTTTCCGCCTGCCGGCTTCACTCGCAGAAGCTCGAGCGTACCCTCGGCCGCGCCGACGAGCAGCGCTCCATCGACCAGGGCGACCTCACCGGGGGCAACCTCCTCTGAGGAGATCTTCGCCGCTTCAACGCGCAGCGGATCGCCGGAGTCGGTCTCGAACATCGCACCGATGTGCGGGGTGAGCGCGCGGATCGTTCGCTCAATCGCGTCGGCGGTCTGCGTGCGCGGCAGCAACAGCCGATCCTCACGCAGGATCTTCTCGGCATAGGTCACGTCGCTCTCAGTCGCGTTCTCGAGCTGCTCGTGCCACTTGGCTTCGCCGTCCTCGGCAGAGCTCAGCGCCTCGACGAGCAGCTCCGCGCCGAGGTCCGCGAGTCGCGGCGCAAGTGTTCCGTAGTCGTCCTCGGCGCGGATGTCCTCGCGCGCCTGCAGGCAGTAGGGACCCGCGTCAAGTTCTTCGACGAGCTGCATGATCGTCACGCCGGTCTGCTCGTCGCCGGCCTGAACGGCGCGCTCGACGGGAGCGGCACCGCGCCAGCGCGGCAGCAAGGACGGGTGTACGTTGAACGTCGGAGCCAGCGAGAGCAACGGCTCCTTGATAATCGCCCCATAGGCACATACCGTCAGCGACTCGGGCTTCTCGGCGGCGATGAACTCATACGAGTCATCCGTGTTGACGTCGTCCGGCTGGTGGACGGGGATCGCCAGATCGTGCGCCAGCTCGGCCACCGGCGGATCCTGAAGCTTCTTGCCGCGGCCCTTCGGACGAGCCGGCCGTGTGACGACAAGCGACGGCCGGTGCGGCGAGCGCGCGAGGCGATCGAGAACCGTCGCGGCGAAGTCGGACGTGCCGAAGTAGACGTTCTTCACGGCCGGTCAGGCCGCGTAACCGGCCGAGTCCTCGGCCTCGCGCAGCGCGCGTAGCGCCGCCTTGCGCTGGTCCTTGCTCGCGCGGTCAAGGATCAGGACGCCGTCGAGGTGATCCATCTCATGCTGGATCACGCGCGCGTTCAGGCCCGAGGCCTCGATACGGATGCGGTCGCCGAAGGCGTCCTGGCCGGTCACGCGGACGTGGATCGGTCGCTCGACGTCGACGTGCACGTTGGCGAGACTGAGACAGCCCTCCTCGAAGGTTTCTTCGTCGTCCGACGCCCATTCGATCTTCGGGTTTGCGAGCACGATCGGCGGCGCATCGCCCACGCGGTACACGAGCAAGCGGTTCGAGATGCCGATCTGCGGAGCCGCGAGACCGATGCCGTAGGCATCTTCCATCAGCTCGATCATCTTCGCGGCCTGACTGCGGACGGACTCGTCGAAGTTCTCGATCCCGCGCGCTTCACTGCGCAGAACCGGGTCGCCGAACTGGCGCACGTGACGCAGCGCCTCACGGCGAACTTCGAGCTCCTTGGCGGAGAGACCGGCGGATTCGAGCTTCTGCTCGTCCTCGTCGAGGCGCTCCGCGAGATCGTCCGCGCGGTGTTCGGGGTCGGGGGCCATTGACTGATGTTAATTGAATCGCGCTTACTGCGGGTCTACATCGACGGAGAATTTCACTCCGCGCCCGGTCCGAGATGCGGCCACGAGCGCCACGGCGTCCCTCACCGCCTCGACGGCGGGACCGCGGTCGTAGGCCTTGATCTCGATCTGGAAGCGCTCCAGCCCCTTGCGCTTGAACAACGGCGTCGGTCCGAGCAGTCGGCCGTCGCTGAGCTCGATCGCCAACGCGAGCTGATCCGCAGCGGCCTGGGCGGCGGCGTGATCCTCTGCGGCGGTCTGGATCTTGATCATGTGACCGAATGGCGGATAAGCGAAGACCTCACGGCGTTCGAGTTCGCCGGTGACGAAGCCCTCCGAGTCATGTTTGGCGGCGAACACGAGCGCGCGGTTGTTCTCGGCCCGCGTCTGCACCATCACGCGCCCATCGGCCGAACCACGCCCGCTACGTCCCGCGAGCTGCGCAACCAGCGCGAACGTCCGCTCCTCTGCCCGAAAGTCGGGGAAGTTGAGCGTGCTGTCGGCGTCGATCACCACACCGAGCGTGACGTCGGGAAAGTCGTGTCCCTTGGCGACCATCTGCGTTCCGACGAGCACTCCGCTTTCGGCCTCCTCGAAGCGGCGCAGCACGTTTGCGACGCCGTGACGCGCGGCCGTGTCGGCATCCAGGCGATGGATCTCGGTCGCGGCGCCGATCGCCGTCTTCAGCTCGGACGCGAGCCGCTCGGTGCCGGTCCCGTGGCGGGCGATCGCCACGGAGCCGCAGTCCGGACACTGATCGGGAACCGGGTCGCGATGGCCGCAGTGATGGCAGCGCATCTGCGCGCTGGCCTGGTGCAGCACGAGCGTCACGTCGCAGTTCGGGCAGATCCACGTGTGGCCACAGTCGTTGCACGAGAGAAAGTTCGACCAGCCGCGACGGTTGAGCAGCACGATCGCCTTTTCTCCGCGGGCGGCAACGCCCGCGAGCGCAGCCGACGTGAGCGGATGCAGGGCCGTCTGCTGCCCGGTCATGTCGATCAGCTCAACCGGGGGAAGCGGTGACCCGTCGACGCGCTCGGGCAGCGTGATGTGCTCGCTACGCTCCCACCCCTCGGCGCGCGGCGTGGCGCTGCCGGAGAGCAGCGTCGCGCCCTCGATCTCGGCGCGCTTGAGGGCGACGTCGCGCGCGTCGTAGCGCGGGTCGCCGTCCTGCTTGTAGCTGCTGTCGTGTTCCTCGTCGACGATGACGAGTCCGAGATCCTTGACCGGCGCGAAGATTGCGCTGCGCGGACCGACGACGATGTCGGCCTCTCCCCTGCGGATCCGCAGCCACTCGTCGTGGCGCTGACCCGGCGTGAGCTGCGAGTGGAGAACGGCGACGCGATCACCGAATCGCGCGGCGAAACGGGTGATCACCTGCGGGGTCAGCGCGATCTCCGGGACCATCACGATCACCGATTTGTTCAGGCGGATCGCCTCTTCGGTTGCGCCCAGGTAGACCTCGGTCTTGCCGGAGCCGGTCACGCCGTGGAGCAGCAGGTCGGCGAAGCCGTCGCCGATCGCGTCGGTGATGCGAACGAGTGCTTTGGTCTGGTCCGGGGTGAGGCGAGGCTTGTTGGTCAGCGCGCCGACGGCCTGGTGCTCGGGGGCTCGCCGCTGCTCGCGTTCTGCGATCGAGACGAGGCCGCGGGACTCGAGGCGACGGAGGGCGGCGATGTTGGCCCCGATCGCGTTTTCGGCGCTTGCCGTCGGGATGCCTTCGGGGTGGCCGGCGAGCCCTTCGAGCGCTGATCGCTGCCGGTCGGTCAGGCGTGTGTCTTCGTCCGCGACCGAGCGTCGGCCCTCGTCGGTGATTGCGGCGACGAGGATCTGTTTGGCCTTCATGGCGCTTGCGGCCTTGCCGGTTCCGGTGCCCGGCGGTGTGACGAGAGCGAGACCCCTCGCCGCGGTCGAGCAGTACTGATCAGCGACCCACAGGCCGAGCTCGACGAGTCGCGGCGGCACGTCGGCGTCGAGCGCCCCGGTCGGCTCGGCGAGCTTCTCGGGCGGCAGGTCTGAGCTGTCGGCGAGGTCGGTCACGACGCCGAGGATGCTCCGGCGCGCGAACGGCACCTTGAGGATCGAGCCGACGGTCACGGCATCCCGCATCCCCTCCGGTATCCGGTAGTCAAACGGCCCCTTAAGCGCCCGCGCCGTCGTAAGCGGCTCCACTTTCGCAATCGCCTTCACGCAGGTCAGCCTAGGCCGAGCGCAGGCGACGAAATCCCCCCAGCGGAACTGACTTCCGCGCATTTTTCGGCGGAAGCCAGTGGGTTCCGCAGGATTTTGCGCGGAAGCCAGTCGGTTCCGCGCATTTTTCGGCGGAAGCCAGTGGGTGAACCGGGATGTGCGAAGGGCGCCCCGCTTGGGACGCCCTTCGTTCAATCCGGGTGTGGCGCGGGTTATGCGACGGCGCCGGCGGTGATTCCGGCTGCTTCGGCGAGCGCGGCTGCGCGGTCCGTCTTCTCCCAGGTGAAGTCGGCGTCCTCGCGGCCGAAGTGGCCGTAGGCGCTCGTCTTGCCGTAGATCGGACGGTGCAGTTCGAGGTAGTCGCGGAAGGCACCCGGGCGCAGGTCGAAGTGCTCTTCGACGAGTTCCTGGATCTTGCCGCGACCGATCTTCTCTGTGCCGAAGGTCTCGACCGAGATCGAGACCGGCTCGGCCTTGCCGATCGCGTACGCGACCTGAACCTCGGCGCGGTCGGCCAGGCCGGCCGCGACGATGTTCTTGGCGACGTAACGCGCGGCGTACGCGGCCGAACGGTCGACCTTCGACGGGTCCTTGCCGGAGAAGGCGCCGCCGCCGTGACGGCCCATGCCGCCGTAGGTGTCGACGATGATCTTGCGGCCGGTGAGGCCGGCGTCGCCCATCGGGCCACCGATCACGAAGGTGCCGGTCGGATTCACGAGGAAGCGCTCGTACAGCTCGCTCTCGTCGTAGAGATCGGCGGGGATGATCGGCTTGACGACGTTCTCCCAGAGATCCTTCTTGATCTCGTCCTGAGTGTGGCCCGGGTCGTGCTGGGTGCTGATCAGCAGCTGCTCGATCTTGACCGGCTTGCCGTCGCGATAGCGGACCGAGACCTGAGTCTTGGCGTCCGGGCGGAAGTACGGAACGGTGCCGTCCTTGCGCACCTGCGCGTGACGGGCGGCGAGCTTGTGCGCGAGCGAGATCGGCAGCGGCATCAGCTCATCGGTCTCGTTGCTGGCGTAACCGAACATCATTCCCTGGTCGCCTGCACCGGCGACGCCGAGGTCGTCGGTCTTCTCGCCTTCGCGCACCTCGTGCGACTGGTCGACGCCCTGGGCGATGTCCGGCGACTGCTTGTCGAGCGTGACCATCACGGCGCAGGTGTTGGCGTCGAAGCCCTTGTCGGAGTGGTCGTAGCCGATCTCGCGCACCGTCTCGCGGGCGAGCTCGGCGACATCGAACTGCGCGCTTGTGCTGATCTCGCCGCCGACCACGATCAGTCCGGTCGTGACGAAGGTCTCGCAGGCAACACGGCCGAACGGGTCCTGCGCGAGAACCGCGTCGAGCACGGCGTCGGAGATCGCGTCGGCGATCTTGTCGGGGTGACCCTCGGAAACGCTTTCCGAAGTGAAGAGAAACTCGTTGTCAGCAAATTTGTCGATGCTCATGGCTAGGCGGAGTGCTCCGTTAGGGGATTGCTTTCAAAGACTTGAAGATTGTGATGATAGCCCGGCTCAGCCGGATATCTACAAAAGCCGATCCGGTTTAGGGGTTTACTGAGATTCCTGGGGTTCCCAGCGGAACTTCCAGGCAGCTAGGCCCATTCCGATCATCCCCCAGAGGATCACGATCCCGATGTCTTTGGCGCTGAAGGCGATCGCCCCCGAGGCGTCGGGGCTGAACGTTTCAAACAGACACGCCCCGAGGTGTGAGACGGGAAAGACCTTGCCGATGTCGGCGAGCACGGTCGGCAGGTTCGCGGCGTCGCCGAAGACGCCCGAGATGAAGTACAGCGGCAACGTGATCATGTTCGTGATCGCCGGCGCCGCGCCCTGGTTGGGGATGATGATCGTCAGGGCGAAGGCGAGCGCGCAGAACGACGCGGCGCCGACGACGGTGACGATCAGCGTGCCGAGCAGCCGCGCTCCGTCGATGTCGATTCCGTAGGCAATGTGGCCGCAGATCAGGATCACGAAGGCGACGAGCAGCGAATTGACGATCGCGCTGGAGATTCGCGCGGCGATGAAGGTCGACGTCGGCAACGGCGTACCGCGCAGGCTCTTGAGCACGCCGAGTTCGCGCTGAAAGGTGATCGTCATCGCGACGTTCACGAACGAGACGCTGACGATTCCGAGCGTCATGATCGCCGGAACGAGGTACTGATCGGCGAGCAGTCCGTATGTCTCGTCCTTCTCGCTCGCATTGCCGAAGACGGCGCCGAGCAGGAACAGGAACACCAGCGGCAGCCCGACGGAAAAGAAGACCGACGCCGGATTGCGCCAGAACATCTTCCACTCGAAACGGAATTGATGACGGAACAACGCGAAACCCGTCACTCGCCCGCCCCTTCGGTTTCGCCGGCGCTCGTCAGGTCGAGGTAGACATCCTCAAGCGAGGGCCGCACGACGGCGAGCTCTTCGAGGTCGATGCCGCGTTCGAGCGCCCAACCCGTGATCTCATGCACCATCCGAGTCGGGTCTTCGGCCGCCAGCGACACGCGGCCGTCATCGTCGGCCGCCGCACGGAACTCCGGCGGCAGATCCGTCGCAGCCACGCGAGCAGGGAGCGCGAACTCGATCCTGCTCGGCAGGCTCTTGCGTCCGCCGATCTCGTCGGGGGTGCCGCGAGCAACGATCTCTCCGCCGCTGAAGACGGCGATCTGGTCGGCGAGGATCTGCGCCTCCTCCATGTAATGCGTGGTCAGCAGGATGGTTTTGCCGAGGTCACGCATCGACGCGATCACCTTCCACGCCTCGCGCCGCGCCTCGGGGTCGAATCCCGTCGTCGGCTCGTCGAGGAAGATCAGGTCCGGGTCGCCGATCAGTGCGAGCCCGACATCGAGCCGTCGCTTCTGGCCGCCCGAGAGCTTGCCCGCGCGCACGTCGGATTTCTCGGTCAGCCCGACCATCTGGATCGTCTCGGCGACCCCTCGCGGGTTCGAGTAGTAGCCGGCGTACATCGCGAGCGTCTCGCGCACGGTCAGCAGCGTTCCCTGCTCAGACTCCTGCAACACGATGCCAATGCGCTCGCGCCAAGCACGAGTCGGGCGCCCCGGGTCGGCACCCAGCACGGATACCTCGCCGCTCGTGCGCTCGCGGTATCCCTCAAGGATCTCGACGGTGGTCGTCTTGCCGGCGCCGTTCGGACCGAGGATCGCGAAGACCTCGCCGACGGGAATCTCGAGATCAACGCCCTTGACGGCCTCGAAGTCGCCGTACGACTTGCGCAGGCCTTTGATTGAGACGGCTGTGTCTGACACGGGGACCGGGCGAGAATCCTACGTCAGTCGTCGTAGCGGCCCTTTGAGGCCTTGAAGTCGATGATCAGCGGCACCCCGTCGAGGTCGTAGCGCTCGCGCAACTGGTTCTCGACGAAGAACGCGTAGTCGCGCGCGATCGCCCGGCGGGTGTTCACCTGGATCGCGAAGCGCGGCGGGTTCTCCTGGAACTGCGTCATGTAGTACATCTTCAGCCGCTTGCCGCGCACGTTCGGCGGCTGGCGCAGCCCTTGAACGTCGTTGATGAACTTGTTCAGCTCCTTGGTCGGGATGCGCTGCGCCGAGCGGTCGGCGAGGTCGATGGCCTCCTGCATCAGCTTCGGCACGTTCCTGCCGCTGACGGCGCTGCTGGTGACAATCTTCGGGCGCAGGCGCAGTTTGCGGGCGAGCCGCGCGCGCTCGTGCTTGAGGTCGAGTTCCTCGTGCGGCAGGTCCCACTTGTTCAGCACCACCAGCGTCGCGCAGCCGGCCTTCATCGCCAGCTCGCAGATCCGTAGGTCTTCCGAGGTGACCCCGACCGACACATCGCACACGACGAGCGCGACGTCGGCCCGCTCCATCGCGAGCTGCGAACGCAGGCTCGAGAAGTATTCGAGCTCGTCGGCCTGCTTGCTGCGCTTGCGCAGACCGGCGGTGTCGATCAACGTGATCTGCCGACCCTCGGCCTCGATCTCGGTGTCGATCGAGTCGCGGGTGGTGCCACTGATCGGAGAGACGATCACGCGCTCTTCGCCGACGATCGCGTTGACCAGACTCGACTTTCCGACGTTCGGACGGCCGAGCACGGCGAGCTGCACGGCGTTCTCGTTGACGGCGCGCGGCTCGTCGCCGGCCAGCTCGACGATGCGGTCCAGCAGGTCGCCCGTGCCCAGTCCCTGCGCCGCACTGACCGCCACAGGGTCGCCCATGCCGAGGCGCTGAAACTCTGCGGCGAGCGGAATGCTGCTTGCCGAGTCGATCTTGTTCGCCGCGACGATCACGGGCTTCCTGCCGCGCCGCAGAATCTGCGCGATGTCGTCGTCGCCCGGCCGGTAGCCGGCCTTGCCGTCGACGACGAACAACACGACGTCGGCGAGTTCGATCGCGGCCTCGGCCTGGAAGCGGATGCCGCGGGCGATGTCGTCGTCCTCGGTCACGTCGACCCCGCCGGTGTCGATCAACGTCAGGTCCACCCCGTTCCAATCCGTGTGCAGCGCCTTGCGGTCGCGCGTGACACCGGCGCGCTCGTGCACGACGGCCTCCTTCGACTGGGTCAGCCGGTTGATCAGGCTTGACTTGCCGACGTTCGGATAGCCGACGATCGCAATCGTCGCGTGGCGACGGGGCGCCTCCGGTTCGTCCTCGGGAATCGCCTCTTCGCGCTCGTCGAGGCCGAGTGGGAACTCGCCATCGTCGACAACCTCGATCTCGATGAAGTCCTGATCGTCGTTCACTTACGCCCTCGCAGACCTCGCGAGGCCGGTGATCTCGGCCACGACCTGTTCGATGCCCATCCCGGTGGTATCGACCTCGACGGCATCGTCGGCCGCCATCAGCGGCGAGTAGTCGCGCGTGGCGTCGCGGTGATCGCGGTCTGCCTGCGCCGCCAGCACCTCAGCCCGGTCGAGGCCGTGCTCGGCGGCCCGGCGGCGGGCGCGCTCCTCCTCGGAGGCGGTCAGGTAGATCTTCAGCTGGGCGTCGGGTGCGACGACGGTTCCGATGTCCCGGCCCTCGGCGACCCAGTCGCCGCCGTCGTGGAGCATCGCGCGCTGCTGCTCGACGAGCGCTTCGCGCACCTCGGGAAGCGCGGCGACCTCAGAGGCACGCGCGGTCACTTCCGGCGTACGGATCGCGCTCGTGACGTCGACCCCGTCGGCGGTCACCACCTCGCCGAGGCCGATCGCGGTCTCGCGCGCCGCCGCTGCCGGTTCGATGCCGGTCAGCGACTTCAAAGCCACAACGCGGTACATCGCGCCGCTGTCCAGGTAGGTCGCTCCGAGCGCCTCCGCCACGGCCCGTGAGACCGTGCTCTTGCCGGCCCCCGCGGGGCCGTCGATCGCGACGATCATCGCCTCAGCCGAGCCGTTCGACCACGTAGTCGATGCAGGCGGTGAGCGCCTCGACGTCGTCGGGGTCGATCGCCGGGAACATCGCCACGCGCAGCTGGTTGCGGCCGAGTTTGCGGTACGGCTCGGTGTCGACGATGCCGTTTGCGCGCAGGGTCTTGGCGACCTCGGCGGCGTCCACCCGGTCTTCAAAGTCGATCGTGCCGATCACCAGCGAGCGCTCGTCGGGGTTCTCGACGTACGGCGTCGCGAACTCGCTCGATTCGGCCCAGCCGTAGAGGCGACTCGAGCTGTCGGTCGTGCGACCGACCGCGAAGTCGAGGCCGCCGTTGCCGTTCAGCCACTTGAGCTGTTCGTTGAGCAGGAACAGCGTTGCGAGCGCCGGCGTGTTGTAGGTCTGGTTCTTCAACGAGTTGTCGATCGCCGTCGGCAGGTCGAAGAACGCCGGGATGTGGCGGCCGGAAGCGGCGATTTCGGCCGCGCGCTCAAGCGCGGCGGGCGAAAAGGTCGCTAGCCACAGGCCGCCGTCGGAGGCGAAGTTCTTCTGCGGCGCGAAGTAGTAGGCGTCGGTCTGCGCGATGTCGACCGGCAGGCCGCCGGCCGCGCTGGTGGCGTCGATCAACACGAGCGCGTCGCCGTCTGCGCCTTCAACCCGCTCGACCGGAGCCATCACACCGGTGCTGGTCTCGTTGTGGGCCCAGCCGTACACGTCGACTCCGGCCTCACCGTTCGGCGCAGGGCGTGTGCCGGTCTCGCTCTCGATCACCGTCGGCTCGGCGATCCACGGCGCCTGCTTTGCGGCCTTGGCGAACTTGCTCGAGAACTCGCCGAACGAGAGGTGCTGCGACTTCTCGCGAATCAAACCGTGCGTGGCGATGTCCCAGAAGGCCGTGGCGCCGCCGTTGCCGAGAATCACCTCGTAGCCGTCGGGTAGCGAGAAGAGCTGGGAGACGCCGTCGCGAACCTCGCCGACGAGGTTGCGCACGGGCGCCTGGCGGTGCGAAGTACCGAGCAGTGAACTTCCGGTGGCGGCCAGGGCTTCGAGGCCTTCGGTGCGGACCTTCGAGGGACCGGCGCCGAAGCGGCCGTCCTTGGGCTTGATGTCTGCGGGGATCGCGAGCTTAGGATCTGCGGTTGTCTCAGGCATGCCACGTATTGTGGCAGCGCGCTCTCAGCCGATCAGCGCCCGCAGATCGTCCTCGAACGACGGATACGAGACCGACGCGGCCTCCATCCCGTCGACGGTCACGCCCTCGTCGCTGGCGAGACCCGCGATCGCGCCGAGCATCGCCAGGCGGTGGTCACCGTGCGAAGAAATGGTGCCACCGCGCAAGCTCCCGCTTCCGCGCACGACGAAGCCGTCGTCGGTCGCCTCGATGTCCGCGCCCAGCCCGGAGAGGCCTTCTACGACGGTGGCGATCCGGTCGCTCTCCTTGTAGCGGAGCTCCTCCGCCCCACTGACTCGGGTCTCGCCTTCGGCGAAAGCGCCGAGCAGCGCCACCAGCGGCAGCTCATCGATCGCCAGCGGCACCTCGTCGCCGGTCACTTCGGTCCCGACCAGCGTCGTCGCCGCCACGTCGAGGTCGCCGATCGGCTCGATGCTCGGGATTTCATCCCCCGGACGCTCGGGATCGGCAAGCACGACCGCGCCCATCCGTTCGAGGATCCGCAGGATGCCGATACGCGTGTGGTTCAGGCCGACGTCCCTGACGAGCAGGCGCGAACCCTTGACGAGCACGCCGGCGACGATCATGAACGCGGCCGATGAGAGGTCACCCGGCACATCGATCGTGCCGAGCTCGAGCTCGTCGACGAGGCCGTCGATCACGATCGCCGTCCCCTCCTTGCGGATCGGCACCCCGGCCGCCGCCAGCATCCGCTCCGTGTGGTCGCGTGAAATCTCCTTCTCGGTGATTCGCGTGGTGCCACTGGCGGCGAGCCCGGCGAACAGCAGACACGATTTGACCTGGCCGCTGGCCACCGGCATCTCGTAGTCGATCCCCTTCAAGGGAGCCGCCTCAACACACAGCGGCGCAGTGCCGTCGGGGCTCGCGTCGATCTTCGCCCCCATCTCGCGCAGGGGGTCGACGATCCGGCGCATCGGACGGCGGCGGATGCTGGCGTCGCCATCGAGCTCCCAGTCGCCGGTCGGCTGACCGGCGAGCCAGCCGGGGATCAGGCGGATCAGCGTTCCCGCGTTGCCGACGTCGATGACACCGGGCGCCTCCTGTGCGCCGCGCAGCCCGACGCCGCGGACGACGATCTCCCCGCCGCGACGCTCGATGCCGGCGCCGACGGTCTCGACGGCGGCGAGCGTCGAGTTCGTGTCGGCCGAGTTGAGGTAGTTGCGGATCGTCACCGGCGAGTCGCACATACCGGCGATCAGCGCCGCACGGTGCGAGATCGACTTGTCGGCGGGCGGGGTGATCGACCCCTTGAGCGGACCGGATGGTGAAAAAGTTGAGCGCATCGGAGGCGTCATTATGGCCGCGCCGGAAGCGTCAAGACCAACGCTTCACGCACGCGCAACAGGAAAGCCGAGCTCCGCGATCAGATCCTCAGTGCGGCGGGCGGCCTCCTCGCCCGGCACCCAGACGCTGATCGCGCCGCTGCGCATGTCGACGGCCGGGTAGAGCGCCATGTCGACGATGTTGACGCCGGCCTTGCCGAGTGCGAGCGTGATGTTCGCGAGCACGCCCGGCTGGTTGGGCACGGAAACGCGCAGCTCGTACACCTCTTCGCCGACGAGGTCCTGCTCGAGCAGCGTCTCGCGGTCGGCCCGCGCCTGCTCGTTCAGACGGACGATCTCGTCGCCGTCCTGCGCCTTGATCGCGTCGCGAAAACCCGCCAGGCGCTCGATCACGGAGTCGATCGCCGGGACGAGCGCGTCGTGGTTCGAGAGGTAGATGTCACGCCAGATCGCGCTGTTGGCGCCGGCGACGCGCGTGGCGTCGCGAAAACTCGGTCCGACCACGGCGATCGATCCGTCCTCGGTGTTGATCGATCCTGCTGCCTGTGTGACCAGAGCGTTGGCGAGAACGTGCGGCAGATGACTGATGTCGGCCAGAAGCTTGTCGTGGGCGGCCGCGTCGACCGCGTGCGGCTGGGCACCCAGGTTGCGGGCGAAGCGCATCAGGCGCTCGAGGCCGATCCCAGTTGTGTTCGGCGTCGGCGTGACGAACCACGTCGAGTCCTCGAAGAGGTCTTCGCGCGCGTGTTCGACACCCGCGGTCTCGGCGCCGGCGATCGGGTGGCCGCCGATGAAGCGGGGATCGTCGATCGCCGCGACGATTTCGCGCTTGGTCGAGCCGACGTCGGTGACGACGGCGTCCTCGCCGACGACAGCCAGCGCGGCGCGCGCGTTGTCGACGAGTGAGGCGACCGGGCTCGCGAGAACAACGAGGTCGGCGCCGGTGACGGCCTCTTCCAGTGAGCCCGCGGCGCGATCAATCACCTCGAGCTTGACGGCTTCTTCAAGCACTCCTTCAGCCGGATCCCATCCGACGACCTCGCTGATGCCCTCGATCCGCGCACGGGCCGCCAGCCCGACCGATCCGCCGATCAGGCCGACGCCGACGATGGCGATACGGGAATTCTCCGATCGGTCCGGTGACATCGCTTCGAGAGCGTAGTGATCGGCCTGGGCGGCGTCAGGTGGCGGGCAGGCCGAGATCAGGCGGGTCGAGGCCGGGCGACCCCTCGCTTTCCGCCTCTGCGGCTCGGGCGTTCGCGAGATCCGCGGATATCCGCACCGCCGCCGACAACAGCGGGGCCCCGAGGATCAGTCCGATCGCACCAAACAGACAGCCGCCGCCGATCGTCGCGATCAGCGCGGCGAGCGGATGAATCCCGAGCGCCGCGCCGTAGGCGATCGGCTGCACCATCTGCTGCAGCAGGCCGTTGGCGAGCAGCTGAATCACGATCATTCCGACCACCGCCGTCTCGTTGTCGGCACCGAACGCGATCAGGACAGAGAACGCGCCGGCCGCCCAAGCGCCGAGAAACGGAATGTACGCGCCGATGAACGTCACGAGCACGATCGTCGCCACCAGCGGCACCCCGAGCGCGAGTGCGCCGATCCCGACGACGAGCCCGTTGAACACCGCGATGATCGTCACGCCCAGGAAGTAGCCGCGGAGCGAGCCGATCAGCCGGCCGGTGATGACGGTTGCGACAGGCTCGGGCACGCCCATGTGGCGTTCTGCCCACCTCCTGATCATCGGCCCGTCCTTGAGCAGGAAAATCATGCTGATCATCGCCATCGCGATGAAGAAGACGATTCCGGAGAGGCCGCCGACGACCTTGCCGACGCCTGACAGCAGCGTCGACGCCGACTTCGTCGTCGAGCTCTCGACGCTCGACTGTGCGCTCTGCGCCGACTTCGCGCTGGTCCCATGCTGCGACAGCCAACTGGTGATCTCGTTCGACGCGTGCTTGAGTTCGTTGCTCGATTTGTCGGCCTGACTGACGATGCCCGACATCACGGCCCACGCGAACAGCGCGGCCACCGCGATCAACGCGAGGACGAACAGGATCGTCGCGGCGCCGCGCGGCATCCCGCGCTGCTGCAGCCAGGAGACAACTGGCGACGCAACGGCGGCGACCACTGCGGCGAGGATCACCGGGATCGTGATTGTTGCGGTCAGCGCCAGCAGACCGATCAGCAGCGCAAGCAGCAATGCGAAGCCGACCGCGAACCACGAGGTCAGGCCGATGTCGCGTAGCCACTTCGGCGCGACGAAGACGGTCTCGATCGCGTCGCGGTCGAGCGCGATGTACTGCGCGGCCGCGCCTTCGGGCGCCTTCGCGAACGGATTCTTCATGTGCCGGCCCCCGACTCGGCGGCAGCAGAAGGATCGGTCGAGGTGACCGCCCGCTGCGCGACGAGGTCTTCGGTGATGTGCAGGACGGCCGCGACGATCGGAGCTGTCAAAACCAGCCCGAGGACGCCGAAGATGCTGCCGCCACCGATCGTCGCCACGAGCGCGACGAGCGGATGGATGTCGAGCGTCGAGCCGAAGATCAGCGGCGTGATCATCGGATGGATCAGCGCGTAGATCACGAGCTGGGCGACGATCATCACGATGATCGTGCCCTCGGACCCCGTCGCGATCGCGACGAGGGTCGTAAAGAGCGCGGCCCCGAACGCGCCGATGTAGGGCACGTACACGGCCAGGAACGTGACGAGCACGATCGTCGCGATCAGCGGAACGCCGACGATCCAGCAGATCAGGCCGATCACCGCTGCCGTGCCGGCAGCGAGGATCGTCATCCCGACGAAGTAGCCGCGCAGCGACTTGATCATTCCGCCGGTGATCGTGCGCGCCACCGGCGGCGGGACGCCCATGTGTTTTTCGCACCACCCCCGGATATTTGGCGCGTCCTTGAGGATGAAGACCAGGCTGAGCAGCGTGAGCGCGAGGAAGAACATCGCGCCTGCCAGTCCGCGGACGCCATCGGCCGTGCCGCGCACGAGCGTCTCGACCGATCGCGAAGCGGTCTGGCGCACCTTCACCTCGATCTGTGCGACCTCGGAGCTGTCACCGCCCTTCTTGTCGACCCACGCGGCGATCTGGCTGGAAGCTGACTCGAGGTGGTTGGCGACCGGCTTGGCCTCGCTGATCACTCCGACGACGATCGCGTAACCGAGCAGCGCGGCGACGCCGAACACGCCGACGACGAACAGCGCGGTCGACGCTCCGCGCGGGATCCCGGCGCGTGTCAGGCGCGAAACCAGCGGCGCACAAACGACCGCAAGCACGGTCGCGACGAGCAGCGGCATCAGGATCGTGCCGGCGTCGGCGACGACGTGCAGGAAGCCGAGCACGACCAGCGCCACGCCGACGACCAGCCAGCTGGTGCGCCCGAGTCCGTACAGCCAGACCGGGGCGTTGAAGGTCAGGTTGACCGTGTGCTGGGTCGGCCGCTCGGCGGCAGGTTGTGAGCTCCCGTCCACACGCCATTTCTAGCGCCGGGGGTGGACGGGCCGGGAGCTATGCGGCTTGGATGACCTCTGCCGTCTTGCCGACCATCTCGGCGACGCGGTTGACCTGCTCGGCGTAGTCCGCGAACTCGTCGCCGCGAATCGCCTGCGGGCCGTCGCAGACGGCGTTCTCCGGGTCGGGGTGCGTCTCGACGATGATCCCGTCGGCGCCGGCCGCCGCAGCGGCGAGCGACATCGACAGCACCAGGTCGCGTCGACCGGCTGCGTGCGACGGGTCGACGACGATCGGCAGGTGCGTGAGCTGCTGCAGGACCGGCACCGCGAGCAGGTCGAGCGTGAAGCGGTAGCCCGGCTCGAACGTGCGGATACCGCGCTCGCAGAGCATGACGTCCTGGTTGCCTTCCTTGAGGATGTACTCGGACGCCATCAGCAGGTCCTCGATCGTGCTCGAGAGACCGCGCTTGAGCAGCGCCGGAACGCCGCTGCGGCCGACCTCGGTCAGCAGGTTGTAGTTCTGCATGTTGCGCGCCCCGATCTGGATCACGTCGGCGACCTCGACGACGTGCTCGACGTCGCGGACGTCCATCAGCTCGGTGACGATCGGCATGCCGTACTCCTCTTTCGCCTCCTTGAGGATGCGCAGGCCCTCGACGCCGAGACCCTGGAAGGAGTACGGAGACGTGCGCGGCTTGTACGCGCCGCCACGGAAGAACGGGACGCCGGCATCTTTGCACTGCTGCGCGCTGGTGAACACCTGCTCGCGGCTCTCGACCGTGCACGGACCGGCGATCAGTGCGAACGTGCCGCCGCCGAGCTTGCGCCCGTCGATGTCGATGGTCGTGCGCTCGCCCTTCTTGAACTGCAGGCTCGAAAGCTTGTAGGGCTTCATGATCGGAACGACGTGGTCGACGCCTTCCGCGAGTTCGAGACCAGCCTCGTGGACCTGGCTGTCTGCGTCGCCGACCGCCCCGATGACGGTCACGAACTGACCGCGCGAGACGTGGGCGTTCGCGCCGGCCTTCTCAATGCGGTCGATGACGCCCTGGATCTGCTCCTCAGAAGCGCCTTCTTTCATGACGATCATCATTTGGGTTGCCTGCGTTTCTCTCTGTTGAGTTCTTTTGTTCGGTGTTCGGTTGTGAGCATGTCCCGACGGGGCCAGCTGGGACGCCGTCGCACCAAAGTTCTTGACTGCAAACGTCTTTGGTGTAGATACGCCGCCTGACGGAGAAATCCGCTGCGGCACTTCGGACAGAGTACGCGATTACGCGCGCAGTGCACGCATCGCCGCGACGAACTTTGCGTTGTCTTCGTGGTCGCAGTAGCTGGCGCGGATGAAGCCTGGCGAGCCGAGCGCTTTGCCGGCGCGGACGATGATGCCCTGCCGGGCGAGACCGTCAACGACTTCGTCCTCGTCGAGCCCGCCGAGATCGATCCAGCTGAAGTTCGTCTGCGTCTCGGCCGTCGCAAAACCTGCTTCACGCAGCTCGGTCTCGATCCACTGCCGTTCGGCGATTGTCGACTGCACGCGCTCGACAACGTCGTCGGGGTGCTTGAGCGCCTCGGTCGCGGCCGCCTGGGCAACGAGGTTGACGCTGAACGGCTGACGCACGAGGTCGATCGCCTGTTTGAACGCGAGCGGCGCGAAGCCGTAGCCGACACGCAGCCCGGCGAGCCCGTAGATCTTCGCGAACGTGCGCGTGACGACGACGTTGTCGTGCTCGATCACGAGCGGCAGCAGGGCGTCACGGTCCGCCCCCTCGACAAACTCGATGTACGCCTCGTCGATCACGACGCAGACATCCTTCGGGACCTCATAAACGAACTCGTTGATCGCGTCGTGGTCGACGAAGGTACCGGTCGGGTTGTTCGGGTTGCAGACCAGCACCATTTTCGTGTTCGGCGTGATCGCCGCCAGCATCGCGTCGAGGTCGTGGCGGTGGTCGCTCGTGAGCGGGACCTCGACTGCTTTGGCGCCGGTCATCGCAGCGAGGTGCGGGTACATCGAGAAGCTCGGCCACGCGTACACCAGCTCGGAGCCGGGTTCAAGCAGCACCTGAGCGCCGGCGAGGAGGATCTCGCAGGAGCCGTTGCCGAGCACGATCTGCTCGGGCGCCATGTCGTAGGTCTCAGCGAGTTTCTCTCGAAAAACAGCGCCGGAAGGATCTGGATACCGGTTCACGTCGCGTCCAGCAGCAGTGATCGCCTCGGCCACCGCCGGGTGTGGCTGATGCGGCGACTCGTTGCTCGACATCTTCACGAGTGGGCCGCCGAACGCATAGGTGCTCGCCTGCGGGTAGACCGGAATGTCGGCGACCGTCTTGTTGATCTTCACCGGCACTACTGCGCCTCCGTGAGATCGGAGCGCAGCGTCACGGCGTCGCGCAGGTACACGTGTTTGGTCTCGTGATCTTCGGGCGCATAGAAGTGCAGCATGATGCGGATCGCCAGCGGCAGCGAATCGGGCACGTCAATTTCGCGCGCACAGAGCAGCGGCACCGCGTTGAGCCCGATGTTTCGCGCCGCGACGGCCGGGAACTGCGCGTTCAGGTCGGCCGTGGTCGTGAAGATGCAGCTGACCAGCGCGGCAGGCGTCAGGTCATTGCGCTTGAGCACCTCGACCAGCAGCTCCTCTGTCGCCGCGATGATCTGGTCGGCCTCGTTGGCCTTGACCGTGGTTGCGCCGCGCAGGGCGAAAAGCTTTGTGTTCTCGGTGTCGTTCATCTCGTCTTCCCACGTCCCGTGCGCGCGTTGCCGCGCTGCTGTGGGCGCCGCTTCTTCGGCCGCACGCCGGTCGGCGCCTGCACAGTCTGCCAGAGCTGTTTCACCTCTTCGGGGGACAACCGGCGCGCCGTGCCTTCGCGCAGGCGTCCGAGCTCGAGCGAGCCGAACTTCACCCGCTGCAGCTCGCCGACGTCACGACCGATCGCCTCGCACATCCTTCGGATCTGGCGGTTGCGGCCTTCGCGGATGACGATCTCGAACTCACGCTGCCCCGTCTTCGTCACCTCGGCCTTGCCGGTGCGGCCATCCTCGAGCTCGACTCCGTTCGCGAGCTGGTCGAGCTCGGCCTTGCTCAGGGGCGAGCCGCGGCGCACGCGCACGCGGTAGGTCTTGGGCACGCCATAGCGCGGGTGGCTCAGCTGGTTTGCGAGCTCGCCGTCGTTGGTGACGAGCATCAATCCGTGCGAGTTGGCGTCGAGCCGCCCGACCGGGTAGAGCCGCTTCTCGTTGCCGATCAGATCTACGACCGTGCGACGACCTTCGGGGTCGTCGGCCGTGCTGATCACGCCTAGCGGCTTGTTCACCGCGTAGACGACGGTCTGTTCGGTCTGCACGCGCTCCCCGTCGACGGTGATCTCGTTCCCGTCGTCGACGTCCCGTGCCGGGTCGGTGACGGTGTTCCCGTCAACAGTTACGCGTCCGTCAAAGATCAGCTGCTCGGACGCCCTGCGACTCGCGACTCCGGCGTGGGCGATGTACTTGGCAAGGCGCATGGCGAAGAAGCCTACGAATCCCCGCAAATACCGCCCTCAGCCTCACACCAGGTGTGAGGCCAAGGCCGCAATTTGCGTGCGTGGGTTCGCACCTGGTGCGAACCCACGGTCGCTGTTTGCGGCTTTCGTACCGTATGGGTGTGGATCTTGGGCTGCTCAGACGGACGATCGAAGAACTTGGCGAGAAGCCTTACCGCACCAAACAGGTGTGGGAGTGGACGTCGCGAGGGGCGCTGGGCTACGACGAGATGCTCAACGTCCCGGCGGAACTGCGCGCGGAACTGGCCGACCGCGTGCCGTTCACAACGCTTGAACTGATCGACCAGGCCGAATCGCGCGACGGCACGATCAAGACGCTCTTCCACACGCTCGACGGACGCCCGGTCGAGGCCGTGATGATGCGCTACCAGGACGGGCGCCGCTCGATCTGCGTCTCCAGTCAGTCGGGCTGCCCGCTGACCTGCACCTTCTGCGCAACCGGCACGATGGCCTTCGGGCGCAATCTGACGACCGGTGAGATCATCGACCAAGTCCTGCACTTCCGCCGTATCGAGCCGGTCAACCACCTTGTCTTCATGGGTATGGGCGAGCCGATGATGAACCTCGACAACGTGCTCGAGTCATGCGAGCTGCTGCCGGACATCGGCATCACGAACCGCCGTACAACTGTCTCGACGGTCGGCTGGCTCCCCGGGATCAAGCAGTTCAACGAGATCGACCGCCCTGTCCGCCTCGCCTTCAGCCTACACGCCGCCGACCCCGAGCTGCGCTCCAAGATCATGCCGGTAAACGACCGTTGGCCGATCGAGGACGTGCTCGCCGAATGTCGCAGGCACTACGAGAAGACCAACCGCAAGGTCTTCATCGAATACGTGATGCTCGACGGCGTCAACGATTCGCGCATCCACGCCGAGCAGCTCGCAGAGGCGCTCACCCCCCACTCAGCCTTCAAGGTCAATCTGATCCCGTACAACCCGACCGGAACGGGCTACGGCGGATCGGCGCGCACGACGATCGGCAACTTCCGCGACACGCTCAAGCGCGCCGGTGTCCCGGCGACCGTCCGCCTCACGCGTGGCCAGGACATCGCCGCCGCCTGCGGACAACTGGTCGCCGACAAGCTGCAGGAGGCCGCGGTCTCCGAGGAAGACCGCGCCATGTCGCCTGCTTAAAAGTTGAAGGGTCGGTGTCTAGTCCGTGACACCGACCCTTCGTACGACCAGTTCCCGGGGGGGGTTGCCTTTCGGCAGGGAACCAAGTCAGCTTGAAACTGAGTCTCGTGCTTTGAACCTCTGCTCCAGAGGCTTGTCGGGCGCGGCATGCATGAAAGGCACCGAGGCCGTTCCACTCGCTGCCGCGCCGGCGACAGTCAAAGCCCCGAAACTTCGAACTCCTTGTTCTCACCGAAGTGAGTTGAAGTTCTATGTCCCGGATCGTTCGAGAGGAATATCGGCCAGTGACGCCGGCCTTGAATAGTCACAACTGGGTAACTTGGACATTCGTTCGATGGGTGGTGACCCCAAACCGCTTGTTTATGGGGTTCCCGCCCGGTATTCGAAAGTCCAGCAGGGGCTCAACCGGCGTTCTGCTGCTGCGGAGAGGCAGATTCGCGGGCATCTCCGGCCTTCAGCAGGCGCTCACGCAGGTCACTCTCGTCCTCTGGAGAGGGGTCAAACGCCGCGATGTCGGGCAGTTTGTCGAGCCCGTCAAGTCCGAACAGGCGGTCGAACAGCTCTGTGGTGCGGAAGATCACGGCGCCGAATTTGCTGCGGCCGGCGTCGGCCACCAGGCCGCGCTCGAGCAACGTCGCCAGCGCGCTTTCGGAGCTCACGCCGCGGATACGCGCGATCTCGGGACGCGAAACCGGCTGTAGATAAGCGATGATCGCCAGGCACTCGGCCTGCGCCTGGGTCAGCGGCGGCGTGCGCGGCTTCGCGAACAGGCGTTTTGCGGCGGCGTCGGCGCCGGGGGCGCTCGAAAGCATGAAGCCGCCGGAGATCCGGCGCAGCACGACCCCGCGCCTGCCCTCCTGGAAGTCCTCTTCCAGAACCGACAGGGCCTGCTCGACCTTCGACTCCGAGGATTCGCATGCCTCGACCAGTTGGGCGACGGTCAGGGGTTCGTTCGAAAGAAAAAGCAGGGCCTCGATCTTGGCTGGAAGCGCGAGTCGCTGGTGTTCGGGTACGCCCTCGGTCGGCTCCGGCGGCTCGGGCGCTGTCGGAGCCGCTTCAGGCTCTTCGACGATCTGCTCCGGCTCGTCGTTCACGCCGCCTCCTCGCGGCGCACGGCGCGCACCTCGATCGGGCCGAAGTTCTCGTCTTGCACCCAGTCGGCCTCGCCGAGCTTGTACAGCTCGAGCAGCGCCCAGATGGTGAGCGCCTCAGTCAGGCGGTCCTCCCCTTCGACGGCCTCGTCAAAGTTGAAGCTGGTCGCGCGGCGCAGCAGCCCGCGCAAGCGGCCCAGCCGCTGCTCGAGCGTCGCGCGGTGCAGGCGAAGGTGAGGGATCTCAAGTTGCTCAGGGACGTGCAGCAGGTTGCCGATTGCGGCAGAAAGTCGCTCGGGGTTATAGACCTTGCCGACATTCTCGATCTCGACCGTGCGCAGGTGGCGCGGCAGCGGCGCCGAGCGGTAATGGAAGGACTGCTCCGCGTGGTAGCGCTCGCGCAGCCAGCCGGCGAGCTTGTTGTAGCGGTGATACTCGAGCATGCGCGCAAGCAGCTCCTCGGCCGCCTCCTCGGCGCCGAGCTCCAGGTCGAAGACCCCGTCAGTCTCTTCGCGCGGGAGCATCATCCGGCTCTTGAGTTCGAGCAGCGCGGCGATCAGCACGACGAACTCGGTGACCGGCTCCAGCTCGATCTCGCCCTGCGATTCGAGCAGTTCGACGTACCCGAGCACGATCTGCGCGAGATCGACCTCGAGCAGGTCAATTTCCTCGCGCATCACCAGTTCGAGCAACAGGTCGAACGGGCCGTGGAACACCTCCAGGTCGAGCTCAAGCGCGTCAAAGCGCGGAGTGCCATCCGTGATCGCGGTGACGTGCGTCGGCTCACCGACGCTCGCGTCGATTTCGGCGGCTTCGATCTCGGCGATCGTCACGGACGCCGCGGCTTCCTCGTCGCGGGCATCGGCGTCGATCAGCTCGGACCAGGGCAGGTTCGGTCCAGCGTGTTCCACGCGCTCAACCTACACGCGGGCCCAGACCCATCTTGTCGCGAGCCTCCGCGACGATCGGTCCGGAAATCTCACGCGCCTTCGCCGCCCCGACGCCCAGGACCGCCTCAAGCTGGTCCTCGTCAGGGCGAATCTCGGCGTATTTCTCCTGCACAGGCCGCAGATATTCAACGACTGCTTCGGCGACGGCGGTCTTGAAGGCTCCGTACTGCTGGCCGGCGAAGTCGGCCTCGACCTGCTCCATCGTGGTGCCGGTGGTGAAGGCGAGAATTTCGATCAAATTGCTGATTCCCGGCTTGTCCGGAGCGCGAACGACCTCGCTGCCGGAGTCGGTGGTCGCGGACTTGATCTTCTTCTCGATCGCCTTTGGCTCGTCGAGCACGTAGATCGTGCCGGCCGGGTTCTCGCTGGTCGTCGACATCTTGTTCGTCGGCTCTTTCACGTCCATGATCCGCGCGCCGACTTCTGGGATGCGCCACTCGGGCACGGTGAACGTGTCGCCGAAGCGGTTGTTGAAGTTGGTCGCGATCTGCCGCGCCAGCTCGACGTGCTGGCGCTGGTCGTCCCCCACGGGGACAAGATCGGTGCGGTAGGCAAGGATGTCGGCGGCCATCAGGACGGGATAGAAGTAGAGGCCGGCGGAGACGAGCTCGCGCTGCTTGCCGGACTTCTCCTTGAACTGGGTCATGCGGTTGAGGTCGCCGTACGCCGTGACGGCGGAAAGCATCCATGTCAGCTCCGTGTGGTCCGGAGAATCGGACTGGCGGAAAAAGATGCACTGCTCGGGATCGAGCCCGGCCGCGAGCAGAATCGCCGCCGTGTCGTAGACACGCTCGCGCTGCTCTGCCGGGTCGTACTTGACGGTGATCGAGTGCGAGTCGACGACGCAGTAGATCGCGGGATCGCCCTGCTCCTGCAGGTCGACGTACTGGCTGATCGCGCCGATGTAGTTGCCGAGGTGCTTGCGCCCGGTCGGCTGGATTCCGCTGAAGATCTTCACCGCGGAAGTTCTACTACGCCAGCGCGCCCAGGTCCTGCTTGACGACCGGAGTACGCGCGGCCGCCGCCTCATCGAGCCTGCGGACCGGCGTCGTGTACGGCGCGTTCTGCACGAACGAGGCGTCGTTCTCGGCCTCTTCGAGGATCTTGTCGAGAGCTTCGATGAAGCCGTCGAGCGTCTCCTTCGTCTCGGTCTCGGTCGGCTCGATCATCATCGCTTCGTCGACGAGCAACGGGAAGTAGATCGTCGGCGGGTGGTACCCGAAGTCGAGCAGGCGTTTGGCGATGTCGGTCGCACGCACGTCGAGTTCGCGCTTCGCGCCGGACGCGCTGAGCACGTACTCGTGCTTGGCGAGGCGGTCGAACTGGACCGGCAGGTACTTGGCGACGCGTTCGTTCTTCTTGCCCTGTTCGAGCATGTAATTGGCGTTCAGCACGGCGGTCTCGGACGCGGCCTTGAGGCCTTCGGCCCCGAGCGAGCAGATGTACGCGTAGCTGCGCACAAACACACCGAAGTTGCCCTGGAAGCCGCGCAGGCGGCCGATCGACTTCTCGGAAGACGAGTCGAGCGTGAAGCGGCCGTCCTGCATGACGATGCGCGGATTCGGCAGGTACGGAGCGATCCGATCGGACACGGCGATCGGACCGCTGCCCGGTCCACCGCCGCCGTGCGGCTGCGTGAACGACTTGTGCAGGTTCATGTGGACGATGTCGAAGCCCATGTCGCCAGGACGCGAGATGCCCATCACGGCGTTGAGGTTGGCGCCGTCGTAGTAGAGCGTCGCGCCGACGTCGTGCATGATCTTGGCGATCTCTTCGATGTTCTCGTCGAACAGGCCGAGCGTGTTCGGGTTCGTGAGCATCAGGCAGGCGACATCGGTCGTCGCCTTCTCGCGCAGGTCGTCGAGGTCGACGCCGCCGCGCTCGTTTGTCGCGACCTTGACGGTCTCGTAGCCGGCCATCGTCACCGTCGCCGGGTTGGTGCCGTGCGACGTGTCGGGGGCGAGGACCTTCGTGCGGTGCTCGCCGCGATCCTCGTGATAGGCCTTCGTGAGCAACACTCCGGCGAGCTCTCCGTGGCTGCCGGCGCTCGGCTGCAGCGACACGTGCGGCAGGCCCGTGATCTCGCTGAGCGCCGCCTCGAGGTTGTACATCAGCTCGAGCGCGCCCTGAGCGCGGTCCGGGTTCTGTAGCGGGTGCAGGCGGCTGAAGCCCGGCAGGCTCGCCGCGCGCTCGTGCAGCTTCGGGTTGTGCTTCATCGTGCACGAGCCGAGCGGATAGAAGCCCGAGTCGAGGTCGAAGTTGCGGCGCGAGAGCTTGTTGTAGTGACGGACGATCTCCGGTTCGGAGATCTCGGGCAGGCGCGGAGCTGCCTTACGGATCGCCGCGGCCGGAAGCAGTTCGCTGACCGGCTTGTCGGGCACGTCGAGCGCCGGCAGCGTGCTGGCGCGGCGGCCCGGGTGCGACTTCTCGTAGATCGTGGTGGCCTTCTCGGCCTGCATCGGGGTCTCTGTGACGTTGACGGTCATGCCTCTACCCCCGCGGTCGCTGCCGTCGCAACGGCGGCGCCCAGCCTGTCCGCGAGCAGATCGATCTGCTCGGCGCTGCGCTTCTCGGTGATCGCGAGCAGCAGCGCGTCGCCGAGCTCCGGGTAGTCGCCTGCGAGCGAGTAGCCGCCGTTGATGCCGTCGAGCGCGAGCTGATCGAGCACGGCTTCGGCGGGGGCGTCGACCTTGATCGCGAACTCGCGAAAGACCGGGGCGTCGAAGGCGAGCTCCACGCCCTCGACGGCCGAGAGCTTCTCGCGCGCGTAGGCCGTGCGCTTGAGCATCAGCTCGCCGAGTTCGACGATGCCCTGCCGGCCGAGCCAGCTGAGATAGATGACTCCGGCCAGGGCGTTCAGCGCCTGACTCGTGCAGATGTTGCTCGTCGCCTTCTCGCGGCGGATGTGCTGTTCGCGCGTCTGCAGAGTCAGCACCCAGCCGCGGCGGCCGTCGACGTCGACGGTCTCTCCGGCGATGCGGCCGGGCATGCGGCGGATCAGTTTCTGGGTGGCGGCGAAGAAACCGAAGCTCGGACCGCCGAAGTCAAGGCGGTTGCCGAGGGTCTGGCCCTCGCCGACGCAGATGTCGACGCCGAAGTCGCCGGGAGGCGCGAGCACGCCGAGCGTGAGCGGGTCGGCGACGCAGACGACGAGCGCGCCGACGGCCTTCGCGGCGTCGGTGAGCGCCTGGACGTCTTCGACGCTGCCGAAAAAGTTCGGGTTCTGGATGAAGACGGCGGAGGTGTCCTCGTCGACGGCCTCGGCCAGTGCGGCCGGGTCGGTCAGTCCGTCGGTCGCAGCGACCTCTACGACCTCGGCGTTGTAGCCGTAGGCGTTGGTCTTGAGCGTTTGGCGGTACTGCGGGTTGACGGCCGACGAGACGACGAACTTCTTGCGCTTGTTCTCGTTGACGGCCAGATAGCCGGCGGCGGCCATCGCGCTCGGGCCCTCGTAGACCGAGGCGTTCGAGACGTCGAGGCCGGTCAGCTCGGCGATCGCCGTCTGGTATTCGAACATCACTTGCAGGCCGCCCTGCGAAACCTCGGGCTGGTACGGCGTGTAAGGCGTGAGGAACTCGCTGCGCGTGATGATCGAATCGATCAGCGCGGGCACGTAGTGGTCGTACATCCCGGCGCCGAGGAAGCTGATCTCGCGGTCGGCGTGGATGTTCTGCTCGGCGAGCTGGGCGAGGTGGTCATAGACCTCGAACTCGGGCCTGCCTGCCGGCAGGTCAAGCGCCCGGTCCAGGCGAACGCCGGCCGGAATGTCAGCGAAGAGGTCGTCGATCGACTCTGCCCCGATCGCCGCCAGCATCTCCTTGCGGTCGTCGGGGGTGTCGGACGTGTACGTGCTCAAACGGGGTCCTTCTCGTCGGGGTGTCCGCGCGAGCCGGGGGCGCGACGCGCGTTATGGACAACTCTAGAAGGTGGGGTCGTCGGGCTCCTGCGGCCCGGCGCATCCAGAAACCACGCAAATTCCGCACCAGCTCTGGCACCGGGTGCCAGAGGTCAGGCGCAAATTCCGGGGAAACAGCGCGTCAGGAGCCCTGAACCAGCTCAACGTACGCCGGCTGGTCGAGCAGCGCGTCGACCTCGGACGGGTCGCTCAGGCGGACCTTGACCATCCACCCCGATCCGTACGGGTCATCGTTGATCGACTCAGGCGCGCCCTCAAGAGCGTCGTTGGACTCGACGATCTCGCCGGACAAAGGCGCGATCACTTCAGAGACGGCCTTGACCGACTCGACCTCGGCGTACGAAGTGTCCTTGGTGACGGTCGACCCGACGGCAGGCGGCTCAAAAAAGACGATCTCGCCGAGCGCGTCCTGCGCGAACCAGGTGATCCCGAACGTGGCGACGTCGCCCTCGATCTGCGCCCAGTCGTGCTCGGAGTGGTACTTCAGACCTTCGGGATAAGACTCTTCTGCCACGGGTGGATCCTTTCGGGGTCGGTTCGACTGCGCGAATCCTACTGCTTGGAGTAGAGCGGCTTCTTGCGAATCTGCGCCTGGCGACGCTTGCCGCGGACGTCGATCTCGACCTCCGTGCCCGGGTCGCTGAACTTCGCGTCGATATAGCCGAGCCCGATGCCCTCATCGAGCGAAGGCGAGAGCGTGCCACTGGTCACCTCACCGACGGTCTCGCCGCCGCGGACGATCAGGTTGCCCTGGCGCGGGATTCCCGGTCCGATCACCTCGAAGGCGACGAATTTGCGCTTCGGCCCTTCGGCCGCGATCTTGCTCAGCTCGCTCGCGCCGATGAAGTCCGTGTCCAGCGCGCAGGCCCATGACAGGCCGGCGCTGATCGGGTCGATGTCGAGCGAGAGGTCGTTGCCGTAGAGGTGGTAACAGACCTCAGTGCGCAGCGTGTCGCGCGCGGCGAGGCCGATCGGCTTGGCGCCTGCGATCACCAGAGTCTCCCACAACACCGAAGCCTCGGCCGGAGCGACGAGGATCTCAACCCCGTCCTCACCGGTGTAGCCGGTGCCGGCGATCAGCGCGCGGTGCCCGGCGATCTCGCCCTCGACGATCTCGAAGCGCTTCGGCTCCGTGCCCTTGAGCGAGCGCAGGATGTCGCGTGCATGCGGCCCCTGCAGCGCGATCATCGCGTACTCGTTGGCGCGGTCGATCACGTCGACATCGAACGCGCCTGCCTGCTGGGCGAACCACTCGAAGTCGTTCTGGTGGTTTGAGGCATTGGTGACGGTCAGATAGCGCTGCGGTCCCAGCCGGTAGGTGAAAAGGTCGTCGATCACCCCGCCGTCGTCGCGACACAGCACCGAGTACTGCGCGCCGCCGATCGGGATCTTCGAAACGTCGTTGCTGAGGATGCGCTGGAGGAACTGCTCGGCCTGCGGACCGGTCGTCTCGATCTCGCCCATGTGCGAGACGTCGAAGATTCCCGCCTGGCTGCGCACGTGCTGATGCTCGGCGCGGATGCCGTCGGCGTACTGGACCGGCATCTCCCAGCCGGCGAAGGGAACGAGTTTCGCGCCGGCCTCGACGTGGCGGTCGTAGAGCGCGGTGCGGCGGAGCGGAGTGGTGGATTCGTCAGTCATGTGGCGGCCACACTAGCCGCCGACGATCCCGGCGATCCTGGCATCGATCCCCTCGTGTGGCGGCGGTGATCCTCCCTTGACGAACCAGATCCACAGCTCGATCGAGAAGTAGAGAACGTACAGGTCAAGCCGCGGGCGCCACTCCCCCTCGATTCCGCCGTACCCCTCGACGATCGAGGTCAGGTGCTCCGGCGCCCGATGGGGAGACATGTGCCAGGCCTGAGCGATGTCAGCGAGCGGGTCGGCGCCGAGTCCACTCTCCCAGTCGACAACGCCGGTGAGCCGGAGGGCGCGGTCGCCCTCGCGCCGGAGCAGCACATTCTGCGGATGCAGGTCGAAATGGACGACGGCCGGTCGCTCACAGGCGTCGAACAGGCCGGCGCGGTGGCCGACGTACTGCTCGGCCGCGTCGGCGATTTCGACGGGCCCGCCGTACTCGCGATACCGCGAGAGCGCCCACTCGAAGCGGACGGCCATGAACTCACGGTTGGACGCGAACGACGGCAACCCGCTGTCGGGAAGTCCGCCGAAGCGCGCGGGTCGCGCTCCGTGCAGACGCCCGAGGAACACCCCGAGTTGCCGATAAACCGTGTTGAAGTCTGCGCGGTCCATCCAGCCGAGCATCCCGCCCATCGACTCGCCGGGGACGACCGTCAGAACGAGCGCTTCGTCACCGGCGTGCAGCAGGCGCGGCACCGGCAGGTCGGCGCGGCGCTCCAGCTCGCTGAACACCGCCTTCTCGCGCGCGGCGACGTCGTGATGGGCGGCTTTGAAAAGCTTGATCGCGAACTCCGCCCCACCTTCGCAGCGCGCGCGGAACACCTCGCTCTTGACGCCGTCGCCCAGCGGCTCGACGTCGGTGACGACGAGCGCGGGGTCGTGAGCGGCAACCGCGCGCAGAACCGCTGCGCGCTCGGGCTCGATGACTAGTCCTCGCGCAGGAAGTCCGGCACGTCGATGTCGTCGTCCGAGATCTCGAGCGATCCGCGGTCGACGTCACTGCGGCCGACGTCGCGGCGCGGACGACGGCTGGAACGTGAGCTCGAGAAGTCGATACCGCTCGAGCGCGAAGCTCCGCGGCGGTCGAAACCGGTGGCGATCACCGTGACGCGGACCTCGTCGCCGAGCGACTCGTCGATCACGGCACCAAAAATGATGTTCGCGTTCTGGTCCGCAGCACTCGAGACGATCTCTGCCGCCTCGTTGATCTCGAACAGACCAACTTCGCGACCGCCGGTGATGTTGAGCAGAATGCCGGTGGCACCCTCGACGCTCTCTTCAAGCAACGGTGAGCTGATCGCGTTCTTGGCGGCCTCACCGGCGCGGCCTTCACCGCTGCCGGCACCGATGCCCATGAGGGCGCTGCCGGCGTCGTGCATGATCGTGCGGACGTCTGCGAAGTCAAGGTTGATCAGACCGGGAGTCGTGATCAGGTCGGTGATGCCCTGGACACCCTGACGCAACACGTTGTCGGCGTCGCGGAAGGCGTCGAGGATCGAGGTGCGGCGCTCGACGGTGCTGAGCAGTCGCTCGTTCGGAATCACGATCAGCGTGTCGACCTGCTCGCGCAGGCGCTGGATGCCCTCGTCGGCCTGGTTCGCGCGCTGCGAACCCTCGAACGAGAACGGACGCGTGACGACTCCGACGGTCAGTGCCCCGACCTCCTGCTTGGCGATCTCGGCGATCACGGGAGCTGCGCCGGTACCGGTGCCGCCACCCTCTCCGGCGGTGACGAAGACGAGGTCTGCGCCCTTCAGCGCCTCCTTGATGTCGTCGCGGCTCTCGGACGCCGCGCCGGCGCCGATCGACGGATCGGCGCCCGCACCGAGACCCTTGGTCAGGTGAGAGCCGATGTTCAGCTTGACGTCTGCGTCGCACATCTGCAGCGCCTGGGCGTCGGTGTTGACCGCGATGAACTCGACGCCCTTGAGACCGGCGTCGACCATGCGGTTGACGGCGTTGGTTCCGCCGCCACCGACTCCGACGACCTTGATGACGGCGAGATAGCTGCCCGCGTCGCGGCCGGTCGAACCCTGCGATGTGTAGTCAAAGTCGTTCATATCTGTCGAAACTAACGGCCTCCCGGGCCCGCGATGTAAGCGCTACAACGTTTTTTGCAGCGTGAACCCTCAACTTGGAGTTGAGAGTTGGCCTCATCTCAAGTGAAACTTGAGGGTCTGAACCTTGAGGGTTCAGGTCAGAGTTATACACGGTATTTGCGCTCTTAAGGAGTTATCGTCGCCCCTCCAGCTGCGCCCTGAGACGGCGCCGGCGACGTGTTCTGCGCCGGGGCCTGGGTCTGGGCGTCGGTCTGAGGTTCGGTGGTCGCGGAGGGCGCGGGCTGCTCGACGACGTCCGTGGAGGAGTCATCGGTCGCGGTCGAGACCTCCTGTTCGGGCAGGGACTCCTCTTCGCCGTCGATGCTCGTGGCCGTTACCGGCGCGGCGCCGAGTCCGCCGATCGCTGGGCGACCGGGGGCACGAAGGTCGATATAGGCGAGACCCTTGGTCGCGGCGTTCGCAAGCACTGCCGCCGCGTCCTTCCACTTCTGGACCGCGTCGGCCGAGTCACCGAAGTAGAGGGTCGGACCAGAGGTCAAGGTGATCATCAGACCGAGCCGTCCGAAGCGGATCGTGTCGACCTTGCGCAGAAGGATGTCGGGCGCGGCACCGAGGATCTTCGCCGCGGCGAGCGCGCGTCCGCCGACGACCTTGTCTCCTTCGATCGTCCCCGTCGTGTCGATCGTCGGGAGCGACGAGGCGCCGGCCTGCGCGGTCATGATCTCACCGCTCTGAGAGAGGGTGACGGTCCGGCCGTTGACTTTCGCGCGCAGGACCGGGCGGCGCACGTCGAAGTCGATGACGACGGAGTGCGGGAAGTCGGTCTTGACCTCGACACCGGCGACGCTGACGAACGCTGCCGCAGCCTCCTCGACGCGGTCGGCGTCGAAGTTCATCGTCGTCATCCGCAGCGCCTCCTCGCGCACGGCGCGACGGGCGTTCTTGTCGTAGTAGCCCTCGAGTCCGACGATCTTGACCTCGCGGACCTGAACCAGCGACGAGTTGCGCACGAGGAAGAACGACGCGATCGCGATCAGCAGCGTGAACAGGAGCGCGATCAACACGAACCCGCGAGAGGGCCGTTTTGCGCTGCGAAGTGAAACATTCGGGCGCCGCAGCCGCGGCACCGAGAGGTTCGGGAACTGGATCCGCGGCAGCTTCGCGCGGCGCGGGTCGAGTGCCTCGGGAAAGCTCATGCCTCACCCCAGAGCGCCGCGTCGACCTCGCCAAGCACCTGAACTTCGGTCTCGAGTCTCAAACCGAACTGCTCCTGCACCCTGGCGCGGCCGGCCGCGATCAGTCCGACGACGTCCGACGTGGTCGCCTCGCCCGTGTTCTCGACGAAGTTGGCGTGACGCGGCGAAAAACGCGCGCCCCCGACCGTCAGCCCCTTGCAACCGGCGGCCTCGAGCAACTGTCCCGCGGTGCGGCCGTCGGCGCGCGGGTCGTCGGGGTTCTTGAACGTCGAACCGAAAGTCTTGACACCCGACGGCTGGGCCTCCTTGCGGCGTGTGCGCAGATCTGCGAGTGTGGCCTTGACCTGCTCCGTCGGCGCGTGCTCCAGCACGAAGCGAGCGCGGGCGACCACCTGGTAGCCGGCGATGTTGCTGTGGCGGTAGCTGAACTCAAAGTCGTCGGCGGTGCGGCGCTCGACGCCTTCCGGGGTCGCAACGTCCGCCCAGTCGAGCACGCGCGCAAGTTCGCCGCCGTAGGCATTGGCGTTCATGCGGATCGCTCCGCCGACCGTGCCGGGAATGTTGACGCCGAATTCGAGGCCGGAGAGCTCGGCCTCAGCCGTGCGCGCGGCCAGCCGCGGCAGTCGTGCGCCGCCGCCGCAGGTGACAGCTGAATTCTCGGGTTCGAAGTGCACTTCCGTGAGGTGTCCGTCGAGTTTGATCGCCAGGCCGCGGAATCCTGAGTCCGCTACCAAGAGATTCGATCCCGAACCGATCACCCCTACCGGGAGTTCCGATGAACTTGCCCATGCAAGAAGCTCAACGAGCTTGTTTGCCGCGGCGGGACGAGCAAAGAAGTCGGCCGTTCCGCCGGTGCGGACGGTGGTGAGGCGTTCAAGCGGCGCGTCCCGCTCGACGCCCTCGGGTACCGAGCTCATGCGGTCAGCTCCCGCCCGGCCGTGAAGACATCGCCGGCGCCGATCGTGATGAACAGGTCGCCCGGGCGCAGGATTCGGCGAAGCAGCTCGGTCGCCCCGGCGAGTTCAGGCTGCCAGTGCACGGTCAGGCCGCGGTTGGCGTCGGCGGCCGCCGTGGCCACCTGGTAGCCAGACACGCCGGGGAAGTCCTGTTGCAGCTCGCGCGCCGGATAGATCCCGGTGACGACCACGACGTCGGCGAGCGCCAGGGCTTCGCCGAACCGGCGCGCCAGCGACCGGGTGCGCGAATAAAGATGCGGCTGGAAGAGGGCGACGACCCGTCCGCCCTCTGCGGTCTGACGCGCGGCCGTGAGCGCGGCGTGAACCTCGGTCGGGTGGTGGGCGTAGTCGTCGTACACGCGCGATCCGTTCGGGCCGTCGCCGATCAGTTCAAAACGACGGGCGACCCCGTGGAAGCCGGAGATCGCCGGTGTCGCGGCCGAAAGCGGCTGGCCGACGGCGCGGACGGCGGCCAGCGCCGCCAGCGAGTTGAGCACGTTGTGATCGCCGCGGACACCGAGTCGGACCAACGCTTCCCCGAGTCTGTACTCGCTTCCCTCGGTCGGGTCGGCGGGAGTGTTCACATCCTCGGCCACGAGATCGTCACCGGATCCCTCGCCGATGCCGAATCCGACCGTCCGCTCGGCGAGGCCGGCCAGCTCCGGCTGGCCGCGCCAGACGATCACGTCTTTGGCGCCAGCCGCGAACTGGCCGAACGCGGCCATCAGCTCCGGTAGCCCCCCGCCCCACTTCGCGTGGTGGTCGAGTTCGACGTTGGTGATGATCGCGACGTCAGGATCGAGCTTCAGGAACGAGCCGTCCGACTCGTCGGCCTCGACGACGGCGACCGTGCCCTTCCCCACATGGGCGTTCGTGGTGCGACCGCCGACGGTCACCTCCCCGCCGACAAAGAAGGACGGGTCCTCGTCGAGCTCGGTGAGCACGTGGGCAATCATCGCGGTGGTCGTGGTCTTGCCATGCGTCCCGGCGACGGCGATACAACGGTCGCTCAGCGCGACCAGTTCGCGCAGCAGGTCACTGCGGTGAAGCACCTTCTGACCGCGCTCACGGGCGATCACCAGCTCGGGGTTGTCGTCGCCGATCGCGGTCGAGACGACGACCTCGGCATCTTCGGGAACGTTGTCGGCGTCATGCCCGATCGACAGGTCCACGCCGGCGCCGACCAGGCGGTCGGCGTAGGACGAGTCCGCGCGGTCGGACCCGCTGACCGTCACGCCCATCTCGCGAAGCGCGACCGCGAGGCCGCTCATGCCTGCGCCGCCGGCGCCGATCAGGTGGAATCTGCGGTCGGAAAAGCTCATGCGTCCTGCCCCGCTCCTACCAGTTCGTCGGCGATCCGGTCGGCAGCGTCCGGCTTCGCCAGCTCCAGAGCGCGCTCGCGCATCGCAGCGAGTTCACCGGGATCGGACAGCAGGCCCTCGACCATCTCGCGAAGTCGTCCCCCGGTCAGATCGTGGTCCCGCACCATCAGCGCGGCGTCGCCGTCGACGAGCCAGGAGGCGTTCAGCGCCTGGTGGTCGGATGTCGCGTGGGGGTACGGGACGAGGATCGATGGCAGCCCCGCGGCCGCCAGCTCGAAGATCGAGCCGCCGGCGCGGCAGACGGCGAGATCGGCGGCCGCCAGCGCGACATCAAAGTCGTTGGTGTAATCGAACAAGCGGTAGCGCGCATGCGCGGCCGACGCCGCCAGCCCGGGGTGGCCGTCGAGAATCTCCCGGGCGGCCGAGAAGTCGCCGCGGCCGGTCAGGTGCAGCACGCACAACCCGTCGGGGACGCCGTCCTTGAACGCCTCGAGCATCGCGCGGTTGATCGTGCGTGCTCCGAGTGAGCCGCCGAAGGCGAGCAGACAGAGACCGTCCTGCGGCAGACCGAACTTGTCGCGCGCGCCGGCCTTGTCGATCGCGTCATGACGCGGCGCGATCGGGCGGCCGGTCACCACGTACTTCTCTCCTGCGCGACCGTGAAGCGCGAAAGCGAGACACACCCGGCGCGCGAACGGCGCCAGCAGCTTGTTCGAGACGCCGAGATGCGCGTCGGCCTCGGTCACGACCAGCGGTTTGCGCAGCAGGACTGCGGCCGCCCCGACCGGTCCGGACACGTAGCCACCGCCCGCCATGACGGCGTCGACACCGAGCGTCTTCAGCTGTTTGCGCGCGCTCAGGACGCCGCGGAACGCGAGCCAGACGGCCCTCAGTGCCTTCAGAGGGTTCTTGCGGTCAAGTCCGGCCAGCTTGAGTTGCCGGAATTCGAAACCGGCAGCCGGCACGAGTTCGGCCTCGGCCCGCTCGCCGCCGAAAAACACGACATCGATGCCGCGCGCGCGAAGTGACTCAGCGACGGCCAGGGCCGGAACGGCGTGACCCGCCGTCCCGCCCGCTGCGATTGCGACTCTCATGTCGACCACCCGAACGTCGTGAAGCGGAACCGGTCCTCGCCGGGCGCGCTCCGCCCGCGGCGGCGACGCGCTGAGGCTGGCGCTGGCGCTGATGCGACGTGCGCTGGCCGCCGCCCTTGAGCACCTTCACGCGCGCCTTCTGCCGCCCCGAGGCGACGTTGATCAGCAGGCCCATCGCACTGAGCATGATGATCAGGTTCGCGCCGCCGTACGAGATGAACGGCAGCGGCACGCCGGTGAGCGGCGCCATTCCGAGTACGGCGAAGAAGTTGAGCAGCGCCTGGCAGGCCAGCAGCGACGTGAGTCCGATCGCCAGCAGCCGCGCGTAGATGTCGCGGCTGTTCTTCGCCGCGCGCAGGCCCCCGATGATCAGGCCGGCGTAGAGCGTGACCAGCGCGAGGATGCCCATCAGGCCGAGCTCCTCGCCGATCACGGCGAGGATCATGTCCGTGTGCGCCTCGGGCATGTAATGGATTTTCTGCACCGACTCGCCCAGCCCGACGCCGAAGACTCCGCCGGAGCCGATCGCGATGCGCGCCTGCTGCGACTGGTAGCCGATGCCGGTCGGGTCGTGGTCGGGGTTCAGGAAGGACGTCAGTCGCGCCATCCGGTACGGCTCGAGCACGGCCAGCAGCAGCACGCAGACGGCCATGCCGCCGGCGATCTTCGCCATGTCCGACAGCCGCGCACCGGCCGCGATCAGCATCAGGCCGAGCGTGGCGCAGATCACCAGGTCGGTGCCCATGTCCGGCTGCAGCATGATCAGCGCCGCCGCGGCGCCGATCACGTAGAAGAGCGGATTCGCCATCGAGCTCAGCGAGCGCACGCGTTTCGGATCCTGGGCGATCAACATTGCCGCGTAGAGGATCAGCGCGAACTTCATCACCTCGGAAGGCTGAAAACGCAGGATTCCCGCGCCCAGCCAGCGCCGCGCGCCGTTCACCTCGACGCCGAAGCCGGGCAGCAAAACGAGCACGAGCATCCCGAACGCCGCCATCAGCAGCATCGGCGTCAACTCGCGCACCCGCTCGAGATTCACGCGCGACAGGAAGCGCATCGCCACGAGGCCGATCGCTCCGATCACGAGATAGCGCTTGAGGTAGCCCGTCGGGTCCCCGTCGATCTGCAGCGCGGCGTTTCCGGAGCTGGCCGAGTAGACCATCACTGCGCCTGCCGCGAACAGCGCGATCGTGATCGTCCAGAGCAGCTGCTCGTCGGAGGACTGACCACGTTTTTTGGCGCGCTGAGGCCGGGAAAGCTTCATCCCGAATGATTTCGACGGCCCCTTGCCGTCCCCTGTCGCGCGGAATCACGTCTTCAGGGCGGCGACCAGGTCCCGGAAGGCGTCGCCGCGCGCCTCGTAGTTCGCGAACTGGTCGAAGCTGGCGGCGGCGGGACTGAGCAGGACGGTTTCGCCCTTCTCGGCGGACCCGCTGGCGGCGCCGAAAGCTTCTGCGAGCTTGTCGAACCGCTCGACCGGCGTATCGATCCCGGCGAGCGCGGACGCGAGGTCTTCGGAGGTTTCGCCGTTCAGGTAGACCGCCGCGCACGCGCTTTCAACGGCGTTGCGCAGCGGCGCATAGTCCTCACCTTTGGGCGACCCGCCGAGAATCAACCGGGCGGTTCCCTTGAAGCTGGCCAGCGCGGCGACGGTCGCGGCCACGTTCGTCGCCTTCGAGTCGTTGATGTAGTCGACGCCAAGGTGTTGGGTGACGAGCTCCATGCGATTCGGGAGGCCGCCGAATGTCGCGAGCGTCCGCGAGATCGAAAACGGGTCGACGCCCATCAACATCGCGGCCTGCGTCGCGATCACGGCGTTCTCCTTGTTGTGATCCCCCTGCATCAGAACTGACTCGCCGATCGTGTCCAGGTTCGGCGCAGGCACCCTGTATTTGCGACCTTCGCCCGGGAGCGTGTCGGTCACCGTCGGACCGCAGACGGCGAACTGTCCCGGTTTCTGGCCGGCGAACATCGAGAGTTTCGCGTCGCGATAGGCGGCGAAGCTGCCGTGGCGGTCGATGTGGTCGGGCGCGAGGTTGAGCAGAATCCCGCACTCCGGCGTGAACTCCGGGGCGTCTTCAATCTGGTAGCTCGAGGCCTCGCAGACGACTGTCGCGTCCGGATCGAGCTGACCGACGAGATCGCAGACCGGCGTGCCGACGTTGCCGGCGACGGCGACGGGCAGACCGGCATCGCGGTAGATCTGCCCGAGCAGCTCGGTCGTCGTCGTCTTGCCGTTGGTGCCGGTGACGGCGATGAAGGGATTGGCGAGCATTCGCCAGCCGAGCTCAAGCTCGCCGATCACGAGCTTGCCCTCGAGCTTGGCGGCGGCGACCGCCGGCGCCTCCTGCGGCACACCGGGGCTCTTGACGACGAAATCGGCTTCGTCGACGTGATCCACCCCATCGGACCGCAGGTGAACGTCGACGCCGAAATCACCGAGCGTGTCGCTGCCGCCGGGCGCGCCCGAGTCGACCGCGATCACGCGATGGCCTCGGCTCGCGAGCAACTTCGCGGCCGACTGGCCGGACTTGCCGAGGCCGATGACAAGGGCCGTGCCCTGCGGCACCGCCGGACGCGGGACGAATTCATAGGTTGGGCCGGACACGGCCGCAGAACCTAGAAGATCAGAGCGGATTGAGGAAGAGCACGAAGCCGACGGCGGCAAGGCCCGCCGCGACGATCCAGAAGCGCAAGATGATCTTCGTCTCACTCCAGCCGCGCATCTCGAAGTCATGGTGGATCGGGGCCATCAGGAAGACGCGCTTGTGGAACATCTTGAACCAGAAGACCTGGATCGCCACGGACAGCGCCTCGATCACGAAGATGCCCCCGATCAGCACCAGCAGGATCTCGGTGTCGGTCATCACCGCCAGCGCAGCGATCGCGCCGCCGAGCCCGAGTGAGCCCGTATCGCCCATGAAGATCGCCGCCGGGAAAGAGTTGAACCAGAGGAAGCCGATGCACGCCGCCGCGAGGCACGCGCTGATCAGCGTCAGGTCGTGCCAGTTGTAGTTGGCGGTCATGAACGTGTAGGTCGTGAAGACGATCGCCGCGCAGCCGGCCGCCAGGCCGTCGAGCCCGTCGGTCAGGTTGACGCCGTTCGTCGCTCCCATGACAACGAGCAGCACAAACACGGGATAGAAGTAACCGAGGTTGATCGAGGCGTCGAAGATGCGGATGAAGACGACGCTGTCGAGACCGGCTCGCTGGGTCGCCACGTACCAGAGCCCTGCCGCAATCACGGCCTGCCAGAAAAGCTTCCAGCGGCCCGACAGCCCGAGCGAACGCTTGCGCACGATCTTCGTCCAGTCGTCGGCGAAGCCGACGGCGGCGCAGGCCAGCGTGGTGCCCATAACGGCGATCGTGCCGGCGCTGGTGACGTCGGCGAGGATCAGGATCGGGATCAGCACCGAGACGAAGATGATGATCCCGCCCATCGTCGGCGTGCCGGCTTTGGTGTGGTGCTCGATCGGGCCCTCGTCGCGGATGTGCTGGCCGAAGCTGCGGCGACGCAGGAAGCGGATGAACTGCGGTCCGAGGAAGATCGCGATCAGCAGCGTCGACATCGCGCCGATCAGCACCTCGCCCATGCCCGGCCCGCCCATCAGACGGTCCCCGCCGGCTTCGATGCGTTCACAAGAATCTCGCCGACCTTCTCGAGGCCGACCGAGCGCGAGCCCTTGACGAGCACGGTGTCGCCGGGCTCGGCGACTTTGCGGACCACGTACGCCGCTGCCTCGGGCGTGGCGACGTGCTCGATCGAGCCGACGTACTCATCGCCGTACGCACCGCCGAGCTCCCCGACACTGACGAGCAGGTCGACGCCCGTCTCCTGGGCGTGGCCGGCGACCTCGTGGTGGAAACGGTCGGAATCGGGCCCGAGTTCGCCCATGCCGCCGAGCACCGCTATGTGGCGCCCGCCGGCATCGGCGAGATTGTCGAGCGCCGCGCGCATCGATACCGGGTTCGCGTTGTAACAGTCGTTGATCAAGGTGACTCCGCCGAGGATCTCGCTGACCTCGCCGCGCAGGGCCGAGAAGGTCACTTTCAGCTCGCCGCCGACCGGGGTGCCCACCAACTGGGCACACGCGACGGCCGCGAGCAGGTTACGCGTGAGATAACGCTCTTTGAACGACGGGCGGATCGTCAGCGGACCTTCCGGGGTCGCGATCTCCAGCTCGCCGACGGCATCCTCGTCCTCGAGGCGGACGTCGCCGCCCGGACCAAAAGTGACGGTGCGGATGTCCGGGCGAAAATGCAGAGCAAGCAACGGTTCGTCGGCCGGCATCACTGCCGCGGCCCGGGGACCGAGCGCCGCGATCAGCTCGGCCTTGGCGGCAGCCACGTTCTCGACGCTACCGAGCTGTTCGAGGTGCACCGGCCCGACGTTGACGATGCAGCCGACGTCGGGCTCCGCGATCCGCGCGAGCTCTTCGATCTGCCCGGCGCCACGCATCGCCATCTCCAGCACGAGCGCACCGGTGCCGCGCGGCGCCGAAAGGATCGTCAGCGGCATGCCGATCTCGGTGTTGCGGTTAGCCGGCGTCGCCACGACCGCCCCGGAACGTGCCAGCATCGCCGCGAGGATGTCTTTGGTCGAGGTCTTGCCCGTGGACCCGGTGACTCCGATCACCTTCGCGCCGAGCTCGTGGCGCCAGCGGTTGGCGACCCGGCCGAGCGCGCCGACCACGTCTTCCGCACCGAACACGTGCGTCCCGGAGGCGACCTCATCGCTCGCCTGCGCGAATCGTTCCGACGAAACGACGACGCCCCATGCGCCGGCATCGGCGACTGAAGCGGCGAATTCGGCTCCGTCGACGCGTTCTCCGGCGATCCCGAAGAAGAGATCGCCGGGACCCGCCTCTCGCGAGTCGATCACGGCGCGCACCGGGAATTCTGCGGCCGCCTCTGCCGGCCGGTGCGCGCCACCGACCGCGTCGGTGATCGTCTGCGCCGAGAGCTCGATCATCGCGGAGCGTCCACGGCCGGGAGCAGGGCGAGCGCGTCGCGCACGACCGTCGCGTCATCGAACGGGATCTTCCTGCCGTCGGCGAACTCCTGGCCCTGCTCGTGCCCCTTGCCGAAGACGAAGACGATGTCCCCGGGCCGCGCGTCAGCGACGGCCCGCTCGATCGCCTCACGCCGGTCGACTTCGTCGTGGACGGTCGCGCCGCTCGTCTCGGCCGCCGGCCGGGCGCCGGCGAGCACTTCGTCGATGATCGACGCCGGGTCCTCGGAGCGCGGGTTGTCGGACGTCACGTAGACGACGTCAGAGGCACTGGCGGCCGCAGCGCCCATCAGCGGGCGCTTCGTGCGGTCGCGGTCACCGCCGGCTCCGACCACGGATATCACTCGCTCGTGCGGCAGATGGGCTGCAGCCCTGAGGACGTTCTCGATCGAGTCGGGCGTGTGTGCGTAGTCGACGAAAATGCCGAAGCCGCGGTCGCTCGCGACCGGCTCGAAGCGTCCTGGCGCGCCCGTTGCCTCTGCCAACCCGGCCACCGCCTGCTCGGGCGGTACGCCCAGTTCGATCGACGTCGCGAGCGCGGCGAGAGCGTTCGCGACATTGAAAAGACCCGGCAGCAGAACGGTCGCCCGCAGCTCTCCGCCGGCGTGAACGCACGTGAACCGCGATCCGGTGGCGTCGAACTCGACATCGACCGCCTTGTAGTCGGCATCGGCTCCGGCGGCCGAGTAGGTGACACAGTCGAAGTCGGAAGCCAGCCTGCGCCCGTACTCGTCGTCGATGTTGACAATCGACACCCCGGGCTCGGACTCGAAAAGCAGCCGCTTGGCGGCGAAGTAGTCCTCCATCGTGTCGTGAAAGTCGAGATGGTCCTGGGTGAGATTCGTGAATACCGCGGCGCTGAAAGCGACACCATCGACGCGTCCGAGCTCGAGCGCGTGGGACGAGACCTCGATCGCGCAGTTCACCTCACCGCCTTCGAGCATGTCCTTGAGCGCCCGCACGAGGTCGATCGCCTCCGGCGTCGTGCGCTCCGCGGGAGTCTCGACGCCCGCGACGATCCACGCGACGGTGCCGATCAGGCCGCAGCGACGGCCGGAGCGCTCGAGGATCTGTCGCGTCAGATAAGCGGTCGTGGTCTTTCCGTTGGTGCCGGTGATGCCGATCACTCCGAGCCGCGCGCTCGGGTCGCCGAAGAAACGTCCGGCCAGCTCGGGCATCGCGGCGCGGGCGCTCGGGACCACGTACTCAGGAACGCCCAGCCCGAGCGGTCGTTCGGTCACCAGGGCTGCGGCGCCTTTGCTGACGGCGTCGGCCGCGAAATCGTGGCCGTCCACGGTGAACCCTTTCACGCAGAAGAAGAGGCTGCCGGGCGTGACATCGCGGCTTGAATAGGCGAGGTCCGAGATATCCGTTCCGGACAGTGATTTGTCACCGGTCAGTTCGCCGAGGTCCATCCAAGGCAGGATACGGACGGGGTCGGCGTGCCCCGCCGGGCCTCAGGAGGGCGGGATCTTGAAGTAGGGCAGCGCGAAATTCAGGATTTCCTGAAATGCCGGCGCAGCGACCTGTCCGCCGTAGATCTGGCCCTGCGGCTCGTTCACGACCACCGAGACGAGCAGTTGCGGGTCGTCCGCGGGCGCGAAGCCGATGAAGGAGGCGACGTACTTCGTCTTGGAGTACTGGCCGATCGAGGTGTCGAAGATCTGCGCCGTACCGGTCTTGCCGGCCAGCTTGTAACCGGGGATCGCGGCTTCGGAGGCGGTTCCGCCGGGTCCGAGCACTCCCTCGAGCATCGTGCGTAGCTGGCGCGATACACGCGGTGAGATCACGCGGTGCCCCTTGGGCTCCGGTACCGCTTCGCCGCCGACCGACTCGACGATGTGCGGGGTGCGCAGGATGCCGCCGTTCGCCACGGCCGAGTACGCCTGCGCCATCTGGATCGGCGTGACGGAGAGTCCCTGACCGATCGCGTAGTTGGCCAGCGACACGCCCGAGTACTGCTTCGCGCGGAGCACCAGGCCCTGCTCTTCGCCGGCGAGGTCGATGCCGGTCGGCTTGCCGAAGCCGAAGCTGTGAACCCACTCGTCAAAGCGCTTGTCGCCGAGCGTCTGGCCGATCTTGACCGTGCCGACGTTCGAGGACTGCGCGATGATCTGCTTGACCGGGATCGACTCTGCGCCGCGGTCTTCGGCGTCCTTGATCACGCGGTCCTCGACCTGCAGCGTCGGCGGCAGGTCAAAGATTGTCTCCGGCGTCACCTTGCGGTCGGAGAGCGCGCCCGCCACCGTCACGGCCTTGAATGTCGAGCCCGGTTCGTAGGTGAATCCGACCGCGCGGTTCTGCTGCGACTGCGGGTCTGAATCGCCCGGGTCGTTGGCGTCGAGCTTCGGGTAGTTCGCCATCGCGAGCACAGCGCCGGTCTTCGGATTCATCACGATCGCCGAAGCGCCCTTCGGCGCGTACTTCTCGGCGACGCGCGACAGCACGCTCTCGGTCTGCAGCTGCAGCTGGTTGTCGAGCGTGAGCTTGAGGTTCTCACCGGCCTCGGCCTTTTTCACGTCGACGGTCGAGATCGGCTCGCCCGCACCGTCCATCACGATGCGCCGCTCACCATCGGTGCCGTGCAGCTCCTTCTCCCAGCGGTACTCGAGGCCGGACAGGCCCTTGCCTTCCGTGCCGACGAACCCGAGCACCTGGGCGGCCATCGACTTCGACGGGTAGAAGCGCTTCGTCGTCGGCGTCACGTCGACGCCGGCGATGTCGAGCTTGACGATCTTCGCGACGTCGCGTCCCGGGACGCTGCGCGCCAGATACACGAAACCGGACTCGCGGTCGGCGAGCTTTGCAGCCACTTCCTGCTGTGTCATCGAGAGCAGGGGAGCGAGCTTGGCGGCGACACCGTTGACGTCCTTGACCAGATACGGCGTGGCCGAGACGTCGGCGGCGTCGGTCGAGACGGCCAGTTCGTTGCCGTTTCGATCGAGAATCGCACCGCGCGGCGCGGGGACGACCATGTTGTCGACCTGCTGGCCGGCCGCCTGGTCCTTGAACGAGGCGTGGTCGACGACCATCAGTTTCGACGCGCGTGCGAGCGCGAGCGCGAAGAACAGAAGAAAAATCGCGGACAACAGCCCGATGCGGCGTTCGATCAGGCCCATCCGGTCAAACCCCGCTCAGTACTGCGCTTCCGTGGTTGCAGTGTCCCCACCGGCGGTGTTTGTACCGGCGAGGTCGGTCGTCCCGGTCGTGTCGACGGCGCCGGTCTCGGCCGAAGGCGACTCCGAGGTCGGGGTCACGCTCGACTGCGGCGCCGCGTATCCGCGGGCGGCCTTGACCGCGTCGCCGCGCCTGTCCTTCAAGTAGCTGAACTGTTCGGGGTCGGGTACGACCAGTCCGGCCTGCTCTGCGGCACGCTGGATCCGTTCGGCCGTTGAGTCGTGCGCGATCTGAGCGCGCAGGCGCGTGTTCTCGCGCTGAAGCTCGAGCGAGCGCTCGGCGTATTTGCCGTAACCGTCGCCGTACTCGAGCTTGCCGACGTTGACGTAAATCAGGCCGGCCGCCATCAGTCCGACGAAAAGAATCAGAAAGCGCGAACGCGTGACCGGCGTGGCGGAGCTTGCCGCCTGCGGAATCTTCTCCAGACCACCGGAGACCACACGCAGCATCGGGCGCGCGACGGTCTCGACGGGCTTGACGACGACCTTGGCGGCCGCGGCTGCGCCGCCGCCGGCGCCGACCGCCACTGCGCGAATGCTCCCTCCACCACCGCCGCCGCCGACGGATCGGCGGGCGCCCCCAGAGGTCGCACGCGGCTTCGTGCCCGAAGCAAGGCTGCTGAGCGACTGGCGGCGTGTTTCGGCGACACGGCGATCAGCAGCGCGCGACGTCGCCTCGACGCGCGGCTGCTTCGAGCGCGCGGAAACCTTCTGCGGCCTTGCGGCAGGCTTGCGGCTGTCGGATCGACGACGCGGCTCGGCGACCTTGCGAGTTCGCGTCGGGCCGCCCGGGCCGCGAGATGCCTTCACCTGCGGGCGCTTGCTGTTGCGGGTGACCTTGATTTCGCCTTCACGCGGGCGCGGCGCATCGGCGCTGCGTGTGCGGGCGCGGCCAGCGGCGGTGCGACTCGGGCTTGAATTCGGACGGCGCATCATCGGTCGACGCCGATCGGGTCGGGAGCGCGGTCGGCGGCGATCTTCTTCGCGACACGGAGCTTGCCTGACTTCGCGCGCGGATTTGCGGCGACTTCTCCTTCGGAAGGTCCGATCGCGCGGCGGCTGACGAGTTCGGCCTGCGGCGTGCGGCCACAGGTGCAGATCGGGAAGTCGGGCGGACAGATACAACCGTTGGCGAGGTCTGCGAAGAACCGCTTGGTCATGCGGTCCTCCAGTGAGTGGAAGGAGATCACTGCGAGCCTCCCTCCGACCGCGAGCGACTCCCAAGCAGAGGGCAGGGCGCGCTCGAGCTGACCGAGCTCGTCATTGACGGCGATGCGCACGGCCTGGAAGACGCGCTTTGCCGGGTGGCCGCCGGCGAAACGGGCCGGCGTAGGAATCGCAGCGACGACGGCGTCGACGAGCTGCTCAGTCGTCTCGATCGGTGCTTCCTCCCTGCGCCGCACGATCTCTCGTGCGATCGGCCTTGCGAACCGCTCCTCCCCATACCTGTCGAAGATGTTCGACAGCCGGCGCTCATCCCATGCATTGATCACGTCGATCGCCGAGACTTCCTGTTCCGGATCCATGCGCATGTCGAGCGGCGCGTCGTACACGTAAGAGAAGCCACGTTCGAGCGAGTCGATCTGGAAAGAGCTGACGCCAAGGTCGAGCAGGACCACGTCGGCGCCGAGGCGTTCGTCCGCAAGCTCGGCGAGCGCCGCCGAGAAGTCTTCGTGGATGAAGCGCGTCTCGCACTCGGCCTCGGCTGCGAAATCTTCGAAACGCGAGTGGGCGGCCGGATCACGGTCAATTCCGATCACCGTGCCGTCGGGACTGACGCGGTCGGCGAACAGGCGTGAGTGACCGCCACCGCCGAATGTGCAGTCGACGACGGTCTCGCCGTTCTTCGGGGCGGTGAGGTCGATCACCTCGGCAGCAAGCACAGGTACGTGGGCGCGCGTCATCTCAGCCAGCATTGACAATGTTCGCCACCGTCACGTTGAGGTTGTCCACCACGTCCGACTGCCGCGCGCTCCACGCGTCCGGGCTCCAGAGCTGGAGGTGGTCGTAGGCACCGACGATCACGACGTCCTTCTCGATCGACGCGTCGGCGAGCAGGCTCGACGGGACCATCACGCGGCCGGCCTTGTCGAGTTCGCCGTCGAACGAGTTGGCGTTGAAATAGAGGTTGATGCTGCGTGCCTCTTCCGAGAGTGGGTGCAGATCACGCAGGAAGCCCTCGGTGTAGGCGTCGAACCCTTCGGCAGTCCAGATCGCGGCGCAGCGCTCGAGCGAGCGGCCGACCACCAGGTCTCCGGAGAGCTGCTCGCGAAGCTTCGCCGGGATCGTCAGGCGGTTCTTCGCGTCGAGTGAGTGTTCGTAGTTGCCGCGGAAGGCCATGGTCAAAGAGAGGGAGCTTCGAACGCGGACCGGGGAGATTGAGCGGGAGGAACTCCACCTCCCCGGCCCACGAAGCTGATTGCCACTTTATCCCACATCGACCCACAATGCAACACGCTTTAGCCTTTTCGACCCATTTCGCAACGGCCGTTGCAGGGGCCTCGGCCATGCAGGAGCGACCACCAGCGGCGCTCCCAAACGTTTGTCCATTTCTGCCGCACCAACTCTTCAGTAATGGCGTACGATCGGAAGTGACGGTTTGTTCAGTCTCTCGGGGGGTAGCTGAATCGAGGGAGAGCAAGCTGTTTGCAGTCCTCTGGATAGTCCGTCCAAAGAGCAGAGGAGCTCATATGAAGATTGAAGGAATCCCATCCGCGACAGGGATCTCCGACAAGCAGGAAACCGCCGCCGCTCGCGCGCGCCTGCCCAGACCCGTCCGAGAACAACAGATGTTGGAGGCCGCTTCCGAGCTTTTCGGTGAGCAGGGCTACCACGCGGTCTCGATGGACCAGATCGCCGACGTGGTCGGCATCTCGAAGCCGATGCTCTACGCGTACTTCGACTCGAAGGAGGGCCTTTGCACGGCCTGCCTCGAGCGCGCCGGCACCGAGGCCGTCAACGCGATCAGCGGTTCGTACCGTCCCGGGCTCACACCGGAGCAGTCGCTGTGGTCGGGATTCATCGCCTTCTTCGAGTTCGTCAAGCGCTCGCCCTCGAGCTGGCGGCTGATCCGCAGCGAGTTCAGCTACGACGTCCCGCTGTTTCAGGAGATCGTCACCGGAATCCATGACGACATCCGTGCCGTTGTCCAGGAACTCGAGAAGCAGGCTTCGGTCGAAACCGTCGGCGACCCGTTCTCCGACCCGGAACTGCGTGCCGCCGGGTCGTTCGCGTTGTTCGGCGCCGCGACCCAGTTGGCGAACCGCTGGATGGACAGCGGGTTCGAGAGCGATCCGGAGATGTACGCCACCGAGCTGATGAACTTCTTCTGGCTGGGTATTCGCCAGATGGCCGAGGGCGAGAGCTGGACCGCTCCCGCCCCTCAGTGAGCCCGTCACCCTTCGAGGCGCCTACAGAAACTCGATCCGGCCGGACGCCATCGCCGCGATGACGACCGCTGCCAGCGCGCCGAGCGCGCCCGGGACGATCGTGGTCGAGACGATCAGCTGGATCTTCGGCCCGGCGCGCGCACCGCGTTCGAGGATGGCGCGATTGTGCGCCAGGCGCGCGTCGCGAGCCTGAGCCGCTATCACCGGGGCCAGTGGCGACCCGTCGCGCTCGGCCTGGCTGACCGCACGGACAAATGCGCGGATCTCGGCGCCGGGATTGCGCTCTGCAAGGCGCTCGAGCGCGGCCGACAACGGCACGCCGAGGGCGACCTCGGCCGAAGCCGCGGCGAACTCGCCGGCGAGCGGCTGCTGCGCATGCTCCGCGACCAGTGCGAGTGAGCGACGCAACGGCAGACCCGAGGCAACGCAGGCGCGCAGCAGGTCGAGCGCGTCGGGCATGGCGGCGCCGACAGCGACGGATCGCGATTCCGCGCGCCGCATCAGCCAGAGCAACGGAAGCTCGGCCGCGCCGAAGCACAGTCCGGCTAGCGCCAGCGGCCACATCCGTTGCGGCAGGGCAGCCGCCAGGCGCGGCGCGAGGGCCAGCGCGCAGACGACGCACGCTGCGCGGGCGGCTGCAATGTCGCGCGGAGCGACGCGGCCGTCGAAGCCGGCCTGCCTGATCCGGCTCGCCGTGTCGCGGCGCGCCAACGCGGCGACGGCCCGGGGCGAGATCCGGCGGACCTGCGCAAGTGCCGCCAACAACACCTCCGCGCCGTCGGCCCGTGCGCCGTGCTCCCGGCGGCGGCGGGATCCAAGTTCTCTGACGATTGCCGCCACGGAGATTCCGGCCAGTACGGCAGCGGACAAGCGCATCATCGGCCGGTCCGCCGCGCCAGGAGCACACCGAGACTCATCAACCCGACCGAGCCGACCAGCATCGCCGCCGTCGGCAGGTACGACAGGGCGCCGGTGACCATTCCCGGCGAAGCGAGCTCGAGCGCCGCCAGCACGACGAACGGGATCGCAGCCACGACGATCGCCGTGTAGCGAGCCTGCGCGGTCGCCGCCAGCGCGTCGCGCGTGGCCCGGTCGCGGTCGCGGAAGGCGTCCGCCAGTTCGCGAGTGAGGCGGACGAGGTCTCCGCCGCTGCCGCGATGCAGCTCGATAGCCGCGACGAGCGATCCAATCCGCTCTGACCCGGTCCGGACCCGGAGGTCCGAAAGCGCCGCGCCCAGTCCGCGCCCGAGCGTCAGGTCGACCGCTACACGCTCGAGCTCGGTGCCGAGGGGCGCGGGTGTCGACCCGCCTGCAGTCAGGAGCGCTCCGCGAACAGAGCGACCGGCGGCCAGCGCCGAAGCCAGCGCGAGCGCGAGGTCTGCCGCTCCCGCGTCAAAGCGGGCTGCGTGACGGCGCCTCCGCGCGCGCATGAACGTTCGAAGCAGCAGCGGCGCAGAGGCGGCGCCGATCGCGCCGCCGACGGGTCCGAGCGCCGACCAGCCGACGACACCGCCGGCGGCGACGGCCGACCCCAACGCGCGACGGCCACCGAATGCGGTGTCGATCCGGCCCTCTTCGACAAGCGTCCGTACCGCCGCGGCCGCCTCGCGGTGGAAGGGACTGATTCGGTCCTGAGGCGTGCCCCGCGCGAAAGCGTCGAGAAGCAGCGCGGCGAACAACCCCGACGACAACGCGGCAAGCGCCGCTGCGAGAGCAGTCACGCCCAGCACTCCGAGTCGCCCTCGTGCCACATGCGCAGCTCGGTCGTCGGCGCACCGTCGCGCAAGCCCACTTCCGCTATCGCGTCGATGCGTCGGCCCCCGCCGGCGATACGTCGCTGGTGGACGACGAGGTCGATCGCCGACGCGGCCATTCGTGCGACGGCCTCGTGCGGAACGTCCACACCGGCCATCAGCGCCAGCGTCTGCACGCGGTCGAGCGCCCCGGACGGAGAGTTGGCGTGTACGGTCGTGAGCGAGCCGTCGTGTCCGGTGGTCATCGCCGAAAGCATGTCGAGCGCCTCTCCGCCGCGCACCTCTCCGACCACGATCCGGTCTGGACGCATACGCAGTGCTGTGCGAACGAGATCACGGATCGTGACCTCGCCCCTCCCCTCAAGATTCGGCGGCCGGGACTCGAGGCGGACTACGTGGCCCTGCCGTAGCCGCAGCTCGGCGGCATCCTCGATCGTCACGATCCGCTCGCGTTCGGGAATGAACGCCGAGAGCGCGTTGAGCGTCGTGGTCTTGCCCGACCCCGTTCCACCGCTGACGAGCAGAGATCGTCTGCCGGCGATCGCGTCGGCGAGGAAGTCGTGGCCGCGGCTCGACAGCGTCCCGTTCGCGACGAGCGCGGCCGGATCGAAATGCGTGTGGCGGAATCGGCGGATCGTCAGGACAGGCCCCCCGAGCGACAGCGGCGGAATCACGACGTTCACGCGTGAACCGTCGGGCAACCGTGCGTCGCAGATCGGCGACGCCTCGTCGACGCGCCGTCCGAGCGGCGCGATCATTCGCTCGATCAGCTCGTTCAACTCCCCGGCTCCGGCGAGCGTTGCTCCGGTTGCTTCAATGCGGCCGCGCCGCTCGACCCAGATGCGGTCGGGTCCGTTGACCATGATCTCGTCGACCTCGGGATCGGCGAGCAACGGCTCGAGCGCTCCGAAACCGAGCGAAGCGGTGACGACGCGCTGCACCAGATCCTCGCGGGTGACGGGCGACAGAGCGGGAGCCTCGCGCTCGACGAGCTCACGGATGTGCTCGACCACCCCTGATCCGTCGTCCCCCAGGCGCAGCCGGCGTGCCCGCGCATCCTCGATCGCGCGGTCGCGCAGCCGCTCCGCGAAGTGCTCGACAGCCAGGTCCGTCGGGCCGCTCACGGGAGCGCCACCGCGCGCAGCTCTTTTGCGTAGACGTCGGCGCGCACGACCGCGGGAACCTGACCGACGGCGACTCGCACCGTCGCGCGCGTGCGGCGTTCATCGACCGCGTCTGCAGCAAGCACCTCAGCTGCGGTGAGCACCGACTCGGTCGCGTCACCCCCACGCAGGCCGCTGGCAACAAGGTCGACACGATCGCCCGGCGAAAGCTGCTGCCCCGACGGCGAAACCGTCACTTCAACCGTGAGCGCGCGCTCGGCAGCGCGCAGTTTGAATCCGCGCCCGCGACCACCGGACCCGGCGATCGCCGAGGATGTGAGCCATGCGCCCGGTTGGAGGTCGACGATCGGCCGCGCGCCGACGGCGTCGGCCGTGTCGCCGAGGGCGTCGGCCGGTGCGTACTCGCGCGGGACCGAACGAAGCTCGAGCCCTGCGGCCTGGTCGGCCGTCAACGGCGTGCCGCTCCTCAGGGGCTCGGTGACGACGAGCACCGCGACCTTCGGGCCGGCCGCTGCTCCGCGTGGCTGCGCGAGCGACCAGGTCAGACCGGCGGCCACCAGTCCGCAGACGATCGCCACGGCCAGGGCAGAACGGGGCGATCTCACGAGTCGCCGCCGACCGTGACCGCGAGCTCGCTCGAATCGCGTTCAACCGGAACGCTGAAGGTGATCGCCGCGCCGCGAGCGGCCGGACCGCTGCTCACGGTGCCACCGAGCCGGCGCGCTGACCGCAACGCGACCGACAGTCCATGCCCGTGCCGGCCCGATCGCGGGCGGTCGCCGAGCGGGCCGGCGAGTCCCGGTCCCTCGTCTCGAACCTCGACCCGGAGCACTCCCGAACGAACCCGCGCGCGCACCGAGATCGTTCCGTCACCATGGCGCAGGGCGTTGCTGAGCAGGTTCGAGATGACCTCAGCGAACGGTCGACGCGGACCGGCGACGCGGACGCACTCGCGCCGCCCGTCCCATTCGAACGTCAGTGTCCGCCCTTCACGGCGAGCGGCCTCCGCCCAGATCAAGGTCAGCCGCTCAAGCTCGGCGCGGGCGTCGATCTGCGGTCGCGGGGCGACCGCGACCCTTGCGGCGGCGTTTCGCGGGGGCGCGAACAGCCGTGCGTGGAAGAGGTCTTCGAACTCGCCGAGCGCGCGGTAGGAGCGCTCGAGCTCGTCGGAGGCCGCGCGACAGACCGAGGGTCGGTCGAGATCGAGCACCGGCATCAGATCGACGGCGAGCCGGGCGGCCGTGAGCGAGCCGCGCAGCTCATGCAGCTCGCGCGAGAGCACGCCGCGGCGGCGGCGCGCCGACACAACCCAGGTGATCACGGCGAGCGTGCCACCGAGCCAGGTGACGGTCAGTGCCTGAAACATCACGCAGCCTCCAATCCGGTCTCACGAACTGCACCGAGCAGCCTGTAGCCGACGCCCCAGGTGTTGACGACGTAGTCGCGGGCACCGTGCGAGAGCTTCGCCCGCAGCCGGCAGGCGTGGGCGTCGAGCGTGCGTGTCGAGGAATCGCCGCGGTATCCCCAGACGGCCTCGAGCAGCTCGCCGCGCGTGAACACGCGGCTCGGCTCGCGCGCCAAGACGATCAGCAGCGCGAACTCCTTCTGCGTGAGATTCACGGACCTTCCGCAGAGTGAGACCTCGCGCGTCGCCCGGCTGATTTCGAGCTCGCCGAGCTGCGTGTGCCGCGCGGAGGCCGAGCGGTGACGGCGAAGCACCGCGGCGAGCCGCCCGCGAAGCTCGCCGAGCGAGAACGGCTTGACGAGGTAGTCGTCGCAGCCGAATTCGAAGCCACGGATGCGGTCTGCCTCGGTGCCGCGTCCGGTGAGCATCACGACCGGAAGGTCGGCCGGTGGCCAGCTGCGCGTGGCGTCGTCGCCGCCACGGATCTCGCGCAGCAGCGCGAACCCGGAACCGTCCGGCAAGTTCGCGTCGAGCAGCACGAGGTCGAAGGCGAAGCTCTCGATCCGTTCACGCGCGTCGGAGATCGACGCGGCGGTGCTGACGGCGTAGCCGTCGAGCGTCAGGGCTTCGGCAAGAGGTCGGCTGACCCGCTCGTCGTCCTCGACGATCAGCAGGCGGCCGGCAGTGGTGTCAGAGAATGCGTTCATGAATCTTTAAGCGGTTGGGGCGCCCCGGTTTACCCCCTTGCGGCAAACTTTTTTTTCGAGACCAAGCCGACCCGCCTCGCCTGCACGCATTTCCAGCGCCCAGCGCGCGCGACTCTCGAACACCAGGGCGAACGGCCGTAGACGGCGGACCGAGACGACGCGTCCGCGCGAATCGATGAACACGACGTCGAGCGGGCGGGTCATCCCGATGCCGTGCACGGAGCGGCATCGGGCGAACGCCATTCCACTCGCGGGCCGCAGCTCCGCCCGGCCGATCAGGCCTCGCAAGCGCGTCAACCCGGTGGCCACTCGCACATTCACCTGCACGCGCTCGTCGAAGGTCCAGGTCTCGGCGATAATCCCCACGGATCTTTAAGCGCCGGACGCGCTGGTCCTCACTCCCCCGATCGAGTGAAAGTGCAAAGTCGTTTGCACCACTCGCGGACAAGCAGGAATCAGCCGTAATCTCCCGACGCAGGGACGCATCGACGTGTCCCGCTGCTCGAAGGCTCACATCATCGACTCTCTCGTTCCCAGCAACTTGGACCCGTACCGCCGACAGAACTACGACTCCGGATCGGATTACGTACTCGAATACGGCGAGCTGCGCTTCACCTTCAACGAGCGCGACTTCTGCGAGCGCGTCGAACAGGCAGCCATGAAACTCGGTTTCATCGACAACCGCCTGGCCTTCGAAGAGGTCGAGGATCTCGTCAACCTCGTCGTCAACGGTGAGGTTCACGACGCCGTGTCGGCCCTCGGGCTGCACATCAATGACTGCTGGATGGAGCTCACCGGCAACGACGAGGGATCGCTCGTGCACTGGCTCCGCCGCCTCGTCTTCCGCGGCGCCTGGCTCGACCAGCGCGTGATCGAAGGCGAGCTGGACATCGTCTGGGACGAGGAGACCGGCGAATTCCTGTACGCGCAGCCCGACCGCGGCTACGAGCCGATCATTCTCGCGACCGGGCCTTCATGGCGCCAGGTCGCTTACCACCACTAGTCCGCGAAGCTAGTTCTGCGTCCAGCTGGCCTTGCGGTCCAGCTTGAGCTTGCGCCCGCCCGAAACGACGCCGATCGACGTCGCGAGGGCTTCAAGCGTGGATCCGGCGCCGCAGGCGGCGGCGACGGTCAGTGAACCCGCACCATCAAGGTTGCGGGCGGCGTTGAAAATCTCGGCCGCCTTCTCTGCCGGCAGCAGGTCGAGGCCGTCGACGAGCAGTGCAGTGGCGCGGCCGGTCTCGGCGAGTCGCTGATCGCGCGCGAGCGCGAGCTCCAGAGCCGGGAGGATGCCCTCCGGCGACTTGGTCGCGTCGCCGGCGATCACCTCGAGGCCGGTCGCCTCGTTGGCCTGATCGGGACGGGCAGAGACGATCACGAGTGTCGTCACGATGCCCTCCCCCGCGAGCTCGCCGGCCAGCTTCGCGAGCATCTCCGACGAAGCGGCGCGCGTCGGACCAGTCACAACCGTGCGGGAACCGTCGTTGACCTTCGCGTGTTTGAAGGTTTTCTTGGCGTGCTGCGCGCCGAGCGCGGCTGCCGGAAGCTCCGTGAACGACGGCCGCTTCTGCTTCTTGGCTTCCTTGTCGAGCCCGTTCACCGACCCGATCGACGCGACGACGAAGTCGGTGCGGCCACGGCGGGCCTTCTTGACCTCGGCAGCGATCAGGTCGCCCGGCTGGAGGTTCCAGCGGCGGACCTCGCCGCGCGGGACGTCGGCGTCGCCGCGGACGCGCTTGGCGAGGCTCGTGCGCAGGCGACCTCCGCCGCCGGCACCGGGCTCGAACACTCCAGAGAGCGGCTGCGTCGGCTCGGGCGGACGATCTTTTTTCTCGCGCGGCTTGCCTTCACCCTCGGACTTCGCCTTGGTCTTGGCGCCGTCGCGCTCGCGCGGCTTGCGCTCGCCACCTTCGTCGCTCTGGCGTCCGCGTCCGCCGCGTCCGCCGCGACGGCTCCTGCCGCCACGCTGGCCACGCGCGTTCTCACGGCGCGACTCTTCGCGCTCGGCCTCGCGCTGTTCGCGCTCTGCCTCGGCGGCGGCTTCCTGCTCGGCGAGCACGGCCTCGTGGGCGGCTTTCGCCTCTGCGAGCGCCCCGGCTTTGGCCTCGACGGCCGGACGGATCTCGTCACCGGTGACACCGCGGGCTTCGAGGATCGCGATCGTCAGCTCCGGCTTGCGGAGCTTGCGGTAGTCCTCGATCTCAAGTTCGCCGGCCAGCGCGTGCAGGTCGGCCAGCGGGCTCTCAAGCAGGTTGTCGATGTCCAGAACTGCGCTCATCTGCCGCGCAATCCTAGATGGTCGAGCGCGAAAGACCTATTCCAGCTCTGCCTCGATCGTCTCGAGCACGATGTTCATGATCGCGGAAAGCGCTTCGTCGAGTGAGGAGTTCTCGATCACCGGCACCCCCTCGCGCCGCGCACGTTCGACGACGTAGTCCTGCAGTCTGCGAATGCGCCCGAAGGCGCCGAGATAACGCTCCACGGCGCGCCGCTGCGAGTCCCCGCGGGCGTAGAAATGGGCCTTGTGCAGCTCCTCATCCTCGATCGCCACAACGACCTGCACGACGACCGCGTCAAGCTGTGCCAGCCCGTCGATCGCGCCCGGAACGCAGTGAACGCCCTCGATCACCAGCGACGTCCGTTCGATCGCGGCACGCTCGATCAGTGCGTTGATCCCGACCGAAACCTGCTCGACCTGGCGCTCAAAACCCGCGATCAGGCGGTCGGCCGACGCCGTGTCGAGTCGCACGCCGTGATCGGCGTCGAACGAGGAGTGGTGCACGGCCGGCATGAACTGGTTCGAGAAGAACGCTCGCAGCACCTGGCGCACCATGTCGGTGGCGGTCACGCGGGTGACGCCCAGACGGTGCGCGAGCATCGTCGCCAGCGTCGACTTCCCGACGCCGGTCGCACCGCAGATCATCAGAATCAAAGGGCGATGCAGATGATCGAGCCGCCGCCACTGACGAAAGTGCCGGACGGCGAGCTCGTCCTCCTCGGCCGCCAGCACGGCTTCGGCGAGACGTGAGAGATCGCTGGAGGCGATGTCGAGGTTGCCACGCTCGAGAAGCTGCCGCTCGATCACGGTCGCCAGCTCGTAGCTGCGGTCCGGCGCGAGTCCCGAGGACATCAGCGACATCGCCATCAAGCCTTTCGAATACGGGAAGCGGCGGTCTTCTTTGACCACGAGTACCGACCCGCCGTCTGTCAGCGGCCTGTGCGCACGCGCAGTGTCGACGATCTCACTCACCGGCAGCCTCCCTCCAGACATTGAACAGGAATCCGTCGAGATCGGCGCCGCCATCCGCGCCCGCCGACACCGGGACGTTTGAGATGAAACCGACCTCGACCCCGCGTTCGGCCGCGGCGACCGCCACGGTGTCGATTCCGGCCGCCTTGATCTCGGTCAGGATCAGGTCGCAGCCGTTCGCCAGCGCGGCATCGAGATCGGTCGCGAGCTCTGTCCGTCGCGCGAGGGCGTCGGAATGAAACGCGATCGGGGCGCCCGCAGGTGGCGGTCCGCCGGTCGTGAAAGATGCGACTTTTGCGCCCGCCCTGACCGGCGATGCCGCTCGTGATTCGAGAGCGAACTCGACCACCGTCGCCTGCGCGAGCGCAAGCGCCGAGTCGCACACCTCGCGACTTGCGGCCGGCACCAGCACCAGATCAGCCGACGCGACCCGCGCTCGTCCGGTCGGTTCGGCGAGCTGGTCGGCAGTCCCGACGACACAGACGCTGGCATCGGCGTCGACCGGCGGAAGGCACGCGCCGCTGCCCTCGAAGAGCAGCGCGTCCACCCCCTGAATCTGCGACGCCAGAGCCGCCCCTTGCGCGAAGTTCGTGAACGCCGGCGTGCCGTCGGCCCGCGTACCCACCCGGCGGCAACCGACCGTCGGTACGCCGGCGAGCGCAGCGTCCTCGAGGTAGTCGGAGGCCGCATGAACGCCCGAGCGTGCCAGCCCGATCAGCTCTTCGACGCCGATCGGCGGAGCCGCAAGCGCGGGCTCGGGCGGCCCCCCGCGCCCCATCGAGACGATCGCCGGCGAGCGGCCGCGCGCGACCAGCAGGCGTGCCATCTGCTCGCACACCGCGGTCTTGCCCGATCGCTTGCCCGTGCCGACCACGGCGACGGCGGGCAAAGGGACCGACGGAAGCGGCCGCGACGACATGGACTCGACGAGCGCGAAGGCGGCGCCGTGCGCGGCGGCGACCGCCGCCAGGGTGGCTTTCACACTCGGCGGCACCCTCGGCTCGTCGCTCAGGTCGAGCACAAGGTCGGCGCCGGTGCGGTCAAGAGCCGCTGCCAGAACCTCGGCCGGCGTTTCTGCGCGCACCAGTTCGTGGCCGTAGTACCGCACGGGATCGTCGAGTACGTGCGCGGGCACCTTCTCGTCGCCGCCGCAGAAGGCGACGGCGGCGATCTCTTCGTCACCCCCGATCTCGCGCAGCGCGTCGGCCACGGAGGCGGGATGGTGCTCGCCGTCGACCAACACCACGACCCTCCTGGCCACGAATCACCCGCCGATGTCTGGCTTGCGCGTCGTTCGGTGGCCGGCGATGATCTCGTCGGACTTGTTGTATTCGAGCGTGCGCGGGTTGAACTGCAGCAGCAGGTCGCTGCCGACGCCGGGGTAGTGGCGCGTGATCGTCACGTTTTCGGCGTCGCCCTCGATCATCAGATAACAGGGCCGCGTGCGGCCGCGCACGCGGAGCGTGCTGACGGTGCCGGTGGTGACCATGAAGGTCCCCTCGATGCGCCACGCGTACGGCACGTGCTTGTGGCCCGAGAGGACGAGGTTCACGCCGGCGCGGCTGAGCATCTCGAGCGTGTCGCCCGCGTCGTGCACGACGTTGCGCTCGCGCCCCGTCCCCGGGACCGGCATCAGGTGGTGGTGCAGGACGAAGATCTTCAGCGCCGCCTCGCGGTCGAAGCAGCTCTCGATCCACTTGTACTGGCCGCGGCCGACGACGCCGTGGTCGAGGTCGGGCTCGGACGAGTCAACGGAGACGATCGCCAACTCGTCGGTGTAGAGGTCGCTGTTTCGCGAGCCGAAGACGTCCTCGAAGTGCTCGTAACCGACGTTGCGCGCGTCGTGGTTGCCGGGGATCACGACCATGTGCTCGCAGTGCAGCCGGTCGAGGTAGTCCTGCGCGAGTTCGAACTCCGGCAGGAAGCCCTCGTTGGTGAGATCGCCCGAGACGATCGTCACTTCCGGGTCGAACTCGTTGATCTCCTCGATCGCCGCCGTCAGCAACTCCGGAACGAAGTAGGTCGAGCCGCAGTGCAGGTCCGAGATGTGCGCGATCTTGAAGCGCCCGCCACTCATGCTCCGGCCTCCACGCGGCGGCGGTGCTCCGGCAGTTCGAGGTCGTCGTCGACGGCAAGTTCACCGTTCAACGCGGCGCGCACACGCAGGTAGTCATCGGCCGCGGCGACGTCGTGCAACCGCACGATTGCCGCGTCGTGGTCGGCTGCCGCTCCGAGCGCGGCGAGCGTCCCGGCTTCGCGCTCGCGTGGTCCGCGCTGCGTCAGAGCGCCGATGAAGTCCTTGCGGCCGATCGCAAGCAGCAGTGGGCGTCCGAGCTCAGCGATCTCGTCGAGCCGGATGAGTGTCTCGATCGTCTGGGCGGGCGTCTTTGCGAAGTCGGGTCCCGGGTCGAGGATGATGTTCTCGAGCGGCACGCCGCGCGCGGTGGCGCGGGCGATCGAGTCCGACAGGAAGGTCTTGACGTCCTCGACGACGTCGTCGTAGTGCGGGAAGAGCTTCTGCTTCGGGCGCGCGCGGGTGTGCATGAGGACGATGGCTGCGTCGCCCTCAGCGGCGACCGCCGCCAGCTCGTCGTCGGCCAGCCCCGAGACGTCGTTGACGATTCGCGCGCCTGCCGCGATCGCCGCTTTGGCGACCGCAGGCTTGTAGGTGTCCACGCTCACCACCGCGCCGGGCAACGAGCTGACCGCCTCGATCACCGGGACGACGCGCTCGATCTCTTCCTGCGCGGCGACAGCGGGTTTGTTCGTGACGCCGGACTCGCCACCGATGTCGATGATGTCGGCGCCGGCGGCGATCAGGTCGCGCGCCAGTTCGACGCGATCTTCGAGCGTCTTCTCGCCCGGGCGGTCGCTGAAGGAATCGGGCGTCGCGTTGACGACTCCCATCAATCGGGGCCGCCAGCTCGGGCTGGCGGAGAGTCCGAGCAGTTCGCACAGATTCACCGGAAGACCCATCGCTTTTTCACTCTACGCCAAATCTCCGGCGCGCCTGTCCGCTCATGGTGGGATGCTGCGCGGCATGAGCGACCTCAAGTTCGAGGCCGTCCTGATGCGCCACGGGCAGACCGAATGGAGCGTCAGCGGCCAACACACCGGCAACACCGACATCCCGCTTACGCCCGCCGGTCGCCAGGAGGCCGCGGCGATGCGGCCGCACATCGGCGGTCACAGCTATGACCTGGTCCTGACCAGCCCGCTCAGCCGCGCCCAGGAGACCTGCGAGATCGTCGGCCTGCTCGACCGCGCCCACGTACGCGAGGAGCTGCGCGAGTTCGACTACGGCGACTACGAGGGGATGACGACTCCGCAGATCCGCGAGTTCGCCCCCGACTGGAACCTCTGGGTCGACGGCTGCCCCGGCGGCGAGTCACCCGCTGCAGTGAGCGCGCGCTGCGACGTGATCGTCGAGGAGCTCGTGGCGCACGCGGAGGCCGGCGGCGGCGACGCGATCATCTTCGCCCACGGACACATCCTGCGCTGCCTCGCGGCGCGCTGGTGCGGCGAAAGCATCGAGATCGGCGCCCACCTGATCCTCTCGACCGCGGCCGCAAGTTCACTCGGCTACGAGCACACCACCCGCGCAATCAAGTTCTGGAACCGCACCAGCCAGGACCACTGAACCAAGCGCCCAAAACCACGCAATTTGCACGCTCAGCCTCACACCTGGTGTGAGGCTGCGTACGCAAATTGCGTGAATCTGGCCTGTCTTCGCCCTTCGGCGCTGGCCGTGAAGCGTCCCCGCTCCGCGGAGCTAGGGCAGGATCCCCTCGGCGGCGGCGACGCGGCCCCACTCATCGGTCTCGTGCGCCTTTTTCGCGTCGTCCCAGCCGAGTTCGCGGGCCATCAGGTCGGCGACATGCCCCACCGCCATCGGCACGTCTCCGCCGCCGGCGACGAGCTCGCGCGCCGAAAGCAGGCCGAGCCGTGTGCGACGAAGCAGCACGTCGCCGATCGATGTCGCCTGCTCGTTGCGCACGGCCAGCACGACTTCGGCGAGCGGGTCGGGCATGTCGGAGACGATCGGTGCGGCCAGCTCCGGCTCGGAGCGGATCAACTTGATTGCGTCGTCGGCCGCCACCCCGTAACGAGCCGCCAAATGGGCGGCGACACGCTCGTCCACGCCCGGCGCCACCGGCAGCTCGGCCGGATCGATCGGCAGTCCGAGTGGGATCTCCTCGGTGCGCGACGGAGCCTCGCGGCGGTCGCGCGCGACGAGCCGGTCGACGACCTGTTCGGCCATCGGCCGCCACGTCGTGAGCTTGCCGCCGGTCATCGTGATCATCCCGCTCGGCGTCTCGTACATCTCTGAGGTGCGCGAGATGTCGACCGACTTCTTCGGGTCGCCGGTCGAGATCAGCGGGCGGACGCCGGCGTATGCACCGGTGATGTCGGCCGGCGTCAGATCGCGGTCGAAGAAGTCGTTGAGCGCGCCGAGGATGTACTCGACGTCGTCGACCGGCGGCGCTACGTGCGAAAGGTCGCCCTCGTACTCGACGTCGGTCGTCCCGACCAGCGTGCGGCCCATCCACGGAAGCGTGAACATCATCCGCCCCTCCCCCGCCGGCACGACCAGCGCCGTCTTGCGCAGCGGGAGCCGCTCGCTCGAGAACGTCAGGTGCGTACCGCGCGACGGCCGGATCACCGGCACGTCGGTCTCGCGAGCGTCGCTCGGCCGGATCGTGTCGGCCCAGACTCCGGTGGCGTTGACGACGTGCCGCGCGCGGATCTCGAACTGCTCGCCGCCGGCGGTGTCGCGCGCCAGCGCGCCGACGACCTCGCCGCCGCTCTCAAGCAGGTCGACCGCCTCCACGTCGTTCGCAAGCAGCGCGCCGTAGCGCTCGGCCTCGCCGAGAATCGTCAGCACCAGGCGGACGTCGTCGGTCTGGCAGTCGTAGAAGAGGTACGCGGCCTTCGGATCGCGTCCGGCAAGCGCCGGCACGCGCTGGAGCACCTCGTCGCCGTCGATCATCCGGTGCCGCTCGGGCGTCCACTCCTTTTCATCGAAGGCAGCGCGGTATTGGCGCAGCGACAGGCCGGCGAGCTCGGCGCGGCGGCGCTTGTCTGCGCGATCGCTGGCGCTGCCGCGCTGCATCGCGTCGTACATGTTGAGCCCCACGCCGATCTTGCGGTCGATCCGCTCGCCCTCGAATGCTGTGACGAGGAACGGCGTCGGCCATACGAGGTGCGGCGCCAGTTCGACCATGATCCGCCGCTCGATCAACGCTTCGCGCACCAGCGCGATGTCGAAATTCTGCAGGTAACGCAGGCCGCCGTGGACCATCTTCGACGAACGGCTGCTGGTACCGCAGGCGAAGTCGTCACGTTCGATCAGCGCGACGTCGTAGCCGCGGCTCGACGCGTCGAGCGCGACGCCGGCGCCGGTGACTCCGCCACCGATCACGAGGACGTCGAATTCCTGGCCGGCCAGCGCCTTGACTGCTGAATCGCGATCGATCACTTGCGCGCGCAGCCTACCGGCGCCGGCCGCGGGCGGTGTACGCTCGGCCCGTGGGATCTGGGGAGAATCCGCCGATCGAACGGCCGGCCGAGCTGGCCGAGGACGCGCTGCGCGGCAAGGTCGCCCTGATCACCGGCGGCGCGAGCGGTCTCGGGCGCGCCACGGCCGAAGCGCTGCTCGAGCACGACGCGATCGTCACGATCGCCGACATCGACGAGCAGCAGGGCCGTGCCACGGCCGCGGAACTCGCATGTGATTTCGTCCGCCTCGACGTCACGTCTCCCGAGGAAAACGCGGCGGCAGTCGACGCCGTAACGGCCCGGCATAAGGCTCTCCATCTGGTGATGCTGAACGCCGGCATCGAGAGCCCCTTCACGCTCGGCGACGATTTCGATCCAGCGGCCTATCGCCGGGCGATGGCGATCAACCTCGACGGCGTCGTCTACGGCTTTCACGCCGCCCGCCCCGCCCTGCTCGCCAGCGGCGGCGGATCGGTCGTCGCGACCGCATCGCTCGCCGGCGTCGCCGCGCTGCCGCCGCAGCCGGTCTACGCAAGCAACAAGGCGGCCGTGATCGGACTGGTGCGCTCGCTCGGGCCGCTGCACCAGGCCGAAGGGATCCGCGTCAACGCGATCTGCCCCGGCTTCGCCGACACCGCGATCATCACGGACATCCGCGAGATGCTCGAGGCCGGCGGCGTCCCGATCATCGAGCCGCGGACGGTCGCAGACGCGACGCTCCGCGTCTTCGCCGACGACGCGAGCGGCCGCGCTCTGATCATCCAGGCCGGCGTCGAGCCGTACTGGTACCGCTTCGCGAACGTCCCGCGCGCCCGCTGACTCAGACGACCAGCGGTGCCGCGCTCACTCCGTCCTGATCGACGATCGCTGCCGCCGCCAGATCCGGCGCAGTCATCCCCTTGGACCAGAGCGCGCGACCGACGTGGAACTCGATTGCAGCGTCCGTCATCGCATCGGCGCAGTGGGCGGCAATGTCCGTGACGTGCCGCTCGTGATGCGCACGGAGGATCACCGCGTACTCGTCGCCGCCGATCCGGTACACACGTCCGTCCTCGGCTGTGGCGTCGCGAAGCAGTTGCGCGACCTCAATCAGCAGCAGGTCTGTCTGGACTGATCCGATGCGTTCGCGCGTAGCCGTGAAGCCGGCGAGGTCGATCGCGATCACCGCCGGACGACCCTCAAGACGGTCGGCGCGGGACTCCGCGTCACCCTGCGGAACGATCGCGCTCAACTCGCGCTCGAAGGCCGCGCGGTTGGGCAGGCCGGTCAAGACGTCGACGAGGGAAAGCTCGGCCGCCCTTCGCTCGGCCATCGTCAGGCGGCGCGAGTTCGACTGCAGCGTGTAGGCCGCGACGCCGACGGTCACGAACACGGTGAGCAAGCGCGTCTGATCCATGTCACTCATCGGCAGGTCGAGCGCGACGGTTCCGGCGACCCCGAGCAGGACCGCAAACGTCGCGAAGATCGTCTCGGCTCTGGATCCGAAAACGGCGAAGTAGGTGACGGCGAGAATCGGCGTGCTGATCAGCAAGCTCGCCGCGCCGTCGGTCATGCCGATCGCGATCGCGATCGCCGCAGCCGACATCGCTGCGAGCGCCGGCCCGGTCGGAAGCTCAACGCTCCCCGTGGGGACGTTCGCGGAGCGCGTGACGTGCGCCGCCATCTGTTCACGCAGCCTGCGGGCACGCTCGGCCTGACCCCCGGCTTCGACGGGCGCCGCGCCGGGGTCGACGATCTCCTCGTGCGCCGCAGACGCCGCCGCGACGAGGGACTCGAACGGCTCGTCCCGCCCGGCCGTTGACCCGGCTTCAGCGCCGACGCGAGCTCCGTCCGCGGCCATCGCGTTTTCGATCTCAAGCCGCTCACGAAAACGACTGATCCACCGATCTGCAGCGGCCGCGTCGGCGCGCGGAAGGATCACCACGAACTCACCCGCGTCGACTCGCCCGACCTGGTCGGCCGGGATACTCGCTGCGCGCATCGCTCCCACAGCGCGGATCAGCGCGTCGTCGCCGGCGAGATGTCCGAGCGACCGATTGATCTCTCCGATCCCGTCGACCCGCACCCACGCAAGTCCGTAGCCCACTCCGCGCTCGGCGAGCTCTGCGGCGTAGCTCTCCAGCCCGCGCAAACTCGCCGCACCCGTGAGCAGGTCGACGTACGCGAGCTCACGGGCGCGCAGCTCGGCGGCCACGGTCGAGCGTCGCTTCAGGGCGACGAGCCCGCAGGTCGCCCACCAGACTGCCAGCGAGATCGCTATCAACGGCAGGAACCGGGAGTCGACCGCAGCGTCCCAGTCGTACGCGACCGGGGCCGCAGCGCAGAGCGTCGCGAGCGCGTACTGGATGCGCCGCTCCGCGCGGCGCTCGACGAATGACGCGACGAAGATCATCGTCAGCGCAAAGAAGAAGACGTAGGGGCTCGTCGCGCCGCCGCTCACCGCGACGAGCAACGTCACGGCGACGATCGAGGCCACGATCATCACCTGCTCCATCCGCAACGCCGAGGTCGGCCTCATCCGCGGAAAGACGAACAGCCAGACCAGAATCACCGACGAGGCGATCACGAACAGCAACGCGAACCAACCCCAGGCGATCGCGTTCACGCCGGTGATCTGCGCCACCGCGACGACGACGACGGCCATCGTCCAGTCGCGGATCCCTACGCGCCGGCGTTGAACCATGTCAAGCACCCGCTCCAGGCGCCGGCTCAGGAATCCGTTCCCTCGCTCATCGATCCAGGATCTGATCATCACTTTCAGGTATAGCGCGAACGAGCGCGGAACGCAACCGGTAAGCGCCCGGCGCGCCTGATCTTCAGAGCTTCGAGATCGCGGCGTTGAGCGTTTCGCTCGGCCGCATCGCCGGGACGGCGAGCGACTCGTCGGGCCGGTAGTAGCCGCCGATGTCGACGGGCGCCCCCTGCACCGCCGCCAGCTCGCCGACGATCGCATCCTCTCCGGCGGCGAGCTCCTCGGCCAACGGCTTGAAGATCTCGGCGAGCGCCGCGTCATCGGACTGATCGGCCAGCTCCTGTGCCCAGTAGAGCGCGAGGTAGAAGTGGCTTCCGCGGTTGTCGAGCTCGCCGGCCTTGCGCTGCGGCGACCTGCCGTTCTGGAGCAGACTGCCGGTCGCACGATCGAGTGTCTCGGAAAGGACTTTCGCTCCCGCATTGCCTGTCTTCTCGGCGAGCATCTCGAACGACACGGCCAGAGCCAGGAACTCACCCAGCGAATCCCACCGCAGGTGGTTCTCGGCGATGAACTGCTGCACGTGCTTCGGGGCCGAACCGCCGGCGCCGGTCTCGAACAGGCCGCCGCCGTTCATCAGCGGCACAATCGAAAGCATTTTTGCGCTGGTGCCGAGCTCGAGGATCGGGAAGAGGTCGGTCAGGTAGTCGCGCAGTACGTTGCCGGTGACGGAGATGGTGTCCTCGCCGGCGCGCGCGCGTTCGAGCGTGAAGCGCGCGGCTTCCGCAACGTTCATGAACTCAAGTTGGAGACCATCGGTGTCGAGTCCGGCGAGCTCCTCGTGCACCTTCTTCAGTACCTCGGCGTCGTGCGGGCGCGTCTCGTCGAGCCAGAACACCGCCGGCGATCCGGTCGCTCGCGCCCGGCGCACCGCCAGCGCCACCCAGTCACGAGCCGGCGCGTCCTTTGTCTGGCACATGCGCCAGATGTCTCCGGCCTCGACGTTGTGTTCGATCAGCACGTCGCCGGACTGCGCGACCACCTGGACCTTGCCGGCCGATGCGATCTCGAACGTCTTGTCGTGCGAGCCGTACTCCTCCGCCTTCTGCGCCATCAGGCCGACGTTCGGCGTAGTGCCCATCGTCGTCGGGTCAAACGCGCCGTGCTCGCGGCAGTGGTTGACGGTCTCCTCGTACAGCGCGGCGTACGACGAGTCGGGGATCACGCACTTCGTGTCCTGCTGCTCACCGGCGGCGTTCCAGCCCTGGCCCGAGCTGCGGATCAGGGCCGGCATAGAGGCGTCGATGATCACGTCGCTCGGAACGTGCAGGTTTGTGATGCCACGGTCGGAGTCGACCATGTAGACCGCCGGGCCGGCGGCGATCGCGGCGTCGACCTCGTCCTTTGCCTCGGGGTGCGCCGCGAGCAGACTCGCGAGCCCGTCGCTTGCGCTGGCGTCGTACTTCTGAAAGATCTCACTGCCGACGAACGCCTCGACGCCGTGGCCGAAGATGATCGGGTCGGAGACCTTCATCATCGTCGCCTTGAGGTGCACCGAGTAGAGCACGCCCTGCTCCTTCGCCTCCGCGATCTGGCGGTTGTAGAAGTCAACGAGCGCGGCCTTGCGCATCACCGCGCCGTCGATGATTTCTCCGGACAGAAGCGGCGTCGACGCCTTCAACACCGTCACCGTCCCGTCTTCGCCAACGTGCTGGATCTTCACGTCGTCGGAATCCGCGACGGTCACCGACTGCTCGGTCGAGCGGAAGTCGCCCTCGTCCATCGTCGACACGTGCGTCTTCGACTCGTTCGACCACGCACCCATCGAGTGCGGGAACTTCTTGGCGTAGGCCTTCACCGACGCGGGTGCGCGGCGGTCGGAGTTGCCCTCGCGCAGCACCGGGTTGACAGCGCTGCCCTTGACCGCGTCGTATTTCGCCCGGACCTCGCGCTCCTCGTCGGTCGACGGCTCTTCCGGGTAGTCCGGGATGTCGAAGCCCTTTTCCTGCAGTTCCTTGACGGCCGTCTTCAGCTGCGGCACCGAGGCCGAAACGTTCGGAAGTTTGATGATGTTCGCCTCGGGCGTTTTGGCGAGCGCACCGAGTTCGGCCAGCGTGTCACCGCGGGACGAATCGAACTTGTCAAGAATGCGGCCCGCCAACGAGATGTCACGCGTCTCGACCTCTACGCCCGCAACACCGGCGTAGGCCTCGATGATCGGCAGCAGGGAGCGCGTCGCGAGTGCCGGGGCTTCGTCGGTGTGCGTGTAGATGATCTTCATCGTGGGGGCTGCTCCTTGCGTGCTTGTCGATGGGGTGGCCGAACGTTATCCCACGAAAAAGGCCCCGCTCTTGCGAACGGGGCCTTGATCGTTTTGAGTGCTTTGAGCGCTTAGGCGGCTCGGAGGGCTACGGCCTCCGGGTCCTGCGCGAGGCGCTTGAGCGCGGCGTTCTCGATCTCGCGCACGCGGGCGGCGGTCATGCCGGATCCGCGAGCAATTGCCTCCGCGGTACGGGGCTCGCCGCCGGCCAGTCCGTAGCGCTCGGCGAGCACGTGGCGCTCGTCGGGCGAGAGACGGCTGAGCAGGCGCGTGATCTTGCGCTGACGCTCGGCCTCGACCGCGAACTCCTCCGGAGTGATGGTGTCCTCATCCTCGAGGAAGTCACCGAACTCAGAGTCGCCCTCGCCGACCGGCAGCGACAGGGAGGTCGGCTTGAGAGCGGCCAGCTTGACGCGCTCCACCTCCTCGATCTCCATGTCGGTTGCCTCGGCGATCTCGGCGTCGGTGGGCTCGCGGGCGAGCTCGACGGCGAGACGGCGGGTGGCCTTCTGGATCTTCGCCAGCTGCTGAGCGACGTGCACCGGAAGACGGACCGTGCGGCCCTGGTTCTGGGTTGCGCGCTGCATCGACTGGCGGATCCACCAGGTCGCGTAGGTGCTGAACTTGAATCCCTTGCGCCAGTCGAACTTCTCGGCCGCGCGGTTGAGGCCGATCACGCCCTCCTGGATCAGGTCACCGAACTCGAGACCCTGGTCGCGGTACTTACCCGCGAGCTTGATCACGAGCTTCATGTTGTTCTCGATCAGCTGACGCTTGGCGACCTCGTCGCCACGCTCGATGCGCTTCGCCAGAGTGACCTCCTGCTCGCGCGTGAGGATCTTGTGGCGGCTGGCGCGGTTGATGAAGTGACGCGTCAGGTCGGAGGGCAGCTCGGCGCTGACTGCGTGGTCGCTGAGCGCGCGCTTCTCGATCGCGCTCGCCTCGTCCTCTTCGCCCTTGATGATCGTCACGTCGGCTTCGACGAGGCGCGAACGCACGTCGTCGAGCATGACCTCTTCGAGCTCGTGAACCTCGGCGAGCTCCAGCAGGCGCTCCTCGGTGACCGACTCGGCCTCGAGCAGCTGCCCGATCTCAGGAATCTCAAAAATGTCAGTCGTGAATGTTGCCAATGTTGCCTTGCTTTCTACTGGGGTTGTGGAAGCGCGACCGATGGGAGCCACGCTGGGAAATCCGTGATTCAGTGCGGAACGTTCTGGGGGGTCGTTCTGCGCTGGCTTTTGCTTGTCCCTGCCTGCTTTTTGGGGCCCGCGCGCCGTGCTCTCAGTTGGGTCAGCTTCGGCAGCTGCGAAGGGACGGGGTTTGTTACAAAATGTTACAAGCTTCCTCGGACGAATGTCTCACTTCTTTGGAAGCTTCAAATTACTTGTTTTGCTGCGACTTTGCTGCGCCCTAGGCGGTCGCCGGTCACATGCAGTCAACGCATCATAAGGAAACTCAAGGTCGAATGCAAGCCCAATTCTGAGGATGCGATCCGATTTTCAGGTTTTCCCTACATCAATAACAACGGCTCAGGGCCGAAAAGGTTTCGTTTCGCCGGGTTCACCGCGCGTTAGGCGCTTGTTGATGCGTGCGCGACCTCACGCCAGATCAATGATTCTCGGCGTTTCAGGCGCGCGAGCATACGGATCAGCAGCGGGCCGGCGAGCATGAAGAAGACGAAGTTGCCGGCCGCGTGCGCTGCGTCGAACGGGAGCGACGTCGTGATCTGGATCGCGAAGGCGTGCATCACCTCACCGCTGCCGAGATTGACGGCCGATCCGAAGTTGACGATCAAGCCGTAAACCACCCCGGCCCCGGCACAGACCAGCGCCAGCGGAAGCCGGCGGTCGGGGCGGATCCCGCTGCGCGCAACGAGAGCCCCGATCACCCCGCACACACCCCAAGCGAACATCTGCCACGGCGTCCACGGACCCTGACCGAAGTAGAAGTTCGAGACCAGCGCGGTGAGCACGCCGACCGTCCATCCCGGCGCGAAGCCGAGCGCGAAGCCGGCGATGATCACGATGTCGGTCGTCGGTTTGACGTTCGGGAACGGCGCAAACACGATGCGCGCCACCACCCCGAACGCCACCAGCGCCGCGACGGCGGCGACGGTCCGCGCCGAGGGGCGCGAGAGCTCGAACCAGGCAAAGCCGCAGCCGAGCGCGGTGACGAGCAACGCCGCGCTGGCAAGTTGCCACACGGCCCCGGAGCTCACCTCTCACCTCCGAGCAGCCGCGCACCCTCGATCGGCGTGATCGCGCCCGTGCCCGGCATCAGACGCGCCACGTCGGTGGCGAAGTGCCAACCGCCGCCGAGAAGTTCGCGTGCCGGTGCGTCGGCGATCACGCGGCCGCCGCCGAGCATCACCGCCCGTTCGGCGAACATCGCGGCGAACTCGACGTCGTGGGTGGCGACCAGCACTGCGACCCCGTCATCTCGGAACCGTTCGAGCAGCTCGGCGAGGTCGCGCTTTCTCAGGACGTCCATCCCGCGCGTCGGCTCGTCGAGCATCAGCACCGCGGGACGTGACTGGGTGACGATCGCGAGCGCGAGCCGCTGGCGTTCGCCGCCGGAGAGGTCGCGCGGGTCGCGGTCACCCAGACCGGCAAGCCCCATGCGCTTGAGCGCTTCGGCGGGTGCTTCGGCGTCGACGCGTTCGTGGATCAGGTAATCGTTCGGGTTCTGGAGCAGCAGGGCTACTTCGCCGATCGCACGCACACTTCCGCGGCCGGCCGGGTACAGGCCACGTGCCACGCGCATCAGCGTGGATTTGCCCGAGCCGTTCGCCCCGAGCAGCACCGTCGACTCTCCGGCACGGAGCTCGAGGTCGACGCCCGCGAGCGCCTTTGCGCCTCCGTCGTACGAGAACTCGACCCCGCTCAGAGCAAGCGCCGCGCTCCCGGCCTCACGGCTCGCGCCGAAACTCCCCGACGCGAGCGCGGTCGGAAGACCGGCACGGGCGGCCTTCAATCCGACGGGCAGGGGCGCGAGTCCAGCGCGATCGAACAGCTCGGCCGCAGCCGGTAGCAACCAGCGGAGTCCGCCCGCGGCCGCCTGCTCAAGGAAATCGGACGGAGGCGCGTCGATCGCGAGCTCGCCCGAGTCAAAAGCGAGAACGCGGTCGGCGAACTCGAGAACGCGCTCGAACCGGTGCTCGGCGAGGATCACCGTCGTGCCGCGGTCCGCGTTGAGCCGGACGAGGCAGGCGATCAACTCGTCGGCGGCCACTGGATCGAGCTGCGAAGTCGGCTCGTCGAGAACGACGATGTCCGGCCGAGGCGCGATCGCCGCGGCGAGCACCACGCGCTGCAGCTCTCCGCCGGAGAGCTCGTCGACCCGGCGGTCAAGCAGCCGGTCGATTCCGAGCGCGGCGGCGGCCTCTTCCACGGCGACGGCGATCTCGGCCGGTTCGAAACTGAGGTTCTCGAGCGGGAACGCGATCTCGGCGCGAACGCTGCCCATCACCGTCTGGCCTTCGGGGTCCTGGAACACCGTCCCGCAGTGCGCAGCCAGGCGACCGGCCCCGTTGTCGCGAAGGTCGAGTCCGCAGATCGTCGCCTCGCCTTCGGCCTCGCCGCCGAAGTGGTGCGGCACCAGCCCGGATACGGCGCGCAGCAGCGTCGACTTGCCACTGCCCGACGCGCCGCAGACCACGACGAACTCACCGCGGGCGATCTCGAGATCGAGCCCGTGCAGCGCCCAGCCCGAGTCTGGGTAGCGATAGGCGAAGCCGGCGAACTGCGCAGCCGGCGACGCGGCAGTGACGGCCGAGCTCGTCACGACGCATCCTCCCTTCGCACGGACGCCGGGAGAACGGCGCAAAGAAACACGCCGGCGGCGAAGCCGAGGTCGTCAGGCGCGGCCTCGATCGCGGTCAGCGGGTAGGCCTCGAAGCCCGCGAGGCCGATGACCGTTCCAGCGATCGTCAGCGCGAAGACGAGGAGTGCAGAGACCAGGACAACGTTGTCGGCGCGCGCGCGCGGCCGCGGAGCGACCTTCAGCGGACGCGCGAGCGCGAATCCGCGCGTCTCGAGCGCGATCGCCGAATCACCGGCGCGTTCTAGCGAGCGCGCGAACATCGCCCGCACCACCGCCGAACTGGAGGCCGGCGGGCCCGGACGACACTCGCGCGCCGCCGCCAAGTTCGCCCCGTCCCGGGCGAGCAGCGGCACGAATCGAACGGCGAGCGACGCGGTGATCGCCGAACGGACCGAGTAGCGGCGCAGTACGCGCAGCAGGTCGTCGGGGTCGACAGCCGAGACGTAGAGCGCACAGATCGCGAAGATCGCCATCGTGCGCAGGCCGAGGATCAGTCCGTAGACGATCGCCTCCTGGGTGATGTCGATCGTTCCGACCAACGGCAAGTCGATCCCTGCGACAAGCACTGTGATCCCCTGCTGGGAAACCACGGGATTGACAATCGCGATCAGGAAAGCGATCGGCGCCGAGATCGCGAGGAAGAACGACATCTCGCGCAGCGTCCCGCAGCGCGCGCCGAGCAGAAAGCACGCGGCGACCACGAGCACCAGCACGATCGGGTTCATGAACAGCGCGACCGTGAGGCCGAGCGCGCAGCACCAGCAGACGACGCTGGTCGCGCGCGCCTGCTGCAGCACGCCGCCGCGGTCGCGATAGCCCGAGGACAGCCCGCGCGCGAGCGAATCGGTGATCCGGTGGGCGCGGCCGACTTCGCTCATCTCGCCGCCAGGGGCAGTGCGGCGGTGCGGGCAGGGCCCGCGATCACCGCGAAACGATTGGTCAGCTCCGGATGGTCTCCGCGCAACAGGTCGATCGCACTCTCGACGCCGTCCCCGTCAGTGCCGGTGAGGATCCACGTCAGTTTCTTGCCGTCCGAGAACGCCGCGACCAGGCCCGTTCCGCCGGCCATCGCGGCGCCGGTCGAGCCGTCGCTACGCGCCGGTGTCAGCAGCTTCCCGTCGGTGCTGAACTGTGCGAAGGCGCCGTTGCTCGCGGCGTCTGCGCTGAGGTCTCGCACGCCATCGACCGCGGCAATCTCCCGCCACGTCCCGACGACGACACTTGCGTCACTCTCGTCCGAGGCGTCGACGCCGGCGGCCGTCAGTGTCTTGCGCGCAAAACTGCAGTTCGAACTCTCCGGGTCGCCGCAAACGATCTTCGCCCCACGCTCCGCGAGTGGATGCGGAAACGCCCCGACGATCGCGCCGCCCGTCCTCACGTCCTGCCAGTTGTGGAGATCCCACTGCACGACGTCGCCGGGTTGCAGGCGCTGCGAGGTGGCGGCCGTCGCCGACTCAACGCCGTTCACGTAATAGAGCCACGAGTCAGAGCCACCCTCACCGAGCGCGCCGATCTTCGAGACGTACTTGCCGCCGTACTGGGTCTCGACGGTCTGGGAGCGCTGCAGCTGGCGCATCGCGGTCAGACCGTTTGACCAGTCGACGGCATGTTCAGCGACCGCCGTCGCGCCGAAGTCGCGAGTGACGACGACGTCCGTCGTACCCCCTCCCGCCCCGTCGCCGCAGCCGACCAGCCCGATAGCGAGGCAGGCGGCGCAGACGACGGACGAGACGAGGCGTTTCATGAGCTACTTCTTCGCGCTCTTTTTGGTGCTCTTCTTGCCGATGCGGTTGGCCTTGCGCACGCACTTCTTGTAGCGCTTCGAGCTGGTGCGGTGCCACTTGTAGCTGCGCAGGCACTTGCGGCGCGCCTCGACGCGGCGCTGCTTGTCGGTCTTGGTCGGCGTGACCGCGGTGACGACGGCCGCCGGGTCGACGGTGATCCACGCCGAACCGCGCACCGCGCCGGACTTCGTCGCCGTCAGCAGGAAGCGCCCGGAGGACGGGAACGTGAGCGAGACGCTCCCGTCGGACGCGGTGGTCGAACTGGCGCCACCACCAGAGACCGTCACGCCGCTGCCGTTCGACTTCTCGTCGGTCGACGTGTTGTATGAGTCGACGTAGGCGGTGACCGGCTCGCCCGGCTTGGCGTTGGCGGGAGCGCGCAGTTCGAGTGACGCCGTGTACACGCCGAAAGAAGGCGCGTAGTAAGCGACGACGGAGTCGCCTTCGCTGAGCTTGTCGGTCGCCGTGACGTAGCCGTTGGTTGAGGTGCTGTCCTGCTGGTTGATGCGCACGTACCAACCGCCGAGGTTGTCGGGCGATATCTCGCCGTTCACCGAGCACAGCAACACGCCCCAGCCATAGGCGGTGCCGCTCGTCGTCATGTTCGCTGCGCCGACCGCGTCAGCGATCGCGGTAAGCGTGTTCGCGTCGGTGAAGTCGTTGGGCGTTGCCGTCGCGGCGCAGCCCGCTGTGGCGGTCCCGCCGGGAACGCTCCTCGGCCCGGTGTTCACGCCGCCGCTGAAGTGCGTGGCCGACTGCCCTTCGATCCGCAGATTGACGTTCACCGCCGAGGCGGTTGCCGCGCCGAGCGACGCGAAGATCAATGTTGCTGCAAGCGCAATCAGCAGCGCACGCAGCGAGGAAGGCCGGAATGCCTTCGTCATGGTCGTTCCCCTTTCCACGAGGGTCGATATGTATGGGAACGGCCGAGCAGGTTTCCTGGCTGACGGGCTGCCCTTCCACGCCTTCCCAGCTTCGAGCCAGTGGCTGGAGGCCGCGAAAATCAGAACTCGCGGCGACCTGTGGAGAACTTTCCCGATCACAGTGGCGGGTCCGCGCCGGTTTCGCACCGGACTTCCCTCGTCACGACCGTGTGGAGCGGCAGTATAGGTGCCGATGAGCGACGAGCCCCGGCCGCACGCCTCCGCCGACGAGCACCCCGTGCACGGGGACATGCGCGCAGTGACGACTGACACGCGCCTCTTCCGGGTTCGCCTCTGGTATTCGAGCGCGCTCTGGGTGCCGGTGCTGGCGGGCAACCTGCTCGTCATCACGCTCGCGCTGGTGATCCCTGAGATCGACACCCGTACCGGCAGCACCGGGGCCTTTCCGATCTCCGAAGGCACAGCGCAGGCGATTTTCACGGCGATCGCCGGCAGCATGATCACGTTCACCGGCCTTGTGTTCTCGGCGATCTTCATCGCCGCCCAGATCCAGACGCAGTCCTACTCGCCGCGACTCGCCGCGCAGCTGCGCCAGGACTGGGTGATCATGGGAATGCTCGTGATGTCTACGGCCACCGCGGCCTACGCGATGTTCGCGCTCGCCTCGATCGACCGGCTCGTGCCGGAAGGAGATGACAGGGGCGTCCCGTTCTACACCGTGCTCTTCGGGATGGTCCTCGCTACGGCGACGCTGGCGTGGTTCGCCGCACTCGTCCAGCGCGTGTTCGAGAACATCCAGATCGGTGGGATCCTGCGCACGCTCAGCCGCCGGGCCTGGCAGGTGATCGATGACGTCCACCCTTCGCCGGAGGACACGCTGTCGCTGCCGCGCCCGCAGATCCCCGAAGACGAGATCTCCGAGATCGAGCACGTCGGCCCGCCGGGCGTGATCGCCGCGATTGACCGCCGGGCGGTCCTGAAGCTGGCATCGGCGACCGGGGCCTTCGTCGAAGTCGTCCCGCAGGTCGGTGAGTTCATCACGCCCCGCGCGCCGGTGATCCGCCTTTACGACGCCGATCGCGATCCGACGCGCGTGCAGGTGCAACGCGTGTTCGTGCTCGCAAGACAGCGCACGGTCTACCAGGACCCGTCGTTCGTGATCCGCATTCTCGTCGATGTCGCGATTCGCGCCCTGTCGCCGGCCGTCAACGATCCGACGACCGCGACCCAGGCGATCGATCGCATCGAAGCGCTGTTGATCCTGCTCTACGAGCGCCACCCCGGCCCGACCTACATCGTTGACTCAGGCGGCAAGCCGCGTGGGCTCGTGCACGCGCCGGAATGGATCGAGTACTTCGAGCTCGGCACGACGGAGATCAGGATCTACGGCGGAACGTCGCTGCAGGTGCACCGTCGGATGCGTGCGATGCACGAACACCTGCTGACGTTCACCGAGGGACGCGACCACGAACGTGTCAAACATGAGATCGAGCTGCTCGACGCGCAGACGGCACCGACCCTGAACCAGCCGTTCGACATCGAGCTCGCGCGCGAGGCCGACCGGCTGGGCCTCGGCAGCGTGTAAGGCTCACGAGCGGATCGGCATCTCGTCGGAAGGCGGCTCGGCAGGGCTCGGCTCCGACCGGCCGAGCAGTCGCAGCGCGAGCGACGGGAAGATCAACACCGTGAAGACCGCCGCGCCGACGAGCGCGGCAGCGGTCGAAGGATGCATCTTGCCGTTGTCGAGACCGATCGACGTGATCGCCACGACGAGCGGAAGCTGGGTCGAGGCGAGCAGCGCGAGCGGAGCGATCTCGGCCTTCGGGATGCGCTTTCGGTAGAGCAGAAAGACGGGCGCGCCGCGCACGATCAGCATCAACGCGAAGAACAGCGGCAGCTTCAGCAGCCCGCCGACGCTCGAGAAAAGCGCGGTGACATCGATGTTCATGCCGCTGACGATGAAGAAGAACGGGATCAGGAAGCCGAAACCGACGGCCTCCATCTTCGAGTCGAACGCATGTGCATCGCGCTCGCCGATCACCATCGCCATGATCAACCCGGCGGCAAAGGCGCCGAGGATCACGTCCATCCCGAGGTCGCCGGCGATCACGACAAGCGCGAACACGAGCAGCACCCCGAGCCGCACCGGAAGCTGGCCACTGTTGTCCATGCGGGCCGTGACGAACTCGAACCAGCGGCCGGCCGTACCGGTCGCAGCCAGCCCCGTGAGTACGGCGATCACCACGAACGCGATCAGCAGCGCGACCTGAAGCCCGGCGTTGCCGTCCGCTCCGAGCAGAAGCGTCACGATCATCACCGGTCCGAACTCGCCGACGGCGCCGATCGAAAGGATGTTGCGCCCGAAATCACCGCCGAGACGGTTCTCGTCGCGGAGGATCGGGATCAAAGTGCCGATCGCCGTGGTAACGAGCGCCGAGCCTGTGAGTAGGCCCGAGACCACTACGCCAGCGCCTTCGAGCGCGCCGGCGAGCGCGTACGCGAGCCCGAGCGAGATCACCCAACCGAACATCGCGAACCTGAGCGGATCGCCCTTGATCTTCTCGAAGCGAATCTCGTAGCCGGCGAAGAAGAACAGGAAGCCGAGCCCGAGCTGGCTGAACGCGTCAAGCACGTCGTCAACGTGCGCCAGCTTGAGCACCTCCGGTCCGATCAGGACGCCGAAGATCAGCTCGACGACGACGATCGGAACGAGCACCGACGGAAGCTTCGCGGTGAACAGTCCGGCGATGATCGGAGCCATCGCCGCGCAGGCGAGGACGACGATGAACGATTGCGTGTTGACGAGCACGGTCGAATCCTACGGTCGGCGGCGGCAGGCGATTGTCCGCCTGTCCACACCCGAGACCTCGCGATCTTCACATTTGGCGTTGAATCGCAAGCGCACGGCAAATAGACTCGCCAGATGGACGGTGCCTCGGCCGAAACCGCCCCCTTCTGGACAAAGCGGCGCTTCAGCACGCTCGCGATCATCCTGATGGCGATCGCGATGGGGAGCACGATCCAAGCGATGGGCTGGGCGCAGACCTCGAACTACGCGCTCGTGCGCGCACTCGAGCACGGCACCGCGCAGATCGACCCGTACAGCTGGGAGACGAAGGACAGCTCTTGGCATGAGGGCCACTTCTACTCGGTCAAGGCGCCGGGAATGGCGTTCCTGGTCGTGCCGTTCAGCCGCGGCCTGAAGGCAATCGGAGCCGATCGGCTCGCAGTGACGATGACCGAAGGCGCGCGCGAGGGCAACGCGCTCAGATGGGCCCGTGCCGGAGTGCCCTCCGGGATGTACGCCAACAGCCTCAAACTCGCCAGGGAGACCCGCGCGCGCGTGACCAACTACACGCCCTTCGTGTGGTTCCTGTCGCTGCTCGCATGCGTGATCCCGGCAGTCCTCCTGATGTTCATGATCCGCGCGATGGGCGATCAACTCGCCCCCGGGTTCGGCACGCTCGCCGCGATCGCGACCGGCGCCGGCACGATGATCCTCCCGTTCTCCTCGCTGTTCTTCGGACACGTGATCGCGGCAGTGATGGCATTCGGCGCGTTCGCGCTGCTCTGGCGCGAGCGCGAGCGCCCACAGAATCTCTGGATCCTGCTGCTCGCGGGGTTCCTTGCCGGGTTTGCGATCACGACCGAGTACCCACTCGGGCTCGCCGCTGTGATCGTCGGCATCTACGGAATCATGCGCTTCGGCTTCGCCGACAGGAAGCCGCTGCTGCAACGCACCGGCGCGTATGCAGCCGGCGGAATCCTCGGCGTGCTGCCGTTGGCGGCGTACAACATCTGGGCGTTCGGATCGGTCTCACACTTCTCCTACAAGAACGCCGTCTCGGTCCAGGGCACGAGCGGACATGCCGTGCTGGGTCTGAATGACGACGGATTCTTCGGCATCACCACCCCAACACCGGGCAACGCCTTCGACCTGCTCTTCTCGGTCAAGGGGCTGTTCATGATCTCGCCTGTGCTGGTGCTTGCCGCGGTCGGTCTGGTGATCATGTGGCGCGGCAACCGTCGCGCCGAAGCCGCGGTGATCGGCGCGGTGTTCCTCGCCTACCTCGTCTACAACGCCGGCTACTGGCTGCCGTTCGGCGGCGGCACCCCGGGACCACGCTTTCTCGTGCCGGTGCTCCCCTTCCTCGGCCTCGCGCTCGCGCCGGCCTTCAAGCGCCTGCCGGCCACGGCGCTGGCGCTGCTCGTTCCATCGGTGCTCGTGATGGCGACCGCAACCGCGACACTGCCGATGATCGGAAACGGGGACGTCGGCATCTGGCCGCGCGCGGTGCAGATCTCAAACTTCACCCAGACATGGGTGAACTCGTTCGGAGTCGACAACAAGTGGTGGGGAATCCTCCCCTTCCTGCTTCCGCTGCTCGCCTCGCTCGCGTGCACGATCGCGGCGACACTGCCGCTGCGGATCGGGCGCGACTTCCCGCTCGCGCTCGGCGCGGTCACTTCCTGGGCCGTGCTCGCGATGGTCACGACGCACCGGCCGGTGCGGGCCACCCCCGGGGCCGACCTTCCTTACGCACCGTTCGTCCTGATCTGCGCCGGCGCCGCTCTCGTCGTTCTCGCGGGAGCCGAACTCGCGCAGAGGTCGACCTACGTCCGGCGACGGCTCGCGCAACCCGCGACCGCGACCACCTAGCCCGGCCCGAGCCCGTACACGACCAGGTCACCCTGCGCGCGACGGGTGATCCCGAGCTGCGCGTAAGGCTTCGTCGCCGCATCGTGCCAGCGCGTGCCGATCAGCAGATACGGGTGCAGCACGACGCTGCGGACGCCCAACTCCCTGAGTGCGTCAACCGAGCGCTTGTCGGGGAAGTCGCTCACCTCTTCCTTGAGCAGCGAGAACGAGGTTGGATCGACGCTCGAGCGGCCGTTGACGATGTCGGGGAACCCGTCGGTCGACCAGTAGACGTAGCGACGGTTGGCAGCGATCGTGATCGGCAGGTGCAGCTGAGGCGCGGCAATCGGCCTCGCGCCGACTGGCTCGGGCGGCGCCTTCGGCGTGACGTTGCCGGCGAACTCCAGGCAGATGACGGCCACCACGGCCGCCGAGGCGAACGCCGGAACCACGCGCGCGGCCGTCCTCTTCGAAAGGGCGCCGATCAGCCACTGCGCACCCGCGGCCGCCAGTAGCGCGAACACGAGCGAGGTCAGCGTGTTGAGCCGCCCGGGGGTGCGCACTCCCTGCCAGCCGGGAGCGAACTCGTACAGGAGCCGGTAAGGCAGCCAGCTGCCGGCGCCCGATGCGCGCACACCGAACGACAGAAGAATCAGCCCGAGCGCGGCGGCGCCAAACCCGATCCGCCATCGCTTCGAGAGCACCGGCGCGGCGAGGCCGACGATCACCAACAAGAAGATCGCTACGCCGGGGAAGAGCGTCTGCTCGGCCACGGAGCTCAGGTGGTCTTTGCGAATCTGCTTCGTCGCCCCACCCCACAGCGAGTTGTTTTCCGGCGCCGAGGCGTACATCCAGAGCGAGCTCGACCCGCCGGCGACGCGTGCGAGCGAGCGCTCGGCCTCCGGGTGGTCGCTGAGCACGCGCTGATACGGCAGTGACAGCAGCACCGCGCCGGCGGCGAGGATCACCGCACCGGCGACGGTTGCGCGCACGACCCCGCGACTCGGCCTCAGCTTCGCGCGCCGCGGCCACCACCAGATCAGCGTGCAGACACCGACGAAGGCGAGCAGGTAGCCGAGCTGCAGGCCGAGCGTGAAACCGATGCTGACCTGCCAGAGCGCGACGAGCCAGCCGGCGAACACGAGCTTGCCGTTGTCACGGCGGTAGCCGCGCAGCAACAGGAACAACGTCAGCGGGATTCCGCCGCTCGAGAGCACGTGCAGGTGCCCGTCCTGCTCGAGCCGCCAGGGCGCGTACGCGAAGGCCGCGCCGCCGATCGCGGCAGCTGCCGGACGCAGCCCGAACTCCCGCACAAGCAGATAGGCACCGGCCGTCGCCAACGCGTACGCGAACAGAAACAGGGCGTTGTAGCGGACGGTCGCCGCCTCCACCCCATGCCCGATCACCCCGGCGGGCGCGTATCCGATCAGCGCGTCCGAGAACGCGAGCGTGTCCTTCAGCGGCCAGTACTGGTTCGACTGGAAGAACTCGAACGGCTGGTGGACGAGCGCGTGACCTCCCCACGCCACCTGCCAGGCCTGCACGATCGGGTCGCCGAGGTCGCGGGCGAAGCGCGAGCCCATGTGCAGCGGCAGCGGCCAGTGCATCACGAGTGCAAGCACCACCGAGCCGGCGGAAAGCAAGAGGATTTCGCGACGGCCGATGCGCGGCGATTCGAGCATGGGCGCGATCCTACGTCGCGCCGGGGCGATCACTCGGGCGGCTTGACCATGAAGTCGCTCTCGGTGATCCCGAACGCGAAGATGCAGGCCGTGTCAACGACCCAGACGACGAACAGCGCGACACCGAATCCGCCGAGACCGCCGACGATCAGCAGGCACGCGGCGAGCGCGAAGAGGACGAACTCAAGCGCGACGCGCGGCGCCGCGTCAAGCCGACGCGTCGCCTTTGGTGCGATGAAGAATGTCCAAAGCGCCGCCGCGAAAAAGGCCGTCGCGACCCCGCCGATCCAACCACCGGCACCATCCACCGCCCCCGTCCAACCGAGCACAATGCCGGTCAGCATCGCCAGCTCAAGGATGAACCGGATCGTCAGGGCGAGCGACTTCACGCTCAGATCTCGATCTTCGAACCGAGGATCACTGTGCGCTCCTGCGGCAGCGCGAAGTAGTTCGCCGGATCGGACGCGATGTGCGAGGTGGCGATGAAGATCGGCTTCTGCCACTTGGGCAGGCCGGGCACGTGCCCACTCTGGACCTCCACGGTCGAGAGGAAGTACGTCGCCGTGTCGGCATCGATGTCGAAGGACATCTCTCCGGTCTCCTCAATCGCCTTGACGATCAGGGGCACCTTGGGCCGGTCCATGTAGCCGAGCGTCACCTCTACGCGGGCGATGCCGTCGTCGTAGCCGAGGTCGTCGAACTGGATCAGGTCGCCGACGGACATGTGCGGCACCGAGGCCGTGTTGAGCGTGAGGATCAGGACGTTCTCGGGCAGCGTGTGGAGGTGATCGACGCAGGCGCGCATCGCCAGCGGGACCGAGTCGGGGTCGCGGTCCATGAAAACGGCGGTGCCCGGCGCGCGCGGCAGCGGCGGGATACGCGAGTTGAACTCTTCGATGAAGTCGCCGATCGGCCCTTCGAACCGCTCGCGCCGCTGCGCGACCATCGCGACGCCGCGCTTCCACGTGAGCATCACTGTGAAGGCCAGCAGACCGATCAGCAGCGGCATCCAGGCGCCGTGGAACAGCTTGATCAGGTTGGCCGAGAGGAACGCGAGGTCGACGGCGATCAGGAAGGCTCCGCCGCCGATCACGATCCACAACGGCGTGCGCCACTCCTGCCGCGCCACGTAGAGAAAGAGCAGCGTCGTGATCGTGATCGTGCCGACGACCGCGACGCCGTAGGCGAAGGCAAGCCTCGACGAGGACTCAAACGTGGCGATCAGCAGCAAGACCGAAACCATCAGCAGCCAGTTGATCCACGGCACGTAGATTTGCCCGATCGCCTTGGCCGACGTGTGCATGATTCGCAGGCGCGGCAGGTACCCCAGGCGGATCGCCTGGTGTGCGACCGAGAACGCGCCCGAGATCACCGCCTGTGAAGCAATCACGGTCGCCATCGTCGCGAGCACGATCAGCGGCCACTGGACCCAGTCAGGGCCGAGCTGGAAGAACGGGCTCCCCGTCGCGACCGAGGGGTCGTCGAGAATCAGCGCGCCCTGACCGAAGTAGCAAAGCGTGAGCGCCGGGAGCACAAGCGACACCCATGCCCAGGTGATCGGCCGCCGGCCGAAGTGACCCATGTCGGCGTAGAGCGCCTCGGCACCCGTAACCGCGAGCACGATCGAGCCGAGCGCGAAGAAGGTGGTGGTCACGTGATCAAAAGCGAACTCGACCGCATAGGTCGGCGACAGGGCCTTGAGCACCGTGGGGTCATCAGCGATGCCGTGCACGCCGAGCAGTCCGATCACGCTGAACCAGACGACCATCACGGGACCGAACGCGCGGCCGACCAACCCGGTTCCGAAGCGCTGGAAAGAGAAGAGCGCGAGGATCACGCCAAACGTCACCGGAAGCACGAGATGCTTGAGACTCGGAGCGGCGACCCCCACGCCCTCGACTGCCGATAGGACCGAGATCGCCGGAGTGATCATGCTGTCCCCGAAGAACAACGCCGCGCCGAAGATTCCCAGCGAGACAAGCACGCGTTTGGTCTTCGTCGAACCGGGCTCGCCGCCGGATGAGAGCTTCGTGATCAGGGCCATGATGCCGCCCTCGCCGTCGTTGTCGGCGCGCATCACGAGGATCACGTAGGTCAGCGTGACGATCGTCATCACCGACCAGAAGAGCATCGAGAGGATGCCCATCAGGTTGTCGTCGCTGACCGGGATCGGGTGCGGATCGGTCGGGCTGAAGATCGTCTGCAGCGTGTAGAGCGGGCTGGTTCCGATGTCGCCGAACACGACGCCGAGCGCGCCGATGTAGAGAGCCTTCTTCGAGGCCGAGATGTGCGCCGAGTCGCTTATCCGGCGAGTTTGGTCCCGGCGCGGGACGGAATCAGGTTGCCAGCGATCTGACGAGGGCATAAGCTTCGCTCGTGCTCGCCGCCAAGTCACGTACCGGCCTGCAGATCGCTGGTGCGGCCTGCTTGTTGCTCGTCTACTGCCTCTTCCCCGGCGGTTCGGCTGCCGCCGACCAGGTCGACGTCTCGATGAACAACGCCTGCGCGACGATCGATGCACAGGCATGGTGCTGGGGTGACAACTCGAACGGGGCAACCGGCCACGAGGACTTCGAGTCCTGGTTCGATCCGCGGCGGGTGACGGGACTCCAGTCGGATGTTGCCATGGTCGAGACAAATGGAGTAGCCGGCTGCGCAATCGTCGCGGGCGCGGTCAAGTGCTGGGGGTGGAATCTGCGCGGTCAGCTGGGCAAGGAGACCTACCCATGGGCCAGCCGAACGAACCCGGAGACGGTTACAGGGATCGCGTCCGGCGCCACCGACCTCTCCGTCAACGGAAGGTCCGCCTGCGCCGTCATCTCGGACGGGATCAAGTGTTGGGGTTCCGGCGAAAAGGGCGTTCTTGGAGACGGCATCGATCACGTCTCACCAAACCAGAACGTCTACGTCCCTGTCGACGTAGCCGGCTTGGGAACCGGATCCGTGGCGACAAAGGTCTCGACCGGCGGATATGGCGGAACCACCTGCGCAGTGGTCGATGGTGCCGCCAAGTGTTGGGGCTCAGACGATCGCGAACTGCTTGGCAATGGCACTGGTGGTGACTCGTTGTCTCCGGCGACCGTGAACGGCCTCTCAAGCGGAGTCACAGATATTTCGATGGGCAGCGAGCGAGCGTGTGCGGTCAAGGATTCGAAGGTCTATTGCTGGGGCGGCCGCCACGGCGAATTCGGGTACGACGAGGTCGCTGTCGAGGTCGCAGGTTTCGGCACCGGCGCCACGCAGGTAACAACCGGTTACGACTTCGACTGCGCGGTGGTCGACGGCGCGACCAAGTGTGTGGGTGTTGGGCGCCTCGGCGACGGAGACATCCACGAATCTCCAGGTGCCGTGACGGTCCCGGAGCTCAGCAGCGGAACTGATTCGGTGAGCGCTACCACCGGAATCGCGTGTGGGATCGGCGACGCTCTTTACTGCTGGGGCTGGCCAGGGATCTCTGACAGCCTCGACTGGGCAATCGGACTCTCCTCTGAGCCGATGGAATACGAATTCGACACCGAGCCGCCGACGGTCTCGATCGATGGACCGACGACCGTCACCTCTTCACAAGTCGAGTTCGAATTGTCCGCCGATGAGGACGTCGACTTCAAATGCTCCCTCGACGGTGGCCCGTGGGTCAACTGCGGCCCTACTTACGCCCGCACCTACAGTCGTTCCCAGAACGGCGATCATGAGGTTCGCCTGCGCGGAGTCGACTGGGCGGGTAACGACAGTGAGACCGTCACACACGCGTTCATCGTCGCCATCCCTGATCCTCCCGTTGTGTCTCCGCCCTCCCTGCCAGCGGCCCCCTCGAGCCCAGCGGCCCCGGTCCAACCAATGCCGAAACGAGTGAAGGCAAAGCTTTCGGCGACGCGCGGACGATCGCTCTCCGTGACGGTCAGCGTGAGTGCCGCCGGAGGACTGCCGGTAGCGGCTTGTCCGCACGTCGCCACCATCAAGGTTCGCGTCGACCGAATCAGGATCACCAAGCGCGTGGCGCTCGCCTTCGTAGGGAGCGAATGCGCCGGAACAAAGACGATTCGGCTTCCGAAGAGTGCCGCACGAAAGCGCGTCAGCGTCGAGGCGGCCTTCGGTGGGAACGCATTGATTTCGGGCTACGCCGCTTTGCTCAAACTGAAGCCCCGCCGCTGAAGTAGCGCGCCTACCGGAGCGGAACCACGGTCGACTTGACGGCAGCCACGCGCCGCACAGTCGCCGAACCCGATCCGCTGACCATGCAGACGGAGCGGTTGTACTCGGACCCGATGTAGCCGAGCGCCTGGTGCGGGAGCGATCCGAAGAGTGGTGACCAGCTGTCCTTCAGGTCGGTCTGCGGAGACATTTTCGCGTTGTTGCAGTCACCGCTGAGCTTGATCGGAATCTTGAAGGACGGACGCGAGCTCGAAGAGCCGTTGGTGAGCTTCTCGAGCTTCTGGCGCAGATTCGGCACCGGCACCTGGATGAACGAGTCCTTCAGACCGACCTCGAAGACCTGGTTGACCCCGGGGAAGTCGACGTTGTGGAGCGTCCGGTAACACGACGCCCCGATCGACCCGCCGCGAGAAGCCGGGCTCGCCTTCGGACCGCGACGGATCACCAGCCAGCCGTCAGAGGAGCCGGCGTCTGAGCTGCCGCTGAGCGTCGCGCTCACGCGTTCGCTGATCTTCTTGCAGGTCGGCGAAGTCGCCCACGACGGGACCGGCGCGGCGGCCGAATTGCATCCCGCAGGGTTTGCAACCTGAAGTTCCCACGGCCCGGACTTCGCTGACTGCCGGAAGCTGGACCTGGCGCCGTACGAGTTGGTCGTGCCGAAGGTGCCCGGGAAGAGCGTCGCTGTCCCCGCCTTGATCTTCGACTTCCTGCCGGGCTTCGAGTCGATCTCGAGCTTGTAGGTCTGGTCGAACTTCTCCTGGGGCGCAAAGCAGCCCGGATAGATGCCGTTCCAGATAGAGCGTTCGCTCACAGAAAGGCTCACGTCGATCTCGACCTTGTAGGTCTCGAGCGACCCGACCGCGGCAGAGGCCGTCGATGCGGCCGCAGCGACGAAGGCCAGACTGGCGAGAAGAGTTAGAGGCACGCGCATGCCGCGATCCTACCCCCGGTCAGTCGTAGACAACCTGCTCGTCGGTGAAGAAGGTCGACTTCTTGGCCACCGTCGCGTGCTGGATCTTCGCACCGGTCGGGGTCTCGTCGCGCGAGTCGTTGTGGACCTTCATGTCGCGCTTTCGCGCTGCGCGGTAGTCGGATGGGTCGTCGAGCTTCGCGACCACCGCAACTGCGTCTTCGAGCACCTCATGGATCGACCGCGCCAGCGACTCGACGGCTTCCGGCGGCAGCTTCCCGCAGGCCGACTGCGGCGCGATCCGGGCCGCCCAGAGGATCTCATCCGAGTAGCCGTTGCCGATGCCGCGAAGCTTGTTCTGGTCGGTCAGGAACACCTTGATGTTGGTCGTGGGCGACGCGTCGAACCCGGCCTGCAGGTACGCCGCATCGACCGCCTCGGAAAGCGCGTCCGGCACATCCGGGCGATCGGGGTTGAGAGCGATCTGCGCCAGACCGCGCCGGTCCCGCACCGTCATCGCCTTCCCGTTGTCGAAGACAAGCGTCGCGCGACGCGTGTCAGGCGGATCGTCGTCGGCCGGGTCGACGTTGAAGCGTCCGGTCAGCATCAGGTGGACCGAGAGAACGTCACCGCCGTCGAAGCTGAAGTAGATCTCTTTGCCGTAGCGCTCCACCGACTTCAGCGTCTGCCCTTCGAGCGTCGCGCCGACGGTTTCGTAGGGAACGTTCGAGCGCACGCGCGGAGCGAAACCGCTGCCCACGACCCTGCCGCCCACGAGCTCGCGATCGAGCAACGCGCGGTAGGCGTCCATTTCGGGGATCTCAGGCATGACCGACTTATACCTGTCTCAGCCGGTCGGTCCTTCGCGCTGCGCGTTCAGCTCGTCGACGACCCCGAACAGATCGCCCTGCTTGTAGAAATCAACGGCGATCAGATTCGCGAGCAGTCCGCGATCGCGTTCGCAGCGGGCGATGCGTCTGGAGAGGAACGAGTAACTGTTCACCCGGCGCGCGATGCTCGGTCGCGGATTGGGCGCGGTGTCGACCCAGTGGTTGACAAGGAACATCGTGTTCGCGTCGTCTCCGCGCTCGGGCTCGCACGACGACGGCGCACGCAGCTCGTCGACGGTCGAGAAATGGAAGCGCGTCTCCTGCATCGCCGAGTAGGCGTTGTGCATCCACGGGACTCTGGGTTGCGCCCGCTCGGTCATCACCAACAGGCGCTGATCGTTGTCGATCATCTCGCCGAGCGTCGGCCAGACCGGACCCCACGGACCCTCGTACGCGTACTTCTTCAGACCGGCGCTCTCGAACAGTTTTGCGATGTCCTGCCACGGCACGTAGTCCTCGATGTCCACGACCACGACCTCGCGCGGATTGCGCTCGAGATAGTCGCGAAGCGCCGTGGTGGCATCGGTCAGCGGCGTCGCCCCCAACTCGCAGAAGCCGTGACACATGAAAAGCTTCGGTTTGACGCCTGCCGGCTTCGAGATCGTGCGACGGATCCGATCCGCGGCGTCGACGAACTGGTCGCCGAACTCTGCGCGCATTTCGCTGCGCGCCTTCGGCGAGCTGCGGACGGTGTCGGTGTAGACGCGGCGCCCGGCGTAGGCGTAGTAAACATCGAAAAGCAGGCCGTGAACGCCGTCGTTGAGCTGCGTCGCGATCGACTCCTCCTGTGACGGAAACAGCCAGTTCGGATTTGAGGCGACCGACATCGAGTTGTGCGTGGCGGCGATGGCGACCTGGTTGAGCGGCCGGTCGCAGAGGTCAGCGTCGCCGTTGCACGAGCCCTCATCGCGCACGAGACCGAGCGTTTTGAGTCCGCCGCCGACCGTCAACGCACCGACGACGGTGACGAGCACGACCGCCCCGAGCGCCGAGAACCCGGCGATCCGGGCGTACTTACGCCTGTCCCCGCGCAGGGCAGCGGCCGATGCCCCCGACGCCTCAGACGGCTCCGGCGCAACCACCAGCGCAAGCTCCTGGAGTCCGATCGCGATTACGACTATGCCGGCGAAGGTGAGCACGAAGCCCGCCGCCTGAAGCGGGTCGAGCGCCAGCCATAGGCCGGCGAACACCGTGAGGATCGCCAAAAAGACGCGCATCCGCTTCGAGCCGGGGTTCTGGAAGCGGTCCGCCCACCGCCGAACACGATCCTGCACCCGGACGCCCGAGAGAACGCCGTCGACCACTACCGAGAGCACCACGCCGAGCCCGATCATCATGACGGCGGCGATCAGCAGCTCGCTCATGAACGCGTCCCAGACCATCTCGCCGGCTTCGCGGTCGATCACCCCGGCTTTGATCGTCGGCCTGAGCGCGAAGAAGCGGGCGACGAAGTAGGCGGCCACGATCACGCCGCCGCCGACGATCAGCGACACCCCGAGCCGGCCGACCGACCGGAGGCGGTCGGTCGAAAGCACGAACGCGGCGGCGAGGACGATCAGCGTGAGGATCAGCGAGACAAATCTGATCTGATTGCTGATCCGCGCGGCGTCGCGCAGACCGTCGACAGACTTGAAGTTCGCAACCCGGAGCAAGGAGTCGTCGAAGCTCGTCGGGATCTGCCGCCCGATGTCCGGCGCGAGTTGTCTCAGGCCCTGACTGACGATGATCCCGACGTTCGCGATCGTCAGCACCGCGTTGTCTGAATCGCCCTCGATCAGCGCGCGGTGCGTCTGCAGCACGGCGCTACGGAACAGGCGCTTGAACGCAGTGCTCTCGATCACCGTGCCGGCGATCGAATCGATCAGCGGGCGGACGGCGACGGCGTCTTCCTCGAGCTCCTCGACGACGAAATCGCCGATCGCGTCGGTCACGACCGCCCTTACTTCAGGATGGTCGAGCGCCTCTTCGGCGCGGTCCGCGAATCGCGCGGAATTGAAGAGGTTCGCGTCGACGTAGATCGTCGTGACCGTCAGAGCGACGAGGATCGCAGCGAGCCAGATCAGCGCGTCGCTGATGCGATTGCGGCGCCCGCCCTTCGCGCGCGCGGATTCGTCTTGATGCGAACTCACGGCCGGAATCTACCGTCGCCCTCGATCAGCAGTTCGTTCCCGCGGCAAACGTTTGCTTACTCTGGCGTACGCGAGCGTCCGGATTCCGGTATATACAGGGCCAATTGACACCGGGCCGGGCAGTTCTGCCTGGCCGTGCATCACGTCCGAAAGGGAACAAGATGGAATCTCGCCTCGCGGCACCCTGCGCCGGAGCCACCACGCGCATACTGCTGGCGATCGTCACGCTGACGATGCTTGCGATCGCTCTGCCCGGCTCAGCCTCCGCGGCAGTTACCTCAGACACGCTCTTTGGAGCCCGCGGCTCGACGGTCGCCTCCGACCTTTACACGATCGATCCGGCAACCGGCGCCTCAACTTCGGTCGGAACGATCGGCATGGCGGTCACCGGCCTCGCCTACGACGCCGCGAGCGACACGCTCTATGGCGTCACGACGCCGAACAGTCCGGTCAGCCCCAGGAACCTGATCTCTATCGACACGTCCACCGGCGCGCCGACAATCATCGGCTCGCTTCAGAACAGCTCGGCAACCGTCGAAACCATCGCCGAAATCGAGTTCGACGGGACCGGCGCCTTGTGGGGTTGGAGTGAGACCGGTGACCATCTGGTTCAGATCAACACCGCAACCGGCGAACTGACTGACTTTCCCGGTTTCATCGGCACCGCGGGCGACGGCATGGCCTGGATCCCGGCCAGCGACACGCTTTGGTTCATGCCCAACGACTCAGACGGCAATTACTACGACATTGATCGCGGCACCGGACAGGTGATGTCCGTCGGGACGCTGAACGGATCCGGCGGGACCGTGTCCGCCGCGGCTCAGTCCTGCGATGGACTCACCACCTACGCCTTGGAAATGGGCGCGCCATCCGATCTCTTGACTGTGGACTACGCGACAGGGAACGTGACCGTCATCGGGGCAACAAGCATGAACAACGGCGACGCGCTGGCATGGGCCTGCCCCGCCGCGGCTCCGCCGACCCCGCCGGCCCCGACGCCGACCACGCCGACCACGCCTACGACTCCGACGACGCCGTCCAGACCGAAGATCTACTCGCTCGGTAACCGCTCCATGGAGTTCTGCGCGATCGCATCGGGCGACTGCAAAGTCCTCCTCAAGTACAGCGTCAGCCAGGCCTCGACCATCACGCTGAAGATCACCCGCGTGTACGGTCGCCGAAACGGCGCGAAGTGCAAGACCGTGAACCCCGACAACAGATCCAAGGGCGTCTGTTCGATTGACAAGCCGACGTACACCAAGACCGTTTCTGCGAAGGCTGGATCTAACAGCTACACGTTCCGCTTCCCGAAGTCGGCGACCCGAGGGCACTACGTGGTCACCGCTCAGGCAAAGAACGCGAACGGCAAGTCGGCCGTGAAGAAGCACAAGTTCTCTGTCCCCTGGATAGGGATGAACCGTTAGGTCGCGAACCGGGACACAAGCGCGCAGCGCTTGTGTCCCGGGAGACCTACTCATAGCGAGTTGTGCTGCAACAAGAAAGCCCTGCTGATGCAGGGCTTTCAGGTATACCGCCACGGGGATTCGAACCCCGGTTTCCGCCGTGAGAGGGCGGCGTCCTAGTCCCCTAGACGATGGCGGCAGGACGCAGACACGGTAGCAATCACACCGTTGCGTCGACCGGCTCGAGAAAGCGTTCGGCAACGTCGAGTGCGGCCTCGTGACTGTCGGCAAAGCCGGTCACCGAGGCCAGAAACGGCTCGCGATCGAGTGCCAGAAGCCGCGTGTCCTCGACCGTGCGGACGGTCGCCGTGCGCGGAGATCCGCGCAGTAGCGCGATCTCGCCGAAAGACGCTCCGGGCCCAAGCGTTCGCCGGAACGCACCGTCCTGGTAAACCTCGACCGCGCCGGAATCGATCAGGTAGAACTTCTCGCCCGGCTCGCCCTGAACCGTCACGTCGGACCCCGCGACGTAGGTCACCGGGCTCAGCCGCAGCGTCAGACTCTCCGTCGTCGCAAGCGGAAGCGGGGCGAACACAGGACACTCGCGCATCAGCTTGAACTCGCGCTGCGGAACCGGCGCTCCGAGCTCGAGTCGTTGCAGGCCCTTCCAGCGCAGCAGCGCAACCAGAGGCAGCACGGCGCCAGTTGCCACAAGCGCACCGCGTAGTCCGACGGCGGAGATCAGCAATGGAGCGAAGATCGCGCCGACGCCGATCGAGGCGACGAAGATCATCTCAACCACCGCGAGTACACGGGCCAACACCCTGTCGCCGCTGAGTCGCTGAACAAGCGTGAGACCGGACACGCGCACGGTGACGAATCCGAAGCCGGCGGCCGCCCATGCGATTATGCCGATCCCCTGTTCGGGAAAGATCCCGACGGTCGCCAGTGGAAGACCGAGCGTGACGCTGCCGATCGCGAGTGCTCGAGCGAGATGGCCTCGGCCAAGCAGCGCATAGGCCGCGAATCCCCCTACAAGGCCACCGAATCCGTAGGCGATGTTCAGGAAACCGATTCCCGCGGTGCCGGTGTGAAGCAACTCAACAGCCGTGACGATCACGAGCACGTTGGTAAGCCCATCGATCACGGAAAGCGTCGCAAGCATCCCGGTCGCGAGCCGCAGATCGCTGTGACCGAGAATTGCGCGGAACCCTGCGGCCACGGCCTCGGTCGGACGTTCGCGGCGTCGTACTTCCGGGCGGGCGTCGACCGGAATCCGCACGATCATCGCCACGGCCGCGAGATACGCGACGCAGCATGCCGTGACCAGGAACTGCACGCTCGTCCCTGCGAGCACGATGCCGCCCAGGCCGGCACCGACCAGGAAGCTGCTCGCGTCGATCGCGGCCATCAACGACATCGCGGAAGCGAGTTCAGCCGGCGTTCGCGCGAGCACCGGGATCAGCGCCGCACGCGCCGGCTGGTTGGCGGTCGAGACGGTGCTGAACAGCGCCGCGAGCGCGAACACGAGGACGAGCGCTGCCCCCTCAAGAACTGCCAGCGCGATCAGACAGAGCAGCAGCGCTCGTATCGCGTTCGTACCGGCCAGCACGCGTTGGCGCGGGAAGCGATCTCCCGCCAGCCCGAAGAACGGCGCGGCGATCGTGGCCGGGATCGTCTGCACCAGGGCAGCAACTCCGATCGCTGCAGCGCCGCCCTCGCGATACGCGTACACGCCCAGCGAAAGCGAGAATGCCCACTTGCCCAGCGAGGTCGCGGCGGTGGCGAGCTGCAGACGGCGGAGCGGCGCGTTGCTCCACATACCTTCGGCTGCGTGTATCTGCGGTAGGACTGACATTCCGTTCGCTCGCGGAACATCGCCGCGGTCGGCTGATGCTAAGTCCGCAGGGCGCCGGGGATGTGACAATCTGGAGACAAAGCGGCGATCGGCTTCGAAGTCAGGTCGACCCGCTTGAATTCGTGAAATGAGCATTAGCGCAGCGGCGGCCGGCAGCGTCAAGCTCGGCGGCGAACTAGAGGTCAACCGCATCGGCCTCGGCACCAACCGGATCGAGGACGACGGCGAGGCCGGAGCAATCCTTCCGGCGGCGCTCGACCTGGGCGTCAACTTCATCGACACGGCCGACATCTACCAGGGCGGTCAGAGCGAGCGGGTGATCGGTTCGATGATCGGCAACAGCGCACGGGCGCACATCGCCACGAAAGGCGGCTACCACGACGCCGACCCCGACAAGATCCGCGTAGCAATCGACGAGAGCCGCAGGCGCCTCGCGCTCGACACGATCGACCTCTACTACCTGCACAAGCCTTCGCCGACGATCCCGATCGAACACTCCGTCGACCCGATCATCAGCGCCAAGCAAGACGGCCGCGTCCGTCACGTCGGATTGTCGAACGTCGACATCGCGCAGATCGATCGTGTGCGCAAGCTAGTCGATGTCGCAGCCGTGCAGAACGTCTACAACCTCGATGACACCTCGAACGAAGACGTGATCGACTACTGCGAGCGCCACGGGATCGTCTTCGTGCCGTACTTCCCACTGCGCGGATCGCAGCGGGCTCAGGGCGTCGCCGACCGGCTCGGCGCAACCCGACATCAGGTCGTGCTTGCCGCGATGCTCGCCCGCTCACCGGTGATCGTGCCGATCCCGGGAACGCTCCAGCCGGATCACCTTGAGTCGAATCTTCGCGCCGGCGAGCTGAAGATCGACCAGGCGACGCTGAAAGAACTCGGCTTCGGCGAGCGTTAGAGCTGCGGCGGCGCGGCCATCAGCTCGACGCGGTTGCCGGCCGGGTCCTGCGTGTAGCAACGCGGCGCGCCCCAGTAGGCCGTCCGCGACTCGGTCGAAACGCCGGCCGCGGCGAGCAGTCCCAGCAGCGCGTCGTAGTCGTCGACCACGAACGCCACGTGTCCGCGCCCCGGCTCCGACGCCTCGACGTCGACTCCGTCGCCGTCACGGAACATCAGGTGGATCGCGCTGCTTCCGCGCGCGAGCCAGATCGATCGTTCACCGAGCCCCGCGGGCGGCTCGACCCGCGTGAAGCCGAGCAGCTCGTAAAAGGTCGCGCACTCTCCGGCTTTGCCCGGCGGCACCGCGAAGCTGACGTGGTCGATCAATTTTCGTACGGGGCGTAGCGGCTGTGCAGCATCAAAGAGTTCCCGTCGGGGTCGGCGAAGAAGGCCATCTTGCAGACGCCGGTGTCGAGAATCTCACCGAAGAACTCAACGCCGCGCGCCTCGTACTCGGCGCGGGAGGCCTCGACGTCCTCGACGTGCAGCGCCGGGTAGCTGGCGACGTTCGGGGCGAACTCGCGACCCGCCTTCTCCGGCTCCCAGATCGCGAAGCAGGTCTCGCCGACCCAGAACTCGTACTTTGAGTGCTCGTCCGGCTTGAGGCCGAGCGTGTCGACGTAGAAGGCACGTGAGCGGTCGGCGTCTCTGGACGCGACACCGACGAAATCAAGGTTGGTGATCATTTGCGGGACGCTACATCACGGCTACCTTCCGCGATGCACGATGCCGGACCCCCTCCCCCCACTTGAGATCACTTACGACGAACCGGCCGCCGCGACGTCCGCGCCGATCGTCCTCCTGCCCGCGATGGGCGTGCCGGCGCGGGTCTACACCAGTTTCGCGGAACACCTCGTCGCCCTCGGGCATCCGGTGGCGCGGGTTCATTGGCGCGACGAGGACCGCGAGTTCCCGCTTGAGCATCCCGATTACGGATACGCCGACCTGGCAGAGCGCGACGTCCCCCAAGCCGTAGCCGCCGTACGCGACCGGTACGCATCCGACCCGCTGGTCGTCGGTCACTCGCTCGGCGGACAGATCGCGACGATCGCCGCGGCACTTTCCGGGCCTCTCGCGGGCGTCGCGATCATCGCCTCAGGCTCCAACTACTGGCGCGGATCGGGCGCTCAATGGGCCCTGGCCGTCGGTTTCGCGAGCACAGTGGCGGCGCCGATCGCCGTGCGAGCGTTCGGCTACTGGCCGGGCGGACGTTTCAGATTCGGCGGGCGCCAACCGGCGCGGCTGATGCGCGACTGGGCGCGACTCGGCCGGACCGGGCGCTTCGAGCTCGAAGGCGAGAGCTTCGACCACGAGGCGGCGCTGAGGGACTTCACCCATCCGGTCCTGTCGATCTCGGTCTCCGGCGACACCTACGTCAGCGAGGGCGCCGCCGACAACCTGCTCGGCAAACTCGTCAACGCCGAAAGCATCGAGCGTGTCTACTGGAAACCCGAGGACAAGCGCCAACGCGGTCACTTCAACTGGGTCAGGCCAGGCGACTGGCCGGCGCAACGGATCCACGACTGGTGCGAGTCGCTCGCCGAGAAACACTTCGCTACGACTTGATCTTTCCCGGCGGCCAGCCGATAGTCTGAGTGTTACTCAGTTTTCGCGGGAAAGGATCCCAAGCTTTGAAGCCTTCCCCCATGACATTCGGGGACCCCACACTCACCGAGCCGGTGGACACGGACCGCTTCACGCTTGCGGTCACGTTCGAGATGAACGGGATCGAATGGGAGTACGTCAACCAACTCCACTCCCACTACAAGTTCCATGAGCACTGGCCCCCGGGCATGCTGGCGCACATCACCAGCGAGTTCGACGGAGGCATCCGTTCGGTGGGGCTCTGGACGAACCGGCGCGACGAGCAGACCTACTTCCGCCAAACCGCCATCCCCGTGATCACCGATTCGATCATGGAGATGGGTCCAGCCGTCGCGGGAAACCAGGACGCGGCGATCGATTTCGAACCGGTGAGCCGGACGGTCGATCACCTCACGATCTCCGGCCTGGCGCGCGCTTTTGCCGACATCGGCGCCGACGAGGACGCGAGCGCCGTTCACGTTCTCGGCGGTCAGCCGGTTGTCGTTCGAGTCGAGCTCGGTGACGCCACGCCGTCCCGCGTGTCCGGCGAGGGGCTGATCGCCGCATGGTCGGAACACGACGAGGATGTCCGGATCGAGACGCAGGTATGGGCAACGACCGACCACGCCGAAGGCGCCGGCGCGCTCGAGGCCGAGTCACCGGTCAGCATCGATCGCCTCAAGCGCATCTCGTTCGGAGCGGACGAGCTCGCGCTCGCCGGCGTTTAGCCGAGGGGCCGTTCGGGCGCCTGAAAGCCAGTCGCTTTCAGGTAGCCCGCGGATACGCTGGCCAGATGGCGTCCGACAACGAATCGATCGCGGTCCGGCTCCGGCGATTTGGCGACGGGCAGTCGGCCGCATCCGGCGCGATCGCCGCGATCACGGTTGTGGCACTGCTCACGGCGGTGATCTTTCCGGTCAAGTCGATCGCGCCCCCGATCTCGGTGGGCGTTCTGTACCTGCTCGGGGTTCTGTTGACGGCGTCGATCTGGGGTATTCGCCTCGGCGTGGCGACCGCAATCCTCAGCGCACTCGCGTTCAACTTTTTCCACATCCCTCCGACCGGGCGACTGACGATCGCCAAGCAGGACGACGGCGTCGCCTTCCTCACCTTTCTGATCGTTGCCGTCGCGGTCAGCTGGATCGCCGACCGTGCGCGACGGCGAACGCTCGAGGCCGAAGAGCGCCGGCGCGAGGCCGATCTCTCGGCCGAGACAGCACGCCTGTTGCTGGGTAGCCGCAGCGTCGAAGCCGTGCTTCCGACCGTCACCCATCGCATCAGTCAGGTGATGGGCCTTCGCTCGCTGGCGATCGAGCTCGGCGGCTCCCCTTCCGAAGGGCATTCGATCCCGCTACGCGACGACGACGGGCAGATCGGCGCTCTCATACTTCCCCGCGACGTCACGTCCAAAGCCACCGAGCGGCTACGAGAACGGATCGTCCCGTCGCTGGAGACGCTGCTCTCAGCCGCCCTTCGCCGTGAACGCCTCCAGGCCGAGGTGATCGAATCGCAGGCCGTGCGCCGCAGCGACGAGATGAAGACGGCGCTGCTGCGGGCGATATCGCACGACCTGCGCTCGCCGCTGACCGCGATCGCCACCGCCGGCGACGCGCTCGGTTCGTCGAGCCTCTCGGAAGACGACCGCACCCAGCTTTCTCGCGCGGTGACCGAGGAGGCCGCACGCCTGTCGACACTTGTCAGCCAGCTGCTTGACCTGTCGCGCCTGCAGGCAGGTGCAGCCGAGCCGAAGCGAGACTGGTGCTCCGTCGAGGAGCTGCTTTACGAGGCCGCCGAGCAGGTCAAAGCCGAGCCCGGTACGGTCGACATCGCGATCGACGGGCCACTCTCTTTCGTTCGGGCCGACGCCGCACAGCTGGAGCGTTCGTTCGTGAACCTGCTTGCCAACTCCGCGCGTCACGCCGGAGAAAAACCCGTCAACGTCCGGGCGAGTCAGCAGCCTGACCGCGTGATCGTGAAGGTGAGCAATCACGGTCCGAGCATTCCGCCGGAAGAGATCGAGCTGATCTTCGAGCCGTTCTACCGTGCCGATCGCCGCTCGTCACACAGCGGCTCTGGTCTGGGTCTCGCGATTGTCAAAGGATTCGTCGAGGCAAACGGCGGCATGGTTCGCGCCGAGTCTCTGCCCGGACAGGGAGCGACATTCATCGTCGAACTCCCGCTCGAGACAGAAGCCGCCAGGGCGGCCGTACAGTGACGGGCGCGAGCCGGGTGCTCGTCTGCGACGACGAGCCACAGATCCTCCGCGCACTGAAAGTCGTGCTGCGAGATGCCGGCTACGAGATCGTCGCCGCCGAAGATGCGCAGCAGGCGCTCGACGCCGCCGCGGTGCGCCCACCCGACGCCGCGATCATCGACCTCGTCCTCCCCGACGGCGACGGCGTCGAAATCTGTCGCCAGCTGCGCGAGTGGAGCCGGATGCCGATCATCGTGCTCTCGGCGGTCGACGATGAGGAGCAGAAGGTGCGGGCCCTCGAAGCCGGAGCCGACGACTACGTGACCAAACCGTTCGGCCCGCGTGAGCTGATCGCCCGCCTCCAAGCGGCGCTGCGCCGAAGCGACGGCGGCGGTGATGAACCGGTGATCGAAGCCGACGAGCTGCGCATCGACCTCGCCGCGCGGACCGTTTCGCTCGCCGGCGAAGAGGTCCATCTCACTCCTACCGAATACGACCTCCTACGTGCGCTGGCCAAGAACCGCGGGCGCCTGATGACGACTCGCGCGCTGCTGATCGAAGTCTGGGGGCCGGAGTACGAATTCGACACGCAGGTCCTGCGCACCCACGTCGCGCGGCTGCGCGCCAAGATTGAGCCGGCCGGCGGAGCGCCGCACTACATCCGCACCGATCCGGGCGTTGGATACCGCTTCGCGGGATGACTTCCACCCAGAATTAGGCGGTTTTCCGGACCGTCACAGAATCGTTATGCGGTCGCCCTGAATTGGAATGCGCCCGTCATGAGAGCGGATCTACGTTCGCCTCATGGATGCAATCTCGATACTGATCGTCGTCGCCGTTTTCGGCGCGCTCTGGCTTGCAATCGAAGGGCTGGACCGCATATGAACGCCGTGGCTCTGGCCGTCGCCGTGGCCCTGTTCGCATACCTCCTCTACGCGTTGCTGCGCGGCGAAGAGAGGTTCTGAACATGCTCCAAGGATGGATCCAGATCGCCATCTTCGCGGTCGCCGTGACCGCGATCGTCCCGCTGCTCGGCGGGTACATGGCGCGGGTCTTCACCGGTCAGCACGTTGCTCTGGAGCGCATACTCGGACCGGTTGAACGCCTCACGTACAAGTTCATGCGCGTCGACGTCACGCGCGGCCAGGACTGGAAGAGCTACGCCAAGAGCGTGATCCTCTTCTCCGTCGCAAGCTGGTTCGCGCTGTACCTGATCCTGCGGCTGCAGGGAAGCCTTCCCGGAAACCCCGAAAGCTTCGACGCGATGCCGTGGGACGTCACCTTCAACACCGCTTCATCGTTCGTAACCAACACGAACTGGCAGTTCTACGGCGGCGAGACGACGATGAGTTACTTCTCGCAGATGGGCGGGCTCGCCGTCCAGAACTTCGTCTCGGCGGCGGTCGGAATCGCCGTGTTGATCGCGGTGATCCGCGGGATCGTCTCGCGCACCGGCCGTGAACTCGGGAACTTCTGGCAGGACCTCACCCGCGCCGTTTTGTACATCCTGCTGCCGATCTCGTTCGTCGCGGCGATCGTGCTGATCTCGCGCGGCGTGATCCAGAGCTTCGCGTCATACACCGACGTCACCGGCGTGGCCGGCGCCGTCCAGCACTACGCCTTCGGCCCGGTCGCCTCGCAGGAGGCGATCAAGGAGCTCGGCACCAACGGCGGCGGCTTCTTCAACGTCAACTCGGCGATGCCCTACGAGAACCCCGACGGTCTCAGCAACTTCCTCGAGATGCTGATGGTCCTCGCGATCCCTGCGTCGCTCACCTACACCTACGGTCGCATGGTCGGCAGCCGCCGCCAGGGCTGGGCGATCTTCGCCGCTATGGCCGTGATGTTCATCGCGGCGGTCGCCGTCGTCTACAGCGCCGAGTCGCAGCCGACTCCTGCGATGAGCGCCGCCGGCGTCCACGCCCGCGCCTTGGACGGGAGCACCGGTGGCAACTTGCTCGACAAGGAGCAGCGGTTCGGCATCGCAAGCAGCTCGCTGTTCAACGCCGTCACGACCGTCACCTCGTGTGGTGCGGTCAACTCCGCGCTCGGGTCTTTCACCGGGATCGGCGGCGCGGTGCCGATGGCGAACATGGGCACGAGTGAAGTGGTCTTCGGCGGGGTCGGCAGCGGCCTTTACGGAATGCTGATCTTCGTCATCCTCGCGGTATTCGTCGGCGGCCTGATGGTCGGACGAACCCCCGAGTACCTCGGCAAGAAGATCGAGGCGCGCGAGATCAAGCTCGCCGCGCTCGGGGCCCTTTACATGCCGCTCGCCGTGCTCGGCGCGACCGCGCTCAGCGTCGGCACAAAGTACGGAGCGCCGTCGGTCTCCGCCGACGGACCTCAGGGCTTCTCCGAGACGCTCTACGCCTACCTCTCTCAGGGCAACAACAACGGCTCGGCCTTCGCCGGCTTCACGGGTTTCGTCCAGCCCGAGGCCGGCAGCGCCGGATCGTTCGGCATCACCTTCGCCGATCTGGTCGGCGGTGCGTCGATGCTGTTCGTCCGCTTCGTCCCGATCCTGATCATCTTGGCGCTCGCAGGGTCGCTCGCCGGCAAGAAGGTCTCGCCTGCCGGGCTCGGAACGCTTCGGACCGACTCACCGACGTTCGTCGTGCTTCTGCTCGCGATCGTCCTGCTGATCGGTGCCCTGACATTTTTCCCCGCCCTGCTGCTCGGACCGGTCACGCAGGGACTCACGGAAGGACTCTTCTGATCATGCGACGCGAAAGCATCACAGCAGTTCTCGCGGTGGTCGCCTTCACGGCGATCTGCGGGTTCGTCTACCCACTCGCGGTCACCGCCGTCGGCCAGGCCGCCTTCAACAACAAGGCGGACGGCTCGATGGTCGAGGCCGACGGAAAGCCCGTCGGATCGCGCCTGATCGCCCAGAGCTTCGACACACCGGAGTACTTCCACCCGCGCCCGTCGCAGACGAAGTACAACCCGGCCGGCACGTTCTTCAACAACGCCGGACCGAACAACGAGACCACGCGGAAGCTGATCGCCGAAAACGTCGACGCGTATCTGCAGAGCGAGAAGCGATACACGCCTGGGCTCACCGCAGCCAACGCCCCGGTCGACGCAGTCACGCAGTCGGCCTCGGGCGTCGACCCGCACATCTCGCAGGCCAACGCCGACATCCAGGCGAACCGGGTCTCGAAGGTGCGAGGCATCCCGCTCGCAGACCTGAAGAGGCTGATCGAGAAGAACACCGACGGCCGCTTCCTCGGTGTACTCGGTGAACCCGGCGTGAACATCCTCGAACTGAACATCGCCATCGACAAGGAGGCGGGTCGATGAACGACCGACCGAACGCATCGATGTTTTCTCCCGAGATCGTCAAGCCGGCGATCATCGCGAGCTTGAAAAAACTCGATCCTCGCGACCAGCTCGCCAATCCTGTGATGTTCGTCGTCGAGGTTGGCGCCGTGCTCACCTCACTGATCTGGATCTTCCAGGCGCTCGGCGCGTACAGCAGCGCCGGCGATCCCGGTTGGTTCACGCTGACCGTCGCGATCTGGCTCTGGCTCACCGTCGTCTTCGCCAATCTCGCCGAAGCACTGGCCGAAGGTCGCGGCAAGGCGCAGGCAGACACGCTCCGAGCGATGCGCACCGACACCGTCGCTCACCTGCAGGACGGCTCGATCAGGCCGGCCGGAGAACTGACTCTCGGTGACCTCGTCGTGGTCGAAGCGGGCGAGCTGATTCCCGGCGACGGGACCGTGGTCGAGGGAATCGCCTCGGTCGACGAGTCGGCGATCACCGGCGAATCCGCGCCCGTGATCCGCGAGGCCGGCGGCGACCGCAGCGCCGTCACCGGCGGCACCCGCGTCCTCTCGGACCGCATCGTCGTCGAGATCACCCAGGAGCCGGGCAAAACCTTCCTCGACCGGATGATCGCGCTCGTCGAAGGCGCCGAGCGCCGCAAGACCCCGAACGAGGTCGCACTGGGCATCCTGCTCGCCGGGATGACCATTGTCTTCTTGATCGTCGTCGTTTCACTGCGCGCCTTCGCGGATTTCGCCGGCTCGACGGTGTCGATCGCGACGCTCGCCGCGCTGCTTGTGGCTTTGATCCCGACGACGATCGGTGCACTGCTCTCGGCGATCGGCATCGCCGGCATGGACCGACTCGTGCGCCGCAATGTGCTCGCCCTCTCGGGCCGCGCGGTCGAGGCATCCGGCGACGTCGACGTGCTGCTGCTCGACAAGACGGGCACGATCACGCTCGGCAACCGCGAGGCGACCGAGTTCATCCCGATGCCAGGCGTGACCGAGGCGGAACTGGCCGAGGCCGCACAGCTCAGCTCGCTCGCCGACGAGACACCGGAGGGACGCTCGATCGTGGTGCTCGCCAAGCAGTACGGACTGCGCGAGCACGACTTCGCGGACACCGGTGCCGAGTTCGTGCCGTTCACGGCCGAGACGCGCATGAGCGGCGTCGACATCGGCGATCAGCGTCTGCGCAAGGGCGCCGGCGACGCCGTTGTGAACTGGGTCACGGCCGAGGGCGGGACGCTTCCGCCGCAGTTGAGCGAGGAACTGGACCGGATCGGCAGCGAAGGCGGCACGCCGCTCGCCGTCGCAAAGGACAGCCGGGTTCTCGGCGTGATCTACCTGAAGGACGTCGTCAAGTCCGGCATCCGCGAGCGTTTCGACCAGTTGCGTCAGATGGGCATCCGCACGGTGATGATCACCGGCGACAACCGCTTGACCGCCGCGAAGATCGCGGAGGAGGCGGGCGTTGATGACTTCCTCGCCGAGGCGACGCCCGAGAACAAGCTGTCTCTGATCAAGAGCCACCAGGAGGAAGGCCGCCTCGTCGCGATGACCGGCGACGGCACCAACGACGCCCCCGCCCTTGCCCAGGCAGATGTCGGCGTGGCCATGAACACAGGCACGCAGGCCGCGCGCGAGGCCGGCAACATGGTCGACCTCGACTCAAACCCGACGAAGCTGATCGAGATCGTCGAAGTCGGGAAACAGCTGCTGATCACCCGCGGCGCGCTGACGACTTTCAGTATCGCAAACGACATCGCGAAGTACTTCGCGATCCTTCCAGCGATCTTTGCTGCGACCTGGGCGGTCGCAGGAAGCACGAGCGGTCCGCTCGACAGGCTGAACGTCATGAACCTCGGGACGCCGCAGTCGGCGATCATCTCGGCGATCATCTTCAACGCAATCGTGATCCCGATGCTCGTGCCGGTTGCGCTGCGCGGCGTCGCCTACCGGCCGGCGGGAGCGACCGCCCTGCTGCGCAGAAACATGCTGATCTACGGGCTCGGGGGCGTGATCGCACCCTTTGTCGGGATCAAGCTGATCGACCTGCTCATCCACAACCTGCTCGGAGCCTGAGCCGCAAGATGTACGCACCAGAGGGCACGGCAAGCGACCATCGCAAAGGGCGGTTGAAGATCTTTCTCGGCATGGCCGCCGGTGTGGGCAAGACGTTTCGCATGCTGCGCGAGGCCCAGGCGGAGGCCGAGTCTGGACGCGACGTCGTGATCGGCTACTTCGAACCGCACGCCCGCGCGGACACGATCGCCGAATCGGTCGCGCTGGAGACCGTTCCGCGACGCACATTCGACCATCGCGGAACGACACTTGAGGAAATGGACACCGCGGCAGTGGTCGGTCGCGATCCAGACCTCGCCCTCGTCGACGAACTGGCGCACACGAATGCAGTCGGCTCCGAACACGCCAAGCGCTACGAGGACGTGAAAGACATCCTTGACGCCGGCATCGATGTCTTCACGACGATGAACGTGCAGCACCTCGAGAGTCTCAACGATCAGATCGCGGAGCTGACCGGCACGACGGTTCGCGAGACGGTCCCCGACAAGGTCCTGCAGATGGCCGACGAGGTGGTGCTGATCGATCTCACGCCAGAAGACCTGATCGATCGTCTGCGCGCGGGACGGATATACCCGACCCAACGCGTCGAGTCGGCGCTGAACAACTTCTTCAAAATCGAGAATTTGCGCGCGCTGCGGACGATCGCGCTGCGGCAGGTCGCCGACGATGTCGAGGCGCGACGACTGACCGTCGACGCTCCGTCCCGGCGCCCCGACCACCTGGCCGAGAAGACGAAGCCTCAGGCGATCAGCGAGCGCGCGATGGCACTCGTGACCCCCGCCGCCAGTTCGCAGCGCGTGGTGCGGCGAGCATGGCGATCGGCCCAACGACTCGGCTGCCCACTCGACATCGTCTGGGTGTCGCGACACGGCCACACTCCGTCAACCGACGAAAAAGATCAACTCGAAGCAATCCGTACGCTCGCGTCGGTGCTCGGCGCCGGATTCACCGTCGAATACGGCGACGACGTGGTCGAGACGATCCAGCGGATCGCCGCGGAGCGCGGGACGACCTACATCATGCTCGGCGCCCCGGGCACCCGCGGGATTTCACGTTGGACCGGACCTTCGCTCTTCGAACGCCTCCTGCGTGCGATCCCCGGCGCCGACATTCGGGTGATCGCAGACCGTGCGAAACTCGCGCGATCCGAGGCGGACAAATGAGCTGGAACTGGCTGGACGATGTAGCGATCGGCCTGATCGCCGGCATGCTGGTGTGGCTGGTTGCCGAACAGATCCGTCGCCGCACGGCGCGGCGGCGGCTGTTGCCGGATTCGCGGGAGCGGCGCGTGTTGTTCCCCTTCGTCGGGAGTGCGATTTCCTACGGAGCGCTCGACGCCGCGATCCGACTGGCGAGCGCAGACGACGCAACGCTGGTGCCGGTTTATCTCGCGAGAGTCCCGTTGCGACTGCCGCTTGACGCGGCGATCCCGCGGCAGGGCGCCGTCGCGGTGGAGCTGCTCGAGGCCGTCGAGCAGCGGGCGCTGAAGGCAGGAGTGCCCGTCGACGCGCGCATCGTGCGAGCAAGAAGCGCCCAGCACGGGCTTCAGTGCCTCGCCGACAAGGGTCGCTACTACCGCATCGTGCTCCCGGCGGCCTCCGGAACCGAGGATGGTCTCGACGCGACTGCGATTGCCTGGTGCCTGGATCACGCGCCCGGCGAAATCATCGTGCTGCGGCCGTCCGATGCGCCGGCACGGCGGCGGGTACCCCGTTGGGACAACAGCGCTCCGGTGAGCGGCGCGCATCAGGCACGATTGCGCAGCGGCCAGCGCCGCCGGGTCGGCGCGGCCTGAGCAGCGCCATTCATGTAGCTTGCGCCGCATGAGCAAGCAACTGATCACCGGCACTGACTTCGTAAACATCTTCACGCAGGACATCGAGAAGGCCGAAGCCTTCTATGGCGGCACGCTCGGGTTGCCGGTCCTCAAGCGCTACGGCAAGATGCCGGGCGTCGAGTTCGAGACCGGCAACCTCACGATCGCCGTGATGCAGCCGGACGCGTTCGGACTCGAGTTCAGCGCGAGCAAGCAGCCGATCGCGTTTCAGGTCGAGGACGTCGCGGCCGCCCGCAAGCAGCTCGAGGCGGAAGGTGTGACGTTCCTCGGCGACACGATCGATTCGGGCGTGTGTCACATGGCGTTCTTTGACGACCCCGACGGAAATCGTCTGGAACTGCATCAGCGCTACGCGCCGCCGGCTCCGTTCGAGGCCGCCTAGGGCACCGGCGCGCCCGCAAGCGCGAGCAGTGCCCCGGCCGCGCCGGCCGCGACCAGTGTCAGCACCACCCCACGCCTGAGCGCGAACAACGCGACCGCTCCGGCGACGAGAAGCGCTGCTTGCCAGGTCTCTGACAGCGCGAGCGAAAGCGGGATCGCGGATCCGAAGATTGCGCCGATCGCTGCCGGGCCCGCACCCCCCAAGAAGGCCCGCGCGTCGAGGTTCGCCCGCATCCGCTCAAAGCGGTCGCCCGCGATCAAGATGAACGAGAACGATGGCGCGAAACCGACGAATGCCGCCAGTAATCCGCCGCCGATGCCGTGGGCCGCGTAGCCGACCGCGGCGAGGGTCGCGACGAACGGCCCGGGGGTGACCTGTCCGAGCGCGACGGCGTTGAGGAACTGCGCGTCGGTCATCCAGTGGTAGACGTTGACTGCGTCCTGCTGCATCAACGGCACGATCACGAAGCCGCCGCCGAACGACAGCGCGCCGACCTTGAAGGCCGTCCACGCGAGGGCGCCTACGCCGCCAACGGCGACGGTGCCCTTCAGCGCCGCGAGCGGAAAGGCGAGCGCGGTTGCTCCGCCTGGTCGTGAAGACGCCCGCCGGATCAACAGCTCGGCGGCGCCGCAGGCGATCAAAGTCAGCACGAGGTACGCCCCGATCAGCGCCGCGGAGGCGGCGCCGGCGGCGAGGTAGAGCGCCCAGCGGCCGAAGTGCCGCCCGTCGTGGCCGGCGTTGGCGAGGCTCGGCGCGAGCAGGTCGATGCCGGCCTTGACCGCCACAGCGGCCACGACCGCCCCGGCGCCGGCGCCGGCGCCGCGCACCCAGGTCGGCGGCGACGAGGCGAGAAACACCACCGACAACGCAAGGATCATCAGGACCGCCGGAAGGATGAACCCGAGACCGCCGACCACGGCGCCCGGCCACCCGCCCACGCGGTGCGCGCAGAAGATCGCAAGCTGCGTCGACGACGGACCGGGCAACAGCTGACAGGCGGCGTTGGCGTCTTCAAACTCGCGCGCGTCCATCCACTTCCGGCGGTCGACCACGAGTTCGCGCAGCAGGACGATGTGCGCCGGCGGACCGCCGAATCCAGTCACGCCGATGCGCGTCCATTCGCGGGCGATCACTGCCAGAGATGCTCGCTCTGGGGCCATTGCGGCACAGAGTACGCCCGCCACTACATAGACATTTGTCTATGTAGTTGATACGCTCGCGCCGATGGCAGTCGAGCTCACACTGCATCCCAAGCACAAGCGCCCGGCCGGCGAGGTCTGCTGCGAACCCGTCGCGCTACCGAGCATCACGGCCGAGTCCGCAGCTTCGATCGCCGAGATCGCCCGGGTCCTGAGCGACCCGATCCGGCTGCAGATCGTCGACGTCCTGCGCCGCCACGCCGGCGAGGTCTGCGTCTGCGAGCTGGTGCCGCTGTTCGACGTCTCTCAGCCGACGCTCTCGCACCACCTGCGCAAACTGAAAGACGCAGGAATCGTCGGCGTCGAGAAGCGCGGCATCTGGTCCTACTACTACGTCCACGACGGCGCACTTGAGCCGCTCGAGGCGTGGCTCGGCGATGACTGACTCAAGCCCCGGGCTCGCGCACCGCAGTGCGGCCGAGGCCTTCGCCGCCTTCGCGCTGGTCTTCGCGGGCTGCGGAGCGATCGTCACGTCTTCGGAGTTCTCGGGAACGATCGGTTCGACCGGCGTCGCCGCCGCGTTCGGTCTGGTGATCATGGCGATGATCTATGCGACCGGTCACCTCTCCGGAGCTCACATCAATCCCGCCGTCACCGTCGCCTTCACGATCACGCGGCACTTTCCCAAGCGCGACGCCGTCGCGTACATCGCCGCCCAGCTGCTTGGCGCGACGCTCGGGGCGTTCCTGCTGCTTGCCGTCTGGACCGACGCACCGGCCTCGCTTGGCGCAACCGTGCCTTCGGTCGGCGCAGGGAGCGCGCTCGTCTACGAGACGGTCCTGACGGCCTTCCTGATGTTCGTGATCATGGCCGTCGCCACCGACACCCGCGCTGTTGGTCCGGCCGCCGCGATCGCGATCGGCGGAACGGTCGCGCTGGACGCGCTCTTCGGCGGCCCCGTCACCGGCGCTTCGATGAACCCGGCTCGCTCCTTCGGACCGGCGCTCGCTTCCGGCGAGTGGCACGAATTCTGGATCTACATCGTCGGCCCGGTGATCGGTGCCGCGGCAGGCGCGCTCGTCTACCAGCTGGTGCGCGGAGACAAACACCTACGAACGGGAGAATGATCGATGGCCACTGCACTCTTCGTCTGCCTGCACAACGCCGGCCGCTCGCAGATGAGCCGCGCGCTCTTCGAGCAGGCTTCTGAAGGCAGGCACAGCGGGCTTTCGGCCGGCACCACGCCCGGCGACCGCGTACACCCGGAAGTCGTTGAGGTGATGAACGAGCTCGGCATTGATCTGTCGGGTCTGACGCCCCAGCTACTCACGACGGAACTTGCCGAACAGGCCGACGTGGTCGTGACGATGGGTTGCGGTGACTCCTGCCCCTACATCCCGGGCAAGCGGTACATCGACTGGGATCTACCTGACCCGAAGGGGCGCCCGCTCGAGGAAGTCCGAGCCATCCGCGACGACATCGCTTCGCGTGTTCAGGAGCTGGTGTCGGAACTCGACGCGGCCTGACCCGGCGCCGCGAGCGCGTCAACGCCGAATCGCGACAGGATCCCCGCCCGCAGTTCGGCGTACGTGGCGTCGACGTCGATCGCGCCGGGGTCGACCACGAACTGGTCGTTGATGCCACGCAGGGCCGAGGTGACCCAGGTCGCAAAGCCGATCGCGTTCAGATCCTCGGGCACCAGGCCGGCCGACTGAGCGCGCTCGACGAACGCAGCGACCTCGAGCCGCTGCCGCCCGGTCAATGCCGCGATGTCATTCCGCAGCGAAGGCACCGCGGTGAGGGTCTCGAACACCAACGCGTACATCGCGGCGACTTTCCGCGTCTCGTTCTCGAGCGTGTAGCGGTGGTACATCAGCAGGCCGTCGACGGCTGCGACGACATCTTGAACGCTGGAGACCTCTGGAATCGGAACACCCCGCCCCCACTCCGCAGACGCCTCGCTGACGATCTCTCGGAGCAGCGCCTCCTTGGTGCCGAACTGGGCGTTGACGACGCCGCGGCTCATGTTCGCGCGTTCGCCGATCGCGGCGACCGAGGTGCCGCGATAGCCACGCTCGGCGAACAGCTCGATTGCCGCCTGCATGACCCTCCGACGGGTTTCTGCGTTGCGCTCTGCGTGGGTCGCCACCTGCTCACCTCCCTAAATTTGTTTGACGCTCAACAAATATATGCTAGCTTGATCGAGCTTCGCCGGCCCGGGGACGGTCGGTAATCGCTATCGGGGGAAACGACATGGTCCGTTCTATTTCTATTGGTCAGGTCCGACTGCTCGCGGCGGCAACGCTCGTCGCGTTCGCGATCATCGCCGCTGCTGCAACACACGCCGAAGCCGACGGCCAGGACGGTCCCGGCTCGTACTACGTGTTCCGTACGCGCGACACGACGCAACCGGCCACCGACGAGCAGAACGCCAAATGCAAGTCCTACTTCGGGAGCATTCGCTACGGCACCGTGATCACGAAGCTGAACGCAGCCCTCTACTCCCCCACGGTCGACCAGAGCACCGGACGCGTGACCGACCAGACCGCGGCGCCGCTCGGCCCCGGCTTCATCTGCAGCGCGCCGGCGCTCAACCTCGACGGGATCCTCGAATCGTTCGCGTACACGGCTCTCCCGGGCATGGGCACGGTTTACGCCAGCGGCCCGTGCTCTCCTGAGCCCGTGTTCCCCGCCCTCGGCGCGCTCTCGGCGAGCTGCCGGCTCAAGCCGAAGGCCGATCCGGCCGTCGGAGTGACGGGCGGCCTGATCACCAGCAACTCAGTCGTGAATGAGCTGCCAGAAGTGTCTCCGAGCGCGCCGACGGGGTCGGTGTGGACCGCATACGTGACCGGCACCCCGCAGCCCTCTTCTGACCCGCCGGGGGTCGTGAACCCGCCCGAGGACGCGCCCGGACTCACATTCTTCATCGCGCGCGCCGCACAAGCCTCGACTTCGACCAGCACCCGCAAGTGCGGCGTGCCGGCCCTGTTTGCACGAACCACCACGCTCAGCTCGGTCCAGCCGGACCCGGGAACCAGCAAGCTTCCGAGCGAGTCCGGGCCGGCGATCGGCTCGCTGCTCGTCTGTTACACCGCACCGCTGATCGGCGCCTTCGTCGCAACGGCAAAGGCATCGCTGACCGGACCCCACGGCCCGCTGAGTATCGACATGGTCGGTCGCTGCGCGAACGTCTCGACTTCGGCCGGAAACGCCCAGAGCTGCTCGCTCAAAGCGACTTCCGGAGTCAAGGGCGGACTGATCACGAGCAACGGCCTTGCAAGGGCCTTCGAGCCGCAGAAGGCGAACAACGCCGCGATCTGGACGTTCACGCTTTACGGGGACTCGGTCAGCCCCTGACCGGGTCTCCCCCGTCCAACGCCTCCGCGGCCAAACGGCTTACGACCCGCCGGTCGCGTTCGTTCTTGACCTCGGAGGCCGCCTGTTCGGCGATCGCCTCCACGGCGGCGCGAATCGTTTCGCGTCGCTCGTCGGCGCCGCAGCGCTCGGCCGCCTCGCCGCATGCTTGAAGCAGCGCGAGCAGCTCGCCGATCACCCAGGCGTCGCCGGCCACGTAGCGGTTGATCTGCAGGATCTCCTCGACGTACTCGTCGAACTGCCGCTGCCTCGCGAAGATCGTCAGGTCGTGATCGGGATACTTGCGCTCTGCGTCGGGAGTCGCGTGCTCGGTCAATCGAACGAGAATCGCGCTCAGGTGGCCGATGCAGGTCACCGCGGTCGCCGGGTCGTTGATGCCCGGTGACAGCGCCTTGATCGCGATGTCGGCGAGCTGGCGCACGCCGAAGTCGACGTCCTGCTGAAGATCGCGCTCGCTGTCGATCGCGATGCATCGAAGCAGATCGGTCCTGCAGCCCTCGGCGGCGTCGGCGGGCCAAACCTCAGCAACCGGCGCGCCGGCTCGCACGAAGTCACCGGGACAGGTGAGGATCGACAACCTGCTCGCCCGCTGTCCGACGCTCTTTGCCAGGTCATCGAGGCCGATTCGTTGAACGTAGCCCGAGTTCGGAGCGACGACCACGCCCGGCTTTTCCGAACGCCAGGACGCTCCGGGCTCGGGTTCGTCCGCACTCGCCGCGGAATCGCCGTAGGGATCGGGAAACATGACATCGGTGCGCGCGAGCGTCAAGTTCGCAATGTTCGAGACGACGTGCGAAACCTGAACCATCTGCGAGACGTGATGAAGAAAGACGATCAGCAGCACGACGGCGGCGATGCCGAGCAAGGTCGCGACGGTGACGCTCAATCGCGGCACGAAGTCGGCGGCGCCGTACGAGCCGACGCCGCGCAGGACGAGCATCGCGTAGACGAAGGTGCCGACGTACGTCCCGATCGTGAGCTGCACGACCCGGTCGCCGAAGAACGTGCGAAGGATGCGGGGACTGAACTGACTCGACGCGAGCTGCAGCACGACCATCGTGATCGAGAACGTGAGTCCCGCGACCGTGATCAACGAGCCGGCGATCACCGAGAGCACGGTGCGCGCAGCCGGCCCGTCGCCGTTGAAGACGTATCGAGTCCCTTCGAGATCGACATGCGCGTCGATCTCAACCAGCGCAACCCCAAGGATCGCGAAGATCAGAACAATGAACCCCGGAATGAATCCGAGGCTCTGCGAAAGGTTGGGCCACAGACTCTTGAGGCGGCTGACCATCGATCAGATCATCGCATCGGTCGGACCGAAAGCGTCAGCTAGCCACGGGCTTCGCGAAGGACGTGTCAAGCGATCCGAGGATCGTCTTCGCGGCAGATTCGGCCTGTGAGCTCCGCCGCTCACTCCAGATTCCCTGGGCATCGAGCGCCCAGTGGGCCTCAAACAGGCACGTGAGCGCGTACGCCGCGGCGGCCACGTCGTCGGCATCGGCAGACGGATACTCCTCGGCGATCTGCTGCTCGAGCGCGGGCAGCCAACGCTGCGTCCAGAGTTCGCTGAGCTTCGCCTTGATTGACGGGTCACGGGTTCCGGCCGCGACGAGCTGCAACCAGACAGCCATTTCGCTGCGGCGCCGCTTCGTGGGCGGAGCGAACATTGCCGCCACACGCTCACAAACGGGCTCGCCCAGGGTGTCGCTGAGCATCCTTTCGCCATATTCACCGACCGCGTATGAGATGAACTCGCTGACGAGCGAATCACGACTCCCGAAGTAGTGAAGGACGAGAGTTCGTTGAAGCCCCGAAGCCTCGGCTATTCGCGCCATCGTCGCGCCACCGAGACCATCGTTCGCGACGACCGACGCGGCCGCCTTGAGGATCTGGGCCCGTCGTTCACGGGCTTTGCTTGGTCGGCCGACCTTCGCTTCCGTCATCCCGCCAAATTTAGGCGGAAGCGCAGCGTCCGACGCGTTCACAGCGGCACGCCCGCGTCCAGAAGGCGATTGACACTGTCCAGCGCGTTCGGATCACGCCGCTGGACCCCGGTCGCGTAATCAACGAGCGCGAGCTCGTGCGCCACCACATAGTCGAAGAACTCGCCGTAATCAGTCCCGCGGTAGTGACCTGCAAGCCGACGAAAGGCTGGGAGAAACAGCTTCGTGCCCTGGCGGAACACCGCGCCGAGAATCGACGCGGGAACAACGGGCAGCACCACTCCACCGGCAGTACCGGCGATGCGCGCCGGAGTGCTCACCGGAGAGACCGGTATGTCGGATATCTCAAGGAACCGCGCGACGGCGTCGTTGGTGTGGATTTCGAGCTCGCCCATCGCGTGCCACGCCTCTCGCTCTTTGTCGTCGCGCGAGACGCGCTCGGCTGCGGCGAACAATGCCATGCCGCCCTCCTCGGAGTCGACGAGACGCCTCAGGTCGCGGCGTAGCTGGGCGGGGGTGAGTTCTACGCGTTCTATGGCTGGCATGTGCACTCCGGTTGGCGGTTTATTTACTGTCGTGACAGTATACTAATTCGACGTCCAAGCCGAACTGGCTCCTGGCTTGCTGCAGAGCCGGATCAAGGTGGACGGGATTTCCGCCGGGCAATCAACGGCTTCCCAACCAACAAGACTTACGAGTGGATCGACGCGGTCTTTTGCGCGAGAACGCGGTCGAGCAGAGTTTGAGTGTGGTCGACCGGTCGTCTCTCGAACCAACCACAACTCGAACTGATACGTAAAGCCGCAAAGTCTGTGTCCAAGTTAACGATCTCTGATGGATCCAAGTCAAGCCCCAGAGACATTCGGCCCAAACAGGGAACGATTCAGGAAGCGGTGATAACCGTGCTGAAAGAGGATGGTCGGCCCCTACGACCGACAGATGTTCGTCTCAGGGTCGAACTGATGCTCGAAACCAAGATTTCGTACGACACGATCTCAAGCTTTTTGTCAGTCGCGGTGCGAAGTGAAAATCGCCTGTCGAACACGAGAGCGCGGGAAAGTACCTCCATCATTGCGTCAAACAACTATCGCCGCACTGTATTTGGCCCTCGTTTCGGCAACGTATAGAAATTCTCCAGCTACGCGGTGCTGACGGGCGTACTCGTTGGGCCACTCAGCCAGGAGCTCAGCTTCAACTCGAGTACGGCGTTTGTCCTACCGCGAACCTAAGACCGACACGAGTCAGCGATCGATGCGCTTGAGGTGAGCCTTGCGAGCCCCCAACAGTTCGCAGCGGTTGGAAGATGCTGCCAAAGCGTGGTCCCAGCCACTCACCTGGCGCTCGACGCAGTTACCGAGGAGAACGCGAATCTCGGAATAGCACCAACCCGGCGATGGAAACGATCGCGAAGAAGAACGTCAGCACTAGTCTGAGCGAATCTGCGCGCACCGCAAATTCACCGCCCTCCAAATTCAAAATCAGTGCGACGAGTCCACCAGTTCCCACCAATGCAGCTGCGACGAATCGCCGGTGAGGCTCAATTCGATCACCTATCCGCAGACGTCTAATAACTGCTCCGGTCCCGATCGTGGCAAGAGCAATCCCAACAAGAAATGCGATGTAACCCCAATCCATCTCAGCACCCTTTCCCGTGCTTGTATTTTCCGTCGAAGTTAGTCGCTCCCCAGGTGCAAGCCTTGTCACCCGGGCCGCGCGCGTAGTACTCGGTCTCCACATTCTTGAATCCCTTTGAAAATCTGGTCACGATGTTGATTCCTTTGTTGCCAGAGTTTTCCAGCAGGTCCGTAAGTTGGTCCGCCAGGTTGTCGAAGTAGGTTGCCTTGGCGGCCCGTTTTCGCGCCGCGATGAACGCCACTCCCGCTGGTATGAGGGTAAGGCCACCAGTTTCAAACGCGCCTGCGACGCCGAACGACGCAATCGCGTCGTCGGTCACAGCGAGGTCTCGAAGTCTCCGCGCGTCGGACCGTAAACGCCTAATTAGCTTTTGTGATTGGCTTTTTCCAAGCGTTACGCGCACTCGCGCCTTGCGCGTCCCGGTGAGGTCTTGTGAGTTCAGTGGATCGCTCGGATACTCGTACGGATTTGCTGTTCCGCCAAGTACCGGGTCCACCTGTAGAAACCGTCCTTGCTGCGGCTGGTAAAGACGGACCCCCATAAGGATGATTCCGCCTGGAGTTGCTGCCTCACGCGACTTCGATCCGTGGAACGCGTACTTCACTCCAGTCGGCAAGTCAACCTTAGGCACACCAAACTCATCGACCTTGCTTGTCAACGAAAGCGCTCCAGCGAGGGTGGATTGCGCCACCACATCGCCTCGAATGTTGGAGATTAGGATCCTCACACCGGAGGAAGAATCCTGAATAGCCTCCGCCCCGAGAACTCCGGACACCGTTCGCGACCAAGCTGTCGTCGAGCCCGCCGTCACAGAGGTCCAGGCGGGTGAATCCGAGTCATCTGCATACGCGTAAGACTCGGTGCTCGTTGAGGTGCCGGACTCTACTTTGGAACTCAACCTGTAACTGGGATCCATGGCAAACGACTGCGTCAGCCCGTCCTGACTTATCGATCGGACTCGATCGTTCACGTAGTAGCTGGCGGAAAAAGTCCCAGTGGCTCCGCTGTCTGACGCAGGCAAACTGGTTATCCGGCCAAAAGCGTCATATACGTAACCTGAGTTTGTCAATCGATCATTGTCGTATGAGTTGGATTTTGTTGTCTGTGTTCCAGAGCAGCCGCCCGTCGATTCCGCACGTACCTTGAATGCGGTGCGATTCGAGTCGGCGTCGAACTCGTACCGACGTTCAATGCATTTGTACGTTCCGGAATCGTCGCGCCAGTCCTGGACCCTCGTGAGCCTTCCTGCGTTGTCGTACTCGTAGTACTGATTGTTCGGGTTCTGCCCCTGCATGTTCTCCCACAGCGCGTTGTACTGGCCGTGCGCGTTTTCAACGGCGAACTGCTCGTAGAGGACGCAGTTCGAGGAACAGCCGGTCGTTCGCGTGTAGGCGAGATAATCCACGACTCCCGCGGCGTCGTAGTTCATGGATCTCACAATTCCGCCTGGCAATGTTGTTGCGGTCAGGCGCCCGTCGGCGTCGTAGGTCCCCGAAAACGTCCCGGCCCCTGAATCGGCCACCGACGTCAGGTCTCCGGTAGTCGAGTTGTACGAGTTCGTTCGCGTGGCCTTGCCGTCGTTGGTGGTCAAAGGCCTGGAGAGCTTGTCGTACGTCGTTGAAGACGCGTGACCTTCGGCGTCGGTGTAGTTCGTCAAACGGCCAAGCGTGTCGTACGCGCGAACGATCTTCTTGGGCGTCGCCGGCGCCGAAACGGCTTCCTTGGTTTCAACCTCCTTGCCGCTATCCGGGTCGTAGACGTGCTGAGTCGTGGTGACGGCTGCGGCCCCGTCGTTAGACGAGACAGCCTCGGTGGTAACCCGACCGGCGAGATCGTACGTCTTGGTCGACGTGCGCGACTTCGAGCTGCCAGAGGCGTCAGTGACCGTTTCGGTCGTGACTCGAGGCTGGCGTAGGTAGTTGTAGGTGATTGTCTTTTCTGGGAGCTTCGGCATGCCCGCCAGCGTCGGCTGGGAGCCCGGTTTGACCTTGCACGGGAGACCGAGCCACTCGGGCTTATAGCTGCAGGTGTTGTTGCCCGAAACCGTGCCGTCGCTGTAGTAGATGATTTTTGTCGTGGTGGGTGCGCTCGAACTTTGCGAATTGGGCTGGAAACGCTCGGTGGTCTGCCCGTCCGAGTCGACGGTGACCTTGCGCTTGATCTGGAGGTTGCCGGAACCCGGGTCTGTGGTCGTCAGCAACGGAATGCCCATCGCCTTCTCCGCATCAGATGATCCGTAGTCGGTCGTCGTCGTACGCGTGTCAAGAACCGTGGAACCGACCTGCGCGCCTTCAACGGTCTTGGTGACCAGGTCGTAGGGCTCGTTGGTGCTCGGGTTGATCCACGGCGATCCGTCGTTGTCATACGTGTTGATCGTGACGTTGCGGCCCTGTACCCATGTGTTGTCGTCCAGTCGCATCTGGTGCTCTGGGCCGAGAGTTTTCACCAGGTGCCGCCTTTTCTGCGGAGAACTCGGCACGTCGCCGTACTCGTTCTTCGAGCTGAAACGATCTGCCGCGGATTGGCGAGCCGCGGGCGTTGACTCGCTCATGGCGCGCGCACGATTTTCCGCAGTCAGCGTTCGGGTGACGGAGCCGTAGTCGTCGTACTCGGTCACCGAAAGGCGGCCGCCGGGGCTGCCGGAGTTGACCTCACGACCGAGAGGGTCGAGATAGCTAATCGATGCCTTGTCGTAGTTTGTGGCTGGCGATCCATTTGGCGGCTGATCAGGAGCGAAAACTGCGGCGGCCATCCACGGCGGGGTCGACTGCCCCCACTCGGCGACTTTGGCCGAAGTGAGGTCGAACGGGGCTGCGGATCCCGCCGCGGTCGTGGTCGGGATGTAGTACCGCACGCTGGTGGTCGCGGTTCCCGCCGACAGGGCGCTCCGGTCGATCGTTGCGAGTCTTCCGTGTTTGTCATCTTCGGCAAGGGGCGAATACTGCAGGATGAAAGGCTCTTCTGCGGGTGGCTTCAAACCAGTAAGAAGAGACTGGGTCGGCCCGTTCGGGACACTCGCCTGGGTGTAGAAGTACTCCGTTTTGAGCGGGTTCGGCGTCACTCGCGGGTCGTACGCCTTGCTGAGCGCGCCGTTGTTGTATTCGTACGCGGCAACGTCGATGGTGAACATCTTTGGGGTAGGCAGCGCGTCGGGGTCGAAGGTGCGAAGCGAAATCGACTGAAGCCTCAGCGGGTTGCCGGAGTAGTTGAAGTGCAGTGCCTGACAACCCTTTGGAATGGCGGTCCAGTCCGTTCCGCAGACGACGTCGGGCGTTGCCGTATTCGACAGTGTCTTGGTTGTCGAGAATGCCGTGTCGATTATCGCTTTGCCGCTCTCGTAGCGATACTTGTACGAGATCGCGCCCTGCGCGGCCGGCGTCGACGTGTTGGTCGGAAGCCAACCCCCAAAGCCCTCAGAGTCCTCCTGAGATGTGAACTCAACGACCTCGCCACTGTCAAGGTCGGTGAGGACGAAGCCTGCGGTTCTCTTTGGATCCGAGCCATCCGGAATCCGCTTGAGCTTCAAACCCTCGAGCCCCGTTTCGGGCACGTATTTGTCCGAGCCATCACTGTTTGCCGTCTCTGACAATTCGAATGTCATCGCCGAACCGTCAATCCCCTCGATCTCGACGGAGGGGTACCTCTCCCATTCGTCCAGACGCACGTCGGCGTGGTCATAGAGCTTCCGATAAGCAGCGCCGCCGGATTCAACCGGAATGCCGAGCGTCCAACCAGGGCCCAGCACGGATGACTTATCGCTATAGCGCGAGTCGTACGTGCGGCTCACGGTGAGATCCGACTTGAACGCGTCGATCGACACATCCGTTGCGGAGGTCGAGAAGTTGCCAGTCACCAGGTCAACCGAACCCGGACCTATCTTCGCGGAGTCATCGTCCGTGTCCTTGCCGCCGTGGTCGTAATTGATCGAGACATCTTCAGATGCACGGAGAAAGTCGTCACCTGAACCCTCCATCAACGCGCGGAACTGGACTGGTCCGTCAGCGAGTCGGGCGGAGTCAGGGACGCAGCTGGTTGACTGAGTTCGCAGGTTGCTCATGTCAACGACGAGCTTCTCGCCCGAGCTTCCCGAGAGGTTCTGCGGCCAGCCGGAGATGGCCACAGCGTCGGCAGCTTTCTGAACGCTCGCGTACGGCACTTCGCACCAGTTGACGTTTGTTCCCGAGCGATACTGAATCCGGTACTGAGTCGCGGATCCACGTTCGCGACTGACGCTCAGTGGCACATAGCGCGCAGAGCCCTGGCCTTCAGTGACGCCATTGATCCTCGCGACGCCGACGCCGATACGAAAGCTCTTCGTGACGCTGTGATTCAAATAGTCCGTTGCCGTGACGTTGAAGTAGTAGATCCCTGGGGCGAGTGAGCCGGAGTCGAAGACCCCGGAGTGGGTTAGTGGGCAACTGTTCTTGGTCCCACCGTTGTCCTCGTCGCAGTCAGAAGGACTTGCTTTTGAGCTCGAGTAGCCGGGCATTTCGCCTGCCGGGGAGGTGTCCTCATCCCCATTCGCCAGCGATTTGTTGAGCTTCACGCTAAGCGTTTTCACTCCCGACCGCATCGAGTTGGGAGTAGGAGTCGTGCCATCCGGGCCAGTCATACTTCCGTCGCGCGCGGTGATCACGTATGGAGCACTTCCAACGATCGTGCGCGTCTTTACGTTCGGCTGTGATTTATCGAGCGCGAGCGCGCCCAGCCGCCCTGAGAGGTCAATCTCTGGAGCTTCGCCGTCGACCTTCATCGTGTACTCCTGGACGGCGGACGAGTGCCCAATGATGTCGTTCGACTTGAACTTGACGTTGTGCTTTCCGCGTAGGCTGGCGGTCGGCATGGTCACGGAAACCGGCGCTTCTGGAGCCGCGCCGCTAGGGCACGGGTCCTCCGCGCCTCCTTCGCAAATCGGGCCAGCGCTATTCGTAGCCGAGTAGCCGGCGTTGTCGATGTTCCACGTGAGCGCGTTGTTTACGCCTCCGCCAGAACCAACGCCAAGACTCACGTCGGAGACGTTGAAAGTCGCGTTGATGTTCCCGGGGTCCTTCCACGTTTGTGGGATCGATCCAGTGAGATTCAGTGTGGGCGAGTCGTTGTCGGCCAGGTACACGAAGGCACCCAGGGATGAGACGTACTGGTCGGCGGGAACGCCCGGATCGACACCCATCGAGAAGTATGCGGCAGTGTTTTCTCCGCTCGTTCCGCCAGCACTAGTGCGTCGCCCGGGGCACACAACAGCCTCCATCGCGCAGTTGTAAACGGTCACGGGAGTCGTCAGCGACGTCCCCTGCACAGCCCCGAACGGCGAACTTGCCTCGCCTTGAAGCACGTCATTGAGGAAGTACGCGCCCCACTGGTTGTTTAGCCACCCACCGGGATTGATTATCCCCATGTACATGTCCGTGCCCGTCCCAATCTTTACGAGTCCCTGCCACTCGATTCGCACCACGGATGTTGAGCGGACAGGGTCGTAGAGGTGCGAGGCGTACTGGCGCGGTTGACCGGTCGAGCCTGCCGAGCGAATCTTGAGGACAGGGCGATTCTGCGAGTCCCTCGCCTCCCAAGGAGCAACTGCGACTGCGCGAGCCGAATTTGAGGTGAACTGGGAGAACACTTGAGTCATGCCCCAAGCCGCCGCGTCTCCATTCGGGCCTCCAGCCGGATAGTGCATGTCCCGAGCGTGTCCCGCGTTGACAACAAGCTCTCCCGAGTATGAGATCACCGGATCGATCGCGATCGGGTAGGCGACGTCGCCGTTGCCGACATCTACCGAGACTGCGACGCCTTCCTTTGTGCGCTCAAACTTGGCGGGAAGAGGAGTCTTCTGAGCATCGAAGGCGATTGGGGCGGAGACCTTCGCAACAACGATCGCGCCACGCGAAATCTCGGCGTTCCCTTCCGGCGTCACGCGGAGGCCGCTGCCCGAGGGAAGTTCGAAGTTAAGTGCCTGTCGCTTTGAAGCCTTCGGTGAGCGGAGAAGCCATGCAACCGAGGCCCCCGCCGGCGTCGCTTCAAGCACCGTGTCGGTGTCAACGCCCGTGTTCGCGAAGAACAACTTCTTCCCGCCGACCAAGGTTCCTTGCACGTCGGATCCGACCGGTTTTACCGTCAACGCGGTGTCAGATTTCGGAACGCCGACCGTGACGCCCCCGCCAAGCGATTCAGAGAACCTGCTCGCGACGTTTGTACGTTCAGGCTCGTAGTAGCGCTTGTCTTCGTCAAGTTCAAGGGTCGTGTCCTCATTCTCGAATACTCCCGGCGACGTTTCGACGGCGATCGGACCGGCAAACGACTGTACGAGCATCGATTCTGCCCCATGAAGCTCCTTACTGGCGGCGGCTGAAAGCGAAATCCTTCCAACTGTTTCACTAGCGAAGCTCGTGAGCTTCGCGCCCTTAGACAGGTCCGGGCCGTCCCACGCGGGGTCTTTCATGATTGCTGGCTGGTGCTCTAGTCCTGCCGCGATTGCCTCGGATCTCTGTAGACCCGTGAACTTGGTTCGCGACACCTTTCGCTCGCGCGTCGCCTTCGAGCCGCGGAGCACGCGAGCCCGTTGGGCGGCTCTCCGCCGGGAATCGGCGACCATTCTCGAAGCGTGTTCGGGACTGGAGAGGCTGTCCGCCTTGCTTCGAGAGAGTGATTCGGCGCGCCCGGTCGACCGTTGTTGGAACGACTCGTGCCCTCGTTCTTCGTCTCCAAGGAATGCGACAGAAGACAACATCGCGAACAGAAGGGCGGACGCCAAGCCGACGGACATCCATCCGACAGGCCGGTTCTTGAGCGAGGATCGCACGCACTACTCCTTTGGACGGTGATCTGGGTTTTTTTGAAGCGCGACAAGCAAATTCGACGGATTCGCGATCGTAACCGAATTTGGGAACGGGTGCGTTCCCGTTACTAAAGTCGATACCGCTCTAACTGTTAAGTGGCGGGCATTCTCGGTTTGTGACAGTCGGTCACCGAAAAACTTTCGACTGAGGCGTCAGTCCATGCCGCTGCACTTCTTCGCTGTAACCTTCACCGCAGCCATAGTCGCCTCGTTGCGCAGGGCGTTCGGCTTCGGAATGCAGTGCTTCAGAATGTTGGAAACGGTCATTGTTCGAACCGTTTCCGTTACGCCTCGTGACCCTGTCGTTCCGGGCCTGACGAGCAGCGGCGGCTTCTGAATGCGCGACAGCCGGGGCGATCTGCGATTGAGCACAAACTATCGCTCCTCGAGGTTGACCAGGGTGAAGCACTTGAGAACCTTGAAGTCTCGTTCGCGCTGACCGAAAATGTTCATGCTGCGTACCAAGCGGCGAACCAGGCATTCGACGCCTGCTCAATCAGGCCGTCTTCGAACGGATCAATATCGAGAAAGAAGAAGCGGTTGAAGCGGAGCTGGCAGAATCGTTCGCGACGTTGGTGAGCGACGAACTGACCCCGGTTTGCGACGGCGAGTTGATCTCGCCACAGAAACTCAAAACCCCCGCTTCGCTTGCGCGTAACGGGGGATAAGAGGATCGTCTCACGCTACCCATTCCTTCTGTGACGGCTTGCCGTGAAGGTTCGCACGTCGGAAGCTTGGTGCGATTGAGCGGTTGTCTCTCGAACCACTCTGGAACTAACCCGCTTCACCGGACATTCTCAAATGACATGACCCGATCTTCCTCG
>CAYVWQ010000006.1:0-144529 GCA_964455545.1 uncultured Thermoleophilaceae bacterium | reverse complement strand
TGCCCTCGAGGATCTTCAGCAGCGCCTGCTGCACGCCCTCGCCGGAGACGTCGCGCGTGATCGACGGGTTGTCGGCCTTGCGCGCGATCTTGTCGACCTCGTCGATGTAGACGATGCCGGTCTCGGCGCGCTTGGTGTCGTAGTCGGCGGCCTGGATCAGTTTGAGCAGGATGTTCTCGACGTCCTCGCCGACGTAGCCGGCCTCGGTCAGGGCCGTGGCGTCGGCGATCGCGAACGGCACGTTCAGCGTGCGCGCCAGCGTCTGCGCCAGCAGCGTCTTGCCGCAGCCGGTCGGCCCGAGCATGAGGATGTTGCTCTTCTGGAGCTCGACCTCGTTCTCGCCGCCCTGCTGCATCATCTGGACGCGCTTGTAGTGGTTGTAGACGGCCACGGACATCGCGCGCTTGGCGTTCTCCTGGCCGATCACGTACTCGTCGAGCGAGGCCGAGATCTCGGAAGGCTTGGGGATGTTGGCGACGTCGAGCGTCGCCGGCGCGGCGAGCTCTTCATCGATGATCTCGTTGCAGAGATCGATGCATTCGTCGCAGATGTACACGCCCGGACCGGCGATCAACTTCTTCACCTGTCGCTGCGACTTGCCGCAGAACGAGCAGAGCAGCTGTTCGTTTTGATCGGTCGGGCGTGCCATCAGATCCTCAAGCTATCGGCATGTGGGCGCGTGCGCCACACCGCCTACTGGCGATTCTCCAACACTCGGTCGATGATTCCGTACTCGAGCGCCTCTTCACCGGTCATGAAGTAGTCACGCTCGGTGTCGGCTGCGACCTTCTCGTAGGTCTGGCCGGTGTTCTCAGCGAGAAGCTCGTCGAGACGCTTGCGCAGGTCGATCACTTCCTTGGCGTGGATCTCGATGTCCGTCGCCTGGCCCTGGAATCCCGAGGAGACCTGGTGGATCAGGATGCGCGAGTGCTTCAGCGCCATGCGCTTGCCCTTGGTGCCGCCGGAAAGCAGCATCGCACCCATGCTCATGGCGATGCCGGCGCAGATCGTCTGCACGTCCGGCTTGATGAACTGCATCGTGTCGTAGATCGCCATGCCGGCGTACACGTCACCACCGGGGCTGTTGATGTAGAGGGAGATGTCCTTGTCTGGGTCTGACGCCTCGAGGTGGATCAGCTGGGCGACGATCAGGTTCGCGATCTCCGCGGTGACCGGCGTGCCCAGAAAGATGATGCGCTCGTCGAGAAGGCGGCTGTAGATGTCGAAGGAGCGCTCCCCGCGGGAAGTCTGCTCAACGACCATTGGAACGAGTGGTGACATGGTCCGATTTTTTCCTCTCTGCTTCGTTGTCCTGCAAATGAGACGCCCTGCAAGCCCGAAATCTTCAGCGTTCGGCTGAGTTGCCGCCTCGAGCAAGGCAGACCGTTCCCTCGCGGGCGAGTCTAATCCGGGGTACCGGCGGCCGAGCCACTCAAAGCACCCGGGCTGTACAAGCCGTTAAACATCCAAGGTCCGGCCGCTGAGGGCCGGACCTTGGAAGAAATCCCTCTTGAAATGGAGGTCACGCCCGGCGGGCGCGACCGGCAACCTCAGCTACCCGGCGTCCAGAGCTCGCTCTTCTTGCCGCCGGACTGCTCCTTCTCCTTGTCGGGAGTCCAGAGCGCTTCGCGGGCCTCGGCCTGTTCGATCGAGATCGGCTTGGCCTTGTCGACTAGGTGGTCGATGACCTTGCGGGCCTTCAGCTCGTTCTCGAGCTGACTGATGCCACCGGCCTCCTCGATCGCCTTGACCTGCTCCTCGGCGCTCTCGCGGCCCTCGCCCATGTCCTCGGCGACGGCGTCGATCATCTCGTCGCGCGAGACCTCGACGTCCAGGGTCTCCATCAGCGCGGCGATCGTCGCCTCGCGACGGATCGTCTGCTCGGCGTCGCCCTCGGCGTTCTCGATGAACTCATGCTCACCCTGGCCCATCGCCTGCAGGTAGGCGCGCGGGTCGATGCCGCGGCGGTAGAGCGACTGCGCCAGCTCCTGCCAGAGCTCGTGGGCGCGTGAGTGGATGTGGCCGTGCGGAACATCGATCTTCGCCTGCTTGGCGACTGCGTCCACGACCGCCCAGCGGTACTCGCGCTCGACCTCTTCCTCGGCGGCCTTGGTCACACGCTCGGAGATCTCGTCCTTCAGCTCCTGCAGAGAGTCGTAGCCGAGATTCTCGGAAGCGAACTCGTCGTTGAGCTCCGGCAACACCTTCTCCTTGACGGAGTTGACGTGGACCTCGAAAACCGCGGCCTTGCCTGCAAGGTGCTCGGCGCCGTAGTCGTCGGGGAAGTTCACGTTGACCTCAACGTCGTCGCCGGCGTTCTTGCCGACGAGCTGCTCCTCAAAGCCGGGGATGAACTGTCCCGACCCGAGCTCAAGCACGTAGTCGTTGCCTGCTCCACCCTCGAAAGCCTCACCGTCGATCTTGCCCAGGAAATTGATGTCGACGAAGTCGCCGCCCTGCGAGGCGCGCTCGACGTCCTCAAGCTTGCTGAAGCGGTCCTGCATCACCTTGAGCTCAGAATCGACGGCGTTCGCGTCGGGCTCGGCCTCGCGCTTGCCGACCTCGATGCCGTCGTAGTCGCCGAGCTCGGCGTCCGGACGCACCGGCACGGTCAGCTCGAACTTCAGCGGCTCGCCCTTTGTCCACTCGGGCAGCTGCTCAAGCGACGGCGACCCGATCGGCGAGATCTCGGTCTGACCGAGCGCCTCGCCATACCAGTTGCCGACCTGCTCGTCAAAAGCGTGCTGGAAGACGGCCTCGTGTCCCAGCTTCTGCAGCGCGAGATCGGGCGGCACTTTGCCCTGCCGGAAGCCGGGGAGCTTGATCTCCTCGGCCATGTGCTCAACGGCGTGCTCGATCGCGTGGTCGATCAGGTCAGGCGAGACTTCAATCTCAAGCTTGGCCTGTGCTTCGGGAAGTTCTGAGGTGGTGACAGTTACTGGGGACATGCGTTTGAGGCTAGCGTTCGCCCGATGACGCGGCAGCAGCGCTACAGGCCCGGCTTTGCGAGCCGGGCCCGAGCTTTCATCTTCACCGACCGCAACGGCCAGACGCTGGCCGCCACGCTCGGTGCGTTTTCGATCGCGCGCTGGTGGATCAGGCGGCGAGTCGCTCGCCGGCCTTCGCCTTGATCGACGCGTTGATGCGCGCCTGCTCGACCAGCGCCTCGAGGATCTCTGCGAGCTCCTCTTCGCGTTCGGTGTGCAGCACGTCGCCGTGCTCCTCGATCACTTCATGCGATTTCGCGACCGCGAACTCAGCGTCGATCACTCGAGCGCCGGAGATCGTCAGTGCCTTGCGCAGCTGATCCTGCGCCCAGACGCCGCCGTACTGCGCGGTGCTGGCACTGATCGCGGCCGAGGGCTTGCCTTTGATCGCTGCGTCTTCGCGCGGACGCGAGACCCAGTCGACAGCGTTCTTGATGAACGACGGCAGACCGGCGTTGTATTCGGGTGTCACGAACAGCAGCGCGTCGGCGCCGAGGATCTTCTCGCGCAGCGTGTTGACCCACGGGTTCTGCTGGTCGGGGGTGTCGATGTCCTCGTCGTAGTGCGGCAGGTTGCGCAGGACCTCAACGTCGAGCACCTCGTACTCCGCGTCCGCAGGCAGAACCCGTGACGCGGAGTCGAGGAGACGGGAGTTGTGGGAACCCTTGCGCAGGCTTCCGCCAATTCCGAGGACTTTGAGGTCCTGGGCAGCCATCGGTCAGCCCTGCACCAACTCGAGGACGACCTCGATCTTGACCTCGTTGCCGAGGACGTTCTTGCCGTTCGGAAGCTCGGCGTTCCAGCTGACGCCATAGTCCTGACGGTCGATCGTGGTGTCGAGGTGGACGGCGATCGTCTCGGTACCGCCGAGGTTCGGACCCGGCTGGCCGATCGTGCCCTTGACCGTAACCTCGCGGGTCTGGCCCTTGAGGGTCAGGTTGCCCTTGATCGTGACGTCGGTGCCGTCGATCTGCACGTCGGTCGACTCGTAGGTGGCCTCCGGATAGCGCTCGGCGTCGAAGAAGTCCGGGCTGAGCACGTGACCGCGCTGCTGCTCGTCCTTGAGGTCGTTGCTCTCGAGCTTGACGACGCCGGTCAATTTGACGCCGTCGTCGCCGTACTCGAGCTTGCCGTCGACGTCCTCGAAGCTCCCGCGGTAGGCGGCGGTGCCGTTGTGCTCAATTTCGTAGCGGACGGACGAGTGGATCTTGTCGACTGTCCATACGCCTGCTGCGGTTGCGGTCTCGGTGCTCATCGTTCTCTCCTTGTGATCTGAATTCGGTATACGGACTACGGTCCGTTTCAATTCAGTGTAGCGGACTGCGGTCCGCTTGCGTTAAGGAGAGGTTGCGGCGATCGCGCCGACGAGCTGGCGCAGGCCGGAGCGGATCCTTTCCTGGTCGAGCCCGGCATCGCTGACCCAGAAGCCATACATCTCGGCATTGAGCGCCGAGAGCAGTACGTCGGCGAAGTAGTCCGCGTCGATCCGCGGATCGAGATCTCGTAGGAGAGCGCGGACGTGCATCCGGTAGGTCGCGTAGACGGGACCGGCGAACCGCGCTCCCGCCCTGCCGACCTGGGCGGCCATGATCAGGTCGCCGTGATCGGCCACGAGATCGATCACTCCGTCACCGAAGGCGATCAGACGCTCGGCCGGGGGCGCGCCGGGGCCGAGCGGCGGCTCGCCGCGGATCAGCTTCTCCTGAAACTCGCGGTCGCGCTCGTCGAGGATCGCGCGGGCAAGACCAGAGCGGTCACCGAAGCGGCGGTAGAGCGTGCCCTTTCCCACCCCGGCCGCCTCGGCGACGGCGTCCATCGAAACAGCTTCCGCACCGTGCTCCGCGAAGAGGACTTCTGCCGCGGCGAGGATCTTCTTGCGGTTGCGCGCCGCGTCGGCGCGCTCGCAGGGGTCGCCGCCGAGCACCGGCAGGCCGGCTTCGGGTAGTTCCTCGGGGGTCTTCATTTCACTGGACATCGCTAAGTGGACAATAGTCCGTTTCGAGCAAATTCGTGCCGATATTGTGGCGCACCGCACTTGACGAGCGCAACTCCCGGGCCTATTTTGGTCTTGAGCACGGACGCTCGAAAGTTGCTCGACTCTGGGGATGACTGGGACACACGGGACACGAATGCCGCTCGGACGCACAGTGCGGTTCTGGGGAACCGCGCTCTGCGCGGCGGTCGCGTTCTTCGTGCTCGCCGCCTCCGCTTCGGCCGCGAGCTTCTGCGTCGACGCCAACAACATCGGGGCCTGCCCACTCGGCGCCACCTCTGAGCCGTCGATCGACGCAGCGATCGCTGCGAGCTCGGACCTTGACTCCATCTACATCGCATCTGGTCGCTACGAGACGACCGCCGGATTCGACTTCACCGCAACGCGCGTGAAGGTGACCGGCGTCGGCCCGACCCCGCCGGTGCTCGCGATGAAGACACCGGCGACCGGAACGGCCGTAATAACGACCAATCTCAAGATCACGAAATTCGAGAACCTCGCTCTCGAGCTGCCGGCCGGGACCGACACCTTCACGGGCGTCCGGGTGCTCGCCGGCAACACCACGCTCTCGAACGTGAGCGTCTCCGGCGACGGCGGCACCGGCTTCGAGGCCACCGGCCAGAACCCGGGCTTCAGCCACGTCAGCACCAACTTCTCCGGCGCCGCGTCCTACGGCATCAAACTCAACAGCGCCGCCAGCACGACGATCGACGACGCGGACCTGACCGCGCACGACGCGGTCGTGGTCGACCAGTCGCAGGGCTTTCTGATCAAGCGCCTCACGGCTCACGCGGCTCGAGGACTTCATGCCGAACGATCGAGCGGCACAATTTCAAGCAGCCTGCTCGCCCCGAACCCGGACGGAGCTATGAACGTCGGCGGCGAAGGCGTCTACGTCGGTGCCGACTCGGTGTCAAGCGACGTTCGCGTCGACAACGTCACCGTGATCGGTCAGTCCGGCCAGACCGGAATCCAGTCGCACGCGACGGGCTCGCAGCCAAGCACGGTGACCGTCGACAGCTCGCTGGTCATGGGCTTCACCGATGCCCTTCGCACCGCCAAGACGAGCAGTGGGGCCGCAAACCTCACTGCTCAGTACACCCGCTACCAGGGCATCCTCGACGACGGAAGCGGCAACCCGATCGGCAACACTGCCAGTTCGCCGATCGCGGACCCCGGTTTCGTCGCCGGCACGTACCGACCTTCGCTCTCGTCGCCTCTTGTCGACACCGGCGACCCCGGCCCGCTCGACCCGACCGACAGCGGGGACAAGGACCTCGACGGCAACCCGCGCGTGGTCAGTCGCGGTGCCGGGATGATCCGCGACGTCGGTGCCTACGAGGTGCAGAACAGCGCCCCCCAGCCTGTGATCACGATCGTCACACCTACGCCGTCCACGACCTCTGCCGTGCAGTTCTCGGCCGCAGCGTCTTCGGACGCCGACGGCGACGCGCTCGCGTTCGACTGGAAGTTCGACGGAACGTCGTTCGCCACGGGAGCGACAGCCGCGAAGCTCTTCAACACTGAGGGACCACACGTCGTGCAACTGACGGCGACCGACAAAACCGGCTCGGCGACCACCATCACACAGCAGTTCAACGTCGCAAAGGGCTTTCTTTCACTGGCGCTCAAGTCACAGAACGCGCACCTCACCTCAAGCGGAACCTTCTCGATCAGGATCACCTGCCCGGCCACTGCGGCGACTGACTGCACGGGCCGGCTGCTTTTCAGGACGGTGAAGAAGCTCGCGGCGAGTCAGTTCTACGTGAAGCCGTCGAAGAAGAAGTCAAGGCCGAAGACGATCAGTGCCGGGAACCACGTCTTCCGCGTCGCGCCCGGCACCACGGCACGCGCGAAGGTCCGCGCCTACCGCACGTTCCGCAATGTCCTGAAGAAGTACTCGAAGATCAAGATTCAGTCGACGCTGATCAGTGGTTCGACCGCGAACGCGACGCTGACTTCGAACCGCGCGACCTTCACGATCTCGGCCCCGCGCAAGAAGAAGAAGAAGTAGTAGCGCTCGGCCCGTTCTGGCGACCCGCCGCCGGTGCGTCGCTACGGTGGATTTCATGACTGATTCAGTAGCTCTGCCAGATCAGCCGTTTGCCTCTGCGCAGGCCGGGTCGCGCGCAAAGCGCGATCCGCGAGGGCCGCGCTGGTTCAAACGCGGACTCCTGACAGCGGTGATCCTGGCCGGGACCGGCGTGCTCGCGGTCGCCGCGGTGAACCTCTACATGTCGCTGAGCGTCCGCGGAGAGACGACCAGCGTCGCGGGCGCTCCTCACGCCCAGGTGGCGATTGTCCTCGGCGCGGCGGTTGACCCCGACGGCTCGATGAGTCCGATGCTCGCCGACCGCGTCGCGCGCGGCGCGGAGTTGTACAAAGCCGGGAAGGTCGATTCGGTGATCGTCTCGGGCGACCACGGCCAGTGGAGCTACGACGAGCCGGACACGATGCGCAAGGCGCTTCAGCGCGCCGGAGTTCCTGGCCGCGCAATCTTCACCGACCACGCCGGTTTCAACACATGGGCCAGCATGGTCCGGGCGAAGAAGGTGTTCGAGGTCGAAAGCGCGATCGTCGTCACGCAGGGCTTTCATATGACCAGGGCGCTGTACCTCGCCGATGCGGCGGGGGTAAGGGCGACGGGCGTCACCTCCGACATCCAGCCCTACGGCCGGCAGCAACGAATGAGTGAGATCCGGGAGATCCCGGCGCGCATCAAGGCGCTCGGCTCCGCGACGCTCGACCAGAAGGTCCTGCTCGGCCCTGCCATCCCCGTTGGCTCGAGCGACGGTCGCGAGAGTTGGGGGCCGCAGAAGCCCCCTCAGCCGACGAAGTAGAATCAGCTCAAGCACGCCACGCGTGCGCATGGTGGGCGTAGCTCAGCAGGTAGAGCTCCGCGTTGTGGTCGCGGCGGTCGCCGGTTCGAATCCGGTCGCTCACCCTCCGTGTCTCCCGAGAAGTCGGACAGGTCAGCGGACGACCTGAAGGCCGTCCTCGACAAGATCGCCGGGCTCGTTCGCAAGGCGTTCAGCTAGCTGCGGCAACGGGTGGCGCCGCGCTCGAGCACCGCGCCGCTCTCGTCGACGAAGCGCCAGCTGTAGGAGCGCGGCAGCAGTCGCAACTTGAGGAAGCCGTGCGCGCCGGTGTGTCGGGCGAGCGAATTCGGCAGGGGCGCGCCGAATCCGTACGAGCTCTTGCCGCCGGTGCCGACGACGAACTGACGAAGCCCACGCGAAGTCGCCGTGCCGCGCGATGACTGACGGCGAAACACCTCGTAGTTGTGTTCGTGTCCGCTGAGGACGATCTCGGCCCGCCGCGCCTGGAGGAGCCGCCAGAGATCCATCGTCGAGGCGTCGCTCCCATGCGCCGCGCCCGAGCTGAAGCGCGGGTGGTGCCACATCGCGGCGACACAGACGTTGCGATGGCGAGAAAGATCGCGCTTGAGCCACGCGAACTGCTCCGACCCCGAATCACACGCAACGATCGTGCAGTTTGAGTTGAGCGCGACCACGTGCCACTTGCCGATGTCGAACGAGTAGTAACCCTTCGAGCGAGACCCGGCAGCACGGCCAAAGTAGTCGAAGTAGCCGCCAGCACCCGGAGTCACGTACTCGTGGTTACCGACCACCGGTCGCCAGATCTTGCGAAAGGCTCCGTAGCTCTTGTCGAACGAATCCTGAAAGTCGCTCAGCGCTCCGGACGGGTACTGAAGGTCGCCGAGCAGCCATACGGAGTCCGGATGCGTGCGATCGATCGCGCTCGCGACCTGCCGCTGGCGACACGTCGTGTTCGTGACGGACTGCGTGGATGTGCAGGCGGCATCGCCGGTTGCCGCCACGACCGGAGCGGGCGCCGCATCGGCGGAAGCGCCGCCGATCAGAGCGGCGAGAACCACAGTCACGACGATCAGTGAGTTTCTTACAGGTCGCACAATCAATAGAACCCCGGACTCACTACAAAAGGTCGGCAGATTCGCCCTCCAACTGGACGAATATGCTGGATCGACCACCTGCCCCGGTGGCCGAGAGGATTAGGCGCGGGCCTTCTAATCCCGTTTACGCAGGTTCGAATCCTGCCCGGGGTATCAAATTGGAAACGTTGGAGCCAGCACGAAAGAGAAGTTCGTGACTGCTCCAGCAGCATCCGAACATATGTGACCCCTGAGACGACGCTCCGTCTCAAGGGTTTCGGCATTCTGAACATCGGAATCCAACGGCAACGTCGCGAAACGAAATGACTCCGGTCAGAGCCGCGAGCGCATAGGAGCGATTCATGGGCGATTCGTATTGCCGATCATCGAATGCACGAGGAAAGAACGTGACCGAATCAGTCGTCGATTCTTCGTATACCGGTGACCGCAACAAATGGCAGTATCACGATCATGGAGCAGCTCCAAATCCTCCCGGTGGTCAAGGCCTACCCCGTGCTGGATCAGGTGTCTCATTCTGAGGCAGTGTGCGTCGCCGGCATCTCGCTCGACAAACCGCATCGCTGGATTCGCCTCTTCCCGCTGGACTTTCGCGGCCTGCAACGAGCACAGAAGTTCAAGAAGTACCAGGTGATTCAGCTCGACGCCAAGAAGAGTTCAAACGACTCGCGACCGGAAAGCTATGCCCCGGTTCTCGATTCGATTGAGCTTGGCGAAACAATCTCCTCCGAAAACGGCACATGGAAGCGTCGTTTGCCTTTTTTCGAGGCGATCGAGGACGAGTCAATGTGCACGATCCAGAAACAACAGAAGTCTGATCGCAAATCGCTCGGAGTGTTTCGCCCGCAAGAGGTAAGCGACCTTGCGATTGCCAACGTCGAACAAGACTTCGTCGACCGACAGAACGCCGTACTCGATCAAATGTCTCTAACGGGTGATCGCGCCGGTGACGAATCTCGGAAGCAGCTGGAACCGCTCCCGATCAAAGCCAAGTTCAAGTACCGATGCACCGACTCTAAGTGCGCCGGGCACGACCAAAGTCTCATCGATTGGGAACTCGGGGCGCTGCACAGAAGGCTTCGCGGCGAGGGCGACAGCCGAGCAACAATTCATCGCAAGATCCGTGAGACGTTCTTCGATCAGTATTGCGGGGATTCCGTAGACACGCGGTTCATTACGGGCAGCATGCTCAGGCACCCCGGATCGTTCTTGATTCTCGGCCTCGTGCACCCCAAGCGAAAACCTGTCCCACAGGAGGAGTCATTGTTCTAGCCAGGCAGGCAATTGAACTGGTGCGGGGAAAGTTCTGAAATGGAGCAGAAACTTCACACGGTTGGCTACGAGGGCCGCTCGTCAGAGGAATTCGTCGCAACGCTCGTCGACGCGGGCATTGCTCGGCTGTTCGATGTCCGCGAACTTCCTCTGTCGCGCAAGAAGGGCTTTTCTAAGACAGCCCTTAGCCAAGCCCTCGAGGCCGCTGGAATCGAATACATACATGTAAGGGCTCTCGGCAATCCAAAACCGAATCGCGAACGCTACTGGGCTGGCGACGTCGAAGGCGGCGCATCCGCCTACCGCGATCATCTCCGCGGCAACGCTCAGCAGGCGCTAGACGACCTTCTCCTGAGCATCGATGAGCAGCCAGCGTGCCTGATGTGTTTCGAGCGCAACCACGAGGTCTGCCACCGCGACGTAATCGTCGATTCCCTACGTGAAATGCAGCCAAAGCTGGCTGTAGAGCACCTGTAGGTCGGTCTTCCGACCACTGGGCGATCGTTCACCGTCCATTACCTGATTTCAAGCCCTGTGAGTCGGTGGGGCCGCACGCGATATGGAATAGCTATTTTGATCCTGGTGCAGGCAATTCCGAAACCACTCGCACCCACAGCGGCGCCCCAACGATCACGCGCGTGAACTGAATCACTCCGTTGACGATGTCGCGCTGTAGGAAATCCTCCACGTACGCAAATGGTCGAAACAGCACGTCGTACTCGCCGCCAAATTCCGACGGGCCTTCCCTCTTGAGTCCGGCGTTGATGTAGGCGACGTCTCCGGCTATTTCGGACTGGTTCGTTTCGTTTCCCAAGTGCTCGATCAGCTTGCCCGGATCTCGTCGACGCATCGCCGCGACAACCTCTTTTAGGCCGCCGAGCGTGCTAGGACGCCACCCCGGATACTCAGACGGAACTGAGTAACCAAGGACGTTGCGAGCGCTGCCGCAGAGCACCACCAAGTTGTCGTCGATCTCTGCTGATAACCACGCCACCGGACTCGGTTGCCCTTCGGCAAACGAGAACATCCAGCCGTCGAAGTGAGCCCGCAAGCCAATGTACGTGCCGGGAAGATCGATAGTTCCCGTGTCGTCACGAAGCAGATCTTCAGCCTGTTTCGCCAACACGTGAGTATTTGCGGCCGGAGTTGTTGCCTCAATGTCCGCCTTGGCAAACGGCAGTCCGACTTGCCCGCCTTTGATTTTCACGCCGGGCTTAACGGCTCGGTCAACGATCTCCTGGACAAGTCGCTCTGAGATGAGGACGTACTCGGGTTGCATGCTCCTCAATCCTGACCGACGCGCCTGTCGTACACCTGGGACACTCGGCAGTCACGCTTATGATTGCGCGCCGGACCGCCCCCTGCCTCTATTCGAGGCAGGTCCGCACACTTCCGGGGATCTCAACCGATCGGCTTGCCACCAAACATCGGCCCCAGACGTAACGCCAGGCCGAAATCGCCGCGGACGTTGAGCTTGCCGGACAAGACCGCCGACGGCGCGGACATCTCCCCTGCTCCGACGCGAACAAAGTCGGCGAGCTTCGCCTCAACGTGAAGCTTCGCGTCTGGCGACGCCCCCTTCCTCGCCTTCGCGCCGCTCGACGAGCATTCGATCGTCCACACCTCGTCGCCGTGCGGCGTGCCGAGCGCGAACTCGATCGGGCCGACGAAGCCGCCGGCTTCTGACGGCACGAACATTCGCGCCATCTGGCCGAAGAAGAAGCGGATCGACACGCGGTTGCCGAGCAGCGCTTCGATCTGGCCGTCGCTCATGCGGCGTACCGCTCGCTCCTGGAAGGCCTGCGAGCGCTCGGACTTCGGCTTCGGCGGCTTGGCCGGCTCCGAGGCAGGTGCGGGAGGCGCACCGCCCAGCCGCTCGATCGCGGGCGCCAGGCGATCGGCCTTCTTGCGCGCGTCGGCCAAGACCTCGGGGTCGTCGAACTCGACGATCACGGGGCCGATGAAAGCCGCGTCGAGCGCCGAGTCGCCGCGCAGGGCGACCTCGTCGACGCCCGCCTGCCTGAAGCGCTCGATCAGCCCGACCAGATGGTCGGCGTCGTCGCCGGCGTCGAGAAAGACGGCCGCAGCGGCGTTCGGTTCGCCACCGATCGCTTTCGCCGACATCGACTCGAGCTCGCCGAAGTACTCATCCGTCAGTTCGTCTGCCTCCTCGGGCTCTCCGACTTCGGGAAGAACGACGCCCACGCCGGCGCGCCCGGCGGCCGCCACCGTGCCGACGTTTTCGGCGCGCACCCAGCCGCGGAGTCGGTCCGCGAGCACCGCCGAAAGGGAGTTTCGCCAGCTCTCTCCGGATACGAGCACCTCGCCGGCCGACACCTGTGAGTCGTCGGTCGGATCGACGGCGACGACGAGCGTCACCCCATCGGGCACCTCTGTCGGTGCCGCGCCCGGAACGGTCACCCAGATTCGCTCGTAGCCGACATCGGCCCCGGCTTCGATCAGGCGGGCAGCATCAGAACCTTCGACCAGCAGCGAGATACGCATCGTGCCGCCGAGGCTATCCGCAGTCCGCCGGTAGGATCGCCCCCGATGGGCGAGGTCAAGATCTACACGAAGAAGGGCGACGACGGCACGACCGGGCTCTGGTACGGCGGCCGCATCCCCAAGTCCGATCCCCACACCTCGGCCTACGGCGACGTCGACGAGGCCATTTCGACGATCGCGGTCGCTCGTGCGGGCGCGAAGGAACAGGCGCCCGAGGTTGCAGACGACCTGCTCGAGATGCAGCGCTGCATGTTCATCGGCTGCGCCCAGCTCGCAACCGGCGCCGAGTACTTCAACAAGCTCGAGCCGGGCGTGTCGCTGATCGAAGAAGAGATGGTCACGGTGCTCGAAGAGCGGATCGACCACTACAAGGCACAGGTGGAGTTGCCGCCGAAGTTCATCATTCCCGGCGGCACCGTCCTGTCGGCGCAGCTCGACGTGGCGCGGACGGTTACGCGTCGCGCCGAGCGTTCGGTCGAGGCGCTCAACCAGGTCGAACCGCTCCCGGACACGACCGTGATGAAGTACCTGAATCGCGCCTCCGACCTGCTTTTCGTCCTCGCGCGCTTCGTCGACGAGGACGAGCCGGTCGTCTTCGAAGGCCGCGGCAAGTAGCCCACCGGACGATCCGTCGCAAAGCGGCGAAATTAGTCCTAAAGTGAAGTGAACCCCAATCCCCCGTCACTACGGAGTTTTCACATTGGCAACGGAAGTCAAGTCGAAGACCAAGACGGCGCTCGCGAAGCGCACAGGTCACTACGAGCACCTCGTCATCTGCGGCGATCACCGCGTCGTAACCGATGAACCAGTCGATCTCGGCGGCGAGAATGCCGGCCCCTCACCTCAGGAGCTGCTGGCTGCCAGCCTCGCCTCCTGTACCGCGACGACGATCGAGATGTACGCAGCCCACAAGGGCTGGGAGGTCGGCGACGTGAAGGTGAAGGTCGAGTACGAGTCGGCTAAGCGCGGCGCGCCGACAACCTTCAACGTGAAGCTCTGCATCCCGCCCGGCCTCGACGACGAGCAGATCCGCCGCATCACCGAGATCGCCGCGAAGTGCCCGGTGCACAGGACGCTCGAGGGCGAGGTCATCTTCAACGAGTCGATCACCATCCAGTGATCGACTGCATCGCCTCCAAGCTGCTGCCGACGGCGGAGGCGATTGAGATGTTCGCGCAGGGCCGCGAGGCGGCCGTGCTGATGGCGTTCCGGCCGCAGCCCGACGGGACGGTGAAGTTGATCTTCACGAAACGGCGCGATGACCTCTCCTCTCACCCGGGCCAGATTTCTTTCCCCGGGGGCGCCTCGGACCCGGGCGACATGGACCACGTCGCGACCGCATTGCGCGAAGCGCAGGAAGAGTTGTCGATCCCGGCCGAAGAGGTCCGGGTGATCGGCGCGCTCGAACCGATGTCGACGTTCGTGAGCGACTTCGCCGTCTGGCCGATCGCCGGAGTTGTGTCTCCCGACGTCGAACTGATCCCCAGTCCCGAGGAGGTCGACACGGTCTTCGAGGTCGACGTCATGGAGCTGGCGGCGATGCGCGAACAGCGCGAACTGCGGCGTGCCGGTATGACCTTCACGACCGAGGCATTCGACACCCATGGCGGAACGATCTGGGGTGTGACGGGCTACATCCTCGCGCGGTTGTTCGACCGCATCCACGAGTGCGTGGCCGAGCCGGTCGCTGACTAGCGGTAGTTCTCTGGCACGAACTCGGTTGAGACGCCGACGTACTCGCACTCGGTGCACTCGAGCAGCGGCTCGTCGCTCTTCGGCGGCTCCTCGCCCTCGGCCAGTTCCGGCTCGAAAGGCTTGACGTACGGCGACATGCAGTTGGGGCAGAGCATCAGATCCCGATCGAGGCGTTGACGGCTTCGAGCAGTTTTTCACTGCTGTACTCGCCCGGCGCCAGTTCGGCGACCGAGAGGTGCCAGGTCTCGCGTGCGTGCTCGACGTGGCGGTTGGGCTCGGCGCCGGTTCGCTCGTAGACAAAGCCGCGCACGCCGGTGTCGACCACCTTGAGCAGAACCGTCTCGAGCATCTCGTCGTTGACGATCGGCTCGGCGGCGTCGCCCATCAGGTAGGCGACGACGGTGACGTTGTCGAGTTCGTCGACGATGTCGCCCGCAAGCTTCGGTGAGACGCTGCGGATCGCGTAGCCGGCGTCGGCCAGCGCGGCCTCGGCCCCGGCCGTGCGTTCCCCGCTCTCGACGATCAGTACCCGTGCCATGTGAGCGGCAACGTTACCCTCCCCGCCATGGCTGTCGACTACGGCGACGTCCACATCATCGATGCGCTCCGCACGCCGATCGGCAAGTTCGGCGGCGCACTTGCGACCGTGCGCACCGACGATCTCGCTGCGCATGTGATCCGCGCGGCCGTCGAGCGCAACTCGCTTCCGGGCGACGAGATCGAAGACGTCTACTTCGGCTCGTCGAACCAGGCCGGCGAGGACAACCGCGACGTCGCGCGCATGGCGGTGCTGCTGGCCGGCCTGCCCGTGTCCGTTCCCGGCGCAACCGTCAACCGGCTCTGCGCCAGCGGGCTCGAGGCCGTCGGCGACGCCGCGCGCGCCGTCGCGGTCGGCGAAGGCGACCTGTATCTGGCCGGCGGAGTCGAGTCGATGACGCGCGCGCCCTTCGTCTACGGCAAGACGCCGCAAGCCTGGTCGCGCGAACCGGCGAAGGTGTACGACACCACGATCGGCTGGCGCTTCGTCAATCCCGCCTTCCCCCACTCGACCGAGGCGATGGGCGACACCGGCGAGAACGTCGCCGAGCTGCACAACGTCTCGCGCGAGGACCAGGATGAGTTCGCTGCGGTCTCGCACCAGCGCGCCGCGGCCGCGTGGGACGCCGGAGTTTTTGATGAAGAGGTCGTGCCGATCGAGGCGCCGCCGGCGTCACGCAAAGCGGACGCCGTGCTGGTGACCCGCGACGAGGGGATCCGCCCGGACACGACCGCCGAGAAACTGAGCAAGCTTCGCCCGGCCTTCCGCGAGGGCGGCACTGTCACGGCTGGCAACTCCTCGCAGATCAACGACGGCGCGGCGTGCCTCGTCCTCGGCACCGCGGCCCGCGCCGAGTCGCTCGGAAAGGAGCCGTTGGCGCGGGTTGTCGCAACGGCAGCCGCGGGCGTCGACCCGTCGATCATGGGCGTCGGGCCGATCGACGCGACGAAGAAGCTGCTCGAGCGCACAGGGCTGACGGCCGATGAGATCGATCTTTGGGAGATCAACGAGGCGTTCGCCTCGCAGGCGATTGCCAGTGCACGGGCGATCGGCGTGGACCACTCAGTGCTGAACGTGAACGGTGGCGGAATCGCGATCGGGCATCCGCTCGGGTGCACTGGCGCCCGCATCGTCGGGACGCTCGCCTACGAACTGCGGCGGCGCGGCGCCAAGCGCGGCATCGCGACTCTCTGTGTCGGCGTCGGTCAGGGCCTGGCGATGCTGATCGAAAATCCCGCGGCCTAACGGCGTCTCACGCCAGAAACAGGACTGTCACCAAACGTTCACGGGTTGTTCACGACCCGGTTGCCGCTTCCGGCCAAGCTAGGCGCGTGAACAACGGACGTCCGTACTCACTAGCTGCGTCGGGCGAGGAGTTCCTCGCACCGTTCAACAATTCACCCGAACGATCAGTCACGATCGCGGGCCTCGAGATCCGGCCCGATTCGCGTGAAGTTCTTGCGGCCACCGGGCGCGTTCAGTTGACCGGGCGTGAACTCGATGTCCTCAAGGTGCTGATCGAGCACCCCGACCGCGTCGTAACTCGCGACACGATCTACGAGGAGGTCTGGGGCGGCCACATGCCGTACCGCGACCGCGCCGCCGACGTCTACGTCCGTCGCGTGCGCGAGAAGCTGCGCAAGCTGGCGCCGGACCTCGTCTACATCCACACGCACTTCGGCATCGGCTACCGCTTCTGGCCGGAGCCGAGCGGCAAGTCCTAGCCGCTCGTCGCCTCAAGTATTCGCCCGACTATTCGCCCGTCGCGGCGGTGGCGCCTGCTGAGAAGAGCGAGTCCGGCAGCGAGGCCATCCCGACTTCCGACGTGTAGCCGAGCTTCTCCGTGCCGAACCAGTTCTCGATCGAGAGCAGGAGCGAGAAGTGGTTGAGGTCGGTCACGTCGGTGCCACCCGCCTTGACCATCTTCGAGAGCAGGAGCAGACCGACCTTTCCGCCGCCGGCCGGCGATCCGTCCGGCGCGGTGGCGACGTACGTCGGAAGCGTCGGCGCCGCGACCGGTGCAAGCGCGCCGGTCACGCCGGTTGTCGAAGTCGGCTCGGCCGGGTCCTTGCCTTCGCCGGTCTGGCCGGTCTGGCCCGTCTCTCCCGTGGGATCAGCCGCGGCGGTCGGTCCGGTGGGCGCCGGTTGATCGACGATCGGCGGCGTCGCGAGGTTCGGGAATGCCGGCTGGGCGCAGCAACCGGACACGTCGGCGCCGGCCGCGCCCTGGGGCGCCTGGTCGAAGGTGATCGCGATCAGGCCGCCGTCGAGGTAGTCCTTTGAACCCATGATCTTCGAGACGACGTCGCGCAGGAAGGAGTCGCTTGAGGCGAGTCCGGCCGGGGCGCCGGGCGTGCAGGGAGTGTCGCTGCCGTCGTGGCAGCGGTTCGGGATCACCAGCGAGAACGCCGGCGACTGGCCGGCCGAGAGATCGCTCTCGAGCTGCTTCATGCCGTAGACCTGAAACTGACAGTTCGCGGCCGTGCCCTTGAAGTACATGAACGGGTTCGACCATGTCGTGTACGCGTTGGTTGCGCTGGCGGCGTGGTCCGGGTCTGCGCCGCCGTCGGCCGGCGTGGTGCACGCCGTCGTTCTGCCGTTCGCGCCGTTGTCGATGTCCTCGGCATATGTGGCCCAGGTCTTGCCGGTCGCGGTGATCGCGTCGCCGATCGTGTGCACCGTGTCCGGGTAGACGCAGCCGTCGCCGAGGATCTGCCCGCTCGAGAGGTCGACGCTCGCCGGCGTGACGGGCGTGTACCTCGGGCAGTTCTGCGTGATCTGCCAGGTCGGGCCCTGACCGGAGATGAGCGCGGAGCGGTTGGCGAGCTCGCCCTGCGCGACGGCGTAGTAGTTCTGCAGCGTCGTGCCCTGCGAAACGAGATCGGTCGCCAGGTACGACTGTGAGCTGGTGTCGCCAAAGGATGTCGCGTAGCTCTGGTTCGAGAGCACGATCAGCCAGACGTGGTTGACCTTGGCCGTGGCGCCGGTGGCTGGAGTCGCGGCCGGAGTCTCGCCGGTCGGCGAGGCAACGGGCGTTTCGGCGGCCGCGGCGATCGGCGTAGCGGCGGCCGTCGGGGTCACAGGGGTTTCGGCAGCCGCGAGGGCCGGCGATTCGGGATTGCCGAACAGATACGCCGGCCCGAACTGGGGGTTGCCGAACAGCGAGCCGAGCAGTACGCCGAAGGCGAGCAGCGACAGTGCCGCAGTTGCCATCACACGCGGTGATGGGATCTCGAAGTTGTCGACCCAGTCGTCGAGGGCCGCGAGCGGTCCCGTGCTCACTGCGGCCGGCGGAGCAACGGCAATCGGCGGGACTCCGGCGATCGCGGGCGGGGCCGGCATGTCGAGCGGGGCGAGCAGCTTCGAGATGCGCGCGGGCAGACCACCGCGCCGCGCTCCGCAGGCGGTGCAGTACTTCTGGTCGTACGCCAGCGGCGCGCCACATTCAGTGCAACCGGTCACGTGCCGCGATGCTCGCAGCGCGGTTTTCCGGGGTTGTGAACAAATTGGGAAACGCTGGTAACAGTCGCGGAATCGCGTTTTATCCAATCGGTCACATCATGTTCACAAGAGTGGTGACAGGTTCGCGGATACTCGCCTCATGCAGCCGCCCCCGGGCACTCAGGAGTCTGCGATCACGCGCGAAATGCCGCCTGTCGCGGTCGGCGACGCGAACCCGCTTCCTCCCGCCCCGGTACTCGCCAGCCCGCCTGGTGAGGCCTGCAGCAAGTGCGGAGCGGCCGTCGCGGCCGACCAGCGCTACTGCATCGAGTGCGGCGAACGGCAGGGCGATCCCCGTCTGCCGTTCATGGACGGCCGCACGGCGGCGCAGGCCCCGGCCGACGCTCCCCAGCAGCCCGCCTACCCCGCGGGTTACGCCGCTCCGCCCGCCCCGCCCAAGGGCAAGTGGTCGTCCGGTCTTGCGTTGCTCTCGACCATTGCGGTGCTTTTGCTCGCGATGGGCGTCGGCGTGCTGATCGGCAACAAGGGCGACAAGGCGTCGTCGCAGCAGCCGCTGGTGGTTGGTGGGGTCGGAGCGACTTCCGCGACGGCTGGCGCCACCGGTGCGACGGCCGAAGCGAGCAGCTCCGGCGGCAAGGACGGCGGCGCGTCTACCGCGGCCGCCGACGGCACGACCGACTCCGGCGTGGACGCCGACGCCCTCGCCAAGAAAAACGGCGTGAAGCTCGCCCCGAAAGACGTCGACCTGGGCGGCAAGTGCGAGAAGGGCAGCGTCGGTTGTAGTGACAGCGGCACTTTCGACGGCGACTACTTCAAGTAGGAGAAAGCAATGAAGTCCCCGATTTCGATCCACAAGAAGGGCGCGGCGAAGAAGCCCAAGGCGGCGCAGAAGCCTGCCGGCCTCGCCCCCGCTCCGCCGCTGCCGCCGCAGAACGCCGCCCCTCCGGTGGCGACGATCGCGCCCCCGGCTCCGACGGCCGAGACCGTCGACCTCCAGCGCCGCCGCGACCAGCTCGCAGCGCGCGTCGCGGAACTGCAGTGGGACCTCGGCGGACTCGTGTACGAGATGGCGATCCGCAATCGCCTTCGCCCGGAGGTGATCGTGGAGCGCGCCGGCGTCCTTCAGGAAGCCGACGCCGAGCTCGGCGAGGTCGAGCGCATCCTGCGCATGGACCGCACCGGGGTCGCCGCTCTCTGCCTCACCTGCGGCGCCCCCCACAGCGCCGGCGCCGTCTACTGCTGGCAGTGCGGCAACAGCCTGCTCGAGCAGGTAGCCACCGCAACCATCGCCGCCCCGCGCGCCTAGATCCGTGCACTTTCCGCGCCTAGCCTCACACCAAGTGTGAGGCCAAGGCCGCAATTTGCATGTTCAGCCTCACACCGAGTGTGAGGCTGGTGTCGCAAATTGCGTTGATTTAGCCGAAGCGGCCGGAGACGTAGTCGCGGGTGCGGGTGTCTCCGGGATTGGTGAAGACGACGTCGGTCCAGTCGTCTTCGATCAGGGCGCCGACGTTCTTGCCGCCCTGCTCCTCGAGCGAGAAGAAGCAGGTGCGGTCGGCAACTCGGGCCGCCTGCTGCATGTTGTGGGTGACGATCACGATCGTGTAGCGGTGCTTGAGCTCGTGAACCAGGTCTTCGATCTTCAGCGTCGCGATCGGGTCGAGCGCCGAGGCCGGCTCGTCGAGCAGCAGCACCTCCGGTTCGATCGCCAAAGCGCGCGCGATGCACAGACGCTGCTGCTGACCACCGGACAATCCCAGCGCGCTCTGCTTCAAACGGTCCTTGACCTCGTCCCACAGCGCCGCCTGGCGCAGCGCCTTCTCGACGCGATCATCGAGGTCCTTCTTCATGCCGAGATTGCGCGCTCCCCACGCGATGTTGTCGTAGATCGACTTGGGGAACGGATTCGGCTTCTGAAAGACCATGCCGATCCGGCGGCGCACTTCGATGCGGTTGACGGCCGGGTCGTAGATGTCGTTGCCGTGGTACAGAACGTCGCCGCTGATCTTGAAGCCCTTGACCGAGTCGTTCATGCGATTCAAAGACCGCAGAAATGTCGACTTGCCGCAACCCGACGGGCCGATCAGCGCCGTCGCCAGATTGCGCGCGACGGTCATGCTGACGCCGGCGAGCGCGTGTTTCTGGCCGTACCAGATGTCGGCATCGCGAACCTCGAACACCGGGGTCATCGGCGGACGGCTCGGGCGCGAGGAGCGCTCGGCCGAGGGGTCACCGGAGATGCGGACCTTGTGGGCGACCGCTTCCTTCTCGAGGGAACGGCTGAAGGATTCGAATTGCTCGATCATCGGCTCTCAATCTTCTTCTTGCTGCGTCCGTGCAAGGTGCGCGCAGCGATGTTTGCGATCAGGATCAAAGTCATCAGGCACAGAGCCGAGCCCCAGGCCTTTTGAAAGCCGTTGGGGTCGGCCGCCTCGGAAAGCTGAAAAATCGTCACGGGAATCGTCGGCATCGCGTGGTCGGCGAACGGGTTGAGCGTGTAACCCGGCGGCGAGACGAGGTTGACGAGGATCTGCGGAGCGGTCTCGCCTGCCACGCGCGCCGCGCAGAGCACCGTGGCGGTGACGATTCCGCCCATCACTGTCGGCATCACGACTCCGAGGATCACCTGCCAGCGGCCGACGCCGAGCGCCTCGGCTCCCTCGCGCAGCGCGCGCGGCACCAGTGCCAGCACCTCCTGGGTTGTCCGCGCGATCATCGGCAGCTGGATGATCGCCAGCGCCAGCGCCGCGGCGAAGCCGTTCTGGTGATGGCCGGCGACGAGCGCGGCGTATATGAAGATGCCGATCAGGATCGTCGGCAGGCCGTTCATCACGTCGAGGCCCATCCGCACCAGACGCCCGACGCGCGGCCCCGCAAACTCGGTCGTGTAGATCGCGGTCAGGACGCCCATCGGCATCGCCATCGCGGTCGAGAGCAGGACGATGATCGCGGTGCCGACGAGTGACGGGCCGATGCCGTTCTCGTCGGCGGTCCCGGTGATGAAGTTCCAGCTGATCGCACCGATGCCGCGTGAGATGACCGCGAAGAGCATCAGCGCCAGCATCAGCACAGCGATCGCCGCGCCGAGGATCGCTCCGCCGCGCGCGATGCGGTTGATGATCATCCGTCGCTTGAGATTGCCGCTCGCGACCAGCGGTGAGCCGGGGTCGAACGGGAACTCGTGCGCGTCGTCGACTGTGAACTCGTCGCTCACGCAGCCTTCCTCTCGTAGTCAAAGCGCTGCGCGATCCAGACCGCGCCGAGGTTTGCGGTCACGCCGATCACCAGCAGGATCGCGCCGAGGTAATAGAGCGACGAAATCTGAAGGTTCGACAGCGCACTCGGAAACTGCGATGCGATGCGACTCGCAAGAGTGTCACCAGGCATGAACAGAGATGTTGCGATCTGCTGTCCGCCGCCTACAACCTGGGCGACCGCGATCGCCTCGCCGAGTGCGCGCCCGAGGGCCAGCAGTCCGGCCGAGGCAATGCCGCCTGCAGTCGCCGGAAGATTGACGCCACGCACGACCTCCCAATGGGTCGCGCCGAGCGCCTCGGCGCCGTCCTTCATCTCGGGCGGGACGGTGAGGAAGAGGTCGCGGCTGATCGACGCCACGATCGGCAGGATCATGATCGCGAGCAGGAAGCAGGCCGTGAACAGGCTGATGCCGCTCTGCTGCGGCGGGCCGAAAAGCGGAATGAAGCCGAAGTGGTCATACAGAAACGGCTCGACGTGCTTGCTCAGGAACGGCGCCACCACGATCAGTCCCCAGAAGCCCACGATCACGCTCGGCACGGCCGCGAGCATCTCGACCATCGGCCCGGTCACCCGGGCGACAGAGGGGCGCGCCATCTCGGCGAGATACAGGCCGATCGCCACGCCGACCGGCAGCGCGATCGCGAGTGCGAGGAACGACGAGACGAGTGTCCCGTAGACCATCACGCCGGCCCCGAAGGTTCCCTTGCCGCCGTTTCCGTTGGTCGGATCCCAGGTCGTGTCGGTGATGAAACCGAGGCCGAAAGTGTCGAACGAGAGCTTCGATCCCTTGAGGATCTGGTAGGTCAGCGCCACGAGCACAACGATCGTCAACGCGGCCGCGAATACCGCGGCAGCACGCAGAATCTTGTCGCCGGTGGACCCTTGAAAACTGAACCAGCTCTTCATCTGACGCGAGCATAAGTGCGTTTTCAAGGCTCGCGATTTTGTGTCACCAGATTGCCACAAGATCGCAACAAGTCGTTCTTTGAGCGGGGCGATACTCGCCGCACCTGTTCCAACAAGGAATCCGTTCAAGAGAGGCAACACACAAGAAATGAAGCTGAACCGCACAAAGACTTTCGCCGGGATCGGCGCGACTCTGATCGCCTGCATGGCGCTCGCAGTCGGCGCGTCCACATCCGGCGCAGCGGTCTCCCCCGCAGTCACCGGATCCGGCTCCACGCTGATCGCTCCGCTCATCAACGAGTGGAACACCTCGCTCGGCGGCGGAATCACCTACGGCGGTGGCGGCTCGGGTAAGGGCATCACCGACATCAGCAACGGCACCGTCGACTTCGGTGCCTCGGACGCCCCGCTCACGCCTGACCAGAAGGCCAAGTGCTCCGGCTGCGTACTCGTCCCGGCAGCGCTCAGTGCGATCACGGTCGCGTACAACGTCCCCGGCATCGGCAGCGGCCTGAAGATCAACGGCAAGATCGTCAACTCGATCTACAAGGGCAAGATCACCAAGTGGAACGACCCGGCGATCACGAAGATCAACAAGGGCAAGTCGCTCCCGGATCTCACGATCACCCCGATCCACCGCCTCGACGGCTCCGGCTCGACCTACGCGTTCACCGACTGGCTCAAGCAGTCGAAGAGCGGTTGGAGCAACGTCGGAACCCTGATCGGCTGGCCGACCGGCCCGGGCGCCTCGGGCTCCGGTGGCGTCGCCAACGCCCTCAAGACGCCGGGTTCGATCGGTTACGTCGGCGTCGACTACGCGATCCCGAACAAGCTGACCGTCGCTGCCGTCGCCAACAAGGCCGGCAAGTACGTGCTGCCGAGCCAGAAGGCGATCCGCGCCGGTGCCGGCTGGATCACGAAGGTGCCGAAGGACAACGTCCTTCACCCCGCCGCACTGCCGAAGTCGGTCAAGAAGGGCTACCCGGTCGACGCCTTCACGTACATCATCGTGAAGAAGGGTTCGGCCAAGAAGGCCGGTCTCCAGCAGCTGCTGAACTACGCCGTCGGCAAGGGCAAGGGCCTGCGCCAGGACATCGGCTTCGCGCCGCTGCCCGACGTCGTCGTCGCGGCTTCGAAGAAGTCCATCAAGAAGCTCTAGTCCGTTCCCCTCGGACTGGTTTGAAGGGCCCCGCCTCGCGGGGCCCTTCTGCGTTCTGGCGTAGGATTGCCATCCATGATCGACTTCTCACTGACCGATGAGCAGCAGCTCATCCGTGACGCAGCCCGAGACTTCGCGACCACCCGCATCCTCCCCGTCGCGACCGACAACGACCACGAAGGCAAGTTCGACACCGAGATCGTCGCCGGCCTGGCCGAGATGGGCTTTCTCGGGCCGATCTTTCCCGAGGAGTACGGCGGTCGCGGCATCGATTACCGCACCTATGGGCTGATCGTCGAAGAGATCGGCAAGGCCGACGCGGCCGCGCGCACCGTGATCTCTGTGACGACCTCGCTGTGCGGCGTACCGATCATGAAGTTCGGCACGGAGGAGCAGAAGCAGAAGTACCTGCCGGGGATCGCCGACGGCACCGCGCTCGCGTGCTTCGGCCTCACCGAGCCGGACACCGGTTCTGACGCCGCAAACCAGAAGACGCGCGCGACGAAGACCGAGAGCGGCTGGTCAATCAGCGGCCAGAAGATGTGGATCTCGCTCGGCAACTACGCGAAGGTCGCCTTGATCTTCTGCCAGACCGACCCGGAGCTCGGATACAAAGGCCTCGCCTGCTTCCTCGTCCCGACTGACACGCCCGGCTTCACGGCTCAGCCGATCAAGCACAAACTCGGCATGCACGCCAGCGACGTCGCCGAGCTCTACCTCGACAACGTCGAGGTGCCGGACGAGGCGATGCTCGGCGAAATCGGCCAAGGATTCAAAATCGCGATGACCGCGCTTGAGAGCGGACGCTTCTCGGTCGGCTCCGGAGCGCTCGGCATCTGTCAGGGCTCGCTCGAGTGCAGCGTCGAGTACGCCAAGCAGCGCGAGCAGTTCGGCAAGAAGATCGGCGAATTTCAGCTGGTGCAGGACATGATCGCCCAGATGGTTCTGAAGGCCGACGCGTCGCGCCTGCTCCTGTGGCGCGCCGCATGGCTCAAAGACACCGGCCAGCCGAACACCACCGAGACGTCGATCGCGAAGCTTCACTCAACCGAGGCCGCCGTCGAGTGCGCGAACCTGGCGATCCAGGTGCACGGCGGCTCGGGCTACGTCGACGACTTCCCTCCGGCGCGCTACCTGCGCGACGCGCGAGTCCTCACGCTCTACGAAGGGACGTCGCAGGTGCAGAAACTGATCATCGGCCGCGCCTACACCGGCTTCAACGCGATGGTCTGAGATGAGCGAGAACGAGACAACCGACTCGTTGGTCATCCAGAAGTCCTGGAGCGGAATCACCGTTCTCGAACTGAACCGTCCGGAGGCGCGCAACGCACTGTCGATCGAACTGCGCGAACAACTGGTCTCCGCAGTCGAGGCCGCAGACGCCGATCCAGAGACCAACTGCATCGCGATCTGCGGCAGCGACGATGTGTTCGCCGCCGGCGCCGACATCCGCATGCTCGCCGAAGCCGACCTCGCCGGAGCGATAGAACTCGGACGCCGCACGAGCGTCTTCGAGGCCGTCGCGAACTGCCGCACGCCCGTGATCGCCGGTGTCGCCGGTTACGCGCTCGGCGGCGGCTTCGAGCTCGTGCTCGCCTGCGACATCGTGATCGCCTCCGAGAAGGCCGAGTTCGGCTTCCCCGAAGTCACGCTCGGCATCATTCCGGGCGGAGGTGGCACGCAGCGCCTCACCCGGGCAGCCGGCAAGGCGCGGGCGATGGAGCTGATCCTCACCGGCCGGCGCTTCAGCGCCAACGAGGGCCGTCACCTCGGCGTCGTCACCGAGGTCGTCCAGGCCAACCACTGGCGCTACCGCACAGAGGAGTTGGCCCTGACAATCGCGCGCCGACCGGCGCTCGCGACCAAACTCGCGAAGCAGGCGGTCAACGCCGCGGACGAGACGACACTTTCCGCCGGGCTCGGCGTGGAGCGCCGGCTGTTCGAGATCGCGATGGCCAGTGAAGATCGCGTCGAGGGGATGAACGCCTTCATCGAGAAGCGCAAGCCGGAGTTCAAGGGCCGCTGATGAGCGAGCTGCCTGACGGCCCCTTAGGCGTCGTCGGCGCCGGAACGATGGGCGCGGGAATCGCCCAGGTCGCGGCGGCGGGCGGTCTCGAGGTCCGCATCTTCGATGTCGCCGACGGTGCTGCACGAAACGCCGTCGCTCGCATCGGTCAGCTGCTCGACCGCGCCGTCGCCCGCGGTCGCATTCAAGAGGGAGAGGCCGGCGCCACCCTCGGGCGGCTGAGTCCGGCCGAGGACATCTCCGAGCTCGGCGACTGCTTCATCGTCTGCGAGGCGATCGCGGAACGGCTCGAGGTGAAGCAAGAGTTGTTCGGTCGGCTCGCGTCGATCTGCGGCGAATCGACGGTCTTCGCCACGAACACATCTTCGCTGCCGGTGACCGCCGTCGCCGCCGGCGTTCCGTCACCCGAACGGGTCGTCGGAATGCACTTTTTCAACCCCGTGCCTCTGATGAAGCTTGTCGAGGTGATCGCCGGGCTGAACAGCTCGGAGACCGCGCTCGCGACAGCGCGTGCCGTCGGCGAACGCATGGGCCGCCGAGTGATCGACGCTGCCGACGGCCCGGGCTTCCTCGTCAACCGCGTGAGCCGACCGTTTCTGCTCGAGGCCCAGCAGCTGCTCGCCGAGGGCGTCGCCGACCACGCGACGATCGACCTCGTCGCTCGGCTCGACGGAGGCTTCCGCATGGGCCCGTTCGAGCTCTCCGACCTGGTCGGCGTTGACGTCGGCTACGACATCGCGCAGTCCTTCTACCGCCTCGGTCACGGCGAGCCACGCTGGCGGCCGAGCGGGATCCCGCCGCAGATGATCGCCGCCGGCAGGCTCGGTCGCAAAAGCGGGCGCGGTTACTACACCTATGCCGAGGACGGAAGCTACCGCCCGGATGACCCGCCGCCGCAGATGATCGAGAGCGCGCACGGCGCGGTCGACGTGATCGGCGAGACACCGCTCGCGCGTGAGCTTCGGCGTCTCGCCGAAGCCGCCGGGTACGTCGTCGACGCGCCTGCCGAGGAGCCACGCGAGATCACGATTGACGCGCGGATTGCCACTGCCGGCAACGACGTCGATCCGTCTCGCGGTCCGGTCGTCGTGCTCTGCGCCGGCAACTCGCTGGCCTGGGCATCACGCGGCCGCGACTTCGCAGGCTTTCACGCGCTGCCGCCGCTCAGCGAGGCCCGCTCGGTCCAACTCACCCGCGTTGCGGCAACGAGCGACGCCACGCTTGCCGCCGCCCGCCACTTCTTCCACGCGATCGGTAAGCACGTGATCGACGTCGGCGATGCTCCGGGCCTTGTGCTCGGACGGATCGTCTGCCAGCTGATCAACGAGGCCGTCTTCGCCCTGCAGGAGGGCGTCGGTTCGGCCGAAGACATCGACCTCGGCGTCAAGCTCGGCCTCAACTACCCGCGCGGCCTCTTCGAGTGGCTCCGCGCGATCGGACCACACCAGGTACTGGCCACGCTCGACGCCCTGCAGCGCGAGATCGGCGGCGACCGCTACCGCGCAGCACCGCTGCTGCGCCGCTGGGTACTGGAAGGCTCCCCAACCCCCTAGCCCCCGCCTCGCAAGCACGACCCGCAACCCAAGCCAAGCCAGATCCGCTGCTTAACCCCGTCTCGGCGACGGGGTTATGCAAGATTTCCGGCTTTGCGGCGGGGTCACCGCAGTAGCCTGACCGCCATGTCCACCACCCTGAGCACTCAGATCGACGACCTCTCTCCTGCGGCCAAGGCTTTCATCGACAAAGCGCCGCTCGGCAACCTGATCGGTGGCGAATTCGTCGCCGGTAGCGCGACCCTCACCACGATCGACCCGTCCACGGGCGCGCCGATCGCCGAGATCGCCGTCGCCGGCGAGGCCGAGATCGACCAGGCAGTGACGGCCGCCCGCGAGGCGCTGAACGGCGACTGGGGCAAGCTCACCGGGATCAAGCGCGGGGCGCTGATGAACCGACTCGCCGACCTGCTCGAGGAGAACGCGCAGGAGCTCGCCGAGCTCGAGTCGATCGACAACGGGAAGCCGGTGAAGATCGCGCAGATCGTCGATGTCGCCAACTCCGTTCGCCACCTGCGCTACTTCGCCGGATGGGCCGGAAAACTCGAAGGCCGCACGATCCCGGTCGAAGCGCCGAACATGTTCGTCTACACCCAGCGCGTTCCGGTCGGCGTATGCGCCCAGATCGTGCCGTGGAACTTCCCGCTGATGATGGCCGTGTGGAAGATCTCCCCGGCGCTGGCCGCGGGCTGCACCGTCGTGCTCAAGGCCGCGGAGCAGACCCCGGTCACGGCGCTTCGGCTCGGAGAGCTCGCACTCGAGGCCGGCATCCCGGCAGGCGTCGTGAACGTCGTCAACGGCGACGGCGCGACCGGCGCCGCGCTCGTCGATCATCCGGGCGTGAACAAGATCGCCTTCACCGGCTCCACCGCCGTCGGTCGCGAGATCGGCGCCAAGGCCGGCCGCGACCTCAAGCGCGTCACCCTCGAACTCGGCGGCAAGTCGCCGAACGTGATCTTTGACGACGCAGATCTGAAGGCCGCGGTCGGCGGATCCTTCCAGGGCCTCTACTTCAACACCGGACAGGCGTGCAACGCCAGCTCGCGCCTGTACGTGCACGAGTCGCTCTACGAGGCGGTCACCGAGCAGCTCGCGCAGATGGCGGAAGGGTCGACGGTGGGGCCCGGCCTTGCGAAGGGCACGAACTTCGGACCGGTCGTCAGCGAGCGGCAGTTCGAAACCGTCAACGGCTACATCCAGTCCGGCATCGACGAGGGCGCCGAGCTGCTCGCCGGCGGCGTCGCCGAGCGCGAAGACGGCGGCTACTTCATCCGGCCGACGTTGTTCGGCGGAGTCGAGAGCGGGATGAAGATCTCGCGTGAAGAGATTTTCGGCCCGGTGCTCGTCGCCGAGCCGTTCGAGTCGCTGGAGGAGGTCGCCGAGCGCGCCAACGACAGCGAGTACGGCCTCGCGGCAGGCCTCTGGACCCGCGACGTCGGTCGCGCGCACAAATTCGCGTCGATGCTCGAGAGCGGGATGGTCTACATCAACATGTGGGGCCTGACCGACCCTGCCGCGCCGTTCGGCGGCGTCAAAGCTTCGGGCATCGGCCGCGAGCACGGCGCCGAGAACCTCGACGCCTACCTCGAGACGAAAACGGTCTGGACAAGTTTGAGCTGAACCGGCGATAGATTGGCCCCATGGCCACCGCCGACATCACGATCCTCGGGCTCCGCACCGGCCCCGACTCTCACGCAAGCGAGTACATTGCCGCGATCCAGAAACGTCTGGCCGCCCAGGACAAGGTGACCTACCAGCTGCACGGCATGGGCACCTCGCTGGAGGGTTCGGCCGACGACATCTTCGCGCTGGCCGCCGAGCTGCACAAGGTGCCGTTCGAACTCGGCATCCCCCGCGTTTACACGGTGCTCAAACTCGACGAGCCGTCCGACAAGCCGGACCAGACACTGGCCGACAAGGTCGCGTCGGTGAACGACCGGCTGTAATGGCCGCCGGACGCGACCAGGACCAGACGCCTTACCTCGACGCGTTGCTCGCTTATGGCGACCGCGACCCGGCGCGGTTCCACGTGCCGGGCCACAAGGGCGGCGCAGGCGCGGACGAGAAGCTGCGCGCCCGACTGCCCGAGACGCTCAAGTACGACATCCCGCGCGACATGTACGGGATCGACATCGGCCCGCAGCCGACACCGGCCGACGAGGCCGAGATTCTCGCCGCCGAAGCGTTCGGCGCGAAGCAGACCTGGTTCCTCACGAACGGCGCGACCCAGGGCAACCACGCGTTGACGCTGGCTCTCGCACCGCTCGGCGCGCGGGTGATCGTCCAGCGCAACAGCCACGGGTCGGTCGTCGACGGTCTGGTGCTGAGCGGCGGCCTGCCGGAGTTCGTCGCGCCGCATGTCGACCACGATCTCGCGATCGCGCACGGAGTGCTTCCCGACGACCTCGCCCGCGAGCTCGACGAGCACCCCGACGTGCGCGCCGTTTTCATCGTCTCCCCCACCTACTACGGCACCTGCGCCGACGTCGCTGCCCTCGCAGCGATCGCCCACGAGCACGGCGTCCCGCTCGTGGTCGATCAGTCATGGGGATCGCATTTCGGCTTTCACCCGGACGTGCCGGCGAGCGCGCTGCAGCTCGGCGCCGACGCGATGCTCACGTCGATCCACAAGACCACGGGATCGCTCACGCAGAGCGCGATGCTGCATGTCGCGGACTCGAAGCTGGTCAACCCGGACATGATCGACCGGGCCGTGCGCATCGTCCGCTCGACCTCGCCCAACGGCCTGCTTCTCACCTCGCTCGACGCGGCGCGCCGCAACCTCGCCGTGAACGGACGCGAACTGCTGAGCGACACGCTGGCGGCGACGGACGAGGTCGTCGACGCGATCGACCGCGTCCCGGGCCTGTACGTCGCCGGACAGGACCTGCGCGGCAAGGTCGGCGTACACGACACAGACATCCTGCGCATCGTCGTTGACACGCGCGGCACCGGCGAGTCTGGATTCCACGTCTCCGACATGCTGCGCGAACGCCACGACGTGATCGCCGAACTCGCGACCGACACCGTCGTCGTCTTCGTCGTCGGCATCGGCGAGACTCCGGCGAATCTCGAACGACTGCTCACGGCGCTGACCGACGTCGCCGCCGACATAGAGCCGCGTCGCGAGCCGGCGACGCCGATCGACTCGCGCGCGAGCTTTCAGCTGGAGCAGGTCACCAGTCCCCGCGACGCCTTCCTCGCCGCGGACGAGGTCGTTCCGGTCAACGAAGCTGCCGGCAGGGTCTGCGGCGAATCGGTCTCGGTCTACCCGCCGGGAATCCCGGCGCTGCTCCCCGGCGAGCGCATCACCCAGGAGATCATCGACCACCTCAAGCGCCAGGTCGCCCAAGGCGCACGCCTGCACGGCGCTTCAAGCGCCGACTTCTCGACCATTCACGTGCTCCCGGCCGACTAGGCCGACGCGACGAGCTGGCGGAGGACGTACGGCAGGATGCCGCCGTTCTCGAAATACTCGACCTCGATCGGAGTGTCGATGCGGGCGATCACGGTGGTCTCGTCGACACTTCCGTCGGCGCGCGTGATCTTCAGGGTCACTTCCTGACGCGGTGCGACGCCGTCCTCGACGCCGATGAATTCGAATGTCTCAGAGCCGTCGAGGCCGAGGGTCTGAGCCGACTCCCCGTCCTTGAACACACAAGGCAGCACGCCCATGCCGACGAGATTGCTGCGGTGGATGCGCTCGTAGCTCTCGGCGACGACGGCGCGTACGCCGAGCAGGTTGGTGCCCTTCGCCGCCCAGTCGCGCGACGAACCGGAGCCGTACTCCTTACCGGCGAACACGACGAGCGGAACGCCCGCGCTCTTGTACTCGGCCGCCGCGTCGTAGATGTCCATCTGCGTCGCCTCGCCGTTGCGGTGCAGCGTCACGCCGCCCTCGGTGCCCGGCGCCATCAGGTTGCGGATGCGCACGTTGGCAAACGTGCCGCGCGTCATGATGCGGTCGTTGCCGCGCCGCGAGCCGTATGAATTGAAGTCCTTCTTTTCGACGCCGGCGGCCTTCAGGAAGCGCCCGGCGGGCGACTCTTCCTTGATCGCGCCGGCCGGCGAGATGTGGTCGGTCGTGACCGAGTCGCCGAGGATCGCCAGCGCGCGGGCGCCGCTGATCGCCTTGACCGGCTCGGGCTCGGTCTGGAAGTCCTCGAAGAACGGCGGCTCCTGGATGTAGGTCGACTCGCGGTCCCATTCGTAGACGTGGCCGGTCTTGCCGGGAATCTCGTTCCACATCGGGTTTTGCTCGGCGAAGTCGCCGTACAGACGGCGAAAGGTCTCGGGGTGCAGCGAGCTCTGCATCAGATCGCGCACCTCGTCGAGCGACGGCCAGATGTCCTTGAGAAAGACGTCCTCACCGGACTCGGTCGTGCCGACGGGGTCGACGGCGAGGTCCTTCTCGACACTGCCGGCGAGCGCGAACGCCACCACGAGCGGCGGACTCATCAAGAAGTTGGCCTTGATGTTCTGGTGCACGCGGGCCTCGAAGTTACGGTTGCCCGACAGCACGCTGGCGGCGATGACGTCGTTTTTGACGATCGTGTTCTCGAGCCCCGAGTCGAGCGGACCGGAGTTGCCGATGCAGGTCGTGCAGCCGTAGCCGACGAGGTTGAAACCAAGTTCGTCGAGGTACGGCTGAAGTCCGGTCTGGTCGAGGTAGTCCGAGACGACTCGCGAGCCCGGGGCCAACGAGGTCTTTACGGCCGGCCCGACAGTGAGCCCCTTCTCGACCGCCTTCTTGGCGACGAGGCCGGCGGCAAGCATGACCGACGGGTTTGAAGTGTTGGTGCAGGAGGTGATCGCCGCGATCAGGACATCGCCGTGGTGCAGGTCGACGTCGACACGCTCCTCGTTGGTGAGATCCTCGAGCTCGATCAGGTCGTCGGCGGTCGGACGGTTGCCGACCATCTCGTCCTCGGTCGTGAGCGACGTGTCCGGGGCGTGCATGTCGCTGGCCTCGTCGTCCTGGTCGCCGCCGCCGTTGCTCCCGTGAGCCGAATCGCTCGGCAGGGCGACGTTCGACGGGAACGCCTTCTCGAGCTCGTCGACGGCCTTGCCGTAACCCGACTCCTCGGTCGGAGCCTGGAACAGCTCGACGAAGCGGCTCTTCAGCTCTTTCAGATCGATGCGGTCCTGCGGGCGCTTGGGGCCCGAGACACTCGGCTCGATCGAATCGAGGTCGAGCTTGAGGTCGACGGAGTACTCGATCTCGCCGGCCTTGGGAATTCCGAACAGGCCCTGCGCCTTGAAGTAGTTCTCGACCGTCGCGATCTGCTCCTCGCTGCGTCCGGTCAGTCGCATGTATTCAGAGGAGCGCTCGTCGTACGGGAAGAAGCCCATCGTCGCGCCGTATTCCGGAGCCATGTTGCTGATCGTCGCGCGGTCCGGCAGGCTCAGCGACTCGGCACCCTCGCCGTAGAACTCGACGAACTTGCCGACCACGCCCTCGGCGCGCAGCATCTCGGTGACGCGCAGCACCATGTCGGTCGCAGTGACGCCCTCGTGCAGGGCGCCGGTCAGCTCGACCCCGACGACGTCGGGCGTCAAGAAGTAAACGGGCTGCCCGAGCATGCCGGCCTCGGCCTCGATACCGCCGACGCCCCAGCCGACCACACCGATGCCGTTGATCATCGTCGTGTGCGAGTCAGTGCCGACAAGCGTGTCGGGGTAGAAGACACCGTCCTTGTTCAGGACACACTGCGCCAGGTACTCGAGGTTGACCTGATGAACGATCCCGATCCCGCTCGGCACGACCTTGAACGAGTCGAAGGCCTGCATGCCCCATTTGAGAAACTCGTAGCGCTCGCGGTTGCGCTTGAACTCCATCGCCATGTTGCGCTCGAACGACGCGCCAGTCGAGGAGAAGTCGACCTGAACCGAGTGGTCGACCACGAGGTCGACCGGCACGAGCGGCTCGATCACCTGCGGGTCTTTGCCCATGCGGTCGACGGCGCTGCGCATCGCGGCCAGGTCGACGAGCAGCGGCACGCCGGTGAAGTCCTGCAGGACGATACGGGCGACGACGAACGGGATCTCCTCGGTGCGTTCGGTCTTGGCACCCCAGTTGGCCAGCTGCCTGACGTGCTCTTCGGTGATGCGGGAGCCGTCGCAGTTGCGCAGGACCGACTCGAGCACAATTCTGATGCTGACCGGTAGTTTCGAGACCGGGCCGACGCCGGCGGCCTCAAGCTTTGGCAGTGAATAGAACGAACCCGCCCCGGAAGGGGTTTCGAACGAATCGAGTGTGTTCAGGGGGTCGTTGCTCACTTGCAGCGCAATCCTATACGCCGTCACAAACCCGGCGGCCGTGCAGTTTCCCTCCCTGCGGCTAAACCGTTCTGTACGCGTGGACGAAACATTTCAGGTCGGCGCACGCGCCCGGTGCGTGCGTCAAAATCGCCACAGACAGTCAATGGAGCCCCAGAGCAACATCCCGCCAACAGGCGCCGGCTTCACTCCGGTCACGCCGGTCGGCGACGCCCCGATCCTCTCGCTGGTCCCGCCGATCCAACAGGGCGATCAGGTGCGCCACCCCGATCCGCTCGCCCAACCCGGCGCGCAGCAGCCGCTGCCGACCAACGCGCAGGTGCCGGTCGCGCCGGTCCGCCGCCGCATGCCGGTGACTCCGTTGATCCAGCTTCCCGGCGGTGCCCCGATCGCGGCCGCGCTCGCCGTCGCGCCGATCATCCCCGGCCAGTCGCTGCAGCCACAGCCGCTCCAGGCCGGCATGTCTCCGTACGGCGTGCAGCCGACGACCTTCCCCTTCCAGTCGGCTCCGGCCTTCCAGATGCAGATGCCCTACGGCATGACCCCATACGGAATGACCGCGGCCCCACCGATGCCGATGCAGACCTACGTCGCCTACGTCACGCTGATCACCCAGCCGCCGCCGATGCAGCCGTACTTCCACCCGGCGATACCGATGCAGCAGTATCCCGGCTATTTCCAGCCGCAGTACCAGCAGCCGAGCCAATGGCCGCAGCCGCAGTCGCCGCAGCAACAGTGGCCGCAGCAGTTCGGGTCTACGCCGGCGCCGCCGAGTGCTTGACCGAGGAGACGTGCGCCGCAGCCGCGAGCGCCGCGATCGTCGCGTCGCCCACCGCGTTCGAGATCTGACGCGTGAACTGTGAGCGGACGTCGCCGGCCGCGAACAGACCGGTCGTAGCTGTCTCCATCTTCTGGTCAGTGAGGATGTGACCACTGTCGTCGGTTTCGACGAGGCCGTCCTCGAAGATCGCCGAGTGCGGCGTGAAGCCGACGAACGGAAAGACGGCGTCGACCGCCAACTCGCTCGTCTCGCCGGTCTCGGTGTTCTTCACCTTCAGGCCGGTGACCTTGCCACCGTCGCCGACGATCTCCTCGACCACAGAGTTGAGGATCTTTTCTGTCTTGTCGCTGGCGTCAAAGTGCTCGACCAGCGTCGGTGACGCGCGGAACTCATCGCGGCGGTGGATCAGGTAGATCTTCGAGCCGTAGCGCGTGAGGAACTCGCCCTCTTCGAGCGCCGAGTCGCCACCGCCGACAACTGCGATCGGGCTGTCCTTGAAGAACGCCCCGTCGCAGACAGCGCAGTACGACACGCCGGCGCCGGAAAGCTCGGCCTCCCCCGGGACACCGAGCTTGCGTGCCTCGCCTCCGACCGTGACGATCACGCTCAGCGCCGTGTAGGTCTCGCCCTCTTCGGTTTCGACGGTGAAGTGGTCGCCCGTCTTCGAGACCTTCGAGACCGTGCCGAACTCGAATTCCGCGCCGAACTTGCGCGCGTGCTCCTCAAACTTCTGCGCGAGCTCGGGACCGGTCGTGTCCGGGAGGCCCGGGTAGTTGTCAACTTCAGCGGTGTTCCAGAGCTGGCCACCGGTCGCGCCGCGTTCGAGCACCAGCGTGCGCACCATTGAACGGCCTGCGTACAGCGCGGCCGAGAGACCGGCCGGGCCGGCTCCGACGATGATGATCTCGTAGTGATTGTCGGTCTGATTCACGTCTGTCTCGCTCATGTTTCGGCGCTTTCCGCGGGTGTCACTTTACTTTGTATAGTAGCGCGCTTGGTGGCCAGGGCCTGGGCTTCCCAGACCGCAGCGTTGCCGCGCAATCTGATGAACGCGATCACTCCCGGGATCGTCGGCATCAAGAAGGCGAAGACGCGGTAGGCGAGCACTGCTGCCGTGGCGGTCGCGGCCGAAACGCCGAACACGGCGAACGTTCCGATCATGCCGCCCTCGACCGCGCCGACGCCGCCCGGCGTCGGGATGATGTTGGCGATCATGCCGACGAAGTAGCCCATCACAAGAACGCCGAGCGGAGGCGCGTCGCCAAAGGCGCGAAACGCCGCCCAGAGGGTCGCGATGTCGAATGCCCACCAGCCGAGTGCGCCGAGCAGGCCGACGTCACCCTGGCGCACATTGATGAGCGCAACGCGCGTCCCCTGTCCGATCAGCGCCGGGACGGCCGCCGCCCGACGGGCGAACGAGGCGAAGCGGCCGTCGCCGCCGGCCCAGTGCCCGGCCATGCGCTCGAGGTTGCCGGGTACGAGCAGCGCGAGCAGAAAGATGCCGATCACGATCAGTCCGAAGATCGCCGGCACGACGGTGACGCCGAAGGGCGCCGCGCCCGGGATGGCGCCAGAGCGCAGCAGGAAGCCGTCGACAACCAGCGCGATCATGAAGATGCCGTAGAGGATCACGTAGAAGGCGACGATGTAGCTGACCGACATGCGCCTTCCCATCCCGGCTTTGCGCACCGCCCAGAAAGTCAGCGCAATGCCGCCCGCGCCGGCGGCGCCGAACAGGCGCGTCGCGGCGACGCCGGCCATCGAGATCCGATAGCTGCCGATCCAGCCGATGATCGGAATCTTGTCGATGAAGATCGCGCGGAACAGCCATATATAGGAGGCGTACGAGAGCAGCTCCATGCAGAAGGCGACGAACAGCCATGTTCGGTCACCGTCGTCGCGGACCTTTTCAAGGCTCTCCTGCAGCCCCGGCAGCTGCGGCAGAACTCCGTAGAGGAATGCCAGTACAACGACGATGAAGGCGACGAGGATGATCAGTGTGCGGCGGCTGAAGGCGCGGGCCTTGAACGTCTCCCATGCGGCTTCAACCTGATCGTCACCCTCTTCGTCCTCCTCTTCGTCCGCAAACTCGTCGAGCAGGGGCTCGATCGCGTCGACCGGTTTCTCGTCGGTCGGGACGCTCGAATCGGGGGCAGGCTGGCGTGAGGGGTCGGATTCCGGCACCTTCGGGCGATCATATAGATCGCCCCTGCCGGGATCGGACTGCAGTCCGGTCACCGACGAGACAGTCGATCGCGACCGGCAAAATTCAGCCGTCTCCGGAATAGATACAATCCGCGCGCCTTGCAGAACCCGGCCCCCACAACTCGCCGCACTCGCACCCTCGGCACGCTCTTCGCGGGCGCCGCTCTCGCCGCACTCGCCGTGCTTCCACAGTCGGCTTCGGCCAACGCCCTGTTTCCCGACGGCGGCAGCTCTCCGATCACTTCGAAGGTCTCGACCCTCTTCCTGATCGTCTTCGGCATCGGCCTGATCGCCGTGATCGTGCTGACGCTCTCAATCCTGGGCGGCGCGCGCAACGAGGTCGACGCCGACAGCGCCGAGGTCGCCGTCGACGGCTCGGTCAAGTCCGCGCTGATCGCGGGTGGCGCGATCTTCATCGTGCTCGCAGTGATGGGAATTTTCGTGTCGGCCAAGACTTCGGGAGCACAGGAGTCCTTGAGCGGCACCGGCGCCTTCAAGGCGACGGCCCTCAGTGACCCCAACCTCACCACCCCGCACAACATCAAGCCTCCGAAGGGCGGCGCCTACCAGATCCGCGTGAACGCGCAGCAGTACCTCTGGCGCTACCAGTACCCGGGCGTGAAGGGCGACTGGAACACCTACAGCTACCACGATCTGGTGATTCCCGCCGGGGTGACGATCCTGCTCGACGTCTCTTCTTCAGATGTTGAGGCCGGCTGGTGGGTCCCCGAGCTGGGTGGTTCCGTCACTGCCCTGCCCGGCTACAACAACAAGTCTTGGATCCGCGCCGACAAGGCCGGCGTCTACGACGGTGCCGGCACCGTCGTCAACGGCACCAACTACGCGAACATGAGCACGACGGTGATCGCACTGCCGCCACGCCTGTTCCTGCGTTGGGTCGCCGGCAAGCAGATCGAGATCACCGAGGCGATGAACGCCCTCGGCGTCGAACGACTCAGCGGCGCCGAAGAAGAGCTGATCACCGGCGAGACGATGAAGCAGGAAGCCGCCGGCGCAGTCGAGGACAAGGCGATCGAAAAGGCGACCGAGGCGGAGGGCCAGTAACGCCATGAGCACCGCATTCCAGCAGCCAGAGCGGGTTTCCGAGGTTGTCGTCCGCGAGCCAGTCGACTCGACGCGAGCGCGTTGGATCAACCGCATGCGCAGCGCCGACCACAAGGTGATCGCCACGACGCTGATCGGTTTCTCGTTGATGAACGTCGCGATCGTCGGCTTCATGGAGCTGCTTACACAGATCCAGCTCGCCGTCTCCGAGAACACATTCCTCAGCCCCGAGCGCTTTTACAGCCTGCACACGCTCGTTGACACGGGATACCTCTACTTCTTCGCCCTGCCGCTGCTCGCCGGCATCGCGCTCTACGTCCTGCCGCTCCAGATCGGTGCCCGCAGCACGGCGTTCCCACGCATTTCCGCGCTTGGCACCTGGATGATCGTGCTCGGCGTCGCAGTCCAGTACTTCAGCACCTTTGTCAACACCTGGCAGGGCACGGTGCAGGTGTCGTCTTCGCTGCTCACCTACTTCTACTCGCCCGGTGCGGGAGTCGACTTCTGGCTCACGTCGGCCGTCCTCTTCGGTGGTGGTCTCACCTTCATCGCCGTCGACCTGGCAGTCACCTACAAGGCGCTGCGCGCCGAAGGCATGAGCGGCGAGCGCACTCCGATCTTCGCCTTCTCCAGTGCTGTGTTCTCGTACGGCATCCTCGTCACCGCGCCCGTGCTTGTGGCGATCGCGATCATGGCTCTCTGCGAGCGCCAGTGGAACGTGTTCGGCATCTTCGACCCGGTCTCGGGCGGCAACGCACTGCTCTGGAAGACGCTTTTCCAGTGGTGGTCACACTCGGCGCCGTACCTGCTCGCGGTGCTCGCCATCGGTGGCGTCAGCGAGATCCTTTCCGCGGCGGCTGGACGCACGCTCAGCAACCTCGCGGCGGTCAAGAAGGCGCTCGTGTGGTTCGCAGCGCTCTCGATCCTCAGCTTCGGCAACGTTTACTTCGGTGGTCCGGTCAAGCCCTGGGTGAACATCCTCTTCATGTTCATCGGCCTCTCGCTCGTGATCCCGTCGAGCGTGATCATCGCCTCATGGCTCGCGACCGTCAAGTCCGGCGACTTCAAGTGGAGCCCGCCTGCCGCCTTCGCGGTCGTCTACATCGTCTCTTTCCTGTTTCTGATCGTCGACCATCTGGCGCTCAGCCTGCCGCAGCTCTCGCAGTGGTACTACGGCAGTCAGGCCGGCTACGCCGGTTGGCTCAACGCCGTGTGGGGCGCGGGCGCGTTCGGCGGGTTCGCAGCGCTGCTGTTCTGGTTCCCGAAGATCACCGGCCGCAACACCTCCGCCCCGAAGGCCAACGCGGCACTCGGCATGCTCGCGATCGGGACGCTCGTGCAGATCGGCGCGATGGCGTCGCTCGGCACAGACGGATTCGCCCGCGAGCTCTCGACCTACACCGGCAGCTACGAGTTCCGCAACATCCTCGCGCTGATCGGCCTGATCGTCGCCGGGTTCGGCCTCGTCGGGCTGCTGATCAACTTCATCCAGTCGAGCGCCAAGGGTGGCGCCGCCGGAAACGACCCGTGGCACGCAGGCACGCTCGAGTGGTTCGTCCCCTCGCCGCCGCCGGTCAACAACTTCGACGCGATCCCGCCGGTCGACAGCGAGGCGCCGCTCAGCGACCTGCGCGACCGAATCGTGTCAGGAACGGGCGAACTCGCCGGTTCCGTCGCGCAGTCCCCGACAGCCGGACGGCCGTCGCTGCGCGAGTCGAAGCACTGAGCCGGTCGCCTTTTTCGGCGGCTAGTACCCTTCGCGGAGCCGATTCTCGGCACGAGACCCCCGGCTCGCCGCCCGCGGATTGACGACGGCGAAGCCCATGCACGATCAAGTGGAAGCAGCAACGCACACCAGTCAGATTCCTGCGGAAGGCGCCAACTCGCGCATCCGCCAGATCGCCTCGGACTACTTCGAGCTGACGAAACCCCGTGTGCAGACGCTGCTGCTGTGGACGACGGTGACGACGATGCTCGTCGCGGGCCACCCTTCGATCACGCTGATCTTCCTCACCTGCCTCGGTGGCGCGCTCTCGACCGGAAGCGCCGGCGCGATCAACCACTTCATCGACCGCGACATCGACGCGCAGATGGAACGCACCGCGAAGCGGCCGATCCCGTCAGGACGCGTCTCGCCGCGCGCTGCGCTGCTCTACGGCCTCGCGCTGGGCGTGGCGTCGGTCGTTGTCCTCGCGGTCGGTGTGAACGTCCTGTCGGCCGTGCTGGCAACGTGCGGCCTGCTCGGCTACGTCTTCGTCTACACGCTGTGGCTGAAGCGCCGCACGCCCCAGAACATCGTGATCGGCGGCGCCGCCGGCGCCGTACCCCCGCTGGTCGGTTGGGCGGCCGTCACCGGCTCACTGGACCTCACTGCGTGGCTGCTCTTCGCGATCGTCTTCATGTGGACGCCGCCGCACTTCTGGGCGCTCTCCGTGCTGATCAAGGACGACTACGCCGCTTCGGCGGTGCCGATGCTGCCGGTTGTGCGCGGCGTCAAGTCGACGGCGACACACATCCTCGTCTACTCCGTCCTGCTGCTGCTGACGACGCTCATCCCGGTCGCGACCGGTGCGTTCGGGCCTGTCTACGGCTTTTCGGCGCTGCTGCTCGGCGGCATCTTCATCGGCCGAGCCGTGCACCTGACGATGGACAGCTCGCGCCCGGTCGCCCTGCGCACTTACCTTTTCTCGCTCACCTACCTGGCCCTTCTGTTCGTGATGATGGTCGTGGACGTCCGCATCTGAAGTCCGCACGTCGGGCCGGTGTGCTAAAAATCTCCCCCGCATGAATCGCACACTCGTACAGCGCAACCTCCGTGCCGCCATCATCACCGGCGGCATCGCAGCCCTCGCCTTCGCAGGCGCCTTCCTCGTCACCGCGATGTGGGTCGGCTGACCATGAGCAACGAGTACATCGACGAGACGACCGGCGGCCGCGCCCCGGCCACCGAGGTCGACTCGATCTGGCTGACCAAGCCCTCGATCAAGCCGGTCGTGCTCGCTGCCGCGATCATGCTCGCACTGATCGGGCTCTTCGCCTTCCGCCCGCTCATGTACGTCGCACTGGCGACGGTCGTGATCGTCTCGATCGCCTGGATCGGCGAATCGCGCGACGAATCCGACGAGCTCCCGCTCGGCTAGACCGCCGCTCGCCTAGATCTCGACGGACGGGACTTCGCTGGTCGCGCCATCCTGCGCCCAGCAGTTGACGATGTCGCGCATCGAGAGGATGCCGACGATCTGACCCGCGTCGATGACGACCAGGTGGCGGAAGCCGCCGCGCACCATTTCGTCGGCCGCGTGCTCCAGAGACCAGTCGGGCGCCGCGAAGACGACGCGGAAGGTCGAGTGCTGCGAAACCGGGTCGTCCCCGGTGATCCGGTCGTCGGCATAGGCCCGCAGGACGTCCCGCTCAGTCACGATGCCCGGTCCGGGCGCGTCGGGATCGACCACCACGGCCGCTCCGACGCCGCGTTCGGTCATCTGCTTGGCGACCTCGCGCAGGGGCTGGCCGGGACCAACCGTGAGCACCAACTTCGACATTCCTTCGCTGACGAGCATCTCTTGCGTTCCCTCCAGGCCGAGTGGTTGAACTGCCAGCGCCCTGAAGACTAACCGAGCCGAGAAGTTCGTGTCGGATCCCACAAACCCAAGTGGCTAGCGGCACAAATCACCGCACCTCGACCGGATAACATACGCGCCGGTTCCGCTTCGAAGTCGATTGCAGGACCACCCCCCGTTCCCAATTCGTTTCCACCGACGGCCGCCTGCCAATGGGCGTGGCGCCAAGGAGTTTGATGAAAGCTTCACATCGCATCATCGGTGCCATCGGCGCGCTGATCGTGACGGTCGGCCTGATCGCCTTCACTTTCGCCTACGACTGGTTCGGTCCGCTGATGGCCGACGGGAACGACCGGATCGACAACGTCTACCGCTGGCTGCTCGTCGGCTCTATCCCCTTCTTCGTGATCATCTGCTCGATGCTCCTGTATGTGCTGGTCGAATTTCGTGCCCGGCCCGAGGATGGCGAGCACGAGAAGGACGGCGCCCCTTTCCACGGCTCGACCCGCATCGAGGTCGTCTGGACGGTGATTCCCACGATCGTCGTGATGGCGCTCGGTCTCTACGCCTGGGCGGTGCTCGACAAGGTCGAGGCCAAGCAGCCCAACTCGATGACGATCCGCGTGATCGGCCAGCAGTTCGCCTGGAACTACCAGTACCCGGACCTCGGCGTCAAGACCAGCGGCGACCTCGTAGTCCCGAACAACAAGCCGCTCTACTTCGAGATGACCTCCGCCGACGTCATCCACAGCTTTTACGTCCCGGCCGCGCGCATGAAGCGCGACGTCGCCGACGGCTTCACCACCCGCCTTCGCTTCACGCCCGACAAGCTCGGCAGCTACCCGATCGTCTGCACCGAGCTGTGCGGTATCGGTCACGCGACGATGCGCTCGTCGCTCCGCGTGGTCACGCCGGCCGAGTTCGCCAAGTGGGTAGCGGCTCAGAAGGGCCCGAACGCGCCCAAGGAAACCGGTGCCAACACCGACCCCGAGACATGGCCCGGAGCCGCAGAAGATGCGCTCAAGAAGCAGGCCGAAGAGTCCTCCACCAACCAGTAGTTGTTCGTATTCGAAAGGTAAGCTGAATCGCAATGGCAGCAAGTCTCCGCTCCCCCGGTTGGTACCGCGCAACGTTCTGGATGATCCTCGGCTGGATCGTCAGCTTCGCGCTCGTGACCGGGCTGCGAGCGCTGCTCGGCTGGGATGAAGTGATCTCCTGGAGTTCGGTCACCACAGTCTCCCTGATCATCGTCCCGGTCTTCTTCCTCTACGGAATCGGCTGCCTCGACTACTGGCTCTACTGGCTCTCGGGCAAGCCGACCAAGCCCGACGACCACGCCGACCACGGTGCCCACAGCTGGAAGGACTACTTCCATTTCAACACCGACCACAAGGTCATCGGCATCCAGTACATCTGCCTGACGTTCTTCTTCTTCTTCGTTGGTGGCATGCTCGCGATGGTCTTCCGCGCTGAGCTGCTCGAGCCCGGCAAGCAGTTCGTCGACGCGCAGACGTTCAACGGCCTGTTCTCGGCGCACGCCGCGCTGATGATCTTCCTCTTCATGGTGCCGGTGTTCGCAGGCATCGCCAACTACGTCCTGCCGCTGATGCTCGGCGCACCGGACATGGCTTTCCCGCGCCTGAACGCGCTGTCGTTCTGGTTCCTGCCGATCGCCGGTGTGATGATGCTTCTCAGCTTCGTCGTCCCGGGCGGCGCGTTCGCCACCGGCTGGACGGCCTACGCCCCGCTCTCGACGCAGGCGCCACTCGGGCAGACGTTCTTCTCGGTGGCCGCGCAGTTCGCGGGATCGAGTTCGATCTTGACGGCGATCAACTTCCTGGTCACGATCATCACCATGCGTGCGCCCGGAATGACCTTCTGGCGCATGCCGCTGCTCGGTTGGGCGAACTTCTCGACCTCGCTGCTGGTCGTGCTCGCGACCCCGTTCATCGCTGGCTCGCAGTTCATGATCATCTTCGACCGCGCGCTCGGCATGAACTTCTTCGACGCCGCCCAGGGCGGCGACTCGGTGATGTACCAGCACGTGTTCTGGTTCTACAGCCACCCGGCCGTGTACATCATGGTGCTGCCCGGGTTCGGAATGATCTCCGAGGTCATCTCCACCCACGCCCGAAAACCCGTCTTCGGATATCGCATGATGGCGTTCTCGCTGCTTGCGATCGTGATCCTCGGCTTCGCCGTGTGGGCCCACCACATGTTCGTCGCGCCGATGCAGAACTGGATCCGCATCCCGATGATGCTCACGACGATGCTGATCGCCGTGCCCACCGGCGTGAAGGTCTTCTCGTGGCTTGGAACGATGTGGCGAGGCGTGATCCACATGCGAACGCCGATGTATTGGGCCTTCGGATTCATCACGATGTTCGTGCTCGGCGGCATCTCGGGCGTGACGCTCGCCGTTGTGCCGTTCGACATCGCCGTCTCCGACACGTACTACGTCGTCGCCCACTTCCACTACGTGCTGTTCGGCGGATCGCTGTTCACGATCTTCGCCGGCATCTACCACTGGTTCCCGAAGATGACGGGCCGCATGTACAACGAGACGCTCGGCAAGTGGCACTTCTGGCTGACGTTCATCTCGTTCAACGCGACCTTCGGTCCGATGCACCTTGTCGGCCTCGAGGGCATGCCGCGCCGAGTCGCCGACTACGCCGAACAGTTCGCGGCCTGGAACCTCTTCATCTCGATCTCGTCGTTCGTCCTCGGACTCTCGATGCTGATCTTCGTTTACAACATGGTCTGGTCGTGGCGCAACGGTCCGATCGCGCCGGCCAACCCGTGGGGTGCCCACACCCTTGAGTGGCAGGTCTCGAGCCCGCCGCCGATCTTCAACTTCGACGAGGTCCCGACCGTCGTCGGCCACCCGTACGAGTACGGCGTCCCCGGCGCCCGCCACGGCATCTTCAAGGAGCCCGAGCCCGTCGTCGCGACGGTCGGCGCGCCGGCCGACGAGGCCGAGGCCGACTCGGCCCCTGAAACGGACGCACCCGACGAAACTTCAACCACCGACGGAGACGCGCAGTAATGGAAGCTCACGCAGCCGACCACGGCCACATGCCGGTCGCCAACCAGTCCGCGAAGGTCAACCGCGAGTGGCTCGGCATGGTGCTGTTCATCACCTCCGAGCTGATGCTGTTCGGCTCGTTCTTCGCCGCGTACTTCTTCATCCGCGTCGTCCAGGGCGACCCGTGGATGCCGGAGGGCCAGGAGCTGCCGATCTACGTTGCGCTCGCCAACTCCGCGATTCTCTTCTCGTCCTCGGCGACCATGCACTGGGCGCTCGAGGGCATCAAGCACAACAACCGCCAGGCGCTGAAGGTCGGCCTGGTGCTGACGATCCTGCTGGGAGCCACGTTCTTCGGCATCCAGATCAGCGAGTACGTCCACCTCGGCTTCCTGCCGAAGGACAGCGCTCAGGCGTCGGTCTTCTTCAGCCTCACCGGTCTGCACGGCGCTCACGTCGTCGTCGGTCTGATCATCCTCATGGTCGTTGCCAACCGTGCCTTCAAAGGCCACTACGGACCGGCCAAGGACGACCACTGGGGCGTCGAGATCCCCGGCCTTTACTGGCACTTCGTCGACGTGATGTGGCTGTTCGTCTTCACGACGCTCTACGTCCTCTAGAACCGTTGACCGGCGATGCCGGACCCCGCGACACCAGACAAGCCTGACGGCGCAGAGCGCGCCGCTCAGCCGCCCGCTGCCCCACCGGAAGCACCCGGCTCAGGCCCGAACATGCCGAAGTTCAACCCGTTCACCAACGAGGAAGACATGTTCAAGGTTGTGCTGTGGGTCGGGGCCGGGGTTTTGGCTGTAGTTGTCGTTGCTGGGTTGATTTCTTTGGTCTTTTAGAGGTTTGGCCGTTGACTGCCGTCCTGGGCGGCTTGTCTTGGGCTCTGGGTGGTTGAGTGCGGGCCGCTTCGCGGCCGGCGGCGAGGGCTAGGTGGGTCGGCGCCGCTGAGAGGGCGCGGCGGCCGCACGCTGATGGAAGTGGCTTAGGCATGCGGCAAACACTCCATGGTCCCGTCTTTTGGACGGGACCATGGAGCAAATCCCGCTTGAAATGGCGCCCCGCGGCCACGAAGCTCGCCAGGACGCCCGATCCCACCATCTTGTCGCCAGCTGGCCGCGAAGCGGCCCGCACTCCGCAGCAAAGAGCCCGGGACCAACCGCCCACGACGGCAGTCAACCCGCCCGACCAAAAGAAAACGCCGGAGGCAAAACCCCCCGGCGCATCAATCCTTGAATCTGACCTGGAGCTACGAACCGTCGACCGACGAGACGTACTTCGCGATCAGCTTGATCTGGTCGTCGGTGAGTGTGCCCTTGAAGGCCGGCATGCCGTTTCCGCCGTTCTCGATCTGCTTCGTGACCCTCGCAAGGTTGGCCTTCAGGCTGTCGAGGTTGGGGCCGACCGTGCCGGAGGTGCCGGCGTCGGCGAGTGTGTGGCAGCTGCCGCAGTTGGTCTTGAACAGACCCTTGCCGTCGGTGCCGCCGCCTGCGGCCTCGAGCTTGCCGGTGTCCTTGCCCGGGTTTGCGGCTGCGTACGAAACGTACGCGGCGACATCCTGGGCGTCGAGGCCCTCGACGAGATTCTTCGGCATCACGAGGCTGGACGGCGAAAGCTTCTGGGACGGCCACTTGATCTGCTCAAGCACGACGCCCTCGATCGTGCTTCCCATGCCGTCCTCGCGCGCCTGTCGGAACGCCTCGTCGAGGTCGGGGCCGATCGTCCCGGCCGTGTTGGCCCGCGCCAGCGTGTGGCAGGAGCCGCACTTGGCGATGAACTGCGTCTTGCCGTTCACGAGGTCGGCCTGGTCGTTGTTGCCGCAGCCGCTGACCGCGATGCTGATCGCGAGGACCGCCGAGACGGCGAAAACCTTCGCTGCGGAAGTGTTGTGTGGGGGTCGTCTGAGCATGTCCGGCGGGAATCCTAGCCGACACCCGGGCGGCATTTCGGGCGCGATTGCGGCCTTGTGGCCTTCGTCACCAAGTCGCTCAAGGCAGTCGCAGATCGGCCGTGTCGCCGGTCGCCGCCGACACCAGCTCGCGCGCGACTCCAGCCCACGAGAAGTGCTCGCCGGCGGTGTGCACGAGCCGCGCGGACAGCTCCTGGCGCTGGTCGACACTGAGCGCGAGCGTCGAGTTGATGCGACTCGCGAGCTGCTCGACGGCCGTCGCGCCGAGACGGAAGCTCAGCAGCGCCGCCGATGCCCCCGAAAGCGGATCCTGCAGTTGGCGGGTGACTTCGGCGAGCCCCGAATGATCGGCGCTGATCGGCGGCACGCCACATGCGGCCGCCTCGGCGGCGACCATTCCAAAGGCCTCGGGGAACGTGCTGGGCACGAGCTGGCAGTCAGCCGCCGGCGTGATCGCGCTGATCAGATCGTGCTCGAGACGGCCGAGCCGGATGATCGAGTCGCTCATCCCCTCGGCTGCGGCCAGGTACTCGCCGCGAGCAACTTCGTCCATCGAGTCAAACAGCGAGATCACGTACTCGAGTGGTCCGGCAGGACCGCGCTCGAACGCCCTACCCCCCTCTGCGATCCAGCGTGCAGTCACGAGGTCGCCGTCTGAAAGGGCGCGCACGAGCAGCTCGAAGCCTTCGCGATATCCGCCGAATCCGGTCACCAGCAGCTTGGCGTCCGGATGCTTCATCCGCACGAGCGGCCACGCTGCGGCGATCAGATCCACGCCCTTCGAAACGATCAGCTTTCCCACATAGAGAACGAGCGGTGATTTGCCGATATCGGCGAGCCCGCGGAGGCGCTCGCCGGCGTCCACATCGATTCCGTTGTTCTCGTAAGAGGTCTGGAGCTCGCCGATCTCGGCGGCGACGTCATCCCACGACATCATCCCCTCGCTTCGCGCCGCCGTGCGCACGCGGTCGTAGAAGCCAGCAGTGGCCGAGGCCTGGGCAGGTCCGTAGCCGAGTCTCGGCCGCTCAAGGACGGCCTCTCCGGCGTCAGCCAGCCCGGCACGCGCCTCTTCCCGCGGCACGGGCTTGAAAAGGTCGACGTCAACCCCGGGCGGACCGAGGAAGATTCGCTTCTCCAAGCCCTCGATCCGCAGCGTGTCCCATGTGCGCTCGGCGATGTGACGCGAGCCCACGAGAACGGCGCGTGCACCGTCGACGCCGTTCAGGGCGAACGGTTTGAAGCGCGGGTACGGACGCACGATGTACTCCATCGCGCTGCCGTGGATCTTGACGACGTACGGGACTTCGCCGCCCAGCGCCTGCGAGAGGATGTACGGCCCCATGATCATGTGATTCGCCAAGGCCGCATCGGGTGCAGCACGCTCGACAACCGCCTTGACGGCCATCACGTTGCGGTTGATGTAGAAGTTCAGCTCGTCGTCGTCGAGCTGATCAAAGGTCTTGGCGGTGAATCCGACGTAGTTGTCGGCGACGTACACGGGAAGTAGATCGGCGATCGGCGGGCGGAAAACGGTCAGCTTCCCCCTTCCCTCCGGCCGTTGGATGCCGAGTTCCTCGACGCCCAGCACCCCGGCGTTGTCCCAGATGCCGACGGCGTCGACGAATTCGAGCGACTGCGGGTCGCGGTCCTGGCAGAGCAGGTCTACGTCGTGTCCCGCATCCACGAGGGCGCGGGAGAGTTCGGCGTTGTAGACGTTGCTCCCGGTGCCGCGAAGGAGGTATCCGTGGAATATGAGGATTCGCATCGTGTCAGCTCAAGCCACAATAGAGACAGCTCCGGCGCGTCACCTACCAAGCCGTAGGTGAGCGAGGGTGTCGACCAGAACGCTTGGTAATCTTCGCTCCCGTGAGCGACTCAGCCAAATACCGCCTGCGCTCGGCCGGATACAAGCGCGACATCGTCGCCGAGGTCAGCGACGGCGACCGTTACGTGGACCGCGAGTCCGGAACAGAGTTCGTCGTCGTCGGTCAGGTTCTGCCGCTCGGCGGTCCTGAGTCTTCGAGCCTTCCGTGGTCCGAGCAGAATCTCCGCGTTTGCGGATGCTCCCGCGAGCAGTTGTTGCAGAAAGACGTCAACGACTGCCCCTACTGCGACCGCCGGATTCCGGCCGCCGCCAACGAGACCGATGCCGGCTGAGCTGATCAGCCGCGCTCGTCTCGCAGCTGCGCTCGCTTTCACCGCCTTGGCGGTCCTCGTCTCCGGCTGCGGCGGCGAAGACGTCCAGACGACGAGCGCGAGCCTCGAAAAGCCTGCGCTGACTGTTCCTGAAGGTTCGGTCGAGGCGAAGTCCTCGAGCAAGGGCGCCACCAGCGCGACCGGTTCAACCGGAGACTCCGGCTCCGACAGTTCCGGCGACTCGGGCGACTCGGGCGCCGGCACTGACACCGGCACTGACACCGGCGGCGCCGACACCGGGACTGACACCGGCGGCGGCAACACCGGCGGTGACGAGAACACCGGCGGAGCCGGACTCGGCAACTAGCCTGCTCGGCCGCTCCCGGCGGCCTAAACATCTGTTCGATGCGGGGTTGCACATGCGGCCGCGTGGTACGAGACTTGTGCCCGCGCGCTGGTGCTGCGCGCATGGGACAGGGAGATTTCTGCGATGGACTACTCGCAGCCGCCGGGATGGACGCCCGGCTCGCCCCGCAGGCGTGCCCGCGGGAGGAAAACAACTGGGAACGAACGCGCTGGGCGCGACGGACACTTCGAGAGCATCGGCCTCCCGGCCGAAGCGGGTTGGTACGTGTCCGCGGCGCTCTACTGGATCGGCGGCCTCTCGGTCGTTCTGATCGACCGTTTCTCGTCGGTCAATCCGACGATCGGCCTGCTCGGTGCGCTCGTCCTCGCGATCTCGCCCTGGATGCTGGTCGGAGCGCGCTTTGCGCCGGACGCATCGTGGGGCGCTCCGGTGCGGATCATCATCCCGTCGATCGTGCTCACGGCCGGGGGATTCTTCATCGGCGACTCGATCAGCGCGCTCGTGCTGCTGCTGCTGTTTCCGCTGCTCGCGATCGCCTTCCTGCACAAACCTCGCGTGGCGATCATCTACTCGGTTGGCGCCATCGCGGTTATGGTCGGAATGCTGCTGGCCCACGGCACAGACGACGCGAACGTCACTCGGGCGATCGTCCTCGCCGGTGTTGCGATGTCGCTCAGTTGCGGGCTCATCTACTCGCAGGACCGAGTCCGGCGAGCAGCAGCCGCAAACCACGCCCACTCCCAGACCGACCCGCTGACGGGGATCGCGAACATCCGCGCCCTGCACGCCCGGCTCGAGCAGGAGATTCCGCGCGCCGCGCGCGACCACAGCGAGATCGTGATGTTCGCGATCGACCTCGATGACTTCAAAGAGGTCAACGATCGCTTCAACTACGAACTTGGCGACGCCGTCCTCAAGGCCGTGGCCGCCGCGCTCGAACAGGAACTGGAACCCGGAGACCTGCTCGTCCGCCGCGGAGGCGACGAATTCGCGGTACTCGCCATGGCGGTACCGGGGCGCCACATGGCCCGTTTCGGCGACCGGCTTTCGGCGACTATCGAGCGGACCCGCCGCGCCGTCTGCCCAGATGTGAACCCGCGCGCGAGCATCACGCGGGTCAGTCACCGCCCCGGCGAGAGCGCCGCCGACTACCTGCGCCGCGTCGACGACGGACTGCACGACGCCAAGGTTGCCGCCCACCCGGAGCGCGCCAACGTCTTTTCGGATCCCAATGCGGCCGGAGCCGCGTCCGCAGGCCAGGCGGGCGCGGCGCCGGTGCGCGACGACAAACCGCGCGACCTGCACACCGGCACGAGCATCGCCCAGCACAGGGCGAACAACTCGCTCGCGTGGCGCCTGGCCGCGGCCCTCTCTGTCGGCACCGCGACGCTCATCGCGATCGTGACGATCGGCGGCACTGCAGACGACCTGCGTACGCGCCAGATCATCGCCTGCATCCTCGGGATGGTCGCCTGCGCGATCGGTTCACTGATCGCCGGCAGGTTCGGTGCGCGGCGCATCTGGCTGCACCTTCCTGTCGCCGCCACGCTGGGACTTACGATCGCTGCGATCGCGCTGGCAGGACCATCGCGTCCGGCGCTCGTGGAGCTGTGCGCGCTCGCCGCGCCGCTCGCGGTGGTGCTGTTCGGCTGGCGCTCCGCGCTCGTCTACTCGGCGGTCTCCGCCGTCGCCTACGGCTACTTCCTGATCGACTCCGACCAGAGCTTCGCCGTGCTGCAGACCCTGCTGTTCATCGGCATCATGGCGGTACTGATGGTGATGCTCGAACGCGGCCAGCGGATCACGCGCGGCTTCACCGAGGCGGCCGAGGCGATCTCAGCGGTCGATCCGCTGACCGGCGTCGCCAACCTGCGCGGCTACGACACGCGGATCGAGCATGAGATCGCGCGCTGCGAAGCGCGCGGCGAGGGGTTCTCTGTGACGATGATCGACCTTGAGCGCTTCAAGGCCGTGAACGACCGACACAGCCACTCGACCGGCGACCAGCTGCTGATCGACACCGCCGACGCGATCAGCGCGGTGGTACGCGAGGACGAACTCGTCGTCCGTCGCGGCGGCGACGAATTCGCCGTGATCTGCGCGTCGGAGGACGCCGCCGATATGGAGACTTTCGCCCGCCGGGTGAGCGAGGCGATCTTCGCCGCGCGAATGCGTCTGACGCCTGACATCCCGGCCGGGGCGACAGTCGAAACGGTTTTCTGGCAGTACGGCGAGGACGCCGAAGCGATCAAGCGCCGCGCCGACGAGGCGCTGCACGCCGCCAAGCAGCGCGACCGGGGCGACTACTCGCGCGTGTGACGCGCGCCCGCCGCCCCGTCCGGGCCGTCGAAACTACTTGTTGGTCTTCTTCGGGGTGTCGACCACGGTCGCGTGGTAGAGCACCCGTGCGCCCTTGTATCCGCAGGTGTAGCGGCGGATCTGGCCGACCTTTTCGTGCATCCGCTCGGTCGCGAGGTCGATCAAGGAGTTGCAGTGGTCCTTCGGGCGACTGGCGCGCCAGATGCTGCTGGCGTCCTGGCCGGTGACCGTAAAGCCCGGCATCCAGGTGTCGGTCGTGATCGCGATGATGTCACCGCGCTTCACCGTGATCGGGGCCGGCAGCACGAACGTCGGCGTGCCACCGAGGTAGCTCTTGACGTTGAGACGCTTGCTCTGGGCGGCCAGGGAGTAGCGGTACGCAACTCCCTTGCGCGGCGCCGCGCGCAGCACCGAGATGCGCATCGTCGGCGCACCGCCGTAGGTCTCGCTGTAGCCGTTGTAGTACTTCTTCGCAACCTTGGGCAGGTAGACGGTGTAGGCGACCAGGCTGCCCGGGCGCGCAACGCGCGAAGCGTTCTTCTTGGCACCGACCTGCTGCTGGTAGGCCGTGGAGCGCGTCAGCACCTGGCAGGTCTTGTCCTGGCAGGCAGGCGCCGTGAAATTCGAGACGTCGCCGATCTCGCGGACCGTGGCGAAAGCGGTGGCGCTGAGCACGAGCACAGTCGCGGCCACGATCGCCGCTATGAAGCTCCGGCGAGCCGGAAGCCTTTTGTGGAAAGTGTTCATCATCAGGGATTTAATCACCGCACCGGCCGGAAGTTGCGGTTTTGAGAGCGATCTGGCGGGATTCCGCCGCGAAACTACCGACTACTTGTAGCGGAAAGTGATGCGGCCGCGGGTGAGGTCGTACGGCGAGAGCTCGATCTTGATGCGGTCGCCGGGAAGGATGCGGATGTAGTAGCGGCGCATCTTGCCGGAGATGTGACCGAGCACCTCGTGGTCGTTGTCGAGCTTGACCTTGAACATCGTGTTCGGCAGCGCTTCGACGATCGTGCCGTCCATCTCGATTTTTTCTTCTTTTGCCATCTATCCCAAGGATAGGCGGTCGGTCAGCGCAAAAGCTCGGCGGTCTCCGCGAGTCCTTCGAACTGCGGCTCCCCCGGCACCCACGGCAGCGTGAGCGGATCGTCCGCGTATCGCGGCACCACGTGCATGTGGAAGTGGAAGACCGTCTGCCATGCCACCGGCCCGCAGGAGTTGAGCAGGTTCACCCCGTCACAGCCGAGCGCCGCAGGCATTCGCCTGGCGACGGACTGTGCCATCGTCGCCACGTGCTGGAGGTCTTCGGCAGAGATCTCGAGCAGGTTCTCGGAGTGGTTGCGCGGGATCACGAGTGTGTGCCCGCGCGTGGCCGGCGAGATGTCGAGGAACGCCAGCGCGACGTCGTCGGCCTCGACGACCTCGGCGGGTGCGGAGCGCGCGGCGATCGCGCAGAAGATGCAGCCCTCTTTGCTGGTCACGGCTTCCAGCCTACAGCGCGCTTCGCGCCAGGGAGATCGCTTCGTCGCGACCGGTCACCTCGCCGGCGTAGACCGCTTCGGCTATCTGCGCCAGCAGCTCGCCGATCCGCGGCCCCGTGGCGATTCCGAGTTCGCGGGCGAGTTCGTCGCCGCGAATCGGTGAACGCGGCGGGTTTGCGCGCCAGTCGATCGCCGCCTCGGTCACCTCGACAGCCAGCTCCACGTGACGCGGAATCCCCTCTTCGTGTTTGCGTCCGCGAGTCGCCATGCGATCCGCCACCGACAGCACATTCACCTCGACCTCCACGGGGCGGCACTTGGTGAAGTACCGGTGCAGGTCGCGGCGCGACAGCGGGCGCTCTGGGATCAGCCACCCGAGTTGCATGTGTCTCCGGGTCAGTGCAGCCAGATACTGCGAGAACTTCTCGCTCGTGTGCAGGCGGCGGCAGACGCCGCGGACCAGCTCGGCGCCCTCGACGTCGTGCCGCGGAAAGCCGCGGCGCCCGTCGTCGAACCACGTCGCCGTGTCGGGCTTGCCGATGTCGTGCAGCAGCGCCGCCCAGCGCAGGCCGCCTGCATGTGTCACGCCCTCGGAGAGCTCGGCCGTCAGCAGCTCCGCCAGCGGGGTCGCATGGGGGCCAAAGATCTCGTAGTTCGACCGCTCCAGTTCGAGAAAGCGCTCGAGCACCTCCAGCGTGTGCCCGTAGACATCCTTGTGGTGGTAGACGGTCTGCTCAAGGCCTTTCAGCGCGTGCAGCTCAGGAAGCACCACGGCAGTGAGGCCGAGCTCGTCGAGCAGCGCCAAACCACGAAGCGGGTCATCAGACCCGATCAGTCCGCGCAGCTCAGCGAAAATGCGTTCGGCCGAAGCCTGAGCCACATCGGCTGCGTGCGCGCGCGTGGCGTCGGCGGTTGCCGCGTCAACCGTGAAGCCGAGAGCGCCCGCGAGACGCGGCAGTCGCAGTGGACGCAGGGGGTCGTCGGCGTACGCCCGGTCGCCGACGAGTCGAAAGACTCTTGCCGCTACGTCGCTTGCGCCGTCAAACGGATCCACCAGCGAGTCGGCTGCGACGTCGATCGCGATCGCGTTGGCACGGAAGTCGCGCAGCGCGAGGTCGTCCTCGATCGTTTCGCCGCGCAAACCGGTGACGTCGACCTGCCAACCGGCAGCGGCGTTCACCCGCCAGGTGCCGAACCTGTCCGAGAGCGAGAAGATGTCGCCGCCGATCCGAGCGTGCAAGGCGCGCGCGAGCTGCTTGGCATCACCGTCGACAGCGATGTCGACGTCGTCGACGACCGCTTCGAGCAGGAGGTCGCGCACAGCCCCGCCGACGAACCACGCTCGGGTGCCTTCCGGGATCGCCGCCGCTGTGGCGGCGAGCGATTCGCTCGCGCCGATCAGCAAGGTCAGTCCTCTTGTGAGTAGTCGCGTGCGGTGCGCGCCGTCAGGCCGCAGGTGATCTCGTAGTTGATCGTCTGTGCCCGCCGGGCGACCTCTTCGGTCGTGATCTGATCACCGCGGTCGGCTCCGATCAGAGTCACCTGCGTGCCGACGTCGATCGTGCTGGCGGAACCGAGGTCGACCATCACGCTGTCCATGCTCACCGTGCCGACCTGGGCGTAGCGCTCACCGGCGATCAACACCTCGCAGTTGTTCGTGAGGATGCGCGGCCAGCCGTCGCCGTAGCCGATCGGCACCGTCGCGATCCGCGTGTCCTGATCGGCCACGAAGCGCCGCCCGTAACCGACCGACTCGCCGGCCGCGATCGGGCGAACCGACCCGACGTATGAACGCAGACTGAGCGCCGGCGTCAAGCCGACCGCCCGGGCATCGCCGTTGGCCGGGTCGAGCCCGTAGATCGCGATACCGGTGCGGGCGAAGTCGAAATGGCTTGCCGGATCGCGAAGCAGAGCGGCACTGTTCGCGGCGTGAGCGAGCAGATCAGGGTTGCCTTGCCGCGCCACTCGGACGAACTCCGTGAAACGGGAGAGCTGTTCTGGGAAGTAGCTGTCTCCGACCTCATCGGCCGTCGCGAAATGTGTCCACACCGCGTACGGAATGACTGAATCGGCCTCCGCCGCAGCGCCTAGCGCAGCCAGCGCCTCGTCGACGGTGCGCGCCCCGAAGCGCCCCATTCCGGTGTCGAGCTTCACGTGAACGCGAACTTGTCGCCCGAGCATCGTCGCAGCGGCGTCGATCGCGTGGATCTGATCTGTGCGCCAGGCCGTCAGCTCGGCCCCGCTGCCGACCGCGGCCGGCAGATCCTGCTCGACGACCGGCGCGAGAATCATCACCGGCACGCCGAGATCGAGCTCGGCGGCGAGCGCTGCTTCTTCCGGTGTCACGACGGCGAGCCGCTCGGCCCCACCTCGGACCGCAGCCTCGGCCACGCGGGCCAGACCGTGTCCGTAGCCGTCGGCTTTGACCACGGCGCAGAGCCCTGCACCGCCGGTCAGACGCGAACGCAAGAACTCGACGTTGCCGGTGATCGCCGACAGGTCGACGTGCGCGACCGCGCGCCGCAGGGTTCGATCCGTCATCGTCACGCGAGCACCGCCGGAAGCTGCGAGATCACGTCACCGGCGATCATGTGGTCGGCGCCGCGACGTTCGGAGGCTTCACGACCCGCCAGCGCGTGCGCGTACACGGCCGCAGCCGCAGCCTCGCGCGCGCCGAGCCCCTTGGCCAGGTATGCACCGGCGACCCCCGAGAGAACGTCGCCGGTCCCGGCCGTAGCGAGGCCCGGAGCCTTCAAGGTGTTGACCAGTGGTTGTGAACCCGGGGCGGCGACGATCGTGTCCGAGCCCTTCAGCACGACCACCGCGCCGCTGCGCTCGGCGGCATCCTGCGCGGATTCGATCCGCGCGCCCTCGATGTCGTCACTCGAAACGCCGAGCAACCGTGCGAGTTCGCCGGCGTGCGGCGTGATCAGCAGCGGCGCGTCTCGGCGCATACGCTCGATCCCGCCGGCAAACGGGAACAACCCGTCGGCATCGAGCAGCACCGGCTTGTCGCTCCGTGCGAGCAGGCCGGTCACGAGCTCGCCGGTGCCGTCGGCCCTGCCGACACCCGGGCCCACGACGAGTGCGTCGCAACGCTCTGCCCGGTCGAGCAGGGCCGCCAGTCCGTCAGGAAGCAGCGCGCCGTTCTCGTCGGGAAGCGGAACCGACATCACCTCGAGCAGACGCTGCTCGAAGACGAGATTCAGCGAACCGGGGACAAAAACCGTGACGTAGCCGGCTCCGGTGCGCTGAGCGGCCATCGCCGACAAGCAGGGGGCGCCGGTGAGCCCGGTTGAGCCCCCCACCACTCCGAGCACGCCGGAGCTGAACTTGCTGCTGGCGTCGTCGCGGCGCGGCGCAAGTCGCAGCACGCGCGGTCCGATCGCTCCGGCCGCAGCGCCCACTGCCGCGCCGTCAAACGCTTCTGGCGGGATGCCGATGTCGGCGACGCGCACCTCGCCGCAATGGAAAACTCCAGGGGCGACGAAGTGACCGACCTTCTGAGCGTGCAGGCTGATGGTCAGCTCGGCGTAGACGGCGTCGCCGGGGACGGTTCCGTCACTCGCGTCGACGCCGGTCGGGACGTCGACTGAGATGACGCGCGCGCCGGAGGAACGGCGGTTGATCGCGGTCACGGCCTCGGCGACGACGCCGGTCGGGGCGCCACTGGCGCCGGTTCCGAGAATCGCGTCGACGATCACGCCGGCCTGCGTGACGAGTCCCGCATCGAACGCGTGCGGCGGGTCGCCCGGCAGACGGCGAAGGTTCTCGGCGGAGTCGGGTGACAACTCGGCCGGATCGCCGAGCAACATCACGACCACCTGCTTCTCGCCGAGGCGATCACGGTTCTCGCGCAGCAGACGCGCGGCGACGAGTCCGTCGCCGCCGTTGTTCCCCTTTCCGCAGATGATCACGATCGGACCTTCGGGCGCGGGTTCGAGCGCGGCGCGCGCCACAGCCTGCCCGGCAAGCTCCATCAGTTCGAGTGAAGGGATGCCGGCGCTGCCGATCGCCCAGGCGTCGGCGGCGCGCATCGCCGCCGCGTCGTACAGCGGTTCGGCCCAGCGGGGTATCGCGCTTCTGTCTGCCACTTTCAGCCGCTCCTACCCGGCGTCGCGACGGCGACGGCGCCGGCCGTCTGCCTGCTGTGAGTGAGCGAGATCCGGATCTCGGCGCCGAGCTCGTCGGCGGCCGCGGCCGCCCTGCCCGACAGCCTCACACGAGGTGCCCCGCCGGTGTCTACGACCTCGATCTCGCGAAAAGACCACGCCCGCAGATCGAGCGCCTTCGCCACCGACTCCTTCGCGCAGAAGCGCGCAGCAAGGTGCTGACCGGGACGTCCGTGTCGATGCGCGTAAGCGCGCTCATCGCTCGTGAAGAGCCGTTCTGCGAGGCGCGGACGCCGCTCGAGCGCGGCCTCGAGACGGTCGATCTCGAGCAGGTCGATTCCGAGGCCGATCATCCGCCCACCATACCTGCCGCCCCTGAAGCGACCGCTTCAGAAGCGGCCTCGCTACTCGACGGTGACGGTCTTGGCGAGGTTGCGCGGCTGGTCGACGTTGAGGTCGCGCAGCGTGGCGATGTGGTACGCCAGCAGCTGTAGCGGGACGACCGCGAGCAGCGGCTGAAGCAGCCAGTGTGTGCGCGGCACGTAGAGCACCTCGTCCGTGAACTCGTGGACGTTCTGATTGCCCTCCGTCGCCACGGCGATCGCATACGCCTTGCGGGCACGCACTTCGGCGATGTTCGAGGCGACCTTGTCGTAGACCGGAGAATCGGTGGCGATGCAGACGACCGGCGTGCGCTCGTCAAGCAGGGCGATCGGGCCGTGCTTCATCTCGCCCGCGGCGTAGGCGTCGGTCGGGATGTACGACACCTCTTTCAGCTTCAACGCGCCTTCGAGCGCGACGCCGAGGCCGATGTGGCGGCCGAGGTAGAGGAAGAACTCCGCTTCGTACCAGTGCTCGGCGATGCGCTTCGCGCGCTCGTCGTCGCCGGGAATCATCTCTGAGAGGTAGTGCGGGATCTTGCGCAGCTCGCGGATCAGTTCGCGGCGCTCGTCGGCGTCCAGCTCGCCCTTCAGCTCGGCGAGCTTCAGCGCGATCAGGTACATCGCGGCGACCTGGGAGACGAATGTCTTGGTCGCGGCCACGCCGATCTCGAGTCCGGCTCGCGTGAACAACACGGCGTCGGAATCGCGCGTCGCGCGCGAACCCATGATGTTGGTGACCGCGACGACCTTGGCGCCGGCCTCGCGCGCCATGCGCATGGCGGCCAGTGTGTCGGCGGTCTCGCCGGACTGGGTGATGCCGATCACGATGTCATTCGGCCGCAGCACCGGCTCGCGGTAGCGGTACTCCGAAGCGACATCCATCTCGACCGGCACGCGCGCCCAGTTTTCAATCACGTAGCGGCCGATCAGGCCGGCGTGGTAGCTGGTGCCGCAGGCGACGATCACGACGCGGTCGGCGTTCGCGAGATCCTCGTCGGAGAGGAAATCAGGACCGAGATCGACGTGGTCGTCCTCGATCACCCGGTCGGCGATAGTCTCGGCGACGGCGTCCGGCTGCTCGTAGATCTCTTTGAGCATGAAGGTGTCGAAGCCCCCCTTCTCGGCGGCCTCTTCGTCCCAGGTGACCTCTTCGGTTCCGCGCTCAACCGGGGCGCCGTCGGCCTTGAAGAAGGTCGCTTCGCCTGCGCGGATCGCGACGATCTCGTCGTCCTCGACCATCTGGGTCGTACGCGTCTCGTTGAGGAACGCGGGGATCGCCGACGCGACAAACGACTCGTCTTCACCGATGCCGATCACCAACGGGCACTCCTTGCGGGCGGCGACCATCAGCTCCGGCTCTTCGGCCGAGACCGCGACGAAGGCGTAGTGGCCGCGCAGGTCGTTGAAGGCGCGGCGAACGGCCTCGACGAGATCGCCGTCGTAGTGGTCGGCGACGAGGTGCGCGACGACTTCGGCGTCGGTGTCTGAGGTGAAGCGGTCGCCGCGCTCGAGGAAGCGCTGGCGCAGTTCGGCCCAGTTCTCGACGATGCCGTTGAGCACGATCTGGACCTGGCCGGTGGGGTCGCTGTGCGGGTGGGCGTTCTCCTCGGTCACCTCTCCGTGCGTGGCCCAGCGGGTGTGGCCGATGCCGGTCAGTGCCTCGGACTGGCCGCTCCAGGTGCGACCGGCGATCGCCTCGCGGAGATTCTCGAGGTTGCCGACGGCGCGGATCGACTGCACGCCCGAAGAACGCACGAGCGCGATCCCGGCCGAGTCGTATCCGCGGTACTCGAGTTTCGAGAGACCGTTGACGAGCAAGTCACGCGCCGGCCTGTTGCCGACGTATCCAACGATTCCGCACATTCAGATGAGTGTATGGAGCGTTGCTATTCGGGATCCAGTTCCGACTGGATCAGTGCAACGAGCGCAGCGCAGACGTCCTCCGCCTCCCGCTCGCTCGGGGCCTCGACCATAACCCGGACAAGGGGTTCGGTGCCGGATGCGCGCACCAGCACTCTGCCGCGACCCTCGAGATCAGCGTTCGCCGAGTCGACGGCATTCCAAACAGAAGTGGCGCCCTCGACCGCGTCGCGATCCGCGACCCGCACGTTCACCAGCTTCTGCGGCAGCTTCGTCATCGGGACGGATTCAGCGAGTCCCTTGCCCGAAGCCTTCAGCGCCTCGAGCGTGAGCAGCGCGCTGGCCGTGCCGTCGCCGGACGGGACGAACCCGCGGTCGATCACGTGGCCAGACTGCTCGCCGCCAAGTGCCCATTCGCGCTTGAGCAACTCCTCGAGCACGTAGCGGTCCCCGACCGGCGTCACCGCGACGTCGATTCCGGCCTCCGCCATGGCTTGGTGAAAGCCGTAGTTCGACATCACGGTCACCACGACGCCGCCGCCGGGCAGCCTGCCGGCCTCGCGCAGGTGCAGCGCCGCGAGGGCGATCAGCTCGTCGCCGTCGACGACCTCGCCTCCTGGCGCGACCGCGAGCATGCGATCGCCGTCGCCGTCGAAAGCAAAGCCGATGTCGTAATCGCCCGCGGCCATCTCGGCGATCAGAGGCTCCAGATGCGTAGAACCGCAGCCGGCGTTGATGTTCTCGCCGTCCGGGGTGTCGGAGAGCACGGTCACCTCCGCGCCGAGCTCACGCATGATCCGCGGCGCAGCGCGGTAAGTCGCACCGTTCGCCGTGTCGAGCGCGATGCGCATACCCGCGAGGTCGAGACCGTCGAACCGCTGCTCGAGCGCGCGTACGTAGTCGTCCTCGGCGCCGTGCAGATCGTTGATCGCGCCTGGGCGCTCGGCCGCCTGCGCTACGGAGCCCATCACGCGCTCGATCTCGATCTCGTCGGCGTCCGTCAGCTTCAGGCCCCCGGCGCCGAAGAACTTGATGCCGTTGTCGGCGAAGGGATTGTGCGAAGCACTGATCACCGCGACCAGGTCGAACCCGAGCCGGTCGATCAGGATCGGCGCGGCCGGGGTCGGCAGCACGCCCGCGAGCTTCACATCAGCGCCTGCCGCAGCCGCTCCGCGCGCCAGCGCGCACTCGATCCGCGGTCCGGACTCGCGCGTGTCGCGAATGATCGCCATGCGCGTCGCCTCGCCGCCGAGTACGGCGACGGACGCCGAACCGAGCGACTCGACGAGTTCGTCGGTCAGCAGCTCCGCGGCGTCGCCGCGGATGCCGTCGGTCCCGAAAAGCTTGCGCACAGGCGCGGTTACGCAGGCGACTAGCGCTTGCTGAACTGCGGACGCTTGCGCGCCTTCTTGAGGCCGGCCTTCTTGCGCTCCTTGACGCGCGCGTCACGCGTGAGGAAGCCGGCACGCTTGAGCTCACCGCGAAGACCGGACTCGGCCTCGATCAGTGCGCGGGCGATGCCGTGGCGTACAGCGCCGGCCTGGGCGGCGACGCCGCCTCCGTGAACACGGGCGACGACGTCGACCTTGTCCTCGTTGCCGACCTTGACGAGCGACTCACGCGCCGTCATCTGCAGGGTCGGGCGCGGGAAGTACTCGTTGAGCTCGCGTCCGTTCACGGTGATGTTGCCGGTGCCCGGCTTGAGGATCACGCGGGCGACGGCCGTCTTGCGCTTGCCGGTCGCGGTGTAACGGGCGTCGGCGGCCAGCTTGAGAACGGCCGGGGCCGGGGTCTCGGCGACGACGACGTCGTCGGCCTGGGTCTCGGTTGCCTCGTTCTGCGTGGTCTCGTCAGTCACTGCTCAAATCTCTTTCATCTAGCGCGAAAGCTCGAGCTCGCGCGGGTTCTGGGCCTTGTGCGGATGCTCCGCGCCGGCGTAGACCTTCAGCTTGCGCAGCTGGGCGCGACCGAGCTTGTTGCGCGGCAGCATTCCCTTGACGGCGGCGCGGATTACCTCTTCGGGACGGCGCTCGAGCTGCTCCTCGAGGGTGCGCTCACGCAGTCCACCGGGGTAGCCGGTGTGGCGGTAGTAGACCTTCTCGGTCAGCTTGTTACCGCTGACGGTGATCTTCTCGGCGTTGATGACCACGACGAAGTCGCCGGTGTCGATGTGCGGCGTGTACTCCGGCTTGTTCTTGCCACGCAGGGTGTCGGCGATCTGCGTCGCGAGACGGCCGAGGGTCTGGCCTTCGGCGTCGACGATGACCCATTCGCGGTTGCGGGTCTCGGGCGTGGCTACGTACGTTTTGGTCATCTGCTTGAAGCGTCTCTTCGAGGAAGTCGGCTTGGCTGGCGCCTACCGAACTGAAGTTGAAATGCACCTGCAGGCGCACGAAAGTCGGCCCGCAGAGCCGCAAAGAATAGACGGTCGCAAGTGCTTCCTGGCGTTCCGCCGTCCGAATTCCGTACAATCCCCGCTTCGCAGCCGCTCGGACACCCAGGCTGCGCGCTCGATCCGGACCGACCCCATGCTGATCCGATCCCGCACATCCCCACGCTTTTTTCGCTGCGCCGCCTGCGCCGCAGCGCTTCTCGGCCTTCTCGCGGCGTCCGTCACCGCATCCGCCGACAGCGGCGGCAGCGGCTTTGTGATCGCGCCGAAGATCAGCAAGATCACTTGCGCCAAGGCCTGCAGCGGCAACAAGAAGGCCCGCCGCGTGCGCGGCGGCGGGGTGATCCGCATCACCGGCGAGAACCTCGACCAGGCCGTCAAGTTCGTTTACACCGGCGCCAAGGGTGATCGCGACGACGTCACCGTCAAGCCCATCACCGCCACATCCGGGGTCGCGCGCGTGCCTGTCCCGGCCGGCGCACAGAGCGGACCGGTCGCGGCGATCGCCGGCACCGGTCTCGCCACCAAGGCGGGACCGTCGGTAACCGTGCTCCCGGCCCCGCCCGTGATCGGCGACCCGGATCTCAAGCCGGTTCCGACAAGTCTCGCCGGGATCTCGCTCAAGGCCGGCACGAGCACTCCGCGCAGCGTCTTTCTCGGAGCGAAGAAGCTCGTGCGCTATTCGCTGGTCGCGGACGGTGCGTCCGACCTGACCGCCGAGATCGAACTGATCGACACCGACGGCGGCGACACCGTGCGCAGCTGGAAAGTCGCCGCGCCGGCCGGCCAGACGGTCTCCATCAACTGGAGCGGCAAGGCCAACAGCGGATACGCCGCCGCCGGCCGCTACGCGTTCCGGACCACGCTCAGCCGCGCCGGCGGTGTTTCGGCATCCCAGGCACCGCCGATCAGCAAGAAGCGTGACGTCTTCGACCTGCGCGAGTTCATCTTCCCGATCCGCGGCAAGCACATGTACGGCATGGGCGCCGGCCGCTTCGGCGGCGGCCGCGGGCACCAGGGCCAGGACGTGCTCGCCAACTGCGGCCTGAAGCTCGTCGCCGCGCGCGGCGGGATCGTCCGGCGCAGCGGTAACCAGGGTGCGGCCGGCAATTACATCGCGATCACGCCCGACGCCGCGGGCGTCGGCGACCAGGCCTATCTGCACCTGGCCAAGCCGTCGCCGTTCAGGGCCGGAGACCGCGTCTACACCGGCCAGCAGATCGGCGTCGTCGGCGACACCGGCAGGGCCAGCGCCTGCCACCTGCACTTCGAGCAGTGGACCGGCGAGATCTGGCGCTCGAAGCCGGTCGACCCGCTGCCGGCGCTGAAGGCCTGGGATCTCGTCAGCTAGGCGGCCGTACGGCCGTGCAACATCTCGACGAGCTGATCGAGCGAGCGGTCGATGTGCCGGTCGATCGTGCGCTGCGTCGTGATCCGTGTGACGAGACGATGGATGCGACCGTGCGACTCGCGCGTCGACTGGATGCGCACGCGCGTCCCGGCACCTTCGGGGATCAACTCGACCGTCATCACCGTCGAGCAGATCGTCGGCTCTGCCGTTGCCGCGACGGCCGGGTGGTCCTGCGTCCCCCACTCGACCCTGCGCGAGGGCTCTGAGGCGCGGACCTCGACGATCTGGTCGGCGAAATCGAACCAACGCGCCAGACAGTTGGCGTCGTCGATCACCATCCAGACCTGCTCGCAGCGCGCCTCGACGTAACGCTCGGCGGAAGATTCGATCATTTGAGGATCACGGTTCGAGGGTAGAGCCGGAGACCCTGCAGAATCGCCGTTAGCGATTTTCGGGATCGCCCCGCGGTTACGCGGAAACGGTCAGCGCTTCGCCGCGCTTCACCCGGTACATCGACTCGTCGGCGCGGGCCACGATGCTGGTCGAGTCCTCGTCGCTGGGCACGTACTCGGCGACACCGATGCTGAGACCGACCTTCTTGGCCAGACCGGAAGTCGCCTGCTCGCCGAGCTGGCGGCGGATCGTCATCAGCTCGTTGATCCCGGTCTCCGGGCAGATCACGGCGAATTCGTCGCCGCCGATACGGGCGACGAGATCAGTGTCACGCATGCGCCCGTCGAGCGCCTGAGCGACTGCGCGCAGCACGCGATCCCCTTCGGCGTGACCCTCGATGTCGTTGACCTGCTTGAAGCCGTCGAGGTCCATCACCATCAGGCCTAGCGAGCGGCCGTAGCGCGCGGCGCGGCGCCACTCGAGGTCGAGCCGGCGGTCGAACGCTTTGCGGTTCGAGATCCCGGTGAGAGCGTCGACCATTGCGTCCTCTTCGGCGCTGCGGCGCTTGCGGCGCTCGCGCCAGTAGAGGCCGAGCCCCGCCAGTGCGGCCAGCGACAGCCCGGCGAGCGCCCACGCGACCCACGCGGGAATCTTGTTGATGATGCGCGTCACGACGAGGCTCGCAACCACGCCGCTGTCGGCGTTGTCGGCGATTCGGTCGACGGTGCTGCGAGCCGCGCGCTCAACGCTGCCGCTGTCACCAGAGCCGATCGTCGAACCGCTCGGTGCCGCAGGGACGGTTCCGCTGTCGGCCACCCCGGCCGTCGCGGAGTCGGTCTGAGTATCGCTCGCGGAACCACCGTTGCCACGGTCCTCCGTGAGGGTCCCGGTGCTCCGCGGCGGGTCTTCAGAGTCGCCGGTGTCGGGAGCGCTCGTGCCGTCGCCGGTCGCGGGGGCGCCGTCGCTGGCCGGCGGCGTGGCCGGCTGTTCGTCAACGCCACCGGTCACGGGGCTGCTCGGTCCGGTGGCACCTGTCTCGCCCGTCTCACCGGTCGGCCCGACGCCGCCGGTCGACCCGGTCGGGTCGGGTGGAGCTGCCGAGCCACCGCCGTCTGCCGGATCGGTCTGGGGAGCCTCGGGAGTGGCCTCTGGCTCCGGGTCGGCGAGCGTCGCATGGGCTGGAGCGCTGTTGGTCGCCTTCGTCGGAGCGGGAGCCGGGGCAGCGGGCTCCGCAGCGGGTGCGGGCGCCGGCTCGGGAGTGGATACCTCGGGGGCGGACACGGCCGCGGTCGCACCTTCGCCGGGCTCGCCGGAGGCGAACGCGGGCACTGTCGCCGGGATCACCAGCAGCATGCAAAAGATGAGAGTTGTCGCGATTTTCAGTTGACGATGTCTCGTCATGTGTTTCAGCCCCCTGACGGCGTCCGTTCCGGGTATCGACGCCTCAGGCTTGTATCCAGGTGTTGCATCCCGCAAAACCCGATTACAGAGCTTGGTTGCGGAGGAATACGAGATTTCACCGACTCTTTTATCGGCACCCTCCGCGACGCGTTTGAGCCTTACTCCCCAGTTTTGGGCAAATTGAGACTTTTTTCCTTCGCTGTTTGGACGTATGACCCATTCGTCGGTCCCGCGTCCAGAAGTGGATATCGTCGGCGCCATGCCCCTCGTGATCACCGAAACTCGCGGCGCAGCGCGCCATCTCGTTCTCAATCGGAGCGACAAACGCAACGCCTTCAACTCCGAGCTGGTCGACGCGGTCGGGTCTGCCCTCAGCGACGCCGCCGACGACGCGAGCGTGCGCGTGGTCGTGATCCGCGGTGAAGGCGCGGTCTTTTCGGCCGGCATGGACCTGCAGGAGCTGCTTTCGCTCTCGGCCACACCGGAGCGCCTGCGCGAGTTCCGCCGCCGCGCGCTGGGCGCCTGGAACCTCGCAGAAGAGATGACCAAGCCGACGATCGCGCAGATCCACGGTGGCTGTTTCGGAGGCGCGCTCGAACTGGCGCTCGCCTGCGACATGCGCGTGATCGCCGAGGGGACCCGCCTGTCGATCCCCGAGGTGCGCCTCGGGCTGGTGCCGGACGTCGGCGGATCTTCACGCTTGCCGGCCGTCGTGGGCCTCGGCCGAGCCAAGGAGCTTGTGATGACCGGACGCGAGTTCGACGCCGCCGAGGCCGAGCGCATCGGCTTCGCGAATCGCGTCGCGCCGGCGTCGGAACTGGAAGCCGCGACCGATGAGCTCGTCGAGCAACTTGTCGCGGGATTTCCCGTTCCGGTCGGGCTGGCGAAACGCCTGCTCGACGCCGCGGCGAAGCCCGCGCTCGCGAACACACTTGAGCAGGAGGTGATGGCTCAGGAAGTGGCCGTCGCGTCGCTCGCCGCCGCGATGCGCGATCAAGTGGAAGAGCAGGACTGAGCGGCTCTTACCCGACTCGTGAGTCGGTAGCTTGGCCATCCGTAGTCAGGGCATTCACGGCAGTTGTACGGACGTACAACCCGAGAGCGGCGCGGCCAACTTACGATGAGTCCATCAACTCGCTGCAGCAAATCTCTGAGTCGCTTGGTGCGACCGGCGGGTATCCGCTGACCGAAGGTTTCTACGACGAGGCATTCGATTCGACCGGCACGGTGCGTCCGCACTACGCGTCGATCATCGAACAGCTTTCGGCGCTCGATCTCGGCGAACTCCGCCTATCCGCGCAGCAGTTGATCGACAGCCAGGGCGTGGCCTTCACCACAGCGACCGGCACGCAGCCGTTTGTGGTCGACCCGATCCCGCGCGTGATCACCGCCGAGGAGTGGCACACGATCGAGGCCGGCGTCGCGCAGCGCGTGCGCGCGCTCAACGCCTTTGTGCAGGACGTGTACGACGAGCAGCGGATCGTCAGCGCCGGCATCATCCCGATTGAGGCGATCGAGAACGCGGAGTACTACGAGCCGGATCTTGTAGGAACGTCTCCCCCGGCCGGAATCTTCACGAACCTCGCCGGGCTCGACCTTGTGCGTGACGCCGACGGAATCCTTCGCGTTCTCGAGGACAACGTCCGCTCGCCTTCCGGCCTGACTTTCTCGCTGGCGGCGCGGCGGATGAGCGACGCCGTTCTCCCGTTCACCGGCGGCCGCCAGAAGTTGCCTGTCGACGACAACGTGTTCGCAGCGATCTCCGAGGCGCTGCACGCGGCCGCGCCCGAGTCGAGCACCGAACCGGCCGTCGCACTGGTCAGTGACGGTCCGGGCAGCGCCGCCTGGTACGAGCACCGCCAGGTCGCCGATGCACTCGACATCTACCTCTTCTCGCTCGACCAGCTCGAGAACCACGGGGGCTCGATCTACGGGCGCGACGGCGACGGTCTGCTCAAGCCGATCGACGTGATCTACCGACGCACCGACCTCGACCGCCTGCGACTCCCCTCAGGAGCGCTCAGCCATTTCGGCGAGCTTATGCTCGACCCGATCCGCGAGGGCACGGTGGCGTGCGTCAACGCTTTCGGCTCCGGCATTGCGGACGACAAGCTGATTCACGCTTACGTCGAGGACATGATCGTCCACTACCTCTCCGAGGAGCCGCTGCTCGAATCGGTCAAGACCTACGATCCGACCGACCCCGAGACGCGGGCGATGATCGTCGACCGCGCGGGCGAACTGGTGATCAAGCCGCGCGGCGGACTCGGCGGCAAAGGAGTGACCGTCGGGCGGGCCGCGAGCTCCGATGAGCTCGAAGCGGCGCGGCGCGAGATCAGCGAGCAGCCAGAACTCTGGATCGCCCAGGAGACGGTCGCGCTGTCGACCCACCCGACGGTGATCGACGGCCAGCTCGAACCGCGACATGTCGACCTGCGCCCGTACGCGATTCATACTGGAGAGGACGCGCGCACGCTGCCCGCCTGCCTTTCGCGCGTGGCCCTCGAGAAGGGCGGCCTGATCGTCAACAGTTCACAGAACGGCGGAGCAAAGGACACATGGATAACCGCCGACTGAACAGACCAGTGATCGGAGTCTCGAGCAGCGAGATCCGCGTGCCCGAACACCTGAAGCAGATCCCGAAGGGCGAGCCGCCCCACCGCGAGATCTGTCTCGGCATTCCGTACCTCAACTCCGTGCAGCAGGTCGACGCCGTGCCGCTGATCATTCCGCCGATGAATCAGGACACGATCGAGTCCGTGCTCGACACCGTCGACGCGGTCTGCCTCTCCGGCGGCCCCGACATCGACCCGAGCATGTACGGCGACCAGCCCCACGAAAAACTCGGCCCGACCGAGCTCGCGACCGACAGCTTCGAGATCGCGCTCGCCAAGGCGGCCGATGCCCGCGGCATGCCGATCCTCGCAATCTGCCGCGGCATGCAGGTCCTGAACGTCTCACGCGGTGGCACTCTGCACCAGCACATCCCCGACGTCTTCACCGACAGTGATCTCGAGCACCGCCAGTCGGCGCTCGGACACCACCCGTCACACGAGGTCGAGATCGAACCCGACACGCTGCTCGGACGCACGCTCGGCACGCAGACGGCCGAGGTCAACTCTTTTCACCACCAGAGCGTCAAGGAACTCGGGCACGGCCTGAGGGTCTCGGCGTTCTCACCTGACGGGATCGTCGAAGGCGTCGAGGCGCTCGACCGCGATTTCGTCGTCGGCGTCCAATGGCACGCCGAAAGCCTCACCAACCGCGAAGAGCACGAGGCTCTCTTCCGCGGCCTGGCAGATGCGGCCGTTCGCTTCCGCGATTCGTCGCAGACAAGGAGAATCAAGGCAGTATGAATTCACCCATTCAGTCAGCCCCCGAGGCCGGCACCGAGACGGCCCCCGCGTGGTCGACCTGGGGCGGCGGCCAGCACCCCAACTGGACGGTCGGCATCGAAGAGGAGGTGATGCTCCTCAACACCCAGGACCTGACACTCGCCCAGAGCATCGACTACGTGTTGCGCACGGTCTCCCCCGCGCTGGCGGAACGGCTCACCGCAGAGACTCACGGATCCGCGGTCGAACTCGCCACAGGGATCAACTCGAAGGTGTCCGAGGCGATCGACGACCTCGACTCCGTCCGCGTCGACCTCAAGCGCGCGCTTGAGCCGCTGGCTCTCAAGGTGGCATGCTCGGGTACGCACCCGCAAGCGGTCTGGTACCAGACCGTCATCTCCAGCGGCGAGCGTTATCAGGGTCTCTACGGCTCAATGCGCGAGCTCGCGCGTCGCGAGCCGACGTTCGCACTGCACGTTCACGTCGGAGTTGGCGACCAGGAGGACGCGATGCGCCTGTTCAACCGCATGCGCGCGCACGTCCCGCTGCTGCTCGCGCTGTCGGCCAACTCGCCGTACTGGCAGGGCCGCGACACCGGTCTCGCCTCTGCACGTACCCCGCTCTTCCAGGCGTTCCCCCGCGTCGGCATCCCGCTGAAGATGAACGATTACGCCGATTACGTCGAGACCGTCGACCTGATGATCCGCGCCGGTTGCTTCCCCGAGCCGACGTACCTGTGGTGGGACGTCCGCCCGCAGCCGCGCTTCGGCACGATCGAGATCCGCGTGATGGACGCGCAGATCGACTCTGAGTCGACGGCCGCCCTGGTCGCGCTCGTTCAATCGATCGCGAAGCTCGAGGTCGAGGAAGGCTGGGTTTCGGAGCGGCAGATCGGCGTGCAGGAGGCACTCAGCGAAAACCGATTCCTCGGCGCCCGCGACGGGTTCGATGCCGAGCTGATCGACGCCGACACCTCCACACGCATTCCGATCTCGAAGCTGCTGCCGAAGCTGATCGACGCGGCGCGCCCGCATGCTCAGGAGCTCGGCTGTGAGAGCGAGATCGACCTTCTGCTCGACCCGGCCTTCCGGAACGGGGCCCAGCGGCAGCGCGAGATCGTTCACGGCGGGGCCAGCCTGACCGAACTCGTCGGACAACTGGCCGATCAGTTCGCCTGAGCCACCCCTAGAATCGCCGCGTGGCGAACAGGCGAATGATCATCGGCGTCTCGGGGTCGGAGTTTCGAGAGCCCGAGCACATCCGGCAGATCCCGAAGAGCGATCCGCCGCGCAACGACATGTCGATCAGCCTCGCCTACCTGCGGGCGATCAACGGCGCCGGCGCGATCCCGTTCGTCATTCCGCCGATCATGCCGGGCGCGATCTCGCGCATTCTCGAGACGATCGACGGACTGTTCGTCTCGGGCGGGCCGGACATCGATCCGTTCCTCTACGACCGCGCGCCGAACGAGAACAACGGTCCGACGCACTCAGGGGTGGACACGTTCCAGTACGGGCTGATCCGCGAGGCTGACGTGCGTCGGATGCCGATCCTGACCGTCTGTCGCGGCACCCAGATGATGAACGTCTCGCGCGATGGCGCGCTGTACCAGCACATTCCTGACGACTTCCCCGAAAGTCACATCTCGCACGCTCAGCAGGCCGACGGCGCGTTCGCGTCGCACGACGTGACGATCGAAAAGGATTCGAAGCTTTACGAGATCATGGGCGCGGAGACGCTGGCCGTCAACTCCTTCCATCACCAGTGTTGTGAACGTCTCGGCCACGACCTGCGCGTGACGGCTCGAGCCGACGATGGTGTGATCGAGGCGATCGAAGCGACAGATCGCGACTTCATGATCGGTGTCCAGTGGCACGCCGAGAGCATGGTCCACGCAGAGGACCCGCAGAGCAAACTCTTCCGTGCGCTCGTCAACGCCGCTGAGGCGTTCGTCGACAGCGGCGAGAAGTCGGCGACCGACGCCGCCTAGCGCTTACCGCGCAAAGAACTCAAGCATCTTCGACGCAACCAGGTCGGGCCGCTCGTCCACGATGAAGTGGCCGCAGTCGTCGACGAACTCGACGGTCATGTCGCTCGCGTACTTCGAGTGGTCGGCGTCGATCACGTCGGGGTCGATCGCGACGTCGTTACGCCCGAACAGCAGCAAGGTTCGCGTTTTGAGCTTGCCTTTCAGGTACCTGCCGAGCTGGATCTGCGGAACTTCGGTCAGCACGAAGCGCCGGTAGATGAACTTCGTTGCCCGGCGACGCCTCGGGTCCTTGAACTGATCCAAGTAAGTGTCGACCGCGCCGTCGGCCCAGGCCTCGCGATTGTCGGCGCTTCCGATCAAGCGCGATCGGAAAACCGGCCGCATCGGACCGGCCTGGGCGAGCCAGTTGAGGCCCGGGATCGCCATCACGCCCATGTACCAGATGCGCGAGGTCGCCTTCAGCATCCGAAGCAGGTTGAACGGACGCGGATCGAGCCAGGGCGGCGAGATGTTCAGCGCGAGGTAGCAATCGACTCGCTCGGGATGCGTGATCGACAACACGAACCCTGTCCAACCACCCCAGTCGTGACCGGCCAGCTTGACGGGCCGGTCGATACCAAGCGCGTCGAGCAACGCAAGGATGTCGCGCGCGAACTGGCGCTTGTCGTAGTCGGAGTACCTCGCGGTCGCCTCGGTCCAGCCAAGCCCGCGAAGGTCGGGCGCATAAACGCGATAACCGGAGTCGGCGAGCACTGGCATCACCTTGCGCCACAGCCACCAGTGCTGAGGCCAGCCGTGCAGCAGCATGATCGGTTCGCCGTCCTCCGGACCCGCCACCGCCACATGCATCCTCAATCCGCCGGCGTTCACGTAGATGTGTTCGACGCCCGGGACCTCCGGCATCGCTTGCAGCGTCGCGGCCATGGCGGGCAGCCTACGCGCCCGCGCACCTAACATGAGCACACAACTGAATAGACAACCCACACACGGGGACGCCAGGTTTCGACGTGGCTGATTTCGTGAGTGGAGTTGCGAGCCGAGGTTGCCTGGAGGCCTCGTAAAACACCGGGCAAAACCATAAATGCGGACTCTCACGAGTACGCCCTCGTCTAAATAAGACTGAGGCATCCGTCCAACCTCGGCCCGTGGGTTGGGTAGCGGGTGTCAGCCAACGGGCTTGACCGAAGCGCGCGCATCAGGCGCTCCGGTGACATCTAACTGACGCTGGCTCTCCCGGACCCTGCCGGCCTGGCTAACGGAGAGCGAGAACCAGAAAGCCGGACACGCTCGTAGACGCTTCATCTCACGCGGTCGCGGACGCGGGTTCAATTCCCGCCGTCTCCATTCTTCTCTTCGCCGCCACCGTCTTCTTGGCGGCAAACGTTCCGAGGTCCGGCCCGATCGGGCCGGACCTCGGTTGCTTTGTCGCTTGCGTTCGTAGGTGACCCGCTGGTTACCCCAAATTAGTTACAAATGGACGCACAACACCGAATCATTCAAGGCACCCTCGGTGTTCTACCGATGTATGAACAGCACCGGCTTGCAGGTGACGAAAACGCCGCCTCGTAAGTGACTTAACAGACACTTGTGAGTTTTTGCGCAAACCGTCAGGGACTCAAGCTAAGGTGCATGAACAAGGGGTTTTTCGCACTAACCGATTGGTTCGAAAAGCCATCAATGACCGCCTGTGACCACCGCTGGGGAGCGTGCTCGGGCGTGAACGGAGGAAACCTAAATGAATCATCCAAGGGCAACTCGCCTTAGGTTGTGTTTGGCCGTTGCAGTCGTTGCCGCCTTCGCTGCGGTCACGGGTCCGTCGGTCGCCTCGGCGACCGTGACGTCTGTCGCGAACGGAATTTACGGGCCGACAGGTGCAACTACAGCAACCCCCCCTGTCGGAGGGCACACCGACTACCAGATCGACCAAACGTTCACCTACGACACGGTCGACGAAGACCTGAAGAAGTGGATCGTCGATTCACCTGGTGGGCTCGTCGGAAACCCGAACGCCATCCCTTCCGATGACCGCTGCACCACCGCCCAGTTTGGCGCATTGAGCGCGGCAAGCACAAATGCGACGTGCCCGGCCTCCTCTCGCGTCGGCTTCGCCACGCTTTACCTCGCTAGCGACGGCAAGGCGGGCGACGGAAGCGCTTCGGCGATTCCGGCCGGTACTCCTATGACCCCGGTGCAAGGCACGATTTACCTGCTGAAGACCGACCCGGAAATCCCGACGACCCTCGCGACGATCCTCTCGACGACCGTCTACCAGGACGCGATCTGCACCGCCGTCTACGGCACGCCGACGACGGCCCCGTGCACGGTTTACAGGCGCACGAAATCGACGCTCGCCCCGGTGACGAATCTCTCTTCGGCAAACCTGGGCGACATGGACTTCCGCATCCGCACCGTCCCTCAGGACGACATCGACCCTCCGGTGGTCTACGGCCCGACGGGCATGGGTTTCCCGAGCTACACGATCGGCGGTCTCGCGGCTCACATCACGCGAATCGACCAGCACCTCTACAGCCACGCAGATCAGAACCCGTCGAACCCACCGTTCCTGACTTCGCCGCATAACAGCGGACCGTGGGACTCATTCTCCTACGCGACGGCGTGGGACAGCAATGACGGAACCCTCGCGGCGGACCCGAACAACCCGTCGTATCTGTTCACGAAGTCCGCAGCCAGCACAGTGACACCCGACAGCTCGTCGAAACCGGCACTCAGTGCGGGCGCGACAGCCGTTCTAAGCGATCACAACCGCGACGCCCACCCGGGTCTCTCGGTTTCGGTCAAGAACGCGGACGTTGTCAACGGCGACAACCCATCGAAGGTCGTCGTGACCCTCCCGGGTGCGACCACCGTCGATGTCCAGAACACCAGCAACGCTTGCCTCACCTCCCAGCGCGACGCGGGCTCCTGCCCTGACGCCGCCCAGGTCGGTACGGCAACGATCTCGACGCCGCTGATCTCGGCCGGCCTCACCGGCAAGGTCTACATCGTCAAGAACGAGAGCAAGCCGAGCCTCCCGGACCTGACGATCTTCGTTGACGGGGCAGTGAAGTTCCGCCTGGACGGCACGACGAAGTTCGTCGGCACCGACAGCGCTCAGATCGAGACGACGTTCGCCGGGCTTCCGGACACGCCGTTCTCGGACTTCACGGTGAACATCAACGGTGGTGCCTCCGGAATCCTGATGAACCGCAGCTGCCCGACCAACGGCTCCGCGCCGCTGGACGGTGCGACCACCTCGGTCATCACCGGCTTCACGGGCGCTTCGTCGACCAGCACGTCGGCGAACAACTACCCGCCGTGCTACGGCACGCCGAAGGTCTCGAAGAAGAACAACTGCACCAAGGTGACGAAGAAGTTCTCGGCGAACCCGAGCGGCTTCGTCGACGTCCCTGGCATCCAGAAGGTTCAGATCCAGACCAGCACGAAGTCGAAGTCGAAGTTCCACACCCGTCAGACCGACAGGAAGACGCCGTACAAGTTCAAGTTCACGCTCAAGAAGAGCAAGTTCAAGAAGAACAGGAAGTACTACTACCGCGTCCGTGTCGCCTACAACGACGGCAAGGTGGTCTACAGCAAGTCGACGACGTTCAAGACCTGCAAGTAGAACTCAGCCAGATCGGTTGAACATTGACTGGGGCCCGCATCTTGCGGGCCCCAGTTTTGTTTAAGGGTTTGAATATGTGACGATCGGGTCAAAAGCAGGTCGTCCGGCGTGCTGGGTGTGCGCCGGATAGGAAATCTGGGAGGACACAGGATGTTCAACTCGAAGCTTCGGGCGCTCGCCCCGCTGAGCCTTTTGATCGCACTGCTGGCGGTCGGAACCGCCGGCGCGAACGTGAACCTCGCTCCTTACGGCAGCACGAGTGACCCGCGCCCGGGCGCCCACGGCGACCTCATCACCGGCGCGAACTTCACCTACGACAGCCCTTCCGACGACGACCTGAAGAGCGTGCTGATCGACCTCCCGTTCGGCGGTGTCGGCAATCCGAACGCGATCCCCTACGACCAGCGCTGCCCGATGGACACTTTCATGACGAGCACCTGCCCGGCAGCGAGTCAGATCGGTGAAGCGACGGTCGACGCGGTTGCCTCGGTCATCCTCCCCGTGCCGCTCAACGACATGACGGGACCGATCTCGATCATCCAGACGACGCCGGAAGTGCCGACGATCGTGGGGGCTTACATTCAGCCGCCGATCGGAAACCCCGTTCGCACCATCGCAAAGTTTTATCCGGTCACAAGCGGACCTGAAGGGGACTTCCGGATCCGCACACAGATCGACGAGTTCCCGACAACGGCCGACGGCATCCCTCTGCTCGGCAGCGTGAACATCACGATCACGCGTTATCAGCAGAAGCTTTTCGGGGTCCTTGCCTCGGGCGTGCCGTTCATCACCAACCCGACGCGCTGCGATGTCTGGAAGTCCTGGGGATACGGCAAGGCGATCCAGGCCAACACCAACGTCAACAGCGACCCGTTCCAGACCGGTGCGAATGACTGGGTCAAAACCGACGCCGTCGACACCGCGGTCGACTGCTCAAAGCTCGCCCCGTTCACGACCACGGCCGACGCAGCTCTGACTGGCCAGCGCGGCGGAAATGCCTCTTACACGGTCGATGTCAAGGTCCCCGGCCTCGCGGAAGGCGACCAGGGAGCTGCGGCTCCGAAGTCGATCGTCGCGACGCTTCCCGATGCCGTCAACGTAGACGTGCAGCAACTCAACCGTGTCTGCTCCAACGAGCAGTTCGCTGCGCGCGCCTGTCCGGCGAACTCGAAGTTCGGCACGGTCGCGATCACCACACCGATGATCCAGGCGGGCTTGCAGGGCGATGCATACCTCGTCAAGCGCGCCGACGGCCAGAACGGGCTGCCCGACCTGGGGCTGATCGTGAGCGGCGCGATCAACTTCAACGTGCGTGGCACGAACAAGTACACCGGCGCCAACTTCACCCAGATCCAGTCGACCTTCGACAACATCCCGGCGATCGGCTTCAGCAGCTTCAAGCTGAACATCGCCGCGGGTAGCGGTTCGCTGCTGAAGATCGACGAGTGCCCCTCGAGCGGCAGGACCCCTGCCGACGGCGGCCCGACGAAATTCACGATCACGAGCTGGCAGGGCCAGACGACGACCTTCAACTCGGCCACGAGCTACGTCTCGCCGCCGTGCACGAACTACTCGGTCAAGCTCAAGAGCTCGAAGCGCTGCGTCAAGCGCGGAAAGCGGTTCACGGTGACGCCGAGACTCAAGGCGCCTTCCAAGATCCGCTACGTCAAGGTCTCGATGACGCGGAGCAAAACCGTGAAGGACAAAAAGCGCCCGTTCAAACTGAAGGTGCGCACTTCGAAGAAGCTGAAGAAGGGCAAGTCCTACCGGTACACGGTGCGGGCCTACTTCAAGCCCGACGCCAAGTACTCGAAGGGCCGGATCGTCAAGAAGACCGGCAAGGTGAAGATCTGTAAGTAGGACACGGGGCGAGGGACCGGAAGTTCCTCGCCCCTTTTTTTCTCCTGGGGAGGAGAGGCAAAATGATCCACAAGGCAATTCGCTTGGTGGCCATCGCGGCCGCCGCTCTCGCTCTGACCGCATCTGCTGCCAGCGCTGACATCCTTTCGACCAGCACCGGCTTCGGCGGCAGCGACGATCTCGCTCCCGGCGGGCACGGAACGTTGACGGTCGGCGGTGAGTTCCAGTACTCCTCGCCGTCCGAGGATCTGCGGCGGTTCGTCGTCGACTTCCCGGCCGGCGGCTTCGGAAACCCGAACGCGATTCCGTTCGAGGACCGCTGCACGCCCGAGACGTTCCAGAACTCGATCTGCGACATCAAGAGCCAGATCGGAGTCGTCAACCTCATTGTCTCGTTCGACGGAATCGGCGAGCTTCCGCTGACCGGCCAGCTCTACGAGATCCAGTCTGTGCCGGAAGTACCGACGAAGGTCGGGGCGTACCTGCAACCGGAAATGGCCGGCGTCCCGTTCGGCGCTCCGCTGCGCGCAAACGCCGTGTTCTATCCAGTCACTTCGGGTCCGGACGGAGACTTCCGCGTCCGTTCGGTGTCAGAGCCGTTCCCGCGCACCGCGAACGTCGCGCCGGGGGTCGACGTGCCGATCCAGATCAAGAAGTACGAGCAGGTGATCTGGGGACGGCTCGCCAACGGCACGCCGTTCATCACCAACCCGACGCGCTGCGACACGTGGATGTCCTACGGCTACGTCGAGGCGTACGACAGCACGACGAACGCCGACAAGGACCCGCTTGGCGAGGGCAAGACATTCCTCAAGCTCCCGGACGTCCCGACTCAGCCCAACTGCGCCACGCTCGCGCCCTTCGGCGCCTCCGGCACGGCGTCGCTGAGCAACGTCCCGCGCGGCTCGAGTCCGGAACTCAACGTCAACATCTCGATTCCCGGAATCAGCGGCGACCCGACCAGCGCGGCGGTTCCGAAGACGATCTCGACCGTCCTGCCGGACGCGGTCAACGTCGACATCCAGCGGATCGCAAAGGTCTGCGAGAACGCTGAGTTCGACGCCCGTGCCTGCCCCCCAAACACAAAGGTCGGCAGCGTCCGGATCACGCTTCCGATGATCGCAGCGGGGCTGACCGGCGACGCCTACATCGTGCGCCGCTCTGCGGGCGGTACTGGCCTGCCGGACCTCGGGCTGATCGTCAGCGGCGCGATCAGCTTCAGCCAGCGCGGAACGACTTCTTACACCGGCAACGGAACACAGATCAGGACGACGTTCGACAACATCCCGCAGCCGGGCTTCAGCACTCTCGATCTGAAGATCTTCGGTGGCAGCAACGGCCTGCTGCGCGTCGACGAATGTCCCGACGGCGGCCGCAACCCGGTCGACTCAGGGCCCGTCACGTTCGACATGGTCAGCTACCAGGGTCAGACCGGACGCTCGAGTTCGCCGGTCTTCCGCGCGCCGAGCTGTTTCAGCTCGAAGGTCAAGATCAAGCGCTTCTCGCGCTGCCTGAAGACGCGGACGCTACGCATCAGCCCGACGTTCAAGTCACGCGGCGAGGTACGCAAGGTCACGCTGAGCGTCCCGAAACAGCGCTCGAAGACGGTGAAGCGCTCACCGTTCCGCGTGAAGATGAAGCTCAACCGAAAGATCAAGAAGGGCAAGACCTACAAGTACACGCTGCGCACCTACTTCAAGCAGCAGGAGCTTCAGAGCAAGGCCGTGGTGTCGAAGAAGACCGGCCGCTTCAAACTCTGCAAGTGAGGCTCAGCGACCGCGCCGGTGCTCTGCGGCGGCGCGGTCCATCTCGCGCTTCATCTCGCGTTCTTTGATCGTCTGACGCTTGTCGCCCTGGTCCTTGCCGCGACCGAGCGCGATCTCGACCTTCGCTCGGCCACCGTCGCTGAAGTAGATCCGCGTCGGCACGAGCGAGAAGCCGCGCTCGTTCAGCTTGCCGACGATGCGGTCGATCTCGCGGCGGTTGAGCAGGAGCTTGCGTGGGCGCTCGGGTTCGTGGTTCTCGTTACCGGCGAACTTGTACGGCGCGATGTGCAGGTTGCGCAGCCACACCTCGCCGTTCTCGATCGAGGCGAAGGCGTCCTTCATCTGTACGCCGCCTTCGCGCATGCTTTTTACTTCGGATCCCACCAGGACAAGACCCGCCTCGAAGCGGTCGGTCAGCTCGAACCGGAAGCGCGCTTCACGGTTTGTCGCGACGTCACCGGCGTCGGCCTTTTTCTTTCCCTTGCTCACAGCGTCACAGGTAGCAGGTCGACCCGCGCCCGGGCGGTCTGAAGATCGAGCACAGAGACTTCTAGCTGGTCGCCGATGCGAATCTCGCGACGCGAGTTCTCGTCCTGCAAGGCGGTCTGGAACTCGTTGAGGTTCCAGTATCCGCCATGCGCTTCCTTCAGCTCACGTAGCGGTACGAACCCTTCGAAGCCGAGCGGGAACTGCGGCGTACCGAACTGCACGAAAATGCCTCCGCCGATCAGCCCTACGACTTCGCCGGCGAAGACCGGACCGTCGGCCGCCCCGGCGCGCTTCTGTGCGCGATCGGCGAATCTCGGCGAGCGGTTCCGGTTCTGAGAAGGACGGCTGCTGCTCGGGTTGTACGGCCCGCTGCCGCCCGGCACGCTCCACCCCATCTCCTTCAGCACGCGCTCAAGCAGGAAGGCACGCATGATGTCGTCTGCCTTGCGCTCGATCTTCATCGCCTCGCGCTCGCGCATGCTGGTCCACTCCGCCTCCTCCTGCATCGCATCGCGGTCGGGCATCGTCTGGTCGACGCCCAGCCCGGAGAGCAGCGCGCGATGGACGATCAGATCGGGGTAGCGGCGGATCGGCGAGGTGAAATGGCAGTAACTGGCGCTGCGCAGTCCCGAGTGGCCCAGATTGCGCGGCGAATAGACCGCCTGCTTGAGTGATCGGAGCACGAGCGAGGTGAGTCCGGCTCCGCTGCCGCCACTGCGCCGTACGTGGTCTGCGACCGCTGCACTGATCTCGCCGACGATTCCCTCTGCCTGTTGCTCGGTGAAATGCTCGGGGATCGGCGGAAGCGCGACGCCGAGCGACTCGAGCTGCTGCGCGACGAACTCGACGGCACTCGTGTCCGGCTTTTCGTGGACGCGGAAGAGCGCCGGCAGGTGCTTGCTCTCGAGAAACCTCGCGACGGCCTCGTTCGCAGCGATCATCAGGTGTTCGATCACGCGATGCGACTCGGTCTGCACTTCGGCGTGGATCTCGGTCGGCGCACCGGCCTTGTCGAACTCGAACGTCGGCTCCTTCGACTCGACCTCGAGCGCCTTGCGGCGTTCGCGATCTGCCTGCAGCGCCGCGCTGACTTTTCGCGCCAGCTCCAGCGGCCCCGCCCAGGGGTCTTCTGCCTGCGCACTGCCGGCAAACACCTCATCCACGTCGTCATAGGTGAGACGGGCGTCCGAGCGGATCAGCGAGCGGTAGAACGATGCCGAAACGGCCTCAGGGCCGTCGAACAGAAGCTCCGCCGTGACTGCACGCCTGGGCTCTCCCGGCACCAGCGAGCAGGCGTTGTTGCTGAGCGCCTCTGGGAGCATCGGCTCGACCGCCCCGGGCACGTAGACGCTCGTCGCGCGGCGCCTTGCCTCCTTGTCGACGGGGTCGCCCGGGCGGACGAATGCAGAGACATCGGCGATGTGCACCCAGACGCGGATCCGGTCGCCCTCGGCCTCGGCCGAGATCGCGTCGTCGAAGTCCTTGGCGCCGGCCGGGTCCATCGTGAACGTCGCCAGACCGGTCAGGTCGCTGCGCTCGAACTCGTCGTCCGACGCGGCGGCGGCCTGCGCCTGATTCTCGACTTTGCCCGGGAAGCGCCGCTCAAGGCCGTACTCGAACATCAGCGCCTCGGCGACGTCGCGGGGATTGTCGGCCGTGCCGAGCCGTCGCACGATCTGCGCGACCGGTGCGGTCACCTGCCTGCCGCGCTGCTTCCCGCGCGCAATTCCCGCAGGTTCGACGATCACGACCTCACCGGCCTGAAGTGGACGGCCGCGCTTGCCCGAGGACTTCAGCTGAATCTTCGCGCCGCGCTCGAACAGCGGGCTGGCAACGAGCGCCCTGCCTTTCGGAACGAGCACCGCGGCCGTGGGACCGTGTAGACGGCCGCCGAAGCTCACTGCTTGAACTCGGCCAGAGCCTCGAAGGCGGCGTCGAGCGCCTCGTCGGGCCTGGTCTTCTGCGCGTCCTCGACCGTCAGGTCCGGCTTGAGGCCGGCTTTGGTGATGTAGTGGCCGCCGGGAAGCTCGTAGCGCCCGACGGTCAGCGAGATCGCGCCGCCGTTGCTGAGCTCGGTGATCTCCTGGAAGACGCCCTTGCCGTAAGTGCGGGTGCCGATGATCAGGCCCCGGTCGCGGTACTTGATTGCGCCGGCCGTGATCTCTGAGGCGCTCGCCGACCCCTTGTCGACGAGCACTGCGAGCGGCGCCGGGGTGAGAAAGTCCTGTTTCACGGCGTTGTACTGCTTGCGCGGTCGCGAGCGGCCATCGGTCGCGACGATCATGCCGCTGTTGATGAACACGCTCGATACCTCGACGGCCTGGTCGAGCCTGCCGCCTCCGTTGCCGCGTAGATCGAGGACAAAACTCGTGGCGCCCTGCTTCTTCAGCTTCTCGACCTGCGCGGCGACAGCTGCGCCGGCAGTTTCGGTGAACGACACGAGGCTGACGTAGCCGACCTTGTTGCCGTCCTCTTTGTAGAGCTTGCCCTCGGTGACCGGAATGTCGATTGCGCGGCGGGTGAGCGTCACGTCTCGCTCCTTGCCGTCGGACAGGACGGTGAGCGTCACCTTCGTGCCCTCTTTGCCCTTGATCTTTGCGACGGAGACCTCGGAAGACTGCCCGGCGATCGACTTGCCATCGACTTTTGTGATCACGTCGCCATGGCCGATGCCCGCCTCGCGCGCCGGCGAACCCTCATAGGTCTCCGACACGACCAGGCCGCGCTTGTCGTCGTTGACGGCCATGCCGACGCCCGTATAGCTGCCGCTGATCGCTTGCTCGAACGCCTTGTTCTGCTCCGGGTCGAAGTAGTGCGACCACTTGTCGTTGAGGCTCTTGACCATGCCGTTGATCGAGCCGTTCGTCAGCTTCGATTCGGGCACCTTGCGGTAGAACTCCTGCTCGATCAGCGTCTGGGCCTGGTCGGTCTCGATCTCGGCCTGGTCGGGAGCGACGACGTCCTTCAGCGCACCGAGAACAGGCGTCTCGGGGTGTGCGCCAATGTAGATGCCCACTGCCAACGCGCAGACGAGGGCGAGAATTCCGATGAGGTAACGCATCCGTGGTCCGCAACCCTAGATGGCGCCGGTGATCGCGTGTGCCGTCAGACGCGCAGGAAGCGGCGCAGAGTCATGCCCGATCCGAGCGCCGAGATCCCGACTGCGGAGATCATCAGGATCAGCGTCAGGCCCCAGAAATTGATCGTGTCCGGGGCGGCGAACAAGGCGAACTTGTCAGACACCGGGTCGATGATCGTCTGCTTGAAGACGAGCAGCATCAGCACGGCGATCAGTCCGCCGGCCGCGCCGACGAAGACGCCCTCGATCACGAACGGCCAGCGCACGAACCAGTTGGTCGCGCCGACCATCCGCTGCACCTCGATCTCGCGACGACGCGCGTAGATCGACAGGCGGATCGTGTTGCCGACGAGCAGCGCCGAAGTGAGCACGAGCAGGATCGCCAGGCCCCACATCGCGAACTTCACGCCGCCGGTGATCGTGAGGATCTTCTCGGTCTGATCCTCGCGGTTCTGGACGTCGTCGATCGCACCGCTCACATAGGTGACCTGCTTGGTGTCCGGATCTTCGGTGCGCTTGAGCGATGCGACGATCGCGTCGACCTGATCCGGGTCCTTCGGCGTCACCTGGTACGAGGCGGGAAGCGGGTTTTCGCCAAGCAACTCGCTGGCGTCCTTGAGCGTCCCCTGCAGCGACGCCTTGGCGTCGTCCTTGGAGACGTACTTGACCGTCTTCACGTTCGGGTCGCTCTGGAGGCGCTGCTGCAGCTGGTTCTTCTGCGCTGCGGTCGCGCCGTCCTTGAGAAAGACCTCAACCATCAGGCGGCTGCGCACGTCGTTGGCGGCGCCGGTGGCGATGTTCGTGATCGGGATGAACACGCCGAGCACGAGCGTCGTGACCATCACGGTCAGGAACGCGGCGATGCTCGGAGCGGAGTTGCGGCGCAGCGTGCGCAGCGCCTCGGTGAAGAAGAAGCGGAAGTTCATCAGCTGGCCAGCGCCTCGTGGTCGGGGTCGACGGCGCCGAAGTCGCGTGTGTAGCCTGCGGCGCGCTCGTCGCGGATGATGCGCGAGTCCTTAAGCTCGATCACGCGGCGGCGCATGCGGTCGACCATCTGCTTGTCGTGGGTCGCGACGATCACGGTCGTGCCGGTGCGGTTGATCCGGTAGATCAGCTGCATGATGCCGAGGGAGGTCTCGGGGTCGAGGTTTCCGGTCGGCTCGTCGCAGATCAGCAGCGGCGGGTGATTGACGAACGCTCGCGCGATGCTGACGCGCTGCTGCTCACCACCGGAGAGCTGGTCGGGGTAGTTGTGAAGCTTGGTCGACAATCCGACAAGTCGCAGGATGTGCGGCACCTTCTGGCGGATCTCGGAGCGGCTGGCGCCGGTCACGAGCAGTGAGTAGGCGACGTTGTCGTAGACGGTGCGGTTCGGGAGCAGGCGGAAGTCCTGGAAGACCGTGCCGATGTGACGGCGCAGGAAGGGAATGCGCTTCTTCTCAAGGTTTGTGATGTCGCGCCCGGCGATGTAGACGCCGCCCTCGGTGGCGTCGAACTCCTTCGTCATCAGGCGGATGAAGGTCGATTTGCCGCAGCCGGTCGGACCGACGAGGAAGACGAACTCGCCCTCGCGGATCACTGTGCTGGCGTTCTCGAGTCCGACCGTGCCGTCGTCGTAGACCTTGGTCACGTGCTCGAACTCGACGACCGGCGAACCCATCTGGCGCACGCCCTGCCCTGCTGCTTCTGCTGCATTCATCGTCCGACTCTTCTCCACGGTAGGGGTGAGTCCTGCTGGGGGGCGCCGGTTCTCGGCGGGTGGGCGGCGGGTTGCAGGGCGCTCCCGACTGGTGCGATCCGCGGATGGACTTGTTTGCGGGGTTTTTTGCCCCAACGTAGGGAGGTTGGGGCGCCCCAACGTCCCTACGTTGGGGCAGAAAATGCCTTGGGTAAGCGAAAACTCTCGGCAAGCCGCAAAGCTGGGATCCCCAACTATCGCCGCTGGCCGCGAAGCGGCCCGCACTCAACCAGCAGGAGCCCTGAACAAGCCGCCCAAGACGGCAGTCAAACCCCTATTCCGAAGGCGACGGAGCGCCAACGGCGTGGAAGCCGCCGTCGACGTGGATGATCTCGCCGGAGATGCCGCGGGCGAGGTCGGAAAGCAGGAAGCAGACTGTGTTCGCGACCGGGATCGGGTCTTCGATGTCCCAGCCGAGCGGCGCGTGTGCCGGCCACATCTCGGCGAGATCCTTGAAGCCGGGGATCCCCTTCGCCGCCATCGTCCGGAGCGGACCGGCAGACACGAGGTTCGAGCGCACGCCGTGTGGGCCAAGGTCACGGGCGAGATAGCGGTTCACGCTCTCGAGCGCTGCCTTCGCGACGCCCATCCAGTCGTAGATCGGCCAGGCGACCGTCGCGTCGAAGTCGAGTCCGACGAGGGCGCTCTCGCCCTCCCCCGCTTCGAGCAGCGGCAGCAGCGCGCCGGCGACGGCCTTGTACGAGTAGGCGCTGGTCCGGAACGCCAGCTCGGCGCTCTCGGCCGGGGCGCTCATGAACTTGCCGCCCAAAGCGTCCTCGGGCGCAAAAGCGATCGCGTGAAGCACACCGTCGAGCCCGCCAAGCGCCCCCTGCACGCCGTCGGCAAGTGCGTCGAGGTGCTGCGGGTCGTTGACGTCGAGCTCGACGATCTTCACGTCTCCCTCGAGGCGGTTGGCCGTGCGTTCGGTCAGCGACATCATCCGGCCGAAGCTCGAGAGCACGACCTCGGCGCCCTCGGCCTGGGCCTTAGCCGCGACGTGAAACGCCAGCGACTGCGGCGTCAGGACGCCCGTGATCAACAGCTTCTTGCCCTCGAGGATGCCCACGAGGCCTAGACGCCCTTGAACACGAGGCAGGCGTTGTGCCCGCCGAATCCGAACGAGTTCGAAAGCACGGTGTTGATCTCGAACTCGCGTACGCCCTCGGGGATGTAGTCGAGGTCGCACTCGGGGTCGGGAGTGTTGAGATTGACCGTCGGGTGCGCGCGGTTCTCGAGGATCGATTTGACCGCGACGACGGCCTCGATCGAGCCGGAGGCGCCCATCATGTGGCCGACCAGCGACTTCGTCGAGCTCATCGGTGGCGGCGTGTTGTCGCCCCAGACCTTCTTGACGGCCTTCGTCTCGGAGAGGTCGTTGTACGGCGTGCTCGTGCCGTGCGCGTTGATGTAGTCGATGTCGGTCGGCTCGATGCCGGCCTCGGCGATCGCCTTGGTCATCGCACTGATCGCGCCGCGGCCTTCGGGGTCGGGCTGCACGAGGTGGAAGGCGTCATTGCTGGCGCCGTAGCCGGCGAGTTCCGCGTAGACACGTGCTCCGCGGGCCTTGGCGTGTTCTTCCGTTTCGAGGATCAGCATTCCGGCGCCCTCGCCCATCACGAATCCGTCGCGCTCGGCGTCGAACGGGCGGCTGACACCCTTCGAGGTCATCGCGCCCATCGCCCGGAAGGCGCTGGTGGCAAGCGGGCGGTTTGCGGTCTCGGCGCTGCCGGCGACGACGAGGTCGGCGTGGCCGTTCTCGATCATCCGCTTCGCCTCTCCGATCGAATGATTGCCGGAGGCACAGGCCGAGACGACGCAGTGTCCGGGGCCCCAGATGCCGAAGTCTTTGGTGACGGCGGCGATCGCGGCGTTCGGCATCAGCATCGGCACGGAGGTGGCCGGCACCATGCGTGGCCCCTTCGTGCGGAGGATCTCCATGCCGTCATCGATCGTCTCGAACCCTCCGATCCCGGTGCCGACGACGGCGCCGCAGCGTTCGCGGTCGAGCTCGTTGAAATCGAGTCCGGCGTCGGCAACTGCCTCACGCGCGGCGATCAGTCCGAAGCGCGCGAACTTGTCGAGCCGGCGCGACTCCTTGATCGTGAGCATGTCTGTGATGTCGGGGCTGACAGCGACGTCGCCCTCGGGCAGTGGCCGGCCGTTCGTTGCGGCCTCCCAGAGTCCGTCGGCGCCGACGCCGCCCGGAGAGATCGCACCGATTCCGGTTATGACGACTTTCTTCATCGAGCGGGGGCGGCCCTAGCCGTTCTTGACGACGGCGGCGACGGCGTCACCGATCGTCGTGAGGTCCTCGAGGTCCTCGTCCGGCACGCGAATGCCGAAGTCATCCTCGATCGCCTGCATGATCTCGACGACGTCGAGCGAGTCCATGTCGAGGTCCTCGAGCGTGGAGCTGTCGGTCACCTGCTCGGGGTCAACTCCGAACTTCGGGACGATCTCCTTGATCTTGCCTAGAACTTGCTCGCTGGTGACTGCCATTTAGGGGCCTTTCAGATCGGGTTGTACAGCTTGAAGAGTTTTCAGGCGGTCATGCCGCCGTCGACGGGAAGAACCGCGCCGGTCACGTACGCGGCGTCGTCTGAGGCGAGAAAACCTATCGCGGCGGCGACCTCATCGACGGTTCCCGGGCGTCCGAGCGGCACGGCCTCGGCGATCTTGTTGACGAGGCCTTCCGTCATCGCAGTCGCGACCGGACCCGGGGCGACGCAGTTGACCGTGACATTCTTGCGCGCGTACTCCTTGGCCAGCGTCCGTGCGAGGCCGATCATTCCGGCCTTGGATGCGCCGTAGGCCGCCTGCCCCGGGTTGCCGTGCATGCCGGCGACGGACGAGACCATGATGATGCGGCCGTGGCGAGCGCGGATCATTCCACGCAGCGCTGCGCGCGAGCAGTTGAAAGCGCCGGTGAGGTTGGCGTCGAGGGTGTCACCCCAGTCCTCGTCGGACTGCCGCACCGCGAGCGTGTCGTGGCGGACGCCGGCGTTGTTGACGAGCACCGACACGGAGCCGAGCTGATCCTCGATCGTGCTGAACGCTTCGTCGACCGATGCCGCGTCACGGACATCGGCCTGCAGCGCAAGACCGCGCCGTCCTTCGGCCTCGACGAGCTTGACGGTCTCGGCCGCCCCCTCGGCATCGCTCGAGTAGCTGACCGCGACATCGAAACCGTCGCGGGCGAGCCGCTTGGCGGTGGCCTGACCGATGCCGCGCGAGGCGCCGGTCACGAACGCCACGCGTGGCGCGTCTGTTTCGCTCACGGCGCGATCCCGTCGATCTCGCAGGTGATCGCCGAGTAGGCGAACCCGCCGCCGAAGCCGGCCATTGCGATCAGGCCGCCGTCGGCCAGGCGGCCGGCCTCGTACTCGCGCCGCAGCGCGACCGGGATCGAAGCGGCCGACGTGTTGCCGACGTCGGCGATCTGCGCAGAGACGCGCTCTTCGTCGATCCCGAGCTTCTCGCCCACGGCCCTGACGATGCGGATGTTCGCCTGGTGCGGCACGAGCAGGGCGACGTCGTCGAGCGTGGCGCCGCGGGCGGCGAGCGACTCGAGGATCACCTCGCTCATCCGTGCGACGGCGTTGGAGTAGGTCTCGCGGCCGCGCATACGGATCACGTTTCCGTCGTCGCGCTCGGAGTAGAGGATCCTGTACTGATGGTCGTAGCCGCCGACCAGCGGACCGAGGCCGCCGTGCTCGACCGGACCGACGACGACTGCGCCGGCGGCGTCGCCGAAGAGCGGCGCACTCTTGGGGTCGTCGAACGGAGTGATGCGCGACAGCGCGTCGCCACCGATCACGAGTGCGAGCTGCGAGCGGCCGGTCTCGATCGCGGCGGCCGCCTGGCCCAGCGCGGTGACGAATCCCGTGCAGGCGGCAGAGAGGTCGTAGACCACCGCGCGCTCGGGGACGCCGATCTCGTCGGCGAGCGCCACCGACTGCGCCGGAAAGACGTTGTCGGGCGTGATTGTTGCGACCACGACCAGATCGACCTCGGAAGCCGTACGCCCGGCGACGGCCAGCGCATCACGCGCCGACGAAGCCGCGAGGCCGAGCAGGTTCTCGCCCTTTTCCAGGTCGAGTACGCGGCGCGACTCGACGCCGGTGCGTTCAACGATCCACTCGGCCGTCAGGTCGTAGCGTGCGCCGAGCTCTTCCGAGGTGACGATCTTCGAGGGCTGGGCGCAGCCGTAGCCGAGCATTCCGGCGGTGCGGATTTCGCGGCTGCCGGAAACCCGCAAAGAACTCTCTGTGGCTACCTCTGTCATCACGCGCTGATCAGATCCGCGACCTTGATCGCCTTGGCATCCGGCAACGTGCGCTTGACCAGTCCGGTCAGCACTCCGCCGGGCTCGAACTCGACGAACTCACGCACGCCGAGCTCCCACATGTACAGAAGCGACTCACGGAAGCGCACCTGCGCGAGCAGCTCTTCGGCGAGTTCGCGCTTCGGGTCGACGTACGGCTGCGCCGTGCCGTTGGCGATCACGTGCGAGGCGTCGCCGAACTCGACGTCGGCAAGCGCGGCGGACAGACGCTCGGCCGCCGATGAGATCAGCGGCGAATGGAACGCGCCACTGACCGGCAGGCGCTTGATGCGCAACCTGCGCGCGTCCTCGCCGGCGGTCGGGTCGACCGCGTCGGCGGACTCGATCGCCTCGATGCCGGCCATCGCGCCGGTAAGGACGATCTGGCCCGGGGCGTTGTCATTGGCGACCGTGAGGTCGAACTCCTCGGCGAGCGCAGCCGCGCCCTCCGGCGAACAGCCGAGCAGCGCGATCATCGCGCCGGGTGCTTCTTTGGCTGCGGCCGCCATCGCGAGACCCCGCTCGGTGACGACGCCCATACCGGCCTCGGCGTCCATCGCTCCTGCGGCGACGAGCGCCGCGTACGAGCCGAGCGAGTGACCGGCGAAGATGTCGCACTCGATTCCGGCCTCATTGAAACTCTCGACCGAGCGTTCGAAGACCGCGGGCTGCTGCCCGGCGGTGTCGACCGGCATGTCGGCGGTCTGGCTTCCTTGTCCTGGAAAGAGTCCTGCGCGCACTAGTGAACCCCCGTCGTCATCTGGAGGGCGAAACGATACTCAGCGCTTCTTCGCGGGCGCCTTGTTCTCGAGCGCCGCCACTCGCGCGCTGAGCCGGTCGATCTCGTCCTCGAGCTCTTCGATGCGATGAAAAATCGTCCGCACGCGCAGCGTGAGGCTCTCGAACTGCGACCCCGAGGGGAGCCCGAGCGCCGACAGCGCGTTCTGCTGGGCATGGACCACCCGCTCACCGGCGTCGACGATCTTGGTGAGGGCATCTCCGACGAGCCAGCTGCTGGCGAGCTCGTCGACGATTCCGCCGATGCCCTCTGAGGGTTCCTGTTCGTTCTTCTCGGCCATGCCCGCCGAGCATACGCGAATTCGGTACCCGGAGGACAACCCTAAAGTTCAACTTGAGCTTTACCCCCGGGCTTAGGACCAGGAACCAGCCCCGTCTTCTCGGAAACTTCACACCCATTTCAAATACCGGCGATTAAGGTCGCCGAGGGATGTGTCGATGTGGTTTCAGTGTGGTGACAGGCGGGATGCCCGACGCCCACATGGAAGGGCCACCTCCGCGGTCCCGTTCTCGTTTGATCAAACAAATGCAGCTCAACCTTGAAACCCGCAACTGGAAGCGCGTTCGACGTGTTTGCAATTCGCATGCAATCACGCTTGAAACCTTGCGCGATGGCGCATTCAGCCGCTATCTTTCCCACAGCCGCCGAACGCGCCTGGGGAACATGCACCTGGGGTATGGGTGCACGCAGCAGAAAGACTCTGCGCAGGAGCGGCCGGTACTGAGTGAGAAAAAGGGAACGTGAGGGGCACTTCTTCAAACAAGTCTGTGGTCGTTCTGACGGCGATCGTGTTCGCACTGCTCGGCGTGATGTTCGCGTCGTTCAGCGCATACGCGGACGTCACGGCCGACGGCAGCACAACTGAGTCGCCCGGCGTCGTGCCGGACGGCTCGGACGCGGACGCCCCCGCGACGACGACCACGCCCGGCGGATCGACCAAATCGACCTCCGGTTCATCGAAGTCGAGTTCGGGTTCGAGCGGCTCGTCCGGCAGCAGCGACAGCTCCGGCTCGTCCGGCAGCAGCGGCTCGACGAAGTCCACAAAGAAGAAGTCCTCAACGAAGAAGAGGTCGGACAACCCCAAGGACGACCCGGCCGAGGGACGCAAGACCAAGGAAGGCAAGTCGAACAACGACTCCTACTCCGGAAACGATGACCCGAGCGTCAACCCGGCCGACGGCACTGCCGCCGACCCTCTAGACGCAGTTGAGGGTATGGACAGCGACGGTCCGATCAGCGTTCCGAACCTCGTCCTCCAGCAGTTCCAGATTCCGCCGTTCCTTCTTCCGATCTACCAGGCCGCCGGAACGCAGTACGGCATCCGCTGGGAAGTGCTCGCGGCGATCAACGAGATCGAGACCGACTACGGCCGCAACCTTTCAGTTTCTTCCGCAGGCGCCCTCGGCTGGATGCAGTTCATGCCGGCGACCTGGGAGATGTACGGCACAGACGCCAACAACGACGGCGTCAAGGACCCGTACAACCCGGTCGACGCGATCTTCGCCGCCGCCAAGTACCTCAAGGCCGCCGGCGGCCACGACGACATCGAGCGTTCGATCTTCGCCTACAACCACGCTCAGTGGTACGTCGACCAGGTGATGCTGCGCGCGAAGCTGATCGCCGGCGTGCCGGACGTCCTGATCGACTCGCTGACCGGCCTCACGCAGGGCCACTTCCCGGTCTACGCGCGCGCCACCTACGCAGGCGCGGTCAAGACGACGGGCAAGCGCGTCAAGAGCGGCAACGCCGCCGACATCGTGCAGGGCTCGGACCGTCGCAGCGACATCAAGATCTACTCGCGCGAGGGCGCACCGGCGATCGCCGTCCAGGACGCAACGGTCGTCGACATCGGCAAGAGCAAGAAGGAAGGCAACTTCATCACGCTCGAGGACGCCTACGGCAACCGTTACCGCTACAGCAACCTCGGCTCGCTGTCCAAGCTCTACCCCGTGCCGCGCAGCAAGGACGACAACTCCGCCGAGGAGGAGGCCGCCGACGCAGCCGCCGTCGTCGACGCCGACAAGCAGGTCGGTGCCCGCGTCGCCACCAAGGAGCGCGTCTACGCCCACCCCAACCGTGACCGCAGCGCCTCGGCCGGCAGCTACGACGTCACCGCGGGTCAGGCGATGGGCGACTACGAGAGCTTCGACAACTACTTTGCCCGCCCGTTCGGCCTCAAGCAGGAGGACGTCGTCCTGAAGGCCATGGAAAAGGGCAGCAAGCTGATCGGCGGCACGATCATCGGCCGCTACGGCGAGGGCAAGGGCGGCCGCACGCCGTACATGAACTTCGCCATCCGCCCCGGTGGCAGCGGCGCCCCGGTCGTCGACCCGAAGCCGATCCTCGACGGCTGGAAGCTGCTCGACTCGACGGCCGTCTACCGCGCGATCGGCCTCAACCCGCTCGTCCCGAACGACGACGACCGCACGATCGGCCAGCTCCTGCTGATGAGCAAGGAGCAGCTCGAGCAGTACGTGCTGCGCAAGAAGACGATCGAGATCTACCCCGGCGGCCGCAGCGACATCGAGGCCGGCCAGATCGACCGCCGCGTGCTGGCGCTGATCGCCTTCCTCGACAACCAGAAGCTCCACCCGACGATCACTTCGCTGATGAGCGGCCACGGCTATCTGACGAGCTCCGGCAACGTCTCCGAGCACACCACCGGCACCGCCGTCGACATCGCCGCGATCAACGGTCAGTCAATGATCGCCAACAACAAGCCGGGTGGCCTGATGGAGAAGGTCGTGCGAAAGATCATGACCCTCCAGGGCGCGCTCCAGCCGCACCAGATCATCTCGCTGTTCGACATCGGCGGCGCGACGCTGGCGATGGGTGACCACAACGACCACATCCACGTCGGCTTCCGCCCGGGCGGCGGCGTCAACGCCGACGCCAAGACGGGCAACAGCGGCGGAAAGATCCGCAAGAAGGACTGGTACAAGATCTTCGACCACCTCGGCAAGATCGAGAACCCGACGGTCCCGACGCAGCCTTCGGCATACGCGATCAAGGTCGGCAAGAAGAAGGTCGGGGACTGATCCTCAGCTGTTGACTGCCGTCTTGGGCGGCGGGTTGATTGCTGGAGGTAGTTGAGTGCGGGCCGCTTCGCGGCAGGCGGCGATGTGTGCCGACGCGCTTGTCCATCAAAGCGCCGAACTTGCGGACTGACCACCCCCAGGGGTGAGCAGTGCGCATTTGAGCCGCTTGCCTATGCGGCGGCGTCTATCGCGGCGAGGAGGGCCTTCATCTCCGCTTCGATGTCACCGTCGAGCTTCACCAAAGCGTCTGCGTCGTACGGCGTGGGGCCGGCAGTGATCAATGCCAGCTCTCCCCCGCTTCCGAGAGTGATCTGCGGCAGTCCTGCGACCGGGTGCACCACCAGCGAGCTGCCGATCGCCACCAGCACATCCGCCCCGCCGGCCAGCTGGAACGCCCGCTGAATCGCATCCTCCGGCAGCATCTCGCCGAAGAGCACCACGTCGGGCTTCAGCGGCGGCGCGTCGTCACACTCGGTGCAGCGCGGGATCCCGTGCTCGGCGGCTTGGCCGCGCACCCACTCGAGCTCGTAGGACGCCCCGCAGCGCATGCAGCGCGAGTGCTCGATCGATCCGTGGACCTCGATCAGCTCCTCGCTCCCCGCCATATGGTGCAGGCGGTCGATGTTCTGTGTGATCACGGCGTCGATCAGACCGCGGCGTTCAAGCTCCGCCAGCACCTCGTGGGCGCCGTTCGGACGCTTGTCGCCCAGTGTGGCGAAGCGTTGACCGTAAAAGCTCCAGAAGCGCTCAGGATCGCTCCTGAACGTGTCGATGTGGGCGACCTCCATCGGGTCGACGTTTGCCCACATGCCCGTCTCGGGCGTCCTGAAGTCGGGAATACCGCTGGGCACGGAGACGCCCGCGCCCGTCAGGACGACGGCGCTGCGGGCGTTCAGGATCGCCTGGGCCAGGGTGTCGACCCCGGAGGCCATCTAAGCGTTGAAGTTCGGCGGGCGCTTCTGCAGGAAGGCCGACACGCCCTCCTTGCCGTCCGGCGACTGCGAGGCAGCGACGAACGCGTCGCGCTCACGTGCCAGGCCATCGATCAACGCCGCGTCGTCGAGCAGCTCCTTGATCTGCCCGACTGCCACCTGTGGCTGCGCGGCGAGCTGTTCGGCCAGCGCGATCGCCGCGTCGAACAGCTCGTGGTCGGGCAGCAAGTCGGAGACCAGGCCGAGCTCTGCCGCACGCCAGGCGCTGATCGAGTCGCCCGAGGCGATGATGTCGAACGCCGCGGCCTTGCCGACAAGACGCGGCAGACGCTGCGTGCCGCCGAAGCCCGGCAGGATGCCGAGATTGATCTCGGGCTGGCCGAAGCTCGCGGACTCACCGGCGAGCCGCACGTTGGCGCTCATCGCGAGTTCACAGCCGCCGCCGAGCGCCATCCCGTTGACGGCGGCGATCGTGGTGACGCTGCCGGTCTCGAGCGCGCGGAATACCGCGTTCGTCCGGTTGATGATCTCGGCGATACCGTCGGCGTCGACCGAGGCGAAGGCCTTGAGGTCGGCGCCGGCGCTGAAGATCGCGTTGTTGGCGCTCGCGATCACCAGGCTGCGAACGTCGGGATCGGCCTCGGCCTGCTCGTGCGCGGCCTTGATCCCGCTGATCAGTGCCTCGCCGACCGGGTTGACAGGCTTGACCTTGAGCCAGGCGATCGCGACGTGGTCGCTGCGCTTCTCGTAGATCACGCCGCCCTCTTCGGGACCCTTCTCAAGCGGATAGGCGAAGAAACCCTGGCCCGCGGCACGGCCGGTGCGGCCCTGGGCCACCAGACGCCTCAGGAGCGTCGGAGGCTTGAATCCCTCACCCCACTGCGACTCGGCGTGCTCGAGCGCCTTCAGCGCGTTGTCGAGCCCCATGGCGTCCGCTTGTGCCAGCGGGCCGGGAACGATGCCGGCGCCCATCATCATGCCGAGGTCGACTTCGCGGGCGTTGCCGACGGCCTCCTCGACGATCAGCACGGACTCGACCAGCGCGCGCAGGCCGCTGCGCAGTGCAAGCTCGCCCGCCAGCGCCTGATCGACCTCGGGCAGCTCGCCGGGCTGCCCGGCCGGGTCGTAGAAGCCGCTGCCGGTTTTTGCGCCGAGCTTGCCCTCGGAGACGAGCTCCTTGAGCTTCGGGGCGACGTAGAACGTCTCGCCGAGTTCCTCGTTGAGGTGCTCCATCACGTGCAGCACAGTGTCGAGACCGAGGGTGTCGGTCAGCGTCGCCGGTCCGGCCGGCGCCGTCTTCAGTGAGACGACCGCGGCGTCCATCTGCGCCGGCGAGAGCTCGTGCTCGTCGGCCGCGCGGAACATCTCGCCGAGGCTCGCGGTGAGTACACGGTTGACGACGAAGCCGGGCGCGTCGGCGCAGGTGATCGGCGACTTCTTGATCGCCTGCGCGAAGTTGTACGCAGCCGTCGAGGTCTCTGCCGAGGTCGCCTCGCCCTCGATCACCTCGACAAGCTTCGAGTAGCTCGCCGGGTAGAAGAAGTGGAATCCGACGACCTTGTCCGGGCGCGTCGTCGCGGCGCCGATCTCGTCGATGCTCAGAGCGCTCGTGTTGCTGGCGAGGATCGCGTGGCCGGGCGTGGCCGCGTCGAGGTCCGCGAAAACCGCCTGCTTGATCGCCATGCGCTCGGGCACGGCTTCGATCACGAAATCGACGTCGCCGAAGCCGTCGTAGTCGAGCGTGCCGGTGATCAGACCGAGCACGGCGGCCTTGCCGGCCTCGTCGATCTTCTCCTTTGCCAGCGCGCGATCGAGCAGCTCGGTGGCCTTGTCGATTCCGTGGTCGACGAACTTCTGGTCGACGTCTTTGAGAAGGACTGGGATGCCCGCCGAGGCTATGCAGAAGGCGATTTCGCCGCCCATCGTGCCCGCGCCGACGACGGCTGCTTTGGTGACTTTCATGGCGCCGAAGAATAGAGGTTGAGGTGAGGAGCGACCGGCGCCCGGCCGCTCCTCACAACCTCAAGGTCCTACAGGCCCATCGAGCGGCCGACGAGCTCCTTCATGATCTCGTTCGTGCCTGCGTAGATGCGGTTGACGCGCGCGTCGACCCAGAACTCGCTGATCTTGTACTCCTCGGTGTAGCCGTAGCCGCCGAAGAGCTGGACGCCGGCGTCGGCGACTTCGCAGCCGAGGTCGGTGGTCCAGTACTTCGCCATCGCGGCCTCCTGCACGGTGCAGGTGCCGTCAACGAACTTCTGGATGACCGTGTCGAGCCAGGTGCGGGTGATCGTCACCTTGGTCTGCAGCTCGGCGAGCACGAAACGGCTGTTCTGGAACGACCCGATCGGGCGGCCGAACGCCTTGCGCTCCTTGACGTAGTCGAGCGTCAGATCGAGCGCCGCTTCGGATCCGGCCAGCGACGAGACCGACAGGCCGAGACGCTCGGGGATCAGGTGGGCCATCAGCTGGGCGAAGCCGGTGCCCTCCTCGCCGAGCAGGTTCTCGGCTGGGACGCGACAGTCGTTGAAGTACAGCTCGGCAGTGTCGTTGGCGTGCTGACCACGCTTGTGGATCTGCTTGCCGCGCTCGAAGCCCTCCATGCCGCGCTCGATGACGATCATCGAGAGGCCCTGGTGCGGGTCGTCGCCGGTGCGGACCGCGGTCACGACGGCGTCCGCGTTGATGCCGTTCGAGATGAACGTCTTGGCGCCGTTGATCACGTACTCGTCGCCGTCACGAACGGCCTTCGTCGAGATCGCAGAGAGGTCGGAGCCGGTGCCCGGCTCGGTCATCGCCAGCGCGAGGATCATTTCGCCCGAGGCGATCTTCGGGTACCAGCGTGCCTTCTGCTCGTCGTTGGCGGCAGCGCGGATGTACGGGAAGCCGAGGTCGGTGTGGACCATCGGGCCCATCCACGAGGCGCCGACTCCGGCGTATGCGGCCTCTTCGGCGAGGACGGCGTTGAAGCGCCAGTCGTCGACGCCGAATCCGCCGTACTCCTCGTCGAGCGACGGCACGAGGAAGCCGTGCTCGCCGGCCTTGGTGAAGAGATCACGGGATACGAGGTGGGCCTTCGACCACTCCTCGTGGTGCGGGACGACCTCGGCCTCGAGGAAGCGGCGGAAGCTCTCGCGGTAGTCGTCGTGTTCCGAGTCAAACAGCGGCCTGGAGCCAGGCGCGGCGGTCACAGTCATCAGGTAAAGCCTTTCAGGGGTTTGGTCGTTGCGCCGTCCGTGACGGCAAGTCGCGCTCCTTGGGATGCGCGCATTCTGATTCCGATATATCCGAGATTAATCGGTCTTGGAGGCCAGTTCGCGCTTGATACGCGAAAGTGTGGACTCGAGCGCCGAAAGGGCTTCGCTGGCGTCCGGGAGCAGATTCTCCAGTTCCTTGCGCCCGGCCGGCGTGAGCGAGTAGAAACGGCGACTCCTGCGCTCCGGGTGCTCCCACTGACCCTCGATCAGGCCGCGGGCCTCGAAGTCACGAAGCAGCGGATACATCGTGTTCGGATTGACCGTCAGCACGCCGCCGGTGAGTTCCTGGATCTGGTCGATCAACTGGTTCCCGTAGGTCGGCTCGTCGCGCGCGAAATGCAGCACCAGCAGGGGAAGCAGCTGCTTGCGCAGTTCGCTTGCAAGAGGATCTGACTGGCGACGGCGGATCGTCGCCGGCGCCTCGGGCCCGGCGGCCGCCTCGCGCTGCTCGCGCAGATAGCTCTCGGTCGCGGCGCCGGCGGCCTTGGCCACCGCGTCCTTTGGAGATTTCGCCTTCTTCGACGGTTTGCCGGCCACGAGGTCGAAGGGTACGCCCTAAGGCTGCGCGGCCGCGACCGCCTCGTGCAGGCGGTCGTCACCCCAGAAGGCCTCGCCGCCCACGACGATCGTCGGCACGCCGATCGCTCCGGCGTCGATCGCGGCCTGCGTGTTGTCGATCAGCGCCTGCTTGACGGCCGGATCGTCGGTCGAGCCCAGCGCGAACTGCGGATCCAGTCCGGCGCGATGAGCCGCAAGCTCGATGTTCTCGGCCTCACTCAGCGGCAGGCCGTCGTTGAACTGCACCTCGAAGGCGGCGCGGGCGAAGCGCCGGCCGGCGCCGGCCGAGTGTGCCCAGGTGGCGACGCGCATGACGGCAAGACCGTTGTTGGGCCACGGTTCGGGATAGCGAAACAGCGGCATTCCATAGACACTCGCGCGCTGCGCGATCTCGGCGATCCCGTCTTCGCGCCGCGGCGTCTCGGCCCATGATGAGCGGCCGGTGTGCTTGAAGATGCCGCCGAGCAGAACCGGGACCCAGTCGACCGTGACGTCCGTGTCGAACTGCTCGTCAATGCGGTCGGCCGTCAGGTACGCGTAGGGCGAACCAAGGTCGTAGTAGAAGGTCACATCGCCGGGCATCGCGTGGAGCTTATGCCGAAGAAAAAGCGAAAGGGCGGCCCGGAGGCCGCCCTTTCCTTCTGCCGGTGGGGAGCCCGGACGCCTAGTACCAGGTCGAACCAGGCGGTGCGACCGTGAAGTTGAACTGCTGCCCGCTGCCGGACATCAGCCCCGAAAGCAGCAGGCCCCAGCCGCCGCAGTCGGTCATCTGGTCAAACGTCGTCGTGCCGGAGAACCCGACTTTGCCGCCGCCGAGATCCGAGATCGGACCGTCGTAGTTGAGCGCCAACGTCGACGGAGTCTTCGTCTTGCAGCCGACGCCGAGCTGGATCGGGCCCTCGCCGAGCGACTTCACGGTGATGTCGACCTTCGTGGTGCCGTGGATGTGCAGCTTGCCGTCGTTGTCGATGTCGACCGAACCGGTGGTGGCACCGATCGAGTCGAGATTGAGACACACGGTGACGGGGAGAATCGTGATCCAGATCTGCTGACAGAAGTCCGGGATCTTGACCGCGTCATTGCCGTAGAGCTGCTTGGTCGTGAGGTTCGCCACCGAGGAGAACTTCGAACCCGACGGGAGGTTGACCGTCTGGCCGAGCAGCTTCAGCTTCATCGAGCCGCCGAGCGTCCAGTTGTTCAGCGAGAACAACAGGTCGCCGGTGTTCGGGTTGGCCGAAGACGTCGGCTTGGATGCGAACGTCAGACAGGTTCCGAGGTCGAACTTGTTCGCGAGCCGGTCGCGGATCCAGTCGAGCGCGAGGCCCGCGCCCTGGAACTGCGTGACGATGTGCTCGCTCTTGAACGAGGCGTAGCTGACCTTGGTGCCCTTGTTGCAGTAGTCCTTCTTCAGCTGGATCGCCGGATCGAGCGGAATGAACTCGTCGGCTTCGCCGTGGTACAGGAACAGCGGCGCGGCGATCTTCTTGGTGCCGAGCTTCTGCGCGTCGACGGCGGCGCCGATCGCCGGGTCGGCGAGCAGCTGCGCCATCGACTTGTTGCCGACGGTGTACTGCGAGAGGTTCTTGTTCATGTACTTGAACAGACCCTCGAAGGTGCAGATGTTCTCCGCGTCGGCCAACACGGCCTGACCCTGGGAGTTCGCCAGAGTGGAGAGGTTGATCGCCGACGGGTACTGCTGCGAGAGGCCGTAGATGGCGAGCAGCAGGAAGACCGAGCCGTTGCGGCCGTCGAGGTTGTCGGCCGTCGAGCGCAGGTCGGCCGGAACGCCGCCGGCGGCGACGCCGATCGTCTGCAGTTCGGGCGCGTAGCTGTCCTCGATCTCACCGGCCGCCGCGGCCGACTGGCCACCCTGCGAGTAACCCCAGATCGCGACCTTCGAGGTCGAGGTGCTGATGCCGATGTTCGGGATGTCGTCCGTCGCGCGAACGATGTCGAGCACGCTGCGGGCCTCGTTACCCGCGACGATGTAGCTCGGCTTGGAGCCGGTCGTGTAGCCGTCGTAGTCGGTCACCACGACTGCGTAGCCGCGCTTGATAGCAGCCACGATGTTGGCGATCTCGTACTCCTTGCCGCTCTCGAGCTGGCGCGACGGGGCGCAGCTCTTGGCGACGCCCTGCGTGCCGACCGCGTACGAGACGATCGGACGCTTGCCGCTGCCGGTCCAGCTGGCGGTCGGCACGAGCACGGTGCCGGTCACGGCCGATGCCGAGCCGTCGACCTTGCTCGAGCGGTAGAGCACCTTCCACGACTTGACGCCCGGAGCACCCGAGCCGAGGTTGAGCGTGTTGGAGCGGTACCAGATCAGGTCACCGTTGGCGTATGACGAAACGTTGGCCGGCGGTGCGTAGAACGCGTCGCCCGCCGGTCCGGCGACCGGCGCGGCGGAGGCACCGGCGGCGAGTACGAGAGATGTGAGGACGGCAAGGCCGAGGGCCGCCATCCGCACCTTGAAGCGGTTCATTGAATATCCCCCCTGAAGAGACTTCAGCTGTTGAATCATTTACGAGAAGCGGCGGCTTCCCCAAGAACCCGCCACTCGCGAACGCAAACGTACCACAAAACCGGAAATGATTCTCACTTCTCATTATTACTTTTGTGGCCTGTCCGCATGCCACTGCCGGTAGCCTCCGCCCCCTATGGCCCCGGGGAAGCCGAAACAGAAGCGCAGCCGCGAACGTGTTGAAAAGATCCTGCTCGCGGCGGCCGATGAGCTCGCGCGGGCGTCCTCGGCCGAGGACATGACGACGACCGACGTCGCCAATCGCTCGGGGGTTCCGGTGTCGACGATCTACCGCTACTTCGCCGACCGGAGCGCGATCATCGCGGCGCTGATCGACAAAGAGACGGCCGAGATCGACGACGCGGTCCGCGAGAAGCTCAGCGTGCTCGAGCGAGTGACGATGGAATCGTTGCTGACTTCGATCATGGACGCCCACCTCGAGCACTTCCAGGCCCAGCGAAGGTCGGTGCTGCTGTGGTTCGGGGCCAGGCAGGCCAAGGCCGTCTCGGAGCGCGTGAACGCTCGCTACGACTACCTGGGTAGCTGGATCTACCACGGCGGCATCGAGGCTGGATTCGTCACGTCCGAGACGCCCCCGTGGGGTGGCGAGGCGATCGTCTGGCTGGCCGATCGCGCCTTTGAGTTCATCTTCCGCTCCGAACGCTCGCACCACGAGCAGGTCCAGATCATGGCGCTCACCAACCGCATGCTTGTAGACACGATGGTGCGCTACTCGGCGAGCGGCGAATTCATGGAAATCAGCCGCGAGGAGTTCGAGAGCGCGTTCGGCCCCTACGCCCCGCCCGGCGCAGACGACTTCGCCTGAAACGCCAAAGAAAAGGGCGACCCCGAGGGGCCGCCCTGATCAAGCCGTCGGTGTTCGCCGAACTAGACGGCGACGGTGTCGCGCGAGGGCGAGAGGACTTCCTTCGCGATCACGAGGCGCTGGATCTGCGAGGTGCCTTCGTACAGCTGCATGATCTTCGCGTCACGCATGAACTTCTCGACCGGGTACTCCTTGATGAAGCCGTAGCCACCGAACACCTGGACGGCGTCGACGGCGGTCTCCATCGCCGAGTCGCTGGAGAAGCGCTTGGCGTGCGAGGCGACCAGCGAGTTGCGCTAGCCGTTGTCGAGCATCCATGCGCTCTTCAGGTACAGCAGGCGCGAGGCCTCGAGCTTGGTCGCCATGTCGGCGATCATGAACTGGATGGCCTGGTGCATCGCGATCGGCACGCCGAACTGGATGCGCTCCTTGGCGTAGTCGACAGCGGCGTCGAGCGCCGCCTGCTGAATGCCGGTCGCCATCGCGGCGACACCCGGGCGGGTGCGGTCGAGCGTGCGCATCGCGAGCTTGAAGCCGGCGTTCTCCTCGCCGAGCATGTTCTCCGCCGGAACCTCGACGTCGGTGAAGCTGATCAGCGCGGTGTCGGACGCGCGCTGGCCGAGCTTGTCCTCTTTCTTGTCGACCACGACGCCCCAGTCGCGCTCGACGACGAACGCGCTGATGCCGCGGTGGCCAGCTTCCGGATCGGTCTTGGCGTAGACCGTGTACCAGTCGGCGTGGGAGCCGTTGGTGATGAAGCACTTGGAGCCGTTGAGGACGTACTTGTCGCCCTGCTTGGTGGCAGTGGTCTGCATGCTTGAGACATCGCTGCCGGCGCCGGGCTCCGTGAGGCAGAAGGCGGCGAGCTTGGGCTCTTCGATCAGCATGCCGAGGTACTTCTTCTTGATCTCCTCACTGCCGGCGAGCTCGACCGGAGCCGAGGCGAGGCCGTTCGCGAAGATCGAGGTGGCGATACCGCTGCAACCCCACGAGAACTGCTCCTCGATGATGCTGCCGGTCAGCACGTCGAGGCCGGATCCGCCGTAGGCCTCCTCGATCGAGGTGTTCATCAGGCCGAGCTCCCAGGCCTTGTTGATGATCTCGCGCGGGAAGGTGGAGTCGCGGTCGAACTCCTCTGCGACGGGGCGGATCTCGTTGACCGCGAAGTCCTTGGCGGTCTCGGCGATCAGCTTCTGCTCGTCGGAAAGCTGGAAATTGACAGACACAGTGGGTCTTGCTCCTGGATAAGGGATGGACGGCTTGGAAACCCGATTGTAGCGTCCGAGCGAACGATCGTGCGGAAGCCCGGCGAGGGCTCAAAACCGCATTCTCAAGCGGTCAGGCGAAGTAGAACGCCACGCCGATAACGGCGTACAGCGACAGCAGCTGGAGCCCTTCGAACCACGTCGATTCGCCGTCCGAGGTGATCAGATTCGCGGTGATCAAGGCGATCAGCAGGCCGGCCAGTTCGAAGCCGTTGAACACGAGCGGCATCGGGTGTGGACCGATCAGGAACGACAGGCCGACCAGCACGGGAGCGACGAACAGAGCGACCTGCGCGGCGGAGCCGATCGCGATGTTGACGGCCAGGTCCATCTTGTCCTTGTAGGCGACCAGCACCGCCACCCAATGCTCAGCTGCGTTACCGACGATCGCGACGACGAACACGCCGACGAAAAACTCCGAGAGTCCGATCGCGTGCGAGGCCTCTTCGATCGACCCGACGAGAATCTCGCTCATCAACCCGACGACCACGCTGGCGCCGGCGAGCACCGCGATCGAGCGCTTGACCGGCCAGGCGAACTCGCCGGACTCGTCGTCGTGCACCGGGTTGAACAGGTCGCGGTGCGTGATCAGCGAGAAGATCAAACCACCGATGTAGCTCACCAGGAGAAAGCCGCAGGCGATCAGCGAGAGCATCTCGACCTTTGAGTCGTAATTGATGATCGCGGCGCCGGGATCGGGCAGCCCCTTGCCGTCGACGAGCTCGTACACGGCCGGCATCACGAGCGCGGCCATCGCGAGCACAAGCATCGAGGACTGCACCGACGCGGCGGTCTGATTGAAGGTCTGTTTCACGCGTCCGAGGCCGCCGACGAACATCGACGCTCCCATCACGAGCAGGATGTTGCCGATCACGGAGCCGACCAGGGACGCTTTGACGACCTCTTGAAGACCCTTTTCGAGCGCGAAGATCGCGATGATCAGTTCCGGGAAGTTGCCGAACGTGACGTTCAGCAGCCCGCCGATACCGGGTCCCGAACGCGCCGCCAGTTCCTCGGTCGCCCGCCCCATGACGGCAGCGGCCGGGATCAGTCCGATCGCCGCGACGCCGAAGATCACCGAGGCGCTGCCGATCCCGCCGAACTCGAGCACGATCGCCGCCAGGATGAACGGCACGAGCATGTACGGCCAGCCCTCGCTGGAGAAAAGGAACCCGAGGACCCCCCCGCGCTTGTCAGCTGATTCTGGTGCCGGCCCGCTCACGGGCGGGAGCCTACTTGCCGCGTCAGTTGCCGAGCATCGCGCCGAGACCACCGAGCTCAGACGCGTCCTTGACGACGTCGGACGGCTTCTCGATCGTCACCGGCTGGTCGATGTCGCTCAGCTCGATGTCGGCGCGCAATCCGCCCGGGCTGCCGTTGATGTCGAGCGGAAGGTCGACGGTGAGCGTCTGGGCGTAACCGTCGCCGTCGACGCCGACTGTGATGTCAGCCGTCGACACCGACTTGGCGAGATCCGATCCGGATCCGACCCCGGGGATCGAGAGCTTCGAGAGATCGGAGTTGTCGCTGTTCTCGGTGATCATCTTCTTGACGTCGACCGTGGCGGTGTAGGTGGTGACGCCGGCTGCCTCACCCGTCTCCTTGACGTTCGTGAGGTTCTTGCCGAGACCGGCGATGAAGCTTGAGATCTGGCTGGGCTCGAGGTTGGAGGAGCCCTTCTGCTCGAGCGCCTTGTCGCCGACGGTGATGTAGTTCTTTCCGTCGACCGCGACGAAGCCGAACTTCTGCTCGGTGCCCGCGACCGACGCTGCGAGCTCGACGTCCATCGCGGCGCCGCCCTCGGCCTGCGTGTCAAAGGTCGCGTCGCCCTTCAGTGAGATCGACCCCGGAAGCGAACCCGTGCTGACCGACCCGTCGATCGCGGCCGTGCCGCTCTTGATTTCAGAGGTCTTCTTGAGGGCGGCCGAGACGGACTCGGACGGAGAGGCGGACGAGGTCTTGTCACCGCCGCAGCCTGCGGCGACGAGCGCGGCTGCGATGCAGGCCAGCGCGAGAGTGAAGATGCGGGATCGATTCATAAGGCCGCCAGACTACTTGCCCACGCCGTCGTCAAGCGCCGTTCCCGTCTGGGCCGACTGGCTCTCGGCCAGCGACTGCAGCGCCTTGTAAGGCAGCGGATTCTTCGGCGGCTTGACGTCGACGGGCTGGTTCGGCTTCTCGATCCCGACGATCATGTTCATCTTGCCGCCGGCGATACCGCCGGTCGCCGCGGACGCACCTTCGGGCGTCGCGAAATTCATTGTCAGATCCATCACCCGGAGGATGCGGTCGTAGCGGCCGACGTCGACGACGACCGAGGCCGACTTGATGCTCTTCTTGATCTGGTCGACGTCCGAGTCCTTCAGCTCGGGCACCTGGTTACCGGTGACCGCGCCGAGTGTGCCGGATGAAGCGACGAGGTCGCGCACGGCCTCGACCACGTTCACGCCGGCCGTGGTTCGCCAGGTGGAAGTGCCGTTGAGCGTCGGACCGACGCTCACCTCCGGGTTGATCAGCCACTTGTCGAAGTTGAGCTTGATGCCGGAGAGACCTTTGCCGCTGCCGGACTTGCTGATGTCCTTGGTGGCGTCCTTCAGTTCCTTGGTGGCGGTGCTCGGGAGCTCGTAGGCCTGACCGCGGATGACCGAGTAGGCCTTGTCTCCGGTGGTGAGCAGTGTGACTGTCTGGCTGCGGCCGCCAGAACTGACGGTGTAGGTGATGCGAGCGCGCGGGAGCGGCTTGCCCGGGACAATCTCGAACGGACCGGCCAGCGAGATCGTCGAAGGTGAGGCGTCGGTGGTGGTGCCGGCGGTGGCGGCGGACGGCGAGACCGTGATCGAAAACTTGAAGACGCCGCGGCTGACCTCGCTGAAGCTGCCGGCGGCCTCCTTCATCAGCGAGTCCGCCGAAGGCTTGCCAACCGAGAGGATCAGCACGACGAGGACGAGGAATGATCCAACAGGAGCGCCGATCCATTTCCAGCTGACGGAAGACGCGGAGACCTTGGGCAGCTGGCGCTTGGGCTTCTCGGCTTTCGGCTTCTCGGCGTTCGGCTTCTCGGCCTTCGGCTTTTCCGCCTTGGGCTTTTCAGCTCTGGGCTTCTTGTCCTTGGGCGAATTCTCTGGCTTCTTGCGATTAGCGGCCGCTTCGCGCTTCTCGAGTTCGGCTTCGCGCGCCGCCAAGGCGGCCTCGCGCTCTTCGAGAGTCTGCTCTTTGTCGTCCCCTGACACAGCGAGGCCGACGTTAGCAACGGGGGAGGCGGCCCTGGCGGTGCTTAAAACCCCCGCAACAACGCGTGTTTATTGCCTCAGCGCACGGTGTCTTTCAAAGCGCAACTCGGGCGGGCCGAGGGTTTTAAGTTGTTGAGAATGCGTATTTTCCTCCTCCCCCTCATCTGCGTCGCGGCGCTAATGCCCTTCGCGGGCTCCGCCTCGGCCGCGAGCGTCTCGAAGTCGCTCACGACCCTGCGCGACCAGGGCAAGATCGACGCGACCAAGGCGTCGACTGCACGGAGCGCGTACAACGACGCCCGCGCCCTGAAGAAGCGTGTCAAGGGGGTGCGCCGCACGGCGTTGACCAACCAGATCCGCCTGATCGAGTCGCTCGCGCGCAAGAACCGCATCACAGCCGACCGCGTGACGCCGTTGTTCACGCAACTGCAGGTCAACGTCGACTACTACCGCAGCCATTCGTCGGGCACGATCGGCGCCCGCGAGCGCTTCGGCAGTAGCCGCATCATCTACCAGTACTTCTCGGGTTGGGGTTGGATGTTCCACCCTCTGGCGAACTTCTCCCGCCTGAACGCCGTGTGGTCGGACCGTAAGAACGCCGGCGCCCTGCGGTCGCTCAAGCCTTACGCCGACGAACTGATCTCGTGGGGCGTGATGCGTGGCGGCGCGCTGACCTGGGAGTATTACTTCCCGTTCGCCGGCAGCAGCGCGCCGTTCATCAGTTCGATCTCGCAGGGAACGGCGATCCAGTCGCTCGCGCGCAGCTCAAAGGCCGCGAACGACCCGGCGATCATGACCGCCGCGACAATGGCTTCGCGCGCGTTCGACGTGCGCGCCCCGGTCGGCCTAAAGGTGCCGCGTGACGGCGGATACCACTACATCGGCTACTCCGGCAACCGCAGCCTGATCATCTTCAACATGTTCGCCCAGGCGCTCGACGGCCTGCACGACTACTCGGACCTCGCCAACGACGACAACGGCCGCCGGCTTTTCGAGGAGGGCCTCAAGGCCGCCCGCGTCGAGATGCCGAAGTCGAACACGGGCTCGTGGTCGCTGTACAGCCTGCGTGGCGCCGAGTCCAACCTCAACTACCACCAGGTGCTGACTGAGTTCCTCGGCCGTCTCTGTGAGGACACGAACCAGGAGGCGCTGTTCTGCGATCTCGAAGCCAACTTCAGCGCTGACCTGAAGACCAAGCCGGTCATCGCGGGCGCGGTCAAGCGCGTTCGCGGCAAGCGGATCTACGTGTCGTTCCGGCTCTCGAAGGTCTCGACCGTGACCGTGAAGGCCGCCGGTGGCGGCTCCTCGACCGCGACCGTCGGCCGCGGCAAGAGAACTTTCAGCGTGGCTCGCGGAAATTCGACGTCGGTCACCATCACTGCAAGGGATCTGGCCGGCAACACCGCCAGCCGATCCAAGTAAGTGATGCAGTTCTCTTTCGCCGGAAATCTAACGGTGGCTCACCGCCGCCTCGCGATCGCGTTGTCGTGCGCGTTGCTCGCGCTGTCGTGCTCGGCGGCGCTGAGCACAGACGCCCACGCCGGCCCGGTCGACCGCGCGGTGAAGAAGATCCGCGCCAAGCACCAGATCAGCAAGCATCGTGCACGCTGGGCCGTGCGGGTGTACCAGAAGTCTTTGGCGCTGAACCGCCGGATCTCAAAGCCGATCCGTGGCAGTTCGCCCGCGGCGCGCGCCAAGCGCAACTCGGTGAAAGCTCGCCGCGCGCCGCTCAAATGGCAGATCCGCATGGTGCGCGACCTCGCGGCCAGCGGCCGACTGAGCGGCGACCGGGTCACGCCCGTTTTCAACCAGCTCAGCCGCAACGTCGCGTGGTTCAGAGGCAACGGCCCGCGCCCGGCCGCAACCGACAAGCGCTTCAAGGGCAGCCGCATCATCTACCAGTACTTCCCCGGCACGGGCTGGCAGTTCCACCCGCTCTCGAACTTCGCGAAGCTCAACGCGGTCTGGACCGTCGACACGGCGCCGTCCCGCCGCGCGCAGCGCAAGTACGCGCGGGAACTGATCGCGTGGGGCGTGAAGCGCGGGCGCGCGCTGACCTGGGAGTACTACTTCGACTTCGAGGGCTCCCCCGCTCCGTGGATCAGCGCAATCTCGCAGGGGGCGGCGATCCAGTCGCTATCGCGTGTTGCCTACCGCATGCACAACAAGTCGATGATGCGCGCCGCGCGCCGCGGCTCGCTGGCGTTCCAGACCCCGGCGCCACTTGGGCTCAAGGTCAGGCGCGACGGCGGCTATCACTACCTCGGCTACTCCGGCAACCGCAAGCTGATCATCCTCAACATGTTCCTCTCGTCGCTGCACGGCCTGCACGACTACGCGCAGAACAGCAAAGACAAGAACGGAAAGCGGCTGTTCAAGAAGGGCGTCGCCGCGGCGCTCGTCGAGACGCCGAAGTTCGACACCGGTTCATGGTCGCTGTACTCGCTCAGCGGGGAACGCAGCGACGCGCACTACCACGACCTGACGATCACGTTCCTCGGTCAGGTCTGTCACGACTCCAAGGAAGACCTCTTCTGCGAAGTTCGCGACAAGTTCAAGAGCTACCGCTGACGCACCCGCGCGGCGGAACTGGCTTCCGCGTGTTTTTCGGCGGAAGCCAGTCGGTTCCGCATGTTTTTGCGCGGAAGCCATTGGCTTCCTCCGGTTTTTGCGCGGAAGCCAGTCGGTTCCTCGGGATTTCTTGAGGAAGCCAGTCCAATAACCTGCTGCGGGTGACTCCGCGCACGATCTTGTACACGGGCAAGGGCGGTGTTGGCAAGACGAGCGTCGCCACCGCGACGGCTCTTGCCTGCGCCGGCTCCGGCCTGCGCACGATCGTGATCAGCACCGATCCGGCTCATTCGCTCTCCGACTCGCTGGGCCGCCCGCTCGGCGCGGAGCCGATCGAAGTCGCAGACAACTTGTTCGCTCAAGAGGTCCAGGCCAACGAAGAGATGGAGCGCCGCTGGTCTGCGGTGCAGGGTTGGCTCACCGACCTGCTCGAAGGCCGCGGCCTAGAGCGCATCACCGCTGAGGAGCTGACCGTCCCACCCGGCTTCGACGAGCTGTTCGCCCTGCTGAAGATCAAGGAGCACCACGACTCCGGCGAGTACGACGTGATCGTTGTCGACTGCGCGCCGACCGGCGAGACGCTGCGCCTGCTGAGCTTCCCCGACGTCGCCCAGTGGTGGATCGAGAAGGTCTTTCCCTGGGAGAAGCGCCTGATCAGCGCCGCGAAGCCCGTCGCCAAGGCCTTCTTCGACATCCCGCTTCCCGACAAGCAGGTCTACGACGAGGTCGAGCGCCTGGTCGGCAGCCTCGTGGCGATGAACGACATCCTCCGCGACCACGAACACACCAGCCTGCGCCTGGTGATGACCCCGGACAAGATGGTCGTCAGCGAGGCGATGCGCACCTTCACCTATCTCAACCTCTACGGCTACCTCACCGACGCCGTGATCGTGAACCGGCTTTTCCCGGAAGAGGCCGAGGGTGGCTACTTCGGCGCCTGGCGCGAGAAGCAACAGGAGCAGTTGAAGGAGGTCAAGTCCGACTTCTCCCCCGTCCCCGTACTCACGGCCCCGTACTTCGACGAAGAGGTGATCGGCGAAGCGATGCTCGGGAAGCTGGGCGCCAAGCTCTTCAGCGACGACACCCCGGCGAACGACGTCCTGTTTGACACAATCATCCAGGACATCGTCATCGAGGACGACAGCGCCCGGCTCACCTTGGCACTGCCGTTCGTGGAGAAGGGGGACGTCGATTTGAACAAGATCGGTCTGGAAGTCGTCGTTCGTGTGGGCGATCAGAAGCGCACGATCATCCTGCCCTCATCAATGACCGGGTTCAAGCCGAGCGGCGCCAAGGTCAGCGACGGTCGTCTGACGATCGAGTTCGATCGATCGGCGAAGCCTGCGGAGGCGGTTTCTTGACCCCCGCGAAGAAGGGCTCGAACGGCGCCGGGAACGGCAACGGCCACTCGGACGACTTCGAGCCGTTCATCCGCGACCGCGAGTCTGACGTCCAAGATCCCTGGGACGACGCCGAGTTCGAGAATCCCCGCGCCGGCTACGACCCGTATGAAGACTTCGCTTCCACGCAGTCCGGCGGCCGGCGCCAGCAGGGATTTGTGGACCGGGGTCTAGTTGACGCCATCGTTGGGATAATCGACTCACTGGGCGGCATCGCGGGGGACAATCTCTCCCCGGAGACACGCAAGAGGCTGCAGAGCGCGCTGCGCGACCTGCTCGTCATCCTGCGTGACCTGATCGAAGCGATGATCCGCAGACTCGATTCGAAACTTGGGGATGACGTTGAAATCGAAAGCATTCCGATCGACTGACCTTCGCGTGACGGCGGCGCTGCTCACCGCCGCCGCACTCAGCGCATTTGCGCTGATCGCCTGCGCCGACGGACAGGCCACTGAAGATTCCGGAGCAACCGCCGAGGCTGCGGCATCGGCGAAGGTCACGACCTACGTCAGCGGCACGAACCAGGCTCTCGGCCTGGCCACCGACAATCGTGGCCGCCTGCTCTACGCCGAGAAGGACAGCGGCCGGATCATTCGCGTGTCGGGTGGCAAGAAGACGGTGCTCGCGAAGCTCTCGGTCGCCGGCGGCGGCGAACCGGGCCTGCTCGGACTGACCGCCGACGACAAGGGGAACGTGTGGGCCTACTACACAACCTCGCGAAGCGGGTGCCCCAACCCGACGAAGTCGAAAAGCAGCGGCGGGATTAACGCCCACTGCGTCTGGAAGTTCAAGCCGTCCGGCGGCAAACTGAGGGCCGAGAAGCGGATCTTCTCTGCCGGGCACCCGAGCACCGCCGACAACCACGTTGGCGGCGGACTGCACATCGGGCCCGACGGCGACCTCTATCTCGGTCTCGGCGACCTCGGCGAGAACGGCGACCCGAACAAGGGCCCCGGCCGCGCCCAGGATCTCTCGTTGCCGTTCGGGAAGATCCTCCGGCTCGACCCCGACGCGACCAACAAGGGCGCCAAGAACAACCCGACGACGTGCGGCAACGCCGACAACACGGCCAAGCGCAAGATCGAGGACGGGCGCATCTGGGCCTGCGGCCTGCGCAACCCCTACTCGTTCGACTGGGACAGGGACGGCCGCCTCTGGGTCGCCGACGTCGGCGACAGCTGCGACGAGCTGAACATCGTCCGCGCCGGGGTCAACTACGGCTGGCAGCCGCCGCGCACGGACTGCGAGGGCGCCGGTAAGGGCAAGCCAGTCCGCAAGCTCACGGGCACGCCCTCCGGGGTCGCAGTGCCGAAGTCCTCAAAGGCCGGCGCCTGGCGCGGGCAGATCTTCTACTGCGTCTTCGCCTCCGGCACGCTGAAGCGGATCAACACCGGTGCCGGCAAGACCTCCTCGGTCGGCGAAGGCAAAGGCCGCTGCGGCTACGACCTGATGGCTACCGGCCGCTACGTCTACATGAGCAACGGCACCTCGATCTCGCGCCTGCGACTACCGAGCTGATGGCGCGTCGGATCCAACGACCGCGCGACGAGCAGGGGCTGCGCATCCTGCTCGTCCCGTTCCAGCGGTTCCGCGAGCTCGACGGATGGCGGCGCGTCGCGCTGATCGGCGCGCTGACCGTCGCGCTCGGGTCGCTGTCGGGGATCCCGGACTTCGGCTGGCTCGAAGCCACGCAGTTGCTCGTCGCCGTGTCGTGCGTCCGTATGATCGCCCGCTACGTCGAGACTCACCCTTTCGCCACGCCGTTCGCCGACGGCACGCTGCTCGCGGTCGGCGGCATGTGGACGGCGATCGTCACGCTGATCAACGCCTTCGACAACGCCGACACCTGGACGAGCGTGATCATCGTGTTCGGCTGCGCGATGCTCTTCGTTCCGGGGATGATCATCCGCTGGGACGAGGGACGCCACTGGTACGAGCACGACTACGCCGAGCAGCCGCCCGCCTAACATCGGGCTATGAGCGATTCCCCCGCAAACGCCGCCGAAGTCGCGGCAGGGCTGAAGACCGCGGGCTACCTCGCGGACGACCAGGCCGCGCTCGTCAGCTACCTCGCGATGCAGCTCGGCAAACCCGTGCTGGTCGAAGGTCCGGCCGGCGTCGGCAAGACCGAGCTGGCGAAGGCGCTCTCGCGCTACACCGGCCGCGAGCTGATCCGACTGCAGTGCTACGAAGGCGTCGATGAGGCCAAGGCGCTCTACGAGTGGAACTACAAGAAGCAGCTGCTGCGGATCCAGACCGGAGCCGCCGCGAGCGAAGAGGAGTCGGGCTGGAGCGACGTCCAGGACAACATCTTCTCGGAAGAGTTCCTGCTCACGCGTCCGCTGTTGCAGGCGATCGCTTCTGAGGAGCCCGTCGTGCTGCTGATCGACGAGATCGACAAGACCGACCACGAGTTCGAGGCGCTGCTGCTCGAGATCCTTTCCGACTTTCAGGTCTCGATCCCCGAGCTCGGCGTCGTCGAGGCAACGAGCCACCCGATCGTGCTGCTCACCTCGAACGACTCGCGCGAGCTGACCGAAGCCTTGAAGCGCCGCTGCCTCTACCTGTGGCTCGACTACCCCGTCGGATCACGTGAGGTCGAGATCGTGCGGCTGCACGTGCCGGACCTCGACGAGCAGCTCGCCGAGCGGCTGGTCGAGGTGGTGCGGATGGTGCGCGAACTCGACATCAAGAAGCCGCCGAGTATCTCCGAGTCGATTGACTGGGCGCGCACGCTGATGCTGCTCGGCGCGCAGCAGATCGACCGTAAGACCTTCGAGGAGACGATGAACACGATCGTCAAGCACCGCTCCGACATGGACCTCGTGGCCGAGCGCGTCGGCGTGAAGCTCGAGAAGACCGCGCCCGGCACCTACAAGTAGGCGCGACGTGGTGCGCGTTCCGGAGAACTCACCGGGCTGGGCGCAGTTCACGACGGGCGGCCCGGAGGCCGACGCCGGCAACCTCGGCGACGTGCTCGTCGACTTCGCGCGCGAGCTGCGCGAAGAAGAGATGTCGGTCGGCACCTCGGAGCTGCTCGACGCCTTCGCCGCGCTCGAATTCGTCAACTGGAACGACCAGCGCGAGTTCCGCGACGCGCTCGCCTCGACGATCGCCAAGTCGCAACCCGACCGCGAGCTGTTCAACGCCGTCTTCGAGCGCTATTTCTTTCGCGCCACCGAGGCCGAGGCGGCCAAGCAGTACGCGCAGTCAGCTGGCGACAACGAGCATCCCGACGGCCAGCAGCAGGACGGCGGCGAGATGCAGCCCGGCGAGGGTGAAGGCGAAGAACTTCAGATCGACACCGAGGCGCTGCGCGAGGCGATCATGCAGGCGCTTGAGAACGGCGACGAGGACGCACTGCGCGATCTCGCACGCCTGGCGATCCAGACGCTCGCCGGCGGCCCGAGCAGCGGCGTGATCGGCGTCGACGTTCAGCGCGTGCGCCGCTCGCTCGACCTGCGCTCGCAGGATCTTCCGCCCGGCGAAGAGGGCGAGGACATGCGCGACCAGCTCAGGAAGTTCGAACAGGAGGTCCGCCGCGAGCTCGAGGCCCGGTTGATCGCCGAGACCGGCAAGCTGCCCACCACGCGGCCACTGAATGAGATGAACCGCGCGCTCCCGAGCAGCGGCGCCGCCGACCTCGCGGCCGTGCACCGCAGCGTGAAGATGCTCAAGCGCGCGATGGCGACGCAGGGCCTCGAACAGCGCGGCCACAACCGCGGCGGCCCGATCGACGTGCGGCAGACGATGCGGGCCTCGCTCAACACGGGCGGTGTGCCGCTCGACCTGCGCTTCAAGCCCAACCGCCCGCGCCGGCCGGAGCTGTACGTGCTCTGCGACGTCTCGACCAGCGTCACGAGCGCCAGCACGTTCTTCCTCTCGATCCTGCACGCGCTGCACGACAGCTTCAAGCGTTTGCGCACGTTCGTCTTCATCGAGCGCGTGGCCGAGGTGACCGAGGTATTCGAGCGCGAGCGCAGCTTCAAGGCGGCCAGCGAGAAGATCTCGAACACGGCGGGTGTGGCCGACATCTCCGGCTACACCGACTACGGACGCGTCTGGGTCGACTTCGAGCAGCAGGTCGTCAGCGACCTCGGGCCGCGCTCGACGGTGATCGTGCTCGGCGACGCCAGGACCAACGGCCGAGAGCCGCGCGCCGACCTGTTCGCGCACCTGACCGAGAAGGCCGGCCGCAGCTTCTGGCTCAATCCCGAGCCCAAGCTCTACTGGAACTACGGCGATTCGGTGATTGGCGTCTACGAGAAGTACTGCAACGGCACCTTCGAGTGCTGGACCAGCGAGCAGCTCGAGAACTTCGTGCGCGAGCTGACGGCCGTGCGGCCGTAGCCGGCCGAGCGCGATCCGGCCTGTTCAAGCGGCAAATCTTCCAATCGACCACCCCGCGGGGTGGTCGATTGGAGAGTTTGCTGCATCGCGACGCTGCTCGGCAGGATTGGATTCGCAAGAGGCCTGGGCGAGCGGCGATCGAGCGGTGGCTGGCCACGCCGGCCGGCCGAGACGACCTTGTGGCGACGAAGGCACTGATCTCGAGCCTTTCGCCCGCGGACCCCAGACGCGCGGCGAACCTCTCGCGGCTGAGGCGCTTGAGCGCGACGCGGTCGAATCTGCACTAGTCTCGTCCAAGACCGACAGGGGTGCTCGCGGCAGCGGGCTGAGATAGCGACTTGTGCCGTCGCTGACCCTTTGAACCTGTGGGGTAATTCCCGCGAAGGAAGAAGAGAAGTGGAAGCTCACGAGCTCAGCACGGCGCAGCCAGCGCTGGCGGCCCAGACGGAACAGCCTCAATCGGCCGACATAGCCGCACGGTTTGAGCACGTCTCGGTCGAGTACTCCGGGCGTCGCGGCGCGACGCTCGCGCTCGATGACTTCTCGCTCCGCGTTGACGCCGGCGAGCATGTCGCCGTGGTCGGCCCGTCGGGCTGCGGCAAGTCGACACTGCTCGGGCTCGCAGCAGGGCTGCTCACGCCGACCAGCGGCAACGTCGACATCCTCGAAGAGGTCGCGCTGATGCCGCAACGCGATCTTCTGGTCCCGTGGCGCAGCGCACTCCGTAACGCCGCCCTCGCCCTCGAAGCACAGGGCGTCAAGCGCCGCGATGCCGAGTTCGCCGCCAAGCCTCTTTTCGAACGTTTCGGTCTCGCCGACTTCGAGCGCGCTCGCACCTGGGAGCTCTCGGGCGGGATGCGCCAGCGCGTCGCTTTCCTGCGCACCGTCCTCACAGGTCGCCCTCTGCTCGCGCTTGACGAGCCCTTTGGTGCACTCGACTCAATCACGCGCGGTGAGATGCAGGAATGGCTGCTCGGCGCGCTCGCCGAAGAGCCGCGCACCCTGCTCCTGGTCACTCACGACGTCGAAGAAGCCCTGACGCTCGCCGACCGCGTCGTCATCGTCACGCCCCGCCCCGGTCGCGTCGCCGCAGAGATCGCCGTCAACCGCCCAGCCGGCCTATCGCGCACCGACTGGATCACCTCGCTCGAATTCGCCGCAGTCAAGGCCGACGCGTTGGAGGCGCTCCGATGAACACCGAGCAGACGACTGCCAGGAAGATCTTCCGCTGGGTCAGCCCACTGATCGCTTTCGCGATCCTGATCCTGATCTGGGAGCTGTTCGTCCGCTTCAGCGGCCTCAGCAACCTCGTAGTCGCTGGACCGTGGGAGGTCGCGAAAACGCTCTGGAGCGAGGCCGACCTGCTCGCCTCGAACACGTGGGTCACCGCCAAGGAGGCGATCCTCGGGCTGCTCGCGGCCTGCGTCGTCGGCATCGCGCTGGGGATCCTGCTGCACGCCTCTCCCCTGCTCCGCGACGCCACGCTCCCGGTCGTCGTCGCCTCCCAGGCCGTACCGACCGTCGTGCTCGCGCCGTTGCTCGTGATCGCCTTCGGCTTCGGCGCCGGCACGAAGATCCTGATCGTCGCGATCGCCTGCTTCTTCCCCATCGTGATCGGCACGTTCGACGGCATGCGCAGCGCCGATCCACAGCTGATCCAGCTGCTGCGCTCCCTCGGTACAGGGCGGTTGAAGATCCTCCGCCTCGCCGAGCTTCCCGCATCACTACCGCGCATGCTCGGCGGCGTACGCATCGCCGCCACCTGGGCCTTCATCGCTGCCGTCTTCGCCGAATACGCCGGCTCCGACAAGGGCCTCGGCTATCTGATCGCTCGCGGCACCCCCACCTTCAACACCTCGCGGGTCTACGCCGCGATCCTGATCCTGACCGCCGGTTCGCTGGCGCTCTACGGCCTGATGGCGCTCATCGAGCGGCGTGCTGTGCCGTGGGAGCGCCATGCGGCCAATCAACGCTGACAACCAACCACCATGGAGACCACCTTGTCCCGTCTGCCCCGCCTGACCGCCCTGCTCATCGCCGCCATCGCCGCGGCCGCCTTCGCCGCCGGCTGCGGCGAGAAGAGCGAGACCGTCAACACCGAGGACATCCGCCTCGACCGCGTCGTGCTGCTACTCGACTGGTATCCGAACGCCAACCACGCCGGCATCTACACCGGCATCGCCGACGAGGCTTTCACGAAGCGCGCGGTGCAGGTCGACGCGAAGGTCCCCTCGGACGCCGCCGGGATCGTCAAGCAGGTCGAAGCCGGTCGCGCCGACCTCGGCCTGACTTACGCGAGCTACGTGCTGGCAGCGCGCGACAAGGGCGCGAAGATCAAGGCCATCGGCGCGATCGTCGACCAGCCGCTGAACTCGCTGATCTGGCTCAAAAAATCGAAGATCAAGTCGATCAAGGACCTCAAGGGCAAGACCGTCGGCGTCTCCGGCGACGGCCAGTCAGACACGCTCAACACGATCCTCGAGAAGAACGGCGTCGACCCGAAGACCGTCAAGCAGGTCAACGTCAACCTCGACCTGCAGAAAGCGCTCGTATCGGGCAAGGTCGACGCGACGATCACCGGCTACTGGAATGTGGAGGGCGTGCAGCTCAAGCAGGCAGGCCTGAAGCCGACCGTGATCCCGGTCGACAAGGCCGGTTCGCCGACCTACGACGAGCTCGTCGTGATTGCCAACGAGGACAACCTCGAGGACTCCCGCCGCGTCGAGATCTACCGTCGCTTCCTCGCCGGACTCGAGGAGGGCACAAAGGACGCCGTCGCCAATCCCGAAGAGGCGTTCAAGGCGCTCGCCGCCAAGTACCCGGACCTGGACAAGACGGCAGACGACCGCAAGTTCAACCAGGCGAGCCTGAAGGTGACACTGCCGATCCTCGCGCAGACGAACATCGGCGAGAACCCGTTCGGCTGGATGGATCCGTCTACCTGGTCGGCATACGGCCGCTGGCTGCACGACAACGGCGAGCTCACCACCACCAACCCCAACTACACCGACGCGATCGACAACACGCTGCTGCCTGGCGCAGCGATCGACGACGGGGGCGGTGCGACCGACACGCCAGGAAACCCCGGGGGGCAGGACGTCAACTGACGTCCTGTTGCCGGTTCAGCGCTGCGACTTGAGCACGTGCACGTCGATCAGGAAGGACTGCGACTGCAGGATGTCCTTCTTGCGACGGCGCGAGAGACCGGGCGTCGGCTTGCCGACGTTCTTGGCGACGTTCTTGGTCACGGCCGCGACGGCGATCGTCGCGGCGCCGGCGACCAGGCCCCCGGCAGTCGCCACGGCGACGTTGCGAACTGCCAGCTCACGGTCTGACTTCTTCGTGACTGCGTGGATCTCGGAAGCCTCGGGCACCGCCGCAGCGCGGCGGATCGGCGCGTTCGAGTCGTCGTCAGCGTCATCGACGACTTCGGCGTCGATGATCTCCGGGGCGTCGTCCCCGCGTCCGAAAGGCGATGAAAAAGCCATTCACCGCAGTCTAACCACGGCTCTGGGCGGCTGGATCAGAGCGTCCGCTCGTACAGCCGGAATCGCTTGATCACGGTACCGCCGAGCGCTTCGAGCGACTTGTTCATCGGGCGGTTGTTCTCAAGGATCCAGCCCATCGTGCCGCCGATCACGCCGGTGCGTTCGGCCGCGTGGAGGTGCTCGATGTAGAGCTTCGCCGCGAGCCCCGTGGTGCGGTAGCGCGGCTTGACGCCGAGTGCGAAGACGCGCACGCGGTCGATCTTGCGGCGGTACCAGAGGAATTTCGCCCAGCCGAACGGCAGCAGGCGGCCGTTCAGACGCCTGAGGACCTGGTTGTAGTCCGGCAGGGTGAGCGCCGCGCCGGCATTGTCGCCGTCGCTGCCGATCATCACGAAGGCCCAGTTCTTGTCGAGTACCGGAAGGAGCGTCTTGGCGTAGTGGCGCACCTCTTTCTCGGTCAGCGGCACGAAGCCCCAGTTCTTCTCCCAGGAGGCGTTGTAGATGTCGAGGAAGCGATCGACGTCGGCGTTCAGCGTGCGGCGCGAGAAGCGCTTGAAGGTGTAGCTCCCCTCGTCGACCCGCTTGGCCGCCGCGAAGATCGCCGGGCGCACCTTTTCCTTGTCGGCGATCTCCATCTTGTACATCAGCAGATCCATCGCCTTGTCGAAGCCGTTGGCGTCGAACAATCCCGGGTAGTACTCCTTGTTCCAGGGCTCGAGGATCGCCGGTGGGATGTCGAAGCCGTCGATCAGCACGCCGCACTCGTCGTTGGTCGTGTAGCTGAACGGGCCGACCATGCGGTCGCGTCCGCGCTCCTTGAGCCACTCGGCCGCCTTGTCGTAGAGCGCGGCGGCGGTGGCCGGGTCGTCCTCACACTCGAACCAGCCGAACAGGCCCCAGTCGTTGTCCTGGAACTCGTTGAAGTTGTGGTCGATGTGGGCGCTGATGCGGCCGACGACCTTGCCGTTCTTGCGCGCCAGGAAGAACTCGGCCTCGGAGTGATCGAACCATGGGTTCTTCTTCGGGTTCAGCTGATCCTTGATGTCCATGATCAAGGGCGCAACCCAGCGCGGTTCGTCTTTGTTGAGTTCGAACGGGACGTTGATGAAAGCCTTGAGATCGGCCTTGCCGCGCACCGCCGAGACGTCGATAGGATCGCTCACGGACGTGGACTCTACAGGCACCACAGACGCCCCCACCGGCCCGGCCGTGGACCTCTTCGAGCGCGCACGCAAGCACGAGCGCGCCGAGATCATCGCCGCCGCGCGCGAGCACGACATGCTGCCGTTCTTCCGGCTGCTCGAGGGCCCTGCCGGGCCCGTAGTGCAGATGGAGGGCATGGAGCGCGTGATGCTCGGCTCGAACAACTACCTCGGGCTGACAGGCGACGACCGTGTCAAGCAGGGCGCGCGCGACGCGCTCGAGAAGTACGGCACCGCATTGACCGGCTCGCGCCTGCTCAACGGCACGATCGACATCCACACCGAGCTCGAGCGCGAGATCGCCGAGTGGTACGGCACCGGCGACGCGATCGTCTTCACCACCGGCTACCAGGCAAACGTCGGCTGCCTCTCGTCGATGCTCCAGACCGGCGACACCGTCATCTGCGACTCGGGCGACCACGCTTCCCTGCTCGACGGCATCCAGCTTTCAGGCGCAAAGGTGCGCCCTTTCCGCCACGGACGCCTCGACAAGCTCGAAACGATGCTGCAGCGGGCGCAGTCTGACGGCGGCGGCGTGCTGGTAGTGGTCGACGGCGTCTACTCGATGGAGGGCGACATCGCCGATCTTCCGCGGATTGCCGAGCTTGTGGGCACCTATGGCGCACGGCTGATGGTTGACGAGGCGCACGGCGTCGGGGTGCTCGGTGAGCGCGGTGTCGGCGCTTCGGAGTTGCTGGGGATCGAGGATCAGGTGGATCTTCGAATGGGGACGTTTTCGAAGTCGATCGCGTCGTGCGGCGGGTTCATCGCGGCCGACGCGGACATCGTCGACTACATGCGGCTGCACGCGCGGTCATTCCTGTTCACCGCCAGCGCCGTACCGGCGGCGATCGGGGCTGCGCTGGCGGCAGTGAAGATCGCGAAGTCCTCCGAGGGCCGGGTACTGATGGACAAGCTGCTCGCAAACGCCGAGTACCTGTGGACGAGCTTGAACGACGCCGGCGTGCGGGTCGTCGATCCGGGGACAGAGATGGCGGCGAAATACGGGATCAAGCCGTTCACGCCCGTCGTGCCCATCGTTGTCGGTGAGGACTGGGAGGCTGGGCTTGTCTGGAAGGAGCTTTACGACGCCGGGCTGTACACGAATGTGGCGATGTACCCGGCGGTGCCGCGTGGCGCGGCGCTGCTGCGAACCAGCGTGATGGCCACCCATGAGCGGGAGCATCTCGACCGGGCTATCGAGCTGATCCTGGATGTTGCTGGGCGGCATCCGGCGATGCTGCGGTCTTCTGGGGAGTAGCCGCTGACTGCCGTCTCGAGCGGCTTGGTCACGGCTTTTGCTCGCTGAGTGCGGGCCGCTTCGCGGCCTGCTGGCGATCGTTGAGCGTGTGTGCGCCGTTGTTGTGCGCCAAACCTTCCACGCTCTCATCGCCGAGACGAGAGCGTTGACGGCCTGCCCCTTGAAACAGCCGCTCTCGCTCCAGAGCCCCGTCCCGGAGACGGGACTCTGGAAGATTTCGCGCTTGGGTCCCGTGTTGGGTCGCTGGCGTCGCGAGGCGGCCGCGAACCGCGCGAAATCGCTCATCCCCATCGCCGCCGGGCCGCGCCGCGGCCCCACTCCAACGCGAACCGACCCTCGCCCTACACCGGGCTACACCACCCGGGTCACATCCATCCACCCTTTCACGACAAGTGACTCAATAGTCACTTTTCCAGCGGTTTAAGCACCTTGTCCGCCTGGCCAGTTTGTCCAAGATTTCACAAGCTGGCGCGGGGACGTTTTTGTCGCTCTGAGCGGGTTTTAAAAACAGCCGGGTCACAAATCTGCAACATTCCGTCGTAAGGTGCAAATCGCTGACACGGTCCCTCTCGGAACTGCCTAGGGGACCTTCATCGAAGCCGTGTGATCGAAGCCGGACACCTCCCGGTCGATCGTCTGCGGCCTCGATCGGGATGGCATTTTTGGACCGTTTCGGCAGCTGCTGTGAAGCGTGTGACCAGAACAATTCCGTATTCGGGAGGATCAATGACAGAAACAAACTCAGCGGTATTGCCGCAGGCCGGCCGCCAGAACATGAAGGCTCTGGAGCAGGCAAACCGCATCCGCCTCGCTCGCGCCGAACTCAAGCGCAGCGTCGCGAAGGGAGACGTCCAGGTGGCGGACGTCCTCCTCGATCCCGCCGACGAGATCGTCGGAATGGAGATCTCCGAGCTGCTGACCAGCCAGAAGCGCTGGGGCTCGACCCGTTGCGCCAAGTTCATGGACTCGATCGGGCTGCATGAAACCAAGACGATCAAGTCCCTGACCGAACGTCAGCGCTCCGCCGTCGCGGCGGTGCTCTGCGGCGGAACCGCCGACGTTGCCCAGTCGGTCGTGTATCGGGCCGCTGCCTGAAGAACCTCCGGCCAGGCGCGGATCACTCGAGAGGGTGATCCGCGCCGCGGCCACCTCTCCCCCCTCGGTTAGGCTCTTGCACCGTGAGCGAAGAGTCGACAGCACCCGCACCGAGCCCCCAGGACGCCCCTGAGCCCCGTCGCCTGAAAATCGGCGGCATCCACCACGTCACGGCGCTCTGCACCGACCTGGAGCGCACGGTGAGCTTCTACCGCGACCTGCTGGGGATGACCCTTGTGAAGCGCACCACCAACGAGGATGACCCGGGGGCGCGCCACTTCTACTTCGGTGACAGCGAGGCCACGCCGGGCTCGCTGGTCACGTTCATGGAGTATCCGGACATGGAGCAGGGTGCGATCGGCGTAGGTGTCGTCCATCACTTCGCGCTGCGCGCGGGATCACTCGAAGAACTCGGCGCGTGGCACAAACACCTGAGCGACCACGGCGTACAGGCGACAGAGCCGATCGACCGCCTGTACTACTCGTCGATCTACTTCCGCGACCCCGACGGCAACATCGTCGAGATCGCCACCGACAGCCCGGGAATCGTCGTCGAGTAGGTCAGCCGCTCGGGCCGATCGTCGGTCCGCCACCGCCTGCGAAGAAGGCGAACCAGATCCCGAACACCGCCAGCGCCAGAAACGCGCTGACGACCAGCACCGGCTCGAGTGGCGTTCGTTGGGGCTTGCGCTCGTTGAGCTCGACGTACTCCTCGTACCAGCTGCGGTTGAGCACACCGAGCAGCTTGACCAGCCCGACGATCATCACCAGCGAACCGATGATCATCACCACGACTGCGAGCCCGAGCGAGTTGGTCTCGGCCTTGATCTGCGAGCCGATCCACAGCCAGACCCCGGGCACACCGACCCACATCGCCATGCCGATCAGGAACATCCAGAATCCGTTCACGCGCATGCGGCTGGATCGCTTTTCGATCCGGCCGTTCGGTCCGGTCACCGTTCGCACTCCCTCGGCACGCCCGTTCTGCATTTTCTGGTCAGCCCCCAAAGCTCAGCGTGCGCCGGCGCGGCCCGGCGCTTGTTGACATGATGTCAAATTACGGCGAGAAACTAGCGGAAACCATTCTCGCATCGACTCAGAGTACGCCTTTGCCACCGGACTTCTGGATAAAAGTTCGCCGCAGCGCCGGAAAGGCGATCGCGAACACGCCGATGCCGATCCCCGCCCTCACCGGAAGGCCGATGTTCAGCAGCGAGGTCGTGATGCCAAGTGCCAGCAACGCGAGTATGCCCGCGAGCAAGCCCGAGTGCGGCCGATAGCCGTTGAAATGCTCGCGCAGTGCCGTGTCGAGGCCGCCGATGCAGGCCAGCACAACGCCTGCTGCGATCAGCCCCTTGCCCGTGTCGCCCCTCACGATCGTGCCGACAACGAGCAGAATCAGGCCGGCGAGGACGGACAGCTCGGTGAGCGGAAAGGGATCCCAAGGCGCCGGCGGCCGCTCCTTGATCTTGCGCTCGGCGACCTCTGAAGCGGCGTCGGCGCGCTCGCGCAGCGCCTGCTTGCGCGGCTTCGGGTCAGACTTGGGGGTGCGGGTCTGGCGGGATCTCTTGCCCATGGGTCGGCTACTTCAGGCCTTCGGCGAGCTGGTCGGCCGAGAGTACCCCGAGCTCGACGCCGGTGATCTTCCCGTCCTTCGCGAAGAACGTGGTGGGGCATCCGGCGACCGCGTAAAGCCCCGCGACTGCGCCGTCGCGGTCGACGGCGACCGGAATCGTCCATCCCTGTTTCGCCGCCACCGGAGCAACCTCGGACTTGGGTTTGTCGAACGACACTGCGGCGACGTTCACGTCCTTGTTCTCAGCGGCGAAGCGATTCAGTGTGTCTACGTCGGCGATGCAGTTGTCCTTGGTCGGATTCCAGAAGGTGACCACCGCGTCCCCATCGATCAGCGACTTGCACGAATTGAACGAGCCGGCGAGTTCGACGGCGCAGGCCGGCGTGGCGTCGACCTGCTTGGCCTGGGCGGCCGTGTAGACGTTGGCGTCGCCGTCGAGCGAGCCGATGGCGAGCGGCGCCGCAAAGCCTGGCAACGGCTTGCCGATCAGGTTCTCCGATCCGATCGGACGATCACCGCGGAACAGCGTGAATAGCGAGACGAGAGCGCCGATCAGCAGCAGAGCCAGCGCTGCCTTGAGAATCCCGTTCATCGACCCTCAAGGCGTTCGGTGATCGCCGGGAGCAGCAGGACCGTGCTGGCCAGAGCGACGGCCAGGTCGACCACGGCGACGACGCCGAAACCGCGCAACATGTTGATGTCGCTCACGGCGAGCGCCGCGAAACCTGCGATCGCCGTCACTCCCGAGGCGAACACGGCGGGTCCGATCCGCTTGTAGGCGCGGCGGAAACTGTCGGCCACGCTGAGCGATGCGTCATCAGCCCGTTCGCGCAGGTACTGCATGTGGATCAGCAGCGTGAATTCACCGGCGATCGCGATCACGAAGACGCCCAGCGCGGCAGACATCGGGTTCAGATCGACGCGGATCACAAACAGGAGCAGCGCGGAGATGCCGGCAGCAGCAGCGACTGAAAGAACCGGAGCGGCGGCCGCACGCCACGAGCTGGAAACCCCGCGCACGACGAGCAGCAGCAGCCCTAGCGCGATGAGCGAGATCAACAGGCGCCGGAAAGGGTTCGTGAGTGCGCCGCTGGCGTCGGCAGCCTGCGCATTTAGACCGACGATGCTGGCGGTCACGCCCTTCGGCGGAGGCGTGCCGTCTTTCAGGCGGTCACGCATCGCGTCGATCGTCTTCTTCTGGTCGTTCAGCGACTCCTGGCGCAGACCGAAGGCGAGCGTCGCCTGGTCGCGGTCGGGACTGAGGATCGAACGCGAGAAATCGCCGGAGTCGGTCAGCAGCGACTTGATGTTCGCCTTGGTGATGTCCTGGCCCTCGAACAGCCCGGCCAGCGACAGCGCCGGGCACAGGTCGGCCTTCGCGCAGCTCGGGCGCTCGCCCTTGTAGCCGGCCTGGGCGAGCACGGCCTTCTGGTAGTCCACCATCCACTTGATCACCTTCGGATCGGTGACGTTCGGAGCCTGGACGAGCACGTCGACCTCACCGCTGGTACCGCTGAGCTTCTGCAGCTCCTTGGCGTCCTTGACCGCGCCGAGGTTCGACGGAACGAGTTGCTGGATGTCGGTCGAGACCGGCGAGAAGAGCGCGGCGGCCCAGCCGAGTACGGCGATGGCAGCGACGATCTTGACGGTCTTGGCGGGGTCCTCGGTCACCCGGGCGAACCATTTCGGTAGGCGTAGCCATGCCGCCACGGTCTGCGCCGGCTCGCGACGTTCCGCCCCGCGTTTCGAGGCGCCGCCGGCCCAGCCGAGCGTGGAGAAGCCGGCCGTGAGCACGACGACGATCGCGAGGATCACGCCGGCGACGAGCAGTAGTGAGAAGCCGCGGATCAGCGGCACCGGAGACAGCGCGAGCGCGAGGATCGCTGCGACCGTCGCAGTGGCGGCAGCGAGAACGGGCGCCCCTCCCCCCGTTGCGGCCTGTTTGACCGCCGCAGGTGGGTCGAGCCCCTCCTGCATCGCGCGGTCGGCCCGCGCGTGGAACTGGATCGCGTAGTCGACGGCGAGTCCGACCAGCACCGGAAGCACGGCGACGGCCCCTACGCCGACGGCCGAACCCGTGATTGAGAGCAGCCCGTAGGTGAGTGCGGCGGACATCAGCGCGAGGATCAACGGCAGCAGACGCAGCTCGGCCGGGAAAACTACGAGCAACGCGATCGCCATCAGCACGAGCGCCGCGATCAGCAGCGTCACGAGCGCCTTCTCGATCGAGTCCTGGATGCCCGACAGCACCACAGGCGCGCCCGTGACGATGTATTGGCCGTTGGTCAGCGCGTACTTGTTGTCGGCCGTCGCGCGCTTGATCAGGTCGACAGCCTGCGCGCGCTGCTTGTCGGTCAGATCCGGGCGCAGGCGCACCTGGATCAGCGCGGCGTTCCGGCTCGGGAAAATGTACGCCCAGCGCGCCTTGGGGACGTCGCTGCCCCGGGTCGGATCGAAGATCAACTGGGCGACGAACTCTGGGTTGTCGATCGAGGGCTGCGAGCCGACGCCGAGGTTGTACTGCTGGCCGAGTTGGAGCGCGTAGGCGAGCATCTGGGTGCGCGCGAGATCTTTCATCGCCGCGCGCGCCTTCTCCTGCTCGGCGACGCTCTTGCCCTGTTTCTTCGCGAGCTCAGCTGCGGCGTCGCCGGCCTCGATGCCCTGCTTGCGGGCGCGCTCTGAGAGTTTCTCGACGTTCGAGAGGATGGTGCGAGCTGAGCTGTTGACGAACGTGCCCGGGCCGAAAACGGCGACCGCAGGCTGGAACTTGGCGAGCTGCTGGCAGACCTGAGGAGCGTCGGCCAGCGCCTTCTCCGGGATCTTGCCGGAAAGACAGCCCTCGAGGCCGGCGAGCACGCCGAGGTCGGACCCGAGCGCCATCTTCGCGACGTTGCCCTTCGCGACGACGATCACAGGATCGCCGCCGAAGGTCTTCGCCCACTTCTGCGTGTCCTTGTATGTCTGCGACGAGGTGCCGGTGATCGACTCGACGCCGGTGTCCGGCGAGAGCTTGAGCGCGAGCAGCGCCGCGACCACGGCGAGAAGACCGACAACCGCGATCACAAGCGGCGGCTTCCTCAGCGAGAAGCTCGCGAAGCGCTCGGCCGTACGCCGATAGATGTCAGGCAGGTTCACTGGTCAGGCAGTCTGGCTCATAACCCGGAAGTTCAGTTGTTGTCCGGGTGCACGTGCGGGAACTGAAGCGACGATCCCTGGAACGTGAGCGACTGCTGCTGATCGCAGTTGGGTGCGGGAAGATTTGCGGCGTTGCCGACGGATTGGGTGACGTTGGCGTTGGCGACGTCGTCCGAAACACTCGTGGCGCCGGTCGGGGTGGGAGTGTACGAGCCGCCGTAGATGATCAAGTTGATCTGCGGAAGAATGTTCTTCATGTTGGTCGGGTAGAGCGTGACGTCCGGATTGAGCGACGGCACCGGCACAGTGCCACATGCTCCTGCGTCGAACACTTGCAACCCCTGCGCGATTCGGTCGTACCAACCGGGCGTCGGATACGCGTTGGAGCGGGTCTTCACGGACTTCTGGCCGTTGTAAGCCAGGGTGTCTGGCGTGAAGGTCGCGAATGCCCTCAGGTAATGCCCGGATGCTGCCTTTCCGCGGGTCTGCTGGCTCTTGCTCAGCGTCGCCTGCGCCTGGGCGGCGGCGGCGTCATTCGCGGCAAACGCCGTGATTTCACGTTGGTACAAACCGACGAACTGGAGGACTGGATTCAGCTCATCGAGGAACGGGTCGAGTTGGGCGAGCGCTGGCTGTGCGGCTTTCAGAAATTCGTCCGTGGCCGGAAGTCCCGCATCTGCCTTGTCCAGCATCGGTTCGAGATTGTTCACGAGCTGACGAGCATCATTCGTAACGCGAACGGACTTCTTCATGATCGCGGAGGAGGCGTCTGCGAAGTCACCTGTGTTCGAGATCAGGTTCTGTGTTCCGGCGGAGAAGCTGTCGAATTCCTCAGTCGTCTGGCGTGCCTGCCGGAGGAATTCGGGGAATTCGTTGAAAGTCTCAGTTAGCTGTTCGCTGCGATTCGCGGTCACGCGCAACAGGCGATTCGAGGCCTGAATCAACTCGGTGAGCTGGCCCGGACGGCTGTCGATAGCGTCGAAGATCGTTGCTGTGTTGCGGAACACTCGGCTGAGCGCACGGTTCTGACGGTTGAGCACGGTCATCAGGTCGTTGCTGTCGCTGAAGAACATCGGCAGCACTCCGAAGGCCTGATTGAGCTGGTCGCCATGACCTTGGACCGCATCGGCTTGCCCCACGAGCCAGTCGCCGAATGCCTTACGAGTCGGTTCGTCGAACGTGCGGATCACCTCGTCGAGTTCGACCTGTGGTGAAACGTTTGCTGTACTGATCGAGCCATTCTCAGGGATCGTCGGAGATCCCTTGGTACCCGGAGTCAGCTCGACGTAAGTTTCTCCGAGCAGGGTCTTGCTTCGCAGGATCGCTTTGACGTCGTCGGGAAGCGGTGCGTACCGTGGCTGGATCTCGAGGGTCGCCTCGGTGCGTCCGTCCTGCGGCTCGACCTTTTTGACCTTTCCGACCGTGACGCCAGAGATACGGACGTCGCCCTCTTGAGCCAACTGCACGGCCTCGTCAAACGAGACGTTGACGCGGTAGCCCTGCGGCTTCAGCGGAACGGGCCCTCCGAATGAGACCCACAGGAAAAGGATCAGCGCGAAGCACGAGAACGCGAACGCGATCATCGCGATCAGCTGTGCGGGCTTGGGAGTGCGCTTGATCATGTCAGCACACGCCTCCCTTGGGCAACTCGTTCAGAGCCAGCACCATGTTCACGAGCTGGTTGGCACCTCTCGCGCCGGCGGCGTTGAAATCCTGGCAAGAGCCGAGGATGCCGCCTGCACCCAATGCACCGTTGGCGTCGGCGCGGTTGAACGTCGACGCAGAAACATGGTTGAACCAGGAGAGCCAGTAGAGGTAGCCCTCTTCGGATCCCTTCGGGTTGTAGGCGACGATGTTCAGCAGGTTGTTGAACGACTTGGTCGCGGCTGTACCGTCGGTCGCGATCTGAGAGAGGCCGTCGGCGGCGGGGTTCAACTCGTACAGCAGTGGCTTGGCGTCACGCGCGAGCGGCCGGAACTGGTCACGGGTGACCTTGGTCTGATCCTTGAAGAATGGACGGAGACTCTTGAGCGAAACCCCAAGATTGTCCGCGAGCGGCTGAAGATTCTTGAAGGCGACGGCGGAATCCGCGACAACACTCTGCGAAGCCTCAAGGGCGTCCGCAGTCTCACCGAATGCTGACGGCACCTTTTGGATGATTTGGCGGATCGAGTCCTGTTCGCTCGCCCAGGTCTCGAACGTGACGCTCGACGAGTCGATCAGATCGGCGAAGGTCTGACTGTTGTCGCCGAGCTCCTTCGAGAGCAGCGCGAGGTTGTGGATCGCCCGCTTGATGTTCTTGTCGCGGCTCTCGAGCGCCTTGACGATGCGAACTCCGTACTTGCCCGTCGCGGGGAAGCGCTTGAGGCCGTTGCGCAGGTTGCTCGCCTGGCCGTCGAGGCCCTCGCCGGCGTTTGTGAGCAGTGTCTGGAAGTAGTCGCGCGTGTCGGCGTCGAGCACCGAAAGGAACTCGTCGAAGTTGACCGTCGGTTTGGTGTTCGAGACCGGCACGGTGCCGTGATCGGGGATCTTGCCGGCCGACGGCGTGCCCGGATCGAGCTGGATGTACATGTCGGACAGCGGGGTCTTCGGACGCAGCAGCAGCTTCGAGTTGCGATAGATCGGTGCGTAACCGCGACGGATCTTCATTTGGACATTCGCCGTGCCGTTCTTCAGCGACACGTTGCCGATCTCACCCACCGGCACTCCGGCGATGTTGACCGTCTGGCCCTGTCCGGGCGTTACCGCCTGCGCGTTCGTGAACTGAGCATTGACGACGTAGAAGTCGGTGCCGATCACCGGCACCCAGCCGGGAAGGTAGAGGCGCTGGTGGGAAAGGATGTAGCCGGCAATGCCGAGTGAGGAGATCACGAGAATGATCACAGCCGCCAGGTGGACGCCGTATCGCTTGAGGGATTTGCGCAGACCGTGCATTACGGCGTCACACTCCCCGGGGTCGGCGCCATGTTCGGCCGTGCGTTCTTGTAGCAAGCAACCTTTGTCTGAGTAGGCGGATTGCCCTTGGTCGGCAGCAGCGGTGTGATGCCGTTCTGAGGAAGCGCCGCCTTTCCGTAGACGGATCCTGACGGCGACTGGATGTCGGCCGACGACCCGGACCCAAGACGCAGGAACGGCCCAGTGCTGGTGAAGTTCTGAGATGCGCTGTTCCAGCCGACAAGCGAATACCAGAACTCCTTGTAGTTCTCCTTGCCACTGCTGTTGCTTCCATCAGCGAGCTTCGTGTTCAGGGTCGGCCACCAGTTGTTGTTCCAGCAGAGCGCCACGTTGTTTAGCTCGGTCAGCAACTTCTGCGACTTGCCCTGCACCTGCGCGAAGCCCTTGGTCGTCTGCTGCGCGAGCTTCGCGGTCGTGCCGAGCTCGTCCTTGTCGAACAGCGCGATGTTCTGGTCGATCCACGGGTACGCGGCGCGGACGGTGGCCGGGATCTCCTTCAGTTGCGGCGCGATCGTGTTCGACCACTTCGTCAGCTCGGGCAGCAACACGTTCAGCTGACGCAGGGTCGGCAGCGACTCGTAGGACAGCCGCGAGAACTGCTTCGTCGACTCGGCCAGCGCAACCTCGTCGTCGGCGAACGCTCCGATCGTCGTGGCGAAGTTTCCGATCAGCGGCACCAGCTGCGTCTCGCGCTCATTGATCGCCTCGTTGAAGTCACGGATCCCCTTGAGGATCGTCTGGTTGTCCTCGTCGGAGTATCCGTTGAGGGCATCGAACAGCTTCGCGCCGCCGCGGAAGCCGTCGGGGCCGTAGCGGAACGCACGGTTGAGCGCCTGTGCACCGGTGAGATCCCGCACGTCCGGGTCCTGGGTCTTGTTCTCCTCCGGCGTGCCCTTCGTGTTGAGGGCCGTGCCGATCTCCGTGAAGATGTTCTCAAGCCCCTTACGTGCGTCGCTGTTTACAGCCGAAAGCAACTGGTCCAGCTGCACCGGCCCGGCGGTTTGGGACACCGGAAGCGTGCCGCCAGACTTCAGCTCCGGCGAGCCCGGCGTACCCGGCGAGAGGTCGACGAACGGGTTGCCTTCAAGGAAGATGCGGAAGCGAATCTTGGCCGACGCGTTGGCGTGGATCGGAAGCGCGTCCTTCTTCAGCTCCATCACAACCTTGGTCTGCCCGTTCGGAGTCGGCTTCTCGACCTTCTGAACCTTGCCGACATTCACTCCGGCAATACGGACCGGGGCCTTGGGCTGGATGTTCGCGGCGTTGTTGAAATAGGCGCTGAACTGGTATCCATTGGTGAACGGGATGTTCTTGGTGAAGGCGAAGTAGACCAACACCGAGATGACGATGATCCCGACGATTCCGGCGGTGCGCGTGGTGACGCCCTTGGTGTTTCCGCTGTGCATCGTCATTTCGTCTTCACCTGCTGGACGCCCACGGCCTTCGTGTCCTCAGTGGTGTCGCCGCTCTTGATCCCGCCCGGCTGGCTGAGCGTCGGGACCTTCGGCAGAACCTTGTCCCCCTTCGGTTCCGCAACGCCCTTCGTGACTTCGTTGCCGCCACCGCAGATGTTGTTCTGACCCGCGGTCGGGTACGGGTTCGACTGCTGGAAGTTCGAGGCATCGACGCCGTTCAAGACCTGAGCGAAGGCCGGGTTCTTGTTTCCAGGGCTGATCTCTGAACTGTCACCTGGCGCGGCGTTCTGCCATCCGCCGATCAAACCGAAGCGCAGCCATGAAATGCCGCTGTCACGCGAACTCACGACGGAGGCGATGTTTCGCGCAAACAGTCCGAAGTAGTTGCAGGTCGTCTGGGCAGGAGTGATGTAGCGCAGCGGCTCGTTGATTGTCTGCGTGAAGGTGAGCAGACCGGTCAGGCCCATGCGCACCTGCGGATCGGCGGAGAACTGGCCGAGGTTCTTGAGTGTGCGGTCGAACGCCGGTGCCGTCTTGTAGAGATGGTCGAAGGATTTCGGACCGTTGCGGGTGATCGAGGCGAGATTGCTGGACACTGTGGGAAGGTACGGAGCGCCCGGCTGGAACTTCTCGACCAGGCCGGTCAGCTGGCGGATGTAGCGGCGCTGCGCCGGCAGCGTTTCGGTCAAGACCGCCAGGGTCGCCGGAGATTCTTCAAGACTGTCCTGGATGCCCTGCGAAGCAGCGGCGAACGCGCCGAGAGTGATGTCAGCGTTGCGGAAGACTTCTCCCGCCTCGTCGCCGGCAGCCGCCGTGTCGTGCGCGGCCTGGGCCAGCGCCTGGATGAAACCGGCGAGGTTCGTGGCCGGTTCGGCGACGGTACGAGCCACGGGCTCAAGGTTCTGGAACAACGGACCGAGCGTGCCGAAGGCGGAGTTGAGGTCGGCGCCGCGGCCGGCGAACGCGTTGCCGAACTCCTGCAGCGAGCGCTTGTTGCCCTCGCGCACGCGTTTGTCGAAGGTGTTGAGCAGATCCTCGAACTCGGTCGCGACGCGCGACTGCGTGATCGGCAGGGTGCCGCCGTTGGGGATCGTCTTCTCGGAGTCGCCGAGCTGCAATTCGACGTACTTCAGGCCGATCGTTGACTTCGGACGGACTTCGATAACGGAGTTGGCCGGAATCGGGCCGATGTTCTTGTCGAGCTTCAACGCGATCTGGGCGTAGTACTTGCCGGAGTCTCCAACGGCCTCGGGCTTGATCGAGGTCACCTGACCCACGCGAGCACCGCCGATGCGGACTTCGTTGCCCTTGACCAACGCAGCGCCGTTCGGGATATTGGCGTTGATGTCGTAGGTCGGAACAAAAGGCAGGCCAGTGTTGGCGTTGTAGGACAACAACACCATCACGAGGATCACGAGGATCGCTCCGGCTCCGACGAGCACAGGGTTGTCTGCGACTCCTTGGCGGCGCATTACTTCTCACCTCCAAGGAGGTAGTCGAGTGCGGCTGCGCTGGACCCGAGCCCCGACGCGTCGTAACCGTTGTTTGCAGTGTTCGCGCTGCTCGAAGCGGATTCGGGTGGGCTGTTGGATCCATCGTGATCCTTGGCCCAGTCAGCCGCACAACCGGTGTTGCGCTTCTGGAAGTACTGCAGACACACGCCGTTGATCGTCAGAGCCGAACGCGCGAAATGACCGTAGGCGTTTGTGCCGTTCATCGAACCCACGAGTCCGATGGTGAGTGCAGCCAGGTTCTCGTACCCGTCCTGCTTTTCAAAGCTCTGCAACAGCTTTCTGATGTTTGTGATCGAAAGGCGGTTCTTCGCGATGCCGTTCAAGGTCTGCGCGACCGGCGTGATCGCCGGGATCTGCGCGCGGAAGACATCGGACGTGTCGCCGAAGCGCTTCAGCGCCGGGTTTGCCGACTTCACGAACTCGTTCGTGCCGGTCACAAACTCGGAAAGGTTGGAACTGGATGCCCGGGCCGAAGCAGCGACCGGCGCGGCCTGATCAGCAAACTGCTTCAGCGCGCGCGCCGTCGGCTCGAGCTCGTCGAGGAAGGCGGGCAGGCGCTGCAGCGTTTCGGCGAGCTCAGCACGTTTCGCGTTCGTCGCACGCGCGGCCGTGTCGGCGTTCTTGAACAGGCCGGTGATGTGCTCGCGGTTGGCTGCCAGCGACTGCAGCGCCGTGTCACCGTCCTCGGCAAGGCGAACGAGATTCTTGTTCTCGTCGGCGAGGATCTTCAGAACCTTGTTGACGTTGAGGAAGGTCGGGTCGAAGCGGTCGAGGATGTCCTGCAGGTCCTGGCCGCGGCCGGTCAGCGTGATGCCGAGCTCGTTGATGATCACGCGGAAGCGCTCACGCTGCGGCTCACGCATCGCGTCGAGCAGCTCGTCGGTGTCGACCGGAGAGCTGGTGTGCTTGTAGGTGAGCAGGCGGCGGTTCTTGTCGAGCGGATCGACCGGCAGTTCGGGCTTCGTCGGCGTCCCCGGGTCACAGTCGATGAACTTCTCACCGATCAGCGACTGCAGGCGGATCTTGCAGGTCGCGTCGATGTAGAAGCGCTGGAAGGCTGGGTCGGTGATGTCCATCACGACCGACGCGAGGTTGTTGTCGCGGGTCACGAAAATCTGTTTGATCGAACCGACGTTGGCGCCGGCGATGCGCACGTCCGCGCCGACGTTGATGCCGGCCGAGTTGACCCACTGGCCGCGAACTTCGTAGCCGCCGTCCTTCTTGTCCGCGCCGACCGAAGAGATCACGATGATCGCTGCCGCCGTGGCGACAACCGCGAGCACCGACAGTCGTCGCGTTCGCACGGAGAGGCGACGTGGCGAAACGCGGGATGCGCGTGAGCGGATGTTCGTGAAGCGCTTCATCGTCACGGTCCCGGGATCTGCAGAGAGGGGTCGCAGTCGAGCGTGCCGCCGGCGGTGAACGGGTTTGAGCCGTCCGCTGCGGTTTGAGCAGCCGTGCCCGGGCACCTTGCGGTGCCGGTGCGGCCGTACTGCGAGAGATTGTTGCTCCCCGTCGGCGTCAGTTCATTGCTGCCGTTGAGCGCGAAGTTCGTGCCCTGCGTCGAAACACGCACGTAGTGCCCGTTCGCGTCATAGTTCGCTGCGATCTGGCCGAAGTGACTGATCCACGACGTCAGCTCCGGCGTGTACGGGCGCAGGAAGCTGAGGATCACCTGGCCGGACTGCATCGCGGAAATCGTGTTCGGGAAGACCTTCTTGGCGGTCTTCGTGACCGACGGCTGCTTTGCGAAGAGGTCGGTCAGGTCGTTACTGCCGCCACTCTGCCGCACCATCTTGTTCAGGTAGGAAAGCGCGGGCTCACTCTCGTCGATCAGCGGCTTGAGTTTGCGGAATAGCGGCGCCAGGCCGTCTCCCCCGTTCTCGCCGATCGGGTCCGACTTGTCGGAGAGGTTCTCGAGCGCCTTGAAGGTCGGGCGCATCGCGGCAAAGGCCTGACTGCCCTGACGCAGCGTCTCCGGCAGGACGGCGAGTGCCTTGTCGAGCTCCTCCGACTCGGACGAGACGGCCTTCGTGAAGCGCGTGAGATTGGTGAACATCGCGCGGATCTGCTCGTTCTGTTCTGCCAGCGTGGTCGAGGCGCGCTCGGACACGACGAGGAAGCTCGCGAGCGTCTCGTCGTCCGAGGAGATGTTGTGCGCCAGACGGGCGCCGGCGTCGAAGAACGGCGCGATGTAGCGCAGCGCGATGTTGCCGTAGGTCGTCTCGTTGAGCGGCGTCGACGGGTCGTCGGCGTACTGGGCAGCGCTGCCCTTGATGAATCCCTGCAGGCCCTTCGTGACCTTCGGGTTGAAGCTGTTGAGCACCTGGTCGAGGTCGACCGGCGACTCGGTGTCGTCGGCGAGGATCACACCGTTGTCCGGGATCTCTGCGGCGTTGTTCGGGCCGGGGGCGATCGCGACGAAACGGTTGGCGACGCCCGAAAGCGAGAACTGGCGGATCGTCGCCGTCGTGCCGCGGTGCAGTGGCGTCAGCTCCCCGTCGTCAATCTTCATGCGCACGTTGGCCTGGTTGTTGTCGGTCAGCGTGATGCTCTCGACCTTGCCCACGGCCTTGCCGCCGACCGTGACGTTGGCCCCCTTGACCAGCTGACCGCCGGTCTCGAAGCGCGCGTTCACGTAGTAGCCGCCGCTGCGCAGGATCAGCCAGAGCACGACGAGGACGGCCAGCACGAGCAGCCCGACGACGATCTGTCGCTGTCGGTTCGTTACCACGCCGGCACACCCATCACGGCACCGCCCCACTCATTAAACGACCGAAGCCCCCGCGCTGCGGGGGCGAAAAAATCGGCCGTCGTGATCTGTCGTGGATGTCGGTTCTTCATCGAAAGCCGGCGGCTACTCCATGCCGAGCGGACCTGCCGCGTCTCCTGTCAGGAACTGCTTGACGAACGGGTTCTCCGAGGCGAAGAGCTCGGAGGCCGGCCCGGCGTCGACGATGCGGCCCTTCCAGAGCAGCGCGATGTGCTCGGCCACGCGACGCGCGGAAAGGATGTCGTGAGTGATGACGACGTAGGCGCCGCCGTTCTCCTCGTGGATCTCCTGGATCAGGTCACAGAGAAGTGCCGTGCGGACCGGGTCCAGGCCGGAGTCGGGCTCGTCGAAGAGGACGATGTCCGGGTCGAGCACCAGGGCGCGCGCAAAGCCGGCGCGTTTGCGCATCCCGCCGGAAAGCTCGTTCGGCATCTTGTCGCCGTCGTTGCCCAGGCCAACCTCTTTGAGGCGGCGGTTGACGATCTCAGCGACGTCGGCCTCGGACTTGTCAGTGTGTTGACGCAGCGGGAAGGCGACGTTGTCGAAGAGGTTCATCGAGCCGAACAACGCGCCGTCCTGGAACAGCACGCCGAACTTCTTGCGCACCTCGAAAAGGCGCTGATCCTCCATGTCGGGGACGGACTCGCCGTGGACGAGTACGTCTCCCTGGTCGGGGTAGAGCAGTCCGACCATGTGCTTGATGCAGACGGACTTACCCGTTCCCGACGGGCCGAGGATCATCGAGATCTGGCCTTCGGGAATGTCGAGGTTGAGGCCGTTCAGAACCTTGTTGCGGCCGAACGCCTTGTGCACGTCGATGAACTGGATCGCACTGCGCTGCGCGCCGTGCTCGCGTACCTGCTGGCTGTGGAAGTCGTACGGGCCTGCGTGCTCGTAACCGGGAGCGTTGGGCGGAATGCGATTGCCGAACTCGTCGAGATGCACGGTCGGCTCGGTCGGGCGCCTCTCCGGTGGCAGCGCCATCGGAAAAGACTCGCCGGTCTGCGGATCGACGAAGCGCTCGTGATCCGAGTAGTCGTCCGCTGTCGGCTGCATTTCCGTCGCGGCATCCTCGACGCGATCCGTCACGTCGTCGTTGAAGTTCTCATCGCTGATATTCACAGCCCCATCTCCCTACATCGAACGCATCAACACGGCCGAGGACCGTGCGGAGCGCAACTCAAAACAACCACAAAAAACCATCGTCATCCACCGATTGGCGCGCGCGGGTTCGCGCCCCAGAAGAACACCGTTCCCATCATTCCGACGAGGTGCACCACGACGATGTTCGCGACCATTGATTTCGCCGTCGCCGTACCCACCCCGACCGGGCCTCCGGACACGTTGTAGCCGTAGTAACAGGCGATGATCACGATGAACGTCGCCATCACCATCGCCTTGATCAGGCTGAACAACAGGTCTGGAGGGTTCTGGAATAGCCAGAAGATCTGTTCGTAGGAGCCGCTCGACACGTCACCCACCTGCTGCACCACCGCCAGGTACGAGGCGATGAACGCGCCGGCGACGCCGGTGACGTAGAGGAACGGCAGCACCAGCCACGCGGCGAGCAACCTCGTCGAGGCAAGGAAGAGGACCGAGTCGATGCCCATGACCTCGAGCGCGTCGACCTCGTCGTTGATGCGCATCGAGCCGAGCTCGGCGACGATTCCGGTACCGACCTTCGCGCACATCATGTAGCCGAATGCGTACGGCGCAATCTCGCGCAGGTCACACCACGCGGTGAAGACGCCGGCGTATGCCGGCGCGCCGAACGCGCGCAGCGAGTACGCGCCCTCGATGCCGCACTGCAGGCCGACGAAGAACATCAGGGTCCAGATCACGACGGCCGAGCCGATGATCAGCACCCCGGCCTGGCGCAGCGTCTCGCCGAAGAAGGTCATGACGCGGCCGTTGAAAATGTCGACAACGACTTCGGTGCCGAACTTGACTACCCGACCGAAGTCTTCGATCCACTGCTCGAGCCTGCTGCGTACTCCGACCATCACGCGCCCCTAACGGATCTGGGAGATCTCCGGGTGGGTGGCCAGAAGCATCTGCGTGAAGACCGTGTTGAACGCGAACACACCAATGAACGCGATCACGACGGCCTGGTTGACGGCGCGGCCGACGCCCTCGGCACCGCCCTTCGCGTTCATGCCCTTGTGGCAGCAGACGATCGCGATGATCGCGCCGAAGATCGTCGTCTTCACGAGCGACCCCCAGAGGTCGGTGACGGACGCGTTGGTGAAGAAGGTGGCCCAGAACGGACCGAGCGGAGCGCCGTTGACGAGCGTGGCGATCACGCCGCCGGAGACGCCGAGCATCAGCGCGAAGACGTCAAACAGGCCGGTGACGATCATCAGCGCGAAGAAGCGCGGGACGACCAGGTTCTTGATCGCGTCGACGCCGAGCACGGCGAGCGCGTCGAGCTCGTCGCGGATTTTGCGCGCGCCGAGGTCGGCGGTGATCGCGGTACCGGCGACGCCGGCCATCACGACGGCGGTGACGAATGGGGCGAACTCGCGAATCGAGGCGAGCACGAAGAATCCGCCGAGGCGGTCGATCGATCCGAGGATCGTGAAGATGTTCGCGGCCTGAAGGCCCGGCGCGCCGTAGCCGAGCGCGACCGTCGAAACGACGAGCGGGAACCAGCAGAGCTTCAGTGCGAAGAGGAACTGCTGCACGAACTCGCCTCCGTACGGGTACGGAGGACGGATCGCAGAGACGATCGTCTTGCCGGCGAGGATGACCATCTCGCCGATCTCGATCAGAAACTCGCGAACGGTGTCGTAAGCGCGGGACGCGTACGTCACGGAGCCACCGAAACTTTCGCGGCCGTGCTCAGTCCTTGATTGCGGTCACGTCGCGCGCCGCTCAAAACAGCATCCCTTTCGTTCTCCCAGCCGTTGCTTCCGAAACCGCGCATCAGTGCGCGGCCGGTCCCCGAATTCCGAAGCCAGATCATATCTAGGCGACTTTCGTGTTGCACCCCTGATTCCTGCATCGCTACGCGGGTTTGCGCGGTTCTACGAGGGAGGCTGGTGGTATCTTGCGAGCGGTCTTGACGGTGGAGGAGACGCTCGACACTTCTACGGCCCGGAAGCCGGCCGGCGCGGGATGCCCCGCGCACCGCTCGCGAGCGCGTTTCGCGGTCGCGCTGATACTCGCCGTCGCCTGCGTTTTCACCCTTTCCGCTTGCGGCGGCGAGGAGCAGAGCGCCGGCGCCCCGACCGGCACCTGGCAGGCCAGCGTGCTCGAGTGGAAGTTTCCCAAGGAGCAGCCGCTTGGCACCCCGGTCGACTTCGTTCTGAAGATCCGCAACGACGACGAGCGCGCGATCCCTGAGGTCGTGGTCACGATTTCAGGGCTCAAGACGAAGGTCGCGCAGCCCGGCGCCGGGTCAGAAGTTCGCCCTGTATGGCTGCCGAACGAGGTGAACTACGCAAACGTGACTCCGTACAACGCCGCCCTGGCCACCACATACAACCTCGGTTCGCTGGCCTCCGGCGACACGAAGACCTACAAGCTCCCGCTCACGCCGCTGCGCCGCGGCGAGCACCAGGTCGGGTACACCCTCGCCGCCGGGCTCTACGGCGGCGCACGAATCGTCGGGGACGACGATCAGACGCTGGCGGACAACCGCATCGTCGCGATCGACCCGACGCCGAAGTTCGACCGCAGCTTCTTCGACGACTAGCCGCTACGAGGCGAGCTTGACTTCGAGCGCGTAGCTGTCGAGTAGCGCGTCCGGGGTTGTGGGCTCGGCCGCGTCCTTCAGCGCCTGGAGGCGCTGGCCCATCGTGGCGCGCTCGTGCTTGTAGAAGATGCCGAGGGCCATCGGGTCGGCGAGCGCCTTGCCGAACGCGGCGGCGCGGTCGGTCGGGTCGTGTGCCTCGTCGAGCTGCGAGACCTCGTCCTTCCACAGCTGCGTCGTGTTGTTGAATGACGTGCAAGGTGAGTAGGCGTCGATGAAACTGAAGCCGGGATTCTGGATGCCGGCGACGACCAGCTCGGTGAGCTCCTTCGCACGGAAGCTGGCGCCGCGTGCCACGAACGATGCATCCGCGGCGATCGCCGTTGCCATCGTGTTCAGCGGCTGCTCCACATTTCCGTAAGGCGAGCTGGGCGACTTCTGATCCTGGTGCGACGTCGGCGAGACCTGGCCCTTGGTCAGGCCGTAGATCTCGTTGTCCATCACGATGTAGGTGATGTCGACGTTGCGGCGCGCGGCATGCGGGAAGTGCCCGCCACCGATCGCGAAGCCGTCGCCGTCGCCGCCGACCGCGATCACCTCGAGCTCGGGATTCGCCATCTTGACGCCCATCGCCGTCGGCAGCGCACGCCCGTGGACGCCGTGGAAGCCGTAGGTGGTCACGAATCCGGGGAACCGACTGGAGCAGCCGATGCCCGATACGACGACCGTCTTGTCGGGATCGAGGTCGAGTTCGGCGAAAGCGCGGTAAGCCGCGGCGAGCACGCCGAAGTCTCCGCAGCCCGGGCACCAGATCGGCTTGAGGTCGGACTTGAAGTCCTTCGGGTCGCGCTTCTGTGCTTCAACTGCCATCTTGCACTCCTTTACGCCGTCGCTCCGGCGGTTGCTCGCGAGCCGACCTCGGCCTCGATGAAATCTGCGATCTGAGCCGCGGTGTACGGGTAACCGGTGATCTGCGTCTGCGAGATCACCTCGACGCCGCAGTCGGCGCGGACCATCCGGGCGAACTGCCCGGTGTAGTTGACCTCCGGCACGAAGACCTTCTCCATGCCCTCAGCCCACTCGCGGATGCGCCGCACGGGCAGCGGGGCGATCACCCGCGGATAGAACGTGGCGGCGCTGATCCCGCGCTCGCGCAGCATCTCGGCTGCCTCGACGGCCGCTCCCTCGGTCGAACCCCACCCGAGAATTCCTACCTTCGCCTGCTCGGGACCGGTCACGGTGACGCGGCTCTGCTCGGCGAGCGGCTCGAGCTTCTTGAAGCGCTTGTCCTGCATCGACTTGTGGAGCTGCGGCGTGTAACCCGGGTGACCGAGCTCATCGTGCTCGATGCCGGTCGAGACGTAGGCGCCCGGTGCACCCGGAATCGCCATCGGCGAGACGCCGTTCTCGGTCAGCTCGTAGCGCTGGTAGCGCTCGTCGCCAGAACCCTCCGGCCGCACGCGGTCTTCGACCGGATGCTTCGAAAGGTCGGGACGGTCGACCGTCTCGAGCCGGTGGCTCAGCGACTGGTCCGAAAGCAGAATCACCGGCACCTGGTAGGTCTCGGCGGCGTTGAACGCCTCGACCGTGCATGCGAGGCAGTCGTCGACGGTCGTCGGCGCGATCACCACGCGCGGGGCCTCGCCGTGCGAGCCGTAGACGGCTTGGTTCAGATCGCTCTGCTCGGTCTTGGTCGGCATACCCGTGGACGGGCCTGCGCGCTGGGCGTCGATGATCACGGCCGGGATCTCGGCGGTGCCGGCAAGACCGATCAACTCGGCCATCAGCGAAAGACCGGGTCCGGAAGTCGCGGTCATCGCTTTGGCACCGGTGAAGCTGGCGCCGAGCACCGAAGCCAGAGCCGCGATCTCGTCCTCGGTCTGGATTGCGACGCCGTCCATGCGCGGCAGGCGCGCGGCGAGCGACTCGAGGATGTCCGACGCCGGAGTGATCGGGTAGCCGGCGTAGTACGTGAGCCCCGCGTGCAGAGCGCCGGCGACGATCGCCTGGTTGCCGGAGAGCAGGATGCGCTCGCGCTCTGGCTCGGCCGGCTTGACGACGTTGCATACGTCGGGAAGGTTCGCGGTGGCGTGGTCGCGGCCGGCGCGCAGCGAGTTGATGTTCGCTTCGCCGACGTCGCCCTTGTGCGCGTAGCGCTTGAGGATCAGCTGCTCGATCTGCGTGGTGTCGATGTCGAGCAGTCCGCAGACCATGCCGACGATCACCATGTTTTTGCCGCGGCGGCTGCCGCCGGCTTCTTCGGCGAGCTGGCTGAAGGCCACCTCATAGGAGCGACCCGCGAATTCATCGGTCACCTTGCACGACTCAGCGTCGGCGATGACGATGCCCTCGGCGCCGACCGTTTCGTGCTGAAGGTCGAAGCCCTCCTGGTTGAAGCAGACGAGCAGGTCGGTCTGGTTGCCGATCGACCTGATCCGCTCGGCGCCGATGCGCACCTGGAACATGCACGGGCCGCCTTTGATCTCGGCGGGGTAGGTGCGGAAAGTTAGACCCCAGTAGCCGGCGCGAGCCGCCCCTGCGGTGAGAATGTCGCCACCTGAGATGACGCCCTCGCCGGATTCACCGGCGAGCTGAAGTGTGATGTCTGGAAGTGCCATGAGCTCCCCAGCTCAATTCGGCTTGTTGTCGGGGTTACGGGGCGAAATTGCCACTCCGTCAGCCGAATATAGCGACGGCCTCACGCGGCAAATCCAGTGAAAGGATCGGCCGCCGCCGCGGATCACTTGACTACCAAAAAAACGCCCCGGGCCTTTCGGCCCGGGGCGCTCCATCCATCCACCATCCAGGAGTGGGGTTTCAGACCCCGGAGGGAATCTCTTCCGCCTCGTGCGACTGGAGCACTGAAGCTCCACGCTCGCCGGTGCGGATGCGGATCGCGTCCTCGATGTTGATGATGAAGATCTTTCCATCACCAACCTCACCCGTGCGGGCGTGCTTGAGGATCACGTCGGTCACCGTCGCGACCTCGCTGTCGTCGACACCGCACTCGATCTTGAGCTTCGGACGGAGGTGGATGACCAGCTCCGAACCGCGGTACGACTCAGTGATGCCCTTCTGGCGACCGGAGCCCTTGACGTCCACGATGGACAGGCTCGGGATACCGGCGTCGAGAAGCTCCTTGCGGATCGACTCGAAAGCCTCGTGACGAATGTATGCCTCGATTTTCTTCATTGACATATCTCCTTAGGCCTCGGCACCGGCAGGTGTACTGGACGGCGTTCCAAGCACCGACGAAGCGTGGCTCGGGGTACCGGGCATTCCGCTTCCGATGAGTTCGGAAGCCGGGATGAACTGCTCCGGGTAACCGTACATACCGTGCTCGGAGATGTCGAGACCGGCGTCCTCTTCGGCTTCCGAAACGCGCATGCCGATCGTGGCCTTGATCGCGTAGAAGACGATCAGAGAGATCACGAAGACGAAGGCGAAGGTCGCGATCGTGGCGAGGAACTGGGTCCAGAGCTGGCCAAAGCCGCCTCCGTACCACAGGCCTTCGGTCTGACCGTCGAGCACCAGCTCCGGGAAGGTGAAGATTCCGCAGGCCAACACGCCCCAGATACCGGCCAGGCCGTGGGCGCTGAGCGCTCCGACCGGGTCGTCGATCTTCAGCTTCTCGAACAGGAACACGCCGAGGACGACGATGACGCCGGCGACGAGTCCGATGATCACGGCCGGCCACACGATCACGTAACCCGAAGGCGCCGTGATGGCGACCAGACCGGCGATCAGTCCGTTGCCGACCATGCCGATGTCGATCGTCTTCTGGACCAGCAGCGACGTGATGAACGCTCCGATCACACCGAACAGACCACCGGCGAGGGTGACGACGGCGATCTCAGCCACGCGGTTGTCAGCTGCGAGCTCCGAACCCGGGTTGAATCCGAACCAACCGACGAGCAGGATGATGCAGGCGAGGCCGAACCACGGCATCGAGTGACCGGGGATGGCCTGCGGCTTGCCGTCCTGGAACTTGCCCTTGCGAGCACCGAGGACAAGCGTCGCCGCCAGACCGGCGGTGGCGCCGCAGAGGTGGACGACTCCGGAACCGGCGAAGTCCTGGACGCCCTCCTGGGCGAGCCAGCCGCCGCCCCAGCTCCAGTGAGCCACGATCGGGTAGATGAACGCCGAGAAGATCGCGCCGTAGATGATGTACGTGCTGAACTTGATGCGCTCAAGCGTGGTGCCCCAGACGATCGCCAGCGACACCGCGAGGAATGCGTACTGGAAGATCCAGAACGACCACTCGCTGTACACCGACTCGTCGCTGGCGGTCTGCATGCCGCCGACGCCGATGTTCGAGAGGAACAGGTTGTCGAAGTTGCCCGAGAAGCCCGGAGCGGTCTCGGCTGAGCCGTTCGAGAACGACAGCGAGTAGCCGATGATCCAGTAGAACAGACCGGCGATGGCCATGTTCGTGAGGATCTTGGCGACGACGGTACCGACGTTCTTGCCGCGCGAGAATCCGATCTCGAGAAACGCGAAACCAGCCTGCATGAAGATGACGAGCACCGCTGCGATCGTCAGCCACAGGCTGTTCAGGTTGTACTGGACGACCACGTCCCCGGCGGGATCCGCCGCGAACGCCGACGCCGGAAGGAGCAGCGCTCCAACCGCGGCTACGGCCGCCATGAGGATGAATGACTTTCGTTTCATTAGAGCGGATAGCCCCTTTCGATCGTCGCGGATCAAGGCACTTCAGAAGCGGACGCGCCGAGTCGCGGGTTTCGTGAATACAGGGGGAAACTACGTTCGGGCTGCGCAACGATCGTTGTACCGATGGCGAAACTTCGCCTGTACACGTTGGACATACGGTGACGCGATGCCTGAAACCCGCAACCCAATGCGGTTTTGGGGCTATTCGCCGGAACGGATGCGAGCGATGCGCTCTTCGCGGCGCTGCTCGAGGGACCTACGCAGAAAGAAGTACGAGACGCCTTCGATCAATCCCAGAATCACGACCGCGATGAGCCAGCCGCCGGGTTGCTGCAGAATCAGGCCGAGGATCAGAAGTGCGACGGCGAAGGCGCCGAGATTGAACAGGCGCTTGAGCCCTCGGTACTCCTTCTCGGCCTTTGCGATCTCTTCTTCGACCGTCGAATCGACGGGCTGGTTACGGCTGCGCTTTCCCATTGCGTCCGGCAGGTTAGCGCCGCTCAGGTGCCTACGTAGTCGGCGAGGTGCTTGCCCGTCAGCGTCTTGCGCCTCTTCACGAGCTCAGCCGGAGGTCCCTCGAACACGATCCGTCCGCCGTCCTGTCCCGCGCCCGGACCGAGGTCGATGATCCAGTCGGCGTGTGCCATCACGGCCTGGTGGTGCTCGATCACGACGACCGACTTTCCGCCGTCCACCAGTCGGTCGAGCAGGCCGAGCAGCTGGTCGATGTCGGCAAGGTGCAGTCCCGTCGTCGGTTCGTCGAGGATGTAGACGTCACCTTTCTCCGCCATCTGCGTGGCAAGCTTCAGTCGTTGGCGCTCTCCCCCCGAGAGCGTTGTCAGCGGCTGGCCAATCGTGAGATAGCCGAGGCCGACATCGCGCAGGCGCTCGAGGATTGCGTGCGCGGCCGGTACGTCACCCTTGCCACCGAAGAAGTCTTCAGCCTCGTCGACCGACATCTCGAGAATCTCGCTGATGTCCCTTCCGCCGAGTTTGTACTTCAGGACCGTCGAGTCGAATCGCTTACCGCCACAGTCCTCGCATGTCGAGGAGACGCCGGCGATCACGCCAAGGTCGGTGTAGATCACGCCGGCGCCTTTGCAGGTCGGACAGGCACCGTCGGAATTCGGGCTGAAGAGACCGGGCTTGACCTTGTTCATCTTCGCAAAGGCCTTGCGGATGGGTTCGAGCAGCCCGGAGTAGGTCGCCGGGTTGCTGCGCCGCGATCCCCGGATTGCGCTCTGGTCGATCGACACGACCTCGTCTCGCTTCGCCAGCGAACCGCTGATCAGCGAGCTCTTGCCGGAGCCGGCGACGCCGGTCACAACGACGAGTTGTCCGAGCGGGATGTCGACGTCGACGTCTCGAAGGTTGTGGGTGTTCGCGCCGCGGATCTCGATGGCCCCGGACGGCTCGCGCACGGCGTCCTTCAGCTTCGCGCGGTCGTCGAGGTGACGTCCGGTGACGGTTTTGCTCTTACGCAGACCGGCGACCGTCCCCTCGAACACGATCTCTCCGCCGTTCGAGCCGGCGCCCGGACCGATGTCGACGACGTGGTCGGCGTTGACAATCGCCTCGGGCTTGTGCTCGACGACCAGCACCGTGTTGCCCTTGTCGCGCAGGCGCAGCAGCAGCTGGTTCATCCGCTCGATGTCATGCGGATGAAGTCCGACGGTCGGTTCATCAAATACATACGTGACGTCGGTCAGCGACGAACCGAGTTGGCGGATCATCTTCGTGCGCTGAGCCTCGCCGCCGGACAGAGTGCCCGACGGGCGGTCGAGGCTGAGGTAACCGAGGCCGATCTCGACGAACGAGTCGAGCGTGTGCTGCAGCGACTCGATCAGCGGCTGCACACCCGGGTCCTTGATCTTGCTCAGCCAGTCGGCAAGATCGGTGATCTGCATCGAGCAGGCGTCGGCGATGTTGATCTTGTTGATCTTCGAGGAGCGTGCTTCCTTCGCCAGACGCGTTCCGTCGCACTCGGGGCAGGTTTTGAAGACGACGGCCTTCTCGACGAAGCGGCGGATGTGCGGCTGCAGCGAATCGACGTCCTTTGAGAGCATCGACTTCTGGATCGTCGGGATCAGGCCGGCATAGGTCAAGTTGATGCCGTCGACCTTGATCTTCGTCGGCTCCTTGTAGAGCAGGTCGTGCAGCTCGCGCTTGTTGAACTTCTTGATCGGCTTGTCGGGGTCGAAGAAGCCACTGCCACGGAAGATGCGGCCGTACCAACCCTCCATCGAGTAGCCGGGGATCGTGATCGCGCCGTCGTTCAGCGACTTCTCCTCGTCGTAGAGCGCCGCCAGATCGAAGTCGTTAATCGTTCCGCGACCCTCGCACTCTGGACACATCCCGCCGAGCCGGCTGAAGCTCGCCTTCTCGGTAACCGTCTTTTTGCCGCGCTGGACCGTGATGCCGCCGGTCGCCGAGACCGACGGGACATTGAACGAGTAGGCGTTCGGCGGACCGATCCGCGGCTTGCCGAGGCGGCTGAAGAGGATGCGCAGCATCGCGTTGGCGTCGGTCGCGGTGCCGACGGTCGAGCGACCGTCGCCGCCCATCCGTTCCTGGTCGACGATGATCGCCGTCGTCAGACCCTCGAGCACATCGACTTCTGGCCGCGCCATCGTCGGCATGAAACCTTGGACGAACGTGCTGTAGGTCTCGTTGATCAGTCGCTGCGACTCGGCCGCGATCGTGCTGAACACCAGCGAGCTCTTGCCCGAACCGGAGACGCCGGTGAACGCGGTCAGCCTGCGCTTGGGCAGCTCGACGCTGACGTCCTTCAGGTTGTTCACCCGGGCGCCCTGGACGCGGATCAGCTCGTGGCTGTCCGCGGTGGATTTCGCTTTGGCCATCCGCCTACTCTGGCAGCGCGCCGACCGTGTCGAGTACCTCGGTGCTCTCGCCGTCGGAGGCGACTTCACCCTCGATCGTCCCCTCGCGTGGGTCGTCGAGCAGCTCGGCGCGCACTGCAGGGTCCCGTTCGGTGCCCTTGATCAGCTGGTCGGGCATCTTCACGCCCGGCGCCGGCAGAAAGCCGCTCTTGGTTCCGTAGTAGACGGCCTGCGGGTGGTACGCGATGATCGCGACGGTCGACTGCTCCGGCTCGACGGCGTAACCGCCCGAGAGACGCATGCCGATCGCGTTCGCGTCCAGCAGCTTGAAGACCTTCTCGTGCTCGCTCTGTTCGGGCACGGCCGGGTAGCCCCACGAGTAGCGGCGGCCCTGGCCGGGCTCGGCACCGAGGTCCTCGCGGACCTTCGCGTGCAGCCACTCGGACAGACCCTCTGCAGTCTGCACGCCGAGGCCGTGCACGAAGAGCTGCTCGGCGAACTCGCCGTCCTCTTCGAGTTTCGCCATGAGTTCCGTGACCTCGTCGCCGACGGTCACTGCCTGGATCGCGACGACGTCGTACTGGCCGTGCTCCTCGACCCACTCCTTCGGCTTGTAGAAGTCGGCGAGGCAGATGCGGTCGTGCTTCGGCTGGCGCGGGGCAACCAGCTTCTCGATCACCTCGGCCTCGTCGACCGGCTTGTCGCGGTCATCCGGGTTGATCACATAGATCTCGTTGCCGACGCTGTAGCAAGGGAAGTAGCCGAGCTTCGCGCGCGGATGCAGGTACGTCTGCTCGGCCCACATGCGCTCGAGGCGTGGCTGGAAGTTCTCGCGCAAGAGCTTGAGGTACTCGTCGTTGCTCATGCCGCGTCCGCCCCAGTGCAGTTTGTAGAGCACATGGGTGTCGAGGTAGTTGTAGACCTCGTCGAGCGGCACGTCGATCTCGCGCTGGCCCCAGAACGGGGGCTCGGGGATCGGCGTCGTCGTGTCGACAGCAGACCGCACGGAGTCGTCGGTGGTCGGCGGCCCGTCGTCGACGACCTCGACCTCGTTGCGCGCGTCGGCGGCCGCCTCGGCGACCTGCTTGACGAGCGCCTCACGCTGGTCAGGCTCGACGAGCTGGTCCATAACGGCGAGACCCTCGAAGGCGTCCTTGCAGTAGAAGACGCCCGGCGTGTAGGTCGTGTCGTCCTCCTTGCCGTTCACGTAACTGGCGCGGTAGCCGAACTTGCGGTTGATCGCGGCGCCGCCGAGCAGCACGGGGAAGTCGAGCTCCTGGCGGTGCAGCTCCTGGACGGCCAGCGGCATCTGCTTGCTCGTTGAGACGAGCAGCGCCGAAAGACCGATCGCGGTCGCGTTGTTCTCCTTCGCCGCGTCGACGATGTCGCCGACCGGAACCTGCTTACCGAGGTCGACCACGGTGTAGCCGTTGTTCGTGAGGATCGTCTTCACCAGCGACTTGCCGATGTCGTGGACGTCGCCGAACACGGTCGCGAGCACGACGACGCCCTTGGTGTAGCCCTCGATGCGGTCGAGGTAGTTCTCGAGACGCGCGACGGCCTTCTTCATCACCTCGGCCGACTGCAGCACGAACGGCAGGATCAGCTCGCCGGCGCCGAACTTGTCGCCGACCTCCTTCATCGCCGGAA